>JAENYP010000005.1:59492-212367 GCA_016841725.1 Thermincola carboxydiphila | reverse complement strand
ACTAATTCACTGTCAAAAGGTGCTGAAGTGGTACACTTTTATATTATCATTCACAATTGAAATACTGATGACAAAAAAGAAATCTTCTGAATATCTTGTTGAAAAAGAATTAAAGCCACAACTTTCTTCATTGAAGGAAAAACTGACTGCCTATAAAGCGGCAATTGAACGCCAGAATGAAATAGCTATTCTCAAACGAATCGCTGATCAAAAGACAGCTGATATGATTGAAAATGAGATTGACGAAGAAAGCAAGCTGAAGTTTAAAGTAAAAGAGCACCTTAATTATGATTTTATTTCTAAGTTTAGTAATGACATTAAATCTTTTCTTGAAAATTGCAAATATGACAACTTGCTTTCAGTGATATTTGACAAGGCAGATATGGATATCGTAATAAATGGGAAAAAGAAAAGTTCCAATGGTAAGGGGTATAATGCTTATTTCAATTCTGTGGTGGCAATCGTATTATCAAGGTATATGCATAGTAAAGCAAAGTACTCTCCTGATTTCTTGGTGTTAGATTCTCCTATTCTCTCCCTCAAGGAAAAGGAAACCAAAAAGCCGTCAGAAACTATACGTAATGCTCTTGTTGAAAATATAGTTAATAATCAGGATGGTATACAAACAATTGTGATTGAAAACGAAATCCCTGATATAGATTATAAGAATACTAATATTATTCACTTTACAAAAGAAGAAAACGATGGCAGATATGGTTTTCTCCTAGATGTTACTGATTAGCAAACGTTGTGAACTGCACATTATCCATAAACGGCCAAGATGTCTATTAGGGGAAGTGTGAATTTCCACTATCTTTGAAGAAGTTAAGAAGTGTGTTATAATTTAACAATTATGATTGTAAGAAATAATTAATGTCTATGTTAAGGTTTGTATTTAAGATTCTAAGAGAGAATCAGACTGTTGAGTAACCTGGGGGAGAAACAAATGACAACACCTCAATTTAATCCACCTCGAGAGCGGGATGCCTGGGCGACAATTAGAGGATATGTTTATCAAGTTGATCTTATTATTGACCGCTGGTTACAACTTAACCCCGGAGAAGTATTGGAACTTGAAAGAGGAGAAGATATAGATTTAGTTCATTTAGCACTTAGCGGTTCACAAGAAGAGCAACAAAGAATACTTGAACAAGTGAAACACCGTGATACGAATTTAACCTTACGATCATCTGAGGCAATCAATGCCCTGGCTTCATATTATGAACACCTGCATAACAATCCTGGTTTAAATTTAACTTTTAGATATGTAACAAACTCAAAGGTCGGCAAGGAAAGGAATGCCCCATTATCTTTAAAAAAAATTTCCGCTCTTACAGCGTGGGATCAACTAAGGAATGGGACCATTGGTGAAGACGATAGACCAGAACTACTTAGAGGATTGAAGAGCATTCTCGAGGAGGCACTCAGGCCAGCTAAATTCAATAAGGATTCCTGGGAGGTTTGGCGTAATTTTATTACTACAGCAACTGAAGATGACCTTTTCGATTTTATTTCGAAGGTAGAGTGGAGTACATTAAATCCATCACCTGTAAACCTTGAAAGGCAAACTCAGCAAAAACTAATCGATGAAGGTTATGCAGCCTCAGTAGATGTTGCTGAGTTACAATATTATAAATTATTTATCAGCGTTTTTAGATTGTTATCTAATTCAGGGATAAAGCGTTTATCTTCTGATGACCTAAAAATAAATCTAGCAACTTCAATAGATCAAATAGAGGAATCCATAAGAGTTAAATTAAAAGTGTTATTAACTAAACTGGAAGATAGAGTAATAAATATTGAGCAAACTCTTAGTAGTCAACAGCAGGTTGTAGCGCAACTGGATAATAAAGTCTGTCAACTGGCAAGCCAAGTCGGTATGGATGCTACTATTAGTCACTCTATCCAAACTCCATTTATAGACTTGCCTCTCGTCCCTAATAATTTAATAAAGAGGCAACAGACAGTTTGCGACTTAATAACGGCTAATCGCAGTAAAACATGGATTGGAATACATGGAGACATTGCATGTGGAAAGACTTTATTGGCTTTTTTAATGAGTGAAAGTTTGGGTGTTTGTAAAGCATGGATAAGGTTACGCGGGTTAAATTCTTTACAAACAAGTGCTAGTATTGATTCAGCTTTAACTGTTCTGGTTGGATCAGCACCGTTTGCTTCATATCAAAGTTGGGCTAATTATATATGTTCAAAATTGGATTCAGGAGACATTCTGGTGTTGGATGATTTACCCCGGATACTAGATGGCGATTCACTTAACGAAAAATTAGCCATGCTTGCCAAAGCGTGTTCAATAAATAATATTAAAATTTTATCTACCAGCTCCCATCCTTTTAATGTACAATTCAAAACTATTTTGGGAGACCAACTCGCAAAAATCGATACTCCAAGGTTTTCCGACGAAGAGATTTCAGAATTATTTAAAGTTAACAATTCCCCGCAAAACTTCCTCACTGAGGCAAGACTTGAGTTTATAAGGTCAGTGACGAGAGGGCATCCCTCATTAATTGCCGCTGTTATACGATATTTTGCTTCTACTGAATGGGTATTTTCTGAAGCTACATTTAGGGGACTTATAAGTGGGGAACATGCAGATGAATTATTTTCGCAAACTCAAGCCTGGTTAATGGCAACTGTTCATGAACCTGACAGCCGCGACTTATTATATAGATTAAATTTAGTAGGAAGCACGTTTAGGGATAGCGATGTTTCGATAATAAGCAATGTTAACCCATCTATTCAGCATCCTTTTGAGAAGATTAGTTCAGTGCTGGGACTATGGGTTCAGCAAGATAGTCCAGATACTTATATTATCTCACCATTATTGAATCATCTTGGTAGTGGTAATTTGACAGCTGATACTCAAATAAACGTACATAATGAACTGGGAGAGTCAATAATTGGTAAGGGTCAGTTAGGCCCAGTTGATATCATGAAAACAGTAAGCCATTTTTGCTCAGCCAAGCAATTCAATAAAGCAGGGCAGATATTAGCTATAGCTTTTAATTCAATTAGAAGTGAAGATAAAAAAGTTCTAGATTATGGGTTAACTGATTTATGGTATGGTATCCCTTTACCCGATGGAATGGAACTGGATACAAAGCTGTTTTTAAGGGCTACTCAGATTGCTGCATGTGAGAAACTCGGCAAAAATACAGAAGCCTTGTTGAATGAACTCGATCGTCTTATGGAAGAAGCAACCAATGAAGAATCGTTTGGAGTTTTATCTGCGGCTATTTTATGTGGATTGCTTCGAGCCGGAATTGATCCTGACAGAGCCAACGGATACCTATTAAAGGCCCTTAAGTTAGGGGCAGAAAAAGTTTTAAACGAGGAATTTCCAATACCTTTGTCATCCACAATTTGGATTAGCTTAGTCGGGATAAATACACAAAATCACCTTCGCAATTGGATGTCCACAATAGAACAACTAGTTCCAGAACAGCGAGAAGAAGCTTTTAATAGTCTCATTGCTGTAGAAGGCTGTATGATGGTGAGCAATACCCTCTGGTTGAAAGAAGCTCGAAAACCGGTACCCAAACAGAACTGGAGAAGTATAGCTGAGGTAACTAATGAATTATCGGTTAGAGCTGAGGCGATAGGGCTAGAATTACTTTGGGCCTGCTCAATTCGAGCCCAAATAATTGTATATGGCGAGTATATCAAAGATATAGACCGTGCACTTGAATTGGCCACGGAGTCTCTAACATTAGCTTCGGCGGATCAAACAGTTCAGTTTGTAATAAAAGAGGCTGTTGGACTACAGTTGGCCTATGCAAATAAACCAAAGGACGCTACAAAGTGGCTTTTAGATGCTTTAAAATGTGATACCGATTCATACGTATTAGAACGTATACAGGTGTTGTTGTACTTAAGTAAATTAGTAGGTCCGGAAGATTGTATTCAGTCGACTGTCTATACTGAACTAGCTGTGGAATTAGCTAGAAGTAATGAAGTTGTACCAGAAACAACACTTGTTAAAGCACTTGGGGAGCATGCTTTAAGTCTATGGTTAAAAGATGGTATCCGCAAAGCTTTTCAGCCTTGGGTTGAAGCGACAGAACGGTTAATAAATTGTAAGGAAGACTCTACTGACTGGAAAAGTTTATTCGTTGTTTTTGGTCACGTCTCGGGATACCTTACTTCTTTGGCTTGCCAGGGTAGGCCCCCGCAAACTATTGGTAACGGTGAAGAGTACGCTGCTCCACAAAGAGGAATATTCTTGAATTTTTCAGCTGAAGCCGCAACTTTTTATAATGAAAACAAAGACTGGATGGTAGCTACTCACATATCAAAATACGCGGAGGCTATTGGGGAATACGAACAAGTACCCAGGTGGGGGTTACGTGCGTTGGAAATGTCCCATGGATGTGACAGTGAAATAGCACTTTTAATTTCTACAGGTTTAGAGGCATTACCTCATTTAATTGTTGAAAACCGGTTTCTAGAAGTAGTTAGTCTTTCATTAGATATTGGAGCTACTTTTCAAGCATTAAAATTGGAAACGAAATCTGGTAACCAGCCTGGCGAAAAGCTTGATATTAACAGCATACTTGGCTCAAAACCAAATGATAATTGGATTAATGTAGAATCAAATGCTGTATTTTTCAGCGTAATTCCAATCTTTCTAAGGTTAGCTACTTTGAAATATGTAGATCCTGAGAGATGTAGGACTCTCGCGAAAACCGTAATTGATCTACTTCATCAAGTAAGTATAAAAGCAGTCAGTTCGAGTCTTTGGACTGGAGCTGCTAACGTTGTGGAAGTGGTATTTGTACATGAAGTTAGTTGGAAGGAGATTCTTGATAAAGGTAACGAATATAATAACGACCTGGAGTTGGGACTAAAGAGTCTTTGTTATTTAGGAGCTTCTTTATTGGCGATTCCGGAACACGCTATAAAGCTTCAAATATCAGTTTTCCCGTTGTTGTATAACCAGCTGAGTTCATTAAAATCATTATATCGATTAATTGTAATTCCTTTTGTATCAACCTTTTGGAGTGAGAAGTTTAAAGCCGCAAGATTTCGGTTCCGAGCTCCGGCCATGGTGGAATTAGAATTGGAGCAAGCATTACAACTTCCACCACATAGAATGGCCCAAGGCATTTTTAAAACAATTGCACCGGGACTAGGTGCGAAACTGACTGATCAGGAGCAAATTTGGATTAACGAAAATTAATGCTGAGCCAACGCTGGAACCGATCTAGAATTCACTATAATTTAATGTTTTTTTCACATCAAGGTACTGGTTGAGGTCCGGTTTTTGTTTTTGGGCCTCGGTTTTACTAATTATGACTGGGTATAATGAGCGAGTTGCGAATGGCATTCGAGGTTAGGAGCTATAGTACTATCCACTTGATACTCATCTAATTAGTGCTTTCATTTTCCAATTCCTATTCTAATCTTTTTACTAATCAATAATATGCCACAAATAAACTTCCCATTATCCATATTAGGAGACCCACTAATGCGAGTCTTTTCTAATTTCATAAAACCCCTCAAAAACCGGGTCAACTCTGTATTTGCCCGTATTGATTAATTTTCCAAAAGTATCAGGAAGCTTGGAGGCCAAAACCATGAGTACTCAACTATTCTATTTTTCCGGAACAGGTAATTCCCTGCAAATGGCTAGGGATATAGCTTTAAACCTGGATAACACGGAACTGGTGTCTATTCCTTCTGTTTCTGCAGAGTTTATAGATATAAAGGCCGATACGGTGGGGTTTTTGTTTCCGGTATATGCGTGGGGAGTTCCCAGAATTATCATGGACTTTGTCAGTAGGCTCAAATTTAAAGGTGATGAATATGTTTTTGCTATTGTTACCTGTGGGGGCCAACCAGCGGGAACACTGCCACAGCTGGCTGGTCTGCTGAAGGGCCGGGGAGTGGAATTGAAGGCCGGTTTTGCCGTATTACAGCCAAGCAACTATATTTTATGGAATGAAGCCCCGCCCGAAGAAAAACAGGTCACCATGTTTGTACAAAAAGAAGAACGGCTGCCCGGCATCCTGGATGTGATCAGGGGGCGCAAAACCATGCCACTGGAACAGGGGTCGGCGTTGGCGAATTTCATCCTTGGCCTGATTTATAAACTTTCTCTTAAAGGTTTTCCCACCGGCGACAAGTCCTTTTGGGTTGATTCCGAACGGTGTAATAACTGTGGTCAATGTGTACGCCTGTGCCCGCGGGCCAATATTAGTTTGGTGGATGGCCGTTTGCAGTGGTGTGGCAACTGTGAGATGTGCCTGTCCTGTATTCAATGGTGTCCCAGGGAAGCCATACAATACAAAAAGAAAACTATTGGCCGGAAGCGCTACCATCATCCGGGAGTAAAGATATCTGATTTGTGGAAGAGAGATTAAATGATCCAAGGAAAACCCGGTGAGCTTCAGAATGACAGCCTGCCTGGACGAAAAAAGATGAGCATAATCTGTTAAGGGATCTTACATGTTAGTCCAAATACAAATAAAAAGGCTTCAGGGGAGAAATCTCCTGAAGCCTTATATATCAAGGGTTTTATGGTGCCGAAGGAGGGACTCGAACCCTCATGGTTTCCCGCACGATTTTGAATCGTGTGCGTCTGCCAATTCCGCCACAACCCGCACCGTTACTGGATTCCCCACTTTTGCTATATCGCCAGGCACACACGATTCAGTATTTCCAGTTTATTCCGGTGGCGAAATCGTGTGTGTTTCATGTCCTATTCTACCTGCCGAGGAAATACTTGTCAACCCCAGTGTGCTAATGTCCTAACCTTCAATGACAAAGCTGACCTACTGGCCATGTCCCTATAAAGCTGTCAATCAGCCATCACAGGCTGTAGGACTGCCAATGAAGGGTCAAGGTTGGTTTGTGGGGCAACAGTGTCCTAACGGCCTTTTGGGCTTCTTAATAACTACAGCTGGTTGCTGGGGTCTAGGTTGAACATCAGCCGTAACTAATGTGAGGTGCTTAGTCGAGGTATAGGACCCAAGTATTCGGAGTTATCTCGACAGTTGTAGGTTTAGGGGGTAGGGGGTATGGTAGTTTTGAGTTCACCTAGCGGGTATATGGGTTCCCTAGCCGTCTTCACATTGGATGATTTACGAACAAGGGTCAAGACCTGCTTCTATCGCTATTTCCTGCAGTGACTTCCCTTGGTCTTCTCTTGTTTTTATCCACTTCTGTGCGCCCCTAATCCCTATAGCCCTTTTGCGGGCAACATACTTCACCAATTCCGCCCGAGTGGAGTCGGTTGCCTTGCGGTACAGATTTATGGCATCTCTAAGGCAATCATCATTAATGCTGTAAGAACGCTTTTCAATTGTTTCCTGTTCGGTAATGTGCCGTTCAATATTCACTTCTGCATTGGGAAGGTTACCTGCGTTTATTTGGTTATACAACCATCTGGTAGAACATCCAATTATACCAGAGGCTTGGGCCACTGTGTACCTGTCACAATAAAATCTGGCTTGCTTCCTCTTTTTAGGGCTATAGTTCAGGGCCTCTTTTGCTTCAACGGCCTCACTGCTGGCAATATCACTACCCTGTTCGTTTTTGCTGACTCCGTGGATACATTTCCGTATGAAGTTGTTAAAACTTCCGGGGTAAAGAGGAGTCTCCCATTTTTCAATAAGGTGCGATACAACAGTCATAGCAACGTCATCACTTGTTACCTTTCTTATATATCGGTGGACAAAGCGAAGTAGTTCCTCGTCTTTCTTACCTTGTCGCCATGCCAACAGGCACATTTGAGCCAAAACGGTGTCATCCCTGGTCATGCAGGAGAGACATATAATACTTCCAGTACCTCCGCTTCGTTGGAAGACTTGCCGTAATTTCTTCCGGTCTAGCTGAGACTCATCAAGTAGCTTCCTTACCTGTAACTCATCTCCGGTGGCCTTAATGAGGAAATTGAACATCCCACTCTTGGACTGAGGAACTTCTGTCAGTATATCTCTTGCCCATTGTGACAACTCTTCCCATGGAATATTAGCAAGCTCAGAAATGAAGGCTTCTGCTTCTTCCTGGTCAAGCCCTTTATTTAACAGTATGAAGTATAAGCACGCAGTCCACATGCTCACCTGTGCATGGTATTCATAAGGCCAATCCTCGGGTTTGCCAAGAGTACCGTTGTTTATAGCATCCAAGACACATGGCAGAATCATGGCGGGAATCGACTGCTTATAAAACGCAATAGAGAGACTATGACCACGCAAAAGATACCGGTCAGGTGCCAAAGTAATGGCTTCCCATCCATGGGCAGTCTTTTTTTTGTGTTCTGGGGTCATGTTTTTTACCAGTTCGAGACCGGATGTTAACTTGTCTAACATTTGCTCCCAAGTTCCTTTCGTGCAATATGTTTTGTGGCAACAGCAATTGCCAATGCCAATATCAGAAAAGGGGTGACATTAATGACAATCCTGGAATTCAAAAGGAGGCAGGCCGGACTTAGCCAGGCAGAGATTGCTCGGCAATTGGGTATCACAAGCAGCTCTGTTTCACAAATTGAGGGACTCTACCGCAAACCCTGGCCTAAAATACGCCGTCAATTGTCTCAACTGCTGGGGATGTCCGAAAACGAATTATTCAGGGAAAACGGATGGCCCAGGGAGCTGACAGTGGCTTAAACAAAAATCCCTCGGCTCTGGAACCGAGGAACTCGAAATACCCCCATTCAATTAAGCTAGGAGGCAAACATATGGGACTACAAGCTTATCATACCATAAACCCTGCAGAGATTAAAGACTGGTTTTCCACAGTGCTTTCTTCAGCCATTAAATGGAGAGGTAACCAGGGGCAAACCCGATGCCCATTCCATGATGACCGCAATCCCTCTTTTAGCGTCAATGCTGAGAAGGGAACTTGGATATGCCATGCTGGTTGTGGCAGTGGTGGCATAAATGACTTTGCTAAAAGGCTCATGGTGGAATCACCCTTCAAGAAAAGCAATTCAAGTCTTGCTAAACGAAGGGAGGTGGTAGCGAGTTATCAGTATTTAAGCGAAGACGGTGAGGTTCTATACAGAGTATGTCGTACTTTCCCCAAGGGGTTTTACCAGCAACGCCCCGATGGAAAGGGTGGATGGATAAACAAGATGCAGGGGGTTAGACGCGTCCCCTATAATCTCCCAGAGATTCTCAAAATGGACAAAGACTCCGAAGTTGTCTTTGTTGTAGAAGGGGAAAAAGATGCCAACACATTGAGCGCCCTGGGCTTAAAGGCTACTACTAAGGAAGGTGGAGCTGGTGGTTGGCCTAAGGATGTCGGCTACAACAGATGTTTTGAAGGTGCCAACGTGGTTATTCTCCCTGATAATGATAAAACAGGGCACGAACATGCCCAAGAGGTAGCCCTTGCCTTGCATCCCATAGCTCAGACAGTAAAGGTGTTACCCCTTCCTGGGTTAACCGAAAAGGGGGATGTATCTGATTGGGTAGCTATAGGTCACTCTAAAGATGAATTATTGGCACTTGTTGAGGCAACTCCCTATTGGAACCCCGCTAGTGCGGAGTTGACCGTCATTGAAGGCGGTACGGGTCAGGTTATTTCAGGAAAGTTTTCTCCTACGGTAAGAGAGAAGTACTTCGATGGGGGTACATTTGTGCCGAAACTCCTTGCCGAAGATGTATTAACAGAGGAAAGTTTATTTTCTGATGGACATACCCTTTGGGTGTATAAAAATGGTGTTTATTTGCCACAGGGTAGACAGGTGGTAGAGCGGTCCAGTATATCCTTACTTGATACAGAATACCGTCGGGCAAGGGTAGAGGAGGTAGCTTATTACATTGAAAAGATGCGTGTGGCTGACACTTCCTTGGTTAACCCTGATGATAGGGTAATCAACCTACGCAATGGCCTTCTTGATTGGCAAAGCGGGGAACTTAGACCTCACACGCCGGAAAGGCTTAGCACAATCCAAGTCCCCGTTGTCTACGACCCCACTGCCAAGGCAGATAAAGTTTTGGACTTCATAGAGGAGGTACTGCCACATGACTGTATAGACTTGGTGTTCGAAATTTTCGGCTACTGTTTGCTCCCGACCGCTAAATTTGAGAGGGCGTTTCTTTTGACCGGAACGGGTGGCAATGGGAAATCGAAACTTATTGACCTTTTAAACTCCTTCATTGGTCGCCAGAACGTAGCCAATATATCATTTCAGGACTTATGCGAACATAGGTTTAAACTGGCGGGGTTGCAGGGGAAGTTAATAAACACTTGTGCCGACCTTCCCGCCAAGGCTATTCAGGATATTTCAACCTTCAAAATGATTGTCTCTGGAGACTATGTAAATGCCGAGCGCAAGGGGCAAGACCCCTTTGAATTCAGGCCATTTGCACGGCTGATTTTTTCGGCGAACCAATTGCCGCAAGTTAATGATGTGTCTCAAGCCTTTTATCGGCGAATTACGGTGATTCCGTTCAACAACAGGTTTGAGCATGGCAAAAACGCAGATGCCGGATTGATTGACAAGCTTGTTACCCCTGAGGAACTTTCCGGCCTTTTGAACCTTGCCCTGGCGGGGTTAAAGCAACTATTCCAGAAGGGTAATTTTTCTCAGAACCAGTCAAGCCAAGAAGCTTTAGCCCAGTATAGAAGGGAATCGGACTCGGTACTTGCCTTCGTTGAAGACAAGTGCGTGGTTGAAGATTATGCGGTTTGCGGCAAGGCCCGGCTCTATGATGAATATGGGGATTGGTGTGATGATGAGGGCTATACTTCTCTCGGGAGGAACAAATTTTACAGAAGAGTCCAGGAATTGCAGCCGAAGGTCCATGAAATAAAAGAACGCTCCGGGCCACGATTGTGGTCAGGGATTGGGTTAAGACCGTAATATTACTTAGGGTGACCCGGTTTTGGCTTATCTTCAAAAAAACTGGGTACGCCCGAACCCTTGCGGGGCAAGGCTTGCAGGAGATGTGTTCCGGTTTTCATGATGTTTACCTATAGGGAGTAAAGTCTTTGGCAATAGTCATAGGTAATATACTTTGAGCTATATGTGGAGTATCCCCGAAACCGGGACATATTTTCCTCCAAGCCAAGTGTATCAAGGGTTCAGGGCTATTTGAAAACTGGGACGGGAAAAGGGAAAAACGGAACCATCCTTGGCATTCTAGCTAGGCTGATATAGCAGTGTGATTAGGCCCAATTTCCAGACGATTTCGATAAAACTACAGGAGGTGGTATTATGGGTGGTTACGGTTCAGGCAGGTGGAGGTTGTCCACAAAGACTCTAACTGAGGAATGCCTAAGCATTGACATTAACGAGCTTAATCGTCAGTCTCTTCTTCAACCTGGGTTATGCTACAGTTGGCATTGGTATAGCATTCCAGAGGAGGATGCCAGTATCCTTATCTGCTCTTGCACAGGTAGATTAGACTTGAAATACACTGTAATCGTGGGTAGTATCACCAGAGAGGTGAATGACTCAGTTTTATTGTCCCACAGTACCTGCACTTATGGAAGCCGACCATGGTTTATCTGCCCCGGTTGTGGTACACGGGCAGGAAAACTGTACTTGAAAAATGGCCTTTTCCGGTGCAGACACTGCCATAGATTAGTTTACCATAGCCAACGCCAGAATAAAATATCTAGGTTGCTGTCCAGAATACATAGGATAAAGCGGAAATTAGGCGGCGAACTTATCGTGGGGGTCAGCTTCCCCTGTAAGCCCAAGGGGATGCACTGGCAAACCTACCAAAAAATATTCCTCAACTGTAAGGTAGTTGAGGAACAGGTGTATAAGGCAGTTCAGGAAACGCTAAAGTTACGGAAGCTCGCCTGATATAATCAGAAGATTGCCCTGATTATACGGGTAACGGCTACAATAGGTATTACGCCAATAACAGCCGCCCAGAATTCGATAACATAGAAGCCCATAACAGGTGGCAGGCCCCATACACGCCTGCCAGTTTCTATAGAATCTGCAACAAAGTTCCGTAACCTGTCACGCTCAAGGATAGAGACATAGGCGCAAAATACTATCCCCCAACCTAAAATGGAGCCCAGGGTCATGAGCCACGATTCGTCAAGGAGGCCGATTGCTATGCCCGCCATGAACTTTGTAAGGGGTAGTTTTATGTGTTTCTTAATTCCGGCCACTTTTCTAACATTTCCGTACATGTAAGCTAAAATGGTCAAATGAAGTACTGTAGCCATCCAAACGTTGTAAATGTCTTCATCATCAGGCTCTTCCCCCATAGAGTCAAACATTTCTCTAGCTTTATCGGTTACATGGTCAAAGATAGTGGAACAGTCATCATGCCATAAATCGCTGGTAGCAGCTAACATACTATACAACTGGGTCATTTTTTTAGCTATATCTTGGCCTGTTAGGGAAAGGCGGTCCTTTGTGTCTTCGAAACAAAGCTCTAACTTTGTTAGATTCGCTCTGTTTATATGATACTGTACTATCTCGTTTAGCTTTCGGCCTTGGCATTCGTTCCTGACTTCAACAAGGTCAATAGGCTTCATTATGTATCCTCCTGTCAGTCAATAAGATTGTCGTTAAATTTAAACCTTCCTCCACAGGTATGCAGCCATTAGAAGAATGACTGCCTTGGAATTTGTGCCTCCCTACCTACCCACAGAACAGGGAATCCCGGTTCTGTGACAAGCTCATAGGCTTTCTCTTTGCTAATGTTCATTATCTCCTTGACGTGTTTGACTTTAAGCACCCAAGGAAAATTACACCGCTCTAATTCTGCCTTGAGAGAGTCGAGTTCATGTCTCAGTTGGTAGTTTTCTTCGAGGAGGTCATTTGCTCGCTGCAGTCTGCTTATCTCTTTGTGCAACTGCCGCCTAGAAGGGCTAATGGTAACTGTGTGGGCATCCATAAGTACCACTCTCCTTAAATATAGTGTAGTTGCTTGCAGACTATCGTCTGAAGACCACTCGGGTTTATTATAATATAATCTTTATGGAAAATAAACCCTACGCTAAGGGAACGGTGTTGCTGGTGGAAGATATATACCTTGAAGAGCTTAAAAAACTCGGCAGACACATAAGGAGCTTAAGAGAGCAGAAAGGCTATTCTCAGGAAGCTCTAAGCTTTAAGGCAGACTTACATAGAACATACGTAAGTCAGCTTGAACTTGGGCAAAGAAATCCTTCCTATATCACGTTACTTAAACTGGCCAAGGCACTATCCACTAGTATTTATGAGGTTGTTCCCAATGATAGGCGCGAATGAGAGCACTTGTATGTGCTCTTTT
The DNA here is from genome assembly GCA_016841725.1 of Thermincola carboxydiphila. Taxonomy (GTDB): domain Bacteria; phylum Bacillota; class Thermincolia; order Thermincolales; family UBA2595; genus Phosphitispora. The sequence goes on along the minus strand of JAENYP010000005.1, from coordinate 199,156 downwards.
TTTACCGTACCTTGTGTGCTATTGTTCACCCGAATAATATGGTGACATCGCAATTAGCAAGTCAAGATGTTTTAGTGTTTATGAGTAGTCATGAGGGATTAATGCTTGAACATTTTTAGCAAAGGTGCGCTACTGAGATTTACTTTTAAAACCACTGCAAGCGAGAATTACTGACTATTGCTTGATAATGGCGGAGCGGTGGCTTTATAGGACAAGTATAAAGGAAAAAGAGAAGGGGGCCTTTTATGGCCCCTGCTTTACATTCCTGACCCTATTCCTTTGAGGCAGCAATACATTCAACGGTGATGCCAGTGCATGTTGCTCCTTTATGTCCTGCTGGGTCAGGGCAACATATCTTTTTGTCATGCTCAGGTCTGTATGGCCCAGAGTCCGTTGCAGTGCCAAGGCATGACCACCATTACGGAGGAACTGGAGGGCAAATGCGTGACGGAGGTCATAGGGCCGTATATTAATCCCCAACCTCTTACAGTACATCTCCAGACGGTCACCCCAGGTATGGCGGTTCAAGGTTGTCCCCTCTGTGGAACAGAAGACAGGGACACTGCTATTCCAACCTGGATGCCTGGTCTGTATCAATTCCCTGACCACCTTGGCCGTTACAGGGGAAAATGGCAGGCTCCTGGACACTTTTGTCTTAGCCACCTCACTACGGACATATACTTCGGATGAGCGGAAATTGAAGTCATCAACCAGCAGTGAGAATGCCTCCTTGGGTCTGATGCCCGTATCCAGGGTCAGCAAGATGACTGCATAATCCCTCAGCCCGGCAAATGTCTTGGTGTCTGGCAGTTCAATCAATGCCTTCAGGTCATCGAGGGTTAGATTGACCACCCGGCCCTCAGCCTTCCGTTTTTTTAATCTGGTCATCGGGTTGTCGGTGTGAATCCCTTCAGCCACACACCAGTCAAAGAATGCCTTCAGATAGGAGAGCCTGATGTTGTAAGTCGAGGCCTTTATGTCCTCTGCCATGAACGCCAGGACGGCCTTTTTGGGGTTCTCCCAGGCCTCAGGGTAGCGGGTATGGAATAGCCGGACAACATCCCGGTGGCCCCGGACAGTGGCCTCTCTCAGCCCCTCCGCCTGTTTAAACCATAGGTACTGTTCCAGCACCTCCTGCCAAGACTCGGTCACTTCCTTCCGCAAACGCAGAACCTTCTCTTTTGCCACAAAACAAAACCTCCTTCGCAGATTTCTGGCTCATAGCAAAGGAGGGAATCGTGCGGTGTAAGGGGTATTTCTCAGACACACACGATTTGCACAAAAAAACGGTTCTGCGGGCTACTTCGGCAATACCGCACAAACCGTTGATGCTCTAAGGGTTTTATGGTGCCGAAGGAGGGACTCGAACCCTCATGGTTTCCCGCACGATTTTGAATCGTGTGCGTCTGCCAATTCCGCCACTTCGGCATGTAATAGAGTACAACTAAAGTTGCATAAATTATTCTATCAAAGTTAAAGTTTAAAGTCAAATGGAACTTTTCTCTTCCATAATTAAGAGCAAAATTCTAAAAATGTTAAATATTGACAGCTAACAAAATATATAATAAAATGTTATCAGCGTGAAGTTTCAGAAAACTCAAACATGTTTTAAAGCCCCAGGAGGCCCGGGCTCTGAAAGGCTTTTTTATTAAAATTGAATAGGGGGGTATTTGTGTGTATAAGATGGGGAGAGTCATGCCCAAAATCATATTTGCCCTGCTGATTATGGCCGTTCTGGTTACTGCCGGATGTGGCGCACAGCAGACAAGTACTAATACTAATCCTAATCCTGCAACCGATAATACTGCCGCCGAAAGTAAAGTGGCAGAAACGGGCAACATTAAAGCAAATGTAGCCACAAGCTTCAATAAAGAGGTAGATACCCCGCAGATCAGCGCCAGTACCTTTGTTGACCCTATGGCGTCGGTAATCGGCAATGTTCAGCTTGGTGACAACGTATATGTCGCTCCGATGGCATCTGTACGCGGTGATGAAGGACAGCCGATTTTTGTCGGCAGTAATTCCAACATTCAGGATGGAGTGGTGCTTCACGGCCTTGAAACAGAAGAAAACGGCGAACCTGTGGAAAACAACATGTATGAAGTTAACGGACAAAAATATGCTGTTTATGTAGGCAGCCACGTTTCCCTGGCACACCAGTCCCAAGTCCATGGACCTGCAGCGGTTGGTGACAACACCTTTATCGGTATGCAGGCTCTCGTATTTAAGGCCAGGGTTGGCAGTAACTGTGTTGTTGAGCCCGGCGCCCGGCTTCTAAACGGTGTTGTGGTAGCTGACGGAAGGTATGTTCCGGCAGGGATGGTTGTTACTAGCCAGGAACAGGCCGACAAGCTGCCTGTTATTGATGACAGTTATTCAATGAAAGACCTCAACAAGGGTGTCCTTCATGTTAATGAAGGATTGGCTGCAGGATACCTCGGGGGTTCAGCAGAATCACACTAAATCCCAAAATTGCATGTTCAAACAGAGTAGAAACTCCGGTGGGATCGCATTTCCTGACCGGAGTTTTTTGTGTTTTCCACCCTTTGCCTCTTATATATTGAAGGTGTTTTCAGGGCTGACGGGGAATTAGTGTAACTAATTGAACCACGGACCGGAACCTTTATGTATTCGGTTTCGTCAATAGTTTAGAACCTCGGGTAGGAGGGGATGACCGGGTGAACATAAGCGATGAAGCGCTTATAGAAAAAATAAAACAAGGCAACATTGATGCTTTTGAACAACTGATTTCAAATTACGAAACCAAGGTGTATACCATAGCATATCGTTATTTTGGTAATTATAATGATGCAAGCGACATGGCTCAGGAGGCACTTATCAGAGTATACCGGTCTATCAACAGTTTTCGGGGAGAGAGTTCCTTCTCTACCTGGTTGTACAGGGTGGTGACAAATGTGTGTAAGGATGAATTGCGTCGCCGGGCAAGACATACAACGGTATCTATGGATGAGATGATTGAAAATGGCAGGGCCCCTGCAGTGGAAACCAAGTGCAGACCTATTGAGGAAATGATTCTCCGTAAAGAGCTGCAGGATGAAGTTCAGGAGGTGCTAAACTCTTTAGCGGAGGATTACCGGACCATTGTCATTATGAGGGATATCCAGGGTTACTCCTATGAAGAAATATCTTTTTTCCTGGAATGTTCTCTGGGGACCGTTAAGTCAAGGCTCAACAGGGCACGTAATGCATTAAAGGAAAAGCTGCTGGAACGCAGGGATTTATTTACAGGGACTCATGTGGAGGCCATTGAGAGGGGGTAGGGAGATGCAGTGCAGTGAAATCAGAGAATTGTTATCGGCATACATTGATGGTGTCCTGGATACTAATGAAAACATATCAGTCAAAGAGCATCTCAGGAACTGCAGCGAGTGCTCCCGGGATTTGGCTGACTTACAGGAGACCATCAGGCTGCTCCATTCCCTTGGTGAAATCAGGCCTCCGGAAGGTTTTCGCCAAGATTTAAGGGGAAAACTGGAGAAAGAGCCGCTGCCTGCCGGCAGTATTAAAAATCTCTTTTGGACCCAAAAAGCCCGCCGCTGGATCTCAGGACCTGGAAAGTACCTGGCAGCTTCGTTTATAATTATCGGTCTGGGGCTGAGTTCAGGGATTTATAACCTCCTGCAGTCGGGGATGCTGCCCAAAAGTGCGTCATATGACCTGGCCCTGGAACAAAAAACGGAATCCGGTACAGACCGGGCAGCGCTGGAATCTGCTCCTCAAAAGGGTAAAGAAAACAGTATGGCTGATATGCGGCTGAATGATTTTGGCGGCAGCCCGAAGGCTTCTGCCACTGATTCTGTTAAAAGCGCTGCCGGTGATCAGGAAATTCCTGCCGGAGAATCAGACACGGCATCTTCTACTGCCGGGAACCCGCAGGCCGAACAGAATGAAGGGTTTATTGCAGGAGCGCCAGCAGATGAAACCCTGAGAAAAGCCCTGGCGCCTGAGGGAAAAGGCGGGGGACCTGCTGCCCCTGCGCCTGACCAGACTGCCGGAAATTCCATCAATTACTCTGCTGCCGTTCCGGAGAACGCAGATTCCGGGAGCGGCGGTTTGGGGGCTGCTGATGCCGGAGCCATCGCCCAGGGGCCTGCTGATCCGGAGACAACAGTTTTAAGGAAAAGCTATCAGGAAGGCGCTTCACAGGATAGCATTACGACTCAACCGCAGCAGCCCTTCATGAAGAGTTCAGAAGTATTGATTACAGCCATGGAGACTCCGGAAGCGGGAACCACAACTTCAGAGGCTTATCCTGAATCGCCTGAAGAAAGTGCAGGAAGTGTATTAATAACTCCAAATTACGATTCAGGTGCCAGTGAAAACAGCGAAAAATCTGTTAGTGTTTCCGAGGATGCGGCTTTGTCCAACAATGGCATAAAAGGAGAAATCGACCAGGAGGCCGCTAAAGATGGTTTCCTAAGTATAGAAGTCAGTAATTATGAGGAGTTTGAACCAAAGCTGACAGGGCTTGTGGACCGGTTCAACGGTTCTGTGGAAAGTTCCACCAGCCTTACAGGAGGGTTGGTTAATGCCGGATTTGTTATCAGGGTTCCGGCAAACAGCTTTAACGAAATGCTGGGCAAGATTGAAGCCCTCGGGAAGGTTACCGGGAAGCAGGTTTCCGACAGGGATATGTCTACAGAGATTGATGAGTCCCAGTCCAGGATGGATAACCTCCGGAATGAGGAAGAGCGCCTGCTGGGGCTGGTAGATAAGGCGAAATCCCTTGATGAGGCGTTGACTCTTGAAAAGGAACTGGCACGGGTCAGGGATGAGATTGAACTAATTCAGGGCAAGTTAAACACTCTTAATGAATCCGGCCAATTTTCCCTGATCAGGCTTGATATCAGAGAAGCAGCGCCTGCAGAGGCTGAGCCGGTTCCGGAGAAAAGCGCAGCCGGGTGGCTTCTCCCGATAGCGCTGATTATTGCCGGGATTGGCGGTGTAATTTACTATTTCCGTATCAGGAGAGCTGAACCATAGGCTTGCGAAAGGCCGATAAGTGGAAGTTTCAGACCGGTAAATCGTGGATTTTGCGGTAAATATTATGGCGGGGCGCTGCCGGGAATTCTCCGGTGCAAGTACCCCGCCATAATATTATGCTTATTTCCCGGGCTGTGTTGCAGGTATTTTCCCATATTACGGTGAAAATACTATAAAATTATGGCGGGTTCACGCCCATGGGAGGAAACATAATGAAAGATAAAACCAGGTTGATGATTTTGGATGGGAACAGCCTCATTTACAGGGCATTTTATGCGATACCGCTGTTAACCAGCAGTGAAGGGGAGTACACCAATGCGGTTTATGGTTTTATGAATATGCTGATGAAGGTTCTCAGTGATGAAAAACCGGGTTGTATTGCGGTTGCCTTTGATAAAGGGAAGGTAACCTTCAGGAATGAAAAATTTGACCAATATAAGGGCACCCGGAAAGCCACTCCTGACGAACTGAGACCCCAGTTTGCCTATGTGAAGGATATACTAAAGGCGATGAATATACCGACCTATGAGCTGGAGGGTTATGAGGCCGACGACCTGATAGGTACAATAACCAAGAGGGCCGAGGAAGAGGGATATATGAGTGTCATTGTGACCGGGGACCGGGATGCCCTGCAGCTTATATCACCGGCGACCTCGGTAATGCTTACCCGGAAGGGGATTTCGGAGACCGAGCTTTATGATACCGGCAGGGTAAAGGAGAGGTATGGCCTGACTCCGGAACAGATGATAGATGTGAAGGGACTTATGGGTGATTCCTCAGATAATATTCCAGGTGTACCCGGAATCGGTGAGAAGACAGCTCTCAAGCTGATAAACACGTATGGCAGCATGGAAAAGGTTTATGAAAACCTGGGTGACCTCACCCCCAAAATGCGGGAAAAGCTGACGGAAAATCGTGAACTGGCTTTCCTAAGCAGGGAACTGGCTACCATTGTCAGGGATGTTCCCTTTGAACTTGACTTAATGGAGTGTTATCTGGAGGAACCGGATTACGAAAAACTGATGCCACTGTTACAGAAAATGGAGTTTAAAACCCTGATTAATTCCTTTACCGAAAGAATGAAGGCTGCCGGACTGGCCCCAGCCGAGTCCGGACAGGCACAACCGGCCTGCCAGGTGAAATATGAATGTACGGTGCTGCCGCTGCAGGAAGGCCTGGACAGGCTGGCAGCTGACCTTGATAAAGGAGAAATAAGCATATCTTATGAACTCAGCAATCCTGACCCGATGCTCGCTGAACTGACAGGATTCAGCTGGAGTGTGGAACCCGGCGCTGCGGCATATGTAACCGGGGTCGGGGAGGGACAGGCCGAGTTATTCAGAGAAGAGGCAAATATATCTCCATTGGCGTCTCTGGCAGGGTCCAGAGCTGGGGTGAAAAAGTACTGTCATGACGGGAAACGGCTTATGGTAGCCCTGGATAGATACGGCATCAGGTGGGGGTCTGTTGCCCAGGACACGCTGCTGGCTGCCTACCTCCTGAACCCAACAGGACGTCACCAGGACCTGGCTGATTTGAGCGCAGAATACCTGGGGAGGGAGCTTGCTGCCGGCGATGAAAGCGCCGGAACTGCCGGAGCTGCCGGAGCCGGATCGAGTGCGGCTGTCATTATGGAACTGCAGAAGGTATTGGCACAAAAACTGGCTGATGACGGCCTGGAAGAACTGTATTATAGTGTTGAGCTGCCCCTTACCAGAATACTGGCAGACATGGAGATAACCGGGGTCAGGGTAGACCGGGAGCGCCTCACGGAAATGTCGGCAGAACTGGCGGATAAGCTGGAAAACATCAGTACAGAGATATATGGGCTTTCCGGAGAGGAATTTAACATAAATTCACCAAAACAGCTGGGCTACATCCTTTTTGAAAAAATGGGACTCCCGGCAGTCAAAAAAACTAAAACCGGTTACTCGACTGATGTAGAGGTACTGGAAAGGCTGGCAGCGGAACACGGGATAGCGGAAAAAATCCTTGAGTTCAGACAGCTTGCCAAACTTAAATCAACTTATGTGGACGGTCTCAGCGGCCTGATTAATCCCCGCACCGGCAGGCTGCATACAACCTTTAACCAGGCGGTTACAGCAACAGGCAGGCTCAGCAGCGCTGAACCAAACCTCCAGAACATCCCGATTCGGATGGAAGAAGGCAGGCGGATCAGAAAGGCCTTTGTGCCTTCTGAACCGGGACACCGGCTTCTGGCCGCCGACTACTCACAGATAGAATTAAGGGTACTGGCACATATTTCCGGTGATGCCAATTTCATCAGGGCCTTCAGAGAAGGACAGGATATCCATACCCATACTGCTTCCGAGGTTTTCGGTGTTCCTGAAGATAAGGTTACCAGGGAAATGAGGGATGGCGCCAAGGCTGTTAACTTTGGAATTGTGTACGGGATCAGTGAGTTCGGCCTGGCAAGGAATATCAGGATAACCAGACAGCAGGCCAGAGAATATATAGACGGTTATCTGGACCGTTATCCCGGCATCAGGGAATTCATGAAAAATATAGTGGTTGAGGCACGGGAAAATGGGTATGTGACCACTATCCTGGAGCGGCGCAGGTACATTCCTGACCTGAAAAGCCGCAACCATAATGTCAGGGCGTTCGGGGAACGGGCAGCCATGAATACCCCGATTCAGGGCAGCGCTGCTGATATCATTAAGCTGGCCATGGTCAGGGTGGCGGAATGCCTGGAGCGGGAAGGCCTGAAGACTAAAATGCTGCTGCAGGTTCATGATGAGTTGATTTTTGAAGTGCCTGAAGAGGAGATGGAGAAGGCTGTCCCACTAATCAGGGATTGCATGGAAAATGCTGTAGAGCTGGAGGTCCCGCTGGTTGTGGATATGAAACAAGGCCCCAGTTGGTTTGATATGGAAAAGATTAAAAATGCCTAACATTTAACAATTAAAGTTTGGGGGACAATTTGTTATAATAGAGAGAGGAATTCATGTTATGTTAACTAATATGGGGAGGTTACTACCTTATGCCAGAATTACCGGAAGTGGAGACTATACGAAGGTCCCTGGAAGATAAAATAAAGGGCAAAACCTTTACAGGCATCGAAATTTTTCTCGAAAAGATTCTTAAGGGCATCGACCCGGGTGAGTTTGATGAGAAATTAAAAGGCAAAAAAATAACCGGCATCAACCGCAGGGGCAAATACCTGATCATACAGCTGTCCGGCGGCCTTGTTATGGTTGTCCACCTCAGAATGACAGGACAACTCCTCTACTGTTCCGCAGAACAGGAACGGGTAAAACACACTCATGTGATTTTCCACCTGAGTGACAAATATGACTTAAGATTTGTTGACCAGCGCCAGTTTGGCAAGGTGCAGTTTTTGCCCGCTAAAGATCTGGAGAACCTTTCCAGCCTGAAGAACCTGGGTGTGGAGCCTTTAAGTGATGATTTTACCAGGGAGTTTTTCAAAAAGGGCTTGCGCAACAGAAGGGTCAAGATTAAGCCCCTTCTCCTGGAACAGGAATTTATCGCAGGAATTGGCAACATTTATGCTGATGAGGCCCTGTTCCGGGCCAGGGTGAATCCGGAGAAGGTTGCCGCCAACCTCAGCCCCAGGGAGGCCTCAATGCTGTTTAATGCAATCAGGGAAGTCCTTATTGAGGGTATAGATAACAAGGGCACTTCCATCAAAGACTATATTGACGGTGACGGCAATAAAGGGAACAACCAGAATAATCTCAGGGTTTACGGGCGTGACAGACAGCCCTGTACAAAATGCGGCACGGAAATACAAAGAGTTGTGATCAGGGGCCGCAGCGCTCATTATTGCCCCAAGTGCCAAAAAATCTAAATAAGCGCTTTTTGCTGTACCGGTCCCGGACTAGCTCCCTGAATGGCAGACAGGCACATAAGGGGAACCCCTCCCATATATTACATTGTAAGGCCAAGGAGCAAGGAATCAGGAGGGGGGAGGACCGATATAGTGGAACTGTTATCCATTATTGCCTTCGCAACAGCTTTGAGCCTGGACGGATTCGGTGTAGGAATCTCTTACGGCATGAGGAAGATCAGGATTCCCGTATTGTCGCTGGTGGTAATCAGTCTGACATCATCTACAGCCATAGGGCTGACAATGTTATTCGGCCATTTTGTGTCACAGTATATATCTGCAGAAATGGCGGAAATAATCGGGGCATCAATCCTGATACTGGTGGGGCTTTGGATTCTGCTGCAGACCTGGTCAAAAAAGGGATCCCATATCAAACCCGGGGAGAAGAGTGTTGGGGAACACAATCCTGAGTGCCAGACCATACTGGACTTTAAAATAGAGGCCTTTGGCCTGGTAATTAAGATAATGCGGGAACCCACAGTTGCTGATTTTGACAAATCAGGGTTTATCAGTGTCAAGGAAGCGCTGCTCCTGGGATTGGCCTTAGCCATGGATGCTATTGGCGCCGGCTTTGGTGCGGCTATGACGGGTTTTACCCCTCTATTAACTCCTTTAATAGTAGGGATTGTCAAATTCCTGATGGTAAGCCTGGGAGTAATTCTGGGGAGGCGTTATGCCGTTAATTGGCTGGGTAACCGGGCCGCGGTATTACCCGGATGGGTATTGATAATGCTTGGTGTGGCCAGGGTAATGAAGATATAAAATGTAAGATTGATAGGGGTAGATGTATTCCTCCGGCGGGCAACGTCTCAACCGGTTACCCACAACCGCTAAAGCGGGTTGTGGACCGGTTGACGACAGACTCCGCCTTCCGGAACACATCTACCCCTGTCTTAATTACATTTTAAAAACCAAAAATAAAAATTAATACTTGATTAATGTCCGGAGGAAAAGTATATTTTATAGAGGATGGGCTTTTTGTATAAAAAGCTTTTCGGGAAAACTGTTCACAAAAATAAGGAGAGTCATGATGACTGTTATTGGTCTTACGGGGAGCATAGCCAGCGGTAAGAGCCTGGTTGCTGAGGTCCTTAAAGAAAAGGGAGCGGTATTAATCGATGCTGATGTGGTGGCCCGGGAAGTTGTTGAACCGGGGACAGAAGGCTGGAATAAACTCCGGACCGAATTTGGAGATGCTGTTTTAAACCCTGACGGGACTGTTAACCGCAAAGCACTAGGGAATATGGTTTTTGCCAGCCCTGGATTGTTGAAAAAATTGAATAATATTGTGCATCCCATCATAGAAAAAGAAGTAATCGGCAAAATAAATTTATTCCGTGCCGGCTCGGTAAATGGAAACGAGGTCATGGTTATTGATGCCCCGCTCCTTATTGAGGCAGGAATGCACCGCTTGGTAGATGAGGTCTGGGTGGTCGATATCCCTCATGAAGTGCGGGTAAGGCGCCTGATGGAGCGTGACCGGCTGACCAGGGAACAAGCGCTTGGGAGGATAAAAAGCCAGATGCCTGCAGAGGAAAAAAAGAAGTATGCCGGCATTGTCATAGATAACTCTGGAGACAGGCATGATACCAGAAAAGCTGTGGCAGAATTATGGGAAAGGCGTTTCGGGAAACCCGGGGTGGAAACAGTTGAGAAAACGAAAAATTAGACGTGGCAGAATTATCTGGTTGCTATTGCTGATTGCGGTCGTGGCTATGTTGAGCAGCAAATCATTTTGGCGGGTGTTTTATCCGCTGCCTTATAAAGAACTGGTTTTTTCCCAGGCAGCAAAAAACAATATAGATCCTTATTTGGTTGCTGCTATTATCAAGACTGAAAGCAATTTTGTGCCATCAGCCGAGTCCCCCATGGGAGCCAGGGGAATAATGCAGATAATGCCCGAAACAGGAGCCTGGGCAGCGCAACAGATGAATCTCAGGGAATTCAAACCAGACGACCTTTATAATCCCGAGCTCAATATCAGGATAGGGTCCTGGTATATCAGCAACCTAAATACAGAATTTAAAGGCAATAAAATACTGGTAGTTGCAGCTTATAACGGGGGCAGGGGAAATGTCAGGGAATGGCTGGATAAAGGCCTATGGACCGGTGAACATGCAAGTGTTGACCAGATACCCTTTAGTGAGACCAGAGAGTATGTCAAAAAGGTATTAAGAAATTATTCCTGGTACAGGTATCTTTATGAGGAAGCTCCCGGATAACCGGCTGCCTATGGGGTGATTCAGGTCTGACAGGTTCCCGGTGGGCCCGGTTTTAGTTTACAAAAAATGCATGATAGGATATAATGAAAGTAAAGATTCCTTGATACCTCAAACCCAACCGGAAAGTAGGAGGTTTTTATGTTATTTGAGGGCAGGAAAACATTACAAACAGGGTATTTCACAGACCGGTCATCTATGGCCGGTCTTGTTGTTTGTGATTACAAATAGCAAACAGTTTCAGATATTATTAAAGGAAAGGAGTGAAGGGAATGCCGGTCCATGACAGGAAAGAACAAATGCTGAAAGCCTGGACAGAATTTGTGGAACAGGGACATGTGAACAAAAACTGGGTCCGCCGGGAAATTGAAGATTCGTGGCGCCGCAGCCGGAGCATGGGTATTGATAACTGTCTTGAAACCATACCCTTTTTGGCTGAGGCAGCTGAGTTGGAACAGCGCCGCGAAGCGAACCGGGAGCTGCTTGAAATATCTTTCCCAATCATGAAGAACCTGTTCTCCTTTGTTGAAGGTTCCGGATTTATTGTGGCCCTGACTGACCGTGATGGCATAATCCTGCAGAGCCTTGGCGACCGGGAGACTGTAGCCCTTGCATCCCGGAACCGTCTGGTGGCCGGAGCAAGCCTCAATGAAGCAGTATCCGGCACAAATGCAACAGGGTTAGCCCTCAAGCAGGGACGCCCTATACAGGTTTTTGCAACTGAGCACTACATCAAGGCCCTTCACCCCTGGACCTGTTCTTCCGGTCCCATTTACGGGCATTCCGGGCAGTTGGCGGGGGCGCTGAGTATGACCGGTACTTTTGAGAAAGTCCATTCACATACCCTCGGGATGGTTGTTGCCGCTATTGATTCTATTGAAGGTCAATTAAAGGTGAATAAAGTCCTGGAAAACCTGCTGGTTGTCAATCGCTATCAGAATGCTATCGTGGAATCAATTTCCGATGGGCTGATAGCTGTTGATGAAAAAGCACGGGTGACCAAAATAAATAAGGCTGCTGCAGCTTTGTTAAAAATCAACCCGGATTCGGTAATTCATTCTTCGATTAATGAACTTTTGGGATATCACAACCCCATTTTAAAGGCTCTGCAGAAAGGAGATATCTGCACCGATGAAGAGTTCCAGGCAGATACCAAGAGGGGCAAGGTACACTGTACCATGACCTGCCGCCCAATCCGGAATCCCCAGCAAAAAATTGTCGGAGTTGTTACGATTGTCAGGGAAATCCGGGCAGTTAAGCAGCTGGTAACACGTATGGCAGGGGCCAGGGCCAGATTTACCTTTGATGACCTAATAGGGAGGAATGCCGCTTACCTGAAGACAGTGGAGATGGCCCGGACGGCTGCCGGAAGCTCTTCTAATGTGATGCTTTTGGGTGAAAGCGGGACCGGCAAGGAGGTCTTTGCCCAGGCCATCCATAATGCCACCTCCAGAGCGAAAGGGCCGTTTGTTGCCATAAACTGTGCTGCCCTGCCCCGTGAGTTGATAGGGAGCGAACTGTTCGGATATAACGAGGGGGCATTTACCGGCGCAAAACGGGGCGGTAGCCCGGGCAAATTCGAACTGGCTGACGGGGGGACACTGTTCCTTGACGAAATCGGGGAAATGCCCCTTGAACTTCAGGCTAACCTGCTCCGGGTTTTACAGGAAAAGGCTGTGGTAAGAATCGGCGGAGACCAGGTTATCCCGGTTGATGTCAGGGTGATTGCTGCTACTAATAAAGACCTGCAGCGTCAAGTGGAGAAAGGGGCCTTTAGGTCAGACCTGTTTTACAGGCTGAATGTGCTTACAATTAACATGGTTTCCCTGAGGAACCGCAAGGATGATATCCTTCCCCTGACCGGTTTTTTTGTGGAAAAGGTTAATGCCAGGCTGGGCAAAAATGCCGTGGTAATCCCTCCGGAAACCCTTGATTATCTCCAAAGGTATCATTGGCCCGGGAACATCAGGCAGTTGGAGAACGTAATTGAGCGTGCTGTTCATATCGCTTCAGGGGAAAATATCACCCCTGACTGCCTGCCTGATGAAGTGCTGTCAGATACCCGGATTCATCTGGTCAGCGCCGCACAAGAAGCGGAACAGGCTGAAACAAAGGCCAATAGTGATGTTGTGGTCAGAAAAAGCGGCAGGAAGGCCGGCAGAACCGATATCCTCGAGGCCATCAAAAACAATGACGGCAATCTGACAAATGCTGCCAAGGACCTGAAAATATCAAGAAGTACTCTTTACCGGAAGATGGATAAATATAGTATTAAGGTGGTTGAAGGGGAGTTCGTATCATCCGGAATGCACCGGTCACGGCCTTTCATAGAAGTGGCCAATGAGCGCTTCCGGATTGATGATTAGAGCATACTATACAGTTAAATCAACCTGCTGGACAGTTCCCACGGTGCTGTTTTCTTTTACAAACAACCCTGTCCTGCTGACCTGGCCCAGTGTTTCATTACTTTGGTTTTTTACGGCAAAAAGGGTTTCAATGTTACCGAGATACAGAGCGCCAATGCCTTTTTCACCCAGAGCAAACAGGGTATCCTTTCCTGCCGTATCCTTGGTCCAGATGCGGAGTTTCTCAAAAACAGAGTCATTCTCATCTATCCACCCGCTGCCATCCTCATCATAAGCGGCCAATTCCAGAAAACCGTTACCGGTTTCGGGTCCGAAGAGTTCCCGGCCATTGTTGATGATACCGTCATTATTGCGGTCAAGCGCCAGGAAGCCGCTCCCGGACCTCACAAAGGAAACCTGATCATCAGTGCCGTCTGCATCCAGGTCAAAACTAAACTTTGTATTGGTCAGCTCCGCAGCTGTCCCGCTGAAATTAATTATCAGGGGGTCAATTTTTTCGGCATCACCGGCACGGATACTGATATTTTGTTCCTGCATAAAGGACCTGCTCATAGCTAAATCAACCGAGAAAGCTATTTCCCTGCCGTCTGTGGTATTTATCACTCCGGCAGCTGAAAATGATGTTGCCTCTGTTTCCTGGTACTTTTCATGGGATTCATATACCATCCCCCAGCCCTGAGTCCCTGCAGGGGACTGCTCAGCACGGGGAGCTGGATTTTGTGGGCCGGCGCTGTTTTGGTCCTGACATTCCCCTGAAAGACAGGGCACCTTTATTTTTATTTTTTTACCTGTCATCATTTCAATTAGTTTTTCGATAAGTGAGACCTTGAGTTTATCTTCTTCAGACAGCAGGTCTTCGGGGCTGCCGCTGCCTTCTACGGACCCCGCCGCTTTTGCCTGAGCCGAGATGTCCACAGTATCCGGAGCGGAGGGGAGCGCTGCCTGGGCAGAGGCATTTCTTGCTCCCATTAAGGATTGAGGGCTGCGGGGACTCCGGCTGCCGACCCAGACCCTCAGGCTCTCACTTCGTTCATATGTTTCACTGTAAGTGCGGCTGCTGAACATGGCGATACTGCTGTTGGCAATTTTCATAACATTACTCCTCCCTGAGTTTACCTTTCCGCTAATTCCATTTTGCGGATTACTAATTGGTATATTTTTCTTATCGGGAAATTCAAAAAATACTTTAGATAATAAATTTTTGCAGGGATAATAATAAATTTGTAGAATCTTTCCGGGGAATAATCACATATATATGGAAGGCTGGGGTGATTATATGTATCCTGAGGAAGTTAAAGTGACGTACGGGGAAGGAAGGTACAGGATTGAAATATTGTCAGTGGTTACCGGTGACGGTATTTCGATTACAATTACCGGGGGTGAAAAGCCTCACATCGGCGGGGTTGCTTTAAGTGTGCCCCGCAGGAGCCTTGGTGGTGAGAAGTTCTCCTGTGATACCTGGGTGCTGCCGGTACCGGGGCATAAAGACACCGAAGTTGCTGTGCCGGTTGCTGAGATGATTTCCAGGGAAACCGGCAGGACAGTGGCTGTTACTGCCGGGATTCATATTGACAGGGCTGAGGAAAGGGAGCTCCGGACACTGGTGGAAAACAGCCTGGCTGCTTCCAGATTGCTGATGGAACAAATCGGCGAACTTTCCGAAGCACAGGACGGCCCGACTGCTGATGAGGAGAATGATAATGCACAATAATCTGAGGAGTTTTCTGGAAACACTTAAAAGGGAAAAACAAATTATTGAAGTAAATGCCGAGGTTGACCCACATCTGGAGCTTGCAGAGATTCACCGCAGGGTCATAGAGGAGGAAGGCCCGGCATTGCTGTTTACAAATGTCAGGGGCAGCAGGTTCCCTGTTGTTACTAATCTTTTCGGTACCCGCCATAGAGTGGAACTGGCCATGGGGCCAAAGCCGCAGGAAATCCTGAAAAAGGTATCAGGGGCAATGGACAGGCTGCTGCCCCCGAAGCTGAAAAACCTCTGGGGGGAACGTGACTGGCTTTTAAGTATTGCCAAGAGCGGCCTTAACCGGGTTAGCCGCGATAAGGCTCCGGTTCTGCAGGAGAAGCAGGCCGAAGTAAACCTTGGGGAACTTCCGGTACTCACAAGCTGGCAGGACGATGGGGGCCCCTTTGTTACCCTGCCTCTGGTCTATACCGAACACCCTCAACACGGGGAACATAATCTGGGAATGTACCGGATTCAGATATTTTCCAAAAACCAGACCGGGATGCACTGGCAGATACATAAGGGAGGCGGGTTCCATTACCATGAAGCGGAAAAGCTGAACCGGCCGCTTCCGGTAACCCTGTTCCTGGGAGGACCTCCGGCCTTGATCATAGCGGCTATTACGGCCCTGCCCGAACCCCTGCCGGAGCTGATTTATACTTCCTTCCTGATGGGAGAAAAAATGGATATGGCTGAAGTGGAGGGACATGCCCATAGATTGATAGCCGAGGCCGAGTTTGCCATCTGTGGGGAGGTTCCTCCCCATGAACGGAAACCGGAAGGGCCTTTTGGGGACCATTACGGTTATTATTCATTGACCCACGATTTTCCGGTATTTAATGTCAAACAGGTCTATCACCGCCGGGATGCCATTTACCCGGCCACAGTGGTGGGGAAACCGCGGCAGGAGGATTATTATATCGCAGAATGGATGCAGGACCTGCTGGCACCCATGTTTCCTGTCCTGATGCCAGGGGTAAAATCCCTCTGGGCCTATGGCGAGGCCGGGGTTCATTCCCTGGCGGCTGCTGTTGTCAGGGAGAGTTATTTCCGGGAAGCGCTGGGTCATGCCTTCAGGATACTTGGTGAAGGCCAGCTGACCCTGACCAAATTCCTCATGGTAACCGATGTGGTACTCGACCTTAAAGATTTCCCCAGCCTGCTGGAAAATATCCTGAGACGTTTTAACCCGGCTCGTGACCTGATTATAATTGATGACACGGCCATGGATACTCTTGATTATACGGGGCGCCGTTTTAACCGGGGAAGCAAGGCCATTATGCTGGGCCTGGGTGAACCGGTGCGGGAAATTCCCGGGGAATATACCGGGGGACAGCTTCAGGGCATCGATGTGGTCAGGCCATACTGCAGGGGATGCCTGATGATATCAGGCAGGTCTTTTGAAGATGCACCGGGCCTGGCGGAAGAGTTGGTGAAAAATTCCCGCACCCGGCTGGAAGAGTGGCCCCTTGTGGTCCTGGTTGACGATGCCGCCGGAATTATGGATCAGACCGGGTTCCTGTGGACAGTCTTTACCCGTTTTGACCCGGCATGGGATATATATGCTGATTATAAGGTGAGAAACAACAAAATCAGGTATGAGGGACCTGTTATAATTGATGCCCGGATGAAACCCCAGTATCCCGCAGAACTTATTCCCCGGGAAGATATTGTCAGGAAGGTTTCTGAGCGGTGGAGTGAATTGTTTGATGTGTAGAGGTACAGCCTGTCCCCCTCGTTTTTAATCTGGCATTGTTTTTGCATGTATAAAAGGGCAAATGGAAAAAACAAAAATAAAAACCAAAAAAAGGGGGATTTAACATGTGTGTACTGAGAGATACTTATTTAATCGATGACCCTGCACATTTTGAGCCTTTAGAGGAGCAAAAGAAAAACCTTAAACTGGTTAAAAAGACAGTGGTAGTTACGGGATCCGGGCGCAGTTATACGGAATTTGCCACTACCCATTTCTGGTGCCGGACCTGCAAGGAAAAGACTCCGGCTGCTGAGACCAGAACGTGTGATTGTGGTATGATCATGTGTATCACCTGCTGGGAAGAATGGGAGGCAACGTGCCCGATATGTGACGCTGCAGTGGGATGATATCCCAAAATAACCAGGCCCCTGCCGGGACTAAGGGGGGATCATATGACAGAAATACCCGCAGGAAAAAAAGATATCTGACCAAAAACACTGGTTTTAACAGGCCGGTGTTTTTTGATTTAATCAGACCCTTTGAGACACCTGACACAGTGAAACAAAAGTGAGACATATGTGATACAACATTGACACAAGCCCGGACGTTTGTGATACAGCGTGAAACAGTATGGGACAGCTGCAGTATTGACCGTTGAAAAAAATTTACGGTTAAATTTAGCTTTTTTAATAGAAATCCACTAATTCAGATACCACAACATGTAAATATTACCCTGGCAGAAGTATTCTGGGAATATCGGTAAGATAATTATCTTTTTGGCAAGGTATTTGCATTAACTATATGGCAAAAGGGAAAAGAGAGGAGGGCCAACATGGAAGGCAGCAATTTGGCCGAAAGCACAGTATTTCAGCCTTCAGGGGATTTCCTGAGGCTTATTGAAAAAGAAAGTCAACAACCGGTCAGCCGTTGTTACCAGTGTAAGAAGTGTTCTTCCGGATGTCCGGTGGGAACCGTGGCAGACCTAAGCACCAGCGCCCTGATCAGGATGGTCCAGCTGGGAGATGCCGAAAAGGTCCTCAACAGCAATCGCCTCTGGCTCTGTTTATCCTGCAAGACTTGCCAGGCACGCTGCCCCAATGGGATAGACACCTCGGCAGTAATTGATGTTCTTAAGGCCATGGTGCTCAAAGAGGGCAGGCTGCCCGGGGAGAAACGGATTCCTGCTTTTTACCGCTCATTTATGGATTCAGTTAAAATGACCGGCAGACTCTATGACCTGGGAATGATTGGCCTTTACAAAATCAGGACCGGCACCTATACGGAGGATATGGGCCTTGGTATCGAGATGCTGAAGCGGGGCAAGCTGAAGTTTCTGCCCCAAAGAGTCAAAAACATGGACCAGGTTAAGGCCATTTTCAGGAAAGGTGGGGAGGTCAAGTGAAAGTAGGTTATTATCCGGGGTGTTCGTTACACTCGACTGCAGCTGATTACGGCAGATCCACTGAAGCCGTGTGCCGCGAAATGAACATAGACCTGGCCGAAGTTCCGGACTGGAACTGCTGTGGCGCTACTCCCGCCCATTCAACCAGCGAGTTCCTGGCAAAAGCCCTCCCGTTACGAAACCTTATTCTTGCTGAAGGCGCCGGTCTGGACCTGGTGGTGCCCTGTACCGGGTGTTACAATGTCTGTCGCCAGACTCACGGATTTATCAGCCGGGGCTCTTCAGGGGCTATGGATGTAAACAGCAAGGTTGCCTCAGTGATGGGAAAAAGGTATGAAGGTAAACTCAGGATTATGCACCTCCTGGAGTTTTTTGGACAGGAAGAAGTACAGGCAGAACTGCGGAGCCGGGTCGTTCAGCCCTTAAATGGCCTGAAGGTGGTTCCGTATTATGGGTGTCTCATGCTCAGGCCTGCTGCAGATGTGGCCTTTGATGACCCGGAGCAGCCACAGATGCTTGACCGGCTGCTGGAAATCCTGGGCGCCGAGGTCAGGCCCTGGTCCTATAAGATGGACTGCTGTGGCGGCAGTTTTGCCATTGCCAGGTCTGATGTAGTTACCGACCTGACAGGTGAACTGGTCAAACAGGCCCGTAAAGCCGGGGCTGAAGCCATGGTCACCGCATGTCCGCTGTGCCAGGCAAATGTTGATACCAGGCAGACGGGACCGGGGATGCCTATCGTCTATTTTACCGAGTTGATTGCCACAGCGATGGGGATCCCCGGCCAGGACCGCTGGCTGGGGAAACACATCATAGACCCCAGGCCTGTTCTCAAGAGCCGTGAATTGATATAAAAGACGGGTGGTGAGATCTAATGAAAGAGAAAAACGTTATCGGAGCTTCTATGGTGGTCGGCGGCGGAATCGCCGGAATGCAGGCTTCTCTGGACCTGGCCAATGGCGGCTATATGGTTCACCTGGTTACTAACCAGCCCTCCATAGGAGGCAAAATGGCCCAGCTTGACAAGACATTTCCCACCAATGAATGTTCCATGTGCCTTCTGGGGCCCAAGATGACAGATGTCCTGAATCACCAGAATATTGAGATACATACCTGTACCGATGTTACCAAGGTATCGGGAGAGGCCGGAAACTTCAAGGTTAACCTTAAGGGGGCGCCCCGGTACGTGGATGTAAATGAGTGTACGGCATGTGGAGACTGTGAACAGGTGTGCCCCGTTTCCGTACCTGACCGGTTTAATGAGGGGAAAAGTGAACGCAAGGCTGTTCACCGGATGTTTCCCCAGGCCGTCCCCAACAGGTATCTGATTGAAAAGGCCGGGACCTCACCGTGCCGGAATGCGTGTCCTTCAGGGATAAATGTCCATGGTTATGTAGCCCTCGCTGCCCAGGGCAAGTTTAAAGAAGCCTGGGAACTTATCAGGGAAGAAATACCGTTTCCCATTATCTGCGGCACGGTCTGCCACCACCCCTGTGAGGCCGCGTGCCAGAGGGGTAAGGTTGATGAGCCTGTGGCGATAAGCCGGATTAAGCGTTTTGTGGGACACTATATGCTTGACCATCTCGATGAAGTAAGCCTGGAGACCGCCGAAGGACGGGATGAGAAAATAGCTATTGTGGGTTCCGGTCCGGCAGGACTGGCATGTGCCTATCACCTGGCCCGCAGGGGCTACGGGGTTACCGTTTTTGAGGCCCTTCCCGTTGTTGGGGGCATGATGCGGGTAGGTATCCCTGAATACAGGCTGCCGAAACACCTGGTGGATGCTGAAATCGATCTGATAACCAAGCAGGGTGTGGAAATCAGGACAAATACCCCTATCGGGAAAGATCTTTCCGTAAATATGCTGTTTGACCAGGGCTACAAGGCGGTATTCCTCGGGATTGGGGCCCACCAGCCCGACAGGCTGGGTATTCCCGGTGAGGATAAAGAGTCGGTGCACCACGGTGTGGCCTTCCTCAGAGAGGTCAGTCTTGGTGAAAGAAATAAGATTGGCCGCCGGGTAGCGGTTGTCGGCGGGGGGAATACGGCCATGGATGCTGCCAGGACCGCCCTCAGGCTCGGCGCTAAAGAAGTTACCATAATGTACCGGCGTGCCGAGGAAGATATGACAGCCCTTCCCGAAGAAATCCACGAAGCCAGGGAAGAGGGCATCAACTTCATGTTTTACGTGTCACCGGTAGAGATACTGGGCGACAGCGAGGTAGAGACAGTAAAATTCATCCGTAACGAGATGGGAGAACCGGATGCCTCGGGCCGCAGGCGGCCTGTTCCGGTCAATGGTTCGGAATTTATCCTGGGCCTTGATGATATCATTATTGCGGTCAGCCAGGCTCCTGCGGAGTCATTCTTTGCCGAACATGATCATTCAGTTGCCAGGAACAAAAGGAATATCAGGATTGACCAGGTTACCCTGGAAACCAATATTCCCGGTGTATTTGCCGGCGGTGATGCTGTTACCGGACCGGCAACCCTCATAGAAGCCGCGGCGGCAGGGAAAGAGGCTGCCGAATCCATTGACCGGTATATTAACGGGAGTGACCTCAGGGAGGACAGAGGCCCAGGGGAAAGGCTTCCCGAAGCTGTCAAATCCCCTGCAGAACTGGTCAATATCCCCAAAAAGGCGCGGATAGTTCCTGACAGGATAGGCATTGCGGAGCGCAAACAGACCTTCCAGGAGGTTGTCCTGGCATATACCTCGGAAATGGCCATGGCAGAGGCCGGGAGATGCCTGAACTGCGGTGTGTGCTGTGAGTGTTTCCAGTGTGTCTCGGCCTGTAAGAAAAATGCCGTTCTCCACGAAGACAGAGGGAGTGAGGAAACAGTTGCCGTCGGTTCTGTTATTCTGGCCCCCGGTTTTGATCTCTATGATGCCCGGCTCAGGGGAGAATACGGATACGGTTATTATAAAAATGTGATTACATCAATGGACTTTGAACGGCTGCTCAGTTCCACCGGACCGTCACAGGGCCATGTTGTCAGGCCTTCTGATCATACACCCCCTAAAAAGGTTGCCTTTATCCAGTGTGTGGGCTCCCGGGACTGTGAGCGTGGTTCGGAGTACTGTTCCTCCATTTGCTGCATGTATTCCACCAAAGAGGCTATTATTGCCAAAGAACACGATGCCAATATTGAACCTGCCATCTTCTATCTGGATATGAGGTCATATGGAAAGAACTTTGACAAATATGTCAATTCTGCGGTTAATTCCGGTGTGCGCTATGTGAGGGCAATGATATCATCGGTTAAGGAGGACCCGGAGACCGGGAACCTCTCCCTCAAATACATGCAAAATGGGGAGCTTGTTACTGAAGAGTTTCAGATGGTTGTCCTGGCAATCGGCGTCAGGCCTCCGGCGGATGCGGAAAAACTGGCCGGAGCAACAGGCATCAGAATCAATGAGTATGGTTTCGCCTGGACCGACCCCCTGGATCCGACCAGGTCATCCAAAAGCGGAATCTATGTTGCCGGAGGCTTCCAGGGCCCCCGGGATATTCCCGAAACAGTGATGAATGCCAGCGCTGCCGCGGCATCTGCGGCTATTGATATGGCCCCATCGCGGGGGAAAATGGTCAGAACCAAGAAATACCCTCCGGAGCGAAGTGTCAGCGGAGAACAGCCGCGGGTCGGTGTCTTTATCTGCCGCTGTGGGATCAACATTGCCTCAGTGGTAGATGTGCCGGCAGTCCTGGAATATACCCGCAGCCTGCCTAATGTGGCCTACGCCGAGGAGAACCTCTATACCTGTTCTCAGGATACTGTTAACCTGATAAAGAAAACCATCAGCGAACAAAGCCTTAACAGGGTGGTTGTTGCTTCCTGTACCATCCGCACCCACCAGCCCCTGTTCCGGGAGGCCCTCAGGGATGCCGGGCTGAACCAGTTCCTGTTTGAAATGGCCAATATCAGGGACCAGTGTTCCTGGGTCCACCGGGGATTCCCGGCAGAAGCCACCGAAAAAGCCAAGGATCTGGTCAGGATGGCTGTAAGGAAGGTGCAGACCCACGAAGAACTGCACATGCATCCCGTACCTGTTGTCCCCAGGGCGCTGATACTTGGCGGCGGTATTTCAGGGATGACAGCTGCCCTGAGCCTGGCAGACCAGGGTTTTGAGTCTTACCTGGTGGAACGGGAAGAGTACCTGGGCGGTAACCTGAGATACCTGCAGACTACTCCTGAGGGGAGGAACCTGCAGGAATTCCTGAAAAACACTATTGCCAGGGTCAATGATAACCCGCTGATTCACTTATCTACCAATGCCGAACTGGAAGAGTTGAGCGGCCATCAGGGGCATTTCACAGCAACTGTTTCCCAGGGTAAAAGCGGTGAAAGCCCGGTAAGGAACACCTTCAGGATTGAACACGGTGTTGTCATCGTGGCCACCGGAGGCCGGGAAACCCCTCCTGATGAAAAATATGCCTATGGCAGGAATGAACGCATTATTACAGTCAGGGATCTTGAGGCTAACCTCAGTAATGGGATTACAGACCCGCGGAAGATAAAAGAGGTAGTTTTTATCCAGTGTGCTTCCGCAGGTGATGAGGAGGTTCTCAAATACTGCAGCCGTACCTGCTGTACCCAGTCTGTGAAGAACGCCATCCGTATCAAGGAGGAGAACCCTGCTGCCCGGGTTTATATCCTGCACAGGGATATCCGGACCTACGGTTTCTATGAACAGTACTACAAGCGGGCCAGGGAAATGGGAGTCTGTTTTGTCCATTATACCGGGGCCGGCAGGCCGGAAGTGGTCCCCCGGCAGGACGGCAGCCTGAAAATAGATGTTTATGACCCTGATTCCGGATATGTCTTACCCCTTACCCCTGACCTGGTTGCCCTGGCTACGGGAATCGGCCCTGCCGCGGGTTCGGATGCTCTGGGAACGATGCTGAAAGTGCCGCGGAATGAGGATGGGTTCTTTGTGGAGACCCACGCCAAGCTGGGGCCCATGGATTTCCCTTCAGCAGGACTGTTCCTGTGCGGGCTGGCCCATTCACCCAAAAATGCGGCTGAAAGTATTTATCAGGCCCAGGGCGCTGTTGCCAGGGCATGTACCATCCTGGCCCAGCCGCACCTGATGGTTGGAGGGGTAGTGGCAGCAGTGGTCAAACCTGAGCGTTGTGCGGCCTGTCTTACCTGTGTCAGGGTTTGCCCTTACGGGGTCCCGGTAATCAACAGGGATATGGTTGCTGAGATAGACCCGGTCCAGTGCCACGGCTGTGGCACGTGTGTAGGGGAATGCCCCGGTAAGGCGCTGCAGCTGCTTCATTATAAAGATGACCAGATGATTGAAAAGATACATGGTGTGGTTTAGAGCAGACATGGTTTATGGAACGAAGACTAATGGAAAGAGGGTGTGTTTTGATGAGTGATTTCCAGCCTAAAATAGTCGCCTTCTGCTGTTATTACTGCGCATACTCTGCGGCTGACCTGGCAGGCTCCATGCGCCTCCAGTACCCTCCGACAGTAAGGATGATCGAACAGCCCTGTTCCGGTAGGATCGATATCCGGCTTATCCTGCAGGCTTTTGAGGACGGCGCTGACGGGGTATATGTGGCCGGATGCCTGGAAGGTGACTGTCACTTCCTGAAAGGCAACTACCGGGCCAAGCTGAGGGTGGCTCAGGCCAAGAAAATTCTTGATGATGTGGGCATCGGCGGCGACAGGGTGGAGATGTATAACCTGTCAGGTTCCATGGGCCCGAGGTTTGCGGAAATTGCCCATGAAATGCACGAACGGATTAAAAAGCTCGGCCCCAGCCCCCTGAACCGTAAAGTTGAACCCAGCCAACTGAACTGTGAAGCTGAACCAGCTGCCGGTCAACAATAAGGAAAGAGGTGATGACCTGTGATTATTGCCGAACAAAAACCATTTGAGGAAATTGCCAAAATGACGGCCAATTTTGATAAAGTGCTGCTGCTCGGGTGTAATGAATGTGTTACCGTGTGTTTGGCGGGCGGGGAGAAAGAAGTAGGTGTCCTGGCAGCATCTCTCCGGATGCTGCGGAAACAGGGAGACCGGCCGCTTATTACACTGGAGGAAACTGTAACCCGTCAGTGTGAGTGGGAATATCTGGACCAAATCGAGAAACTGGCCGAAGAGGCTGAGTGCATTATTTCCATGGCCTGTGGCGTAGGGGTCCAGTTTGTGGCGGAACGTTTCCCTGATAAATGGGTGATTCCCGCATTAAATACCAAGAGTGCAGGCGGTTCGGTGAAACACGGTATTTGGGAAGAACGCTGCGGATTGTGCGGGGAATGTATCCTTTACAAAACCGGGGGTGTCTGTCCGGTGGCCCGGTGTTCCAAGAGGATATTAAACGGGCCCTGTGGAGGGTCACAAAACGGCAAGTGCGAGGTAAAGGATGTTGATTGTATCTGGGACCAGATATATAAGCGGATGGCCGCCCTGGGGCGGATGGATTGGCTTATGGAAATTGAGCCGGAGAAAGACTGGTCCAAAGCCAGGGACGGCGGGCCGCGCAAACTGATCAGAGAGGATGTGATGATAAGTGAGTGAGAATAAATCACGTCTGCAGACACTTTTTGAACAGGGTGAGTTCGTGGTTACCGGTGAAATCGGTCCACCCAAGTCGGCTAATGGCGAAGGGATAAGGAAACACGCCGAACACCTGAAGGGTTATTGTGACGCTACCAACCTGACAGATAACCAGACAGCAATTGTGCGTCTGTCCAGTATTGCGGCGGGGATGCACGTCCTTAAGGCCGGCGGGGAACCGATTATTCAGATGACCTGCCGGGACCGGAACAGGATTGCCATCCAGAGTGATCTTCTGGGAGCCTACAGCCTGGGTATGAAAAACATGCTCTGTCTAACAGGTGACCACCAGTCCTTCGGAAACCACCCCACCGCGGCAAACGTATTTGATGTAGATTCCATCCAGTTGATCAGGATGGTTAAAAGGATGAAAGATGAAAAGGTGTTTGCCTGTGGTGAGGCAATTAAAAAAGATGAGCCCCGGTTCTTTATCGGGGCAGTGGCAAACCCCTTTGCCGACCCGTTTGAAGTCAGGGTCTATCGTATGGAAAAGAAAATCAATGCCGGGGCTCAGTTTTTCCAGACACAGATAATATTTGACCTGGAGCGTTTTGAGAGATGGATGGAACTGGTCAGGGAACGCGGTCTGCACGAACGGGCCTACATAATGGCAGGGGTAATGCCCGTCAAATCGGCAAAAGTGGCCGCCTATATGCAGAAAAACGTTTCCGGCATGATCGTTCCGGATGAAATGGTTACCAGGCTTAAAAATGCAGAGGATCAGCAGGCCGAGGCTGTGGAAATATGTGTGGAGCAGATAAAGCATATCAGGAAGATCAAGGGTGTCAGTGGAGTACACATAATGGCTGTTGGCTGGGAGGAAATTGTACCGTCAATCGCAGAAAAAGCCGGCTTGCTGCCGAGACCGCAGGCAGCAGGAATTGCCCGGGTGGCCGGCTGAGTGAGGAGCATGGTTTGAAAGGTAAAAAAATAACGAGGAGGAAACGGTATGCAAATACAGGGAATACAAAAACTGCAGACCGATGAAAACCGACAGGCATCTCAAGAGCCTGACAGCCCTTCTCTGCACATTATCACCAAACCTGTCGAGACTGAAGAGATATCATTTGGTGAGACCGCAGAACCTATCAGAGAACAGCGTAAATCCGGGTGGACTGTTACAGCCTATTACTGGTGCCGGGTTTGTAAACAAAAGACACCTGTCACAGATGCCAAAAGCTGTGACTGTGGCGTGACTATGTGTAATGTATGCTGGGCGGAGTGGGATTTTACCTGCCCGATCTGTGAATCAGACATGTCAAAATAAGGGGGCCATAAGTGATTGCTGAAAACAGGCCGTCCCTTTTCCGGGTTTTGGAAGAGGGCGGGCCTGTTTTTTTACACAGGTGAATGTACATAATAACAGGAGGGATATGTGGTGTTTACAGCGAAATAAGTTTCAAATACCGCAAATACCAAGCCAAAAACAAAGGATGGGGAATTTGAGCCCGGACACTGCATCTTCCCGCCACAGCAGAGCACTGCTTGCGGCTAAAATAATATCCAGAATAACCGAACCGCTTATCTGGCTGCCGCTGATGGTTTGGCTGGTGCTCCGGAATGTCAGCCTGCCGGTACACAAACAAGTGGTCTATTTTCCTATACTGTTATTATTCGTTTTTGTTATCCCCTTTGGGTATTTTTTGTACCTTGTATTGATCAGAAAACAATTTGATGTTGATATAACCCAGAGAATTAAACGGGTTGACTTCACCCTGAAGTGCATGGTTTCCTTTGCCGTTGCTGTCGGGATAACATTTTTTTTGAACAGGGAACTGTTTATTATTACCGGCGCAGTATTTCTGGCCACCCTCAGTCTTGTTTTGGTAACAATTTACTGGAAAATAAGTTTTCACGGCGGACTGAATACTCTCATATACAGTACCGTGAATTACCTGTATGGCTGGCAGTTCTGGTGGCTTTTTTTAATCCTGATCCCTATCGGCTGGGCCAGATTGACTATGAATAAACATGATTTTAGCCAGTATGCTGGGGGCATTTTATTGAGCGCCGCAGTCTTTTTTGCAGTCACCGGATTATTTTGTTAGTTATAATTAAGGCTCCTCCCGCATATCTATTCTTTTGTGAATGAGTAAAAATGGGGAGGGGTTGCCACGCCAAAAACCGGGAAGTCATCAGAATACTCCCTGTCGCTACCGGGTGGCAGCTCCAGTGAGTGGGACTTGGTTGCTGCAATCACTGCACTGACAGCATTGACCGGCGCAAGGCTTTTATGGTCCCGGTGATATCGGCTGCCTCCATCACCAGGGACATTACGGCAATACCATTTGCGCCTGCCTGGATAACCCCAGCTACATTTTCAGGGTTTATGCCTCCAATGGCAATTACCGGTATCTTAACAGAAGCTTTTACTGAGCTGATAAAGTCCAGACCCCTTCCGGCCAGGCCGGGCTTACTAAGGGTAGGGAAAACATGGCCTGCCAAAATATAGTCTGCGCCATCAGCCTGTGCCTGGAGAGCCTCTGCTGTGCTGTGTACCGAAACTCCGACAATTTTTTCAGGGACCATTGCCCTGACAACTTTCAGCGGCAGGCTGCCTGTCCCCAGGTGGATCCCGGAGGCATTACAGGCTATTGCGGTTTCCACACTTGAGTTGATTATCAGTTTTGTTTCGGTGCCTGTACAAATAGCTGACATCTCAGCGCCCAGTTCATACAGCTCCGCCACAGCCAGGTCTTTTTCACGGAGGATAACGGCATCTGCTCCTGTGGCAGCTGCTTCCCTAATGACAGAAACCAGGGGCCTGCCTTTGGTAAGAGTCCTGTTTGTAATCACAAATATCTTTGGCATGGGCAACTTCCTTTCAAGGTGTTACATAATATAGAAAAACACAAAATATACAAAAATGCAAATTTAAGCACAAATTTAAGAAGGATTTAAAAAAATTTCTGCGAAGAGAAATATATAAGGTGTGATTAAAGTTTAATCCATACAAACTGAATAAGGAGGGGGTTAGTATGAGTTACGAGTATTCAATTGGCAATAGGCTGCTCGGTGCACTTATAGGTACTGTGTCAGTTGGAGTCTCAACGATTTTTCTGTTTGTTTTGCTCTTCGGAAAATAAGGCATTTTAGCCTCATATAGAATAATAATAAGGTGGTCGATAATAAGACCACCTTATTTAATTGCCGGGAAAAGGGAATTGTGCATGCAGGGGAAAATGTTTCCCGGGGGCCCCCCGTTTTGTCGGAACGGCGGCTCCGTAGGAGCCGGGGTTCCGGTAACAAAATGGGGGCCTGGGGGCCCAGTACGCCTGTGGTTACGGTCAGCCGTGCGCCTTGTCAGGAAGCATTTTCCCACCCCCAGGTCAGATATAATGAAAAATTGTTCAACTGTCAATGAAGTGCTATAATCACAGAGTGTTTTAATCAACAGAGTGCTGTGATTAACAGAGTGTTAGCAGAAATAATAAGGTTCTTATAAGTCTCTCTGAAATAAAAGTTCCTTTATGTTAACGGCTCTGCGCCTTTGGAATATGGTAGCTATTATACAAGATTTTCCTTACGCTGACGCCGTGAGAAATATTACCGCAGTTCCGCTAGGCGAAGCCACAGACCGGAGCCAGTGCGGAGCCGTTGCCGCTTTAGCGGCTTACGGCTTCCGGCCTACCCCTTGCGGGTATGGATGGCGTAGCCGCCATTGAGGCAGCAGCGGAGCCGTAGGCGCTTCAGCGCCTTTACGGATCCGGCGTGCCCCCTGCGGGTAGAGCCGAATTGGCGGTTTAGTCTGTGGCTTCGCCAGGAACAAGGTTAGATTTCTCCGGCGTCAGCGTGGAAAATCGGTACAATACCTCACCATAATTCATTCCCGGTCATTTCCGGGAGCCTATTTTTTGGATAAATTCTGCCAGGGCTGCCACCATGCGGCAGTAATCTTCCGGGTTCTGGTGCGGAGCGCGGAAGCGTTTATTAATTTCCAGTTGGAGCGCCGGAATGCCGAGGTGTTGGGAAACATAGCTGGTAACAGTGTTCTGGCCGGATATTGTAAAGCGGTTTTCCGAAATGGTGCTGATGCCGTGTTTTTCAAGCGAATCCCTGAGCAGCGCGACATAACGGCTTTTGCCCAGCAGGGAGTTCCCTTTCATGGTACCGATGTCAATGTCAAAATCATGCTCTCTGGAAGCGCCGTGAATATCAATAACTATCTTGGGCTTGTTAGCAGCAGTGATGTTTTTAATTGACTCTTTATAAATACATTTATCGTCAAAATTGGGGTCTCCTCCGTAAAGTTTTGTTACCGCAAGACTGTGGCAGCCCGTTAGTTTTTTTAGAATACACGCTATGGAGCCGGTAAACTCATCAGAAGGCTTGATTTTCTTGTGACGGATGTGCCGCACCGAGTGAGGGGCTGAAACCAGTACCGGCAGGCTGCCCTCAAAATACCTGAAGGGGTCAATTTTGCGCGGGTTTGATCTGCGGTCGGTTTTCACAAAATAAACCCGTTCGATGTCAAAAGCCTCTTCCCCGATTTTTGTTTTGACGAGAGTTTCAGTCCTGGTATCGGAATTCAAATTATCACCCCGTTATGCTGATTAGTTATTTCCCTCTCTTTTTCGACATATTCACGGTGAATCCTCTCGGATGTTATAGAAGGGGAATCTCAAGTATACAAAATACCTTACTGATTTCCTTGTATTAGCAGGGAAGTTTTCATATAATATAAGTAGAAGGGTAACAGGTTAAACCCTGACGTGACGGAGGAACGTAACCTCCCAAGGGGCAAACAGGTTGCCCCTTATTAATTTCATGTCGTCCTTACATTATGACCAAGGGAGAAAACTTCTCCTTGCAGGCTGTTGACAAAGTCAGTGATTTTGAGATTAAAATGTTATAAGACAGGGGTAGATGTGTTCCGGATGGCGGAGTCTGTCGTCCGACCGGCCAGCGACCCGCGAAGCGGGAGCTGCTGCCGGCGGAGATGTAGCCCGCCGGAGGAATTCATCTGCCCCTGTCAATATTACAATTCAATGCTAAAAAATATGAAGTTTGTCAATAAGCTGCAAGGAGAATACTTCTCCTTGGTTTTTGAGGTGAGATATTTGATTCACATAGGCACTGCCGGTTACAGCTATCCTGACTGGATTGGTCCGGTATACCCGGAAGGAATCAAAAAAGGCGAAATGCTGGAATATTATGCCCGTGAATTCGCTTTTACCGAGATAAACTCTACTGTATCAGTGGATGAACCTGACCTAAAAGGGCTTGTCCGTCCTGTGGCTGCCATCCCGGGTGGGGTATGTCAGGTTCCATGGGCGTAATTCGGCCAATTGGTATCATCATAAAGAATCATATGAACGGTATAACTATCTTTATTCAAAGGAAGAACTGGCAGAATGGATACCCAAGATTATTAAAATGGCCGAAAAAGCAGAGCACGTTTTTGTCAGTCTCAATAACCATTACCAGGGACAGGCTGTCCGAAATGCCAGGATGATCAGGGAGATGTTGTCAGGGATACCGGATTAGTCAGGGAGATGCTTCAGGAGTGCCGGATTACTTAGGGTGATGCTGTCAAGGGTAAGCTGGATTTACAGTATTTTTTCAGCAACCCCGAGACCTGCCGGAGCTGTAGTGTTTTCCTCCTGCGCAGAAGTAATCAGGATAGAGACACCTGTAGTCAGGGGAAAATCCACTTCCACACGTCCGCCCCAGTAACCGGGAAAAATTTCTTCCATGGTGGTGACCACCTGTTGACCGTTGCCGGACTCTCTAACCCATAGCTTATAAACCTCACCATCTGGAAGTTCATCAGGCTGCGGCACATTGGTTACAAAAGCGGTCACCGCATCGGATTCGATAAAGGCCACACCCTTTGAGTCGGGGGTTATATCAGTGGGATTGAGAGTCACAATTTCCGGGCCGGGCTCCGGCACCGGAGGGGTTTCCGGTACACAGATAATCTGGCCGATCATCAGGTTATACGGATCGATACCGGGATTAGCCATCAGAAGAACATTAACCGGGATATTAAAACGACGCGCGATGAAGTATAGAGTATCACCTGCCTGAATAACATAGATCTGCCCTCCGGGACATATGGGCATGCTGATCAACTCCTTATCATTGTTTGCAGATATTTAATTTTTGGACTTCATAGTATAATTTATGTCAGGCGGAGGGAATGGTTAAAATATAAAGCCTGTTTTTCCTTTAATTAAGGAAGAACAGGCTTTTTTTGATACTGAACAAATCCGGCAGCATCATGACATGTAACGCGGCGGTGTTTCCAGAAATCCCTTGATTTCGCCATATGCTATAAATTTATCATATAATTCAACTTCCTGGAGCAGAAAACTTTTGAATTGTTCCCTCAGCATGGGCATAGTACTTTGCGTAAAAGCCATTGCATGGACATGAATCATGCCTTGAATTCCTCTGGATATGCGTCTGAATATATACCTGTCTGTAATCATTTCAACATTAGCAGTGGTTTTACTATCAAAAGGCGGTCTTGCGGGAAATGGAATCCCGTAGTCACCCGTTAATTTTTCTATTTTTTCAGCCTGACTCTGCAGTACTTCTATCCCGTAATCAAGGATTAAACCTAGTTCCGGGCTTTTCGCAAAGTTTTTAAGTATATTGGTGGTTTCCAGGACATCATATCTCATTTTTAGATGATTGTTCAGATGCCATACTTCGCTGACACTGATTTGTTTTTGTTTTTGTTCCGGAGATTTTACGAGGTCTGTAATTTGTTGATACATACTGGGTATTTTCATACTGTCACCTCATGTGATTTGGTCATCAGGATATGGGCATATACATAGGTAATTTTTGCAGGTAACCCTTTGCTTCACCATAGACAGACAAGTTATCAATCAGTTCCATTGTTTGTATGATATGGTTTTTTAACAGTTTTATGACAACCGGCGAACCGCTGTTAATAAACGCCACTGCCATGAGCGGCAGCAGCTGTTTTACCAAATCGAATATACGGCTATAGATATATTTGTCTGTTACAGGTTCCAAATTAATAGAGATATTTGCATTCTGTGGCGGCCTTGGGGGAAGGGGAATCTAGTATTCCAACATCAACTGCTGCAGTTCATTTGCCCCTTTTTCAACTTCCTTTAAGGTATGTTTAACAACTAACTTCAGGCCGGCGTCCCGGGCGCAATTGAGCAGGATATTTATTACTTCTATGGTATCATATTTGGCCACCAGAATATCCCACAGGCGCCACACATCACTAACATTGAGACTTTGTTGTTTTTGTTGAGTGGAAGCACTTCTATCGCCTCACCCATATATCATTACCAGTTAATATTTGCGGTGAAGCATCTAATTATTTGCATAAAACAGCAAAAGGGGCAGATGTTTTCCAGAAGGCAAGTTTTTTACCCGCCCGAGGAATCATCTACCCCTATTCAGGTTTATATATTAAGCCTTTACTTTCTTTTTCAGGTTCATTGTCGGCACTTTGACCGCTGCGGAATTAACGTTCCTGGAGCCAACAGGGAGCACAACCTTGCCATATGTGGAGTTGACAATTCCGGCTGCCGATGTATACCAGGCCCCGGCTGCACACACAAGGCCCATCAGGCCTCCGGGGGCGCTGCTGGAAATTATTTTGAACTCGGCCAGATCCAGCAGGACATATGTTATCAGCAATGTTGTAAACACAAAGACAAGGGCATTATTGACTTTTAGTGAGCCAATCCACATATAGAAGGTAAATATTGTCCAGGCCACCAGAAAGAGGCCTATGGCAATATTCCTGTCAGGTCCGAAATTAATCAGGTTCAGTTCTTCGAAAAGGATAATTGAAGCCAAAGCGAGCCAGAAAGCGCCATATGAGGTGAAGGCAGTAGCGCCAAAGGTGTTATTTTTTTTGAATTCCCACATTCCGGCCAGTATCTGGGCGATACCCCCGTAAAACAGCGCCAGGGTCAGGAATGTGGCGTGTATTGAGGCAGGTACCAGCTTGGCATTAATCATGCTCAGGATAAAGGTTGTCATTGCAAATCCGGCAAGGCCAAGCGGACCGGGGTCAGCTATGGCGCCGGTGTTTTTCTCTTCAGA
The DNA here is from genome assembly GCA_016841725.1 of Thermincola carboxydiphila. Taxonomy (GTDB): domain Bacteria; phylum Bacillota; class Thermincolia; order Thermincolales; family UBA2595; genus Phosphitispora. Next base: position 166,238 of record JAENYP010000005.1, on the reverse strand, counting down.
CATCTAAAACTCCCCCCAAGTATAAGTTCGGCTAAAGTGCCTGGCTAAAGTGCCTGGCTAAAGTGCCTGGCTAAAATGCCTTGGGGCTAAAGTGCCTGGCTAAAATGCCTTGGGGCTAAAGTGCTTGGCAAAAATGCCTTGGGGAATGCCTTGATAATAGTTCACCTCCTTTTTCCAATTATGTAAACAAAAACATACAACACCCCCATATAATGGTAGCACTTAGTGCCCCTATCTTATACATCATTCGGGCGAATGGCGGAAAACTGGGGGTGAACGGTGGAAAAACGGGGTTAAACGGAAATTACTGCAACCGGAATATTTTTCGGGCGATTATGGAGAACCCGTTTCCCCTTTGCTGCAATGTACCCCAAACCTGAAGTGGAGGGACAGGTCTGGTGAAAAGGAGTTTCCCGAACTCCTGGTAGGTTTTTTCGAAAACAGTTATATCAATCAGACCGAATTCATCCTCCAGTGAAAAAAAGGCGGCGATTTTGCCTGTCCTGGTAGGGGGACGGTGCGGGCGGACAGGCAGGCCGGCGACTTTAACCGGGCTGCCGGTTTTGGCTGCTGCAAGGTTCATACTGTTCAGGAAGCCCCTGGGGTTCAGCCTGCTGCGCCAATGACTCATAAAGTGGCTGGTGACATCGATGCCAAGTATCTCATACTCCATATTGAATTTCTCCTGTGGCGTAAAGTCCGGGACAGGGGGAAGGGTCACCGTATTGTCTGTGAGGGAGAGTTCTCCGGTATTTCCTTTGCTGCCGGTGGCCGGAATGGCCCACAGGAGCTGTTTCCGGTTACTGTGCAGGCTGTCAAAGGCTCCGCAGCAAATCAGGTTTTCCAGGACATTTCTGTCTGTGTGAACACGTTTCAGGAAATCGTCAAAAGACTTGAAGGGACCCTTTTCTCTGGCTGTCAGGATTTTTTCCAGGGAGTTATCCTTAACCCCTTTTATCTGCCTGAGGGAGATGCGGATGGTATTGGCATCAACGGTGAAACACTCCCGGCTCAGATTAATATCAGGGGGGAGAATGGTTACCCCTCTCCTCCGTGCCTCCACACACAGGGTATTGGAGTCATAAAACCCCATGGGCTGGTGGCTGAGCACTGAGGCAAAAAAATGGGCCGGGTAATGTTTGATAATATATGCTGTTTTATAGGCTGTGGTGGCAAAGGCTGCGGCATGGGCCTCACAGAAACCGTAGCTGGCATAGCCGGTAATATATGAGAATATGGTTTCCGCAACTTCTGTGCTGACCCCGTTGGCAGCGGCCTTTTTGATAAAGTCTGCTCCGATGCCGGCCATTTCCCGGTGGGAGCGGGCGTGTGTCATCACGCGGCGCAGGTGGTCGGCTTCCCCGGGAGTAAAACCGGCAATTGCTGTGGCAATTTCAATAACCTGTTCCTGGAACAGGACCACCCCATAGGTTTTTTTCAGAATAGGTTCAAGTTTCGGGTGCAGGTATGTCACCGGCTCTTTTCCCTGACGCCTGGCAATAAAGGGTTCTACCATATTGCCCTTGATGGGTCCTGGCCTGATGATGGCCACACTGGCTATAATGTCTTCCATTTCGGAGGCGCCAAGGCGGCTTTGGAGCGCACGCTGGGCAGGGCTCTCCAGTTGGAAGACCCCGATAGTTTCTCCTTTGTTAAGCATTGCAAAGGTTGCCTTATCGTCAAGGGGGATTGTTTCATAGTCAAAGCTGCTGCCGGTTTCCCTGATGGTCAGGGTAGTGTCTTCAATTGCGGCCATGGTCCTCAGTGACAGCAGGTCAAGTTTGACGAGTCCTATATCTTCAATAAATTCCTTGTCATACTGGGTGACAACTATTCCTTTGGCAGCCTCCTGAAGGGGTGTTACATCAGATAAGGGGCACCGGCTGACAACAATACCCCCCAGGTGTGTGCCGATGAACCGGGGGAATCCTGAAACTGCGGCACAGTAGTCCAGGAGATCCCGGAATCCGGGGGCATCAATTCCGCTTTCCCGGAGTTCCGGAAAGCGCTCTACTGCCAGATCAATCTGGTCGGCCTGGATATAAGGCAGCTTTTTGGCCAGGCGGTCAATTTCAGCGGCCGGGAAATCCATGGCTTTGGCCAGGTCCCTGAAGGCAGAACGGGCCCTGAAGGTGTTGTAGGTACAGACTGTGGCCACCCGGTCGGCGCCGTATTTTTTATAGAGGTATGCTGATACCCTGTCCCGGTGGCGGGAATCAAAATCTATGTCAATATCCGGTGTCTGGGCGCGCTCAAGGCTCATGAAACGTTCAAAAAGGAGGTTCCGGGCTATGGAATCAACCTCCGTGATGTACAGGCAGTATGCGACTGCCGAATCTGCGGCTGAACCCCGCCCGGCATACCTGATTTTTTCTCTGCGGGCGTAATTGGCGGCATCCCAGACCAACAGAAAATAATCCTCAAACCCCAGGCGGCAGATGATGTCAAGTTCATGGTCCAGGCGTGAGGTTACCTGCCGGGGCAGGTAACGATAGCGTTCCCTGGCTCCTTTAAAGGTAAGTTTCCTGAGGTAACCGGCAGCGGTTTCCCCGGGGGGAATGTCCGGGAAGGCGGGAAACAGCCGGTTCCCTGTCTCCAGGGCCGGTTGGCACATTTCGGCAATAGCAAGGGTATTTGTGACTGCCTGTGGATAGTCACCAAAAATCTGGGCCATTTCAGCAGGTGATTTCAGGTAATTTTCCGCATTGAGACGCCGTTCGGGGTGAATTTCCTCAAGCTTTGTCAGGGTCCGCACACATGTCAGCAGGTCGTGAATTTTAAACTGTTCTTTGGTAACATAATGGACATTATTGGTGGCCGCTGTTTTCAGTCTTCGGTGGGAGGCCAGGTTATCCAGGGCCCTGTTGAGAAACCTGCTTCCCGGGAGGAAGTCCTGCTGCATTTCAATAAAAAAGTTCTCCCTGCCAAAAATATCAGCAAATGTTTGGGCCGTTTCCTCAGCCACACGGTAATTCCCCTTTAGGATAAGCCGGGGAATCCTGCCTTTGCGGCAGCCTGACAGGGCCGCCAGATTACTGCTGTAAGCCTTGAGGGTTTCCTCAGTGGTGCGCGGGGTTTGGCGTGGATTCCCCAGGTGGGCAGCGCTCAGGATACGGCAGAGGTTTGTATAGCCATCAGGGTTTTTGGCCAGGAGGGTAAGGTGGCTGTCATCCCCCAGGGTTATTTCAACACCGGTGATAGGTTTAATCCCGGCCTTTTTAGCCAGGCCGGAGAAAAGGATGGCTCCACAGAGGTTGTTATGGTCTGTGAGAGCCAGTGAGGGCATGCCTGCTGCACTGGCAGAGGTTACCATTTCTTCGATTCTTCCGGCCCCGTCGAGAAAAGAAAACGGGGAGTGGACGTGAAGGTGGACAAAACTCATATGGAGGCCTCCCTAATCATAAACGCGGTACAGGAACCATGACCGGCTGACACTGTCCCGGTAAAGCTCAAAAAGGCTTCCTTCAGGAGTGTTTACCCTGTAGAAGGTTTTTTCACTTTCCCCGTCCCACCATATGCCGGTATCTTTCCATATATCAAGAACCTGGCTGACCGGAAGCCATTTCCCGTTAATCCGGAAGGCCAGGGGGGTATTATTGATGCCATATTCCATTTCGATATTTTTATTAATTAATTTTACCACTGTAATCATCCTTTGCTGTTTTACCGCCATTCCGCAGGGGGTCAACAAACATCAGCATTTGTTCCCTGCGGCTTACGGGAAGGGCGCTGCCCATCCTGATAATTCCGGGGGAGTACCTGGAGGCTAGGTTTTCACAGACCCTGACCAGTTTTTCGTGATGCTCTGCATACCTTCCGTTAAGGGTTTTGGGGTCTTCAAAAAGAGACATCTGGCTGTGCACACAGTTTGCGAGCCGTCCCGCTGCCAGAGACAGCTCTGTCACCGGGCCGGCAGCCTGCAGTCTTTTCAGGAGATTCATACAGTCATGGTATACCGAACTGATGTCATATTTTCCCCTGGTAAAGGAAGAGGTCACGGTTTCAGTGCAGCAATCTTCAGAGAAGATGGCCAGGGACAGGTCGCGATAGCTTTTTCCCCGTTCCTGCAGGTTAAGGCTGAGGTGGACTGCAGCCTGTTTGATGATTTCTTCCAGCCCGGTGATATCGGAACAATCACAGCGGCCGTGATATGTAATCCTGTCGGGAGGGCTGAAAAAAGGTATGTTTGATGTATCGATACCCCTGCTGTAATCCATAATAACAGGGGCCAGGGAACCAAAGGGGCTGTAAAGCATTGTCAGGGGGACCCGGCTGATCTCAGCAAAGGTCCTAAGCCCCAGGGTTTTCAGGCGTTGGATAACCTTTTTTTCCAATGGCCACATAAATTCTACCGGCAGCCGGGAAGCAAAATCTCCGGCTGTGTCAGATTTGAGGACACAGAGACGGAATTTGTCGTAACCCTTTGTCAAAGTCCCTTCCGGTAGTCTTCCCGGGCTGGGAGGGTTGATGACATATGCCATTGTCAAAGCCTTTGCCAGCAGCCGGCAGGGGGCCAGGCTGATTGTGGCAAAACTCCCCAGGGAAGGGATGACTGTCCCGGCAAAAGCGCTGATTACCCGTGCCCCGGGAGGTTTTTTGCCGCTCAGGTCAATAAAAGCCTCGTTTTCACAGGGGGTTTCCACCCTGGGACTTAGGTGATGGCATTTACAGGCAAGTTCAGACATATTACCCCGGAAATCATGAAGGAAGATGTGTGCAATTATCTTCATTTGGGTTAACCTCCATATTAAAAAGGCTTAGCTTCGCTAAGCTCCTTTGGCCTGCCTTCGGCGAAGCTTAGCGCTATGCAGATAGGATAAAATTTATACTTTCCTATCTGCGAACATGTGTTCGATAGTTTAATTATATGAAAATTGACTGCCCTGTGTCAACCCGAAGATATAGTAAAATATTTTCATGTATATCCAAAACCTGCCTCTGTAAAAGAGGGAAAAATAATATTGGCAAAGAAAGAATACAATATAACATGGCAGTGCCGTATAACATACATAACAGGAGAAAGGGTGATTGTATGTATTTGGATAATCTTTTTGTATACGGAACATTACTTCCGGGCATGGAAAACCATGAACGTTTTATTCGGGACCATAATCCGACACTGTATAAAGCAAGGGCAAAGGGGACTATGTATTTTCTTCCTGAAGACGGCTATCCGGTCGTCCTTGAAAGTGAAGGTGAAATAAAGGGTGTCATGTTTCAGACTAGGGATATGGCCACCGTTCTTCCTGAAATAGACGAAATCGAAAAATACACCGGGGTTGAAAGCCAGAGCCACCTTATCCGGGAGATAAGGGATGTGGAACTGCCGGAAACAGGTGAAAAGGTAAAGGCACACATGTTCCTCTGGCCTCCGTCGAAAGCCGGGTGGCTGAAGGAAAATGCGGAAATAATTCCAGACGGCGACTGGGCCGGGTTTTTGCAGGAGCACAGGAGTAAAGTAAATAAGTAACAGGGTTCTCCCCGAAAATATTCTCCTGTACCGGTAATAGTTTGTCTTCCGGGTGGCTAAATTAATATTAAAATAACCCGGAGGTGCAGAGAATTGAGCCCAAAAAGGGAAAAGGATATCTGGAATGAAAAGTCTGATAAACTGGGAGAACTAATGGAGGTTGAGGCAGAGCAGTTTGTGGACAATGTTGCCCGCAACAAGGAAGGAAGTTCGGCCCAAAAAGAGAAGTTCATATTTGATGAGACAACCACTCCCAAACTGCTGCCACCGAATAAACGAAGCTAGAGAGACCTGCATTTGCATTTTTTACCGAAAGTGGCGTAAAGCCCCTGGCTTTAGCTATGGGATATAAGGCACAACCTATTGAAAAACTCAATGTTTTTCAATAGGTTTGTTATTTGTATTAAATGTCAATATGTGGCATAATAAAAATATGGGTACTAAATTTAATCACCCAGGAATCCCTTCCTTTAGGTATGGGGAGTGTCAAAATTATGTCATAAGATGCTTGGAAGTGTAAATAAATGAAGAAATGGGCTTATGTGGTAACAGCATACATGGTTTTAGGACTTATCGTATATTTTGCGGGAGGGAAAAATGTTGCTCCTCCTCCGTGCTGTAGTTCCCTTAATATGGGAATTCATAATCCTGTGGCAGAACCTGTCGCCGGTACGGTTTATACCGGCTTGAGCGGGATGCCGGGGGATAATCAGGTCCGGGAACAGGTTGGCCTTCCCAGGCCGGAACCCAATATTCCCTTTAAGGACCCTGTATTTGGCACAACAATCTTAAGGTTGACAGGCCCGGCCGGGGCTGCTGACGGTGCAAGCCGGGATTATCTGACAGCCAATATTTTTAATGCAGACAGCACTCATATACTGATTAAAGACGGGGAAGGCAGATGGACCCTGCTGGACCTTCCGGGCTTTACATTTAATAAATATCTGCATGATATGAAAAGTGATATAATTCCCCGGTGGCATCCAGTGGACCCACACCTTTTATATTATTTTGAGGGGAATAATCTGTACATCAAAGATTTAATCACAGAAAAGTATAAAGCGCTGCACTCTTTTACCCGGTTTTCCCGGGTAACAGCTACTCCTGAGGGGCGGCTCAGTGAAGATGGTTCCAGGATAGCCGTTTTGGGGCTTGACAGTAAAGGCAGCCCTGAAGAATTATTTACCTATGATATTAAAACCAAGCTGGAAGAACCGGGACTGGAATTATCTGACCCCTCCGGGGAAGTTCAATGGGCTACGGTAACACCGGAGGGAGATTATGTTATTGTTGGCTGGGGCAGGCAGGGAACCGGTGAATTCGAAGGGACCAGACTGTACACAGCTGCTATGAAGCCGGTCAGACGGCTTATTGACACTACCCACCCGGGGAAAATTGCCCATGATCTTGACGGAAACCATGTTTACGTGGTCTCCAGCGTTGATTCCAAGCAGCGGCAGAACCCAAACGAGATAATCAAGATTACTGTTCCGGATGGGAAAGAGACTGTTGTACAGAAACTGGATTGCCGTTTCCATGTAAACATATCGGGAGCGGCTTCAGGAAACAGGGGGTGGGTCGTGGTATCAACCCGCCGGAACCGGAAACCCGGGTGTGAGCAGCCGGGGAAAGGCGGGTGGCATCCTCATGAAGGAGAGATTTATGCCCTTAAAATTGACGGCTCAGGTAGCACCCGGAGGTTTGCTCACCACAGGAATATTCAAAGTGACCCGACTCAAGAGACACACATTTTTGTTAACCGGGATATGACCCTGGCTGCCTGGAACAGCAACTGGGGCCAGACCGGCCCGGAAGCCGTTGACATATATGTTGCTGATTTGACAAAGGGAAGCGAAAAGAAATAAAAAGTAAAGCGCCCTCTGCTTTGGCTGTTTCAGCTGAAGCAGAGGGCTTTTTAGCGGACGCACAAAGATGGGCATCTTTACATAATATGTGATAGCGACCAGCAGTTGTAAAGAGGGGAGATATACTATGGCCAAATGCAGTGGTTTTTTATATACAGTCAGGGAAGGTGATACGATTGTATCGATTGCCAGAATGCATAATATCAAAATTGCGGAGCTGATTGTGGCAAACTCTAATATAGATGATCCTACCAAACTGTTTCCCGGTCAGGAGGTGTGTATACCGCGAGGTAAAGGCACACCACAGGGCAGTGGCAAATCACAGGGCAAAGGGAGCAAGCAGGCTGTCGACCTGGAATTTGGAGTAGAGCTGCCCACAGGTTACAGGATAAAGAAATATGCAGCAGAACTTACCTTTCCCACTGGGATTACCTTCAGTGATATCGGGGAAATGTATGTGGTAGAATCGGGATACCGGGCCGGCAGTGTTTCGGGACCGGCACGCGTGCTGAGAGTTTATCCGGATGGTTCCGCTGATGAAATCACCCGGGGGTTTCTTCCACCTGTTACGGGAATTACCTGGTATGATGAAAGCTTATATGTATCGGAATCAGGATATCCCGGTCAGATAACCAGGGTTTTTACGGATGGGACCAGGGAGACTGTAATCAATAACCTGCCCACCGGTGGTGACCACCAGTTGAGTCATATCGTGTTTGGGCCTGATGGCATGATGTACTTCGGGATAGGGACAGCAACCAATTCAGGAGTTGTTGGCCCTGACAACACGTGGCTGGGCAAAAGGCCCCGGTTTCGTGATCTCACATGCCGGAACTACGAAATGGTGGGACAGAAAAAGCCGGACCAGATGGTTAAATCCCAGTCTTTCTGTACAGGGGCAATCTACCAGGCAAATCCTAATGGGAACGGGATGAAGGTTTTCGCAGACGGGGTGCGCAACCCGTTTGGCCTGGGGTTTGCGCCGGGAGGCAGCCTGTTTGCCACTGATAACGGGATGGATGTGCGCGGCAGCAGGCCTGTGGCCAATGCCTGGGATACCTTTGAAGAGATCCATTTTGGTGAATGGTATGGATGGCCTGATTATAATGCCAGGGTCCCGGTAACCGACCCCCGGTTTAAGCCCGATGACGGGCCACAGCCCCAGTTCCTGATCAGGAATCAGCCTCCTCTGACGGAGGGGCCTGTGGCATTGGTTGAGCCTCATTCAGTTCCCGCCAAGTTTGATTTTTCAACCGGCACGGAATTTGGATTCCAGGGAGAAGCCTTTATAGCGCTGTTCGGCCATATTGACCATATGGGGGAACCTCTGTTGGAACCGGCAGGCTTTAAGGTTGTCAGGGTCAACATAGAAACAGGAGAGGTTAATGATTTCATGGTCATTCTTGACCCCCGTGAAGCCGGAAATGGGCCGGTCCATCCCATTCAGGCCAGATTCTGTCCCTGTACCGGTAAGCTCTATGTGGTTGATTTCGGGCAGACAGGAGATACCGGAGGTCCGCCAAAACGCAAATCCGGCGCAATCTGGGAGATAAGCAGGTAGGAAGTACGTTTAATTATCAAATGCCAACCGAATATAGTTTTTTAATAATAGATTTTTCAAACGAATTAAGCAGGGAGTCATCCATCTTAAATCTTTCCTTTAATTGATGCTGTGTCAAAGAAGGCCTGTCTATTCCGTACCTCAGCACTAAATAACGAGCCTGAATATTTGATAAGCTAATCCAATACGGGGAGGCTTCCGGTACTTGAGTATCAATTTCTCTAATGCCTTTTTGATAAAGATTATGACACATTCTTTGCAAATCCGGCAGTTTTTGTTTCGAAAAAACTCATTCGATGTCTTTTCACAAAAAGAACATTCAGCCATTGTTATACATCTCCTACTGATTTTAATGTTAATCTGGAGTTGCTGTTACCACAAAATCAAAGGGTTCAGTTTTATAAGTTCCCATGGGATGAAATGGATTCTTGATTAAAACAAGAAAAAAATTTCCGCATTGAGGTTTCATTGTAAGCATAAGTGGTTCTGCATTTACCATTACCTTACCATAAATGAATTTTTCTACCAATTATTTTAGCATACTTGCCAATAAGGTAACTCCGGCGAAGTTTTTGGTATTCTCAAGCTCAGTCCTGATTTTTCCCCTGTCAGGACCGGCTTTTTCGATGGCATTTACCACCAGTTGCACAGCATCCCAGGCATATCCGCCAAAGGGGTTTGGCGGGCCGTATTTAGCCTCATATTGTTCTGCATATCCGGTAAGTACTGATTTCTGGGCATCAGTTTCCGGGAGGATGTCAGCAATCAGCAGCTTTCCTATGGGGAAGATGACTCCGTCAGCCGCATCGCCTGCCAGGTCAATAAAGGTCTGGTTACCAATACCGTGGCTGTGGATTAAGGGAGCATCAACAGCCATCTGCCTATAGTTTGCGGTCAGGCTGGAGGCGGCGGGAGGGATGGCCCAGGCAATCACGGCCTGGGGGTCATTTTTCTTGATGTTGGTAAGCTGTGATGTCATCATGGTATCGTCCTGTTCAAATTTTTCCTGGACCACTATTTCAATACCTGATGCTGCAGCAGCCTTTTCAAATTCTGCCCTGCCGCTGTCACCATATGCGCTGTTGACACTCATAAAAGCCACTTTGGTCATCCCATTGGCCTTAAGGTATTCAACTATTTTGGCGGCCACCAGGCTGTCACTCTGAGCAGTCTTAAATACCCACCTGCGCTCCTCAAGCGGTTCCACGATATTGATGCTGGCTGCACATGAGATGAGGGGCACACCGGCATTTTCCGCGGATTCCACCATTGCCATTGTTGAGCCGCTGGTGCTGGCCCCGATAATTGCCAGGACATCCTGCTGGATCAGCCCGGACTCCTGAAGGCAACTCAGAAATTCATAATTTACAGCCAAAACCGTGTCCGGGAAATTAAAAAAAGCCACTCATCCCTTAGGGACGAGAAGCTTATAGCTTTCCGCGGTACCACCCGAATTGGCTGCAGGTGCAGCCCACTTCATACTGCAGGTACGAGATTCATCTGCCAACTGCCAAGCCGTCTGCCAGTTGCCAATTCTCAACTACTGACTACTGACTCCTGCCTCCTGCTCCTGGCTCCCGCTCCTGGCTCCCGCCTCCTGCCTAGAATCCGATACCCTCTGCCTGTTAACGGTGGAGCGCCGGCACATCCTACAAGGAGCGCCTGAAGTTTGTTCAGGTGTCCCTTCAGCCTGCAGTTCAGGAGGGAATTTCAACTGCCTGTTACCGGAAGGGCTCTCAGTCACCGGCCTTTTCTCCCTGTATGGCATAAAGCAGTTTACTCGTCTCTGTCATCACTTTTGCGTGGTATATTTAATTCATTTAAATTTATGATATTCAGCGGCACCAAAAACTGTGCCATCAAATTGCTGATTTACGTCTTCACACACTAACCCTTATCAGCGATGTATCGGGCGTTGGCTAAGCATGCAGCCTGGCACCCAGGTAGGCTGACTGGACCCTGGCATCTTGCAGCATATCCCGGGCCCTGCCGGCCAGGGAAATCTGTCCCCGCTCAATAATATAGGCCCTGTCGGCCACCTTGAGGGCGGCTTTGGCGTTCTGCTCAACCATCAGGATTGTGGTGCCGCGCTTTTTCAGGTTCACCAGGATATCAAATATTTCTTTTACCACCAGGGGGGCGAGGCCCAGTGACGGTTCATCCAGGAGCAGAACCTTTGGTTTGGCCATCAAACCCCTGCCAATGGCCAGCATCTGCTGCTCGCCTCCGCTTAATGTACCGGCAAGCTGGCTTTCTCTGCCCCTCAGGGCAGGGAAGAGGGAAAGAATATTTTCGATGTCATCATTAATTGATTTTTTATCGGTCTTATACCGGTGATAGGCACCCAGTTTCAAGTTGTCGATAATGGAAAGGGAATCAAAGACCTCCCTGTGTTCGGGAACAAGGCTGATGCCTGCTTTGACCACATTCTGTACCGGCATGCAGCTGGTCTGTATGGTTCCCAGGTAAACCTGGCCTGACTTAGGCCTGTGAATACCGGCGATGGTGCTCAGCAGGGTCGTTTTGCCGGCTCCGTTGGCACCGATAATGGTCACTATCTCTCCTTTTTCAACATCCAGGGAAACATTGTTTAGAACCTTGATTCTCCCGTGATATGTTTCGATTTTGACAACCTTCAGCATTATAAGCCCTCCTCGCCCAGGTAAGCCGTAATGACTTCCTGGTTGTTCTGAATCTCATAAGGTGTGCCTTCGGCAAGTTTATTGCCGAAATTGAGCACTACCAGCCGGTCGGTAATTTCCATGACGGTTTCCATGTCGTGTTCCACCAGTATAATTGTGATCCCCTGGTCTCTCAGGGTATATATAATATCAACCAAGTCTCTTGTCTCACTGGAGTTGAGTCCGGCTGCCGGTTCATCCAGAAGCAGCAGTTCCGGTTCGAGAGCGATGGCCCGGGCAATTTCCAGCATTTTTTGCTGGCCGTAAGGCAGGCTGTTGGCCTGTTCCATTGCCTTGTCAGCCAGCCCGGTCAGGGCCAGTTTTTCCAGGGAACTTTCTACTATTTTGCTTTCTTCCACCTGAACGGGCCATAGCGGGAAAACTGCTCCCAGAAGTCCTGTACGGCTCCTGATGTGCCGGCCGACCATAACATTCTCCAGTACTGTCATATTGTTAAAAACCTGGAGGTTTTGAAAGGTCCGGGCAATTCCCAGGGAGGCTACTTTATGTGTGGGCAGACAGGTAATGTCTGTATCATTAAAGTAAATATTACCTTGGGTTGGGGGATACACTCCGGTCATCAGGTTAAAGAGAGTTGTCTTTCCGGCGCCGTTGGGCCCTATGACAGCAACAATTTCTCCCTTGGAGACAGAAAAAGAGACATCACTGACCGCATGGACGCCGCCAAAGGTTTTGGTGAGCTGAGTGACCTCAAGGAGTTTCATTGGCACGCTCCTTTCTGTATCTCCAGCCTTCATAGGCTTTAACCAATGTTGCTGTAAGGCCGTCAGGCATAAAAATCATAATGACGACAAGAATAATTCCGTAAACAACAATTTCATATTCTCCACCGGCTTGGGGTATTAAAAGAGGCATAAACTCTTTTAAACTTTCTGCCATGATAGTGATTACAGATACGCCAAAAATCGGTCCCCATATGCTGGCAAGGCCTCCTACAACTGCCATGACCACAAACTGTATCGAGGTCATCAGTCCGAAGGGGCTGGGGCTGATAAAGGTAATATAATGGGCATAGAGACTGCCGGCCACACTGGCATACACGGCGCTCAGGGCAAAAACCTGCAGCTTGTGCCTGCCAGTATCCACACCCAGGCTCTGGGCGGCGAACTCGCTGCCGTGAATTGACCTTAGGGCACGACCGATTCGGGAATGGACCACATTGTTAGCCAGGATCAAAGCTAACAGGGCCAGTATCCAGACGAGAAAATAAAATTTAAAATCATTATTAAGAACCAGGCTGCCAATGGACAGGTATGGGATTCCTTTGCTTAGACCCGATGGACCTCCTGTCAGTTCCACTTCTTCCATCAGGATAACATGTATGATAAGACCAAACCCAAGGGTGGCCAGGGCCAGGTAGTGTTCTTTCAGTCTGAAAATCGGAATGCCTATCAAATAAGCTATTATTCCGGTCCCCACAGCTCCGGCAAGCAGTGCCAGCCATGGAGAAACATTATATGTTGAGGTGAGAATCCCGGAGGTATAGGCTCCCAGTCCGTAAAAAGCAGCATGACCCAGGGATATTTGTCCGGCATATCCCATCAGGAGACAGAGGCCGACGACAACTATGGTATGAATACCTATAATAACCAGGACGCTGAGGTAATAATTATTTGTAATCAAAAAGGGGAGAGTAAAAATAATCAAAGTAAATAAAAGTATCAGTGCGTGTCGCAATCGTTTTTGTTTTAAAAGGTCTTTCATAAGGCCCTCCTTATACGCGTTTAGTGCCGGATGTCCCGAAGAGTCCGCCGGGTTTCAGGAAAAGAACCAGGAGGAGGATGATAAACGCAATCCCATCCTTGTATCCCGAAGATAACAATCCTGCTCCCATTGATTCCATGATTCCCAGGGCCAGGCCGCCAATAACGGCGCCCGGTGTACTGCTTAAACCTCCCAGGACTGCAGCGACAAAGCCCTTAAGTCCAAGCATAAGGCCCATATCATAGGTGACATATGTTATCGGGGCTATCACTATTCCGGCCAGGGCGGCCAGGGCAGCGCTGAACACGAAAGCCAGCAGGGACATTCGCTGGGGGTTAATCCCCATGAGCCGCGCGGCAAACTTGTTGACCACACATGCTCTGAGGGCTTTACCCCAGTATGTGTATTCAAAGATAAAAAAAGTAAGGGCCAGAACCAGTACGGTTGTTCCGATTACCCAAAGGCTCTGGGGGATAATAGTCGCCCCTCCGATATGTATGGGGCCGCCTTTGGTGAAGGGCTCCAGCTTATAAGGGTTTGTGCCCCAAATCAGCAGGGCGATACCCTTTATTGCTGTTGATAAACCGATGGTGATAATAACGAGTGTTAACGGGGAGGCTTTTTTAGCGGTCCTGATAGCCCCGAATTCTATCAGGCCAACTACAATCATAACCAGAATAACTGCAATTACCAGAGCGCCTGCAGCAGGTACTCCGGCATTGACGAGGGTTACCATGAACATGGCCCCCAGCATGACGAATTCACCCTGGGCAAAGTTTATGATACCCGTGACATTATGTATTATCACGAATCCTAAGGCAACCAGGGCATAGATTCCACCCATTGTCAGGCCGCTGAGCAAGTATTGAAGAAGTTCGCTGGATAGGCTCATGTCATCCTCCCTTAAGGTGTTTTGAGTTTCTTGGAAAATTTCCTCTAAGCTCAAGGCTTTGTGCCTTATTATCCTGTACTATTAGCTCCGGAAACGACCGTGGAATTTGGTGAGGTGTTGTACAAGATCGGTCCAATAGCTCACTAAACTTCATTCCCGGTCATTTCCGAGAGCCTGCATAGTTACCGGTTATTTGGCAGGTATCCAGCTGCCTTCTGAGATTTCAACCATAACCATGCTGTCGAGACTAAGGCCGTTATGGTCCTCAGGGGACATATTAAAGACACCTGAAATGCCTACGAAATCGGTTGTATTCTCTATTTCATCCCTGATTTTGGCCCTGTCGGGACCTGCTTTTTCCACGGCGTTGAGGACTATCTGCAGAGCATCCCAGGCATGACCGCCAAAGGTGTTCCGCGGGCCGTATTTTGCTTCAAAATCGGTCGCGTATTCGACCAGAACCTGCTTCTGCGGGTCATCATCCGGGAGACCTTCGGCCACCAGGAGCTTACCGACCGGGAAGACCACACCGTTGGCTGAATCACCGGCGAGTTCAATAAATGTTTTATTGCCGATGCCATGGCTGTGGATAAGGGGCACTGTCAGACCCAAATCATCAAAACTGGTTGTGAAGCTGGAAGCTGAAGGCGGGATTGCCCAGGCCAGCACTGCCTGCGGGTTAGCTTTCTTGATATTGGTGAGCTGTGATGTCATCATAGTATCATTTTGCTCAAATTTCTCCATAACCAAAATTTCGATGCCTTCCTTGGCAGCTGCTTTTTCGAACTCTACCTTGCCGCTGTCGCCAAAGGCGTTATTCATGCTGGCAAAGGCTATTTTTGTGAGCCCCTTGGATTTCAGGTAAGTAGCTACCCTTTCAGCTACCAGGCTGTCGCTCTGGGCGGTTTTAAAGACCCATTTGCGTTCATTGACAGGCTCAACAATGCGGATACTGGCAGCAGCTGAAACGAGGGGAATCTCTGCCTGCTGGATTCCCTCAAGCATTGCCAGGGTGGTGCCGCTGGTGCTGCAGCCGATAATGGCCAGGACATCCTTCTGGATGAGACTCTTGGCAGCCAGGGCGGCTTCTGTTTCATTACTTTTGTTGTCCAGCATTATCAATTCAATGGGATGACCGTCAATGCCGCCATTTTCATTGACCTTTTCAACAATCATATTCACCGTGTCCCGCTCGGGAACACCCAGGGAAGAACCTGGACCTGAGATGTCAAAAATTGCTCCGATTTTATAGGGTTCTTTTGTTTCTGCAGAACTGCTCTTTTCAGTACTTTCCTGTGCACCTCCGCAGCCTGCCAGGACGAGGCCCAAAATCAGGGCAATTACCAGGAAAACGCGTTTTTTCATCAACCGTTCCACCGTCTCACACTCCTCGAAGTTTATTGTTTTTATAGTTAAGCACCTGTTTCCCCCAGGTGACGGGATTTCCGTCCTGCCATACGCCTCATTGGGTTAACCGTTCTTACCCGTAACAATAAAAACAAAAAACTTCCCGTCCTAACAGGGACGAGAAGTTTATACTTCACGCGGTACCACCCAGATTGGCTGCAGTGCAGCCCTCTCTAATTGCAGGTACGAGATTCAACTGCCAACTGCCAGGTCGGCTGCCAGCCGCCAACTCTCAACTCATGATTACTGGCTCCTGACTCCTGACTTCTGACTTCTGACTGAATCTGATACCCTCTGCCTGTTAACGGTGGAGCGCCGGCACGGCCTACCAGGAGTACCCATCAACTTGCGCACAAATGGATGGGGTTCCCTTCAACCTGCAGTTCAGGAGGGAATTTCAGCTGACCGGTATAGGGAAAGGCTTGCAGTCTACGGCCCTTCCTCCCTGGACAAACCGGGAAAACTTACTTGTCTCCGTCATCACTTTTCACATTGAGTGTCTAAGTTTGTTGACAGCCAATTGCAATTTTGACTGAATATTAAAAAGATAATAGCACAAACTTCTGTCCCTGTAAACACTTTTTTAGTTAATCACAAAACTTTTTGAATTATTTGACCAGCTCCCATTTTCCATCACTGACTTTTACCATGACCAGGCAGTCTTTGGTCAGACCGCTGTGGTCCTCAGGAGTAAAGTTAAATATAGCGGTCACTCCTGTAAAGCTGGTTTTTTCAATCTCATCCCTTATTTTTGCAGGGTCAGGGCCCGCTTTTTCCAGGGCTTGGGCCACTATTTTCACTGCATCCCAGGCATGGCCTCCGAATGTACTTCTGGGACCGAATTGATCCTCGTATTTTTGGGCATATTCGTTTGTTATAGCCTTCTGCGGGTCGGAATCAGCAAGCTGTTCGGCAACAAGCAGGCGGCCAATAGGGAAAACTGTTCCTTCTGCAGCCTTTTCGGCCAGGTCCAGATATGTCTGGTTGCCAACCCCTGAACTATGGATTAGTGGTGCATCAATACCCATCTGGCTGAAGTTAGAGGTAAAACTTGAGGCAGCGGGTGGGATGGCCCAACAGATTACGGCATCCGGGTTTTGACTTTTAATATTGGTCAACTGGGAAGTCATTATAGTGTCTGCCGTTTCGAACTTTTCTTTGGCTACAATTGTAATCCCGGCTGCTGCTGCAGCCTTTTCAAATTCAGTCCGGCCGCTGTCGCCGTAAGCATCATTAACCGATGCCAGGGCAACCTTGCTCATCCCGTTGGCCTTCAGGTAATCAGTGATTTTTTCAGCCACAATGCTGTCACTCTGGGCAACCTTAAAGACCCATTTCCGGTCTGCCACCGGTTCGGTGATCCGGACACTGGCGGCACAGGAGATTAGGGGAATCTGAGCATTTTGTATCATTTCAACCATGGCCATTGTTGTGCCGCTGCTGCTGGAACCGATAATTGCAGCAACATCTTCCTGAATCAGGCTTTTGGCAGCCAGGGCAGCTTCTGTCTCGTTACTTTTGCTGTCTTTAATAATAAGTTCAATGGGATGGCCGTTGATTCCGCCGTTTGCATTTATTTCGTCAACTACCATTTGGGCAGTGTCACGTTCCGGTATTCCCAGGGAAGAAGCCTTTCCGGAGACGTCAAAAATGGCGCCTACCTTATAAGTTTCCTGACTCTCACCGGATGTCGGCGCTGACCCGCCGCACCCTGACAGCAGCAGACCCATCAACAATAAGCCTGTTAATGCTGTGATAAATTTGCTGTTTCCTTTAAACATGACTTGCACTTCCTTTCATAAAAGTTATATTAAAAAACAAAAAACACTCCGGAAAGGAGTGCTTTAATCTGATATATTACCCCATCCTGCCATGCTCCCGTAGTTTTAATTTTTATGCCTTGAATTATTAGCAATATTTCCTGCATGCGGTCTGAAATGACCCGCTTTGCAAAACTGCCGTACTACAAATATATACATTATTCCTACAAATTAATTTTATCACAATTATGCATATATGTAAAATGTTTTTCGGGCGGCAAATAGCTGGCAGAGCAGGCGAAATTACCCTGAAAAATGAGTGGAAATTAATGAAGGAGGTTGTGCATTTTTCCGCGAATAGAAATAGTATAAGTTTCATTTCAGATTATACAGCCTGCGTAGATGCTGAGGAATGACCGAGAGAGTTAAGACTGCAAAAAAAAGAGGGGAGATATCATGAAAGTTTATGCGATAAACGGAAGTTTCCGGAATGAGGGTAATACCGATATTATCCTGGAAAAGATTCTGGAAGGCGCCCGGAGCAGGGGGGCAGAGACAGAAAAGGTTTTTGTTGATGACCTGAATATTAATTCATGCCAGGGCTGCCTGGAATGCCGGCAGGAAGGAATTTGCCGGCAGGATGACGGACTGATGGACATTGTCCGGAAGATTGAGCAGGCTGATGCTGTGGTAGTGGGGACACCCATTTATGGTAATTATATGACCGGACAGCTGAAAATACTTCTGGACCGTTTAATGGGAGTTATCAGCAGAATTACCTATGTGCCCGGAGGTGGTATTAAATCGATTACCAGGCTTGAACCAAGAAAGCGCAGCATAGTCACAGTCCTTACGGCAGGGGCGCCTACTCCCGAGTGTGCCGAAGATGCTTTGAAACTTTTCCGGAGGATGCTGGGTTCCCTGAATAATGGCGGTTTTATGGAAGAGATTGTTGCTGTGGGGATTAACCCCAAGGGCGCCATCGTCTTTCCTAAGGAAGAGTGGATCAGGGTCGCTGAGAAATACAGGGTTCCCGATACCGAAGCCTATGCCGAGAAGGCCATGGCCAGGAACCGGGAGGTATTGGAAAGAGCCTTTAAACTGGGACTGGATCTGGTCGAAAAGTAGCATACTCCCGGCTCAATAGGGAAAACCTATTGACCAGGAGGTGATAAAATGAACCAGGAAATCTATTGTTCAGTCAACACATGTCACTACTGGGCAAACGGTAATCACTGCAAGGCCAATAAGATCATGGTAACATCAGATGCGGTGGGTGACAGCATGCCCGATAATTTTGATGCTCCCCAGGCATCAATGGCGGCCCCCACTCCTGCAAATACATGTATGGAGACGGCCTGCAAGACCTTTGTTCCCAATCAGAGTGATAAAATAAATGCTGACGGAGTTTACAAGCAGAGTTAAGCATAATCAAACCGCTTCAGGCGATGGGCCTGAAGCGGTTTTCGATTTCACTGATATTACTGGTACTGACGTGGCGGTTTCACATATTCCGGCGCCGAGATCATAAATGAATGCGGCCTGACATACCCGCCCTGGTTCAGGGCGGTCTTTTGGTACATGACATCATAATATTCCCTCAGCATGCGGTGGGAGGAAAACTGGTAGTGAGCCATATCAATACTGGAACGCATCATATTGTGCCACCTGCTTTTATCCTTGTAATAAGTAGGAACCACTTCTGACAGCAGCACTTCATACAATCTCTGCAAATCATATTCGTCCTGATTTTCTGCGTGGACTTCTTTTCCGCATATGGAACACAGGAGCCAACCGCTTACACCGTGCTGCAGTCCCTCGGCAACCCAGCCGTCAAGCACGCTCAGGTTAAGCACCCCGTTTACTGCGGCCTTCATTCCGGAGGTTCCGCTGGCTTCCAGGGGTCTCCTGGGGTTATTCAGCCATACATCACATCCCCTGACCATCAGCTGCGCAATTTCCATATTGTAGTTTTCCAGGAAGACGACAGCATCGCGGTATTTCCGGTCCATTTCCACCAGCTTCCGGATAATGTCCTTGCCCATTGAATCCCTTGGGTGTGCTTTACCTGAGAAAACAAGCTGCAGTTTTCCTTCCCTGAGCAGTGGGTCAATGATATCCGTATTCCGGAAGATCAGCTCACTTCTTTTGTATGGAGCTACCCTCCGGGCAAAACCTATCACCAGAGCCTCCGGGTTGAGGGTAGTCCCCGTATGCTGTTTGATAAAGTCTGCAAGTTCTTTTTTGCACTGCAAGTGCGGTTCCCAGAGGTCTTCACCTTTTTCAAAGGCATTCCGGATGCGTTCATCCTGCCAGGTGTTCACATGGATACCATTGGTAATGGAGATGATCGGGGCGGTTTCATAAACATTGCCCCACATGCTTCTTGCCGTCTGACCATGAAGTTTGGATACGGCATTGGCCGTGTCAGCCATCCTCAGGGCAGCTATGGTCATGTTGAAAGGGTCATCACCGATATCACGCATTTGCTCATAGTTCAGCCCGTTATAGGCCTCCATATGCTGCAAAAGGTCATGGCCCCAGATTTCATTGCCTGCTTCAACAGGGGTATGTGTTGTGAAGACCACCTCTTTTTGGGTTAATTTCCAGGCTTCATGGAAAGATATTTTGTTCTGCTGCATTTTTTCCCTGATCAGTTCGACACCGGCAAATAATGCATGCCCTTCATTAAAATGATAAATGTCAACCTCAATCCCCAGGGCCCGGAGAGCTCTTACCCCGCCTATGCCAAGAATCATTTCAGCAGCAACGCGGTCCTGTTGCACTCCTCCATACAGGCGGTTGGTCATCCAGCCGTGCGGACTGCCGGGGAAATTGGTATCCAGGAGATATATTGTGGCATTTCCGTATTTTTCAATTTTATGGACCTTGCAGGCCACGTCGGCCCCCCTGACACGCAGGGTTACTTTCAACCCTGTATCTTCGACTGCAGAAAAGTCATAATTGGGATACATATCGTAAGGATACCCGTCCTGCCCGATAAACTGTTCCGTATAATCCTGATTCCATAGGATTCCGATGCCTGTTACCGGAGCGTTCAGGTCTTTGGCTGCCTTGAGGTAATCTCCGGCAAGAACACCAAGTCCTCCGGCGTAAATGGGCAGGGCGCTGCTCAATCCGTATTCCATGCAAAAATAAGCTACCCGGGGTGAACCTGATGGGTTATCTGTCCTCAATATATTTTCCGGCAAACCTGTAAATGACAAGGAATGCCAGAACACCTCCCCTCAAAATAAGAGTATTCTGGGACTTAGTCTTTTATGGCAGGGGAGAAATTATGCATATTTACTCTATAATGTAGAATACCTGCCGGTGCAGGCGGCAGGTATTCGAGCTGGGAGTATGGGTGAGCTTTTTAAAAGAAGCTCTTTATATAGATATTATTAATTATTGGCTGGTTTTTTCCCAGTCCTATGGTCTGAAATGCGGTTTAAGGGGTGTGAAATACCGGATTGAGGGTATAAAACACCAAAATGGCGGTTAGCTGCCGGATAAATTTACTGACCATACATAGTAATTTTTTCAGGAATAATCAACACTAAACCATTCCCTTCCCCATATATATTCGGAATATATTTTGCCGTTCGGCAAGTTTGCCGTTAATCAGTGACAGGATAAAATTCATTTTTTCTGCTTCAGGGAAGGCTACATAAAGGGTTATTGAAGAGTCGGCCGAAAGCGCCCTGAGCCTGTCCCACTGTTCTGTGGAAAAATTGTCTTCAGGAAGTTCTATTTTTCCGTAAACGGTTTTAGCATTCTTCAAGATGGCCGTTACATCAGGCCTGATACCATTACTTACCGGCAGGTCCTCAGGGTTGGTATCAATTGCAGCCGTTATGACAAACCCCCTGCGCACGAGACTGTCTCGGAGAAAATTCAAAAGGTCATTAAATCCAATTTCCATAAAATTACCTCCTTATCCCGGGTTTCATTATATATTGAAAGCCAGATAATTTCCAACACATATTATTTTTTGTACTGTTAAAATCTGTATCCTACCCTTCAGGTATTAATTTATACAATTTGACTTAAGTTAAATGAAAAACTTTTTTGAAAAGTATATAATTATATCTGTATTTAACTATTGGCAGCCATCATATTTCAATCAAATTTCAACTTTCAAATAAATTTCAACTGGGGGGTAACAAAATGTCTCTGATACCCAAAAGAGAAATTGAGTCCCGGATTAGCAGGTTTCAGTTACTGCTGGGAGAGAACGGGGTAGCTGGCGCATTGATTGTGCAGCCTGTTGATTTATTTTATTTTTCGGGGACGGCACAAAACGGCTATCTTTACATACCTTCTTCCGGTGACCCGGTACTGTGGGTTAAGAAGAGCTTTGCCAGGGCCAGGGATGAATCTGCGATGGCAAACGTTTTTCCTCTGGCCAGTGTCAAGAAGCTTCCTGAACTGTTAATAGCGGGAGGCAGAGCTCCGGCGGTTTTAGGCCTGGAAATGGATGTACTGCCGGCAAATACTTACCTTTTTTATGCTAAGATGTTCTCCGGCACGAAGCTGGTGGACATCTCGGGCCTTATCAGACAGGTAAGGCAGGTTAAGTCCGGGTATGAAATGGAACTTCTGCGGGTTTCGGGGCGCAAGATGACCGATGTCTATGACGAGATACCCGGGATAATCAGGGCCGGGATAACAGAGGTGGCACTTGCAGCCAAAATCGAAGAACGGGCCCGAAAAGCCGGCCATATCGGACATATGAGCATGCGTGCCTTTGGAAATACGATGTTTTTCGGGCAGTTGATGTCAGGATGGGCGGCTGCTGTACCTTCCTGTTTTGACGGAGTGGGCGGGGGGCAGGGGCTCCATCCGGTATTCCCCCAGGGATGCAGTTTTAAGACAATCGAGACTGGTGAACCCATCCTGGTTGATTATGCCGGGTTGTGGGGCGGATATATTACAGACCGGTCGCGTATTTATGCCATCGATTACCTATCTGATAAGCTGATCAGGGCATTTAACACAGCTCTGAAGATACAGGATGCGGTTCTTGAACGTGTCGAACCCGGTGCCAATGGAAGCAGCCTTTATGACCTGGCCCTTAAAATGGCGGACGAAGCCGGACTGGGGGACCATTTCATGGGCAGCGGTTCTGACCGGGTGAAGTTTATCGGTCACGGGGTCGGCCTGGAACTGGATGAATTTCCGGTACTGGCAAAGGGTGTTGATGTTAAGCTGGAACCGGGTATGGTTTTTGCTCTGGAACCTAAATTTGTCTTTCCGGGAGAAGGGCTTGTGGGAATTGAAAACACATTTATACTTACGGAAAAGGGAGTTGAAAAGGTAACAAATTCCCCGGATGAGTTGGTCATCATACAATAAGGTATTTCCGGCAAAGCGGCTGCCGGGTCCAGAATGAATTGGACCCGGCAGTTGTTTTTTTGTAGCAGACACCAAACGTTTTTCCAGTTGACAATATTTAAAAAAATAGGTAAGATAATTTCTGTACGAAACATTCGCATACGAAACATTACTATGCGAAAAACTTACCATGAAAGGTATTGGGATAAGAAAGTTTTCTGTATCGAAACATGGATATAGCGCTTGGGGGTATGAAACAATGGAAACCACAAATAAAAAGGCAGAGGTGGTAAGACTCTTCTCCGAAATAAGCAAAGTAATAAAGCATAATATGCGCCATGATTTTAGAAACCTTGGCATAACGATACCACAAGGTATAGTGATTGGTACATTAATGAAATTTGGTGAAATGAAGATTAGTGAGTTAAGCCGGAAGGTTAATCTATCAAATAGCACAATTTCCGGAATAATTGACAGGCTGGAAAAACAGCAGTTGGTTGTGAGAACCAGGAGTGCTAAGGACAGAAGGCTGGTCTATGTCAATGTAACACCAAAGGTTGATGAACTTTTTAAGGGGGTGCATAAAAAGGCCGAAGAAATGTTCGCAGACTTACTCGGCACAGGGACTGCCGCAGAATTTGAGATAATAATCGAAGGATTAAGTTTACTGAAAAATATCCTGAACGATAGAAATCCTGAACCTTAGAAATTAATGTTCCTTCCACCAGGCGAAGACTTAGTAAAAGAGGGAAAAATTATGCTTAGACTATACAGATTTTTAAAGCCATTTAGCGCTATGGTGACCGGTGTGCTGGTATTTATATTTTTGCAAACGATGGGAGACCTTTATCTGCCCACATTGATGTCAAGAATAATCAATGATGGTGTTATGAGCGGCGATACCAACAAGATTATGCAGATCGGAGGATTGATGCTTCTTGTTGCCGGAGGTGGAGTTGTCAGTGCGATTATTGCCGGCTTACTGTCATCGAAAATTGCCCTCGGTCTGGGAACAATCCTGCGCAGCAAGGTTTTTCAAAGAGTTGAGAGCTTCTCATTAAACGAATTTGATAAGTTAGGCACTGCTACCCTTATTACCAGGACAACCAACGATATTAATCAGATTCAGATGGTTACTGTGCTGATAATGCGCCTGATGGTCAGCGCTCCCATGATGGCTGTTGGTGGCATCATCATGGCCTTCCGGGAAGACAGGACACTTACCTGGGTGCTGGCAGCTGCAATACCGGTCCTGGCCCTGGTGATTGCCTTGATTGCATCGCGGGGGATGCCTCTGTTCAGGTTGGTTCAGGTAAAAATCGAT
Source organism: Thermincola carboxydiphila (assembly GCA_016841725.1). GTDB lineage: Bacteria > Bacillota > Thermincolia > Thermincolales > UBA2595 > Phosphitispora. The sequence goes on along the minus strand of JAENYP010000005.1, from coordinate 142,216 downwards.
AAAATCAATCTTGTTTTGCGTGAAAAGCTGACCGGTATTCGCGTAATTCGTGCTTTTGATACCTTAGACCACGAAAGAAAGCGTTTTGATGCAGCGAATGCCGACCTTACAGGCAACTTTATAAAAGTAAACCAAGTCATGGCTTTCATGATGCCTGCCATTATGCTGGTGATGAACCTGACTTCCCTGTCTGTTCTCTGGTTTGGGGGTATCCGTATCAGTCAAGGCAGCATGGACCTGGGCGCACTTGCCGCCTTTACCCAGTATGCTATGATGATAATGTTTTCCATGCTGATGCTTTCCCTGATGTTCGTTATGGTCCCACGGGCACAGGCTGCAGCGGTTAGAATCAACGAGGTTCTTGACACTGTGCCGGCCATAACGGATGCGGAGAAACCAAATGAGTCTTTTACCGGAAGGGGCTATGTAGAATTCAAGGATGTCACCTTTAGTTATCATGGCGCCGAGAAACCGGTTTTGCGGAATATCTCCTTTTTGGCCCGCCCCGGTGAAGTTACTGCCATAGTTGGCAGTACAGGCTCAGGTAAATCAACCCTGATTAACCTTATTCCGAGATTTTATGATGTGGACAGTGGCAGCATTCTTATTGACGGTGTAGATGTCAGGGAGATATCCCAGGAAAGTCTCCGGGCTAAAATCGGTTTTGTGCCGCAAAAAGCAGTCCTCTTTTCGGGTTCAATCATGGAAAACATTAAATTCGGTTATGACCAGGCAACAGAAGAAGAAATCAAGCATGCCGCAAATGTTGCCCAGGCTGCTGAGTTTATCTCCGATATGGAAGGCGGCTGTGCCCACGAAATTGAGCAGGGCGGCGCCAACGTATCAGGCGGGCAGAAACAGCGCCTTTCTATTGCCAGGGCGCTGGTAAGAAAACCGGAAATTTATGTATTTGATGATAGTTTTTCGGCCCTTGACTTCACAACAGATGCGCTCCTGCGTGCAGCCCTGAAAAAAGAGACTACAGAAGCAACGGTGATTATTGTTGCTCAGAGGGTAGGTACTGTTATGGATGCAGACAGGATCATTGTTCTGGATGAAGGACAGATTACCGGAATGGGAACTCACAAGGATCTGCTAAATACCTGCGAGGTATACCGCGAGATTGTATCCTCACAGCTGTCGGAGGAGGAAATCGCGTGAGTAAACAAAACAGCAGCCAGGGGCCAGGGGGCGTCGCAGGCGGCGGAATGGGACCCCGTTTTGCCCAGCCTGTGGCAAAGGCAAAGGATTTTAAAGGGACTCTGAAAAGGCTTGGCAGATACTTGCGGCCACATGTAGTCAGTTTGATTATTGTTTTGATATTTGCCATTGGCAGCACATTATTTACCATAGCTGCACCGAAGGTGGCTGCCAAGGCAATGAACAAACTGCAGGACAGTTATATGGCCAGGATGATGCTGGAAAAAATGTCTGAAGCTCAAAAAATGAACCCTATCGAGGAATTTGTGAAGCTGCCTATGCTGAATCAGGTCAAAGATGCAGACCAGAAGGCAGACATAGTCCGAAAAATGATAGACCTGAGTAAAAAAATGCCGGATAACGGTCCGCAGGCCGGAGAAAAGGTGAAATTGACAGATGAGCAGATTAATGGGGCCATCAGAGCCATCAGAGAAACAAACGGACAATATGATTTTCAATCCATCGGTGACATAGCCTTAATCCTGCTGGGCATGTACCTGGTAAGCGCTTCTTTCAGCCTGGTCATGGGTTTGGTGATGTCCGGTGTGGCCCAAAAAACGGTATATGATTTGCGCAGGGAAGTAGACAATAAACTGGCCAGGCTGCCGCTGCAATATTTTGACCGCCATCCCCATGGTGATATCTTAAGCCGTGTTACCAATGATACCGATACCATTGCCACAACACTGCAGCAGAGTTTAACTCAGGTTATCACCTCGGTGATTACAATTATCGGCTATATCATTATGATGCTGACAATCAGCCCAATACTCACCCTGATAGTAATTGCCACACTTCCCCTGTATATTGGGACGACTGCCTTCATTGCCAGGAAGTCTCAAAAATACTTTGCGGCTCAACAGAAAGAACTGGGTCAGCTTAGCGGTCATGTTGAGGAGATGTATACAGGGCATAAAATAGTGAAGGCATTCGGACGTGAAGGAGATTCATTAGAGAAATTTGAAGCTGTAAACGACAGGCTGTACAGCGCAGGATGGAAAGCTCAATTCGTATCAGGTATAATGTTCCCCCTGATGAATTTCATAGGCAACCTGGGATATGTAGGCATAAGTATTGTCGGAGGCATCTGGATTACCAGGAATATCCTGGGGTTCGGGGATATCCTGGCTTTTATCCAGTATTCAAGGTCCCTCACCATGCCCATTATTCAAACGGCAAATATCGCCAATGTTATTCAAGCAACGATTGCCTGTGCAGAACGGGTATTTGAGGTGCTGGATGAAGAGGAAGAAGTCCCCGACAGCCCTCATGCAAAAGTAATTGAAATGCCGAAAGGCGATGTCAAATTTGAACATGTGTTTTTCCGTTATGAAGAGGATGTACCGCTGATAGAGGATATGAACCTGGATGTAAGAAGAGGTCATACCATTGCTATTGTCGGCCCCACCGGTGCGGGTAAAACCACGCTGGTGAACTTGTTGATGCGCTTTTACGAAATAGACGCCGGCAGAATCAGTATTGATGGTGTGGACATCAAGGTTATGGAGCGCAGCGCGCTGCGCAAAATGTTTGGAATGGTGCTTCAGGATACCTGGTTATTTAACGGGACCATCAGGGATAATATAGCCTATGGCAAATCAGGTGCAACTATGGAAGAAATAGTGCGTGCAGCCAAAGCAGCTCACGCCGACCATTTTGTAAGGACACTGCCTGACGGCTATAATACTGTTCTTAATGAAGAAGCAACCAATATTTCCCAGGGACAGAAGCAGCTTCTTACCATAGCCCGGGCCATACTTGCTGACCCTGTGGTCCTGATTCTTGATGAAGCCACCAGCAGTGTGGATACAAGGACAGAAGTCCTTATTCAAAGGGCTATGGCCAATCTCATGAAGAACAGGACAAGTTTTGTGATAGCCCACAGGCTGTCTACAATCCGCGATGCCGAACTTATTCTGGTCATGAATAAGGGCAGGATTATTGAAATGGGCAATCATAAGGCATTAATTGACCAGGGCGGTTTCTATGCCGACCTTTATAACAGCCAGTTTACCGGAGTTCAACCCCGGTCTCGGGCCCTGCACTGAGTAACAAGCATTCCAAGGTTTTGCCAAAAGCATACCTTGGAATTTTTTATTTTCAAACTTCATTTTACATGAGAACTCGATTGATACAGGGAGGAAATAAGCTTATAGGTGACGAAAATGTAGTAAGGAAATGTCGAAAAAACCAATAACAAAACCCGGTCAGGAAACCAATATAATTATGGAGGTATCTGATGCCAAACAACACATATTTTGAACCAATGGGAATAGGAGAAATCCTTGATGTTGGCATTGACCTGTTCAAAAAGAATATCAAGAAGCTGTATATGATTACCTTCCTTGGTTACCTGCCTTTTGCCGCAATTATTATTATTGCTGTGGCAGCAGCGGCTGTTATCGGAGTAGATGAGTCAGGCTTTATGATAGTATTTGGATTAATCATACTGATACTGTTTATTCCGGCTGTGATTGGGCTGGTTGCGATGCAGGGAGCCCTTTTCAAGGCGTGTGACGACAGTCTGGCGGGACGCGAAATTGTAGTTAAGGAAGGCCTCAGGTTTGGGCTGAAACGGTTTTTCCCCTATTTTGTCGCATTACTGCTGTCCGGGCTGGCAACCGCCTTTGGCTACCTGCTGTTAATAGTGCCCGGAATACTGTTCCAGACGTGGTTTTTCCTAATCAGCCCGGTTGTTTTTTTAGAGGATACCGGATACGCATCCGCACTGGGAAGGAGCCGGGAACTGGTAAAGGGGTATTTCTGGAGGACATTTGGTTTTATTGTTGTCATGGGGCTGCTGGGTTTTGCCATGATTGGCGCTCTTTCCCAGGTAATCTCCATAATACCCGTTATTGGACCCATTGCCGGTGTATTTATGCAGATTGCAATCATGCCGCTTCAGGCAGTTGCCACAACCCTGTATTATTACAACCAGAAGGCAATTCTGGAAGGGCATGACCTGAAATTGCGGGCAGATTACCTGTATTCTCAGCCGCAAGGCGGCACACAGACCGGCAGCCCTGGAGAAATTGTACCTGACTGTGCCAAAGGGGATGTTCCGCTTGCCTAAAGAGCTTGTTTTTACCAATCAGGAAGTGAGGGACCTGCTTAAGGAGATACTGATGCGTCCGGAATTTACCCTGAGCAGGCTGGCGGTGACGTGGATTGACAGAGGTACTGCTGTGGCCGAACGGCTGTTGTTCAGGATTTTGGGTACTGACGGCAGAATTGAATGGTGGGGTTATCTGCTATTGCTGCTGTCTGTTGCCGGCTTGTCTTTTCTGATTTTTTTTGTTGCCTCAAGGGTATCGCGGGCTTTTTTCCCTGACCGGGCTGCTGCCGGGCAGGAGTCTGCTGAGGCCGGTGGTACTGACTATAACGGCTTCCGGGAAATTGCCGCCCGGTCTGCTGATGCAGGAGACTTCAGGGAAGCTGTCAGGTATTTGTATCTTTCCCTGCTGATGTTTTTAGATGGGCAGCAGCTTATTCAGTTCCGGATGAGTAAGACCAACATGGATTATCTCGCCGAGCTCAGGAAATCTTCCAAAAGTCCCGAACGGTTTACCGGGGTAGTAAACTTTTTTGAACGCAAATGGTATGGTATGGAAAATTGTACTGACACTGACTACCGTGAATTCAGGGCAATGTACCTGAGCCTTGTGTCTGACTGGAGGGGTAGTTATCAGAATAAGTAAAACGACTTTTATGGCAGGAATAATTATAATTAATATTCTTGCTGCATTGCTGCTGCAGAGGTATTTTGCCGGAACTCCCGAATACTCATCCTACAATGCGGGGCCAAGAGGGCTCAAGGCCTTATATCTCCTTACCGGAGAGCTGGGATTAACGAAGAGCAGGCTGGAAGACAGCTACCAGAGCCTTTCCGGCGGGGTCCTTATAAGGGTTGAAAATAGGTTTGGAGGTATCCCTGGCGGCAGTGTTCCACCCCCGGAAGGTGCAGCTGAGACCCTGGTGCAATGGGTAAAAGGAGGGGGCAGTCTGGTGCTTTTTTCCTCCTGGGAAACCGACCTCACCAGGGCTTTGGGGATAGAATTGGGAGATTCTTTTGGCGGCGCCGAAGTAGAAGCTGAGGAGACTGCATTTACGGCTGATGCCGGTAATCTTGTTTTTGCCGGGGGCCGCTCCATGAAGCCCGTGAAGGATGCCGAAGTTATTGTCCGCAGCGCAAAGGGCGCTGCAGCCGTGTCCTTTGCCCTGGGCAGGGGCCGTGTAATAGCGGTGTCAGACCCGTATCCGGTAACCAATAAGGGAATTCAGGAGGGTGACAATGTCATCTTTGTGGCCAATATCTTCCGCGTCCTGCAGCCCTCCCGGGTCATCTTTGATGAGTCCGGAGGGGCCGCCGCAGGAGATGCCGCCGGAGGCGCCGCCCGGCCGGTTGTCAGCAAAACGGTTGCTGCCGCCGGGGTACAGGCAGCAGCAGCCTTGCTGCTGCTGTACATCTTCTGGGGACGGCGCTTTGGGAGGCCTGTCCCGCTTCTGCGGACAGATACCGGGCCCTCAGCCCAGTATGTGAATACAATGGCCAATATTTACCGGCAGGGCCGGGCCAGGGAAATTGCCCTGGAGAGTATTTATACGGGATTTTGGCAGAGCCTTACCAGGACCCTGGGTGTCCCGGGAAGTATCGAAAAAGAGGAGATTATCTACCTCTGCAGACAGAGGAGAGAGATGGACAGTGACGGCCTGGAGCGGATACTCGGGTCTGTCGGGAAACTGCGCCAAAGGGGTGGTTTATCGGAGGCAGAGTTGTTTGCCCTGGTACATGATATGGAGAACTGGCGAAGGGAGAATCTGAAACATGCAGGATATGCACGACATTAAAGACAGGATTGCCCAGGTCCGGCAGGAGCTGGCCAGGGTTGTGGCAGGACAGGAGGAAGTAATCGAGGAACTGGTTGTGGGCCTCCTGATGAATACAGGACATATTCTTCTTGAAGGGGTCCCCGGTACCGGGAAGACTCTCCTGGTGAAAACACTGGCACAGGCGGTGGACTGTGAATTTAAGAGGGTCCAGTTTACTCCTGACCTGATGCCGTCAGATATCATTGGGACAAATGTCTATAATTTCTCGTCCGGGAGTTTTACCCTGAAAAAAGGCCCGGTATTTACCAGCTTTCTGCTGGCAGATGAAATAAACCGGACTCCCCCAAAGACTCAGGCAGCGCTTCTGGAGGCCATGGAGGAAAAACAGGTGACTATTGACGGGACCGGATACCGGCTGGAAGAGCCCTTTTTTGTGATCGCCACCCAGAATCCCATAGAACATGAGGGAACCTACCCACTCCCGGAAGCCCAGCTGGATCGTTTTTTGATGAAGATAATTGTTGATTACCCCTCCCATGAGGAAGAAAAGTCTGTCCTCAGAAATTACCACAATGGGTTCCGGGCTGACCGGATAAATGAGGCCGGAGTTAACAAGGTACTTAATCCGGCGGATATTCTCATGATCAGGGAAAAAGTGCAGGCGGTTGTGGTGGAGGATGCCATTTTTGATTACATCCTGGCTGTTGTTGAAGGGACCAGGAAGAACTACAATTTGACTGTCGGGGCAAGCCCCCGGGCGTCAATCAACCTGCTCCTGGCAGGTAAGGTTTTTGCAGCCATGACCGGGCGCGGCTATGTTATCCCTGATGATATCAAGAGACTGGCTGCGCCTGTATTGAGGCACAGGCTGGTGCTAAAGCCGGAGGCCGAGATAGAGGGACTGACTGCAGATGATGTTATCCGTCTGATTCTGGACAGTGTTGAAGTGCCGAGGTGATGAGATGATACCTTCCAGGAGGCTGATTATTCTTGTGCTGGCAGGTACTATCCCATTGCTTGCAGGAGGCCCCGGCAGCACAGGAATTATGATTGCCCTCATATATAACGGGATTCTGGCGGCTGCCCTGTTTTTTGATTTTTTTATCACCGCCAGGCCTGCGGGATTCACCCTGGACAGGGACTTTGAATATAAGATGTCCCTGGGAGCGGAAAACCCGGTCCGGGTCAATGTCAAAAACCGTACTTCCCATCCTTACAGGGTTATTGTCAAGGACGAGCCTCCGGCTATTAACTTTACTGCCTGCGACCGCGTCCGGGAACTGCGGCTGGCAGCGGGGGAAGAGGGTTCTGTGGTTTACCGGGTTATTCCAGCCAAACGAGGTGATTACTCCTTTGGCTGCCTGAATTTTAGGTACTTCAGCCGGATGGGGCTGTTTATCAGACAGGCCAAAAGCGGGTATGAAAACAGGGAAATAAAGGTTTATCCTAATATAATTGATATCAGGAGACATGCCCTGAAGGCCCAAAAAGGGTTTCTCCGGGAGGCCGGGCTTAGGCCTGCTGTTATCAGGGGTCTGGGCACTGATTTTGAGGGACTGCGTGACTATGTTCCCGATGATGAATACAGGCGGGTTAACTGGACCGCCTCTGCCCGCAGGGGTAAACTTGTCAGTAATGAATTTCAGGATGAGAAGAGTCAGAATCTGCTGTTGGTCCTGGACAGCGGGCGGATGATGACAACACATGTTGACAGGCTGTCAAAATTTGACCTGGCAGTTAATGCCGCACTGCTTTTGGGATATGTCGGGGTAACCAGGGATGACAAAGTGGGGCTGGCGGTATTTGACAGCCGGATGAAGCTGTTTCTGCCTCCAAAGAAGGGGAAGGGACAGCTTCAGAGAATAACCTCCAGCCTGTACAATATCCAGCCTGAAGTCGTGGAACCCGATTTTCGCGGGGCCTGTCATTACATCATGGAGAATAACAGAAAACGCAGCCTGGTCTGTCTCTTTACCGACCTGATAGATACCGAGGCTTCAAAGCAGCTGATAAGTTACGTTTCCGTCCTGGCACGGAAACACCTGGTGGTATGCATAACCCTTATTGATTCGGATTTGGTGCAGACTTCCCGGAACCTGCCTGCCAGTTCCCGGGAGATGTATGAAAAGGCTGTTGCTGAAGAAGTGCTGCGGGAACGGGACAAAGCCATGGCCATACTGCGCAGCATGGGGGTGGCGGTGGTCAATGTCCCGCCTGAAGAGCTCTCTGTCGCCACTATCAACCAATACCTGGAACTCAAGGCCAGGGGGAGGATATAAAGAATGAATTCCCAGAAGTTCATCCAACTAAACAGGGACACCTGGACCAGGTTCCGGGGAATCCTTGACCAGATAGACAAAAAAGGCGCGGCCTCACTTTCCCGCAGCGACCTGGAGGATGTCGGGCCTTTATTTCGCCGGGTGACGGCCCACCTTGCATATGCCCAGACCAATTATCCGGATACAGATGTGGTCAATTACCTCAACCAGCTGGTAGCCCGGGCTCACAGCAGCCTGTACCGGACGGAAACGGCTTCTGTGAGGAGTTTGCTCAACTTTTATTCCAAAGGCTTTCCGGGGCTTATTTACAGGTATAGGAAATATGTGATTGCGGCATCCCTGATTCTGGCGCTGAGCGCTGCCTGGGGAGCGCTGCTTAACCACACCGGCAGCAGCCTGGCTGTTTTGGCGCTGCCTGAGGAAATAAGGGAAGCAGTTAAGCAAAATTTTGCTGAAGGGAATACCGGCGCCAGGATTGAGGACTCACTGAAACCACTATTTTCCAGCGCCATAATGGTAAATAACATCACCGTGTCTTTTTACTGTCTGGTCCTGGGGATTACCTGGGGGGTGGGCACGGTTTTTATCCTGGTGCGCAATGGGCTTCTGCTGGGGGCTCTGGCAGACATCTTCGCAGGCGCTCAGCAGGGCCTGGAGTTTTGGTCTCTGATTCTGCCCCACGGCATAGCGGAGCTGTTCGCAATTGCCTTAAATGGCGCTGCCGGGCTGATGATTGCCGGTGCAGTGGTAAGGCCCGGTGATTTTACGCGCAGAGATGCCCTGAAATTAAAGGCCATCCCTGCCATGAAAATATCCCTGGGCAGTATACCTATTCTCATGGCAGCTGCGGCCATTGAGGGTTTTATCACTCCGGTTAATATACCGCCTCAGGCAAAGCTGGGATTTGCCGCTTTGACGGGTTTACTCCTGGGGTATTATGTATATTCCGGCAGCCGTAAACAAAGAAGGGGGGAAGATGACATTGCAGGACCTGTCTCTCTATAGTTCCGAAAAGATATATTACAGTTACAGGCTGGGTGGACTCGGATCACGGTTTATCGGATTGCTTCTGGATTCCCTTATCCTCGGTGTGGCGTACCTTGTTTTGGGAGGTTTTACGGCAGCAATGGTCGGGGTTTTCGGAGAGGTGTTGTCAGAGAAACTTATCATTGTCGTAGTGGCTGTTGTCGTAATCCTTTATTTCCTGCTCAGTTTTGGTTATTTTATATTTTTTGAAACCATCTGGAACGGCCAGACACCGGGCAAGAAGGCAGCAGGACTTCGGGTTGTCAGGAGAACAGGGGAGGCTGTTACTTTTGGCAGTGTATTTGTCAGAAACCTGATGCGGATTGTTGATGCTCTTCCTGCCGGAAACGCTGCCGGTATGATTGCCATTTTCTTTTCGGAGAACCGTCAGCGGGTTGGTGATATGGTTGCTGATACCATTGTGGTCAGGGAAAAGAATCTCAGTGAGCCGGTCATTTTTGAGTCCTTTGCAGTGGACTCGGAAATGGGGAACCGCCTGAGGGCTTACCTCCACCTGGTTGATGAGCGGGACTTTAACCTGATTAGGGATTTTTTCGCCCGGGTTCCGGAGATGCGGCCAGAAGCTGCGAATGCTGCTGCTGAAAAGATAGCCAGGGGCCTGGCCGGGAAACTCGGTTTACCAAAGGGTGAGACAATTAACCCGGCAGTCTTTATGAAAACTATCGGGTCGATGTATCGGGAGAGGTAGGTGATGTGCCTGTGAAAATACCCCCCAAAAAAGGGCTTTCCCTTGGAGTGGTTGGTTTTATCACTGCCTTTGGAATAGCTGCTTTTATCACAGAGCAGGAACTGCTGTTAGTATGGATTATCGGGATTGCCCTGGGATTTGTTTTATACAGGTCAGGAATTTGTTTCGCCTCTGCCTTTAGGGATATATTTCTCTTCAGGGATTTTAGTATGGCCCGTGTGGTGATCATCCTGATCGCCATTTCCTTCGTGGGAATTGTCATTATTCAGGCTTTTGACACCTCCGGAGGATTCCTCGAATGGGTTTATCCGGTGGGCTTTCACACCGCTGTGGGAGGAGTCCTGTTCGGTTTTGGCATGGTCCTGGCGGGCGGTTGTGCCAGTGGAACCCTGCAGCGCATCGGAGAAGGATTCATTCTTTTCTGGGCCGTAATCCTGGGGATTACGGCCGGTTCAGTATTGGGAGTCTATCACTTTTCATGGTGGAAAAACAATTTTTTCAGTATTGATGCAGTATTTTTACCTGATTTTATCGGCTGGATACCCAGTATTGTATTGACCCTGGCGCTGCTGGGGGGACTAAATTTACTCGCGATGGGAATAGAAAAGAGAAATAATAGCAAAAATGGTTTGACTGAAAAAGATTTGGCTGAAAAGGAAGTGAAAAGCAATGGCTGATAATAGGTTGGATATGCTGGGAGAAGTATGTCCGGTGCCACTTTTGACTACCCAGAAAGTAATCAGCGAGATGAAATCCGGTGATGTCCTTACAGTCGAAACAGACTATAGCAGAACAGTACGGAACATCATCAAGTGGTGTGATGACAGGGGATATGTTTTTGATGTTGAGGATAAGGACAACGGGGTGTGGCTGGTTACTATTGAAAAAAAATGATAGGTGGAGCTTAATGAAAAATGGGCGGACCTTTAAGAAACGAATACTTTCGGGTTATTGGCCTTATTGGGTCGGGGGGGTACTGCTGGGTGTTTTAAACATCCTATTGGCTGCCTTAGGGAAGCCATGGGGAATTACCGGCAATATTGCTAAATGGGGGCTGGCTGTATGCAAAGCTGCCGGAGGGCATCCCGAAACATGGTTTTATGTCTGGGATGAGCCGCTTAACCTGGGCCTTATAGATCTGCTGTTCAGCAGAGGGACTGTCCTGAACCTTGGCCTGATATTTGGTGTGATGCTTGCCGCGGTATTAGCTGCAGAGTTCCGCATAAAAAAGGTGAAGTCATCACGGCAGCTTGCCCTTGGAATCGCAGGAGGGCTGCTGATGGGCTACGGGGCAAGACTGGCGCTTGGATGCAATATCGGGGCATTGGTTAATGGGATTGCTTCCCAGTCCCTTCATGGCTGGGTATTTGGCCTGTTCCTGATATTGGGGGCCTGGGCCGGAAGTATGTTTATGAAATACCTGGTATCCAAAACCGGCAATTAGCAGAAGGGCGCCCCCGGGCCCAGGATAAAACGGATAAACCTCTTGGCGATATTATTCAGGCTTTTTTCACTTTTATAAACTACCTGGTAATTGAATTTTACTGATTTTCCTTCAATCGTAAGGGGATGGATGGTTCCGGAGCGAATTTCCTTTTGGGTCGCTATCCGGCTGCCAATAGAAACCCCGAGTCCGGCTTCAACAGTGGATTGAATAGCGCTGGTGGTGCTCATTTCGGTGACAATATTCAGGTCACTTAGTTTCATTCCCCATGAAGTAATAGCCTCTTCAAAAATCTGGCGCAGGCCTGAACCCTGTTCCCGGATTATAAAGGGGGCTGTTTTTATTTCCTCCAGGGTTATTGTGTTTCGTTCGACCCAGGGAGGTTTGGCAGGTGCAATTACCAGGAGTTCATCATTGGAAATGGATTGTGAAACAAGGTTTTCCGGCAAACCTGATATGGGGTTTTCCAGAAGAGCCAGGTTGAGCTGGTTGTTTTCCAGGAGAGCCAGGATTTTCTCTGAATTATGTACCTCAAGTTTGATCTGGGCTTGGGGATATTTTTCCTTAAAGGTCCAGATACTGCAGGGCAGCGCTGAATTGCCTATCGTGGAACTGGCTCCGATGGTCAGTTTCTGGTTTTCATTCTTCAGCATGCTGTCGATTTCATTTTCCAGCTCATCATGAAGCTTCAGGATTTCCTTGGCATATTTGTATACCAGTTCACCTACCGCAGTCAGGGTAACACCGCTGGAACTGCGGTTGAAGAGCTGCATACCATAGAAATCCTCGAGATAGTGAATCTGCGCACTTATGGCCGGCTGGCTTAAATGAAGTAATTTTGCCGCTTTGGAAAAGCTCTTTACCCTGGCAACTTCACAGAACATTTCAAAATGGGGGAGGTTCATCTTTAATGACTCCTTATTATATGTATTTTACCTAATTATAATGCAACAGTTTCCAATATTCAATACAGCTATAACTAATTCCTATACCGGTATAAGAAAGTGTGTGCAGGTAAAATGAAAAGTGTGGATAATTATTTGAAATAAGACAAAACAAGACAGGTTAAGACACCGAATGACAACAAGTGACAAAAAGGCTGTAAGGCAAGATGTGAAAGTGGGCACAAACACAAACTACAATATTGAAAACTGTCGAGACAAATATTAATAAGGAGGGGTTATCAATGACAGAGAAAACAGCACTGAAAGACGGTTTGACCAGAAGAAGGTTTCTCATCGGCGCGGGCGCCCTGGCTACCGGAGTCCTTGCCGGTGGAGTTGCCGGCTGCACCGGCACCACCGGTTCCACTGGAACTGCAGGCAGCAATACCGCAAAAGCAGGAGAGGCAAGTGCCATACCGTGGCAATATAAGAAGCTCGATGTAGAGGCTGTGAGAAAGCTGGGGTATGAGAATTATTACAAAGACGGCTGTATGTATGGAGTTGCGGCTGCGATAATTGAGACCATGAGGGAAAACACCGGGGGACCCTGGAATACGATTCCCATGGACATGTTTGCTTATGGAGAGGGCGGCGCCTTTGGCTGGGGAACTCTTTGCGGAGCCCTGAACGGGGGACTTGCGATGATTAATCTGGCTGCCGGGAAAAATGCCGACCTGGGAAATGACCTGATTGGGTGGTATACTGAAAATCCGTTCCCTTCAGATAAACACGAAGCTTACTGCAAATTTAACAATCAGATTACAACGATTTCAAAATCACCTCTGTGCCATGCTTCTGTAACCAGGTGGACCGAGGCTGCGGATGTCCGGGTGGGCACTGATGAAAGGAAGGACCGCTGTGCCAAACTTACCGGTGATACCGCCGCCAAGGTAGCCGAACTCCTTAATAAGGCCCTTGAAGGCCAGTATGTGGCAACATTTAAACCTTCAGCCGAATACATTACCTGTATGGGCTGCCACCAGGGCGCGGACAGTACGCTGGATAACGAACAGGGCAAGATGAACTGTGTCACCTGCCACGAAGACCATACAAAGAAGAGTTAATTCAAAAGATAAGATAATTTTAAAAAAATTAGTATTTGGGAGGTATCCGGATGTTAGGGTTGGGATTACCTGAAATAGCGCTCATCCTGGTTATTGCTCTGGTCATTTTCGGACCGGGGAAACTGCCCGAAATCGGGAAGGCATTTGGCCGAAGCATAAGGGAATTTAAACAGGCAACCTCAGAGGCAGCCGATGGATTGATGAAAGATGCCCCAAAATAAGATTTGACAGGAGCGGGTGCATGATATGGGTTCAGGTCAGCAATATGCGCGGTAGTTACAGCATAATGGAAGGTTTTGGACCCGCCGCGTAGAATACTATATCTATGAGGAAAAAACATCTATTGGCATTTTTTATTGCTGCTGCGGTTGTCAGTTCACTGTTTGCCTTCCTGGGGATCAGGGCGGCAGGCGGGCTTTTGGTAAAAGCAGATATTGACGCCGGCGAAAAGGTTTACAGCAAAACATACAGTGAAGAAAGTCCCCGGGATGAATTCGAACACGCTGAACCTGATTTTGTTATGACAGCCACGGCTTATACAGACAGGGGTGAAACAAAATCCAGGATCCACGCCGGGGTAGGCTGTGTTGCGGTTGACCGCAGGGTAATCCCCCATGGGACACTTCTGTACATAGAGGGATATGGCCTCGGCCTGGCAACAGATACGGGCCGCCTGATAAAGGGACAGCGTATTGATGTATGGTTTGCTGATGAAGAAACAGCCGTACAGTGGGGCCGCAAAAAGGTCAGGGTATGGAAAGTGGGGCAGGCTGATATCGAGAAGATTCTGGCAACCGGAGGCCGGTATCTCAAATACTAGGATTACAACCGTTATTTCAAAAAGTAACTACTTTAGTTTGTTTCCTTCCGGAACCCATGACCAATATTTTTGAGGTAAATGTTTCCTGGCCAAGGCCAGGTTTTTTCTTCCCTCAATATACTGGGACTCGTAGTAGGTTTCCCACAGCAAGTCAAACTCATCCCCCGGTGGGTCAAAAGGCAGGTTAGCCAGGGAGGCGGTCTTGACGACACTGTTTTCAAGATAACAGGCTGTCTGTGCTGTTAATGCTGTCTGTTCTATGTCAGCATTAATTTTATTGCCGGTAATCAGGTAAATTTTCCACCCGCGGTGGCGGCGGGCAAAGTAGCGCAGTACCAGGTCACTGATATCGTGCTGAAAATCAGCCTTGCCGACCATAAACCTGCCATTTGCATTTTCCACAGGGGACAGCCTGATGAAACCGTTAGCCCTGTGGGCTTCCATACAGACCCTGCGTGACCTGTTAAACATGCTGCGGGCATCTTTTGAGACTCTGCCCAGGACATAATCGAGGCCATATTCGAGGGCCTGGAGCAAAACTTTTGATATCAGCCTGTACCTGTCGGGAGAACGGTAGCGGGAAGCATAGAAAACGGCTTCGGCCAGGATGCGGGCTTTTTTGCTGTTAAACCATTCCAGGGTTCCGTGAATTTGCTCATACCTTTCCCTGATATCTTCCAGGCTCATGGTGTCACAGTCAATGGCCTTACTTCCATTAAGTATGGTTTCGGCAAACTCCCTTTTATGCATGCAGAGCCCATTATACAGACGTGAGAGCATGGCTGCCCTGAAAAATGACCCGGGGCTGCCGCTGTGAAGAATAATCAACTGAATCCCTCCAGAGTTCAAGCTGCTGAACCAGTTTGTATGATTCCCTGTACCTGCCGTTAATCTGGACAAAGGGAGACGCCCTTTTAACAACCACACCTGTATTCTTCAGCTCATCAAGGGTGTTAAATTTAAATTGTTTCCTGGCGCTGACTATCCTTCGGGCTGAAGCAGGGCCGATTCCCGGTACCCTCAGAAGTTCGCTGTATGATGCCTTGTTGACTTCAAGGGGAAAGAGCTGCAGGTTGTTAAGAGCATAATTTAGTTTGGGGTCAAGGTCCTCAGGCAGGTTGCCATCCTGGTTAAAACTGATATCTGTTAATTTAAAGCCATACAAACGGAACAGGAAGTCACACTGGTATAACCGGTGTTCTCTAAGGACTGTTGCCGGGGACATCGCTTCAAGGGGTGTCCCGGCGACAGGCTGGAAAGCGCTGAAATAGACGCGTTTCAGCCCGATACCGTGATAAAGGCCGGATGTTGTCTTTAGGATGGCGGCATCACTTTCCCCGGCTGCCCCGACCATAAACTGTGTTGTCTGCCCTGCAGGCAGTAAACCACCATTCTGCAGCCGGTTAATCCACTTCATGCGGTTTATGATACCGTCATTAAAGTCTTTCAGTTTACTCAGTTTTTGCAAATGAGCTGCTGTGGGGGCTTCAATGTTGACAGATACCCTGCTGGCAAGCCTGACTGCCTGTTCAATATATTCGGGCTTGGCCCCCGGAATTATTTTAAGGTGGATATAACCGTTAAACCTGTACCTGTAGCGAAGGATTTCAGCAGTTTTGATGATTTGTTCCATGGTATCTCCGGGACTCTTGCAGATACCGGAACTAAGAAACAGGCCTTCAACATAGTTCCTGCGGTAAAATTCCAAGAACAGTCCGGCAAGTTCCTCGGGTGTAAAACTAGCTCTGGGTATGTCGCGCTGGACACGGTTAGGGCAGTAAAAACAGTCTTTCTGGCAGGAGTTGGTCTGGAGCACCTTAAACAGTGAAATACACCTGCCGTCAGGGAGGAAGCTGTGGCACACCCCGCTCCTCGGTGAGGGCATCCCGGACAGGCCGCCTGAACTGCAGCCGGAAGCTGCACAGACATCGTATTTTGCAGCAGCACCCAGTAAACTGAGTTTTTGGACTAAGTTCAAGTTCCATACCCTCCCAGAAATTATTTCCATACTCCATTATACCGAACATAGGTTCGGTGGTCAAGACCTGGTTTTTTTTGGCAGAAATAAAACCTGATTGCCTGGAATAAGTTTTAAAGAATAATTGTTAATTTTTTTGCAGGGATTGACGGGTTTTTGTCAAATATATTAATAAAACAATATAATAAAGGGAGTGGTTTATTTGGCCGAGTACAAGGTAGTGGAGGTTACCCAGCTTGATCTCTATGAGTCTGCCGACGGAAATGAACCCGAGGAATTCAAATCCAGCCTGAACGAGTTTTGTCCCAAAGGGTGGGAAATTGTATCAGCCAGGTTTTTGGCGGGCCAGGACAGCTACAGGACAGTGGTCGTCCTGTCAAGATAGCTGACTTTGTTTCTCCCTGAGGCCCAAAAAACTACTAACACTCCTGAAACAGTTTTGTCCTAATAGTGCCAGGTTATCTGCCAGTATAAGCAGTAACGGCTCCAACTTGGAAAACATAATATGGATAAACTGAATAAAGTATAACTGAATAAAGTATAACTGAATAAAGTATAAGTGAATATGATTTAAGTCAATATGGTTAAGCGAAGAGCGTACATAAAGACCAGGGAGAATGATCTCTGGTCTTTTTTTCTGCCGCAGGGGTGCCGGTGGACTGGTGACAGTCATATCAAAGGACCTGTTCCTTTACCTCTTCGGCATCCACATACATGATTATTTTTTCAGATACCAGGGTTCCCCTTACCTTAAGGCTGTACTTCTGATTTTCGGTGACAACAGTCCTCCCGTCAACTATGTTGGTCACCAGGAGGGGGTCCAGGGATTGGACCTCCTGTCCTTTGATATTCTCAAGGAGTTTTTTGACAGCAGATTGTATTTCGATTTTTTCGTATTCATCGCTGTAATTAACGTGGATATTAATTTCATCAACAACCGCTGCCTGTTTCTTGACTTCAAGCTCCTTTTCGGCGCTTTCAAGCTGTTCTGATTTATCTTTCAGTTCAGTGCGCAGTTTGAGGATTTCAAGTTCAGCTCTGTCCAGGTGGCTGCCCACAACTATATTAAGGCCGGCAGCGCCTATCAGGATACCAAGGAAAAGACCGGACGCCAGCGTTTTAATCCTGCCGATATTCATGGCCTGCCACCCGCTACTGACAATATCAGCAGATAACCGATATGAGCTCCGGCAAAAGCGGAGAAGATAAATGCCAGCTGTTTTACCACTGTTGTCAGCTGTCCTTCAAGAAGTCCGGTTTCCAGAGCCTGAAGTGAAGTGAAACTCCCTCCTATGGCGGCTACGGCTGCCCATATTTTCAGGTCGGCGGCCAGGTTGATCATAGTCCGGAACGGACCGTGGCCGGTAAGGACCGATGAAAGAGCGCCAATGAGTGTCCCGCCGACAATCATGCCCAGGGCGGTAAAAAAAATATACAAGAGTTTGGTAATATAAGTTTCCATTTGAATCCCCTCCAAAGTCCCTTCTACTGATATTTATATTTAATGGAGGTTTAATCCATGCCAATGAGATTATGTTAACTTTTGGGTTAGGGAGAAGGAACTTTCATGAAATGTGTCGAATAGAAAATCTTAGGCATAATTATGATAATGAGGTGGCAGTATGACCAATTTCCGTAAGATCATGATTCTTCTGGCGGCAATAGTGGGAACTGTTGTCTTGTTTCTGGGTATTAAGGTTTTCGGTACTAATAATGATGATTCTTACATAAAAGTATATAAAGAGTATCAAGAGAAGGGTAAGAGTTCCCAGTTTAATATTGATGATGTGCGTAAAGGCTTTAAATAACCGGTTGGGCCCGACAGGTATGTGCCAATCGGCCCTTTTTTTTATCAGACGGCTGTAAGAATTCTGTTGATGATATAATAGTAATAATATTCTAAATAGGATGCGTATAATTATGGCGAAATTGTTTGAGATAAGGGATATTGTTTTTTCACCCGGCGGCGGTAAGCGGCAGGTCCGGGTTTCCGGGACGCTTGATGAGGGGAGTTTCATGGGAGTCAGGGGCCCTTCAGGTTCCGGAAAAACCACCCTGCTGCGGGTACTGGCAAGGCTGAGAGGGGCCGGGGAAGGCCAGGCCCTGTTGGAAGGCAGGGGGTGGTCTGAGTTTACACCTGTTGAGTGGAGGCGTAAGGTCCATTATATGTCCCAAAAACCGGTTATATTTGACGGTACTGTGGGGCAAAACCTCAGGATGCCTTTTGGACTGGCTGCGGTACATGGAGATACAGCTTTTGACGGCAGCCGTGTCTCAGCTTATCTGGAGCGCCTCTATTTGAGTGAAAGCATCCTGGAACAGGATGCCAGGACATTATCAGGGGGTGAGGCTGCAAGGATAGCCTTAATCAGGGCCATTATTGTTGCACCACGTGTTCTGCTGCTGGATGAACCGCTGGCAGCGCTGGACTTAAGAGCTGCTTCCGCTGTTACGGACCTTGTTTGTGAGTGGGCTTGTGAGGAGCCGGGGCGGGGTGTGGTGATAGTCTCACACGCTGGTGATATTGCAGCGCTTCCTGGGATTTCCTATGTGGAAACCGGTGTGGAAGAGGGTGGTTCTAAATGAACAATGGCATAATTCCCATTTCTGATGTCCAGCTTGCCCTTAGTGTCAGCCTGGTCCTGGTTGCCGGGGGTATTTCGGCTCTGCTGAGGCTGGGGCTGCTGAATTCACTGCTCTGGGGGACCGTAAGGACGTTTGTCCAGCTGACTTTTGTCGGGTATATCCTGAAATACGTGTTTGCGGCAAACAACCTTTGGATTATAGCAGGACTTATTGTGGTAATGTGTTTCATTGCCGCCAGGGCCTCGGTAAAAAGGACCCCCAATGTGCCCAACTACCCTGTGACCCTTGCATTCTGGTCAATTTTGGCCAGTACAGTTCTGGTGGGGTTTGTGGTTGTTCGGATAATTATCAACCCCGAGCCGTGGTATTCCGCCAGGATAGTGATACCTGTGTTTGGCATGATTCTGGGAAATTCCATGAACGGGATAGCCCTTTCCCTTGATCGGCTCTATGGAGAGGTAAGATCCAGGGCGGATGAAATTGAGAGTCTGCTGGCATTTGGGGCCACGCCATGGGAGGCAGTCAGGGACTGTGTCCGGGAAGCGGTCAGGTCAGGAATGACACCTACGATTAATTCCCTCATGGTTGTTGGACTGGTAAGCCTGCCCGGGATGATGACAGGACAGATTCTTAGTGGAGCGGACCCTCATGAAGCAGTAAGATACCAGATTGTTGTCATGCTGATGATTGCTGCCGCTGTCGCCCTGGGCTGTCTCCTGCTGGTGGGGTTGTCCTACAAGAGAATGTTTACTCCTGATGGGGCCTTAAAAGCTGAGGTGTCTAGCAGCAAAAAATGACTTTACATTGTTTAGTAAAAATGGTAATATGACCTTGGATGACTATTACACATACGTACACTTCCGATTTATCCCGTCCTTACGGGACGGTGTAAACGAAAGGGTATTGGGAGCAATTCCGGTGCCTGCCATTGAGCAAAGGAAGGTAACTTTTCGGAGTTAACTTTCCCTTTGCTTTTCTGCTTTCCGACCTTTTTCCGGCATTTCATATTTACCATGATGATGTATATAGTGGCTGATTTTTAACGATTTTTAGGTCCTGCCGGCTGGCAACAGATGGGCAGTTGAGCCTGTAAAATAAAGAGGGAGGTAGATAGAATGAAAATTTTCCGTGTCAACATGACAAACCAGACGGTTACTGCTGAGGATGTTCCTCAGGAGTTGCAGGGCTTTGGGGGAAGAGCTCTGACATCGGCTATAGTTGCCAAAGAGGTTGAGCCTACCTGCCATGCGCTGGGGCCCAATAATAAACTGGTATTTGCCCCTGGACTCCTGTCAGGGACGACTGCTCCAAGCTCTGGGAGGATGTCGGTAGGAGCGAAAAGCCCCCTTACCGGGACTATCAAGGAGAGCAACGTTGGTGGTACGGCATCCCAGAAACTGGCCAGGCTGGGAGTAAAGGCGATTGTTATTGAAGGCCAGCCCCAGGGGGATGGTTTTTACTGCCTTCATGTGGATAAAAACGGGGTTAAGCTTGAGGAGGACCAAGTCCTTGTCGGAAAGGGCAACTATGAAGTTGTCAAGAAACTGAACGAAAAATTCAACGAAAAAATCGGTGTAATGACAATTGGCCAGGCCGGGGAACGCAAGATGCTGTCAGCCAACATTTCTGTCAAGGACCCCGACGGCGGCCTGCGCAGTGCGGGACGCGGCGGTCTGGGAGCGGTTATGGGCTCCAAAAAAATTAAATATATTACTATCGATGATACAGATGCTCCCGGGGTATCTGTGGCTGACCCCGAGAAGTTCAAAGAGGCAGCCAGGGTTTTTGCCAAGGGACTGACTGAGCACCCGGTTACCGGGCAGGGACTGCCGACATATGGTACCGATGTTTTAGTTAACATAGTCAATGAGGCCGGCGGTCTTCCGACAATGAACTTCAGTGCAGGCCGCTTTAAAGGGGCAAACAAAATCGGTGGGGAAACAATGCATGACATAATTGTCAGCAGAAACGGAAAACCTACTCATGCATGCCATCCCGGTTGTGTTATCAGGTGCTCCCAGGTCTATAACGATAAGGACGGTAATTATGTGACCTCCGGTTTTGAATATGAAACAATCTGGGCCTTTGGCGCAGACTGCTGTATTGACGACCTTGATATTATCGCCCAGGCTGACCGAATTTGTGACGATATTGGTATAGATACTATTGAGACTGCAGTCACCATAGGTGTGGCCATGGAAGGCGGTGTTTCTCCCTTTGGAGACGGACAGGGGATGCTGAACCTGTTGGGTGAAATTGAAAAGGGAACTTATCTGGGAAGGATTTTGGGAAATGGCGCTGAGTTTACCGGTAAAGCCTTTGGGGTAACCAGAGTGCCTGCTGTCAAGGGACAGGCGATTCCTGCATATGATCCCAGAGCAGTTAAGGGAATAGGTATTACCTATGCAACTACTACCATGGGTGCAGACCATACCGCGGGTTATTCGGTGGCAACCAATATTCTGAAGGTCGGCGGGGACATTAATCCCCTGGTCAAAGAAGGTAACATCGATCTGTCGCGAAACCTGCAGATCGCTACCGCTGCTGTTGACAGTACCGGCCTGTGCCTGTTTGTGGCCTTCTGTATCCTTGATAATG
Source organism: Thermincola carboxydiphila (assembly GCA_016841725.1). Lineage (GTDB taxonomy): Bacteria > Bacillota > Thermincolia > Thermincolales > UBA2595 > Phosphitispora. Next base: position 120,738 of record JAENYP010000005.1, on the reverse strand, counting down.
CCGAGGCCTTCCAGGCAATTATCGATATGCTCAACGCCCAGTACGGTCTGAGCATGACTGCTGATGACGTGACAGAGCTGGGTAAAACCGTACTTAAGACCGAACGTGCGTTTAACCAGGGCGCCGGGTTTACAGCCAAACATGACCGCCTGCCTGAATTCTTCAAGAGGGAAACCTGCCCGCCCCATGATGCTATTTGGGACTTTACAGATGAAGAAATTGACTCATTCTGGAACTTCTAACAGAACTGTTAATTAACCTGGAGGTGTACCCGTGGAACTGGAAATAAGGCTGTTCACCGGACTAAAATGCAATAATCAGGAACTCCCCTGTTTCGGGAAACAGGAATTTTACCTGGATGCACCGGATGAAATTACAGTCAGGGAACTTCACGGAATGCTTGGTCTTGATCGGAAAACTTCCCTGATCAGCCTGATAAACGGGGTGTCCAGACCCGATGACTGGGTACTGAAAAACAAAGACAGGGTGGGTATTTTCCCTCCTGTCGGCGGAGGTTAAAAGCCATACAGAGGCTGTCCTGAATTAGTGAACTGTCAGTTCATTACAGGGCAGCCTCTTTTGATGCAGGGGTATTTCTTTGACATAATGAATTTTTATAACTATTACAATCATACATTGTTATGATAATATATTCATATATGTTTGATATAGGGAAGGTGGGATATTTTTGTATGAAATATCTGCAGTAAGCCATTTTGATGCAGCTCATTTTCTGCGCGGTTACCCCGGTAAGTGTGCCAACATCCACGGACACCGCTGGAAGGTAGCCATAAGGCTTACGGGTTCCGAGTTGAATGACCTGGGCATCCTGGTGGATTTTATGGATGTCAAGCAGCTCCTTAAAGAGGTTACGGAAATATTTGATCACAAGCTGATAAATGACGTGCCCCCTTTTGACCGGCTTAACCCTACTGCTGAGAATATTGCCAAAATGATTTTTGATGAAATGAAAGCCAGGCTGCAGGCCGGTACTCAAGGTCAGGTGAACATTGCCAGGGTTACTGTCTGGGAATCCGAAAACGCTTCTGCAGCATATTACGACATTTAGGGGGACTTTAATTATGAAAGCTGTTGTCCTGCTTTCAGGGGGACTGGATTCAACTGTCTGTATGAGTGTGGCCGCAAAAGAGGGATATGAAATATATCCCATCAGTTTTGCGTATGGCCAGAGGCATGACCGGGAAACAGAATGTGCCAAGAGGGTAGCGGAATATTACGGTGTTACCAGGCACCTGATTATTTCGACAAATATGGGCGCTATCGGGGGCAGCGCTTTAACGGCTGATATCGATGTTCCTGACGGTGACGATACCAGGGAAGATATTCCGGTTACTTATGTTCCGGCGCGGAATCTGATATTTCTGAGTTATGCTCTGGGGTATGCTGAGGTCCTTGATGCGGGAAAGATATATATAGGGGTTAATGCGGTGGATTATTCAGGTTATCCCGACTGCCGCCCGGAGTTTATCGAAAGGTTCCAGCAGTTGGCTGATTACTCTACCAGGGCCGCAGCACAGGATCAGAAGACAATTAAGGTTGAAACTCCCTTAATCAATCTGTCCAAGGGGGAAATTATTAAACTGGGGATGGCCAACGGAGCCCCGCTGGACATGACTACAAGCTGCTATCGGGGCGGAGAAAAGGCATGCGGTTCCTGTGACAGCTGCCTGTTAAGACTACGGGGGTTCAGGGAAGCCGGGTATAGCGACCCGGTTCCTTATATAGAATAAATACTCAGGTAAAATGGAGTGATATCATGATAGATAAAGTTGAAATCCTGATTTTCGGCTCGCGGATTCTGGACAACTGCGGCCGTACCGGGTGAGGACCCGTGCAGTCTCAGGCTGAGACTGTCAGGGTATTGGGTGAAATCCTGAAAAAGAAATATGGCGATATGATTGACACAAAATATATTGATGTCATCGATGACGAACTGGACGATTATCCTGAAATTGAAGATTACCTAAAAAGGTCAGGAATGCAGCTGCCTCTTTTGGTCATTGGCGGCAAAATAATCAGGCCCGGTACAGGTCTGAACTATATGGAAATAACCGAAGAACTTGACAGTATGGGTATTGCAAAAACCTAAAAACAAGGATGCTCCTTAGCAAAGGGCATCCTTGTTTTGCTGCCTGTTATTGTCCCTGAAAGCGTCTCATCAGTCTCTCGCGGAAAACCGAATCTTCAGGGGTGCTGTTTTCTACATTAGCCATCTGTTCGAGAATATAGTCTATCGAATCGGGAATGCTCCTTTCGAAAAATCCGGCCCGCCTGTCTTTCCATGCCAACAGCCAGTTATCAAAACCCCTGGCTTCATCCTCGGTAATCTCAGCCATGCCAATCTCCTTACAGTTAGAAGACTTCAAAGCAGGAAGATACATGGGCATATGTATAACCAAGGGCCTCAATTCCGCGGGGTTAACTTCTTCCGGAACTGAATCAAAAGAATCTGCGTATGTAACGACACTGATAATTGGTTCTTTACTGGTTTCTGTAATACCGGTAACTTTACATACTCCGTAAGTATCACTTTCCATATTGAATGCCAACAGCATTCCGGGTTTAAAATCCATATCTACTAAACCTCCTTGCTATCTCCTTAAGATGTGATTAAACTTTATTCGATACTGCCGGGCTATTATCCTTCCCGGAATTTGAAGAAAGTAAACCTTTTCATTGACGCACCACCTGCCCTTTGATAAAATTAGCTCAGTTAAAGAAGACATCAGTGCTAACTGTGGATGGTGAAAAGATGCTAAGAACAGTCTGGTTCTATATGGTACTTGTGATATCCGTGCTGGCGACAACAATTTTTCTGCCGGTCTGGCATCTTTTTGGCCTGCTTGGCATGAAGGGCGCCCAGCATAAATGCGGTCATTATGTCGCTTATTACTGGGCTAATATTCTTTTGTCTGCTGCTGCTGTGAAGGTTGAAATACAGGGACTTGACAATGTTCCGGCTGAGGGGCCGGTGATTTTTGTGGGTAACCATCAGAGTAATTTTGATATTTTTGTTATGTTGGGCTGTATAAATAAGTCCAAGAGCTTTCTGGCCAAAGCAGAACTTGCTAAGATACCGGTTGTTCATTCATGGATGCAAAAAATGAAATGTGTATTAATTGACAGGGGTAACATGAGGCAGTCCATCAAGGCCATTCAAAGATGTATTGAGGTATTAAAAGAAGGGCAGTCAATGGTTATTTTCCCTGAAGGCACCCGCAGCAAAGGGCCGGTTATGGGAGAGTTCAAAAAGGGCAGCCTGCGCGTGGCGGAAAAGTCAGGGGCTCCTGTTATACCTGTTGCCATAAGCGGCACATACCGCATTATGGAAGCAAATAACAACATGATCAGGTCTGGTGCAGTTACGGTTAAAATCGCTCCGCCAATTATTTATGACTGCCTCTCCAAAGAGGAACAGGGAAATATTCACACAATTATCCGGGATAAAATTGCCGAAAACCTTTCGGTTGGATAAACCGGCAGCGAAAAGGCGTGCCTCTTTGTAAGAGACACGCCTCAGCTTATAGGTTATTTAGCAGTTCGACAACATTTTGCCGGCAGTGGTGGATGAAATCCGGGAATGAACTCTCCACAATATCAACTGCTTCTTCAATCACACTTGCAGCAGCCATGATATCAATAGTGATGCCGTGCTTTTTTGCGGTCTGCATACCGTACTTTGTGGCTATTTCAACTGGCGTTATTTCACCGGTAGGCACATATTCCCCATATACGGGGAAACTCATGGCCAGTTTTGCGGCAGGAACGTCAAAAAACGGAGCCAGGACCTGACTTATGGCAAGAACCAGAGTCTGATTGTTCAGGGCTTTCTTGAGGCACCCGTGAAATTCCGGGCGTTTTTGATAAAGCCATACATCAGCTGCCATTTCGATAAAGTTATGAGCCTTCCACCAGCCCATTTCCTGAGGCAGGTTACAGCTTTTGATGACCTTTTCCACCAGGGGCCGGGCCATTTCAAAGGCATAGCCTTTTTCATAATCCAGATATTTTTCATCACAGTAGTAATCAAGGCCTCTCGGTGTGGTGCTGTGGGTAATCACTGCCCTGGAGAAGTCCCCAAGAACAGCCAGTCCGTTAAGATAACTGTGCAGGGCAGGGGCCTGGTTATGTGCAGTGCTATGCTCGAGAAACCCGGCAATAATAGTATCAGGGAATACCGCGCCGAGGATTATTTCGTCACTTATTTTGCCCAAAACATCATTGGCAAAGCAGATATGTGTGTATGGAAACAAATTATAACACTCCCTATTATGTAATATGGACTACACTCACTTCTACAAAATATTAATTTTTCCTGTAAAAAGGCAGTACCAATTTGTGACAGCCATTGGCTGAAGTAAGTTTCATTTATTGGCATTGACAACTTGGGTTTTCAGGACTAACATATTATTATACCCTAAGGGGGTACGGAACATTTGAAAGGGGGAGTCAACAGTGTGTATGGAAAAAACTCCATGGGAGCAGGCAGTGGAATTTCATGGCCATGCCTGTCCGGGACTGGCAATAGGGTTCAAGGCGGCAGAAGCTGCCATCAGGGAACTGGGGTATGCCAGGGATGTAAATGAAGAAATGGTGGCCATTGTGGAGAATGACAGCTGCTCTATTGATGCCATCCAGTTGATTCTCGGCTGTACGGCAGGGAAGGGAAACCTGATTTTTCGCAACAATGGGAAACAGGTATTCACTGTTGGGCGCAGGAATGACGGCAAAGCTGTCAGGATCGCCCCTAAGTATGAAGTCCTGTCAGGAGCCGGGAAAGATGAATCCAGGGAAGATAAAATGAAACATATTCTGGAAAGCGACCCCGGGGACCTGTTTGAAATCAGGGAAGCAAAGCTGGACCTGCCGGAAAAAGCAGTAATTTTTAAGACCGTAAAATGTGCCCGCTGCGGGGAAGGGGTCATGGAGTCCAAGGCCCGCCTCAGTGACGGCAAACCTGTCTGCCCTGACTGTTTTGCAGACTATACCAGGGGATGGTAAGATAGCAGTTTGCTTCTCACAAAATACCAGGTATATGTATGAAAATCCCCTTGATTTTGAATAATGTTTCTGTTATAATCTAAATTGCTCTTGGCAATCAGCCAGGAGCACTAATGCGGTCGTGGCGGAACTGGCAGACGCGCACGTTTGAGGGGCGTGTGGTTTAACCGTGAGGGTTCAAGTCCCTCCGACCGCACCAAATTTGCTTAATTCTTTAGGGCTGACGGGAATTTACCGTCAGCCCTATTCTGGCCCTATTGAGCGGGTCGATTTTGATCTTCATATTCTTGAAAAGAGCCTCCGTGATTTCCAAAGGCTCACCTATTGTGCTTTTACAGTTTCTTTTATTCGTTTAATGATTTATGCTATTGTTCTCGACTCACAATAGCATATTTCTCAAGCAATTTCTCATCTTTTTCCATTAGTCCCAACATTCTTTGTGCTGGTCCTTCCGGGATATTTCTGCCTGCCTCCCATGCCTCTACAGTCTTTATGGATACACCCAAAGCACTGGCAAAAAGTTGTTGTGTCATATTTTGTTTTTTTCTTAAAACTTTAATTTGCTGTCCATGGAAACGAGGCAATGAAGCAATCCGGATGCGATCAACTTTAACATTCTTCAGTTCGCCTTTTTCATATTTAACCGCTTCATCCAAACCTTTAATAATACTATCATATATACCCATAGTAATCACTTCTTTCTTAACTCTTCTTCTAAACTCTTAATAAATTTTTTTACCTCATTTCGTTCTTCTTTTGTTAGACTTTCCTTTTCATTTTTAGGATATGCCGTGATTAAATAAATTTTCTCGTAGCATATAAAATCAACATATAATATACGAATACTTCCACTCTTACCCTGGTTAGTAAAGCATACCCTATTTAATAGGGTATTGTCAATTATTTAAACGAAAAATGTACGAGTAGTCAAAAGGGACATAATTGATAAAAAATAAAAGGTTAGGCGGGAAATACTGTTGAAATGTATATAAAAGGTAAATTTTGGAGGTGGCATAGTGAAGAAACAAATATTAACCTTGTTGTTAGTAATTATACTTCTAAGTGGTTGTGCTGCTAATTACATTAAAGAGTTAAGTTTCAAGGGTAACAGCGAAAACTGGGAGGCAGTACTTAATTATAAATACACTGAATTGCTTGAACCCGCTCAGGCAGGGAAAATCCGTCACCGAAGATTAGTAGATCGCAATTACCGAATAAAATACACCGGCGAAGAACAAACGCTGGGTGAAATTGAATATCAATTCTTTGGCGATTCGGGCGACCGTTTGGGTTCTGGAGAGATAGACCCCGGGCCGATTTTTCCGATATCCGGAACGGTCAGAGGAGAAGAGTCATCAGAAATTTTAAGGCTCCAGGCCAAAAATATAATTCCGCGTCCATCATTTGATTTTCCTGACATCGAAAGCACATTTTTACTGAAGGTTAACTGGAACGGAAAGGAAGAAGTAATCAGATTGATTTATAAATAAGAAAAGATTTAAAGGAGAAGGTGAAATCCCATGCGCCGTTTTCTTATACTTTTTGTTGTCTTTATGCTATTTTTGACCGGGTGTAAGGACAGTAATTCCATAACATTTAAAGGCAAAAGCGATAATACTTTTACGAAACCCAACATGGTGGTGGGAGCGGAGAAAAATCTCTGAATAAAGACGGGTACATAAATACATTAGGTGGCGTTGGCGGTGAAGGTGTAGCCTTGATAAGACATGATTCAGTTATCATCGTTACAGTAGAATGGAGTGGGATGAAAGAAGTTATCAGACTGACTGTCAGGTAATTTTGCCATAATTGGGAACAAAAAAGTGGTGTTTTACTACTTAACCAGATGATTAATAGCCGACTGTATGTCCACCGCCAATGGAACCTCCAGAATTACTTCCTTCCCACTACGGGGGTGGGTGAAGCGCAGCTTGTTGGCGTGCAGGGCTTGCCGGTCTATCAATGGTGAAGCACACCCGTAAAGGAGGTCACCACATATCGGATGACCGAGAAAGCTCAGATGCACCCTTATCTGGTGGGTGCGGCCGGTCTCCAGTCTTAATGACAGCAGGGTATGTCCCGGATATTTATCGAGTACCTGATAATGGGTGACTGCTGGATGGCCGTCTAAATGGACTATTCTCCGGCGGCTTTTATCATCTTGCCGGGCGATTGGCTGGTCGATACGACCGCTGTCATTTGCCATCAATCCCTCTACCAAGGCAATATAACTTCGCTCAATAGTGCGGCCCTTTACCTGATTGAATATGCCCTGATGGGCAAACTGGCTATTCCCTATCAGAATCAACCCTGAAGTGTCTTTATCCAGGCGGTTTATCGGGCGAAAAAGGGTGTTCCTTCCCAACTCCTGCCAGTAATAAGTTACCGCGTTAGCAAGGGTGCCGGTGCCTCCCTGTCGGGATGGATGAGTGGACATACCCGCGGGCTTGTTCACCACCAGGAAGTCCACGTCTTCGTAGATTATGTCCAGAGGAATCGGCTCGGGTATGATTTTGCTCTCCTCAGTGAGGTCCATATCGATGGTGATAATATCCCCTGCATTGATGAGGTAGTTTACGTGGGCCGTATACCCGTTCACCTTTATTTTGTTCTGCTGCTTAAGCCGTACTACCAGAGAATGGGACAACAAGAGTTTAGCGGATAGTATGTCCCTTAGAAAAGTATCCTGATCCAGAGTAGTTGCTGTATATGTTAAATTTGTATTGTTCAATTGTCCCTCACTCTTTGAGATTAATTATTTCACTACAATACTAACATAAAAACCACTGATAATAAAGCCAGGGCTGCCACACCCTGCACTCAAACACATATTGATAACAGAAAACAAGACAGACAAAAGATGCCAAATAAGTTAAAATAGTAATATGTAGAAAACAAGTTTCACCGGGGAGAAGGTGCTGTGGATTCCTGAATTTCAGGAGAACACAGGTAACGATAACATTTTAACCGCCTGCAGCAAGAAGTCTCCCGCCGCTAAGCTACCTTGCTCACGCTAGTGAGAGCGTAGGCGGGAGATGAATTGCCGCCATTCTTTTCCGTGATAACCATTGATAAAAGACCCAAATTAAGGTAAAATATAATCAGTAGTAAATATAGAAAACGGAGATAAAACAATGGAGTTAGATAATAATAACCATTCAGTATTTCTCATGTATTACCACCTCGTTCTTGTTATAAAATACCGTAGAAAAGTAATTGATGATGTTATCTCAAATAGACTGAAAGAAATCAAAGCTCATCCTAACACCCAATTATCAAAATTTATCAATGCCTATAAAAGTGCATCATCACGCCTGATAAAAAAAGAATACCGGCAAATACGTAGCTGCCTCTGGGAAGAAAACTTTTGGTCAAGAAGTTTTTGCATACTTACAACCGGTGGTGCACCGCTTGAGGTGATAAAAAGATATATTGAAAGCCAGGGTGAGAAGCTGTGAATAAAGCATATAAATACCGCCTTTATCCGAACAAAGAGCAAGCCATTCTCATAAATAAAACCTTTGGCTGTGTACGGTTTGTATACAATCGAATATGCATCATGATAAAAAATCCTACACAACCAATAACCAAAAAGGAACCATAAGGTTTATTGACAGTAAAGCCATTCGATTACCCAAATTAAAAGATGTGCGCATTAAAATGCATAGGCCATTACCACAAAACGTCATCATCAAATCAGCAACCATCAGTCAAACACCAACAGGGAAATATTACATAGCTATTGTGGTTCAATATGAAGTTCAAATAAAGCCAATAACACCCACGGTAGAAACCACAATCGGACTTGACTATTCTTCCAAAGCACTATTTGTTGATAGTAAGACAAACAGTCCGGACTATCCGAAATATTACCGCCAGGCAGAAGCCAGGCTGAAAAGAGAACAACGAAAACTATCAAAAAGGAAAAAAGGCGGTCAAAATAGGGCCAAACAACGCCGTAAAGTTGCCAAACTTCATGAGAAGGTTGCCAATCAGCGGAAGGACTTTTTGCATCAACTGTCCAGGCAGATAGCCAATGCCTATGATGGTGTTGCCATAGAGAACCTAAATATGAGAGGCATGGCCCAAGGTTTGAATTTGGCAAAATCAACCAATGATAATGGTTTTGGGATGCTAAAAACCTTTTTGGCATACAAACTAGCGGATCAAGGTAAACAGCTTGTCATTATCGATAAATGGTATCCATCTAGCAAACTCTGTCATATATGCAAGCATGAAAATAAAGAACTGACCTTGGCAGACAGAAACTGGACCTGCCCCCACTGCGGAACAGAACTGGACAGGGATGTCAACGCTGCCATCAATATCAAAAATGAAGGCTGCCGGATACTTGGTATAGCCTGACATAATCAAATAACCGTTGGGCGAACGGGGATAGCTTGGTAATTATACCAACGTGGGTTGGTACGTCCCAAGAAGCCCCTACCTCTAAGCGTTAGCGTAGGTGGTGGGAGTACGTCACGACCAAATATATTGAAGCAGTTGAAAAGAACTTTCCTGATATTAAAGTCATTTCCGGAACACATGAAGACCATATAACGTATGGAGAATTTCAAAATAAAGTTGAAAATTTATTCTGCCAGCCAAGAAAGACTATGGTTGATGTCATACTTAATCGCGATTAACGGTGCTTTGGCTGAATACTGCCTTTGTTAAATAAAAGAATAAGATTCAAAGACGCTCTGGTTCCTTTATCATGTGAGAATTCAAGTAACATTTGAGGGAGGCAAAATATTTGGAACGTTTAATTCGCATTGGAATTGCATTGCTGGCAATAAGTCTCGCCATTAACGCAGCATTGGTAACAAAGGTCAACAAGTTTAATAATACGATGAACATGCGTTTAGATACAATCCATAATGAAATCAATGCTGTCAGGTCTTCAAACCAGCAGAGTACTGACCGCATAAACCAGACCATGAACATTGTTGAAACTGAACAGCGCTGGGTTACCCCTGTGGATATTGCCGGAATTAAACAAGAGGGCGGTAACACGGCAGTGCTGTTGTCCTGGATAATAAAAGACTATCCCGGCAGCGCTCCGGTTACCTTTCACTACCGTAAGCAGGGCGAAACTGACTTTATTTCACAACAGGCCGCTTCTGTGGGAGACGGAAGATTTGTGGTTGAACTGAAAGAGGAACTGGAGACAGAGCCGTACTGGAAAACTGCAGTGCACTATATTGGGGGAGGAAACGGGGACAGTAAGACCAATATTGTGGCAGAAGAGGCCGGGCGTGAACATCAGAGTATGGAATACTATATCACCGTCAAGGACGGAAGCCGTCTCAAAAGCAGTGAAATTGCAAGTCTCAATATGGGCAGTATCTCTGATGGCATATATGCGCCTCTAGCCTGTGGTGTGACTATTGACCAGGAAAGAAAGATATATGAGATTGACTTGGAAGAATTTATAAGCAGCCCTGGTCAGGTAAGATTGAACGGGGCCTATTTGGAAGCATACAACGGTGATAAGCGAGTAGGCCAAACCGAACTTATTGAAAGCGGCGGGAAACCTGACGGAAGTATCCGGAATTTTAGGGCAAAGTATGATTATAGCAGCACAACTTTTGATCGTTCATTCCTGAGAGTGGAGTACGAAAACGGAGAGCAGTTTAAAAAAGAAATTAGATAGCGCAGGGGTTTTACTACTTAACCGGATGATCAATAGCCGCCTGTATGTCCGCCGCCAATGGAACACCCAGAATTACTTCTTTCCCGCTGCGGGGGTGGGTGAAGCGCAGCTTGTTCAAACATATAACGATACCGGAATTAGGACAGACAAAAGGGGCCAAATAAGTTAAAATGGTAATATGAAGAATAATAATTTTCACCGGAATTATAGGAGGGGGTAAGGTTTTGAAACAGGGAATAAGGATATTTTTTGTTTTACTTATCGTAACTTTCTTGGGGTTATTTGTTGGGTGTTCAAACACACAAAATGCCAGTCAAAACCAGATTCAATCGCCAAGTAGTCCTAACGGTCAGCAGACTGACACAAAAGAAGATTTCATATACGCGACGAAAATAAAGAATACCGTGGATATGCTGACTTTGCTTGATGATTCAAAGATTGACATTAATCAAGACGGACAGGAAGAGTCAGTTCAATTATACACAGCGGCTGAAAAAGACCCTAAAGGTCAAATTGCCTGGGATGATGGTCAGCCCTGGCTTTTGACAGTTATTGATGGTGATAATGAGTATATTCTTTTTGATGATTATGTTCAACTTGGTGAATTAAACTATTGGATATATACCTCAGAACAAAATACTGTACATATAACTACAATGCAGAATTGCAGTGCGGGGTTTTTGGTTACCGACTATAAATTTAACGCCAAAATGAAGTGCTTTGAGAAGACGGTTGTATTTAATCCCCAGAATGTAAATATGTTAGATCATTCTCGTTATTAATATAGGATATTAAATTCCACTGATTTTTTCTATCTTGATTGATGAAAAGGTGGGGTTCAGGCAGACTATCCTGTACCTCCTGAACTCGTGGCAAGTTTAATCTAACTGTACGGGTCAGGCCATGTTGTTTCCGTGAAACGGGGTATTTTTATTGTTTCACAAAGTAAATCTGTAGTAAATTATAGCAAGGAAAAGTACGGCTGATAGAGTTAAAGCCAATTGGAGATAATTAACTCATAATGATAATTAACCAACCACTGCAGGAGGGTGCAAAAAAATGAGTGATGTCTACCAAGTGGTATTGTATTCGCTGATAGTTTTTTTCTTATTAGTCTTCCTAAGCCGGTTAATCGGGAAAAAACTACTGTCACAGCTGACCTTTTTTGATTTTGTTATTGGCATTACCATCGGAACTATCGGTGGAGCATTTGTTACGACAGAGGTACAGGGTTTTTATGTTCTAATAAGTCCGGTTATCCTGACCCTTTCAGTTATCGTGACAGGATATATCTCTCTAAAGAGTGTTCCGTTTCGAAAACTGCTGGAAGGGGAACCGATGATTCTGATTCAGAATGGAAAAATTTTTGAAAAAAATATGAAAAAAATCCGCTATAACATCGATGACCTGCTGATGCAGTTAAGGGAAAAGAGTGTTTTTGACATTGGTGAAGTTGAATTTGCCATTCTTGAACCTCATGGAAAGCTCAGCATACAAAAAAAGAGCCAGTATACACCGGTTACTCCAAAGGACCTGAATATAAGTACAAATTACAAGGGAGTCTCGTCTGAAATAATCAGAGACGGCAGGATTGTTGAACAAAACCTGAAGCAAAACAGTTTAAGCCATGAGTGGCTCTATAACGAGCTTTATTCCAGAGGCATCAGAAATATAGGTGAGGTATTTCTGGCAACTCTATCCACACAGGGCACTTTTTATGTTGATATCAGGAATGACAATCCCCGGTATATTCAGGAAGTGGAAGACGACGATTCAGTTATTTAGAGTGCGCCCGTCCGACCGTTTTTTTGCTGTTTTTTAGTTTGCATCAGCCAGGTACACGGACTTTATTTCTGGTATAATTAAACTTTTTACGAATAAAGTAGAAAAACAGGAAGGTAATTTTTGAGATTTGCCGAAGAAAGTAATATTACCGCTTAGCCTTTGCAAAGCGCAAATGTAGGGTGTGTGGTCCATGAGGCTTTTTAGGATTCCGGCCGCCATTAGAGACATTTGTAAAAAAAGCAGTACATTAATAACAATAGATTTTGAATGTTATCACTGTAAGAAACCTGTTAGAAGAACAGAAGAGGAAGCAAAATGTGATCAATGTGGTCGTTTGTCATGCCGCCGGTGTCTTATTGAATGCGAGGAATGTGGTCAGAAAATCTGCTATGACTGTCATGTAATGTGCCGCGGCTGTTATACAATAATATGCCCTGGCTGTGCCCCAAAGTGCCGGCAGTGCGGCCGGCCTGTTTGTTTAGGCTGTTCACTAACTTGTGACAAATGTTCTGGTCAGTTCTGTTCGGGATGTATCCTGAAATCTGCAGGTAGGCTGTCATATATCTGCCCTGGTGTCATGAATTACGAGAGGTTGTGTGATGCGTGTTTTCAGGAATTTCCTGAATTTGAGGCTGCCATGGAAAATGAGACTGGGATAACGGCGCTGTCAGAAGAGGGTCATGAGGGATATCCACATACCCAATTGTCAACTTCACTGTTTGAAGAAAAAGCAGAAGCCCTGAAGTCGCTGCGGGTAACTGCGGCTTTTCTGAAAATGGATACCATAGCGGGAGTCAGGTATATTAAACACAAGATTTATAACGGAAATTATGTTAGCTATGTCTGGCAGGCATCAGGAACCGCTTATGACAGCAGGATATTTGAGCCCTGATAACTTTATTTCAGACCATGAAAACCGCATTTTGAACCACCGGGGGTGTCAGAAATCTAATCAGGGAGGCTTAGGCAATGGCTTTGATTATGGTTATTGAGGAAGATGAACTGATAAGGTCAATACTTTGTGAAGTAATTGCAAAGTCAGGTTATGATGTTATTGAAGCTCCCGATTGTGAGCTAGGGGAGCGGTTGTTTCATCAAAATCATGCTGACCTTGTAATTGGTCACCTTTGCGATTCCGGCAGCGGTAGTCCGGACGGAATTACCCTGTTAAAAGAAAAGTTTCCTGATGCGAGGATAATTACCATGGCCGGCAGGAAGACCGATAGTATGGAGTCGGCCGGGCTGATGAGTACTATCCGCACTTTGACCAGACCATTCAAACCCCAGGAAATGATGCGCCTGATCAGGGAAATGGTTTTGGCTCAGAAGGTTTCGGCGGAATAGGTGCAAGCAGACAAGTGAAATAACTATGACAGCAATCTATGGTGATATCAAAATCTCCTTGAAAAATAGTTCAGGGAGATTATTTATTTTAACAGCGAAGGCATAGGAGGTGTTTTTGCAAAGAATGACGAAAAATGTTATAACATTAATTAAGTAACACAGGGCCGCAAATAATGACAAAAATCAATGAGGTGGATTATGTTCTGGTTAATTGGGTTACTGGCGCTGTTCCTTTTTGTTGCTGCCTATTTTCAGCGGGGATGGAACAGGGTTATGTTGATTTTGCTTGGGATAGCAATTATTGAATTAAAGTCACTGGCAGTAGGTGTCAAGGTTTTTAGTTTAACCGTAATCTTAATTGTAGTTTTTTACTTTCTGTTCCCCAAAAACAGAAAACCTTAGCAAAAATGATGTCTGGTTGGTGTTGATATTGAGGCAGGAGAAGTATTTGGCCTCTTCAGGGAGATTCTGCTGGTGATAACTGCAGCAATTATTCTTATCTTTGCCCTCAGTTTCAGGATTCTGACCCGGGGACCTTAAAAATTCTACCAGATTTTAAATTTAATGAATAAAATTTATAAAAAATGTTACAATGTAATAAAAATAGTTTAATATTCCTGCTGGTTAAATATTTTTTGAAAGCTGACAAGGAAAAATATTAACAGTGTCGAAATTTAATAATGACAATTACATACTGTATAATAAGATGCCTGAATTAAGATGGTCGTTTAAATTTTAAGGAGGGGTTGGCGATGTGTTTTTATTACTATGATGAGGAGCGGGGAATAGCTTACAAGGTGACTCCCGTGAAGGCCTCAGTCGCAAGTAGTGATGAGTCTATTGTGGTCCACACGGATGTTAAAGTGACTAACCTTAAAAAGGAAAAAATCCGAAGAACCTTATCCCAAATGTACCCGTCTGACCAATACGACCTTGATTCAGCAAAAAGAATCTTTGCAGATACAATGTTATCCAGGTTTATCAGTGGCGCCAGGAAAATATCCGAACAGGAATACCAAACCATAAACTCCAGGTATGAGGCTTAATTACATAACAATGACAAAAGAGAATTCAAAAACTCCATAATGATATCATAAGAAATTTACGGGGTTGTCTCCATGAAAAATGAGACAGTCCCGTAATTCTTTATGGCTAAACTTTTTAGTTGACCTGCAATCATGACAGTGCTAAAATATGACTGGAGAACATAAATGACCATAGTCATATAACGCCAAAAATATCGATTATTATTAAAAGAGGTGGGGAGATGGAACAGCAGACCCGCAGGGAGCGAAAAAAGGAAGAGACAAGGCAGAAGCTTCTTGATGTATCCTTCAGGTTATTTGTGGAACAGGGGTATGACAATACTACGGTAGACCAGATTACAGAGAGAGCAGATATAGGGAAAGGAACATTTTATAATTATTTTCCTTCCAAGGAAGCGATTCTTCATGAGTTCATGGAGAACCTGAGTATTCAAAGAAGCGAGAAAATCTGGGCCGAGGTCATGGCGATTAAAGATACCCGGCAGCGCCTGGCCAGGACTTATCAGAGTCTGGCCGCCTGGTTTGAGGAATATCCTGAACTGATACGGGTTTACCAGTTGGAGAGGGTAAATACTAAACTCAGTGACCCGCTCAATTATAGAATGCACTTTGAACTGTTTATTGCTGAAGTATTGAAAATGGGTCAGGAAATGGGAGATATCAGGGATGATATAGATGTCATGGAGATGGTGGACCACCTGATGGGTATCACTATGATGATTATGTGCCGCTGGTTTGAATCAGGTGCCGGCCAGGGGCTGTACCGTCTTTACATGCGAGGTGTGGATTTTTTCCTTATCGGGGCGCTGAGCGCTGACTAGTATTGAGTTCGGACTAATAGGGGCGCTGACTGAATATGGCAACTTAACCGGAATGGGGGAGCGTAATGGGGAAAAATGTGTACTGGTTAACGGAAATTTATCAGGATGATACAGATAAGGTAGGTGGCAAGGCAGCCAACCTCGGGGACCTGGCCCGGAACCTGCCATGTCCGGCCGGGTTCTGCCTGGTGGCTGATGCCTGCTACCAAAACCTGAAGCATTATGGTATAGATCAAAAAATCAAGGAAAAACTGGCCTTGATTGATACCGGGAATATCGATGCCCTGGAGCAGGTAAGTCTGGAAATCGGTGAGATGGTTACAGCGATGCCCCTGCTGCCGGATTATGAGAATGCCGTGACCGCTGCCTTTAACCGCTTGGCTGAAGGCAAAGACGGGCTGCAGGTTGCGGTCAGGTCATCAGCTACTGCTGAAGACCTGGTGGGGGCGTCTTTTGCAGGCCAGCAGGAAACGTTTCTTGAAGTCGAGGGCATAGAAAATGTCCTCAAGGCAGTTAAGAAGTGCTGGGCCTCCTTATGGACCACCAGGGCAATCCACTACCGGGAACGCAACGGTTTTGAACACCATTTGGTAAAAATGGCGGTAATTGTCCAGGAGATGATTCCGGCACAGGTGGCAGGGGTTATGTTTACTGCCAATCCGGTAACTAACTCCAGGGAAGAGATACGTATTGAAGCTGTCAGGGGTCTGGGGGAGCAGTTGGTTTCAGGGCATGCTGCCGGTGATGTTTATGTGCTGAAGAAAAGCGGTGAAGCCAATATTGAACTGGTTTCCAAGGATATCAGTGATCCGGGAAACGGTCAGATGCTTACAGATTATGATATCAGGGAACTGGCCCATACCGGACTAAAAATCGAAATCTACTATGGCAATTACCAGGACATTGAGTGGGCATATTGCAGGGGCAAAATGTACTTCCTGCAGACCAGACCCATTACCACCCTGAGGGATGAAGACCTGCCTGATATTGACCGGTCTGCCATGAATAAGGACAGGCAGGAAGTCATGGCCTGGGTTGCCGAGAGGTTTCCGGACCCCATTATGCCTATTGACGGGGTAGTAGTCAAGGTGCTTTTCATGGCCCAGTTTGAGGCTATGCAGAATTTTGGCTATACGATTGGTGAAACGGATTGGAGCCGGGTTGACAGGGGGATCTTTCCGGAATTTTTTGTGCCTCCGACGATCAGACTGGGTTTTAAAAGGCTCTGGCAGTATTTCCGGGTGGGCAAAACTCTGGGATCCGACCCGGCAGGGGAATGGGCCGCCGAGCAGGTATACCTCCTGGATATGCTTGAAAAGCTGAAGAGAAGGGACATGTCCACACTGCCTCTGGAAGTTGTCCTTGATTATATTACTGAGGGATTACATCATTTCCACTACTTTAATGTGTTAAGATACAGGTATTTTGCGCAGAACAGGATTCCCGGCGCCATCCTTCTGAGATGGATGCGCTTTATGTTTGGGGATAAGGCTGTGGCAGTATATGAGAAGCTGGTTACCGGGCTTGACAATGCAACCCTCCGGACCAACCGGGCAGTCCGGGAACTGGCTGCAGAGGCGGCAAAGAGCCGGGAGGTCAGCGCCTTGTTTGAAAACATTCCTCCTGATAAAATTCTCACCCGGCTTGAGGAAACTGAAGCCGGCCGGGAATTCCTCGGTAAATTTAATGAATTCCTGCTTGAATTCGGAGAACGGGAAACAAATATGGGACTAGGCGGGATAGGTTCTCCCACCTGGCAGGATTCTCCGGAAGTTGTTTTCGGGATAATCAGGGCTATGCTGGATGAGGACCCTGATGAATTCAGGACCAGGGAAGCGGACAGGGCCGTAAAGGCCAAAGAAGCTGAAGAACTGGTAGGTTCCCGGCTGTCAAAGGGCATCTATTCCCTGTTAAAAGCCGATAAATTGTTTCAAAAACTGGTCAGACATGCCCGGAGTTTTGCGGCCTTCCGTGAAGACAGCCACTATGATGTTACCCGGAGCCTGCACGTGTTCAGAATACTCTTTGCCGAACTGGGCAAGCGCTTTGTAAGGATGGGACTAATAAAAGACCTGGGGGATATCTATTACCTGACCTATTTTGAAATCAAGGAGATTCTTCTCATCATATATCACGGGCTTGAGGACGTCAATGTAAAGGAACTGAATGCCAGGATTATGTCAAGGAAGGATGAGCAGGTGCGCCGGATGGCACGCTGGAGCATGCGCAGCCAGCCTGTCGGCGATTCTGAGGTAATCAGGGGAGTACCGGCCAGCCAGGGGCTGGTAAAAGGAATTGCCAGGATAATCAAAGACCCGGGGGACTTCCACCGGGTCAGGAAGGGAGATATCCTGGTAGCTCCCTATACAAACCCTGCCTGGACACCGTTGTTTACCACTGCTGCAGGGTTATTGGTAGAAACCGGGGGAGCTGCTTCCCATGCGGCCATTATTGCCAGGGAATATGGCATTCCGGCAGTTATGGGTGTTATCAGGGCAACTGAAATGTTCAAAGATGGGGAACCCATTTCAGTTAATGGCACCACAGGCGTTATTCAGCGTGCCTGAGGATGTTACAAAGGACCGGGTTATTTTAACCCGGTCCTTTAACTAATAATGATTATGAGTTATAATGAAGAAGTTATCATAAAGTTTCATTAAAGAAGATTTTTATTTGCTCTTGGTTTCTTTTTCATCAATCAGTGGGTTAACCATCTGGGGAATCCCGGCAGCCCGGAACGGTTTGTCAACTGTAATGGTTTTAGGCGCCTTGGTAATGAATGTTACTGCAGCCGCGACGACACAGAGGACAGCAGCCACCATAAATGCTGAACTGTAAGACCCGGTAGCGTCAACGATTTTACCGGCTACCATGGAACCGAACACACCACCGACACCCCAGGCGGTAAATACCAGGCCATAGTTGACTCCGAGGTTCTTGGTGCCGAAATAGTCAGCTGTTGTTGATGGGAACAGTGACAGGTTCGAACCATAGTTAAAGCCTACCATCAGCGCTCCCACAATCAGAAGCGGCACAGTGGTTGCTTTTGCCAGAAGTATCATGACAATTGCCTGTAAAGTAAATACCAAGAGCATGGTGCGGGTACGGCCAAGTTTATCTGAAACCACACCGGCTATAATACGACCGCCGGCATTGCCTATGGCAAGAATAGCCACCAGGATAAAACCAAGCTCAGTGCCGGGAAGCTGTTTGCCGGCAATCTTAGCCATATGACCGATTATCATCAGTCCTGCAAAGGATGCAAAGGCATACATCAGCCAAAGCAGATAGAACTGTGGAGTTTTGAGCATTTCGTGCCATTCGTAGTCATGCTTCTTATTAGCTGATGCCGCAGCCTTGCTTTGTACGGGCATGCCTTTGGGGACAAAACCTGCAGGAGGGTTAACCAGGAACTGGGATAACAGCACACTAACGATGAAGAATGCAATCCCAAGAATCATAAATGTCCTGCTGATGCCTACATTTGCTAACAGGTTGTTTGTGAGCGGGGAAATATATACAGATGCCAGGCCGAAACCGCTGACAACGATTCCTGTAATCAGGCCTTTTTTGGCCGGTGGGAACCACTTGACGGCCGGCGGGGTAGCAGACGCATAACCAAGGCCGATACCTGTACCGGCAAGGATACCAAAGCCGATAATCATAAGTGTATTATCACCTTGGGAAGCAAAACTGGAAATAATCATACCGATACCGGTCAGGGCGCCGCCCAGAGATGCTACAATCTTTGGCCCGTATTTGTCCTGGGCCCTTCCGGCAAAGACCATCATTACAGCAAAGACTCCGCAGGCAACAGCATAAGGCTTGGAAGCCATGGTTGCACTCCAGCCCCAATCATTGGTAAGGGACTTGGCGATAACACTCCAGGCATATAAAACACCGAGAGCAAGGTTAATTCCTGTTCCGGATAAGGTAACAAGCCACCCTTTGCCGGCTGACTGACTAGAACTCATGTAAATACACACACCCCTCGAATAGATTTTTTGAAGCAGTTGACCTGGATATCTGACCGTAACTCTCCCCCCAAGGATAAACGGTGCCATATCTACAGGAAAGCGCTTCTCGGTACACTTTCGTTTCATTCTTTCGTTTTCAGGTAATCAGGTGTAATCAAAGCCCCCCCTCCGAAAATGCCGTATTGCCCATTCACTCTTATGTCCACATATAATCTGCCCGTGAACAGAGCTTTACCTGTTATAGATTCTATCATCGGCTCAGGTGGATTGCACTTATTTATCCTTTAACGGCCGCACTTCAAGGGGGAATGGTTGTTTTTTGCAGGTAAGCGGGAAAATCACTGACTTCTTACCGGCAGTAACAGCCAAAAACGACCGGTAAACGGTCGAAAAATAGAATAATAGTGGTTGACAACATTGAAAACATGACTTATTATTTAACTAGGTTAAATAATAAGTGGATTTTAAGCTGTTATAATCAGATTGGCTCAATATTTTATTAGGGGAGATTGTAATGGATTTTGAAACATTACAGACAGTAGACAGGGACATCGGACTTTTTGTAGCCATAGTGAGGGAACTTCTTTCACAGGGAATCGTGGAAGAGGTCTGCAATGAGCAGCTCACAGTAGGGCAGGTCAGGTGTCTCTGCCTCATTATGGCCCATGAAGTGGTTACGGTTGGAGATGTGTCCAGGGGACTGGGGATAAGTTACCCGGCAGCTACCAAGGCCATATCAAGGCTGGCAGAAAAGGGGCTGGTGATAAGAAAACACGACCCTGAGGACAGGCGGAATATTTTTGTAGAGATTACCACTCTGGGAGAAGAGGTCACCAGCAAGGTTAAGCCCGAAAAACTGAAAAGACTGGGGTCACTGCTCAATAAAATGCCCCCAAAAGATCTGAAGAACCTGAGAAGGGGTATTGAGTCCTTTCTGCTGGCTGCGGTCACGGATGACGAGCTGTTTCCTCAGATATGCCTGCACTGCGGCAAAGAACATGTTGAAAACTGTATTCTGTCAAGTGTCAAGTGTCGTAAAATCCCGGGGATTGAAGATGGGTCAGGCTAAAAAATTTTGCTTTTTTGTAATTTTGAATTGTTTGGGAGGAGGATGTCAAAGTGGAACTTATGGAAGGTGAACTGGAACAAATTCAGTCTGCTGTTGGAGAAGTCCTGGAGAAATTTGATGCAGACAGAGAACAGCTGCTTCCCATCCTGCAGGCTGTCCAGGGGAGGCTCGGATATCTTCCCAGGGAAGCTATGAAGATGGTTGCTGCTGCAGTGGAGATTCCTGAAGTCGATGTTTACAGTGTGGGAACCTTTTACAATCAGTTTAGGCTTAGCCCGCCCGGTAAAAACCAGATCAAGGTATGTATGGGTACAGCCTGTCACATGACAGGAGGCAACATTATCATGGATTCCTTTGAGCGCCGCCTGGAAATCGAGGAGGGTGAGACTACAAAGGATCGCGAGTTCAGCCTGGAGAGAGTAGCCTGTGTCGGCTGTTGTGCGCTGGCCCCGGTTGTTCTGGTTAATGAAGAGGTAGAAGCCAAGGTCAGGCCGACCAGGGTTGACGGCATCCTGCTGGGACTCGGGAAGGAGCTTCCCAAGAAGGAGGCCAGGCCGGAAGATAAGGCCCAGGATTCTGCAGTACCCCGGGATGTTTCCACACAGGAAGCGGGTGACGCCAGGTGAGCGCTGATATGACTGTGATGGGGACCAATTACCAGGAAATGAAAAACCGCGCCTCTGAAAAGGCAGGCATGCTGCAGGAAAAACCTTATGTGATGGTAGGAACCGCAACCTGCGGCCGGGCCGCAGGGGCATTGAAAATACTGGATACTTTTAAAGAACAGGTCCAAAAACACCAGGTTGAGACTGAGGTCATTGAAGTGGGCTGCCTGGGACACTGCTATGCAGAGCCCATGGTCATTGTATATAAACCAGGTTTTCCGGCCCTCTGCTATGGCAATGTTGACGAGGGGATTGCCTCCCGCCTGGTTTCCGATTTTCTGGTTGGTGACGACCCCTGTTTCGAATTTGCCATGGCAGCCCTGGAACCCAATGATTTTTTCCCCACCTTTGCTGATTACCCGCGTGGTGTCTATGAACAGAAGATTGTCCTTGAAGCCTGTGGCCTGATTGACCCGGAAGAGATAGATCACTATATTGCCCGTGAGGGCTACAGCGCTCTGGTGAAGACGCTGGCCACAGAACCTGGTGTGGTGGTTGATGAAATCAGGAACTCAAAACTGCGCGGCAGGGGTGGAGCAGGTTTCCCCACCGGCAGAAAGTGGGGGATATGCCATGATGCTAAGGCAGATGTTAAGTATGTTATCTGCAATGCAGATGAAGGCGACCCCGGGGCCTTTATGGACAGGGCCCTTCTGGAATCAAACCCGCACCAGCTGATTGAAGGCCTGATTATTGCAGGATATGCTGTTGGTGCATCTCAGGGATATATCTATGTACGGGCAGAATATCCGCTGGCCATTGAAAGGCTGCGTACAGCCCTGCAGCAGGCCCGCGATAACGGGTTATTGGGTGACGACATCCTGGGAAGCGGATTCAGTTTTGATATTCGTATTTTTAAAGGGTCAGGCGCTTTTGTCTGCGGGGAGGAAACCGCACTGATAGCTTCAATTGAGGGCAAACCCGGTATCCCCAGCCATAGGCCGCCATTTCCGGCGGTATCAGGACTGCGGGGAAAACCGACTCTGATAGATAATGTAAAGACCCTTTCATATGTGCCTCACATTATGCGCAATGGCGCCGACTGGTTCAAGGGGATCGGGACACCGGAGAGCCCGGGAACAGCAGTTTTTGCCCTGGCCGGTAAAGTTGTCGGCACCGGTCTGGTGGAGGTGCCCATGGGTACTTCGTTAAGGACCCTGATATATGATGTGGGTAACGGTATTAAGGATGACAAGGGATTCAAGGCAGTCCAGATTGGCGGGCCCTCCGGAGGCTGCCTGCCGGAATCAGCCCTGGACCTGACCATAGATTTTGACTCCCTGCAGCATGCGGGGGCAATGATGGGGTCAGGAGGCCTTGTTGTTCTGGATGAAGATGACTGTATGGTTGAAATAGCGCGTTTCTTCCTGGAATTTACCCAGAACGAGTCCTGCGGCAAATGTACTTTCTGCCGCCTGGGCACCAAGCAGATGCTTGAGATTTTAACTGATATCACTAAAGGACAGGGTAAGCCCGAGGATCTGGATCTGTTATGGGAACTGGCCGAAGATATCAAGGCCGGCTCTCTCTGCGGCCTTGGGAAAACGGCTCCCAATCCTGTCCTGAGCACCCTCAGGTTCTTCCGGGACGAGTATGAAGTTCATATTCATGAGGGACGCTGTCCCGCCCGTAAATGTAAGGATCTGATCACTTACCGGATTGTTGCCCAGAAATGCAGCAAGCTGTGTGATGCCTGTATTGCCAGCTGTCCGGTGGAAGCAGTATTTACCAGGCCAGATATGCTTAAGGAAATTGACCTGGAAAAGTGTGTCAAGTGTGACAACTGCCTGGTAACCTGCCTGCCGCTGTACGATGCCGTGGAAAAAGTATCACCACCCGTAACCGTGGCAGTGGAAGGGGGTAGCGCAAGTGAGTAACAATAACGGAAATAATAACGGCAACAAAGACAGTAACAACACTGGCAGCAATATTGGCGGTAAAGGGAAAATGGTAACTATAACGATTGATGATAAAAAGTATGAGGTTCCTGAAGGCACCAGGCTTCTCTGGGCGGCGCTGGAAAACGGGGTATACATTCCCCACCTTTGTGGTATCGAAGAGGAAGAGAAGCCATCGGCAGGCTGCCGCCTGTGTTTTGTGGAGATTGAAGGTTTTTTGAACCCCACTACTTCCTGTACCCAGCCTGTAAAAGAGGGCATGATTGTGCGGACCCGCAGTAAGCGTATTGACAGGATGGTCAAAAACGCCTTTGAGCTGCTGCTTTCCAATCACAGGCTCAACTGTGGCAAGTGTGCTGCCAACGGCAGCTGTGAACTGCAGAAGATAGCCAAAGAGAGGGGCCTCAAATTAAGGGTCAGCCGGATGCGGAAACTGGATATTGAAGCCCCTGTAGATGACAGCCCGGAAAACTTTTCATATGACCCGGCAAAATGTGTCCTCTGTGGGCGCTGTGTGTGGGTTGACCATAATGTGGCCAAGGTGGGGGCAATCGGTCTGGTCAGGAGGGGTATGGGGCGAAAGGTGGCTGCCTTTGGTGAAACCACCCTGGCAGAATCCAACTGTACCCAGTGCGGTGAATGTGTTCAGGCCTGCCCGGTGGGCGCCCTGGCTATGAAGAAATAGCAAAGCGAAAAGGGTGATGTTCCGCATCACCCTTTTTCCTTATCAGACATCCCCTTTGAGGTCAGGTTATTGGGAGCTGTTTTAAAGGGATTGTTTTTCATGAATTCTTCTGACGGTTCCAGGTCATGCTTTCCCTCCACGACAAGCTCTCCCTTGCTTTGCAGCATCTCGGGCGTAGGATTTCCCGGGTCGTATACCTGTGGCCCTTTGTCCCCCGGTTGTTTTGAATGCTTTCTGTTTTCCATGTGCAGCCTCCCTTTGTTTTTTTCTGTTGGCAGTCTAGATTCATAGGCGGCGGTGCGGAAAATCGGTACAACACCTTACCTACCTCTTTACATTAGTTTTCCTAGGTATTAATATAATTATTATGTTAGAATAGCTATATTTAACTTAGTGTAAATAAAACAATTGTGAGGTCGGGGATATGTGTATTTCTATATTTTTTGCGTTAAATGCAGATAAGCAGCAGGCCGATGCCATAAAGGAGCGGGTCAGACAGCTGGGAGAGTTGTATGGGTATGGGATTGCCCTGGGGCGGGACGAACTGCTGCCCGGTGCCGGGGAAGAGGTTTTCCGGATACTTTCCCAACCGGAAATAATTTTTGAGGTTCATGACCTGGCTGAACCACACTGTGCCTGTGACATTGACCACGATATCCGGATTAGCGCCAAGCTGGATAAAAAAAGCCGTTTTTTTGATTTTGTCGGGGAGACCATTGACAACCGCGATGTGGATTCAGTATCTGTATTATTCTTTCAGGAGGAGCTGCCAAATGAAGGCAATGTAAGAAAACATTCAGGAACCTATGCGGATTTTGTGATGGCTCTAAATACGTGGAACACATGGCAGGTTGCAGGTTTTGAACCTACCAGGGAGGCACATTTTATCACAGACGAATCTCCCCTGCTATTTACCTTTACCGGAAAAAGAAGCCTGCAGTAAAACATTAAGTGCATAAATAAGAAATACACCTCCCATATTATTATAGGAGGTGTATTTAATTGGAAACATATGTGATTGGCAGAATAGACAGGGCAAGGGCAGACAATGGGGATATCGGCGGAGTGATAGAAAGGCTTTCTCCGGTGGGTTACCAGTTTAAAACCGAACCCGGGGGCTATGAGTTTAGCAAGGTTGGCAGGGTGGAATCGGTGGTCACTGAGATGGTACCGGTATGTGAGGATCATGGGCTTGATGTTGAAGACTTCAGCATGGTGGAACACCGGAAGAGTGACGGCTCAGAGAGGAGCAGGTACGAGCAGGGAAAGATAGTGAGAAGATAATTTTTGCCGGAATTCCTTCTGCATTCAGGAGGTATTTTGGTAAAATATGTTGAAAAAGTAAATATAGAAGTAAGAGAAAATCTGCCGGATTTTTGAGACTTTCAGCCAGATTGACAGTTCGAACAGATACGCAGTTTCGTAAGTACAGGGAATACCGGAGCTGCGAGCCGCTTTATCCACATGTTCAGGGGGGGCTGCAGAATTGTTATCCATGCTTGAAGAGGAAATGGGCAGTGTGAAATCTTATCTGGGACAGATACATGGATACCAGTTTTAGTTGGGAGGAGATGGGAAATTGAAAACCTTAATCGTTGAGGACGAGTTTATCAGCAGGCGTCTCCTGCAGGCAATTCTCGGTCCCTATGGGATATGTGATGCTGCCGTTAACGGAAAGGAGGCTGTTGAGGCCTTTACAAGGTCATGGGAGAAAAACTGTCCCTATGACCTGATATGCCTGGACATATTGCTGCCTGAAATGGATGGCCATGAAGTTCTTAGCGAAATCAGGCGCCTTGAAGCTCAGAGGAATCTTAAAATTGTGGATGCAGTAAAAGTAATTATGACAACGTCGCTTAAGGATCCCAACAATATTATGAAGGCATTTAAGAACAACTGTGAAGAATATCTGGGTAAACCCATAGATAAGCAAAAACTGCTCCGAAAAATAAGGAAAATGGGTCTGATCAGTAAGTAAAGTACTTTTGTACATACCTTTTGGGACATGACGCGAAAGTTATTTAAGTGTTACAATATGAACAGGGATTGTGCCTGATAATACAAACCTGGGGTTGAACACTATGGATCACTTAAAGGAAGTAAAACGTCCGGGTCCCTGCAAAGTGCGTAAATATGCTATCGCCGCGGTAATTTTAGCCGGGGTGTTTGTTTTGTTTATGATGTTATGGTATTATGTGCCGGCAGCCGGAAGCAATGAGGCTGCTTATTGTGCCCGCTGCCATGCCATGACACCCGAATACCTGACCTGGCAGCAATCCAGTCATGCACAATTTCAGTGCAAAGACTGTCACCGGGAATCGGGGATGCAGAACTTTTTAAGCTATCAGGGCAGAATTATCGGTAATATATTTTATCCCGGTGCCAGGGATGCAGACAAGAAAAAGGGTGCAGAAGATAAAAAGGACTCAGGGGGAAAAAGGGCTGCCGGGGATGGTCCGGGCGATGTAGCAGTGCCAGATTCTGCCTGCCTTGGCTGTCATTCGGAAAACCGCAGCTACAGCCCGTCATCTGATACGGTGGTCCCTCATGAGAAGCACCGGAAAGCAGGGGTTAATTGTGCTACCTGTCATGCCGGTTTAGCCCATGGAAGGATTGTGGAACGGGGAGTAACCGAAAAGGTAAATCCTGATGAATGGAATCAGGCTCTGGCAAAAGAGCAGATGGACTTTAAATATACCACCCCCCGTATGGCTGTATGCCTTGACTGTCATGGGAAGAGGCAGGTTACCGAAAAGTGTTCGGTATGTCATTCCCGGCAGATTGTGCCTGCCAGTCATAAGTCCAATGGGTTTGAGAGAGACCATGGCCGGACGGCCCAGGAGGACTTTAAACCATGTAATCTGTGTCACTCATATTCAATGACAAAACCTGTTGACCTGCTGGAAATAAACGTAAGGGATTATATTAAGACAAACTCCTTCTGTTTCAACTGCCATCTGCAAAAGCCATCAACACATAAAGATGAGGACTTTGGGAAGCTTCATGCGGAATTAACCAAAACAAGGGGAATCGAAAACTGTTTTGGCTGTCATGACATCAATGAAAATAAAAACCCACAGGACCGCGGCCCGGTGAACAAGGTTTATTGCAACAGCTGTCACTGGTTTAAATGATAAT
The DNA here is from genome assembly GCA_016841725.1 of Thermincola carboxydiphila. Lineage (GTDB taxonomy): Bacteria > Bacillota > Thermincolia > Thermincolales > UBA2595 > Phosphitispora. The sequence goes on along the minus strand of JAENYP010000005.1, from coordinate 93,632 downwards.
AAGGACAATTTTGTGCCGGAACTCCAAATGCGGGGTTCCGGTTTAAATTTTGCATCTATTGGGTTAAAATGGTATGTAATAAACCAGATCAGACGCAGGAAAAGCTACGGGGAAATAGAAGTTATAGTTTGTCGGAAAAACAGCTTTTGACGAAGGGGAAATCAGCTCTTAACGGAGGTAAACTCGTGACAGAAAACCTGTTAAAACCTGTTGTGGAAACAAGTTATCTTACAGCCATAAATGTTGCCAGATACCGTTGTGTTATGCGGTATTTCTATGAACAGCACCAGCGGCTCAGGTACTGGCTTAAGCCTGAAGAAGTATTTGATGGGGTGTTTGGCTATGGGGCGCTGGGTGACTATACCATGGAACAGTGCCAGAAGGACCTGGACCAGCTGATGGAATGGAAAAACCTTATTCCGCGGCATGACGGGGGCCGCGCCAGTACTGTTGAGGAATACCTCAGGAAAAAGTTCCGGTATCAGATGACCCCTTACTCGGTTGAAATTGAACGTCTCCTGGAAGGACTTGAGAAGATACGCGGGTATGGCGGCTCATTGGAGCCAACCCTGCTGGAGGCAATAGCCAGGGGACTTAAGACTATAGAAGAAACCGGCCGTTTTGGGGAAGGTGAGGCTCACCAGACCTGGAAAGCCACTTATGAAGTTTTTACCCAGCTGACCCAGGAAGCAGCGGACTATATAGCCAGCCTGCAGAGCGCCAAGGCTGAGGAACTTATGCTCAGTGAAGCTTTCCTGGTGTATAAAAACTCCCTCACCAGATACCTGCAGAACTTTGTCCGGGGACTGCAGGTACACGGAATGAAGGTAGAGGGGATGCTGCTCCGGATTACCCCCTCCAGGCGGGATAGCTTCTTTACAGCCGTCATGGATGACAGGGCCGGGATGCCGCAATTGGATGACATTTCCTCACCCGATGAAGAACGGCATCTCCTGGAACAGGAATGGGACAGTCTGGTCAGGTGGTTCCTGGGTGATGCCAGGGCGGTGAGTGACCTGCAGTTTCTGGAACAGGCCACTAAGGATACTATTGCCAAAATTGTCCGTTGTGCTTTGAGGATACAGGAAAAGCAGCGTTCCGGGGTCAGTCGGAAACGGGAACTGGATTACCTGGGCCGTTGGTTTTTCAGCCTCTCAGCAATGGATGAAGCCCATGAACTGGCTGCTTACACCTTTGGGCTGTACAGAACCCGGCATTTTCAGGGAATTGACAACAAAGGGACAGATTCAGCTGAAATCTCCATGTGGGATACAGGTCCCAATGTACGCTCACTTCACTCGCGAAGCCGCAGCAGGCGCAAGGACGGGGGGACACAGGCAATTGAGTCCAGCCGGGAGTGGGAGGAAAGGGCCCGAAAGGATTACCTGACAAGAAGGCGGGAAAAGGAAGCTCTGCTGAAGGCTTATGTGCAGGCCGGTGAACTTACGATTTCAGACCTTCAGGATGTGCCGCCTGCTTTACGGTATCAACTGTTGTATTGGATCGGACAATGTATGGGCAGCAGGTCAGGGACCATCCGGACGGCTGAAGGGGTACAGATCAGACTGGTCCCGCCGCCCGGTGGGAGACGGACTCTGCTTAGATGTGAAGACGGCAGCCTGGATATGCCTGATTACACTCTGATATTCAGCGACCCGTCGGGACAGTTGATGGCCGTGGCGGCAGATTAAGGAGAAGATTAAGGAGAAATATAAATGGCCGGTAATGACAGAAGATTAAAAGAAGAAAAACAGCAGTGCGTCCAGGCCCTGCTAAACAGGAACTGGGTTGCCAAGGAGGATGACCCGGAGCTCTTTCAACTGGTCAAAAGCCATTATGATGTACTTAGGGACTGGTTCCAGGAACACTGTGGTTTTACCCTGCTGGTAACCAGGCAGTTTGCCAAACTGGAGAAGGTTCCGGGAAAGGCCAGGCCCTGGATGGGTTTTGGCAGTTTCCTGCAGCCGCGGGATTATGCCCTTTTTGCTTATGGCCTGTGGTTCCTTGAGGGAATGGGGGAGAATGACCAGTTCCTATTGACGGAAATGGTGGAGGAAATCAGGGAACACCTGGTCAGCCAGGATGTTTTTCTGGATTGGACCCTTTATGACCACCGCCTTTCTATGGCCAGGGCATTAAGACTGCTTAAAGATATCGGTGTCCTGACAGTGGTTGACGGGGATGAACTGGAATGGGCCAGAAGCGGAGGGGTGCAAAACAATGTCCTTTATGAGTGCTCCCCATGGTCCAGATACGTCCTGCGGAGGTTCCCCAGAGACCTGAATTCCTATAATGACATCAATTCCCTGGGAGAAGGCATATATGCAGATACACCCGAGGGACAGCTGAAACGGCGGAAACACAGGGTATACCGCAGACTGCTGCAGGAACCAATTGTCTATGACTGGGAATGGACGGAAGATGAAAGGTATTATGTCCTTACCCAGAGGAGGTCGATTATTGACCAGCTTGAGAACATGCTGGGACTGGAAGGGCAGAGATACCGTGAAGCGCTGGTGTTCTTTCATCCCGACCTGACAGGGGAAAGCGCCCTTTTTCCCACCGGCAGGGGAATTTCCGACCTGGCCCTTATCCTGGGAGGGGAATTGCGGCGTATGCTGGCAGCAGGCCAGGACGGCATGTATCTGGATGAAAAGGGGAGGGCAGAAATTGATTGGGTAAGGCTGGAGGGAATTATCCTCAGGATTAGGGAAAAGCACCGGGAATACTGGAGCAAACAGCATCGCCAGGCAACTGCGCGGGAACTGGCCCGGGAGTTGGTGGCCCATTTTGAGGAATGGGGCCTGGGCGGCCGGCAGGGCCGGCATGAGGAAGGGGAAGACAGCCAATCTGTCTGGATATACCCCGGACTCGCCCGCTGGAACGGGGTATATGACAGCTTCGGTTCCCGGAAATGACAATAGATGAAATGGTGAAAAATTCAGATGTTTTTTGGAGGGAACAGCTTTGCACACACGATGGCAGTTGGAAAGGGCAGGACTAATCAATTTCTGGTATTACCATGATGAAGCCGAATTTCAGCTTTCCGGGGGGAGGTTGATTCTCCGCGGCACCAACGGTTCCGGGAAATCCGTCACCATGCAGAGTTTCCTGCCTCTGGTCCTGGATGGGGACAAACGTCCCTGGCGGCTTGACCCCTTTGGTTCCAGGGACCGGAAAATAGAGTATTACCTGCTGCTTGATGAAAACAGCGGCATTACTGACAGGACCGGATACCTGTACCTGGAATTTTATCACCCGGAACAGGACCGCTATCTTACCGCCGGTATTGGGCTCCGGGCCAGGCGCAATGTGCCGGGAACAAGATTCTGGGGATTTGTGGTCACTGATAACCGGCGTATTGGCAAAGACTTTTTTTTGTATAACAAAGATTACAGCCAGGGCCAGGAGACCAAAATACCCCTGACCAAAAGCCAATTGGCAGAAGTTATCGGTTCCGGCGGAGAACTGGTAACCGAACAGGGTGAATACCGTAAACTGATGAATAAGCACCTGTTTGGTTTTTTAGATATCCAGGCCTACCAGGAGCTTTTGGACCTCCTGATTCAACTGCGCAGCCCCAAATTGTCCAAGGACTTCAAACCCTCCACCATATATGAGATTCTGACAGATGCCCTGCCGGCTCTGCAGGAGGATGAGCTGAGGCCTCTGTCGGAGGTCCTGGAAGACATGGACCAGATCAGTGACCGCCTGGAGGAATTGTCTGTCCACTGCAAGGAGTCCGAGAGGCTTGACAGGGACTACAATTCATATAATGAGTACCTGTTGTTTAATGAATCCCGGATGCTTTTGGAGGAACGCCGCCTGTGTGAGGAACGGGAGAAGAATTATCGCCGGCTGGAAGAGGATGTGCATAGGCTGTCCGGTGATATTGCGACCGGGGAAGAACGTTTGGAAGGTTTAAAGGCGAAGCTCAGGGACACGAAAACAGAGCATGAAACAATTTCCCAGAGTGAAGCTGTAGAAAAAGAGGCCGAACTGGAGCGGCTGAAGGATGATGAGAAAAACACCGGGAGTGAAATTGAGGCTGCCGGAAGGCGTCTGGCTGAATGGGAAAGACGCCGGGACAAGGCCGACCGGGACCAAGAGGAATTCTCCCGTAAGCTGTCGGAAAACCTTGGGGAACAACACGAACTGGTAACTGAAATGGAAGCAGCTGCCCGGGACTGTGATTTCCATCTCCATGATATGTATCACCGCCAGTGGCAGAGGGGAATTGAGTCAGATGATGTCTCCTGGGATTCGTGGAAGCTTGATGCCGGGCAGCATGAACAAAAGCTGCAGGAAGCCCTTGGATTGGCAAGGGAAGAGAGGGATCTGAACCGCAGAGTCCGGGAGGCGGAAAAGGATTTAAGCGAGGCCAGGGAACAGAGGGACAGGGCTGAGGCCGACCTCCGCCAGGCTGAACAGAATTGGGATAATGCCCGTGAAGCGCACCAGGGCATGGCTTTCACCTGGAGAAAAGGGCTTAATAAGCTGCCGCTTTCTGATGAGGCGTTTCAGGAAATACTCCACCTGCTCGCCAGGTATCCGGAAATTGCGTATGAGAATGTAAGCGCTCCGGCCAGGCAAGTATTTGAAAGGGTTTACCGGGAGTTAAGCCGTGAGCGTGCTGAGCTGGAACACCGGAGACAGGCTCATCTTGATTGCAAACAGGAACTGCTGAGACAGCTTCAGGAATGGAAAGACAAAAAGGAACCGGAACCCCCAAGGAGCGAGGCCCGGGAGAGATCACGGACCAGGCGGCTCAGGGACGGGGATAAGGGGGGGGCCCTCTATGCGGTGTGTGAATTCCGCGAAGGGCTGTCTGAAGAGGTTAAGGCAGGCATTGAATCCGCCCTGTCTCAGGCCGGGATCCTGGATGCATGGATTAGCAGTGGTGGTCTTGAAATTGCCGGGGCAGATGAGGAAGAGGTCTGGGTAAAGCCTTCTCCACAGCTCCTGGCACACACTCTGGCCGACTACCTTTTTGCCACTCCCCCGGAGGATGGTTCTATTTCTGCGGAAATTATTGACGAGGTATTGCGGACAATCCTGATAGGTGAGCCGGGAGAAGGCTCAAATGCGGTGTTGGCCCCGGAAAAAGGGGCGTTCCGGCTGGGACCTGTGGAAGGCAGGGGGCCGGTTAAGGCAAGGGCAGAGTACATCGGCAGGGAGAGCCGCCGTCTGACCCGACTGGCCGAAATGGCCCGCCTGGAGGAATTGATCTGCGGGGAGCAGGAGGCTGCTGCCGGGTGTGACGAAAAACTTGAAGAGATTAATGAACAGGAACGGCAGATGAGGGAAGACCTCAGTAATTTTCCTGGTGGTGAAAGCCTCTACCAGGCGTATTCAATTGTGGAAACCAGGCAGAGGGCTTTTGAAAATGCCCGGGATGAGGAAGGCAGGAGGCATGACCGCTTCCGCAGGGTAAATGAAGAATGGTCGGCTGCCCGGGGGCGTTTTCACAGTTTTATGGAGGACTGGAGTGTTCCCAGGAGTGAACAGGGGATATCTGATGCCCTGGATACCCTGCGCTCTTACCGGTCGCTTTACAGTGACCTCAAGGCCCGGTGGACAAATGCCCTGGCTCTGCAAAGGTCTGCAGCCGACGCGGCAGGCAGCTGGGAAGAGGCCGCTGAAAATGCGGCGGCAGAGAGTGAATACTTAAGTGAGAAGCAGCAACGGTTCCGGGACATCAGCGCCCAGATAAGCATTTATACAGAGCTGCTTCAGGAAATGGGCATTTATGACCTCCACCAAAAAATGGATGAATTAAAGGAAAAGGCCGACCGGCTGGAAAAGGAAATTGAAACAGTTCGGGAGGGCTTAAATGGTAGTAAGGTCAACCTTGGCATATGCCGGAACGAAACTGAAACCGGCCGGCAGTTGTGGCAGGAACAGGAGAATGTGTTTAAGGCAGCTCTGGATTCCTGGGTCAGGGAATGGAAGAGGCAACTGGTGGCAGATTGGCAGGCCGAACCCTTTGAGGATACTGAAGCAGCCGTCCATGCTCTTGCCAGGCGGGTTTGGCAGCAGTGCCGGACAAAATATGAGCAAAAGACTAAAGAGAATTTCACTAACCGCCTGTATGAACAGTTTTACCAGATCAGGCAGAGCCTGCATGAGTATACACCGGAATTGGTTACCGAGCCCGATACGGGCCGCATGCTGGTAGTTTTCGCCCGGGACAGGCAAAACCCGGTTACTCCGGGGCGCCTGCTGCAGGAACTGCGGGATGCTCTGGAGGAGCAGAGAATGCTTTTAAGCGAAAAAGACCGGGAGCTTTATGAACAAATCATTATCCACAGTGTGGGCCGGGCTATCAGGCAGAAGATATTCAGGGCTGAAGAGTGGGTCAGGCAGATGAACAGTCTGATGCAGCAGAGGGTGACCTCCAGTGGGATGAAACTGCTCCTTAAATGGGAGCCGCGGGCAGCAAGGAATGAACAGGAATTGGATACCGCCCAGCTGGTAAAACTCCTGAAGACAGATGCCAACCTGCTGAGGGATGAGCAGATTGAACAGATGGTGAACCACTTCCGCTCACGGATTACCTGGGCCAAAAGGGAGTCGGAGGAACATAAGGAGACCTTGAGACACTGGATTACCCAGCTCCTGGATTACCGGCAGTGGTTCCGCTTTACACTGGAATATGAAAAGGGCGACCAGTCAAGGCGGGAACTTACAGATGCCAGGTTTAATGTGTTAAGCGGCGGGGAAAAAGCTATGGCCATGTATATTCCGCTCTTTGCCGCTGTATTTTCCCGGTATAGTGACTCCCGGCCTGATTCACCCAAGATTATTTCTCTTGATGAGGCTTTTGCCGGGGTTGATGAAGAGAACATGCGGGATATGTTTGAGCTGTTGACACAGCTTGATTTTGACTATATGATGACCAGTCAGGTTCTGTGGGGCTGTTATGATACGGTGCCTGAGCTGTCGGTTTACGAACTGTACCGCCCCGGTGATGCCGAATTTGTGACCCTGATCAGGTATCACTGGAACGGATACCGACGGATGTTGGTGGATGAAATGGCCGGCGATGCAGATGTAACTGCGGGCGCAGCTTCAGATGTGGCTTCAGATGTGGCTTCAGATGTGGCTGCGGCAGCGGAAATGCCGGAAGGGGGAGAGACATCTCCGGGGGGGTAAGCAATGGTTTCTCAGAATGATGTGATCAAATATTTTTCCCAGCCGGGATTCCGGCGGTTGCTGCGGGGAGTCAGGAGAAAATACATGTCCCTGGGCCGCATTGGCGGCAAGGTGCAGCTGCGCAGCCTTACCCCTGAGGAGCAGCAAACCCTGGGGGGGTTCTTTGGCCGCAGCCTGAACGGCCAGTTGACCTTGACGGCTGAAGTGGCGGAAGTTGACCGGATTACCAGGGAGAGCAGGTTTGCCATCGGCCTGGAGGAACTGATCCCGCTATATTTCCGGGAAGAGCTGCGAAGCAACCGGGAACTGGCTCAGGAGCAGGAAGATGAGTGGGAACGTTTTTTTGATGATATGGAAGGGTATGGCCGGGGGGCCAGGACACGGGAGTGGCTCAGGACTATTAGAGATGGGACCGGAGCCGGATGCCGGACCTTCTTAGGACTGTACCGGGAAAACCGGGATGAGGCGGCAGGCGTACTCAGGACCTGTCTGCAGGCCCTTGATGAACTGCCGGCCCTGAAAGGGGAGCGGCGTCGCAGGACGGTTTTTGCGGCCCTCCTGACAGGCACGCCTCACGGAATGGACCGGAATACTTGGCTGGGCCGGCTGCTGTATCCCGGGATTCTGTATGTCCTGGGGGAGTCAGATGAGTCAGATGGCGGTGCCTGGAGTGGGGCGGCAGGACGGCGGCCGGCCGAAAAGGTGCGTGAGGTATTCAGCCGTGCGGGATTGGAGGAAGATGACCTGTCTTCGAATGTGATTACCGCCGGGCTCAGGACTGAGGCTGATGAACCCAGGGCCGGCTTGTTTGAAGGCGCTTGGCACAGTCGGAGCCCGCTAATCCTTCCCTTGAGGTTTTTTGATCAGGAGACCCGCTGGTTTTCTTTTGATTCTGTTTATGTGCTGGAAAACCCAACTGTATTAAGCGCAATTTTGGATGCCTGGGATGGACCGGGCTGCCCGCCAATGGTGTGCCCCAGCGGCCAGCCAAGCGTGGCGGCCCTGAGGCTCCTGGATGAACTGGCGGCAAATGGGGCCAGGATATTTTACAGCGGGGATTTTGACTGGAAGGGCCTGGAGATAGGGGCGGCGCTTTGGCACAGATACAGGGATGCTTTTGCACCGTGGTTTTTTGATGCCGGGACATATGAGAAGGCGGCGGCAGGGATACCCTTGACCACCGAACAGGTTAGCAGGGTCGGAACCCTCAAAATCCCCTGGGACCGGCAGTTGGGAGACAAAATGCTTGACCGTGGATATGTTGTATTCCAGGAGGTATTGGTTGAAGGTATGGTTGGGGAATTGAAGAAAAAATGTTAATAAGGCGCATATCGGGAAGTGAAAGCGACAAATTCCAGTCATTGACTGATTTACGCCTTCCTGGTAGAATGGTGGTGAGTTGAGAGGAGGCGGAAGCCTGTGGCCGAACTTCTTAAATTAGATGAACAGCTGGCAAAGCTGCCTGAATTGTTTGCCCATATGCCGGAAGTGATGGCTGTTTTCCTGTTTGGGTCTTATGGAACGGAATACCAGACAAATTTGAGTGATATTGATTTTGCGGTGTATTTTGACCGGAAAATCGGGTTAATGGATGAAATGAAAATCCAGTGCAAAATTGAGGATGTCCTGGGGACAGACCGCACAGATATGGTGAACCTAAACAAAGCGCCTCTTAATATTCAGTTCAGGGCTGTTTCAGAGGGTAGAATTGTGTACGAAAAGGACTTTATTGCCACATGTGACTACATAGAGAGTGTCATGGGGCTATATCAAGATTATTCGATTGACTTGAACCATTTTTACCGGGAATATGATGAGGCCCTTAAGGAGGCATATTTCGATGGTAGATAAAGAAAAAATGCGGCGCAAAATTCAATATATAGAGGAAAACAAGGCCAAGCTGGAACAGCTGAAAGAATTATCAGTACAGGAATTATCTGATGATTTTCGGAATATTGAAGCTGCAAAACACTTGTTACAGGTTGCTATTGAGGCCATGATTGACATAGCCAACCATATCATTGCCCGTAACAGGTGGCCGACTCCCGGGACAAGTTTTGAGGCATTGCAGACTTTGAAGAAACATGGTTATTTTGATTCTAATGAGCTGGAACTTTTCGCTCAGATGATAAAATTTCGCAACAGGGTGGTACATCTGTACCACGAAGTTGATAATGACGAAATACATAAAATCCTACAAAAACACCTGGGTGATTTTTCACTGTTTGTTAGGGCAGTTTCAAAGAAATTATTCTAGGTTGATGGATTTATGCTGCTCTAAAACAGGCTGAAAAGTTTCTTCGGAAACAATTGCATCAATCGTTAAGGCAGATAGTCAATGCCTATGATGTTGTTGCTATTGAGGACCTAAATATGAGAGGCATGGCCCAAAGTTTGAATTTAGCAAAATCAACCAATGATAAATGCCGGTGTAAATGATGCTGCTGAAATATCTTAAGCCTTGTATATTATCAAGTCTATCTGGCAACACCTAACACTGACCGGATTCAATATAAAATGAAGGTGGGTGTTAAGGTGAACCAGGGAAAGAATGATAAACATTTACAGAACGAAGCTGCCGCAGGGGGTAAAACCGGACAAGGTATGGGTATGGGCATGCCTTTTCCCATGCCGCCAATGGCTGCCCCGATGCCGCCAATGATGGTTCCTACGCCGCCGGTAATGATGCCACCCGTAGTGATGCCGCCGATGATGACGCCGCCGGTAATGATGCCGCCCGGGATGATGCCGGTTCCAATGATGATGCCGGTGATGATGCCGGGACAGCAGCAAAAACCCGGGCAGCAAACAGGCAGCGGGCAGCATGGGCAGCATGGGCAGCATGGGCAGCATGGGCAGCATGGGCAGCATGGGCAGCAGCCAGGCAGCGGGCAGCAGGCTGGCAATGAGGGGCAGCCGGGCTGTGAATAGCGTTATTGCCGTTCTCCCCGGGTTTATGTCCCCGGGTTATTATCCTGATTATTTCCCGGGTTATTTTCCGGGTTATGCTCCGGGTTATGCCCCGGGATATTTTGATTAAACCCGGGCATCATGGCTGCCGAGCTTTTCAGATTTTTTATCAGCAGGTCCATGGACATGCCAATGGAGTTGCCCAGTGACTCCCCGAACTCCCTTCCCATTTCGTTCCAGGTCTGCTGCCTGATATCAGGAGGCTCGTCAGGTTCACCTGTTGGCCCTCCCGCCGGCTCGCCTGTTGATCCGCTGTAGGAGTTATTCATCTGCTGCAGCGGATTATTTACTGTCTGTTCATACATTTGCAAGGTACTCTGGGCGGCATAGCCTATCAGCCTCCCCAGAAAACCGCCTGTTTCGGCGCCCATATTTTCCCACAGGGTCACCAGGTTATCATTTTTTTGATCTTCCAATTGATATCCCCTCCTTCTGATATATGAGAAATAGTATTCCGGGAGTCTCTTATATTCTTTGCAGGATTTCAAGAAATAAACCGGAAGAAAAACCTCCTGAATAAAAAAGCGCCTGAATAAAAGACCTCCTGAATAAAAGACCTCCTGAATAAAAAACCCCTCAAGCAGAATAATATGAGGGAAAAGGGGGTATTTTCATGGGAGTTCACACTCTGACTGTGGGAGAGATTACACAGATGGCCATCACCATGGAAGAAAAGGGGATGCTTTTTTACAGATGGGCAGCAGAGCAGTTCCGGGACATTTCCATAAAGAACATGTTCATGAGGCTGGCAGAAGAGGAGAAGGAACATACCGGGATTTTTAAAAAAATTCTTAGTTTGCCGGAAGCCGCTGCACCTCTAAAAACAGATAGAGAAGGCTATTTTCGGCTGCCGGCAGATGCCGGTGACATTTTCCCCAAGCATTCGGAAATCACTAATGATAATATTAAAAGTCCCGTCGATGCGCTTGCCTTTGGTATTCAGGCCGAAAAGGACGCAATTCTGTTCTACCAGGAATTATATAATTCTACTGAATCAGAAAAAGTAAGGGAAATCTTAAGCGAAATTCTGGAACAGGAGAAGATGCACCTGGTAGAACTGCGCGATTCCATGGATGAAATGAGGGGCTAATGATTATCGTAATCAATAAATTTTCATTAATAACATGAAATTTCTTTAATGGAAAGTGCAGGGAAAAGTGCCTGTCAGGTAGAAAAATGTATATAATGGAATTAACTTGACGAAATATGACAGGTGATGATATGGGGAATTATCTGGAATTCGGAACAGGTTACAGCGCTGCCGGAAAAGGGTTTGCTGCCGGTAAGACAGCGGCAGAGATAGCCTGCAGGAAGATAACAAAATACAAACCCAAAATGGTAATGGTTTCCTGTTCGGGTGACTATGACTTGCAGCAGGTGCTGCAGGGTGTGCGCGAAGTTACCGGAGAAACACCCCTCGTGGGAGGCACCTCTGCGGGAGAAGTATGCCGCGGTTTTCATGTGGGGAGCGTGGCTGTTTCTGTCATGGCTTCTCCATACCTTTCCGTAAGTATCGGTGTGGGACGTGACCTGAGCCTTAACTACCGGAGAGCGGTTGAGGAAGCCATAAACACTTCGGGAAGCGGGGATTACTTTGGTGAATACCAGTCAAAAGACTCAACAAATGAACTTGAACTAAATTATGCCAGAAAAACCTTTGCCATGGTGTTCCTGCCCGGAGTTCCGCTGCACCAAAAATCGTACTCTGCTGAAGTAGTTGACATGCTCCGAAAACGGTCCCTCAATGCTTTCCCGATAGTCGGCGCATGTACCGGAGATGGTTTGAGATGGGAAAAGACTTCCCAGTTCTATAACGGAGAGGCAATTTCTGATTGTTTCATACTGGCCGTTGTGGAAACCCACCTGAAGTTCGGTACAGCTACTTTTATCAATCACCGCCCCACAATACTGCAGGCATCAATAACAAAAGTTAATGACTATGACATCATGGAATTCAATGATAAACCCGCTGCCGATTATTATGCCAAACTTATTAATGTCAAAATAGAAGACTTGAGGAAAGATCCGCTTAAATATTTCATACATAATCCTATGGGGATCTGTGATGATTTTGGGAATTACTCCATATTGATGGGCCAGGAAATAACCCCTGACCATGGAATCCGGTGCCTGAAAAAACCATATACCAATATGACTGTTACTGTAATGAAGGTGGGCAGTGAAGAACTGGAAGGTTCTGCCGCGGAACTTGTGGCTAAGACCATGTCACGGGCTAAGATCAACAAGCCGTTGGCTTTTTTGGTTTTCTCATCTGTATACCGGCTGCATGTATTTTCTATGGATGGGATGAAAAAAGAAGTGCGGGATTCAGTTAATGCCTTAAGGAAAAACAACCTGTTCATTGATTATGCGGGTTTTATAGGGTATGGCGAGGTAGGGGTAAATGATGAAGGGGTTTCCCGGTATTATGATTATTCAGTTACGGGATTGATGATCGCTGATGAACTGAACAGCGCCTCTTCGGTAGCCTTTAAAAATAAAATACTCTATGAAGAATTATCTCTTACAGCGAAAAGGAATCAGGTTCTTTATGAAGAACTGGCCGCAGTTCACCAATTGAGTAACCTGCTCAATTCTTCCCTGAATCTGAAGTTTATCATTAACCAGGTTGTGCAAACGGTAGGCAGTTTCTTTCAGGTAGACGGCTGCGCTGTTTTTGTATATGACAAAAAAAAGGACAGTTTTCCGATAATGGGTTTTTATGACAATAAAAGGCCACCAAGAGGAATCAACTGGAAAAAAACTATCGAATATTTTGTTGCCAGTAAAGGAGAACCGGTAATTATCAAGGATACCGATAGGGATTCCGAATTTGCAGAAGAGAATTTTGCCGGGTATTTTTCCAAGGAACTTAACAAATTTACAGGAACAAAATCAATTATCTGTTCCCCGGTAATTGTGGGGTCAGAAATTGTTGGAGTTATCAGCGCCTACAGCCGGCAGGCAAATTTTTTTAATGAAGATAAAATGCAATTTCTGCAGACACTGTCCAGCCAAATAGGACCTGCTGTAGTAAATGCCCGGTTGTTTCAGCGAACCAGACTCCTGGCATGCACAGATGGGCTGACCGGTCTGTATGACCATAACTATTTCTTGAAAAACCTGTCACGGCAGCTCCTAAAGGCGGTAAAGAAAAAAGCCAACCTTTCCCTGATTATGATTGACCTGAATGACTTCAAATACTGTAACGATAAATACGGTCATACCGTAGGTGACATCATTTTGAAGGAAACCGCTGATGTTCTCAGGCATAATGTGCGCAATGATGATATCATAGCCAGGTACGGGGGGGACGAGTTCGTTGTAATTCTTACCGGCACATCAAAGGAACGGGCTTTTCAGATTGCGGAACGGATCCGCTGTGAGATATCTCAAATGACATTTACCGATCCTGAGGAGGACAAGGTTTTTGGGATTACTGCATCTATAGGTATAGCTACCTTCCCGGATGATGCCTTAACTGCCAGAACCCTTATCGACAGCGCTGATCAGGCCATGTACAGGGTAAAACGCCAGGTTAAAAACAAGTCACAGAAGTACCTTTCGGACTTTACCGAACTGGAAAAAGAATTTACTGCATCTGAAAAGGCATTTTTTGATACCATCAAGGTGCTTATACAAATGCTGGATTCCAGAGACCGGTATACCTGGGAGCACTCCCGCCAGGTAGCCAGCTATGCTGTGAAACTGGCCGGAGAACTGGGGATGACCGATATTCAAAAGTACCATCTCAGGCTGACGGGTTACCTCCACGATATCGGCAAAATCCACGTGCACTCGGAGATTGTAAATAAAAAGGGTCCCCTGACAGAGGATGAATTTGCGTCATTAAAGCTTCATCCTGTTGTTGGGGCCAACCTGTTGGCACCAATCACGGAACTGCGAAAAATTATCCCCATCGTATACCACCATCACGAGTGGTATAACGGATCGGGATACCCGGATGGATTAAAGGGTGAGGATATTCCCATAAGCGCCCGTATCCTGACAGTTGTTGACGGGTTTGATGCTATGACCTCTAACCGGCCGTACCGGAAGGCCCAGCCGGTGGAATGGGCGGTAGGGGAACTGGTTAATAAGAAGGGAACCCAGTATGACCCGGAGATTGTGGATGTTTTTGTTAACTGGGTTACGAGGGAAATGCTTGAGCCATCACGGAGTGAACGGAGAAAGGCCTGAAACAGGCAGGACTGCAAGCGCCGGTTTTTTCAGGACTTCCAGTGATTTCATTGGATTTCCGCTGACCCCGATCAGGTATGGTTTGCTGCCTGGTGCAATAATACCTGAAATATTGTCCCGGCCGAGGATTTGTGCTGAGATACGGGTGGCCATGGAAAGAATGGCATAGTTGTCTAATCCTGCCACGGAGTAATAGTGCAATTCATCATAATAGGAAGACCCGTGAGGGACATGGTTGGCTCCGGCGTCTGTTCCTACCCCGATAGTTACGCCCATTGCGTGGGCTTCCCTGACCCGGGCCAGCTGTATGGCGACACTTTTGCTGATAACACTGAGGTCAGCGCCATCATATGGAACAATGCCGCCTGCTGCCAGGTTCCCGAGAGGGGCCAGTGTTGGTATCCAGGCGGTTTTTTGTTGGGCCATCAACTTGAGCTGGCGGGTTTCCAGAAAGTAGCCGTGTTCTATGGAATCGACTCCGGCCTTGACCGCTGTTTCCACAGCGATAGCAGAGCTTACATGGGCCATGACCCTGAGCCCCAGGGAATGGGCCCGGTTAACAATAGCCGACAGTTCTGTCACAGTGAACTGCTGGGCGCCGATGGACCCAAATTCCTTAAAACTGACCAGTCCTGATACCACAACCTTCAGCTGGTCGATGCCTTCCCCGGCAAAGCTGTCAATTTGGGTCAGAGCCTCCTCAACCGAAGCCACACCGGGGCCCAGGAAATTTCCATAGCAGCCTTTGCGGTATATTGCCCTTCCGGTGGCTGTGACCACAGGCCCGGGATATTGCCCTTCCATGATGGCATTGCGTACCCTGAGCCCGATATTCATCCTGTCACTTCCGTCTCTTACCGAAAGTACACCGTTTTCAAGGTAGGCGAGGGCATACTGCCTGCATTTGGCGTTAACTCCTGCAGGGTCATTCGCCCAGTCATCAATGGCCTGAAAAAGGTTTTCACTATTCATGGAAAAATGGACATGACAGTCAATCAGGCCGGGCATGAGAGTTATACCCGGAAGAGGTATCACTTCCCCGGTAAAGCCGCCGGGTTCTGTATCTATACCGGTATCTGTCCCGGCGCCCATAAATTCTGCCACAGGAGTCAGCCCGGTGATAATACCACGGCTGATATGCACAGCCAGGCCCCGGACGGGTTCGGCAGAGAAACCGTCCCATATCGTGTCTGGGATAAGTATGTAGTCTTTTTGAGGTAAAAGTTTTAAGAATTTCATCAGGTACTCCTTTTATGCTGTGGTTTCTCAGGATCGTTTGGGCATGTTCAATTAAGCGTTGATTATTAATTCTGGATAAAGGCAGGGGGTTCCTTCTGAAATTATCTGGAATTTATATGTTTGAGGTTGCAAAATGTCTTATCAGGATATATAATTGTATATTGTCAGAAGAAAATAGTTTGGTGTTTTCAGCGACATTTATACTGACAGTCGGGATGTGGCTCAGTTTGGTAGAGCGCACGGTTCGGGACCGTGAGGTCGCAGGTTCAAATCCTGTCATCCCGACCATTTTACTGCCCAAAACAGGTTATTGCATTTCCGCCATGGGATTTCACCAGGGGATATGGGATAACCTTTTTTTACTAAGAGGGGTTTTTAAGTGATATTTAAAATTAACTCAGATAAGAAAATCGGATATCGGGTTCCGGGAGCGGCGAGCCTGGTTGTGGCTGTAATGCTGTTGATTATGCTGTCACTTTCAGCCGGGTGTGGGCAGCAGCAGAAAATTGACCGGAGCCGGAAAGCCGACAGCTTAAGCTTTCAGCTCACCAGTCCCGGCAGGGGCAATTTTGCGGTGGACTCTGTTTTTGAAATCAAAGGGACAGTAGAATTACCGGAGGAGGTCAATTATTTAATGGTGAGTGTGGCCGGAAACGGCCGGACCTCTAAGCAGTTTGTCGGGGTAGAGGGTTCAGCTTTTTCCGGCAGGGTATATCTGCCCTTCGGGAAAGGCACATATGAAGTCAGTATTTTGGCTGCAGACAGCGCCGATACCGAGTGGTTTGAGAGTCTGGCCGCTTTTGTGGTATACAATAATAATTCTGAGACGGTCAGTTTTCCCGAGTACTCCCAGGTGATGTTCAGGAAGGGGCTCAGGTTTACCGCAGAGCCTTCCGGCAGTGTTTCTGGAAAATTTGAATTGTCAGGGAAAATTAATGATTATGAAGAAAATACAGCTATACTGATTAGAAGCCAGAAGGCCGGAGAAAATGAAAAGTTTGACCAGTTTGCCCGGATTCGGGGCGGGGAATTCAGGAATACGGTCTATCTCCCCATGGGGCCGGGAAAATACAGGGTAGAGGTGATGGTTCCCAAGCAGGGGTCGGAAAACCTTTACCTGGGTGTTGCCGGATATGATGTGGAAAACACTGAAGCCAAAGTGTTTGCACCTGTTCAGTTCTACCATGGTTATTTCCGGCGCGGGCTGCTGCTTGATGATTTCCTCAGACCGGGAATCAGCGCCGATAACCAACTGGTTCTTGAAGGTTCTTTTGTGCCGGAGCTTTATGAGAAATACAGGGCCGAAAATTCCGGATTATATATTGAAACTAAAAAAACAGGCCCCGGGGCGGAAACCGCTCATGATTGGGTCGGAGTGGCCGAAGGGCGCTTTAAAGGCAATATCTGGCTGAGATTCGGTCCGGGGGAATACGAGGTTTCTATTGGGCTTCCCAGTATGGATGGCAGCCATGACATTACATTTGTGGCCAAATTACAGGTCGCAAACACCGGGGCAGATGATATCAGAGACCTGGCTCCGGGAAGGGGCATTGAGAGTGACCATCCGGATATTATCCGCCTGTCCCGGCAGCTAACAGAGGGCAAGGTGAGTGCTAGGGAGAAGGCAAAGGCTATTCATGACTGGGTCGCCGGGAACATCTCTTATGATGTGCAGAAATCGGTCAACCTTGATTTTGAGGCAGATGACAGTGCCCTAAAGACCCTAAGGACCAGAGAGGGCGTCTGTCAGGACTTTACCTTTCTCAGCATTGCCTTGGCCCGGGCAGCAGGTCTTGAGGCCAGGTTTGTCGGGGGGAAGACTATTGAAGACGGCAGGATTAACCCTAACGGCCACGGCTGGACAGAGGTAAAAATTGACGGCAGATGGCTCGTCATGGATGCGACCTGGGATGCCGGGTACATTGAGGGAGACCGGTTTGTCAGGGAATTCAGCGAGAAGTACTTTGACCCTGACCCCGGCGAATTCGCCAGGGATCATATCAGAGAAGAAATAATATATTAAGCGGAGTTTTTTTGAGTGCCTGCGGGGCGCCCAAAAGCAAATTCAAGAATGTTGGGTAAAAAAAAGAGAATAAAAGAACCGGTGTGGCAAAAATGCTGCACCGGTTTATTTATGCCCTGTCATCATCAAGGCTGGACCTCAATTTAGAAAATACTTCTTCGTGGGTATAGCGCTTATCAGTAGATTTTGCTTCCAGTTCAGCTTCCTTTAATTTAAAGTGGACTTCATCCTTAAACAACTTGCGTTCATAGGCTTCAATGCTCATAACAACCATATCACCATGTCCATTCTTGGTCAAAAAAACTGGTTCTGATGTTTCATGCACAATTTTTAATTGTTTGCCATTAATTACAATCCCAGCTGCAATAAGGAAGAAAATATAAATAAATAAAAAAATTAACAAAATTACAAAACGCTGACAGGGTTCGACAGGAAATTCTGGGAAAATTTAGTATAATATAAAATATCTTTTGTAGATTTTGCAGAACAATTCAATCAGGTCAGAGGCAGGGGATATTATTGTATAAAATCAAACTGGTTTTGGCTGATTTTGACGTCAGCTATCTGGACAGGGTAACCGGATTTATCAATTCTTCGTCTTTTTGTGCCGGATTGCGGGTATCTTCTTTCACTGATGTACAGAGGCTGGCAGATTTTCTTGCCTCAGGAGGCGAAAAAGCCGATATCCTATTGGCACACCCGGGGTTTATCGATGCCATGCCTGATCTCAGGAGTTGCTTCGAACTGGTGGTTGTCCTGGCAGACGGAAGGGTTAATAACGGACTCCCGGACTGTCTGAGTGTTTTCAAGTATCAGCCCGGTGACAAAATGCTTGGCCGCATTTTGGAAATGTATGCGGAACGGAATCCCAATGTCGCCAAAGCAGTATCAGGGATGAAAGAATCCCGGCTGATTACGGTCTATTCACCTGCAGGCGGGGTTGGCAAAACATCGGCTGCCTTTGCCCTGGCCTCCAGGATGGGGGACTATGGCAGCTCAGTACTTTACCTGAACTGGGAGAGTATTAATTCCATGGCGGCAGTGCTGCCCGGTACGGGTGAATGTGGCATGACACGGATGCTCCTGGGGTTTGGTGAAGACCCCGACACCCTGCCCCTCAAGCTGGAACTGTATAAAAAACGGTCCTCCGAATTTAATCTGGATTTTTTTGAACCCCCGGAGTCGTTTATGGAATATGCGGAGATGCAGGGTGATTGGGGACTGTTGTTTACCAAACTCAAAGAGACCGGGGTGTATGATGCCATTATTGCCGACCTTGATTCGACCGTTATTGGCAGCGCCATGAGGATTCTGGGGCTCAGTGACCATATTGTGCTGGTGGTGGCTGCAGACCATGTCTGCAGGTATAAAACAGGGGAGTTTTTCAGACAGGCCGGACACAGCGGGATGTTTCCGGAAATCATTGACCCCGGAAAACTGCTTCCGCTAGCCAACAAGACAGGCAGTGGCGGCATATTGCCGCCTAATGAATATGGTTTGCCTGATATACATGGTTCACCTGATATACATGGTTCACCTGATGAGTATGGTTTGCCAGATAAGACAGGTTTGCCGGTGAGATTTTCTGTGCCGTACATACCTGACCTCTGGACTTCTAATGAAGGAAAATTCAGCTTTGACCCCGGGCAGGTGTTCCGCAGCGCCATTGATCCTTTAGCCCGGCTGCTGGTATCGGGGCAAAGATGACCATGCCGCCAAAGTTTTCGGAGAGCCTGTTAAACAGGATAAGGGAAGAGGTTGGCAGCAGGCTGGACCTGTCTGCCGACCTGCGGGATGAAGATATCAGGGAAACTATTGCCGGAGCCGTCATGGATGAGAGCCGGGAGCGCTATCTCAGGCTTGCGGAGAAACAGGAACTGATTTCAGCTGTCTTTAATTCCATGCGCAGGCTTGATGTGATTCAACCCCTTCTGGAAGATGAATCTGTTACCGAAATAATGATTAACGGCCCGGAACGGATTTTCATTGAACAGGACGGCCATGTACGCCGGGTGGACCTTCATTTTGAGAGCGCCGAAAAGCTGGAAAATGTCATCCAGTTCATTGTTGCCAAGGTGAACCGGACAGTTAATGAGGCTTCCCCCATTGTAGATGCCAGGCTGCGTGACGGCTCCAGGGTGAGTGTGGTCTTATTCCCGGTGGCCCTCAACGGCCCTGTAATGACAATCCGTAAATTCCCCGAAAAACCCTTTTCCATGGGGGATCTGATAAAGAGAGGCAGCATTTGTGCAGAGGCGGCCAGCCTGCTGGAGAAGCTTGTCAGGGCCAAATACAACATCTTTATCAGCGGCGGCACCGGCTCCGGCAAAACCACCTTCCTGAATGCCCTGGCAGGGTTTATCCCGGAAAATGAACGGATCATAACTATAGAAGATTCTGCAGAGCTGCAGATTGTTAATATTGACAACCTTGTCAGTATGGAAACCCGCAACTCCAATACCGAGGGCAGGGGGGAGATAACCATCAGGGAACTAATTAAAACATCCCTGAGAATGAGGCCGGACCGGATTATAGTTGGCGAGGTGCGCGGCGCAGAGGCGTTGGACATGCTTCAGGCCATGAATACAGGCCATGACGGGTCTCTGTCCACCGGTCATGCCAATAACTCCGGAGATATGCTCAGCCGCCTGGAAACAATGGTCCTCAGCGGGGCGCCGCTGCCTGTTGAGGTTATCAGGAAACAGATAGCTGCCGCGCTGGATTTAATTATACACCTGGGGAGGCTCCGTGACGGGTCCAGAAAGGTATTGGAGATATCTGAGGTCCAGGGTTTTTCTGCAGGTGACATCATCCTCAATACCCTGTTCGCCTTCCGGGAAAAAGGAGAAGACGGGGGCCGGGTCCTGGGCGCCCTTGAAGATACGGGAAACAGGCTCACCAAAACGGTTAAGGCCCGGATGGCTGGGATTGAGTTGGATTAAAACGGAGTGATTAGGGTGACTGATTATAATATCTACCTGATGAACAGGGCCGAAAAAATACGCTGTATTTTGCTGGCTGCAGCCGGTCTCTTTGGGGCAGGGTACATTTTTTTTAATAACCTGCCGGCAGCGCTGGCAATGTCCCTGGGGTCATTCCTGTACCCGCGCTATGCGGGCCGGAAGCTGGCTGAGAAAAGGAAGGCCGAACTGAACCTGCAGTTTAAAGATGCCCTTTATTCTCTTTCATCAGCTCTCAGTGCAGGTAATTCGCTGGAGTCATCTTTTCGGGAGGCCTTGAAGGACCTGAGGGTCTTATACCCGGAAAAGGATACCTGTATAGTCCGGGAATTAGAATATATCTGCAGGAGAATGGAAATCAATGAACCCCTGGAAAAAGCCCTGCTTGACTTGGCGCAGAGGTCGGGGCTGGAGGATATCAGGAATTTTGCCGATGTGGTTGCAATCTGCAAGCGAACCGGGGGCAACCTGGTCCAGGTGGTCAAAAACACCTCAAACATGATCAGTGACCGGATCGAAGTCAGCCAGGAGATAGAACTGCTCCTGACCAGGCAGAATTATGAGCGTAAAATACTCAATATCATGCCTTTTGTATTCATTGCCCTGATCAGGTTTGCCGGAGGCGGCTACATGGATGCACTGTATACCAATCCCCGCGGCTACCTGCTGATGGGCGCAGCCCTGGCCATTCTGGCCCTCTCTTACCTTGTTTCCGGGAGAATCATGGACATCAAAGTATGATGATAAATCACTGATAAGGTGTGAGGCTTTTGGAAAACCTTGTTTTCATTATTAAACAGGCTGCGGCCCTCGGACTGGTGATTTTTTTGGCGGCTCTGATAGTGATATCCCGGGACCGGAGCGCCGGTTACCGGGCCGCACTGGAGGAATACCGCTTCAAGATCCCTTTTCTGGCTTCTGCCGGTCTGTATATATATGCAAGGCTCCCCTGGAATTTTGATTCCTATAACAGAAAAATCAGGGCTAAAATTGCCGACTTATATGGACAGCGGCGGGCGGATATCTTTTTTACGGTCCATATGGCTCAAAAAATAGCCCTGGTTATGGCGCTTGCCTTCATTTTTATGATGGTTTCACTGCTGGGAAATGTTGACAGGTCTTTTTATTTCTTTGCAGTTTTAATCATAGTCTTAGTCTATTACCAGACAGATGCCGAACTGGACAAAAAACTGAAACAGAAAAAACGGGATATCATCATCGACCTGGCCGGATTTATCAATACCCTGGCCCTGATGATAAATGCAGGACTGCCGTTTTCTGCCGCAGTCCTCAAGGCGGTCAGGGATAGTGACAGAGAAAGGCCTCTGTATAAGGAAGTGAATTTTATGCTATCCGAAATCAGCGCCGGAAAGCCTGCTGCCAGGGCTTATGAAGACATGGCGTTCCGGTGCAAGGTGCCTGAGGTTACCCGGTTTGTCTCTGCTGTGCTGCAGAACCTCAACAGGGGTAACCGGGATATGGTCTATGTCCTCAGGACACTTGCTCAGGAGGCCTGGGATAAGAGAAAGGACCTGGCCCGGAAACAGGGTGAGGAGGCCTCCACCAAGCTTGTTTTCCCTATGGTGATGGTGTTTGTGGCCATAGCGATCATTGTATTGGCCCCGGCCATGCAGAGTATGGGCAGGTAGCAGCGGGTGGCGCTGTCATAATTTGTTTATAGCAGCCTTTAGCTGAAAGGAGGTCAGACGCTATAATGAAGCAGTTGATAACCGGGTTTTTCCGGGATGAAGACGGTATGGAGACAATTGAAATGGTGATCATCTTAGTTGTTCTGGTGAGTATTGCCTTTATGTTCCGCAAGACAATAGTCAAGTGGTACAACGAACTGATCAGTGAGAGTATCAATACAGATGTCGGTGAGGTTAAGGATGCCCCGAGTCTGTTAAAAAAATAGCGGACCGGTTAAGCCCGGACCGGATGGAGTGGTTCCATGCCAAGCAGAGTGTTTGCTGACCAGAAAGGCAGTTATACCCTGGAAGCGTCACTGGTTGTTCCGGTTATCCTGACAGTTCTTCTGGGAATCATGTTCTTTTCTATATATATTTATGAGAAATTGGTGCTGCTGGATACTGCAGTTTATTCCGCCAGGCAGGCAGCGGATACCTGGGATAACAGCAGGAAGGACCCGGAAACCGGTTCCCTTGGGGGAGACTTCCGGACCGACGGCCTGTACTG
This sequence comes from Thermincola carboxydiphila, assembly GCA_016841725.1. Classification (GTDB taxonomy): domain Bacteria; phylum Bacillota; class Thermincolia; order Thermincolales; family UBA2595; genus Phosphitispora. Next base: position 70,889 of record JAENYP010000005.1, on the reverse strand, counting down.
GAGGCTCACCGGCGACTACAGCGGGTCCTCCCTGGTGAAGCAGAAAACAGCCGGCGCCGCTGCCCTGATCAAAACCCGGATCCGGGGCGGCGTACCCGGTGACCGCGAGCCGGCCGCTATTTCTGTGGCTTACCGCAATAGTCTGGTCCAAAGGACCGTATCTGTTGATATCAGCCGCAAGGCAGCAGTATCCCCGGCGCTGCCGGCAGGCAGGCTTGATTCTTTGATATCCGGGAGCGCTGCTGCTGTTATTGCTGAGCCGGTGGAGTTTATCAGGAATTGGGAACTGGCTGCCGGGTACATCAGTGAAGCCAGGAATTTCCTCACTGATTTTGCCGCCGAAAAGGCCGCAACCGGGGACTCCAAAACAATTATTGCCAGCGCTAAAAGTGATGTCAATGGCAAAAAGGTATACCATTATCCCGGCTGCAGGCATATCGGGAATATGAAGCAGGAGAATATTCTGGAGTTTTCTTCCGTAGATGAAGCCAATGCCGGGGGATACCATATTTGTGTTGACTGTACAAAGAGTATCATCGGGCGCAAATAGTATCGTCGGGCGCAAATAGAGATTCAGGAGTGGAAAATGATGCTGTCACAGAGGGAGAAGGGAACAATTACAGTTTACCTGGTGATAGTGTTCACGGCGATACTATTCGTTACCGGACTTTTTGTGGACCTGGCCAGAATCAAGGCTGCCCAGAACCACCTGCGGAGAATCGCCGATAGCTCGGCACGTTCCGTGATGGCAGATTATCATACCGGACTGAAGAGCGGTTACATGCTGTTTGGGGCTAACAGGTCTGACTTTGCGGCAGATTTTAAAAAATATGTTACAGCCAATCTCCCGGACACTTCCCGGAAGGATTTCAAGTTACTGGACCTGAGGTATGAAGAGGGGAATATTTACTTGACCCGTCCCGTCAGCAGGAACGAGGTTCTCAGACAGCAGATCCTTGAGGCCATGAAGTACAGGGCCCCGGTTGATATTACCAGGGAATTAATTGATAAATTCCGCCAGATAGGGGATATGGCCCGGTTTTTTGATGTCAATAATGAAAAAAGAAAGAGTTACTCCAAGATAAATGATAAGTTGGAAGGCATCCATGAAAATAACCGCAGCATTAAAGGCTTTAAAAATGAACTGCGGGAGGACAAAACAGAACTGATTAATGTCAAAAGGGAGATAACCCGGCTGCGGAACCCGGATTCCCGCAGTGATAATGACCGGCTGGGTGAACTGATACAGAGGAAGGCGCGCCTTGAAGACAAAATGGCCGCAAACCGCTTGGCGATTGCAGGGGAAGTGGACAAGACTGAGATTGCCAGGAACGAAATCGAGCAGGAAATCAAAAAGCTGGAGGAATTCCCCGATTCGGATGTTTACCGGAACTATGGTCCCGCAGGGAGCGGGGCCGCAGTCACCGGTGAGGAGACGGTTAACCGGGGCATCGGGACCATTATTGACCGGCTGTCCCTGGATTTGCAGGGGATTGACGCCAATGTGAAACAGACCAGGGAGGCCCTGGAATCAGAGGCCCGCGCCCAGGAAGCGGATGATAGTATTTTTGAGAAAATCGGTATTGATGCGGCAACAAAGGCTTATGAAAGAATCTCAGCAGCCGCGAAAACCCCGGTTTCCCCGCAAACAGGCGGGACAGCCCTACACGCGGAGCAGCTGCAGGATCAAATAGAGCAGTACACATCGGGAACAGACGGCAGTCCGGGAACAGAGAGTAGTCCGGGAACAGAGAGTAGTCCGGGAACAGAGAGTACTCCGGGAGCTGATGAGCTTGAGGCGCTCTTTTCGCCTGAGATTATCGATGGGGATGTGAAAAGGTTTGCGGACAGGTATGGTTCCAGGGCTGATTCCATCTCAGGCCTGTTCCGGAAGATTTTCGGCATTATTAATGTGGGGGAGCGGTTAACTGAACTCAGGGATGAAATCTATATCAATGAGTATGTGCTGACCTACTTTTCGTTTCTCACCTCCCAGCCCAAGGGGTCCCCCCCTTACCCTTACCGGAACACCGAAGCTGAATACATCTGTTACGGAACCGGGGCGCCAATGGCCCTGGCTGTAAGTGAACTTTACTTTACCAGGTTTGCTCTGGACAGTGCGGCCTATTTTGCCTTCAGCAAGGCGCCTGCCGACCTGCCGGCAAGGACGGTTTATTCCCTCATCATGGGGGCCCTTGAAGCTGCGGCAGATACATATAAGGCGTTAATTGCACAGGACAGTGTCCCTGTTGCCTCCATGTTCCCTGACAATCCGCTGGGAAGAACCCCTCCGCTGAGCTATAAGGACCACCTGAGGCTGTTTATGCTGCTGCATTCCGCTGAAGAGGCAAAGCTGGGCAGAATCGACGAACTCGTCAGGGAAAGGTCCGGCATTGATACCGGGGAACTGCCGACCCTGGCTGATGGCTATATAACGGTCTCAGTGAAAATGTGGTTTCTGCCCCTGGCGGGTTTCGGCAATCTGAAGGCAGGGCCGTTTGATTCTGAGATCAGGGAGGGCAGGTGTTATATCACCAAAGAGGTTGAGTTTGGGTACCAGTAGGCTCTGGGAAATGACCGGGAATGACATATGGTGAGCTGTTATACCGATTTTCCGCAGTGCCGCCTATGAGTCTATGCTGCTGCCTCCCCGGCAACAAGGCAGCGTCCCCGAACTCGATGGCTCAAACCTCACCATATGCCGCGGTCATTTCCGGAGCCTGCCCTAAAAAATAAAAGAATGAATTGATAGGAGCAGAAAAAAACATTGATACTAAGAAGAGTTTTGGAGGATTCCAGGGGTAGTCTTACTGTGGAAGCAGCCATAATATTCCCGGTGTTTCTGGCTATGATGATGGCAATTATTAATTTCATTAATGTGGTTATGGTTTACGTGGCCATGGACCACGCTGTCAGTGAGACTGTGAAGCAGATTGCTGCACATGCATACCCTCTGAAAGAATTAAAAACCGACAGCAAAACACTGAATTTGCTCACAGGAGAAAAAATGTCTCAAGCGGGAATTATTGGCGAAATTTTTAACCGGGTTGTGGCCAAGGGGAGCAGTCTGGCACTGGAAACAGTTATCAAAGAGATTGCCCGGGAACGAATCAAAGAGATCTATCCTCTGGGGGAGCTGGATGACGCTGATCTTCAGATCTCCAGGGTTTCCGTATATAACCCTAATGGTACGGCTGGCAGCAGCAGCCCGATCAATAATGTCTCCCTGAATAATGAAGATGTGGCCATTGTGGTGGAATACCGGGTCAAGCTCCTGATACCCTTTTTCAGCAGAATGATTCCCCTTTCCGCTACAGCGGTTGAAAGGGCCTGGGCTGATGGCCAGACCCCTCTCAATGACCCCGGAGAGGCAGGTGTCCTATGACCGGTTTGTTTGCGGCAAAGACCCTGATATTGGCCGTTACCCTGGCAGCAGCGCTGTTTTTTGATATCAGGTACTGCCGGATAAAAAACGCTGTTACCTTTCCGGCAGCCGCTGCCGGTCTCCTGGTTAATTTTGCGGAGCGCGGCGCTCCGGGAGCGCTGCTGGCTGTGAAAGGCTGGCTTCTTCCGGTACTGGCGCTGTTTATCCTTTACTACATAAATGTTATGGGCGCCGGAGATATCAAGCTCTTTGCCGCTATAGGGGCGATTATGGGCCTTCCCTTTGTGGTGTACTGTTTTCTTTTCTCCGTATATATTGGAGGTGTCATAGCGTGCTGGCTGTTAATCCGGAGGGGACAGTTTCGGGACAGGATGTGGAAACTTTATGGCTATGCCAAAACCATACTCCTGACAGGGAGGCTTTTCCCCTACAGTATGAAGGGGGACAAAGATTCCAAGTTTATTTTTACATTAGCCATTGTTCCAGGGACGATTGTTAACTGGGTTATAGTGTATGTTTGGCTTTAGGAAATGACCGGAATTGAAATATGGTGAGCTATTGTACCGGTTTTCCGCAGTACTGCCGGAGAAATCTTGTACAACACCTCACCATATTTCACGGTCATTTCCTGAGCCAAAGATAAGATGCAAACAAAACCCATTAAGCAAGCCCTGGAGCATGAATAGGATGAAACTTGTGAGAGGTTTAACCGAGAGACTTATATATTACCGGGAGGTTGATGTGAAAGTGACAGGTGTTCTGTGGGGATTTAAGACGGAGTGCAGGGTCGATTCAGGGAAAAATTTTCTCGTTCTCAGCAAAGATGGGCTTGAAAGCGGAGATATTCTGGGTTTTCAGGTGGAAATGCTGGCAAACAATAATATTCCCGGTATTGTGCAGATTCAGATAAGGGAAAAGAATGCCGAGCTGGAAATTTATTATGACCTGACCGGACTGGTAAGCCTGAGAAATCACCTGAAGAGGCAGTGCATCAGTAAGATTGAATTTATCCGGCTGCTGGAGGGTATGGTTTCGGTTCTATCTGATGGCTGCAGGTACTATCTGGACAGCAGCTCTTTTGTATTTAATGAGGACTTTATTTACCTGAATCCGGTAACCAAAGACGTTTTTCTGATATACATTCCGGCCGGAATTCAGCAGGACACAGGCCAGTCCTTTAAAACGATGGTGGTCAATACCCTGATCTGCAGCGCCAATATAGATACTGCAGACAATTTTGTCCAGAAGCTGCTGAAGCTTTTTGGCAGTGGCGCTTTTAACCCCGGTGAATTTTGCAGGCGCTTGAAAACTATTGATGTGGATGATTGCAGCATGGCGAATCAGGAAATCGGTGCAGCATGTATAAGCGGTGAGACGGGTTCGACCGGGATTAACGTGCCGCCCGGCTTAGTGAATACGGATAAGGCTGCCGCAGCAGGGGTTTCCTGTGAGCTGCAGCCTTTGGATACCACTGTTACGGGAGCAGGGAAAAATACCAGGACAATAGCCCTGGCGGCGCTGGCTGTGATTGCTGTTACCGGGGCCATATTATCCAATATTTATAACAGCATAGGAAGCTTTGGTGATATTCTGGCTGATTCACAGTTGGCCGGATATCTGCCTGCAGGGGCAATAGCGCTCCTGGTAGCAGGCGGGGCAGTGGTCTGGCTGGTCAGTTCCGGGAAGAAGTCCGGAAGGCCGCCGGAAGAGGAAACCGTCAGCCGTCATGCCGGTCTGCAGAGATTTGTGGCCGAGATCAACCAGTCTGAACCTAAAGAGAAACTGGATGCATATAATGTGCCTGTTTCTTCAAAGGTGCCGGATATAGCAAATATGCCTGTTCCATCAGATTTGCCGGATGCAGTAAATGTGCCGAATGCAGGAGCCGTGTCAGATGAAGCTATGCTGACAGAAGAAACAGTGCTGCTGGGAGGAGTGGATTATCCGTTTTTGATGGCTGTTAACGGGGATGAGACAATAGTAATCGACAAACCTGAGTTTATCATAGGAAGGAATGAGGGCGCCTGTGATTATGCCATCAGGGACAGGAGCATCGGAAGGGCCCATGCCAGGATAAAAGCCGTTGATAATGTCTATTACATCCTGGACATGGATTCCAAAAACGGCACCTTAATAAATAATACCAGGATTCTGAGCAGCCAGCAGTATGAGTTGAAGCATAATGACAGGGTCGCTTTTGCGAACGTGGAATATTGTTTTCGGGTTAAGTAGGCTCCGGATTAAGGCTGAGATAAGGTGAGGTATTGTAACGGTTTTCCGCACCGCTGCCTATGGGTCTATGCTGCTGCCTACCTGCCTTGTTGCCGGTGATTTGCAGCAAGACTCATAACGGCAGCGGTGCCAGGAAAACCTTATACAACACCTCACCACATCCCGCCTTATTTCCAGAGCCAAAATCAAAGGGAAAACAATTTACGATATTAACGAAGGGAAAACAAAAATGCATAAACAGAAAAAAGATTTGGGAGGTGTAGTATGCTTAATGCCGGGGATGTGCTGGAAGGGAAATACCGTATCATCAGGCTGCTGGGTCAGGGGGGATGGGGCCATGTTTACCTTGCCGAGAACCTTAAGGTGGGCAACCGGTGGGCGGTTAAGGAGATAGAAACAGCCCAGGAATTCCGGGTTAATTTCCTGGCTGAGCCGGAGATTCTGAAAAAGCTGAATCACAGCAGTCTGCCGAGAATTATTGATATTTTCCGCAGCGGGAATTTCCTTTATATAATAGAAGACTATTTCGAAGGCATCGGCCTGAAGGAAGTAATCGGGACCAGGGAAATGTGCACTGAGGATAATGCTATTCACTGGGCAAAACAGTTGTGTGAGATATTGATATATCTCCACGGTCTGGAGCCTAACCCGATTATCTACAGGGATATGAAGCCAGGCAACATAATAATAGACAGGGAGAACCAGGTCAGGCTGATTGATTTCGGCATCGCCCGGGAATTTAAGCGGGGCGGTTCAAGTGATACCACCTTTATCGGGACACGGGGGTATGCGGCACCGGAACAGTTTTCCGTTGACGGCCAGTCTGATGAGAGGACTGATATCTACGGGCTGGGAGCCACCCTTTATCACGTGGTTACCGGGGCGAATCCAGGGCAGCCGCCGTTTGAGATGGTCCCGGTGCGGCAGCTGAACCCGGTTATTTCTGAGGGATTGGAGCATTTTATTTCCCGGTGTGTGCAGGCAGACCCGGGAAAACGTTACCAGGGTGCGGCAGAAGCGCTGGAGGCATTAAACGCTTTAGAGACATTAGAGTCCATTGAACCCGGAGGCAGGAGCGGCAGTACATTGAAAACCATAATCGGAACGGTTGCCGGCAGCCTGCTGCGCAGGGACCGGGATAGTTTCCGGAAAGAACGGGATAGTCTCCGGAAAGAACGGCCGAGTGTATGGAGGGAAGGGATTAATCCCGGGAGAGGATTAATCGGGACAGTGGTTATTGCGGTTGGCGGCGCTTCCAGGGGAACAGGCTGTACCCATACTGCGATTGCGGCAGCAGCTTTTCTTGCCGGGAAGGGTTTTAAGACAGCTTTACTGGAGCTGAATGAAAACCCCGTTTATTATACAATTCAGGAGGAATACCCGGAAGCAGGGCTGCTGGAAGGGTCGTTCCGGCACAGCGGGGTGGACTTTTACAGTCAGGGCCCGGCGGGCAGCAATGATATGCTGATTAAGGTGATCAGGGCCGGGTATCATTACCTGGTGCTGGACCTGGGAGTGGTCTGCAGGACCGGGGCCAAAGGCATTTTTGAGAAAACGCCAAGGTATGATGAAATGGTCAGGGCTGACCTGACGATACTGGCAGCCGGGGCAGCCGTCTGGCAGTTGAAGGACCTGGCCCCATACCTCCGGGAACCGGCAGCCGGGAGCTGGCGGTTTGCCTTCAGGACCCCCGAAATGTATCTTTTCCACAAGATAAATAAAGAGATTCCCCATACCTGTCTGCCAATACCTTTTGCCCCAGCCCCCTTCAAATTGACCCCGGAAACAGAAGGATTTTACACGAAAATGCTGGAACCTGTTCTGCCTCCGCTGGAGAATAAGAAGAAGTGGTCTGTTTTCTCCAAATAAGACCTGGTAAACGTGTAAATAGGGTTTGCCAAAAGAATGAATTAGTTCTATAATGGGAATTAATGATTTTGACGGAAACAAAAGGGTTACTTGGAGGCAAAAAGGCAATGAAAGCAAAAATACACGGCAGCATATTTAACCGGTTTACCCCGTCACAGATACTTGTAACAGGGTTTGCCGGCTTGATTCTGTTTGGCGCTGTTTTACTGTCACTGCCGCTGTCCAGCGCTGCCGGGGAGCCGACTAACTTTATTGACGCATTATTTACCGCCACTTCCGCTGTTTGTGTTACCGGGCTGGTTGTGGTGGACACGGGAACATATTATTCCACTTTTGGCCAGATCGTCATCCTTCTGTTGATTCAGATCGGCGGCTTGGGTTTTATGACTATGGGCACCCTCTTTGCCCTGCTGCTGGGTAAGAAAATCAGTCTCCGGGAAAGGCTGATTATGAAGGAAGCCTATAATAAGATGTCTATAGAAGGGGTTGTCAGGCTGGCCAAGGCCGTCCTGGCAATTACCTTTTTGATTGAGGGGATAGCTGCCCTGATCCTTGGCTTCAGGTTTGCCGGAGAGTTCGGGCTGGCGCGGGGAATGTATTACGGGCTGTTTCACTCGGTATCGGCCTTCAATAATGCCGGTTTTGACCTGTTGGGCGATTTTAGGAGCCTGACAGGTTATGCCTCAGACATTCCGGTAAACCTGGTAATCTCGGTTTTGGTTATCCTGGGCGGACTGGGTTTCAGTGTAGCTGTAGACATTTTAAGCAAAAGAAAATGGCGGGTTTTTTCCCTGCATACCAAGATTGTTATCAGTACAACAGCGATACTGCTGGCTGCCGGAATGGCAGCGGTTTTTCTGCTGGAGTTCAACAATGCGGCAACCATGAAGGGTCTGCCGCTGCAGACAAAACTTATGGCATCATGGTTTCAGGGTATGACACCCCGGACGGCGGGTTTTAATACCCTGGATATTGCCGGCTTAAGGCATGCTACCCAGTTTCTGATCATAATCTTTATGTTTATCGGGGCATCACCGGGGTCTACCGGCGGAGGGGTGAAGACATCCACCTTTGCAGCCCTTGTTATGGCTGTAATCGCAATGATCAGGGGCAAAGAGGATGTGGAGATGTTTGGCCGCAGGCTTCCCAGAGATATTGTGCACCGTTCCCTGACAATTGTAGCTGCTTCGATTGTTTTTGTCATTTTGATTACAATGATTTTGACCATAACGGAACAGGCCGATTTCCTGGCAGTGCTGTTTGAGGCAGTTTCCGCTTTCGGCACTGTGGGGCTTAGTATGGGTCTTACAGCAAAGCTTACCGTCCTGGGGAAATCAGTAATAATCCTTACTATGTATGCGGGAAGGCTGGGGCCGCTGACGATAGCTTTTGCGCTCGCCCAGAGAAGGCAGAAGGCCCTGTATCACCTTGCTGAGGAAAAAATAATGGTAGGTTAACCTGCTAACCGGAAACTTATTGTGGGACGGGAGGTATATTTTATGAAACAGTTTGCGGTAATCGGACTTGGCCGGTTTGGTACCGGAGTTGCCAAAACACTGAATACAATGGGATATGAAGTACTGGTCATTGATGATGACCAGGAGAGAATCCAGGAAGTTATTAATGATGTTACCCATGCCATCCAGGCTGATGCCAAAGATGAACAGGCCCTGAAGGCCCTGGGCATCAGGAATTTTGATGTGGTTATTGTCGCCATCGGCCAGGATATGCAGGCAAGCATCCTGGTCACTGTTCTCCTGAAGGAACTGGGGGTTAAGTGTGTTGTTACCAAAGCACAGACAGAACTGCACGGCAAAGTCCTGGCCAAGGTAGGGGCTGACAAGGTCGTTTTCCCGGAGCGGGATATGGGGGCACGGCTGGCTCATTCCCTGGTATCTTCCAATGTGCTGGACCACATAGAACTTTCTCCTGATCACAGTATTCTTGAGGTTGTTGCCCCTGATAACCTTGTCGGCAAAACCCTGAAGGAGTCTGCACTAAGGGCCAAATATAAAATAACCATCATGGCGATCAAAAGAGGTGGGGAGATTATCGTATCCCCGTCACCCGAAGACCCCATCAGGGAAAATGATATCCTGGTAGCTATCGGGGACAATGACAACCTGAGGAGAATTGAACGTGAATAGGGGTCCGGTGATTACCAGCAGGCAGAACAGCCTGGTGAAGCTCGTCAGGGGGCTGGGCAGCAGGCGTGCCAGGGAGGCGGAAGGGGTTTTTGTCATTGAGGGGCATAAGATAGTCAATGAGGCTCTTTCCTCAGGTGTCTCTCCTGAAAAAATCATAGTTTCCCAGCATGCCCTGGAACAGCGGGCTGTGACGGAACTGGTGAACCGTCCTGACCTGCATTCCGAAGTAATTGTAGTCAGTAATGATATCATGGAATACATGAGTGAGACAGAGACTCCGCCGGGGTTAATTGGCCTGGCCGGTATGCCGGAAGCGGGCCTGGCGTCTCTGGCCGCGCTGCAGACAGGGCTCCGGGCGCTGCTGGTGATAATTGACGGGGTCCAGGACCCTGGCAATGTCGGGACAATAATCAGGGCGGCAGATGCCTTTGGAGCTGATGCTGTGGTCACAACCGGCGGCTGTGTCGATATATATAATGGAAAAGTCCTGCGGGCCACCATGGGCTCGGTTTTTCACCTCCCGGTTGTCCGTGATGCAGAGCCTGGCGAATTGCTGGTACTGTTAAAGGAAAGGGGCATAACTGTGGCAGCAACATCCCCAGGTGATAATGCCATATCGCTTCCCGAAGCGAGGCTGGCATGGCCGTTGGCGGTTGTTTTCGGAAGTGAGGCCCGGGGGGTGGCCCCTGAATTTTGTGAGGCGGCCGACATTCTGGTAAAAATACCCATGCCTGGCAGGGCGGAATCCCTAAATGTGGCGGTTGCCGCCGGAATCACATTATATGAAGCCTGCTGCCGGCGCGGCAGTATGTAAGTCTAACTTGTAAATAACGATAGGTTATGTTATAATCGTTTTCGAAAGGTCCCCAAAAAAGAGATGTGAAAGGTAGTGGTCTCATGTTGTCACCCGCCGAATTTTTTTGGAGGATATTCGAATCCACCGGTTCTGTAACCGCTTATATCAATTACCGGAGGCTGGTGGGGCAGTGTAAGAGACTGGCTGTCCACTGACAGGACATCAGTATACAATTTCACAGGCTACCCAAATGTGATGAACGGGAGAAGTAATCTGGACATTTTTCCATCAGGGATTAAGGGCCGCAGACTGGAAGCCCTTATTGGAAAAATCAGGTGAAGTTCACCCGGAAGCAGCGGGCTGAATTTGTTTCCGGTATCAAGCGGTCCGGGCAATAGTAGGTCTGGCCGGAGTTCTCCGCCGTTACAGGGAGGCAGGCAGCAAAAAATGCGCCTGGCAGATGAGTGGGTTATCTTAACTTAAAAGGGTGGTACCGCGGAATACAAGCTTTCGTCCCTTACCGGGTGAAGGCTTTTTTATTTTTAGATTTTTATTTAGGTGGAGGCTTCCGGAAATGACCGTGAGCGAATGTGGTGAGCTGCTGCACCGATTTTCCGCAGCGCCGCTGGAGAAAAGTAGCCTTGTTCCTGGCGAAGCACGGGAACACCGCCAATTCGGCTCCTGCCTCAGTGGCGGCGCGGGCCGTCCATGGCCCGCGTCCCGTACTTCGCTTAGCGGAACGGCGGCAACATTTCTCACAGTGGCGCTGCAAGGAAAATCTTGTGCAGCACCTCACCACATTCTACGGTCATTTCCTAAGCACATACATAAAAATATTAATAAATAAAAAGAGCGGAATAAACAAAAGAGAGAGATAAACAAAAGATAAAGAGATGAAAAAATAAAGATAAAGAGATAAAGAGATAAAGAGATAAAGAGATAAAGAGATAAAGAGATAAAGAGATAAA
>JAENYP010000005.1:0-59392 GCA_016841725.1 Thermincola carboxydiphila | reverse complement strand
AGATAAAGAGATAAAGAGATAAAGAGATAAAGAGATAAAGAGATAAAGAGATAAAGAGAAAACAAGCAGAGATGCTTTGTATATAGAGGTAGGAAACAATAATTCCGTGAGAACAGCGGAGTTTTAAGGAGGAAGGAAATGAAGGACAAGCTTGAGCAGATTAAGGCAGCTGCCCTTGACAGCATAGCTGCTGCAGCGGACCTGGACCAGATTAATGAAATCAGGGTCAGGTATCTGGGGAAAAAGGGTGAACTGACCACAATCCTGAGAGGCATGGGCGCTCTCAGCGCCGAGGAAAGGCCTTTGGCAGGCCAGCTGGCCAATGAGGTGCGCCAGAGTATTGAAACAGAACTGGGCCGGAAAACTGAAGCCCTCAAGGAAGAGGAAAAGCTGGGGCGTCTGCAGGAGGAGACTATTGATGTAACTCTGCCCGGCAGGCCTTTTCAGGTGGGCAGGCGCCACCCGCTGATAATGGTACTTGATGAGATAAAGGATATTTTCCTGGGACTGGGCTTTGAAATTGCCGAAGGTCCCGAGGTGGAATTGGATTACTATAACTTTGAGGCGCTGAATTTCCCTCCCGACCACCCGGCCCGGGATATGCAGGACTCCTTTTATATTGATGAAGGCATCCTGCTGCGGACCCATACATCCCCGGTACAGCCGCGGTTAATGGAAAAAAGGGCTCCATACATACCTGTAAAGGCTATCGGACCCGGCAAGGTTTACCGGCGGGATGATGATGCCACCCACTCCCCCATGTTTCACCAGGTGGAAGGGTTTATTATCGATAAGAATATTTCCTTCAGTGACCTTAAGGGAATCCTGCTGATAGTGGTCAGGCAGATGTTTGGCGAAGACCGGGAAATCAGGCTCAGGCCCAGCTTTTTCCCGTTTACGGAACCCAGCGCGGAAGTGGATGTCTCCTGTATCATGTGCAACGGCAAGGGCTGCCGGGTTTGTTCCAACACAGGCTGGCTGGAAATACTGGGCGCCGGCATGATCCATCCCAATGTGCTGAAGATGTCCGGATATGACCCCGAAGAGGTCACCGGCTTTGCCTTCGGAATTGGTATTGAACGGGTAGCTATGCTCAAATACGGAATTGATGACCTGCGGTTATTGTTTGATAATGACAAGCGTTTTTTAGCACAGTTTTAGGAGGAGGACTAAGATGAGGGTTTCATACAAGTGGCTCAGGGAATATGTTGATATTCCCGTTTCGCCCGAGGAACTGGCAGAGCGGATGACAATGGCCGGTGTTGCCGTAGAGAACATTGAATATCCGGGCAAGGGAATTGAAAAGGTCGTCACCGCAAAAATAGAGAAAATTGAACCACACCCTGATGCCAACAAGCTGGTTGTCTGCAGGATCAATACCGGTTCGGAAATACTGCAGGTAGTCACCGGGGCGCCCAATGTCAGGGAAGGGCAGGTTATCCTCCTGGCGCTGGTCGGAGGAGAGATTCCCGGAATGAAAATTACCAGAGCCAAGCTGAGAGGTGTGGAGTCATTCGGAATGTTATGCTCCGCCCAGGAACTGGGGCTGGACCCGGAAAACTTTCCCCCCGCCCAGAGAGAGGGTATCCTGGAGTTTCCGGAAGACACCCGGCTGGGCATGGATGCCCGGGAACTCCTGGGGCTTGATGATGCTATCCTGGAACTCGAGCTTACCCCCAACAGGGCTGATTGTCTCAGTATGACAGGTGTGGCCCGGGAGGTATCTGCAGTGCTGGGGACAGCGCTGAAACTGCCTGAGATAAGGGTGGCCGAAATCGAGGAGGCCATTGACGGCAAGGTGACTGTTGAGATTAAGAATCCCGAATTGTGCGGCCGGTATGTGGCCCGCCTGGTCAGAAATGTGAAAATCGGCCCTTCACCGGTATGGATGCAGCAGAGGCTGCAGGCTGCCGGGGTGAGGCCTATCAGTAATATTGTTGATGTCACCAATTATGTGATGATGGAAATGGGACAGCCGCTGCACGCCTTTGACTATGACAAGCTTGCCCAACAGGCAATTATCGTGCGCCGGGCCCGGGAGGGGGAGAAAATGTTCTCCCTGGATAATACGGAAAGGGAACTGAACCCTGATATGCTGGTGATTACCGATCCCACAGGGCCGGTGGCCATAGCCGGAGTTATGGGGGGGCTGGATACTGAAATTACCGGTGAAACAGGCTCAGTCCTTATTGAGGCAGCTTATTTCAAGCCTGCCGGCATCCACCGGACTTCCAAAAATCTGGCCCTGAGGTCTGAGTCCTCAGCCAGGTTTGAAAAGGGTATTGATATCAATGGCTGTCTGGCTGCGGCTGACAGGGCCTGCCAACTTATTCAGGAGATGGGCGGGGGCCGTCCGGTCAAGGGGGCTGTCGACAATTTCCCGGCTCCGCCGGCGAACCCGGTTATCAGGCTGCGGCCTGAAAGAGTGGCCCTGATAATGGGTATTCCGGTTCCCGGGGAGCAGGTCAGGGATATTATGACCCGGCTGGGATTTGGGGTAACTGAGGATGGCAGTGATTTTATGGTTGAGGTCCCGACCAGGCGCGGGGATATATCGACTGAGATTGACCTGATAGAAGAGGTCGCCCGGCTGTTCGGCTACAACAATATACCGACCACCCTTCCGGAAGGGGCCAGTACAGAAGGACGCAAGAGCGAGGCCCAGGTCATGGCTGACACCATCTGTAATTTGATGGCAGAGTGTGGTCTGAATGAAATTATTACCCTGAGTTTTATGAACCCCAGGGCCTTTGATATGTTAAACCTGCCCCAGGAGCATACATTAAGGAATGCGGTGACAGTACAGAATCCCCTCAGTGAGGAACAGCGGGTCCTCAGAACTACTATGCTGCCCGGTATCCTTGACATCCTGTCACGCAATACAGCCAGGAAAAACCGGGATCTGGCGTTTTTCGAAATGGGCCGGATATTTATCCCTGAAAAGGGTTTGAAACTGCCACAGGAAAAGCTCACCCTGGCGGCTGCCGTGATGGGCAAAACCAGGGCCGGCTGGCAGTCAGCGGCCCAGGAAATGGATTTTTACTATCTCAAGGGTGTCCTGGAGACTTTGCTTGATACCCTGAATATCAGAAAATACAATCTTGTCCCGGAAAACCGGGAGATTTCATGCCATCCCGGAAGGACTGCCAGGGTGGAAATTGGGGGCGAAACCCTCGGGGTTATCGGTGAGATTCACCCCAATGTGGCGGAAAATTACCGTCTCAATGAGAGGGTCTATGTGATGCAGCTGGATGTGGAGACACTCCTCCGGTTTGCCGGCGGGGTCAAGCAGTACAGCCCGCTGCCCAGGTATCCGGCCATGGAACGGGATATGGCGATAGTTGTGAGTAAGGACATTATGGCAGGGGATATTAACCGGATAATCAGGAAAAGCGCCGGCAATCTCCTGGAACGGATCAGCCTGTTTGATGTCTACCAGGGTTCTCAGATAAAGGAAGGCTTCAAGAGTATGGGATTTTCCCTGAGGTTCCAGTCGCCTGAGCGGACCCTGACAGATGAAGAGGTAAATGTGATTCATCAAAAAATTCAGCAGGCCTTAAAGGATAATTTCCAGGCTGAGCTGAGGGGATGAAGAGAAGAGAAGACAACAAACATACCGGCAACCTTTCAAAATCCCCGGCAGGAATTTGCCGATATATGGCGAATATTGAAAAAGATGAATATAAAAGAAGTCAATGGGAGGATCGGTATGGTGGAAGAAAAGGGCAGGGCAACGGTACAGATTTATGGTGAGGAATATACAGTGAAAGGCGAGGCTTCGCCCGAATACCTGAGAATGCTTGCCGCCTATATCGATAAGATGATGAGACAGGTTGCCACACGCCAGCCAAGGCTGACAACGGCCAGGGTGGCGGTGCTGACGGCGCTCAACATAGCTGATGAAATGAGCAAACTCCAGGAGGATTATGATACCCTGGTGAAGCTGATGGACACTGAAAAGAAAAAACCTGACGGGGAGCAGAGCAGGCCTGACCAGAATAAGAACAGGTCTGACGGGGAGAAGAACAGGTCTGACCATGATAAAAAAAAAGAATTCCATAAAAAGAAAGCATAACAGTCAGGACGTCTCATGTGAGGCGTCTTTTTTGTACAGATAGCAGGATAAGAAAAAAATGTATATATAGCAAGAAAAAAGAGAGGAAAATGTAACAAAATGGCGAAATGAACAAGTAATTGAGGGAGGTATGGTAAATATATGAAAAAGCACCGGCTTATTTCAATGGCGGTCACAATAGCGCTGCTGTTTATGTTGATACCGGAGGCTTATGCATCAGGTGCGTTTATTTCGGCAGGGTTTATGATGACCTCGCCATCCGAAGTCGGCTCCCCTTCAAATAGGCAGTGACTGATCCGGGTGGAGAGGTAACAATAAACGTCGGTTAGCAGATTACATAAAAGGCGCTAAGTATCAATAAACATAAATATGCCTAGACAAAAACAGAAAAATTATGTAAAATTAATGCATGGAAAAAAATTCTTTGTTATAATTTGGCATTTCATAACAGCGCGGCTTAACTCTAGGTTGATTCTGATTGTTTTCTGAATTGAGGGGCGCGCTTTTTGTTTATTGCCAAGAGCAAAAATGATGTAAGTGAGGCATGTTTATGAGTGAGGAAAAAAGAGTATCCGGTGATGAAATTGACTTGAGAGACGTATTCAGGATATTGAAGAGACGCTGCAAGTTAATTGTTTTGATTACCCTGGCCGCATTTCTGATCAGCCTGGGGGCAAACAGTTTTATGTTAACCCCGATCTATGCAACCAAGGCTGTGATGATGGTCAGCCAGGCAGTACCCGAGGGTACTGTTAACCGGACGAACACCGGGCAAGGCCTGGAAGGACTGGTAAACAGCATTGCCATTATTCCCGCCCAGACCATGAACACTTATGTGGGGCAGTTAGGCAGCAATGCCGTACTGGAAAGGGTCATCAAAAAACTTAAGCTGGACCGGGAAGGTTACACTCCCGGCAATCTGGCGGGCCTCATCAGTATTACTCCTGTTCCCGAGACCAATCTGATTAATATATATGTCAATCATACCAATCCCTTTACAGCTCAAAAGATTGCCAATGCCATCAGCAGTGAGTTTCTGGTCTATGTCACTGAATCCAATCAGGAGCAGATGACAAAGTCTTTGGATTTCCTGGAACAGCAGGTCAAAACAACCCGCGAGGAACTTGACGCGGCGGTGGAAAACCTGAATCAGCTTGAGGCAGAACAGAGTGGAGTCACCATTCTGGATCAACTGGTTAATGCCAAAATACAGGAACTTACCCAGATACGCTCTCAACTGGTACAGGCCAGGGCAGAATACCGCCAGCTGGCGGCCGGGATAGACCAGGCCGGGGAACAGTTAAATGTGACCTTACCCACCGTCCCGGTTATCAGAAACAGCGCTGATGCCAGTGTGCAGGTGGTTGTTGAAGAACCCAACCCAACCTACAATACCCTGAACACCATGGTTGTCCAGAAGACTGTTGATGCTGCCGGGATGAATGCCCGGGCTGCAGAACTCAGCGCCATGGAAGGACAGGTTTACGCGGAACTGCTGGATATGGAGGTTGAGCTGAACCAGAAAACCAATATCAAAGAGGCAGCTGAAAATGACGTTAACCGCCTCCAGGAGACTTATTCACTGCTCAGGGCCAAAATCAATGAGGCCCGGATTGCCAAAGCGCTGAAGCTTGGTGAAACAGGACTGACGGTAGTGTCTGAGGCGCCGATTCCCGAATATCCCGTTAAACCAAATAAGACGTTGAATATGATGATAGCAGTTGTCCTGGGGCTGATGATTTCAGTTGCTTTGGCTCTGCTGCTCAATTATATGGATAACACCATCAAAACCGCTCAGGAAGCAGAGGATATCCTGGGGCTGCCGGTTCTGGGGCAGATACCGGTCTACAAGCCGTTTAAGGGAGGCCGTCCCAGCACGATAGCTGTATCTGATAATGTGGGACGTCCCATGGATATGTAAGAGAGGTAGGTATAGATGGAAAAGCTGAAGAAAAAGGTAATTGCCGAGATAGATCCGGGATCACCGGTGGCAGAGGCGTTTCGCCTGATCAGGGCAAACCTGAAGTTTGTATCAGTGGACAAGCCCTTTAAATCTGTTTTGATAACCAGCTCCAGCCCCATGGAAGGCAAATCGGAAACGACAGCCAACCTGGGTGTGGTCATGGCCCAGGCAGGTGTCAGGGTGATTATTGCGGATTGTGACCTGAGGATGGCTGAACAGCATACGATATTTGGACTGGGTAATGACAAGGGAATTACTGATTATTTGACCGGTGAAGCCAATCTCAACCAGCTTGTCAATAAAACCAGGACACCTAATTTGAATGTGGTTACCGCAGGCAAGCTGCCGCCTAACCCTTCTGAACTGCTGCAGTCAGAAAAGGCCAGGGAACTGCTGGGCCGGCTGATGGAGATGTGTGATGTCCTGCTGATAGATTCTCCGCCGCTTTTGATCAGGGCTGATGCTGTTGTCCTGTCATCTATGGCAGACGGGGCGCTGATGATTTTAAGAACAGGCAAGACCAAGATAGAAGCAGTGCAGAAAGCTAAAGACCGGCTGGAGAAAACCGGGGCCAGGATCTTAGGGGTTGTCATGAACGATGGGTAAAAGAATATACCTTTCCTCACCCCATATGAGTGATGAAGGCTATGAACAGTTTTATGTGAAGGAAGCATTTGATACGAACTGGGTTGCCCCTGTAGGGGAAAATGTAAATCAGTTTGAGCAAGAGATGGCAGATAAGGTTGGGATCAAAGCAGCAGCAGCATTGTCCTCAGGGACGGCTGCCATCCACCTGGCGCTTAAAGCTGCCGGAGTAGGAACCGGAGATATTGTCTTCTGTCAGAGCCTCACCTTTTCCGGTTCAGCAAATCCGATTATATATCAAAATGCAATTCCAGTTTTTATTGACAGTGACCGGGAAACCTGGAATATGAGTCCGGCGGCGCTGGAAAGGGCATTTGAGAAGTATATGCCAAAGGCAGTGTTAGCAGTCCACCTGTACGGCCTGTCGGCTGATATGGATAAGATTGTTGAGATATGCAGGGAACATGATGTGCCGCTGATTGAGGATGCTGCCGAATCCCTGGGGACATTGTACAAAGGGTGTTACTCCGGCACTATGGGCGATTATGGTGTTTTTTCATTTAATGGCAATAAAATTATCACTACTTCAAGTGGTGGGATGCTTGTCAGCAATAATGAAGAGAGAATTGCCAAGGCCAGATTCTGGGCCACCCAGGCCAGAGACCCGGCAAGGCATTACCAGCACAGTGAACTGGGCTTCAATTATAGGATGAGCAATATTGTGGCCGGTATTGGCAGGGGGCAGCTCAGGGTTTTAGATAAGCGTATTGAGCAGAAAAGGCAGATATTTGAGTTTTATAAGAAGGAATTGGGAGGATTAGCAGGTGTCACCATGATGCCGGTTAATGAGTGGAATGAGCCCAACTACTGGCTGAGCTGTATGACTCTGAGCGGGCAGGTTAGGCCGCTGGATATAATGGAGGCACTGGAAGCTGAGAATATTGAATCCAGGCCAATCTGGAAGCCGATGCACCGGCAGCCCTTTTTTGCGGAGTATGATTTTGTGGGTGAGGGCGTATCTGAGCAGATATTTGAGGATGGGATCTGCCTGCCGAGTGATACCAAGATGACAGGTGAGGACTTGGCGAGGGTTACAGATATAATAAGGGGATTGTGGAGTAGATAAGGGGTTGTGGATATAGAGTGCAAATTGAGGTTAGGCCAGGTACAGAGATGCCTGTGCGGCATTCTGCCAGAAATGGTGTTTACAGAAATTATCTAAAAAGGCCGATGGATTTTGCTTTATCATTGTGCGCGATTATAGTGTTAGCGCCAATTTTGATAATAGTGGCGGTACTGATAAGAGTGAAACTGGGCAGTCCCGTTATATTTAAGCAGAAACGACCTGGGCTGAATGAGAAGATTTTTACAATGTACAAATTCAGGACAATGACTGATGAGAGAGATGAGAAGGGTGAGCTGCTGCCTGATAAAATAAGGCTGACGCGATTTGGTAAATTTCTGCGGTCAGCATCACTTGATGAGCTGCCGGAGTTATTCAATATATTAAGGGGAGATATGAGTGTTGTAGGGCCCCGGCCGTTATTGGTGCAATATCTGCCACTTTATAATGAGGAGCAAAAACAAAGACATGATGTTAGGCCGGGATTATCGGGTTTAGCACAGATTAGTGGCAGAAATGCGCTTAGTTGGGAAAATAAGTTTGATCTTGATGTGCATTACGTGGAAAATGTCAGTTTTATTGATGATTGGAAGATTATATTTTTGACGATAAAAAAGGCTTTTAAGCGTGAAGGGATTAATCAGGCAGGGGAAGCAACAATGGAGCCATTTGAGGGTTCAAGTATTAAGGCGGCGAGCAAATAATGGAATCTTATAATATTTTAATACTTAGTGTTGGCAGACGCGTGGAGTTGGTAAGCTGTTTTAAGAACGCTGCCAGGAAATTAAAGATAAAAAGTCTGATTGTCGGTTGTGATTGTCAGGAAACTGCTCCGGCTCTTTACTTTACAGATAAAAAGTGTCTTCTGCCGGAAATATCATCTCCAAACTACATAGACAGCGTAATCAACGTATGTAATCTGAATGATATTGCACTAATAGTACCGACCATTGATACGGACCTTTTACCCCTATCGAGCAACAAAGAAAAGATAGAAAGTATAACAAAGGCTAAAGTATTGATTTCAGATAAGCCAGTTATAGAAGTATGTGGTGACAAATCAAAAACCCAAAGCTTCCTGGAAGCCAACGACTTTAAGGCACCGCGTATGTATATAGAGGAGGATTTGGATAAGCCGCAAGACTTAACATATCCACTATTTATTAAGCCTAAAGACGGTAGTTCCAGTATAGATGCATTTAAGGTAAACAGTGCTGATAACCTTAATGCCTTCAGGGGGTTAATAAAAAATCCTATAGTTCAGGATTTTTTAGAAGGGGAAGAGTTTACTGTGGATGCCTTCCTAGATTTTGACAGCAATATTATTACCATAGTTCCCCGATTAAGGATTTCCACCAGAAGTGGTGAGATAGCCAAGGGAAGAGTCATTAAAGATAGAGAAATCATCACTGAGGTGAAAAGCCTTCTTTCCATATTAAGACCAATAGGGCACATTACAGTTCAGTGTGTAAAGACCAAAAGGGGCGTTGAGTTCATCGAAATTAACCCGCGTTTTGGTGGAGGTGCACCGATGAGCATAGCAAGTGGTGCCGATTCTTGTGAGAATATATATAGATTATTAATGGGCGAGCGTCTGGAGTATAACGAACAATATATTGAGAATTTAATGTTTCTTAGGTTCGATAGCAGTATATGCCTAAATGACAGGCTGGAAGTTGTAGGACATAGTTTCGGTGATGGATTTTGAGCAGATGTGCTGAGTGCAGGGTAGTGAGGGATTATGAGAATTAAAGCAGTAGTCTTTGATTTGGATGATACATTAATTTCAGAAAAGCAGTACATTGAGAGTGGATACCGGCTTGTAGCTGAGGTAATATCAGGTAAAATTGCTGCCGATAAGGCTGCTGTCTTTAAAATGCTTATGGATTTGTTTTCCAAAGGGCCCCAAAATGTGTTTAACAGGCTGTTTGATAATTTGAATATTCCATATGATGAAGAAGATATTTTTAAATTGGTAGAAGTATATCGGAACCATTTTCCGGATATTCAGTTTTATGATGATGTGATTCCTTGTCTGGTGCAATTAAAAGATAAAGGTATAAAGACAGGTATCATAACAGATGGATATATTTCAACCCAACGAAACAAGTTGAAAGTACTGGGTGCTAAAAAGTATTTCGACCACATCATTATTACGGAAGAGCTTGGAAGAGAATACTGGAAGCCACATCCTAGGTCCTTTGAGTTAATGAATAAGACATTAAAAGTTGGGTTTGACAGAATGCTTTACGTTGCAGATAATCCTGAGAAGGATTTTTATATCTCCAGTATCTATCCAATCAAAACAGCGAGGATATGCCGAGAAGGTGTGTACAAGGACAGAAAATACTTTGAAAATGTTAAAGAGGATTATTTAGTTTGCAGTTTGGGAGACATTATTAAACTGTTGTGAGCACAAGCAGTCAAAGAAGCATCTTCGGTGGTGAGTTGTCAGTGCAGATGCTATGGTAGTTTGGGATATAACAAAGGCTGGTAATTATGTTGGGGTTCCGGCGGGAAAGATAAAGAAGTAATATCAAACAGGTTTGTTGCTGAGGTGGTTTACGGTTTGAAGAAAAAGATTTGGTTATGGAATCATTATGCAACTGATATGTATAAAAACCAAGGTGGAAGACACTATTGGTTCGCAGAAAAACTTATAAGTCGCGGTTATGAAGCTACGGTTTTTTGTGCTAACACTTATCATAATAAAGCTGAATATATAGATACCGGTGACAAGAAGTATTCTAAAGATACAATTAATAATATCCCGTTTGTTTTTGTCAAGACAACTTCAGCTTTTGACAATGGACTTGCCAGAGTTAAGAACATGGGCCTATTCTACTTAAATTTACTTTCGGCTGCAAAAAACTATTCTAAAATAGATGGTAAACCAGATATTATTATTGCTTCAAGTGTTCATCCATTAACAATGGTGGCAGGAATTCAGATTGCCAAAAAGTTGAAGGTTCCTTGCATCTGTGAAGTCCGGGATTTATGGCCTGAAGCGATCTTTGCATTTAATAAGGCAAATGAGAATACCTTTTTAGGAAAATTGATGATAGCTGGAGAGCATTGGATCTATAGAAAAGCAGATGCATTGATTTTCACCAAGGAAGGGGATACCGATTATATCAAAGAAAAGAAGTGGGACACTGGGCATGACGGGGATATAGATTTGAAAAAATGTCACTACATCAATAACGGAGTTGACCTAAATGCATTTATCAAATCGGCTGAAGAGAATGTAGTTGATGATGATGACTTGATTGCTGATAAATTCAACGTGTTATATGTCGGAGCAATTAGACCGGTAAATAATGTGGGAATCATTCTCGATGCTGCCGCTTTACTTAAAAAGGAAGCAGACATTCAGTTTCTAATTTATGGTGACGGTAATCAACTCGATATGCTTCGCCAGAGGGTTTTAAGCGAAGGGCTTACAAATGTTAAGATTAAGGGTTACATTAATAAGCAGTTTATTCCATACATTTTGAGCAAATCATCGGTAAACATACTAAATTATTCTCAGTCACAATACAACTGGGCAAGAGGCAATAGCTCAAATAAGTTATTTGAATATATGGCTTCCGGGAAACCGATTGTTTCTACTGTAAAGATGGGGTATTGCATTTTGGACAAATACAAATGTGGACTTTCTTTGGAAGAGTGTACAGGTGCTCAGCTGGCTAAGGCTATTTATCATATTAAAAATATGCCCAAAGATAAGTATGAAGAGATGGGACGCAATGCGAGGAATGGTGTAAAGAATTTTGATATTGAAGTTCTTACTAGTAAGTTGATTAATGTAATAGAGAGCATCTAATATAAAAAAATGTAAAGATAGGGGTTAATAGTATGATTAATGTGATAGGTCTAGGTTACATTGGTCTGCCTACAGCATTGATGTTCGCATCCCACGGTTTGAGTGTGGTAGGAACAGATTATAATGAAGAATTGATAACAACATTGAATTCGGGTAAAACCACTTTTGAGGAAGATGGCTTGGAGGAGTTATTTACTAGGGCTTTATCCAAGGAAATCAAGTTTACCAACAAGTATATATCTGCAGATGTGTATGTTATATCAGTGCCAACCCCATATGATAAATTCAGCAAAAAGATTGACCCATGTTATGTAATAGCGGCAATTAAAGAAATCATGAATGTTTGTCCAAAAGGATCGATAGTCGTTATAGAATCCACAATATCACCTGGTACAGTAGATAGATTCGTCCGTCCGGTAGTTAAAGAAAACGGTTTCACTATCCGTGAGGATATTCATTTAGTTCATGCACCAGAGAGAATTATCCCAGGTAACATGATTTCTGAGTTGAAGTACAATTCCCGTACTATTGGAGCTGATGATAAAGGTATTGGTGAAATGGTTAAGGAGTTCTATTCGGCTTTCTGTGAAGGTGAGATTGTAGTCACTGACATCCGTACAGCAGAAATGACTAAGGTTGTTGAAAACACCTTCCGTGACATTAACATTGCTTTTGCTAATGAACTGGCAAAAATCTGTCGATTAGACAATATGGATGTCAATGAAATAATTCGTATTGCCAATAAGCACCCTCGGGTAAATATTTTACAGCCGGGACCTGGCGTTGGTGGTCATTGTATTTCTGTTGACCCTTGGTTCTTAGTGGGGGATTATCCAGGACTTGCCAATATTATCTTGGCAGCACGTAAAATCAATGATTCTATGCCGGAATTCGTTCTTGAGCGTATTTATAATATTATGAAAGAAAACAGAATCAATGATATTTCTCGTATTGGTTTGTACGGCCTTACATATAAGGAAAATGTAGATGATGTGCGTGAGAGCCCGACCCTGCAGATGCTCGAATGCATGGAGAAGCATCTTGCGAGCGGTGTCAAGGTTTATGATCCTTATGTGGAAAAAGATATTGTTGAGAACCAGTACCATGATTTTGATTCGTTCATCTCAGATATTGACATGGTAGTTCTACTAGTCGGTCATGATGAGCTTAAAAAAAACATGGATAAGATTAAAGAGAAGATTGTTCTTGATACAAGAAATGTTTGTAATTTAGAGGGTACTTATAGACTGTAACATAGACAAAACGTTAGAACGTGTCAGAAAAACGGTGAAGATGGGATAGGGGTATGATAAATTCAATTTTTACTGAATACGGCTTATTATGGGCGGTCAATCGCTCCCTGTATTCAACAAAAATTAAAATGCTGGAAATGATACCAGCGACAGAGAAGATTTTTGAAAAGAAAGTGGATATAAAACGCATAGACATTTTCAACTTGGATGTCGGGAGAATAAAAGAGTTTTTACAAAGCCTCACAAAGGATAAGCAAATTGCAATCATGTCATTGGCCGATAAAGCATGCAAAGGAATAATTACAGGTTTTTCTTCGATTGAACTTGATTATGGCAATCCAATTAATTGGCATTACAATCCTTTAACAAAAGTAGAAAGTAACAGGGAAGTAAAGTGGTATCACATACCGGATTTTGATGCTGACCGTGGAGATATTAAGGTTATTTGGGAGGCATCTCGTTTTACTCATTTTTTTTATTTTTCTAGAGCTTACTTGTTAACCGGAGATAAGAAATATTATCAGGTTTTTTCAGAGCAGATTGAGCAGTGGTTGCAGGACAATCCATATCCATATGGCGCAAATTACAAATGTGGACAGGAATGTACACTGCGAATGGTGAATGCTTTGATGGCGTATTCGGTTTTTAAATACTACGGTATTGTCACGGTTAATGATGAGCAAAACATAAGGAAAATAGTAGAGGTATGTTACAGCAAGGTTTTGGCTAATTTTTTTTATGCTCATAAATGTATTAAAAACAATCATACTCTCTCTGAAATCTGCGGCCTCATTATTGGAGCATGGTGTTGTAATGATCATAAAAGGTTAGATAAAGCTTATCAGCTATTGAATAAAGAGATAGATAAACAGTTTCTTCCTGATGGAGGATACATTCAGTATTCATTCAATTATCAGAGATTTGCACTCCAGATAATGGAATGCATTATTAAACTGAGCGAAAGAACAGAAAAAGTGATACCAGATAGTATAAAGAGTCGTATAAAAGCTAGTGTCATCTTTATGTATCAGATGCAAGATGAATGTGGTGACATGCCTAATTACGGATCCAATGATGGCGCTCTAATATTCCCGATTTCAGTTTGTGGATATCGAGATTTCCGCCCGGTATTAAATTCAGTATATGCTTTAGTAGAAGCTAAGCGGCTATATGAACAAGGAGACTATGACGAAGAACTCTTGTGGTTTAGCACCCAAAATGTGATTGATAATTCTGTTGCTGGAATAAGTAAAGAACCATCATCGTTTTTTAACTCAGGCCTTTATACATTGCGTCACGACGGGGGGTTTCTGATGGTAGTCCTACCCGATTATAAAACACGACCTTCACAGATGGATGGACTTCATATTGATTTGTGGCACAAAAATGTAAATGTGTTGTGCGATAGTGGTACTTATTCATATGCGACTGAAAGTGGACAAGCGATGGCTTTAACGGCGGCCCACAATACAGTAAAATTTAATGGCAAAGAACAAATGAAAAAGCGTAACGCATTTATGGTTTACGACTGGACTGGTGTCGGAAATGTAAAGTGTACACAGAACTGTTTCACGGGTACCATGGTTTCAAAGAATGGTTATGAGCATACCAGAACAATAAATCAGACACCTTGGGGATATGTGGTTATTGATGAAGTAAAAGGAGAAGGAGAGTATTGTGAGTTTAATTTTCATACTCCATGTGAAGTAAGACTAATTAAAGGAGGATTTCAGCTGCTTGTAAACGATTCATCTATATGCACCATTATAGTGAATGAAAGTGATATATTTATTAAGAAAGCATATGTAAGCATTTATTATTTGATAAAACAAGAAATTAGCTGCGTTTCTTTAAAATGTAGAATGAGTCAAAAGAGATGTATAATTAAATTTGATATGGAGCTGCATTAAATATCATTTAACAGATATTGTTAAATAACAGTAATAAGTATAAATTAAACAGGGAAATGTCATAAAATGGCGAAACTATAGAATTAAAAGAATTCGAAGAGTTTTTTGCGATTTGGAAGGTTTAATTAGAGGTGTTTGGAGGGACCGGGTTTAGCTAAATATGAAAATATTATTTGTTAATACACATTTAGATGTGGGAGGAATAAGAAGAGCACTTTTAAATTTGCTTCCAACTATTGCAGACCACAATTGTCAAATAGACTTATTTTTACTAAAAAATGATGAGAATGCCCGAAGGGATTGTGAGATGCTTCAAGGGGTGAATTTATGCAAACCGTCTTTATTAATGACCGTTTTTTTTACTTCAATTAAAGATTATTTAACAAAAAGAGATATCTTTAAGATGATTATAAAAATAATGTTATTTGGATTGACCAAAATATTTGGAATGAGGAAAACCTTGTTGTTTTTAATGGGTTTTCAAAAATCACTTAATGGCTATGATGTGGCGATATCATTTTCCAATGATATCTGGGCGGGAGAATTTTGGGGTGGGTGCAACGATTTTGTACTTCAGAAAACTATTGCCAAACGCAAAATAGCATGGGTGCATAGTGACCCCTATAAGCTTGGTTTCACAGAAGAGATCTGTAGGCAGACTTATCATAATTTTAATTGCATCGTAAATGTTTCCAATGCCTGTAAAGAGAAATTTGATGAGATTGTTCCTGAGTATGCCTTTAAATCTAAAGTTGTCTATAACATGTTTAATGTAGAAGAAATAAGGAATAAGGGAGAGGAGCTAAATCCTTTTGACTGGGGCGGTTTTAGAATTGTTACAGTAGCCAGAATCAAGAATCAACCAAAGCGCATTGATAGAATTATTGAAACCTGTCGGAGATTGAAGCATGATGGGATAACAGATTTCAGGTGGTACGTATTAGGTGATGGTCCTGACCTGCAGTGGTTGAAAGAAGAAGCTGCCAATGCAGGGGTAAATGATATTGTTATCTTTACAGGTAACAAAAGTAATCCTTATCCATATATGAAAAATGCTGATTTATTTGTACAGACTTCATTATATGAAGCTTATAGCATGGTACTACTTGAAGCATTGACTGTTGGACTGCCAATTATATCAACTAATTATGATTCAGCTAGTGAAATTGTTGAGCAGGGACTAAATGGCATGATTACGCAAAACAGTACTGACGGTGTTTATAAAGCGGTAAAAGAAGTGTTGCTGGATAGGAGTATGTTAGAGACTATGCGTAACAGAGTTGCTAAGCAAGAGATTGGCAACGAGTTAGCATTTAGGCAATTTTGGGACGTAATCTACAACAGGTAGTGTAGTACCTAGATATAATGGGAGAAGTGGACTTTGAGAAGAACATTGAAACAGAAAGCGATTAAAGGATTTACATGGACAAGTATCTCCACAATTACGGTTACTGTTTTGCAGTTACTGCAGCTTACTATTTTAGCTAGGTTATTACAACCCTCTGATTTTGGCCTGATGGGAATGGCAACGGTAGTAATAGGTTTTTCTCAAATATTCACTGACTTTGGTATTTCTAGTGCTATTATTCACCGGCAGGATACAACAAAGAGTCAACTGTCAAGCTTATATTGGCTAAATATTTTTAGTGGGGCAGCCATTTTAGTTTTGGTTTTTAATGTTACGCCTTTAATTGTTTATTTTTATAAAGAACCTGAATTAATTAAAATTTTACATTCCTTGTTATTGGTTTTCTTAATAGCCCCTTTCGGTCAACAATTTCAGACTCTGCTTCAAAAAGAATTGATGTTTAATCAATTGGCGAAGATTGAAATAGTATCGACATTTCTAGGATGTGGCACAGCCATCGTTCTTGCCTTAAATAACTATGGAGTTATGTCTTTGGTATGGGGACAGGTATGTAATACATTTGTTCGAACAGTAAATCTAGTTTTATTAGGATGGTACAACTGGAGACCTGAAATCCATTTTGAAATTCGTGAACTGAAAAGTTATATTAGTTTTGGATTGTATCAACTAGGATCGAGGACGGTTAATTATTTTAATTCTAACATTGACTATCTTTTAATAGGAAGCCTGCTGGGGAAAGAGGTTCTGGGTTTATATACCCTTGCTTATAATATTATTGTCTTACCGGTAAATAAAATTAATCCTATAGTGACTAGGGTCGCTTTCCCTGTTTTCTCTAAAATTCAAAATCAGAATGAACGTTTGAAAGACTGGTATTTTAAAGTTATTGAGTTTCTTAGCATAGTTAATTTCCCGATTTTTTTTGGCTTGTTTGTCACAGCTTCGACTTTTGTTCCTGTAATATTTGGCAATCATTGGACTCCAAGCATTATTCTTATACAAATTTTAGCAGGAGTGGGGTTGCTTCGCTCTATTGGCAACCCAATTGGTTCGATATTAATGGCTAAGGGATTAGTAAACCTTGAGTTTAAATGGGATTTAACGCTGTTATTAACTCAAATCCCTGGAATATATATTGGTGCCAGATTCGGAGGGGTTGTAGGGGTTGCAATTGCTTGTTTGTTGCTTCAAGTAATTTATTCTATTTGTCATTATTTTGTCTTAATCCGATCCTCTCTGGGTCAGTGCTTAAAGAGGTATATTTTGAGTTTACTCAGCGCTTTATTGTTCAGTCTAACAATGGCTGTGATTGTTTGGGAAATAGGAAACTACCTGCTAAGATTATCTTCAAGTGTTGTGTTAATGGTGCAGATTTTTAGTGGGGTTTTAATTTACGGGATTCTAATTATTATTTTTGAAAGTAGATTGATTAAAGACCTCAATTCTTATATCTTGTCAAAAGATAAAGGGTTGGGAAATTTATAAAATTAGGATAAAAAATAAAATTTCTTTTAATCTGACAAAGTACTGTTGGAGGAATCATGCAAAAATGTAAATGGTTTAATAATGCACAGACAGCTACTGTCTTAATGATTGATGATTTATCTAATGGCTATATTGATATTAATTTCTCTGGTTTAAATCCTTGGAATGATTGGGGTTATGGTTGCCGCGCACCTAAATCCATATTTAAATATTACGAAGATACATTATTAAAGCGTTATCCTGAAATTAAGTACACAGTATTTCTACCATTTGGGAAACATAGCACCTTTTTGGTTGATACTGTATATCCTTCTTTTGGGAGCGACATTTTTCAATCAGATGAATTTAAACAATTATTATTGTATATAGTTAGTGAAAATAATGAAATAGCTTACCATGGGTATCACCACGGTAGCCCACATCCTACTCTGGATCCATCAACTTGGAGTAAAGAGTATGAATTTATAGGGTATGATGAATACGAAAAAAATTTTTCGTGTGATATCCGAAGGATTAAAGACGAATTAGATATTGATATAAATGGAGGAAAATTTCCTGCCTGGAACTATGATAAGAAGGTTGAAGACATAATAACTGGAAGTCCATTGAAATGGTGGTCTTTTGATTTTATTAAGTTTAAAGAAAAGCATGATTACCGGAAAGGGATATTAGATTTTCCAGCCAATTTTAGTGGAAGTCTTTTTAGGAGAATTAGAAACCCTTTATTAAATATGTTAAAGATCCTTCAAAATGAATTTATTCTTCAGCGTTTTATTGATAATCAACACCTTATTTCCATACAGGAGCACTTTTCGCCAACTCGAGTCGACGGTAAAAGACAACCCCCAAACATTTTTGATGATATTAGTTCACTTGAAAAGTTTTACGATAACTTGAGAGGTGTAGATATTTGGTATGCGACGTGTAGTGAGATAGCTCACTACCTTGACAGTTATGATTTTACTGAAGTTCAGAAGTTAACCGATGGTAGTTACCGTATTAATTACAAAGGTAATTGGGAAAAGATGTTTTTAAGTATCTGTTCTAAAAGCAAGACATTAAAAAATATAGCAACCGATAGTTATATTGAAGGTGTTTTCAAAAACGGAGAATGGATATTCAATAACGTTGAACCAGGCGATTACATAGAAATGTGAAATCTAAAGAAGATTTTTGAGTATCTTCTTGAACAAGCGAGGTTAATATGATTATTGTACTGTTTTTAACTTTGGTTTTCATATTTTTCTATTTGAAAGAGCGAGAAAAAACAGGCGTTACACCACTGCTTATTTTTTTTATTTCATTGTTTTGTTTGACCCTGTTCAGCCTTGAATACAGTATTCGAGTGATAGACTTTTTTAACAGTGATGAGGTTGGCTACATTAATTATAATCTTAATGGTCTTACAAATGACCCTGATAGATTTTTATGGTACTTAATAAATTATTTGATTTTAAACTTTGATTTCTCTTTAAACGGACTTGCACTGAAATTAATTAACATTCCAATATCAGCTCTTGCTTTAATTGTTTTGTATTATGCATTCGATAAAGACAAAAAAGTTTTTTTTATTCCTGTATTTTTGCCGTATTTTACCTATGTAGCAACACAAAACCTGAGAGACCCCAGCATTTTATTGTTCTCTATCCTATCCATTTTTTTAGTCTATCAAAAATCTATAGTTATGAATATATTCGGATTATGTTCGTTAGCATTGCTTTATTTACTACGGCCATTCGCTGCTTTTATTGTCTTGATAATAATCGGAGGTCAATTGTTAGCAAGGTTTATTAAATCATTAGCCGGTAATTCCTTTAAGATTACAGTTTTAAAAAGGTCTTTTGTTATGCTGCTATTGTTAGTACTATTATTACCAATAATTCTGCCAGCCTTTCAAAGCAAAATTGACAATTATTACGATTGGTTTAAATACACCACTGGCGAAGGGCAGGAACAGCATATAAACAAGGTAACCTCGGATTACGAATACGCAACAGGTAATAGGTTGGTGGATTTTGGATTATCAAGCATTCGTTTTGTGGTAACACCTTTTCCTCACTCAATTTTTCTCCGCTTCCTGCAAGGAGGCTCCGAGTGGGGTATAGCTGACGATTTCGTGAGATTTCTGAGTCAGGTCGGTTACTATCTTTTGATGGGTTATTTATTACTTAATTATAAATTTCTTTTCAGGGTAATGAGGAATTTTAATCGAATGCAGACCACTATATTGGGTTATTTAATTATGTATTGGCCAATTTATAGTTTTCATTTGTACGGTGGCCCTCATCAGAGGCTTAAACTTCCATTTCAAATCGTAATCTTTATAATGGTTATTTGCATTGCTCGCTATAAAAAACAGCAAAACAGTCAACAAATGACGGGTTCAGAATTAAAAATGCCTGTTTAGGAGGAAGTCTTTATTGACTAATATACTAATAACTGTTGATACGGAAGCCCACAGAGATTTAAGCGAATTTTGGGGTTGCAGTCAAAAAGGTTCTTATGGTATTGAGAAAATATGCCGAATTTTTAACGATTTTGATATTCGTGCCACCTTTTTCCTGGATGTGGGTGAGATAACCAAATGGGGAGAGAAGGAATTAAAGGCTGTCACAGATTGCCTTAAGGCATCGGGCAATGAAATACAGCTTCATGTTCATCCCAACTATCTTGGGGATCCCTCCAAGTATTATTTTTGGCAGTATGCCCTTTTAAAACAGTCAGAGATTATCAGAGAGGCAAAAAAAATATTTGAAGAAATTGTAGGCTATAGTCCCCAAGCATTTAGGGCTGGAAGTTATGGGGCTAATGATGAAACTTTGCATGCTCTTGCCTTGGCAGGTATAAGTCTTGACTTTTCAGCTTATTTCGAAAAAAAGAACTGTAAAATGTTATTGCCTGCAGGAAATTGTCCCAATGATGTATATTACCAAAGCGGTGTGTACGAAATTCCTGTTTCTACTTTTGGGTTAAATTTATTTGGTTTAAGATACCGCAGTAAAGTTGACATCAATAGTTCTGCGACTTCCGAATTAATAAATGTCATAGAATTAATGACCACTAATGACTACAATCCCATAATAATGTTTATGCATAGCTTTTCCCTGGCCGACAGGGGAAGAAAATATTTGCCGGACTTTAAAGCAGAGGAGAAACTAAAAAGGGTACTGGATTATTTAAAGAGGACAGAAATTCCTGTTAGCACAATATCCGAATATGCGGATTCAAGCCTGCCTGTAGTGGATATCAAAAAACAGGAAGATAAAAACTCTTTTGTAGTTAAACATAATGCAGATATTTCTTTAAATGGACTCATTAAAAGTTTTCCAGGAACATTCCACCGGGTTAAGGGCACAGGGATAGCTTATTCAATTAAAAGGCTAAAAGGCATGATTAAAAAAGGTGGCTAAAGGTAAAAACCTAATTTTAAAAAGGGTGTGGACAGTTGAAGATATTATCAGTTATAAAAACGACTGGCTTGATTTATGATGATCGTTTGCGCAAGGAGGCAAATTCTCTTCAGAAATTAGGTTGTGAATACTGTATCCTAGCTCTCGAACATGAAAATAGGGAAATCAAAAGTGAATTATGGAATCATATCAAGACCCAGACCATCTGCCTTCATTCCCGTCGTTGGTTTAAGAGAAGTAAAGGTCTTTTTTTGAAGACCCTTGAGATGTACTTGAAAATGAGTTCTGAAATTTGGAAGAGGAAACCCCAGGTGGCATGGGTTCATAATATGGAAATGATTGGACTTGTAATATACTGTTTAGTTTTAAGAGGTATCAAACGAATAAATACTGTAGTGTGGGATTTACACGAACTACCTGGGGAAATATGGTTTGACCAAAGAGTATTCAATGGATTATTGAAATTAATTCTAAACCGGTGTGACAATATTATAGCTGCAAATGAAGAAAGAAAGGATTTGATGGTAGAGTGCTTTTCTATCGAAGAACAGAAATTCATTGTAATGGAAAACTGGCCTGACCGTAAATTCAAGGAGGTCTCTGCACAAAACCTTCCACCTGAGATAACGGGCTGGTTAAGAAATCGTCCTTATGTGTTAGCTCAGGGAGGGGCTAGCCCAAAACGGAGGCTGTTCGAGTTGGTGGAAGCAGTCCACAATAAAGAGGATTTGTGTCTTATTGTAATCGGGCCGTTTTCAAAAAATGACATTGAGAAACTGCGTTTGAAGTATCCTGAACTTGATAAATTTGTATTATTTACTGGTTTTGTTCCCCAAATGGACATGCCTATATACATAGATAACGCATTATTTAGCGCTGTTTTTTACCAGACAGATAAGGAAAACAGCAGATTATGCGCACCTAACAGAATGTATCAGGCTCTTGTCAGAGGAGTGCCGGTTCTGACTGGATTAAATCCCCCCATGAATAAAATTGTAAACAGATTTAAATGTGGGGTCTCTGTTGAGTGTTCAGAAATTAACCAAATGGCCAAGGGGATAACAGAAATTCAAAAGAATTTAAAAAGATACACAGAAGGTGCCAGGGAAGCAAGTACACATATACTTTGGGAGAATCAAGAGAATAAATTGCTTCTTATTAACAAAGAATAATATGCTATTGTTGAGGGAGTTTATTAAATGGCAAACAGTTTTATTACCTTCCTGATGCCTGTAACATCTCAACCAAGGTATCACAAAAGAATACGAGCATTTCAGGACTGCGGTTATGAATATTATGCATTTAGCTTTGAAAGAGACTATTTTAAGGGCAGGGAAAACGAATTATTGTATACATCGTTAGGATATATTTCCCATCAGAAATACCTTGCGCGTGTGCCTAAACTTATTGGGGCAATAAGGATTCTTGCAAAAAACAAACAGAAGCTTGTTCATTCAAGTTGTATATATACTTTTGGCTTGGATACAGCTATCTTAGCTTATTTCATAAAAAGCGTTTTTAGAATAAACACACCTTTGGTTTATGAAGTAGCTGATATAAGGTCGGTTATGCAGGGGAATAACCTGAGAAACAAGATATTCAGGTGGATTGAAAGAATCATAATCAGGAAAGCCGCGCTGATACCGGTTACTTCTCCGGCCTTTAGGGACGAGTATTTTGTTAAATGGCAAAAAGTGTTAGTAAACAAGTTTTTTCTCTTGGAAAACAAGCTTTACCCGCCCGTTCCTCGCCCTTTAAAGAAATCAGCCTGGGATGGGAGCCGTCCTTTAGTAATAGGGTTATTTGGGGTTATTAGATGTCAAAAGTCATGGGAACTGTTGTACAAATTGGCTAAAGAGAATCTGGGCAAAATTGTCATAATTATTAAGGGA
This sequence comes from Thermincola carboxydiphila, assembly GCA_016841725.1. GTDB lineage: Bacteria > Bacillota > Thermincolia > Thermincolales > UBA2595 > Phosphitispora. The sequence goes on along the minus strand of JAENYP010000005.1, from coordinate 36,501 downwards.
TATGTCCTTAATTTGGAAAACTTCGATAACAGAATTAATGAACTGGAAAACCTGGTTTATGAAGGAGAATATGTTTCACCAGACGACCTGGCTGAAATATATTCCAAAATTGACATATGTTTTATAGGCAATCTTGGGAATGAATCCTTAAACGCTAAATGGGCCTTGCCAAACCGGTATTATGAATCTTTGTATTATAATGTGCCGATGATCGCCCATGATGGCAGTGGTGTAGGTGAACGGGTAAGAAAATTGAAATGTGGGTGGGTAATTGATTTTAATAACGTTAAGGATGCAATTAACACGATACTTGCATTAACCCCTGAAGAAGTTCATAAGGCAATTCTTATCTGTAAACAAAACGAAAAGTCAGCTATAGGACTGGAGGACCATATTAGGTTAATTCAACAATTGCAGCTTCAACCGGAGCAAAGTGAGGATAGATTATGAACTTTAATGTTAAAAATAGGAAGCTGATAATTGGTTCAATGGCGACATTTTTGTTATTGCTGTTCGTAATATTTGACACTGCAATTTCTCCCAAAATAATAACCGGGATACCCGTACGGATAGATAACATGGAAGGATATCAAGCAGATTCCCTTCTTATTCAAGATAGGGAAGTCAGTAGTGGTTTTATTTGGGCGAGCAGCGGCTATGTAGCATATTTGAGTAAAGATAATGGGAAAACATTTGAACGTAAATTTAGAGCACCAGTACCGATGATGAGTGTATCATTTTTTGGTAATAGTAAAACGCTGAGAAAACTTCTTGGTTTAAGTGACCTGATGGAAATTAAGGTATTACGGTCTGGTTCATTACTGACATTTGCGGGAGGTTATATTTACCACTCATCAGACAAGGGGAAAACTTTTCAAAAAGTACATAAGCTAAGATTTTTTGGTAGAGGCGTAGGACGAGGTGTGATGGCTCAGGGCATTACTGAAGACATGAATGGCGATGTATATTATGGAGAATATGCAGGAAATACAAATAGAGATAAAATGTATATTTATAAAGGTTCTAATGATGGTAAAAGATGGAGTGTGTTTTACGAATTCCCAGCTAATAGTATAAGACATATTCATGCAGTTCAGTATGACCGCTATACAGATCAATTATGGTATGCTACGGGAGATGGAGATAAAGAAGCTGCTATTGGATACTTTGACAAGGATGAAAATCTCAATATCGTATGTTCAGGAAGCCAGGCTTTTAGAGCCGTAAGCATGATTTTTTCCAAGGACTATGTTTACTGGGGTATGGATTCTCCCAGTGTTCAAAATTATATATACAGGTATAACAAAAAGTCGCAAGATGTGGAGAAACTTCAAGCTATAAACGGCCCGGCTTATTTTTCAACTAAATTAGACAGTGAGTGCATGTTTATTGGAACAACGGTTGAAAAAGATGGAAGGAGTTCGGACAACACGGTTGGTATATGGAAATCATTTAATGGACAAAACTGGAGTCGAATTTTAACCGTATCTTCGGATCCTTTTACTGACAGGTATGCTGTAGTGCGTTTTCCAAGAGAGTATAGTGGAAAGAACTTGATTTTCAGCTTACAAAACACAGATAAATATAACAATTCCATAATGATTATCAAGGAATAGTGAGCAGGTGGCTGCCATGAATTATCAAAAAAAAATTTTTTGGTTCAGCCTGAAATTATAGTGATTACTTTACCGGCAAAACAAAATTGGGTGGGGAGACTATGAGCAAATCTGATTTACTCCAAATTTTTAGAAAAAAGTCAATTCCGGCTGCTAATGACATGCCTGCATGGGATATGGTCTTAAAAAATGCTAAACAACACAAGGTTGAGGAATTATTATTACTTATTCTTAAAGAAGTGTCTAAGGAATCAGTTCCCAAAACTGTGCTGGCTTATCTTGAAAAACAATATCTTCGAACATTAGGCGCTAATCTTTGTTTTATGAAGGAAACAGAAATCGTGGCAACTAATATGCGTAATTCAGGGATTCCCAGTATTGTTCTAAAGGGGGCGATATTGGCTCTCAGATTGTATGATGACCCAGGGGTAAGGCGGAGCTGGGATATAGATATAATGGTGGAAGAAGATAATCTGAAGAAGGCCGTCGATGTACTTGGAGGAATGGGTTATAAATATGTTGAAGAAGAAGAGGATGCTTCCTGGGACAATGAATTTAATCATCATGTCAAATTGGGCAAGGTAACTTCATTGGGGCAGTATTTCGTTGAATTGCATTTTAGTTTTACTCATCGGTCTAACAAGTTTATTAAAATGCAAGACATATGGAAGAGGGCGTTAACGGCAGGCGACAATCAAAGTGCAGCGCAACAATTAGCCCCGATGGATTTATTAATTCACCTTTGTTTACATTCTGCCGGGCATAATTTTGAAATTTTAAGGCATGTACTTGACGTTTGTAGGATAATAGAAAAAGAAGAGCATTTGATTGATTGGCCGGAGTTCACACGGTTGGTAAAGGAGTATCATATTACCCACAGGGTTTTTGCCTCTCTTAATTTTGCTGCCATTATGTTTTCTGCACCCGTTCCCAGTTCGGTTTTAGAGGATATTAAACCTTCAGGCTATATTCGTTATTTGTTAGAACGCGAGTGCAGACCGGAGCATTTGCCCCAAAAACTGAGCTTTATTACCAGCGGCCTTGTTCGCAATGAAGGTTTAAGTGGGTTTTTGGTATCTATATGGCGTATTTTATTTCCTCCCGTTTCTCAGATGCGCAAGGTTTATAATGTTAGTGTACTGGGAGCCTGTATTTTTTATCCGATTCGATTTTTTACTTTTGTTTTTAAGACAGTATTTTATTTCAGCTACATACTATTTAAAGGCAAAGTTCCCTATACTATCAGAAATACCTAATATTTCTATTACTGCTTTTATAAAAGCAACAATGTCAATATTGAGTGAAAATGTTACCTCAAAATGAATTGATTACAGGGAGATAATGTCATTAGTATTTAGTGTGTTACTGGGCTTTTCAAGGAGGTTCTTGTTAGTTCCATCCCAGTCAATTTTAAAAGCATCAAAGACAATGTTTTTTAACTGAGCCTAGCACTTATTTTAATCAATTTAGGGAAGTGATTTAAATGTACAATATAGCAGTAGCAGGGACAGGCTATGTCGGCCTGGTGTCAGGTGTCTGTCTGGCCGAAGTTGGCCACCAGGTTACCTGTGTTGATGTTGATGAAAACAAAATAAACATGATGAAACAGGGCGTTTCTCCCATCTATGAGCAGGACTTGGAGGAACTGATGCGGAAGAACTATGCCGCCGGCAGGCTTGATTATACTACCGATTACAGATCGGCTTACAAGGATGCTGATGCCATATTCATCGGTGTGGGGACCCCTGAACAGCCTGACGGTTCTGCGGACCTGTCCTACATAGCCACCGTTGCCCGGCAGATTGCGGAGACCATTGAGCGGGATTGCCTGGTTGTGGTCAAGTCCACCGTCCCGGTGGGCACAAATGATAAGGTAGAACAGTTTATTCACGATTTCCTGCCCCATGATGGGGAAAAACACACCGGTAATGGAGCAGGGTCTAATCGGAAGATCAGAGTGGAAGTGGCCTCCAACCCGGAGTTCTTAGCACAGGGTACAGCGGTTCGCGATACTCTCCAGGCAGCCAGGATTATCATCGGAACAGAGAGCAAATGGGCTGAAGAAATGCTCATGAAAATATATGAACCCTTCAACCTGCCCATCGTATCTGTCAGCAGAAGGTCTGCAGAGATGATCAAGTATGCCTCCAATGACTTCCTGGCCCTTAAAATATCCTATATGAATGATATTGCCAACCTCTGTGAACTGGCTGGCGCTGATATTCAGGACGTGGCCAGGGGTATGGGCTTTGATGAACGTATCGGCAGCAGGTTCCTCAATGCCGGGGTTGGCTATGGTGGTTCATGTTTCCCTAAAGATACCAAAGCATTGGAGTATTTAGCCAGGCAGCATGGGTATGAACTGAGGACTGTTAAGGCTGCAATAGATGTAAATTCCGATCAGAAGACTATGCTGTATAAGAAGGCCTGTAAAAGGCTGATTACCTTTAGCGGCCTAAAGGCAGCCGTGCTGGGGCTGACCTTTAAGCCTGACACGGATGATTTGAGAGAGGCTCCATCGCTTTCCAATGTCCCCTTATTATTAGCCCAGGGAGCTGATATTTATGCATATGACCCTGTTGGCATGGACAATTTTAAACGGAAGTACCCTGAGGGGGAAAATGGCAGGGGCAGCATTAAGTATGTTGACAACATCGAGGAAGCCCTGGAGGATGCCAATGTCTGCTTTATCTTTACCGAGTGGGGCGAGATTAGGGCAGTACAGCCGGAAACCTATAAGAAACTGATGCGGACTCCTTTGGTTTATGACGGCAGAAATATATACGGAGTACAGGAGATGAGGGAAGCGGGTGTGGAATATTACTCCATAGGAAGGTAATAAACACCAACTTCAGGTATCTAAAGGGGGAACTTGCTTGAAAACCATCGTAGTCACAGGTGGAGCCGGATTCATCGGTTCACACCTTTGCGAGGCATTGCTGCATAGTGGGAATAGGGTTATCAATATTGACAGCTTCAATGATTATTATGACCCCCGGATTAAGAGGCGCAATGTCCGGGACACAGAGGCCTTTATCAGCGCCCATAACATGGACAGAACTTTATATCAGGCAGCAGAAGGGGATATCCGTGATTTTGAATTTTTAAAGAAGGTCTTTGAGGAGCATCAGCCAGACGTTATTGTCCACCTGGCCGCATATGCAGGGGTAAGACCCTCTATTCAGAATCCGGTATTGTATACCGATGTCAATATAAACGGCACGGTAAATCTCCTGGAAATCAGCAGAATATACGGGATTGATAAGTTTGTTTTCGCTTCCTCCTCTTCCGTCTATGGAAATAATGAGAGAGTACCTTTTTCCGAAGATGATGTGGTGGATTTTCCGATATCACCCTATGCGGCTACCAAGAAGGCCGGTGAGCTGTTGTGTCACACTTATCACAGCTTATATGACATAAATATGGCCTGCCTAAGGTTTTTTACAGTTTACGGGCCCAGGCAGAGACCGGATTTAGCGATATCTAAGTTTACCCGATTAATAACAGCCGGGCAGGCTGTCCCGTTTTACGGGGATGGCAGTACTGAGCGGGATTATACATTTATTGACGATATTATTGACGGGGTCACCAAAGCCATCGCCTGGGTCAGTGCAGGCAGTGGCAAATATGAAGTTTTCAACCTGGGTGAGTCCAATACTGTCAGCCTGAGCAGCATGGTCAGGACTATTGAAGATACCTTAAACAAAAAAGCTATCCTAAATAAATTACCCCTGCAGCCTGGGGATGTTAACCGTACCTTTGCTGATATTTCAAAAGCAAAGAGAATCCTGGGATATAATCCACAGACGGGTTTTGCAGAGGGAATCAGGAAGTTTGTTGAATGGTTAGGTGGTTATCATGAGATACCAAAAGAGAATACTTCTGCTAAGCTTTATTGATGCTGTTATCGTAACACTGGCAGTCGGTCTGGCCTACCTGATCAGGTTTGATTTTCGGGTTGATCCCAGGTATTTTGCCCTGCTGCCGTATGTAATGGCTGCCCATGTTATCCTGACTCAGATTTTTTTTAACTGGGTGCAGATGTACCGGCGGGTCTGGCAGTATGCCAGCATCGGGGAATTGGTACAGTTGGTCAAGGTCGCGGCTTTCTCTGAAGCAGTATTTTTCCTCTTGCACAACATTCTGCGCCTGTTAGCTCCGAAGTTGGTTGTGCCGCGGTCCATCTACCTCCTGTCCCTGGTCCTGATTGTTTTGGGTGTGGGCGGGTCACGCCTGTTCTGGCGGATGGTCCGGGATTCGTATCTGAGTCCCCGGCACCGGACCGGTAACCGCCGTACCCTGATTGTGGGTGCCGGTCAGGCGGGAGTACTGGTGGCCAGGGAATTAAAGCAGTCAGGGGACTCTGACCTATATCCGGTCGCTTTTGTGGACGATAACCAAAATAAGTGGAATCTGGAGGTCCTCGGGCTTCCCATTCTGGGCGGCCGGGAGCAGATACCCGAAATAGTGAAGGACCATGATATTGAGAAGATTATCATTGCCATTCCTTCTGCTTCAAAGTCAGAGATAGCCCGGGTTATCGAGATATGTAAAGATACCGGGGCCCAGGTCAAGATGCTGCCAAAGGTATCAGACCTGATTAGCAAGCGGTTTTCGGTCAGCATGATCAGAGAAGTCAGTGTTGAGGATTTGCTGGGGAGAGACCCGGTGAAGGTTGATTTAGAGGGAATAGCAAATTATGTTACCGGCCAGGTGGTTCTGGTTACGGGGGCCGGGGGTTCCATTGGTTCCGAACTCTGCCGCCAGATTGCGGCTTTTGTCCCGGAGCAATTGCTGCTTCTGGGTCATGGAGAGAACAGCATTTATGATATTGAGATGGAACTGAGCAAGACTCATCCCAATCAGAAGACAGCGGCGATTATCGCCGATATCCAGGACCACCAGCGGCTCAATGAGGTTTTTGCCTCCTATCGTCCGGCGGTAGTGTTTCATGCCGCAGCCCACAAACATGTCCCCCTGATGGAGAGTAATCCCCTGGAAGCAGTCAAAAACAATATCCTGGGGACCCGGAATGTTGCGGAATGCGCCCATGAATACGGGGTTTCCCGTTTTGTGATGATATCCACCGATAAGGCTGTTAACCCCACCAGTATTATGGGTACCACCAAGCGGGTGGCTGAGCAGTTTGTCCAGGGTCTGGGCAGGACAAGCCCAACCAAGTTTGTGGCCGTAAGGTTTGGCAATGTCCTGGGCAGCAGGGGCAGTGTGATTCCTTTATTCAAAAAGCAGATTACCGATGGCGGCCCGGTCACCGTCACCGATCCACATATGGTCCGTTATTTTATGACTATTCCTGAGGCAGTCCAGTTGGTTATCCAGGCCGGAGCCTTTGCTGAGGGTGGCGAGATATTTATTCTGGATATGGGCAAACCGGTCAAAATAAACGACCTGGCCAGGGACCTGATCCGCCTTTCCGGACTGGAACCGGACCGGGATATTGAAATAAAGTATACCGGCATTCGCCCGGGAGAAAAGCTCTATGAAGAAATTCTCACCAATGAGGAGGGAATCACTGCTACCAGGCATGACCGTATTTTTGTCGGCCAGCCGGGAGACTATTCCTGGGAAGAACTGCAGTTCATGCTGCGCAAACTGGAAAAAGCAGCCGCCAGAAATCAGTCTGCTGATCGGTTGGGAGAAATCAGGGAACTGCTGCAGCAGATTGTCCCCACCTACCATCTGCCGGTCTACGATCGGGCTGCAGTTGATGAAATCATGCAAAGCCGGAGCGAAACAGCCGCCGGTAAATAAGAATCTAAGTACAGATGTACTAACTGAAGGAGTATTTTCATGCCAATATTGAAAGCCATCTGGAAGGTAACCAGATTTATTCTCCAGTCTTTGCTTACTACGGGAGTGATCGTGGCCCTTCTGGTGTTTTATGCCGCCAGGATTGAGCCTGACTGGATCCAGGAAAAGGAACAACCGGTCTATATAGAGAGGCTGCCTGCGGCTTTTGAGGGGTTCAGGATAGTTCAGCTTTCCGACCTGCACGGTAAATTATTCCCGGAAAAGGGGCTGGTAAGCCGGGTTAATGCCCTGAAACCTGATCTGGTTGTGATCACAGGTGATGTATTTGATGAATCAAATGAAACACCACTGGGATATGCGGAAAATGCCCTGGGCGGCTTGAATGCTCCATATGGGGTGTTTTACGTCTATGGCAATAATGATACCTACCTTGGTCTCAATAAAATTAAGACAGTAATGGAGCAATTGGATATCAAAACACTTAATGACGAAAAACTGCCCTTGAAGGTCAAAGGGCAGGCTGTTAGTTTAATCGGCCTTAACTATACCCGTACCTATCAGGACACCGGGGACTTTGCAGACTTACTGCATAACGAAGGGGAACCTGCTATAGCGCTGGCCCACCGGCCGGAAATCATTGATGCTGCCTCCAAAGCAGGGGTTGACCTGGTCCTTGCCGGACATACCCATGGCGGGCAGATTAAGTCACCATATATGCCCGATTTTTTACATATTGTTAAAAAGGGCTATGAAAAATACATGGCCGGGCTTTTCCAGGTGGGGAACACCCAGATGTATGTTAACCGCGGGCTGGGTGTAAATAATATTCCGCTGCGTTTCCTTACCAGGCCCGAGATAACAGTGATTACTTTACAACGGAAGGCAGGAGATTGAGATGAGAATTAAAGAAGGTTATCTTGTCAGAGAGATTGCCGATTGTCATATCGTTGTTCCCATTGGCGACCGGGTGATAGACTTCAAGGGGATCATGACCTTGAATGATACGGGTTATTTTATCTGGAAGTGTCTCTCTGAGGATATTGCTTATGCTCAATTACTGTCAGCCATTCTGGATGAATATGAAATTGATGAGGCCACCGCCAGGGCCGACCTTGATGAATTTCTGGAGGATGCCCGGCAGAACGGGGTTCTTGAGGAATGAGTACTGAAATTAAGAGGAACAATAATAGGCTTGCCCAAAAGTGGGAAAGTTCGGAGATTACCCTGGCCGGATATGCTGCGCAGAGGCATATTCCTTTAGGCGGTACCTTTGAGTTAACCCCGCGATGCAACCTGAGCTGCAAGATGTGTTACATCAGGCTTGATAAACGTCAAATGGAGCCAATAGGCAGGGAGAGGACGGCAGCTGAATGGATTGGCCTGGCCAAAGAGGCCATCAAGGCCGGGACACTGAATCTGCTGCTTACCGGGGGGGAGCCCCTATTACGGGAGGATTTTGCTGAGATCTATACCGCCCTGACGATGATGGGATTTGTAATCACCTTAAATACCAATGCCACCCTGATAACTCCGGAAATACTTAAGCTCTTTAAGAAATACCCGCCTACCGCAACAAATGTCACCTTATATGGGGCAAACCCGCAGACCTATGAGTCAATCTGTGGCAATCCAGAAGCTTTTCAGGCCACGATCAGAGGTCTGGAAATGCTTACAGAGGTTGCCACGGCGCTCGAAGTCCGGACGACTTTTATCCGTGATAATATGCATGAATTAGATGCCCTTCGCGAAATAGCCAACAGGTATACCAAACGCTTTGGGATTAATGTAACGGTGAATAAGGCTGTGCGGGGAGCATGTTCCGATGTGGAAAACTGCAGGCTGACACCTGTACAAATGTTTGATCTTGCTGAGGCTAATGCGGAATATTATCGGTTACTTAACAGCGAGACGGAATCTGCTCTGGAAAGGAATATGGAGACAGATAACCATGTGCAGGCGAGGGTATATGGGTTTAACCTCCCTCCCAAAATCATTACCTGTCTGGCGGCAAAGTCCATGTACTGGATTACCTGGGATGGCAAAATGCTGCCCTGCGGTTCCTTTGTAAGCCCTTACACTGTACCGTTTGAAGAGGGTTTCCAGCAGGCCTGGGACCGCCTGCCGGCTTTATTTGAAGATCTATCGCTTCCGGAGGAATGCCGGAAATGCGAATATGCCAATGGAAGATGCTCCAATTGTCCGGCCATACTTCAAACGGAAACAGGGTCTTTACACCGGATTTCTCCCTATATTTGTGAGGTCGCTAAGGAGAGATCAAGGCGGTTTAAGACAGAATAAAGAATTTTATGAAAATTAATGCTGGACAAGATTCATAAAATATGGTAGTTTTAATTTAAGTAGTATTTAGTAGTATTTAGTAGTATTTAGGTAGTGAGGTGATCATTATGAAAAAAGAATACACCAAACCGCAGCTTGATGCCACAGCCTATGCCCAGTTCGAAAATGTTTTTACCAACTGTACTAAGGGTAATGACAAAAAAGAAACCTGTTATTATATTCCCGGTTGGTCACCCAGTGACGAAGAGTGGGCAGCATTTAAATCTAATGGAAGTACATAATTTCTACCAGGCACACTATCGTGTGCTTCTTTTCTTTTAGCATAGATAAGTTGGAGGAGGACCTCTTGACGAAATATTGTATTTCTGATTTGATTATGGAAATAGCTGCCCCTGATTGGGCTTTGCATGACAACCTTAAATTGTTTTCGTGCCGGCAAGGCAATCCGGATATTCACTGCAAAGTTGTGTTTAAAAAGCGTCCTGATAAACCGGCGGGTGGAGTTAAAATAATTGCTGACACGCCGGGGACATTAATTTTCGAGGACAGCGAATTTATTCATAATTTAAGCGGTGATGATCACGATATCCCGTCATATACTGCCGTATCTATGGACTGGTCTGCGTATACCATGTTCGTAGATCTTGAATACAACAATCCGGATGATGCTGAGATAGTTCAGGTTGTCCAAGACGGGATTCATGTCTCTTTGCGCGATGTTATGATCGGAAGACTGGCACAGAAAAATGGGGTTATCATTCATTCCAGTACGATTTTATGGCAGGGCAGGGGAATCATGTTTTCCGCCCCGGCCGGAACCGGTAAATCTACCCATGCTCACCTCTGGCAGCAGTTATATCACACTCCAATCCTGGACGGAGACTCTGCCGCCTGCCGGGTTGCAGATGGAACCCCGGTTGTCTATGGCCTTCCCTGGTGCGGTACCTCAGGAGAATTCCTTAATCAAAGCGCCCCTCTCGGGGCCATCGTATTTTTACAGCAGGCCCAGGAGAACAGTATCGTCAGGCTCGACTTGCGGGAAAGCATTATCAGGCTAGCCGCCAGATGCTTTCTATTGCCCTGGAACGAGAAACTGATGCATCAATACCTGGATACGGTGCAGGAAATTGCCGCCAAGACTGACTGTTACCTGCTTAATTGCCTGCCGGATTTTGCGGCGGTGGAGTTGGTGAAAAAGTGTCTGTAAATAAATTAAGCCCTGGATTTATTCCCGCAGCTCAGTGGTCTTCAGCTATCATGCCGGTTTTGGCTGCAGGTCATACCTTAAGATTACCCTTTGCAGGATTAAGTATGTTTCCTTTGCTCGTAGGCGGCAGGGATGAGGTTATTATTGCGGCGGCCTCGGGAAGACACCTGAAACGCGGCGATATTGTCCTGTATGCAAGAAAAGACGGCACACATGTCCTGCACCGGATTCACCATGTAAAAAACTCGATGTATTATATGCTTGGGGATGCTCAGACCTGGATTGAAGGTCCTATCCGGGAAGAAGAAGTCCTGGCAGTGGTCATGGAACTAATCAGAAAAGAAAAAACCATCCGCTGCAGTGAGAGGGGTTACCGGTTTATTTCTGAATTATGGCTGCTGGTGCGTCCCATTAGGCCTCAGATAATAAAAACGGTTTTACACCGGCCGTTTCTTTCCAAGTTCCTGAAAATTTTATTGGAACCTCGGGGGAATTCATGAGTGGAATGCTAAGCAAACTAAGACAATTTGCACATTGGATTAAGCCGGATCTTTTCCCGTACCTGCCGGCGCTGGCAGCTATTTTGCTGATTCAGGTTTTGGGGTCACTGATGAATGTGGCTACAGCCTTTGCCTCCAAAAACATGATCGATCACGCGGTGGCTAATGAACTGCGCTTAACCGCTATTGCCGCCGGAGTTTTTGTGCTGCTGATTATCAGCAATCTTTTACTGCAGGTAGGTGTATCACTGCTTTCGGTGCGGGTCTCCGAGTCCTTTTCCAATTCTATCCGGCAGCGCGTTTTTAGGCAGCTGCTGGGCACAGAATGGCAGTCTCTGACTGCTTATCACAGTGGTGATCTGTTAACCCGGATGACCAGTGATGTCAGCGCTATCACCAATACCATCGTCAACGTGATTCCGGGTATGTTTGCTTTAACTGCTCAATTAGTGGCCTCATTTGCGGCCTTGTTATATTTTGAACCATATCTGGCTATTTTCGCTTTTGTCCTGGGGCCCTGCTCCATAATCTTCAGCCGGATATGGGGCCGCACCTTAAAAAAGCTGCAGATTAAGGTCCAGGAATCCGAGAGCGCTTATCGTTCCCACCTGCAGGAAGCCCTGCAGAATTTTATTGTGATTAAGTCTTTCCGGCTGGAGAAACATAATGAGGATACTTTACAAAGCCTGCATGAAAACAGGATGAAATGGGTTATTCAAAAAAACAGGAAAACACTTGCAGCCAACAACGTACTCGCTGTGGGCTACTGGTCGGGATATTTGCTGGCCTTTGGCTGGGGCGCTTACCGTATCTCCCAGAAGGCAATCAGCTTTGGCACCATGACTGCTTTTCTGCAGTTGGTGCAGCAGGTCCAGAGCCCTTTTGTCGGGCTGGCCAGAACGATTTCCAATCTGATTAATATGATAGCATCAATGGAGCGTTTGATGGAACTGGAGAAGATGGAGAGTGAAAAAATAACTGAGCGTGTTCCGGCAATCCGGGATGTCGGCATTGTCTTTGAGGATGTCAGCTTTGATTATTCGCCCGAAAGGCCGGTATTGTCCAATGTAACCACAGAAATTCTGCCAGGTCAGCTGGTGGCTTTAGTGGGTTCTTCCGGGGAGGGCAAAACCACCCTGATCCGGTTACTGCTGGCCCTGCTTCGCCCGAGCGCCGGTCAGGTGTACTTTACAGACCGGAAGGGGAGCCGGTATGAGGTATCGGCCGCAACCCGGGACTGGCTTACCTATGTACCCCAGGAAAACACCTTATTCAGCGGCACGATTGCGGATAATCTGCGCAGTGGCAAAACGGATGCATCAATGGCGGAGATGGAAAGGGCTTTACGGATGGCTGCCGCGGAGGACTTTATTGCCAAGATGCCTCAAGACCTGAATACAGTCATCGGAGAGCGCGGCCTGAGGCTTTCTGAGGGACAGGCCCAAAGGATTGCCATTGCCCGGGCTTTTTTACGGGAAGCGCCGGTCATGATATTTGATGAAGCAACTTCTGCCCTGGATGTGGAAACAGAAAAGCATGTCCTGCAGGCGATGAAAGATATGGGTGATTCACGGACGTGTTTGGTCATTACCCACAGGCTGACAGCCTTAAAAATATGTTCCAGGGTCCTCAGAATAGAAGAGGGCAGATTGGTGGAAGAAACTTGCCAATAATATGTCCTGTATAATTGTTTAAATATTATGAAAAAGTATTGACCAGGAAATAACTTGTGTGGTAAAATTGAACATAAATAAAAATTGAAGATTTAGTTTCGGATTCAGGGACGAGCCGTGATATTCCAAAAGGGATTATCGGATGACGTCCTTTTTATTTTTACTACAAGGAGGTGGCCTAATGACTGACCTGGCTGATTTTTGCCGGAATAGTACAATGATTACCAGAGTAATCGATGGGGAGGCCGTTATTATGGACCCCCAACAGGGTAAGGTATTGGCGTTGAATGAAGTGGGTTCTTTTATTTGGGAGCTGCTTGACAGTCCCCACAGCCAAGGGGATCTGCTGGATAAAATATGCCGTGAGTTTAATGTTGGCCGGGAAGAGGCCGCAGCGGATTTGGAGGAATTTTTAGCAGTATTAAAGTCAAAAGATTTGGTTGTTACCGCTTAATTTCGGACAAGCTCCTAAGAATAGGGAGGTCACTTTGAACAAAATACTACTTGAATTTGCTGAGATGCCATTTGTTGTTAAAACCCATGATGATGAAATCGTCGCTTGGTTAGCGGAACACTTCTCAGGTGAACAGGCAGAAGATGGTGCCGGGACCGAAATTGAAATTGCTCCTGATTCGAGGCTGACCTTAGTGGACAATTATCAATATCTGGGCCAACCGCCGGAAGCAAGTATTAATGACGGTATTCTGATATTGGAGCATCCTTGTTATAAAGGAACATTTTCCCTTGCTGAGGGGAAGGGTAAGGTATGGTTTAGCGGCCGGGAATTTCTGGTGAGTTACCTCAGAACTGTAGTGACAGTCATAATTGTGAATTGCGGCGGACTGGCCCTGCATTCCTCATGTATCCTGAGAAACGGCAAAACCTACATCTTTACCGGATATTCCGGGGCCGGCAAATCAACTGTTATCAAACTGACAGAGGATCCCGTAATCTATTCAGATGAAGTAACCCTGCTAAAAAAGAATGACAAAGGTCTTTTTTCAATTCATCACTCTCCTTTCCGCAGCGAATTTCACAGTGATTACCTGCCTCCAACTGCAGATATAGCCGGAATATTTTTTCTCAGACAGGATTCCAGGGTTTTTTTGGAAAAAATGCCGCCAAAAGAGGCTATATTCGCAATTTTGCCAATGGTATTTTTCCCAATTAATAAGACACAACTGTTTGAAAATAAGATTTTTAGTCTTTGTGCCGATTTGTTAAAACAGGTTCCCGTTTTTAAACTTCATTTCAGGAAGGATGATACCTTTTGGGAATCTATTGATACAGTACTTGGTAAGGAGGTGTAAAGAAATGAAACAATATGTTAAGCCAATGATAATAAATGAGACGGAAATCCAGTTTGAGACTCTGGTGAGCTGCCCGCTTTACAAACATGAGGGTACTGTCGGAGGCACTGGAGGCTTTGGTGGAGGAGACTAAACACATAAGTTACCTAAATAATCTGGTGCATAAGGAGCTGCCATTGGACTATTCTCAGATTTTCTGTGAAGATGTAATTAAATCAGGTAAAAACGCCTTCATGACAGCCTCAGGTGTCAGCATGTGGCCTGCGATTATTGCAGGGATGAAGGCTGAAATAGCGCCTCTTGATGCAGAACTGCCCCCAAAGGGGGCCATGATTTTGGTAAAAGGGGGCAATGGTCTGATGGTACACCGGTATTGGGGGGTTCAACATGATAAAAGTGTTCCCCTGATATTGACAAAAGGGGACACCAATATTTGTTTTGACCCTCCGGTTACCCGTGATTTAGTACTGGGCCAGGTAGTGATGCTGAAACATGATACATACGGTATCCGGAACCCGAACCGGGGGTTTTGGCGGCTGTTTGGCCGCCTGCTGTGTTCATCCCTATCTGCAGCAAGGTTTTGGGCCAAACTATGCCGCGTGGTTCTAAGGGTTGTCAGACGTATCGAAAAATGTCGAAAAATGTAGATAGAAACTTATTGTATTAGTCTTTAAAGAACTATAAAATATAAATATATGGAAATTTTATTGCGGAATTATTCTATTTTTTATTTGCGAAAAAGAGGCAGCTATTATGCAGCTTTTTTTTTAACAATTATTATTTTGAAAATTATTAATTTTTAGCCGACGAAGGGAGGTACGGAAGATGAAAGAGTATTCCAAACCCGAGATAACCCATGAAGAGGAAATTGAGTTTGAGACAGCTATAAGTAACTGTGGTTGGTGAAATATCTAGACTGAGATTTAGAATATTAGCCTTATCATGATATTCATTTTTTGTGAAGGGAGGTGAAAATTAGTGAATAAAAAGGACAACAGAATACATGGTGTCAGATGTGTTTTGGGGTTGCTGTTAGTTATGTCGTTGCTTCTCTTGCTGCCCAGCGCTGCTTCTGCTGAAGTGCAAATTGATGCTGACATTAATGTCGGCTTCAATACCTGGGATCTTAACGATTTCGAGGTAAATCCTGATAATGTAACAATTAATACAAATGAACAAGAACAGATTTCATTTGAGGTAACTGCTCCCCACAAAATACATATTACCGGTGAAATAGGCTTAACAGGTGTTGTTGATTCTGTATATGTTAATTCCCTTAACATTTACATGGAGCATAAGGACAGTTCCGGAAATTGGGCTGCGTATGAGGGTAGAGACGGTAATGATGTAGTCATTGAGTTGGTAAATGAACAAACCCTTTATACAGAACCATTTGAAATTGACGCAATGATTGATGTAAGTTCCTATGACACATATGAATCAGGAGATGATTTCCGGTGGAAAATCGAATTGGATGGGGAAGAACAGGATAGTACTCCGGTCGTAAGCCCAGTTTATCAGGATATAACTTCGTGGGCAGGTTACTGATATGCAGAGCTGGAAGTAAGTATTACTTCCTCCGATGAAGATGATATGATTTGTGGGTATAAATTTAAGGACAGTAACGGCAATGGTGTCTGGGATGATGATGAAGACGGGTTATCCGACTGGGAAATCAGAATGATTAATGTAAATGAAACAGTAGTTGCCCAAACATATACCGATGAAGATGGTTATTATGAATTTGAAATTAATTCTGATTTTTATGGAAAGTTCAGAATAGAAGAAGTAATGCAAGCCGGTTGGGAGCAAACCTTACCCTCGTTAGGCTACTACGAGGTGGACCTGGGGCCTGATATTATAGAATGGTCAGTCAACGGTACGGTTTACAGTGAGTATCTGCCATACACCAGTACTAAAAGGTTGATTTGCGGCGGGTCAGATTCAGTTAATGTGAATGTATATGGGAAACATCCAGGTGAATACTTCCTTAATGCTGATGCAAGTCTGCGGTTAATAACTTTAGACGGGAAATACGTTGACGAGGAGTATGATGAAGATCACGCGCGCTATGTAGCTCCCCCAGACCCCGTTTCTGCTGAAGCCACTATAACCGTAGTCGATGACAATGGGGCGCCATTTGACCTGGACTTCGGTAACCGCCCTGAAGGCGAATACCCTGAAGGCAAGATCAGTGGACATAAATTCAAGGATAACAACCGGAACAGCCTCTGGGATACAGGGGAACCCGGATTGTCAAACTGGACCATCAAATTGTACTCTGGTGAGGAACAAATTGACGAAACAGTAACAAATTCCAGCGGGTATTATGAATTCACCAACCTGGAGTTTGGAGATTACAGGGTCGAAGAAGTACAGCAGACAGGCTGGACCCAGACAGCTCCCGATACCGAAGAAAACCCTGGATACTTCGATGTAACTCTTGATGAAGCATACAGATCAGCAGGAGACCTGGATTTCGGCAACTATCGCCCCAGTGGTGGTGGTGAAGATTATGGCAGCATCAGTGGACATAAGTTTAATGACCTTAACGGGAACGGTGAATGGGACAAAGACGGAGATGACCCGGAACCTGCCTTAAGCGGCTGGACCATCAATCTCAGCAATGGGGATACTGATATCACCGATGAAGACGGTTACTACAGTTTCACCAGACTTCCTTACGGTACTTATACAGTTTCAGAAGTGCAGCAGGAAGGCTGGACCCAGACTGCTCCCGAATCTTTCGATTTTACGGTTGATATTAACAGGAACACCGAAAACCACAGAGACCTCGATTTCGGCAACGAAGAAGATTCTGAAATAATCATTCCGCCAACAGCCGGACCTGAACCGACTCCGATTGTACCATTGGAAGTAAAGGTAACCCCGACCCGGGTTCCCGCCGGTGACCCCACAATCAGGGTAACTCCGGGAGCCGATACGGTGCAGGTTTATGCATTGCTGCCTGATGGCCGCAGGCTGGAACTGAAGCAGGACAAAAAAGGTTTCTGGACAGTATCCTTTATGGTGGCTTTTGGTACTGATGACGGGCCGTATCCCATCGAGGTATACGCCGTTGATAAGTTCGGAGTTACCAGGCAGAGTACTTACACTATTACTATTGACAACAGCCTGCCACTGATGGAGATCAAAAAGTCTGCTCAGACTAACGGAACGTACATGCTGGAAATTAAGCCATTGTTTAATGCTGTAGCCATTGATTACAGTGTGGGACCCAAGACAGTGAAACTGAGCCGGGCCCAAAGAGGCTGGTGGTCGGCAGTTGTACCTGCAGGTGATGGCAGTATCAGGGCCATTGATGAATCTGGTTATCAGGTTAATCAGTCTCTCTCACTGACTGTAATACCGGTAGAAGTGCAGACTGCAATGTCTGACGCTTGGAAGACAGTTACTATAGTTAAAACAGCTGTGGTTAACCCGGAAAGCGCCGGAACGGAAACCGGGACTATCAATTACAGTTTGTATCTGTGGGCTGCCGCAATCGTTGCTTTGGTACTTGTAGCCGCAATAGCTATACCGGGTAGAGTAAGGTCTAAAGTGAAGTAAATTCAGGTTTAAGTTGAGAACTATCCGTACTAAAGTAAATTGTCCTCTACATTTGCTGAAAAGCAGGGTAGAGGACTTATTTTTGGGGAAAATATAAGTGGTAGGCATTCGAAATGGCCGGAGATGGAATATGGTGAGCTATTGTACCAATTTTCCACACTGCCGCCCGAGAAATCTAATCTTGTTCCTGGCGAACTCCGGGAACACCGCCAATTCGGCATCCTGCCTCAATGGCGGCGCGGGCCGTCCATGGCCCGCGTCCCGGATTTCGCTTAGCGGAACTGCGATAATATTTCTCAGGGCAGCAGTGTAAGGAAAACCTTGTACAACATCTCACCATATTCCACGGCCATATCCGAAGCCTACACGTGAAAAGCAGTGAAACAAATCTTGGAGGAAAAAACAAAAATTCGGAGAACCATTTTGGGTACATATTGATGGAGGGCTTATGAGGCGTATTGAGAACATAGAAGCTGCCTGGATAATGAGTGAAATAGCCGACCTGCTGGAGCTCCAGGGGGAAAGCATTTTTAAAATCAGGGCTTACCGGAAGGCGGCCAAGGCAATTGCCACTCTGGCCGCCGACCTGTCGGAGATGTCCTCCCAGGGAAAACTGGAAACTGTTCCCGGCATTGGGAAGGCCATAGCCGGGAAAATCGGGGAATTATTCAAAACCGGTAAAATAGAGTACTATGAAAATCTGAAAGCAGAAGTGCCGCCAGGGCTCCTGGAGGTGGTCAGCGTTCCCGGAATCGGAGCCAGGATGGCTCAGCAGCTATATCAAAAGCTGGGCATATCTTCACTGGATGAGTTGGAGGCAGCAGCCCGGGGCAGGAAAATCAGGGGGCTTCCGGGCATGGGGAATAAGACTGAGATGAACATCCTCAGGGGCATTGAAATGCTGAGAAGCGGTACCGGGCTGGTTACTCTGGGAATTGCCGATGCCATGGCAGAGGCCTTTACCGGTTTCCTGAAGTCACTTCCCGGTGTAACCGAGGCCGGGGCCGCCGGCAGCGTTCGCCGCATGAAGGATGCCATTGGGGATATTGATCTGGTCGTTGGCTCATATGAAGCGGAAAGAGTGATCGACATATTTGTCAAACACCCCCAGGTAAAAAAAGTACTGGCCAAAGGTGATACCAAGGCCCGGGTGGTGACCCTGGCCGGAATCGGCATTGATCTTTTGGTTGTAGAGCCGGAACAATATTGTACTGCCATGCACCATTTTACCGGCTCCAAAGAACATAATGTCCGGCTCCGGGAGATTGCCCACAAAAAAGGCCTGAAAATAAATGAGTATGGCATATTCGGCAGAGATGACGATACACAGCTGTCTGCTGCCGGTGAGGCTGATATTTATACCCATCTGGGTATGGAATATATCCCTCCCGAACTCAGGGAGGACCTGGGCGAGGTGGAGGTGGCCCTTAATGGGCGCCTGCCTGACCTGGTGGAAACAGGGGATATCAAAGGGGACTTGCACATTCACTCAGACTGGAGTGATGGGGTCAATTCTATAACAGAGATAGTCGGCAGGGCATCTGAAATGGGTTATGAGTATATTGCCATTACTGACCATTCCAGGTCTCTGGGAATAGCCGGAGGGCTGTCTGTGGAGCGCCTGGGGGAACAGGAAAGGTATCTCAGGGCGCTGAATGAAAAGACAGACAAAATTGAAATACTGAGTGGGATAGAGGCTGACATCCTTTCCAATGGTAATCTGGATTATCCTGATGAAATCCTTGCTGCGCGAGATATTGTGGTGGCCTCGGTACACTCAGGCTTCAGGCAGGATAGGGAGAAGATTACCGGAAGAGTCATTTCAGCAATGAAAAACAGCCATGTTGACATAGTGGCCCATCCGACGGGACGCTTAATTGGCAGAAGGGAACCTTACGCCATCGATATGGAGGAGGTCTTTGCGGCTGCCGTAAAGTATGGAACTGCTCTGGAGATCAACGCTTCCCCCGACAGGCTCGATCTCAGCGACAGGTATGTCCGCAGGGCTGCAGAGATGGGAATCAGAATATGTATTAACACAGATGCCCATGACATTAACCGGATGGATGATATGAAGTACGGTGTGGCCACAGCCCGCCGCGGCTGGCTGGAAAAGAACGATATCCTGAATACCATGGGCAAAGAGGAACTGCTGGATTACCTTAAAAGAGACAGGCCGGGATAAACCAAAAAAAAGCTCATAAATATTACAATTTTAAAAGGAATTTTATGTTTGGAATCGAATAAAGCTAAATGTTTATGTTATAAACAAAAAATGTATATGGTGGTAGTGAATGGCATTTTTGAGGAGGAGTTCCATGAAACTGAGAGAGCTTTATGAGATGGCGGTAAACAAAGGGCTGGAAAATGACCCCAGGGGCCGGGAGGAAACGGACCGTGTCCTGGAAAGGGCCAAGAAAAAATTTGAGGATTTAAAAGACGACGAAAAACAGGAGTTTGACCGGGAAAAACTGAATAATCCATATAGTGATACCCGTATTCTTTGTGGAGACCCGGAGCAGGAAATAAAGACTATCCTGGCCGGAATAGACATTGAGGTCGGAGAGATCCTGATTGCCGACCGGCTGCGGGAAAAGGGCAGGCAGATTGACCTGGTGCTGGCTCACCACCCTGAAGGGAAGGCTCTTGTAGGGCTGTATGAGGTTATGCATATGCAGTCGGAAATTTTAGAGGTTTTCGGTGTTCCCATTAATGTGGCCCAGGGCATAATGGCCCCCAGAATAAACGAGGTCAGGAGAGGACTGCTGCCCCTGAATCATAACAAGGCTGTGGATGCGGCTGTGATGTTTGAGCTGCCTCTGATGTGTGTACACACACCGGCTGATAATATGGTGACAGGTTTCCTGCAGCAAACCATTGAGGATAAAAAGCCGGAAACTGTTGGTGACCTTATTTTCATCTTAAAAGAGATTCCCGAATATGCCGAGGCTGTGAAAATAGGCGCCGGTCCGGTAGCCGTCGTCGGGGACAAGGAGCGCAAGTGCGGCAAGGTGTTTGTTGATATGACCGGCGGTACCGGCGGGTCGGAGGATGCCTTTGCCAAGCTGTCACAGGCAGGTGTGGGTACGATTGTAGGTATGCATATCGGGGAAAAACACCGTAAAGAAGCTGAAAAGAACCATATAAATGTTATTATTGCAGGACATATGGCCAGTGATTCCCTTGGCATGAACCTGATTATTGACGAATTTGCCAAAAAAGGAATTGAGATAATCACATGTTCCGGTCTGACCAGGTTTGCCCGGATATAGACCTTATCTCAAGGTGAAATACACGTTAAAAACAAGGCCGAATGGTTTCCTGAAAATCATTTGGCCTTTTAATAAGATTAGGGAACTATAATGGAGGTCACAGATGAAAATACCTGAATTACTGGCCCCGGTCGGCGGCAAAGAAGCCTTCAGGGCGGCTGTGCAAAACGGCGCTGATGCCGTCTATCTCGGCGGGCAATTGTTCAGCGCCAGGCAGTATGCAGATAATTTTGACCGGGCAGAAATGAATGCAGCAATAGAATATGCACATATCAGGGGTGTCAAGGTTTATGTAACGGTAAACACTCTGGTGGCCGATTCGGAGTTTGGAGAGCTGGTGGAATACCTGAAGTTCCTGCATGAGGCCGGAGCTGATGCGATTATCGTCCAGGACCCCGGTATTGCCATGGTGGTTCATGAACTCCTGCCGGGCCTGGCGCTTCATGCCAGTACCCAGATGACCATCCACAACAGTTCCGGAGCTGTCAGCCTGAAAAGCCTTGGCTTTGCCAGGGTGGTCCTGGCAAGGGAGGTTTCCCTCAGGGAAATCACCCAAATCAAGCAGAAAACCGGGATGGAGCTGGAGGTTTTTGTTCACGGGGCGCTTTGTGTCTCTTATTCGGGACAGTGCCTGATGAGCAGTATGATTGGCGGCAGGAGCGGAAACAGGGGCCGGTGTGCCCAACCGTGCCGCATGGAATATACCTTTGTTGATGAAAGAAAAGGTGTCCTGGCTGACCCGGCAAAAACCGGAAGTCACCTGCTCAGTCCCAGGGACCTGAATATGATCCAATATATCCCGGAACTGGCCCAGGCCGGTGTAGATTCCCTTAAAATTGAAGGCCGGATGAAACGCCCGGAATATGTGGCTATAGTGACCAGGGTTTACCGGGAGGCTCTGGACAGATACCGGACCTCACCTGATGATTATAGTGTGCCGGAAAAAGACCTTAAGGATCTGACCCAGATTTTTAACCGTGGTTTTACCACAGGATACTTCTTTGGGAAACAGGGCCGTGATATGATGAGCTATAAGAGACCCAATAACCGCGGCCGCCGCCTGGGCCGGGTCAGCAAGACCGACTGGGCCGGGAAAATGGCTGAGATTGCGCTTGAAGACAGCCTGCACCAGGGTGACGGTATTGAGTTCTGGGTTACTGACGGGGGACGTACCGGTGTTGTGGTCAACAGGATACTGGCTGCCGGCCTGCAGGGTAAAGAGGACGGGAAGCAGGCTGCGGAACCCGGAGAACAGGTTGCCGGAGCCGGACCCGGAGAAAAGGTCTGGGTGCCCTATACCGGCAAAGTGAAACCGGGTGACCGGGTTTTTAAGACACATGATGCTGAACTCATTTCACAGGCGGAACAGAGCTATAAATCGACCAGGGAGATCAAAAAAATACCCCTGGACTTCACAGTTAAAGCAGCGGTGGGCAGCCCGCTGGAAATAACGGCCGGTGATACCATGGGGAATGTCTTTACCGCTCACGGCAGTTCACCGGGGCAGGAAGCCCTCAATAAACCACTGACTCCCGATTACCTGAAAAAACAAATGGACAGGCTGGGAAACACTCCTTTTGAAATAGGCAGCCTACACATGGAAGCTGCCGGTAATGTCATGGTTCCGGCCAGTGAAATAAACGAGACCCGCCGGATTGCTGTGGAAGGCGTGGCGGAACTCAGGGCCCGGAAGATGAAACCAGATGTTGTGGTGGCCCCGGATTTTGCTGAAAGAGCCCGTAAGATCAAGGAACGCAGTGATAATCAGGATGCTCTCCGGGAACCGCAGGCAGTTGGTGAACCACAGCTGACAGTTCATACCAACAGGTATGAAATTCTGAAGCTGGCAGTGGAAAACGGAGTGGACAGTGTTTATTTCAGGGGAGCCGATATCAGAAACAAAGATGCAGCGCTCAGGGAACTGGAAGCAGCGCTTTCACTGTGTGCCCAAAACAATACCGGGCTGGTGATAGCTTCACCCAGGATTGTCAGGGAGGAAGAACTGGAATATATCCGGACCCTGACAGGGTTTGCGGTTTCCCATAACCTGCCCTTTCTGGCTGCCAATCTGGGGACATTATTTGAAGCCCAAAAAGAGGGCATTAAGGAAACATATGCTGATTACGGCTTAAACATATTTAATTCCCAGACCCTTAACTTCCTTAAGGAGACTTATGGCATTACCAGGGCAGTGGTTTCACCGGAACTGACCCTGAAACAGATTTCCCGGTTTTCCCGGTCAGCAGGACTGCAGTTGGAAGCAATCGTGGAAGGACACCTGCCGTTAATGGTTACCGAGTACTGCCCCACCGGGAGCATTTTAGGCGCTCTTACAGGAGATTCGGAATGCGGCGGGGTCTGCCGTTCCGGCGGTTCCGGGACAGGCGGCGCCAAAGGCCTTAAAGACCGGCTGGGACTGGTCTTCCCGGTGAGCCATGATGAGTTCTGCCGGACTTATATATATAATGCCAAGGAACTGAGTATGATTGAAGATATCCAGCCATTATATGAGGCAGGAATAACCGGGTTCAGGCTTGAAATATCTTATGAGGAACCGGAAAGAGCGGCTGTGCTCATAAAAAACTGGCGCCGGGAGCTGGACAGGTTTATCTCCAGTCCTGCGGCATATCAGGTCAGCGCCGGGATCAAAGATAAATTTGCCGGCATGAGCCCAGCGGGACTGACCAAGGGTCATTATTACAGGGGTGTGGAATAAATGGAACAGCGGAATCTAAACAGGCTGGAGTATCACAAAATTATCGCAAGACTGCAGAACTGCGCCACTTTTGCGGTCAGCAAAGAGATGGCCGGGAGCCTGACACCTGGGACCGACAGGGACGCGATTTTGGAAAAACTTCGGGAAACTACGGAAGCCAGGGAAATTTTACGGTTGGAACCGGACCTGCCCATGGGAGGGCTGCGGGACATCAGGAATCTGCTGCGCAAGGCGGCAATCGGTGGAGTGCTGGAACCCTCGGAGCTTATGCAGACCGGGGACATGCTTTATGCAATAAGACGGCTGAAAAACTTTTTCCGGGATAAGGGGGAGGCCTATCCTGTAGTCTCCGCACTTGCGGCTGAGCTCTGTTCCCTAAGAGACCTGGAGGATCGCATCAGGGAGAGCATTGACCCCAGCGGGGAGGTGGCCGACAAGGCCTCTCCGGAACTGCGCCGGCTGCGGAGCAGGATACGCGATTTACAGGTTCAGGTTAAAGAAAAGATGGATTCCATTATGAGGTCACCGCAATACCAGAAATTCTTCCAGGACCCGATTGTGACCAAGCGGGGCGACAGGTATGTTATTCCCGTGAAACAGGAATACCGGGGCCAGTTCCCGGGAGTTATCCATGACCAGTCAGCCAGCGGCGCCACCCTGTTTATTGAGCCGATGGCAGTAGTGGAAAAAAACAATGAGCTGCGCCGGGCGGCTGCGGAAGAGAAACAGGAAATAATCAGAATCCTGACAAAACTGAGTGCACAGGTTAATGTTTATAAAGATGAAATAAGCTCCAGTGTGGCTATTTGCGGCCAAATAGACTTTATTATTGCCAAAGGCAAGCTGAGTCAGGAAATGGATGCCGGTACAGTCAGGATTAATGATGATAATCATATTAATATTATTGGGGCCAGGCATCCTTTACTCCAGGTGAAGGCGGTACCCATTACAGTACAGCTGGGCAGGGATTTCCGTATCCTGGTGATTACCGGACCCAATACCGGCGGGAAGACGGTGGCCCTGAAGACAGTAGGCCTTTTGGCTCTGATGGTGCAGTCGGGCTTACATATACCGGTGGAACCCGGGTCAGAGACCGGCATTTTTTCGGCTGTTTTTGCCGATATCGGTGATGAGCAGTCAATTGAGCAGTCACTGAGTACTTTTTCCTCCCATATGACCAACATTATCGGCATCCTGAACGATGTCAGACCGGACACACTGGTACTTTTTGACGAGCTGGGGGCCGGCACCGACCCTACTGAGGGAGCTGCCCTGGCAATGGCAATCCTGGATTACCTGGATGCCAAAAAGGTCAGGGTGATTGCGACAACCCACTATAGTGAACTGAAGGCTTTTGCCTTTAACAGGCCAGGCATAGAAAATGCCTCGGTAGAGTTTGACATCAAAACACTACAGCCCACATACAGGCTTAATATCGGACAGCCCGGGAGCAGCAGCGCCTTTGAGATAGCCCGCCGCCTGGGGCTGCGGGAAGATATTATCAGCGCCGCCCGGGAATCCCTTTCAGGGGAAGATATTCAGGTGAATGAACTTATCCGGGGACTTGAAGAAAATCGGAAAACCAGCGCAGATGACAGGCGGGAGACGGAGCGGCTTAAAAAGGAAGTGCAGCGGCTGAAGGAGGAATATGAACGGAAGCTGGCCGATGTGTCCCGCAAGCGTGCCGAAATCATGGCCAAGGTCCGGCTGGAAGCTGATGAGGCGCTGCGTAAGGCCAGGATGGAAGCTGACGGACTGCTGCAGGAAATCAAGGATGCCGCCGCCGCTGCTGCCAGAGGCGCCGGACATCAGGAACTGGCCAGGGCACAGAATGCCAGGAGCCGGTTAAAACGGCTGCGGGCTGCTGAGGATGTGGAACACTATGTGGCTGCCGGAGAGGTCCCCGAACGGGTTAAGGCAGGGCAGGAAATTTTTCTGCCCAGATATAACCAGCAGGGGATAGTGATTACTGAACCGGATGCCAACGGAACCGTCGGGGTACAGGTGGGGATAATGAAGCTGGTCCTGCCCCTGACGGAATTAAGGCTGGTGGAAAGCAAAAATAAAAGAACCAATGCGGGGAAAACCTTGGTTGAAACAGGCGGGCCCGGATTAATGGCAGGTAAGGCCAGGGAAATTTCACCTGAGATTGACCTCAGGGGGCTGATGGTTGATGAGGCTATGGAGGCTGTCGAAAAATACCTGGATGACGCATACCTGGCAGGCCTTCCCAAGGCGCAGATTATACACGGTAAAGGAACCGGAGCCCTCAGAAAGGCCATCACCGACCTGTTGGCAAAACACCGTTTTGTCAAGGAATACCGCCTGGGCCGGTATGGTGAAGGCGGCACCGGGGTTACTGTTGTAGAACTGAAATAAATAAAGGAGGGAATTTAAATGATTATCAGGGGAGAACAGGCAGAAGAAAAGGCGCTGCTGCAGGTTGCCGAACTGATGTGTGCAGCGGCAAGAACAGCTCCCAAGGGCCGGGGACTGGATACTCTGGAAACATTTATTGCCACAGGTGATGACCTGCTCCGGCTGGCAGAGGAGATGAGGAAGTGGGGAGAGGCAAAAGGGGCCGGGTTCTGCATCAGGGATGCAGGCAACATGGAAAGTACCAAGGCTGCCGTGATTTTTGGCACCACAGTCAAGCCTCTTGGTCTCCCGGGATGTGGTTACTGTGGTTTCGCCGACTGTGAAGCAATGCAGCAGGCAGGGGGCATCTGTGCCTATAATGCCGGGGACCTTGGCATTGCGATAGGTTCGGCCGCTGAAGTGGCTGCAGCCCACCATGTGGACAACAGAGTCATGTTTTCCATAGGGAGGGCTGCGATTAATCTGAAGCTGTTCCGTACAGATGTCAGGATTGCATATGGCATACCGCTATCAGTTACCGGGAAAAACCCCTTCTTTGACCGCAAGCCTCACAATCCCGCACCCAAGTAAGTTTAAGCATTATCCCGCTGTCAGTTAAGTTTTACGCATAATCCCGCAGACAGGCGGTTATTCATTCACCGCATTTAACCGGGGCATGGACGGCTGTTCAGCCGGATTGGAGACAACCTGGTGTTCCGGTATTGGGCAATATGTATTTGGCTCCTGTCCTGGAGGAAAGTCAAGGTATTGAATCATATCAGGGGGACATCCGCCCATATCGTTTGGCCCGGCTGTCATTGCCCGGTAGATAATGCCGCCGTGCCTGGGGTCAATACATACCGGTATGCCGCTGGGCGGCGGCGCTGCCCCGGTGTGAATCGTGCACGTCTCGGTAGGTTCTTCGCCCTTGGTAAAGGAACGGATAACTTTATCCGGACACCCTGCGGCGGGAAGCTGATTAGTTTCGGCACATACTTCCATCAGAGTGTGATTATCACATACTTCTTTGGGAACTGTACCTTTGGCAAACAGGTCACTGATCCTGTGTTCCTCAGGGCAGTTCTCACCGGGGAGCAGGCCTGACTGGGAGCAGACTGTAGCGCTTACCAGGCCGGCAGGTTTGGGGAATTTTTTCACCGGTGCATCCTCAAGGGCATTTTTCATAATGTGTTTCCATATCATGGCCGGGTATTTGCCGCCATAGACGCCGAACATTTCCTTGGGATTATCATGGCCCATCCAGACCACGGTAACAAGTTCGGGGGTATATCCCGCGAACCAGGCATCCTTATCATCACTGGTGGTCCCTGTTTTACCGGCTACAGGACGGCTTCCCAGCCTGGCGCTGGAACCTGTGCCGCCGGGAGCGGTGACCACAGATTGCAGCATGCTGGTAACAAGGTAAGCCGTGGTCTTTTTCATGGCCACCGTTTTTTTGGCTTCAAATTTATCAATAACACTGCCATCCCTGTCGGTAACCTTGGTAATTGCAGTAGGCTGGACAAAAATACCTTCATTGGCAAAAGCGCCATAGGCGCCTGCCAGCTCCAGAGGTTTTACCCCGTAAGTGATTCCGCCAAGGGCCATGCTGAGGTTTTCGTCATTGCGACTGGAGTTATCGGCACTGGTAACCAGGGTGGTTATCCCTACCTTCTGGGCAA
This sequence comes from Thermincola carboxydiphila, assembly GCA_016841725.1. GTDB lineage: Bacteria > Bacillota > Thermincolia > Thermincolales > UBA2595 > Phosphitispora. The sequence continues at coordinate 8,527 of JAENYP010000005.1, read as the reverse complement.
ACTTGAGCCCTTTCTCAATGCCGGTATCCCTCAAGACCTTGATAGCGGGAATGTTCATTGATTTTAGGACGGCGGTCCGGTAAGTAACAAATCCGGCATATTTCCCGTTGTAGTTTTTGAAGGTTTTGGAACCGATTTTCAGAGGCTCATCCTTGACAACAGTTGCCGGGGCATCACCGTTTTCAATGGCAGGCCCATAATCCGCAATCGGCTTAAAGGTGGAACCGGGCTGCCTGAGAGCATCTGTAGCCCGGTTAAACTGGCGTTTCTGTTTATGGTCCCGGCCGCCCACAATTGCTTTCACATATCCGGTGTGGGGATCCAGGACAACTGTTGCTGCCTGGGGCTGAACGACACCGTTTTCATCATATTTGGCTTTGGGGAAGTTTTTGGGGTCTGCCATTGCTTCCTCAGCCAGAGCCTGTATCTTGGGATCAAGAGTGGTATATACCGCAAGCCCTTCCTTATAAACTTTGTCTTCACCATATTTATCAATGATGAAATCGGTCACATAGTCGACAAAGTAGGGGAATTTGTAGTTCTTATTTTGGGCCGGTTTGCTGCTGCTCAGTTTGAGTTCGGCTGCTTTTGCCGCTTCTGCCTCTGTGGCAGAAATAAGCTCATACCTGAGCATATTATCAATAACCAGGTTGCGGCGTTTGACAGCGGCTTCGGGGTTCTTAAAAGGATCATAATAACTTGGGGCCCTGGGGAGGCCTGCCAGAAGAGCTGATTCTTCCAGGGTCAGATCTTTGACCGGTTTGCCGAAAAATACCTGGGAGGCGCTTTGAATGCCATAAGCCCCGCCCCCATAATAGATCTGATTCAGGTACATTTCGAAAATCTGGTCTTTGGTATATTTGCGTTCCAACTGAATGGCCAGGAATGCTTCCTGAATCTTCCGTTCCAATTTCTTCTCAGGGGTAAGAAAGGCCCTTTTGATAAGCTGCTGGGTGATGGTACTGGCTCCCTGTTCGGCTCTGCCTGCCTTGATATCAGCAATCAAAGCCCCGCCAATCCGTTTGATGTCAATACCTTTATGCTGATAAAACCGGATATCTTCAGTTGCCAGAATAGCATCTTTAACAGAAGCGGGGACTTGTTCCAGCTGTACGAGTTCGCGGTTTTCAACATATATCCGGGCTATTTCTTTGTTGTCCTTATCATAGATAATTGTGGGCAGGTTAAGCTCCAGGGCGGATGGGTCCCATGCCGGCATATCCTTGACGCTGTACATTACATATCCGCCGGCTGAACCCGCACCGGCCAGCATCAGGAACATTAAAACTACAAGTGATAATCTGAGGAAATTTAATTTTCTTTTCGATTTTTTTCTCTTTGGTCTCTGTTGGTCTGACATTATGTACTCCCTCCTGTGGGATAACAGTATGGTTAATCGACTTAAATCGATTATAACATAACAAAAGCCCAAAGTTAATCTTTTTAGAATTGTTGCGCGGCAGTGTGGTGTTTGTTATACTTTATAGCAGAATGATTGGAAGGAGAATGGCAGTGGAAAATGAAGTAAAAAAACAACTTGAAATTATTAAGAGAGGCGTTGCCGAACTGGTTCCGGAAAATGAGCTGGTGGAAAAACTGAAAAAATCCGTAAAAACGGGACAGCCTCTTCATATTAAATTGGGACTTGACCCCACGGCCCCTGACATTCATCTCGGGCATACTGTTGTACTGCAGAAATTACGGCAGTTTCAGGAACTGGGGCATAATGTGACAATTATACTGGGTGATTATACGGCCCGCATCGGTGACCCCACCGGGAAATCGGAAACCCGGAAACAGTTGTCTGAGGAAGATGTCAGGGCAAATGCAGCAACCTATCAGGACCAGATTTTTAAGATTCTGGACAAGTCCAGTACAAAAGTTGTTTTTAACAGCCAGTGGCTGGCGCCCCTTACATTTGCCGATGTCATCGGACTGGCCGCCAAATATACTGTTGCCAGGATGCTGGAAAGGGATGATTTTAACAAGAGGTTCCACAGTGAACTGCCTATAAGTATTCATGAGTTCTTTTACCCTTTGATGCAAGGTTACGATTCCGTTGCATTGAAGGCAGATGTAGAACTGGGTGGCACCGACCAGAAGTTTAACCTGCTGATGGGACGTCACCTGCAGAAGGAATATGGTCAGGAACCCCAGGTGGCCCTGATGATGCCAATCCTGGAAGGGCTTGACGGTGTCCAGAAGATGGGCAAAAGCCTGGGTAATTACATAGGTATTACCGAAGCGCCCAGGGAAATGTACGGTAAGACTATGTCTATTGCTGATGAGCTGATGATTCGTTATTTTGAGCTGGTAACCCCTGTTGCGATGGATGAAATCAGCAGAATCCGGACGGGTCTTGAAGAAGGCGCTCTCCATCCGCGGGATGTCAAGATGCGCCTGGCCGGGGAAATTGTCACCATTTACCATGGGGAAGAAGCCGCAGCAAAGGCTGAGGAAGAGTTTAAGAATATTTTTCAGAAGAAGGAGCTTCCTGATGAAGTGCCGGATTATGTGCTTGACTCCAACCAACTGGAAGACGGGTTAATCTGGCTTCCCAAACTGCTTACTCTGGCAGGCCTGGTTTCCGGGACCAGTGAGGGCAAGCGGATGGTCAAACAGGGAGCAGTCAGGATTAATGATGAAAGGGTCAATGACCCTGAACTGCGTTTTATGCCTGAAGATGGCAGCATCATCAAGGCTGGAAAAAGGAAGTTTGCCAGGGTAGTTTTAAAGTGAAGTCTTAGGATGGGTGTTTTGGAGCCCATCCTTTTTGGTGTCAAGCCGGATTGGATGCGCAAAAAATTTTTAAAATTTATAACTAAAATTATAATGAACATTTGAAGTAATTTTGGATACACTCTCGTCATAAAAGGTGAAGGCAGAAAGCGGGGTGACAGGTTGGACGAATTGGATGAATTATTGATAAAAAAAATTATTGCCGGAGATTCCGGCAGTTTTGAAAAACTGGTATCCCGCTACCAGAAAAAGATTTTTGCCTTTGTTTACCGGATGGTCGAGTCCAGGGAAGATGCCGGAGACCTTACCCAGGAGGTGTTTCTCCAGGTGTTTCGGTCATTGAACACATTCAGGGGAGACGCCAAACTGAACACATGGTTATACCGGATAGCTTCCAATAAGACTCTTGATTTTTTGCGCAAAAACAAAAAGGCCAGATTAGTTACCTTTGACTCTGAGGATTATCAGGGGGAACCGAGTTTGACCTGCTCCCCGGAAAACAACCCGGAACAGATAGTATTAAAAGAGGAAAAGATGCGCCGGCTCAGAAGGATGATTGCAGGACTGCCGGACAGGTATCGCCTGGCGCTGGTACTTTATCATTACCAGGAGCTGTCTTACCAACAGATTGCCGATGCCCTGGAAATCCCGGTAAAAACAGTGGCTACAAGGTTATACCGGGCTAAGCTGATTTTGAGGGAAACACTGCGAGGTGACACAGATGCAATGCCGTGAATGGAAAAAGAAAATACCCCATTATCTTGCCGGGGAATTGCCCGGAGATGAGTGTGCCGCCTTTAAGAATCACCTCATTGCCTGCCGGGACTGCCGGGAAGAATTGGATTCATTCCGCGAAGTCGATTTCCTGATAGATGCAGCCTGCGTTGATGTTCCTGAGATTGACCTGACCCGAAGGATAATGAAACAGGTCAAAGCTGAGAAAAGCTGCCCTGAAAGTCGCGGTAAAAGAACAGTCGCTGTTCTGCAGGACCTGGTAACCGCTGCTGCAGCTGCCTTGATATTATTCTGGTTTTCGGGACCGGCCTTGTCCGGCGGGGAATTCCCTGTTGATGCTGACCGGGTTATTAAAGTGAGTGACACTGTCGGAGGGGCTTTTCAGTCTTATGTTGATTTTTCTGCATCTACAGCAAATAAGCTGTCGGCTTCCATGAAACAAATTGGCCCCATTGAAATGAAGGGAGATGAGTAAAAGAGGATGAGTACTATGAAATGTGCAAATCACATCGAACGAGAATCGCAAAATGAATGCGGGCTGTGTGGCAAGGGTTTTTGTGATGAATGCCTGGTGAACCTTGGAGGCAAAGATTACTGCCGGGACTGCCTGCAGAACCGGATCGGAGAAGATACAGTTGGAACAGTGGATAGAGTGGATACAGTGGATACAGCTGACTCAGCCGGGACAGCGCAGAAGGTGCAAACTGGCAGGAAGAGCAGGTTTTGGTCATTTATATTATCACTTATCCCGGGCGTGGGATATATGTATCTGGGCCTGATGAAGCGCGGCGTACAGACTATGGTGGCATTTTTCGGCTCCATTTTTGTTACCAGTTTTATAGGATTTGAGGAATTAATGTCCCTGGTAGTGCCTGTTGTGATTTTTTATTCGATTTTTGATACCCAGCAGCTGGTCAAGAAGATTAATGAAGGAATTCCGGTTGAGGACACGCCATTTTGGGACATCAAGAACATTCCGTTTAATCAGAAATGGCTGGGTTATGCCCTGATAGTAATCGGCTTTCTGGCTTTGATGAGTAATTCGCCTCTTGCTATTCCATTCTGGTTTAAGAGGATGCTGCCCCCGGTTATTATAATCGGTCTGGGTGTGGCAATTTTGTACCGCCATACAAGAGAATAGGACATTAAGACAATAGCAAATAGCACATAAGACAATAGCACAACTGAGCTTATCCAAAGGGGGTTTTAAAAATGCATAAAAACAAGAAAGCAGGGCCGGTTACCCTGGCACTCGGAATGATACTGTTTGGTGTTATCCTGTTAATATCTAATTTTTCCGGTACAGGTATTTTTGCCACTGCTCTGAAGTACTGGCCGCTGCTGCTGATTGGCCTGGGAGTAGAGTACTTTGTCCGGAGTTATCTTAACAGCAAAAAAGAAGAGGGTGAGGCGGGGTTTCATTTACCTACTTTAATTATCATACTGCTTATTGCTTTAGGCGGTTATGCAGGGCACCAGGTAACCGGAATCCTGCAGAGCCATGACCTGAATGGGGTAATTACAGAAGCCGTTGCAGGCACAAAGTACAGTTATAAGCATGAGTATAAGAGCAATCCTATCACGGCAGCCCCAGGAACTAAAATCCGGATTGATGACCTGGGAGGACAGCTGGATATGGTGCCCGGTGAGGGTGATAAAATCTATGTGGAGGCAGAAATAACCGGCTGGGGACCGACCAGGGAAGAGGCTAAAACAAGGGCTGAAGATTTTACAGTTGATATTTCGGAAGGGAATGTTATCAGCATTTCCAGGTCACCACAGGTAAATATGTTTGATTTCAAGCGTTCCCCGTTTGTTAAATACCGGATTGTAGTCCCGGCGAAAGTCAAAGTGGCGGTTGATAACAGTTCCGGAGGACTTAGAGCAGATAACCTGGAAGCAGATATGGAAATCAATATGGAACACGGTGACTTATCACTTGCCGGTATAACAGGTGATGTTTCTGTGGATGGCGGCTATGGCCGGATTAATGTAAAGGACGTGACCGGTAATCTGAATGCCAGTTGCGAATCAGGTGATATTAATGTAAATAACGTATCAGGTGATATGAGATTGGTTATGGAGAATGGAAGTGTCGAAATCTCCGGGACAAATCCCATGACTGCCAAAAGCTATGTAACAAATCAAAATGGCAGCACAATAGTCCGAATTCCGGAGAAATCCGATGTTTCAGTAACTGCAGAAACTAAACATGGTTCAATATCAGGGTCTTTAAAGCTTGATATGGAAAAATCCCAAAACACTCCTGAAAACCCCGGCTCGGGGTCGAAAGGAACCGCTGTGCTGGGAGCGGGTAAGGGAGTAATCAGTGTAACCAGTGATAATGGGGCTATAATAATTGACAATTGATAATTGATAATAATTGGACGGGGCAGGTGCATTCCGCGCGGAGGATAAATGAGCCTTGCGGAAAACATTTGCTCCTTTTTGATTTACAGCAAATCGGAGCGCCCTTCAAGGACCTCAATAGTCACCTGACCCAAACCATATATACAGTCACCAATCCGGCGCAGATCACATATATTGATATGTGGAGGTGAATGTCTTGTTCCAACAGCACCGTTTTCCCATAAAACTGATAGTCGTGATATTAGTAGTGGCGGTGATTCTGGTTGTGCCGTTCTTGATTGTGGAAAGGAACCTTAAGCCAACAATTCTGACTATAGCCAAAGCATATGCTGAACAAATCGCCGTAGATGCTATTCAGAATGCGGTTAACGAAAAAATCGCCAAATCAGTAGAGTACAAAGACCTAATATTTATCAGGACAGACAACAGGGGCAGAATTGTCTTGATGCAGGCCAATACCATTAAGATCAACAACCTGGCCGCAGACACCGTTCTTGATATTCAAAAGAGTTTGGCCAGTCTGGAGGGAAAAGAAATCCCCATCCCAATGGGTCAGGTATTGCAGAGTCAGCTTCTTGCGGCATATGGGCCAAAAATTAAAGTAACCCTCGTGCCTATCGGAACAGTTAAAGTTAAGGTTGTTGATGACTTTCAACAGGCTGGGATAAACCAGACCCGGCACAGGCTTTATTTGAATGTATCAGGCAGAGTTAAAATTGTTATTCCGATGGCCAGTGACTATGTTGAAGTAACTTCCCAGATTCCTATAGCAGAAACAATTATAGTTGGTGAGGTACCGGAAACCTATCTTAACCTGGATATTCCAAATGGACAGTTTAACGGAATAAGCGCTCCTTAAAGAGACCGGTAAAGAAAAACAACAATCACTGTATCTGCGTGAACCTCCCCCACCTATACTTTGTGTAGAGGGTGGGGGCTTCCGGCCAGCTCAGAATGCATGTCTCAGTGGCATCTCGGTTTCAAGGCGCCTCACCTGACAGGTGTGAGTACATCATTCCGGTAGAGCCGGCAACTATATGCCAATTAGCATACGGGCCAGGTTCATGGCATCTACTACTTTTCGCTTATGCAATCCGTAGATACTTATGTTCCGTCAGAGATATTTTCCGAAACTCCCCATATTTGTATTTGGTTAAGATGTTTTTTGCTCCATGAATATCCCTGTGTTCCTGATATCCGCACAGACAGCTGTAATTTCTGGAGGAGGTTCTTTTCCTCCTTCCACAAACGGGACACGTTTGTGTTGTATAGGCTTCATCTACTTTTTGCAGGCTTATCCCTTCGGCTGCCAGTTTATATTGGAGGTAGCTGGTGATTCGCCCAAATTGCCATTGGGACATTTTCTGGTTATGCTTGGGTGAACGTTTATGCGTGTTTCCCTTCTTTTTGGGAGAGGTGTGACGTTCAACTCCCGCTACGTCCCCCACCACGACTTCCCTGACTTGATTTTCCAAGCACCAGTTAACAAATTCGCGGGTGGTTTTATGGAGGATATCAGTCAACTGGGCATTACTCTTTCCTAAGATGTAGTTAAAAGCCCGGCGATATTTTTTCCACTGACGGGAGCCTTTTTCGCATTTAGCCAGTTTCTTTTGCAGTTCCTTCAATTTCTTGTTGCGCAATCGTTTGATGCTTCGCAGCTTGCGACCGGTAATGGTTACGCCTTGCCCATGATCGGTTACGGAGACGATTGTGTGGATTTCACCCAAGTCAATGGCAGCAATGCCCATATTATTGTTTTCTTTAGGATCTTGTCCGTCATCGTAGGTAACGGCTAATTGTAGACCCCGGTCATAGATGAGTTCGATCTCCTTGACCTTACCGGGTGGCAGCTTCTTAATCCGCACCATGATTGGCTTTTGGCGTTTTCCGCCAAAAAGACCAAGGCTTAACTCAAGCTTTCCATTTTCAAGTATTCGGAACCCATCCTTTTTCCACTTGGTATTGAAGTGCTGCTTCTCCTTGTATGGATAGCGGATTTGGGTATGCCCCGATACCCGGGCTTGCCGGACATTGTTCCTGGCATCGAGATATTTCTCAAATACTGCCTGGATAGACTGACTGTGGATTGGATATTGACCCTTGGTGGCATAGTGTAAAGACCTTCGGTCAATCCATTTGCCTGTTTTTTGAAAGTGCTCTTTAGCCAGGCGCAGGCAATCATTCCAAACCTGTGCTGATACACGGTTGCAGGCAAAAAGACGGTCGAGATTTCCTTTTGATGTGTGGAACTTTGTTTTTAAGGCTCTAATGATACTGAACACCCCCTCTCCTTAGTTGAGTTCTAACCTATTTTACCATAAACAGGAGTCGAGGGGAACTGGTGTTCGGGAAATATTTAGAAACCGGCGATTCATCTCACCACCTAAAGAGGTGGGAGTCTTCTCGCCGCACAGTATAAAAACCTGATAATTGCGTGAAACTTGTTGGATAGTGCCATAAAAATAGTTAAACCCTCTTGACAACGGGGACTGGGTTATGATATATTTGTCAATGTCGGTCAGTCAAGTTAGCAGACCGCAAAGACAGCAAAGATTACCAGTTGACCTAAGAGGGTTGAACGTGGTAAGATGTAAATCCGGGCTTGAGAGAGTTGCGGAGAGATACGAAAAACAGCAGAGATTACCAGTTGACTCGAGAGGGTCAAATGTGGTAAGATAAA
>JAENYP010000004.1 GCA_016841725.1 Thermincola carboxydiphila | reverse complement strand
AGTTGGGCATTGGCCAGAGCCAGGCTATCCACTTCTTTGAGCCAGGGGAATTCTTCTTTGTAATCAATCCGGTAATGCGTGTTTTTGCTGTTTTAATGCTTCTTTATCGTCTTTATACTGCATCATAGATGGCCTTTCTATTTGCAAGCATTTGATTATATACAAACCGAACACAGCCAAAGGTTTTATTTATAAGAAGGGCTTGTTCTTTGTTTGGATAAAGACGATATTTGCATGCTTTAATCACAGCTTTTCACCCTGTCTTCCAATATATAAACCACGAACCCATGTTCGTATTTTACCATAATTTGAGCAATCTATCAACAAATTTAGGGAGAAAAAGGAGGCAATTCATCACCCGCCTACGCTCTCACTAGCGTGAGCAAGGTAGCTTAGAGGCGGGAGACTTCTTGCTGCAGGCGGTTAAAATTTAAACAGACCTACACAAATAATTATTCGTATAGGTCTGGACATTTGGGAAAAAGCTCCCTATCAATACTGCTGTTTAAACTTTGCTTTTGCCAGGCAGATAACGCTCCGGGTTCTGGGGCGTACCCCGGTACAATAGCTCCAGGTGAAGGTGCGGCCCCGTGGAACGGCCGGTACTGCCAATCCGGGCAATCACCTCACCCTGGCTGACCCGGTCACCGGCGCTGACTTCCAGGCTGGAGGCATGTCCATACAGGCTCCGGAAGCCATTTCCATGGTCTATAATTACAGCCTTACCGTAATCTCCCCGGTTTCCCGCGAAAACAACTTTACCGTCAGCAACTGGTCTTATGGGGCTTCCCCAATCTGCTGCTATATCTGTCCCCTCATGCATCCTGCCATTTCTCATCCCAAAGTGGGAAGAAACCACCCCTTTGACAGGCCAATCATTCAATAAAGGTATTTTTATCTCTGCATTATCCGCAATTACATCAATTACCGGGCCGGATGCCGGAATAACCAGTTTCTGTCCAGCCGGCAAAATTTCATCAGCCCCGGACCCGTTCCTCTCTGCCAGCTCTGCCATGGAGACACCGAATCTGCGGGAAATTCCCCATAGTGTATCCCCTGAATTCACCGTATAAGTGACGGCATCACCTTCAGGAATAGTTATCCTGTCACCCTCGTAAAGAAAACTTTCCGGGTCAAGCCCGTTGGCATAAGCGAGCAGGCTGACCGGCACACGGTATTCCTGAGCCAGGTCCCAGAGACAGTCCCCTTTTTTAACCGTATAGGATACCGCTTCCGGGCTCTTGTTGTCCCGGCCCTTCTTTTTCTGAGTGCTCCCTTCCCCAGCCAGTGAACCGTATCCGGCGGTGCAGGTCAGTACTGCCGCCAGCAATACCGCCATCACTGCTTTATGTTTCTTTGTGAAATTCACTTTTTCTTCCTCCCCAAAAAACAATTTCCCCTCTATTTTTGCCTACCTTGTTATTTTTTAAACATAAAGCTCTATGAAATGGCTATGTAATTATGGTGAGCCATTGTACCGATTTTCCGCACTACCACCGGAGAAATCTAACCTTGTTCCTGGCGAAGCCACGGACTAAACCGCCAATTCGGCTCCTGCCTCAGTGGCGGCTCCGCCATCCATGGCTCCGGTCCGTGACTTCGCTTATCGGAACTTCGGTAAGATTTCTCACGGCGACAGTGCCAGGAAAATCTTGCACAACATCTCACCATAATGACGCTCATTTCAAGAGCTATAGATAAAAAAAGAACTGACCGTTGTGTCAGTCCTCCAGGCTAATGCTTTCAGTAGCGCTTTTTTCAACTATGATGAATGGTGGAGATGTGTTTTGTAAGGCGGAGTCTGTCGTCCGTCGGCCCGTGACCCGCGAAGCGGGAGCGGCTGCCGACGGAGATGTAGCCCTCCGGAAGAATACATCTCCACCATTTACAAAAAGGTAAAAAAGCGCGCCTACTGACCATACATACCAAAAGACTGACCCCACGGTCAGTCCTTTTTCTTTACATCGCCCTGCAAAAATCCAGGGTCTTTAGCATCAACTCTCTGTTTGATTTTGTCTTTTTCAATATTTCCATAAGGGCTTCAATGGCCTCTGTGGTAGTTGACTGGCTGAAGGTTTTTCGCAGATTCCACATCAGTTCCATTTCTTCCTTGCTTAACAGCAAATCTTCCTTACGTGTGCCGGAACGCTTGATGTCGATTGCTGGAAACAGCCTGCGGTCAGCCAGTTTCCTATCCAGAATCAGTTCCATATTTCCAGTGCCCTTAAATTCTTCAAAAATAACATCATCCATACGGCTGCCTGTTTCCACAAGAGCGGTCGCCAGTATTGTCAGGCTGCCTCCCTCTTCAATATTACGCGCAGCACCAAAAAACCGCTTCGGTTTATGCAGCGCACTGGGATCAACACCGCCTGACAGAGTCCTGCCGCTGGATGGCTCGACCAGGTTATATGCCCTGGCAAGCCTGGTAATGCTGTCAAGTAGAATCACCACATCTCTTTTGTGTTCTACCAGCCTTTTAGCTCTTTCCAGTACCATTTCGGCCACTTTAACATGGCTTTCGGCCGGTTCGTCAAAGGTCGAACTGATGACCTCTCCTTTAACAGACCTCTGCATATCGGTAACCTCTTCAGGCCTTTCGTCAATCAGCAGTACCATAAGGTTTATTTCGGGATAATTGGTTGTAATACTGTTGGCAATTTGTTTGAGAAGAACTGTTTTACCGGCTTTAGGCGGGGATACGATAAGGCCCCTCTGGCCTTTCCCAATCGGTGATACCAAGTCAATTACCCTGGTAACCGCCATTTCAGGTCCTACTTCAAGGTTGATCCGTTGGTTGGGATATATGGGTGTTAACCCGTCAAAGTGTATCCTTCTTGCAGCTTCATTGATGCTTATTTTATTTATGTACTCCACCCGAAGCAGTGCGAAATACCGTTCATTGTCCCTTGGCGGCCTGACCTGTCCACCAACAAGGTCCCCTGTTCTTAAGTCAAATCTCCTGATCTGCGACGGGGAAACATAGATATCGTCCTGGCTGGGAACATAACTGAAGGGTCGCAGGAACCCATAGCCATCAGGGAGAATCTCCAACACCCCTTCAGCAAACAGGGTGGACTGTTCTTTGCTGGTCATTACTTTGACAATTTCAAAAATCAGTTCCTTTTTACGGAGCTTATAATAACCCTGAATCTCCAGATTTTTGGCCGTTTCATATAGTTCTACCATTGTTTTAGATTCCAAGTCGGAAGCATTCAATAATAACCCTCCTAAAAAATCATTCATATTGGTATTGTACCCTAATGGTAGAAAGCTTATTCATGCGGTCAGCCGAAAAGTCCCTTAAACCCCTCATTTTCTGGTTCGAAATTTGAGTTTCTGCATTCTCAGGTTTAACATGTAGTATAGAAACATGTATGAAACTGAAAAAACAACCAGACCATTAATAAGCCCCGCCAGTAGATAAGGTACACCCCTGGAAAGGATGCCGTTAATCATATTCCCCAATAAATTCGTGGCCTCAGACCGGGGAAGTACCAGTCTGCCTAAAACGGGAAAAAAGGATACCAAGATAGACTGGATATATACATTTATCAAGACAATTCCGGGGAAAAACGGTTTTATCACAGTTGCTGCCATCACGGCAGCAAAGCTGTTTACCTTGAGGATTCGGGCAGCCAAAAAAGCTATAAAAATGCTTACAAGGGGTATGGGGATAGCAAAATCCATCGCAAGTCCCAGTCCCGCACCCCGAGCAACCTTTGTCGGTGTATCCTTAAGACGTATCATTTTAAAATAATGGTATCTTAAATACCTTTTCAGGCGCAAAACCGGTTCCTCCTGTTTCTGCTTGTGAGCCGTCGGCGAAACATCAGCAGATATCGTTTGACAATGAAGGGCGTATAAACACAAAAAATCGTCCCAACCTGCTTGGTCCACAAAAAAGAACCGGTTACCATGTTGAGATAGAAAAAAACAGGGGAAACGGCTTTAAAACAGCACCTCAAATATTCTCTCCGTAATGCTTCCCCTAGTATATCACCAGCCTATTAACCCGTCAAGCACAGCATACTGTTAATTATCTTCTGTAGGTAAAGGGTTTTTTGTCCAGCCTATGAATGGCGTCAATAAACCTAACCGTACCGGTAACCGCCCTCATTACAACAGTATGGGTCCTGGCACCATTTCCAAAGAACCTTACCCCCTGAACCAGGTCTCCGTCGGTAATCCCGGTAGCGGCATAAACAACATCATCAGTCTTCACCAGATCATCCATGGTAAGCAAACGGTTAATATTACCAATCCCCAGTTTCCTGGCCCTTTCAACATCTTCATCATCTTCAGGCCAGAGCCGTCCCTGCATTTCCCCCCCGAGACACTTTAGGGCAGCGGCAGCCAAAACCCCCTCCGGAGCGCCGCCTACACCCATCAGCATATCCACACCTGTGCCTCCCATGGCTGCAGCCACAGCCGGTGCCACATCACCATCCTGAATCAGTTGTATCCGCGCACCTGCAGAGCGGACCTCTTTAATAAGCTTTTCATGCCTGGGCCTATAGAGTATTACAACTGTAAGGTCCTCAATAGCTTTATCATTGGCATCGGCAACCGCCTTCAAATTATCAATAACCGGTGCGTCCAGGTGAATCTTCCCCTTGGCCTTGGGTCCGACTGCAATTTTATCCATATACATGTCCGGGGCATGGAGAAAGCCTCCGGTCTCCGCAGCCGCCAAAACGGCGATAGCGTTGTTGAGGCCCCTGGCAACGTTGTTGGTTCCTTCCACCGGATCAACTGCAATATCAACCTTTGGGTCCACCCCTGTACCCACTCTCTCCCCTATGTACAGCATCGGGGCTTCATCCATTTCACCTTCCCCAATAACAACCGTTCCGTCAATCTGTACTGTGCTGAAGACCGACCTCATAGCTACAACTGCCGCGTCATCAGCTTCTTCTTTATCTCCCCGGCCCATCCATCTCGCAGATGCGATAGCTGCCGCTTCTGTTACCCGGGCAAATTCCATTGCCAGTTCCCGAATCACATAAACCCCTCCCGAAATAATAATTAGTATAACATTATGCAATCATTATGTTATACTATCTTCTACCTTATATGTAGTTGTTCCTGCCCCCAGACCAATAAATTTACATGCAAAAGCCACTTTTCAGTGGCTTAGGTTAATAACTGTCCTTAATGACCGGCCCTACTTGTTTTTCACAGTTTCCCAGTCTGCCAGGAATTTATCAATACCTAAATCGGTAAGGGCATGTTTTGTCATCTGTATAATCACTTTAAATGGTATAGTTGCAATATGAGCCCCTGCTTTGGCCGCCTCAGTCACATGTATAGGATGCCTGATGCTGGCTGCAATAATCTGTGTATCCAAATCGTAATTCTCATAAATCTGTACAATATCCCGAATCAGGTCCATGCCATCCTGGCCGATGTCATCAAGCCTTCCGACAAAAGGGCTGACAAAAGTTGCTCCTGCCAAAGCAGCCAGCAGAGCCTGGTTAGCGGAAAACACCAGGGTGACATTTGTCTTTATTTTTTTCCCGGAAAGGATTTTCACTGCAGTCAGGCCTTCTGCTGTCATCGGAATTTTGATTACTATATTATTATGGATTTTGGCCAGTTCTTCGGCTTCGGAAACCATTCCGTCAGCATCAAGGCTGATGACTTCAGCGCTGATGGGCCCATCAACAATGCCGCAGATTTCCTGAACCACTTCCACAAAATTTCTTCCTTCTTTGGCAATAAGTGAAGGGTTTGTAGTCACTCCACTGATTACTCCCAGCCGCTCGGCCTTTTTTATTTCTTCAATATTGGCGGTATCAATAAAGATTTTCACGATTTACCTCCTTATCCCACCAGAGTTCTTTCATCAGGTGGATTCTGGACACTATCGGATAAAAGCGGCTTACGCCGCTTCTATCATGCCATTCCCGAGCTGCCAAACAGCCTGATTTTTTCCCTGATAATTTCCGTGGCCGCTTCCCTGGCCGGCCCCAACACTTTCCTGGGGTCTATTTCCCGGGCATCCTTGTTGAGTACATCTCTGCAGGCCTGTACAAAGGCTTCCCGGATGTTTGTATCAATATTGACTTTTCTTACGCCCAGTTTAATTGCCTTGACAATATCCTGATCGGCAACACCGGAACTACCATGCAATACTATAGGAATATTAACCAGGGACCTTATTTTTTCCAACCTGGGAAAATCGAGTTCCGGAATGCCCTTATACTGTCCATGAGCAGTACCTATGGCGACTGCAAGAGCATCTACCCCGGTCCGTTCCACAAATTCCCGGGCTTCCTCAGGATTTGTAAACAGAGCATCCCTGTCATTAACATGGATATCATCTTCAGTGCCGCCTATTTTACCAAGTTCGGCCTCAACAGATACACCTACAGCCCGGGCCACGGCAAGAACCCTGTTAGTAAGTTCGATGTTTTCTTCAAAAGCATGTTTGGAACCGTCAATCATAACAGAACTAAAGCCTTTACGGATACACAGCATTACCTGTGCAAAACTTGTACCGTGGTCAAGATGAAGAGCTACCGGTACAGATGCATTTTCAGCAGCAATCCTCGCCATGGCAGTTATGTAATCAATACCGGCGTATTTTATTGCTCCCTGGCTTGCCTGCATAATCACCGGCGAATTTTCCGCCTCGGCAGCAGCAATGATTGCCTGAACTATTTCCATATTGTTGCAGTTAAAAGCTCCCACAGCATAACTGCCTTGTTCTGCCTTGCTTAATAGCTCACTGATAGGGACTAGAGACATGGTATTATCGTTCCTCCTTATTTTTATTTCAATTGAAATGAGGTTGCTTTATCCAACCTCAACTGGTTCGTGTCCTCTTTTAGTTTGCGCCGGATCACCGGATTTGATTCTGCTAACCGGCTAGTGCTTGGTACGTTTCGAGTTTCTCCTTTTTCCTTTTTTCCCCTTGTTGAAATCTTTCAAAGACTTTAGCCCGCTGCTAACCAACTCAATTTTTTTGGTCTCCTTGATTTTGTTTAAATCTTCATCATTTTCGGCATAAATCACACTGTTACTTTTGCAGTCTTTACAGTTCAGTTCAATCCTGTCAGGAAATATGTCAATTTCAATCTGGTAACTGCCGCATTCACAGTATAGATAACCCTCTTCAGCCACATCGTGAAGACAGTTTAGTACCTCAAACATAATCTCGGGGTTATAAAAGTAATCATCATAACCCAGCCCATCGACAAGGGACTCCAGACTGTATTCATATTTCTCAGCCAGTGCGTGAACCTTTTCCGCAGGCCCAAAAAAGCCAAGCTCTACATTCGTGTCATTACAGTAAAAAAATTCAACCTTATTAGCCCAAAGCTGTTTAGCCTTATAATAGACCAGATGGTTAGTCTCACAAAGCACACATGGCACCTGCAGCCAGAACTGCCGGCGGTTTTTGGTACCAATAATTAACTTGGGGGCTCCACAGGTACAGGTTATTTTAAGATTTTTAACGCCCGCAAAGGTAAAACGGGAAATCGAATGAAAATCCAATTTCCCACATATCGGGCAACGCATGGCAACAACAAGCTCAGTAGCAACAATCATGGCAACCCCTCCTCTAATATTTTTACTTCGCCACCAACAATAAAATTCCTCTTTTTCCCGGGAGGCAGTTGCTTGTAAGCTCCAGTTATTACATTATTTGGTGTTTTTCGACTTTCTTTAACTTTTTCCGACTGCCGGCGTATTATCAACCTCTTTTTTCATTACCAGCTTTTTGACAGTCTCCCTTAATTCATTTATATCAAAAGGTTTCGTAACATATTCCTTTATCCCGAGTTTCACGGCCTCAGCAACAATTTCCAGTTCTCCATATGCAGTCATCATTATGACCACAACGGCATCATTAATTTTTTTAATTTCTTGCAGTGTCTGCAGGCCGTTCATCCCCGGCATCTTCATATCCATTAAAATCAGGTCAGGCATCGCAAGTTTAACTTTCTCAAGGGCCTCGTGCCCACTTGCGGCCATCTCCACCTCATAACCCTCGACACTGAAAGCTTCATACAGTAGTCTCCGTACCCCCATCTGGTCATCCACGACCAACAGCTTTGCCTTCACTATAAATGTCTCCTCTCTCTCTGTAACTGATCGCCACTTTTATCTGCTCATCTCCTATGTCTGTACTCAACTCGTCTTCCATATTTAAGAATATTTCTAGACAAAAACAAAATATTCCTTCTTTTGCACAAATAAACATATCGCAATATTTTGTCGTTATTCTACAAAATACCCCCATTTGCTAAATGCTGTTAATTAATGGAATTAGGAAACCAGCCAGAGAAACCGCAGTAATCAGGAATGCCAAACCCAGCGCTCCGAGAGGCAGAGCAAGAACTGCAGCCGCCCTCCCTGTAGAAAGGCCGTGGACCTCGCGAAGACCTATAACCATAAGCGCTAAGGACCAGATAATTACCGACAGGGAAACAGCCACACCCAGAAAAGTACTCACCGTAGAGCCGGTAAAAAAGAAACCCAGCACCTGAAACGGTATCGCAAAGGCTTTTGGGATTCCCGCCAGGGCAAGCACTGTCAACACTTGAAGGGCACGCCCCTTACCCCCCAGCAGTTCCGCAAAAACCTGGAGGATACCGGCCTGGACAAACCAGCTTATAAATGCAAAAACTACGGCTAAAATGCCCATGTACGGCCCGGCCGCTGTGAATGCCCCGGCAAGCTCCGGCGGCAAATCAGAAAAGTCCCTGGCCCCGAGGAAATTTACCACAGAACCGACCAGAGTTACGGTAAGGAAAATAACGAACACATTAAATAAATGGTTTTCCCGCGAAACCCTCGCAAAAGTGGCTGCAGGAGAAAACAACACCCCATATATCAGTTCGGCAAAGCCCAATTGGTCTTTGGTGCCGTCAGGCGCCATGTCATTCATATCATTCATATCATTCATATTACTCATATTACTCATAAAACACATCCCCCGTCACCGTTTTTAATATGCCAGGTTCGCTAAAATAACGGCTGGATTTTTAGCAATTCCCGGAAAGCCTCAACCTCCCTGGGAGACAATCCTAAAAAATCACTCCCTGGAGTTACCGGAATATTTACCCCGCTCAGGAACTTTTCAAAGGGACTTGTGTAGCCAAATTCACGAATAACCGGTTCTCCCTCAATTCCTGCCAGTTCACCCGTAAGCTTTACGGCATCATAGTAATTCCCCAGTTCATCCACCAAGCCCTGTTCCTTTGCCTGGCGGCCGGTAAATATCCGTCCATCAGCCAGTTCAAGAACCTTTTCCCTTTTCATTTTCCTTCCCTCTGCCACAACATCAACAAACTGCTGATAAATATCGTCAACCATCTGCTGCATGATAGCCCTTTCTTCAGGTGTCAGGGGACGGTTGGGAGAACCCATATCCTTGTGGGGACCGCTCTTTATGGTTTCAGGGGTGATTCCTATTTTGTCAAACAGTTCCTGCATATTCTGGGTTTCCATGATTACTCCGATGCTTCCGGTCATGGTTGCCGGATCAGCAATTATTTTATCAGCCTTGGCAGCAATCCAGTACCCTCCGGAAGCAGCAACATCACCCATGGATGCAACAACGGTCTTACCCTGTTTGCGCAGTCTGTCTATTTCATTGCCAACCTCCTGTGAAGCTGCAGCGCTGCCTCCGGGACTGTTAATCCTCAGCAGCACGGCTTTGACGCCGTCGTCATCTCCGGCTTCCCGCAGCTGCTCCATGAGAGAAGGACCTGAGGCCACACCGGTACCGAAAATAGAACCTTCTCCCCGGGCGCCCGTGATAACCCCCTCTACATAGATAACCCCGATAGCTTCTCCCCGGGAAGCCTTTTCCTTTCCTGCCTGCCCGGATACCGCAGCTGCAGCCAGGGACAGGATAATAATACCTGCAATCAGCCCCACTATAATTCGCTTATTAATACTAAACACCCCCATGTTTTTTTCTACCACTATAGTTATTTCCAAAGTTAATTCTAATACCATTATTGTTTCAAATACTACCGTGATTAAACAACAGGTTTCTCCCCAAAAAATAAAGAGGCTGTTGGTAATATTTACAACAGCCTTGTATACTTATCAGTCATCTGTTTTCTGTTTTCCGCACCTGTGTGCCATGCCGACAAAATCCCTGAAGAGCGGGTGGGGACGGTTAGGACGCGACTTAAACTCAGGATGGAACTGTGTCCCCACAAACCATGGGTGGTCAGACAGCTCTATGATTTCCACCAGCCGGTCATTGGGCGATGTTCCGGAAACCTTCATGCCTCTGGCTGTTAATTGTTCACGGTATTCATTATTAAACTCAAACCTGTGCCGATGCCGTTCGTAGACCAGATCTTCTTTATAGGCATCATAAGCCCAGGTTTCTTCAGGCAGTTTGCAGGGGTAAAGCCCCAGCCTCATGGTGCCTCCCTTGTCTTCAATATCCTTTTGTTCCGGGAGCAGATCGATTACAGGATATGGGGTCTGGGGATCAAACTCAGAACTGTTGGCCTTTTTAAGACCAATATAACGGGCAAACTCTATCACCGCACACTGCATTCCCAGGCAGATGCCGAGATAAGGAATTTTATTTTCCCTGGCATAAGTTGTGGCCTTGATTTTCCCCTCAATACCCCTGTCTCCAAAACCGCCCGGTACCAGGATGCCATCTACACCCTCAAGGCGTTCCCGGACAATATCGTTACCTTTTTCAAGCTCAACAGCATTTACCCACCTGATTTCTATGGCCGATTCATGATACAGCCCCGCATGGCGCAGAGATTCGGCCACACTCATATAGGCATCGGGAAGTTCGACATATTTGCCTACAATAGCAATTGTGGTTTTATATTTGGGGTTTTTAATCTTGTCCACTATCTCAACCCACTCAGTCATATCCACATCCTTACACTTAAGGCCCAGGCGTTCGATTACAATATCGTCAAGACCCTCCTCTTTCATCATAAGGGGAACTTCGTATATTGTCACCGCATCCACCGCCTGGATGACAGCATCCTTGTCTATGTCACAGAAGAGGCCAATTTTCTCTTCCATTTCTTTTGAGAGGGGTTTTTCAGATCGGGTGACTATAACATCAGGCTGAATGCCTATGCTCCTGAGTTCCTTGACACTGTGCTGTGTGGGCTTGGTTTTCAGTTCTTCAGACACCTTAAGGTAAGGAACCAAAGTAACATGGATATACATTACATTTTCGCGGCCAATATCGCTCTTCATCTGCCTGATTGCTTCAAGGAAGGGAAGGGACTCGATATCCCCCACAGTACCGCCGATTTCAGTTATTACAACATCAGGCTTGCTCTCTTTGCTTACCCTCAGAATCCTATCTTTGATTTCATTGGTGACATGTGGAATTACCTGTACAGTGCCTCCAAGAAAATCCCCTTTGCGTTCCTTGGAAATAATTGACCAGTAAATCTTGCCTGTAGTGACATTGCTGCTCTTGCTGAGGTTAATATCTATAAACCGTTCATAATGCCCCAGGTCCAGGTCAGTCTCAGCGCCGTCATCTGTGACAAAAACTTCTCCATGCTGATAAGGGCTCATAGTTCCGGGGTCTACATTAATATACGGATCGAATTTTTGAATGGCAACTTTAAGACCCCTGCTTTTCAGGATGCAACCTAAAGAAGCAGCGGTAATGCCTTTTCCCAGTGATGAGACAACACCTCCGGTCACAAAAATAAACTTGGCCATAATGCTCCTCCTGACTATAAAATAAATTTAAAAACGATTTCGACATAAAACTACCTACAACATTCTATCCCCTGTCAGGGTATACTGTCAAGGCTGTCAGGCACTAAAAAATTGCGTGGTCTTCCCACGCAATTAATTGTCCAGTTCTTCATCATAGTGATAGAGATATGCTCCCCTATCACGCACCCATTCCCTTAAACCCCATACCCCTTTGCCGACATGGATAAATCTCCCGTCGAGGTTCAGATCGGTGTGGATGCCGGCCATAATATGTTCCCTGTCTCTGCCGGAAACAGGTTTGATGGCCATCACTTGTTCCAATAAATCCCTGAAATATAAAGGGGCCCCCGCTGCCTTAAGGATTGCATGAGCCAGATCGGCTTCTGACATATGGGGGCTGTACTGCTCCATGTTGAACCCAGGCATTGACTTCACCTTCCCCAAGGATATTTGGCAGACAAATACCTTTTGTAGCTCAACATGACTATTCGACTTAATGGGATAACTTTCCTGCAATACTTTAAAAAATTTTGTCTTATTTTGTCTAATTTTCTACCCGGACCCGGGGAGTCTACATAGATTCGGGGGCGGTTACCCCTATCAAACCAAGCGCTCTTCTGACAACCGTCTGTACTGATTTAACCAATACCAGACGTGCCTTTTGGAGTTCCCCGTCCTCTACTATCACCCTGTGGCTGTTATAAAAACTGTGAAACAGACCCGCAAGTTCATGGGCATACCTGGCAATCCGGTGAGGTTCAAGATTTACCGCAGCTTCCGAAATCTCAATGGGGAAATCAGCCAGCTTTCTCATCAAGTCTAGTTCGGCCTGCTCCTGAAGAAGTCTAAAATCGCATTCCCCTGCAAGCGGCAGAATCTCACCCCGGTCTTCCAGTTGACGCAGGATACTGCTAATCCTGGCATGAGCATATTGGATATAATATACCGGGTTTTCCGTTGACTGAGATCTGGCCAGGTCCATATCAAAATCCAGGTGGCTGTCTGCATTTCTCATTACAAAAAAATATCGCGCAGCATCTATGCCTACATCTGACATTAGGTCATCAAGGGTGATAAATTCTCCGGAACGCTTTGACATCCTGATTATATCCCCACCCTTAAACAGGCGGACCAATTGCATCAGAACGATGTCAAGGCTGTCCGGGTTGTATCCCAGGGCCTGCATCGCGCCTTTCAGCCTCTTTACGTGCCCATGATGGTCTGCCCCCCAGATATTTATGACCCACTCAAAACCCCTGTCAAATTTATTCTTGTGATAAGCAATATCTGCGGCAAAATATGTGGGTATGCCATTACTCCTTACCAGAACCTCATCTTTTTCATCACCAAACTCGGTGGTTTTCAGCCAGAGGGCGCCTTCGCTCTCATACAGAAAGCCCTTTTCCCGGAGTTGGTCCAGGATACCGTCAATAGCGCCGGATTCATGGAGCGACTGTTCACTGAACCAGACATCGTATTCCACCCCGAATTGACTCAGGGTCTTTTTTATTGCCCTGATCTTTTCGTCAAGGGCATATTTGATGAAAAACTCTTTTCTCAGGGTAGACTCCATATCGAGATACCGGTCACCATGTTTTTCAATAATTCCCTTCACCGTATCAATTATATCAGCCCCATGGTAGCCGTCTTCAGGGAAAGGCACGTCCCTGTCAAGAAGCTGCAGATACCTTGCTTCAAGGGATTTCCCAAAGTTCTCTATCTGGTTTCCGGCATCATTAATATAGAACTCTCTGGATACCTCAAATCCCGCTGCCTGCATAAGAGCTGCCATCGTATCCCCAAGGGCGGCCCCCCGGGCATTTCCCATATGTAATAAACCGGTGGGATTGGCGCTGACGAATTCTACCTGGACCTTTTTCCCCTGCCCTGTCGCGCTGTTGCCGTAAAGCTCCCCTTCTTTTTCAACCTGTGGCAGAACATCATAAACCCAGGTGTTTTCCAGGAAGAAGTTAATAAACCCGGGACCGGCAATTTCTATCCGGGCAATCCGGGCGCTTTCGGTATTTATGCCCTCTGCAATGGTCTCAGCTATCTGCCTTGGCGCCATCCTTGCCTGACGGGTCAGCAGCATAGCTATATTTGTGGCAAAATCCCCGTGCTCCTTCTCCCGCGGGACCTCCAAAACAAAAGCAGGCAGAGTGTCGAAACCGAGTTTTCCTTCATCCCTGGCCTTTTGGGCCGCCTGTTCAATTGCTTTAATAATATTATTTTTTACATTTTCCAGGACAGATTGCATTTTATGCCTCCCTCACAGTCAGTGACAACTTGTTATCACTAATCTTTTGATTTTCAACTTCCAGTTCATATTCCAGATTAATACTGCCTCCGCTATCTGTCAAGATAACATCTACCTTTGAAGGGATAACATCCATATACATCATTCCATAAGGGGTAATGTAATTGCCCCGGTTGCGCATACCTGTCTCAAAAACCTGTTTATGCTGGGATTCTCCCATCCTATTTAAAGTTACCCTTTGGGGCTCAGCCTTAACAGAAGTAGTCGTGCCGGGCATTCCCGTGATTTCAGATTCGTTATAAATAATGAAGTATGCACCCTTTTTTTCATAATAGACCCCTGTTGTCACCAGTTCCTGAATGTCAACCTCGCCGAACTCATTAGTCTGCGTACCGGTTACGGATATAATTACGGATTTGTTCATGGTTCACAGCCTTTCGTGGGGTTATTTCAATATTATACCAGAAAAACCCTGATACTACACGCCATTTTTGCTTAAGAAAACAGCTGCCCTTCCAATTAGCAGCCATTCGCCCTGCAAAATCCCCCGCTAATTTACAGCTAACCATTCGTTCCGTAAGGAAATTTACCAATCAACGCCGCTGAGACACGCCTATTGACCATTGACTATGAAAATGCAGCTATTAACGTTGAAACCCGTGCAAAGTCAGGCTAAATAAACTAAAATGTAATCAAGTCCAGAGGCCCAGAGCCCCGAGACCGGCAGGTACTGCCGGTCTTCTGCTTTGTGCCTTATTTACTTTGTGCCTTATTTAGTAAACACAACGGGGGTAACCTTTAGTCCGGAGGCGCTAGCCCGGAGGCTGTTACAAATGTAACAGCCTCCTTTTATTTCTGCAGAGACTTCAGGGAACGGAGGGGATTCCAATGATTTGAGCATTGCCGTATGCTTGTTGTTTTACTTCATAACTACTTCATAATTACTGCATTATCACGGCATTATTATAAAATGTAACGGAGGTGTTTTTTGTGAGTAGCCAGAGTTCTCTCAGAGGATGGATTGTCACCTTTGCCGGAACAGGCATTAACCTTGGACTTGGAGTGCTTTATTCGTGGAGTGTCATCGCCAAGGCGCTGACCAAAGACTGGGGCTGGACGGCTTCCAAGGCATCACTCCCTTACGCTGTGGCCTGCGGCGTATTCGCAATTGTAATGGTGCTTGCCGGCAGGGCACAGGATAAAGTGGGTCCCCGGATAGTTGCCACACTCGGCGGTGTTTGTGCAGGCGCCGGACTTATCATCTCAAGTTTCGCTTCTGAAATAAGTATTTTCCCGATGGTTATCGGTTTTGGACTACTGGTAGGCTCAGGGATGGGGCTCGGATATGCATCAGCCACCCCTCCGGCAGTCAAATGGTTCCCGCCTCACAAAAAAGGAATGATTACCGGTCTTGTTGTAGCCGGTTTCGGCCTGGCTTCAGTTTATATCTCACCATTGACCAATAGTCTCCTGAAAACAATGGGCATTAGCAGAACCTTTATGACCCTTGGTATAGCGTTCTTTATCGGTATTGTACTGTTGTCCCAGTTTCTGAAAAATCCCCCGGCAGGATATGTTCCCGCCAATATGCCCAAACCGGCTGCAGCCGGAAAAGGCTCATCCCGGAAGTATGAATACGAATGGCATGAAATGCTTAGAACCCCTCAGTTTTATCTCCTTTGGCTGATGTATGCCTTCGCTTCCTTTGCCGGCCTGATGATCATCGGACATATGGCGAAGATTTCGACAATGCAGCTGCCGGGAGTCGAATTAGGCTTCATTCTGGTAGCAATTCTGGCCATAGGCAATGCCGGCGGCCGGATAATTGCAGGCCTGGTGTCAGATAAACTGGGCCGCACCAAGACCATGCTGTTGGTGTTTATTTCACAGGCAATTGTACTGATGCTGTTCTCCCGGTTCTCCACAGCGGCTCTGCTGATTGCCGGCGCGGCAGCAGTAGGATTCAATTATGGCGCCAACCTCTCCCTGTTCCCTTCAGCAACGGCCGACTATTTCGGCACCAAAAACATGGGAGTTAACTACGGCCTGGTATTTACCGCCTGGGGAGTCGGCGGAGTCTTCGGCGGCATGGTTGCAGGCAAAATAGTTGACCTCACCGCCAGTTATAATATGGCTTTTGCCGTGGCCGCGATCCTCTGCCTGTGTGCATCCGGATTAACCTTTGTCACCAAGGCACCGAGAACAATAGTTGTCAAGCAGGCTCAGGCTATCCCATCTACAGTAAATCCGTTAAACAAGGAATAAACTCCTCTAACGCCGCGTCATGACCATTCATGGCGCGGCCCTTTTAAACTTTTCGCGGGCCAGTATACCGCTTAATCCTGTATTTTGCCACCCACTCTGTATTTTGACCGTTCACCCTTGAAATACGCCCATTTAACAAAAAGTAAGTGCTTTTTATAACTACAAAGATAATAATATAGTTGGGTACATATCAGTTCTGCTTTAAGTGTTATTATTTGGGGGTGAAATTACCTGTTTGTATAATATTCCTTAGTTTTCTTTGGGGGGAGAAACAATGGAACAAAAACGTGAAATATCTGAACACGCCTTACTGTCACTGGAAAGGCAGACTGCCAGGTTAATTGAAATTATCAAGGTGGCTATTATCGTGCTCTTTACCATTTTACTGTCAATACCTGTGATTGGTGCCCTGCTTGGAATCGGAAGCGGCGGACAGTTTACCGGCCTCTCCTGGAGCAGCGCCTGGTTTTACGGTATATTGGCAGTTTACGGGGTCAATTACTGGTGGAGCAATACGGACTGATACGCTATGAATAAACGTGTTCTGAACACAGCCACCGCCATTATTGTCTCACTGGTATTGGCAGCCGCAAACCTGGCAGGTTTGTATTACCTTGACACTTCAATTGGCCCTGGAAATGTCCAGGTCATCGAAACAGTCAGGGACAGTGACGGTAGGGACCACGCCAAGTGGTCCATGGGTATCATACCCGAACTCAATATTGTTAAGGATTACGTGGCCCGGCAGGAAAACATGCGCATCTGGGCCAGACCCGGAGATTATTCCGGACACAGGGTCATGGGAATTACGTTTGCTCTGGCAGCAATAATGTGGTTTGTCTGGATCGGTTTGTATCTTGGGTTCCCGGGAAACATGGCCTTGGTACGACAGCGTATTTTGGGCCTTGGCATAGCCCTTGTACTGACTGTGCTGACAAACCTGGCCTTTGTACGGATGACTGTCCAGTTTTCAAACACAGATTTTATCCTGGGCGCGGCATTCGGCTACCTTTCCATTGGGCTTAATGCCGGAGGCCTCTGGTACATTACCCTGCTCAGCCGCCTGGGTATCGGCCGGCATGAATCAAGACCCATCATACCGGCAAGCCACATGAGGGATGAAAAAATATCCGCCTTTTTAATGAGCTTGGTAATTGCTTTTATCATCGAAACCGTTTTCAGACGTCTCGACCTCGCTCTTCCAGGGCTGACCTTTGATTTTGTGATCTGGGCTGTCACCATTATTGCGTTTTTCAATTACTATGGCTATATACCTGCCAAATGGCTCAAAGGGGAGCGCCCCTTTGGGCTGATGATGGTAGCTTTCGGAACCGTCCTGACTATACTGGTATGGATTGGAATTCAGCACTTCACCGGAGGAATTATCGGTTCTGCACTGATGACCCCGGCGGGCAGCCAGGGACTCTCATTGATGCTCTCGTTCTGGCTGCTGTTCTGGCTTACAGCCTCAAACCTGTCGGGCAAAACCAGCCCGATTAAGACAAGGTAAGTTGGGTTAAAATCTTGGGTCCCATAATTAAATGGGGCCTTTTACTTTTAGCCATGAAGTAAGGAAGTGTCAGATAAATTCCTCCAGGATGGCTACAACTCGACCGGCTAGCCACACGCGCAAAGCGCTTCTGGGCAGGTCGACGTCAGTCTCATCCTTCCGGAACATATCTGACACTTCCTAATTTCATATCCATAATCAAAGAAATGCCCCAATTAATATCGGGGCCCAAAGATAAAACCGCACCAGCCATGATCTCCGTTGTCACCGGCAGGTGCAGGTTTATGATGTGATTATCGAAGCCAGGGGTAGATGTGTTCCGGAAGGCGGAGTCTGTCGTCAACCGGTACATATATAATGACCTTTATTTACAATAGGCATATGAAGGGGCAGATAATTTCCTGAAGAACCGGCCCCAAAACGCCATGTGCAGGTCTATGATGTAATTAGCGAAGATAGTGGTAGGGGTGTTCCGGAAGGCGGAGTCTGTCGTCAACCGGTCCAAAGCCGCTTTAGCGGGTTTGGGTAACCGGTTGAGATGTAGCCCGCCGGAGGAACACTTCTACCACTATCATAAGAATAATTACATCATACCTGCACATTCCAGCCTTTTTCAAAGGCATTCTTATTTAGCTCCAGGAACTTGGCCGGAACTTTCGCCTCCAGCGCCCGGATACACTTCTCCTTGCCAAATCCCATTTTCCGTGCCAGCACTCCCATCAAAACAACATTCGAAGCCTTGGCATTGCCACATTCTTCAGCAATCTGCAGTGCATTAACAGCAATAGTGTCGGGCACCTTGCCTTTTATCCGGTCAATAATTCCGGAGGGATATTCCTGAAGCCCCAAAATAACAGGTACAGGGTCTATAGCCTGATCATTAATGATAATTGTGCCGTCCTTCTTCAGGTAATGTACCCAGCGCAGGGCTTCAAGCCTTTCAAAGGCCAGAATTACATCTGCCTGGCCTTCCGATATCAGAGGTGAATAAACCTTTTCACCCATCCTTACCTGGGTTACCACACTGCCCCCCCGCTGGGCCATGCCGTGGATCTCAGAAACCTTGACATCATGTCCTTCCTCCAGGGCCAGGTAAGACAATATCCTGCTGGCCAGGATAGTACCCTGACCCCCTACCCCTACAATAAGGATGTTGGTTACTTTACCATTACTCATTGCCTTCACCCTCTTTCTTTAAAGCTCCCGACGGGCAAAGCTGTGAGCACAATCCACAGCCGGTACAAAGGGCTGTATTCACTACAACAGCATCCCCCTGAACGCTTAGAGCCGGGCATCCCAGCTTCATGCACTTCTTACAGTTGATGCAGTTTTCATCAATGGTATATGGTGCAGTCCTCTCTTTTATCAGCAGCGCACAGGGCCGTTTCACAATAATTACGGAAGGCTCATCGGCTGCCGCCTCTTCACTGATAATAGTCTTCAACTTTTTCAGGTCAAAGGCATCAACAATCTGAACCTGGTTAATCCCAAGGGCCTTCACCAGCGCTACCAGATCAACCTGGTTTGTTATCTCTTTGCTCAGGGTCTTGCCTGTTGCTGCATGGTCCTGGTGCCCGGTCATGGCAGTGGTGCTGTTATCCAGAATTATGGTGGTGGTTGCTCCCCTGTTATAAGCAACATCAAGCAGGCCTGTGATTCCGGAGTGCATGAATGTGGAGTCCCCGATTACGGCTACCACCTTCCCGTGCATTTCAGGATGGGCTTTTTCCATACCCAAGGCAGCGCCCACACTGGCCCCCATACAGATACACGTATCCATGGCCTCAAGAGGCGGCAGAGAACCAAGGGTATAACATCCGATATCACCGGTAACGATCATTTTCAACTGACTGATTGTATAAAAAACTCCCCTGTGTGGGCAGCCCGGGCACATTACCGGGGGCCGGACAGGTATCTGGACATCTTTTTCCTCTGCTGCACCGGCAGCCAAAATGGACTGATTGACCAAATCTCGGTGGCCGGTAACCGCAAGAATTTTTTCGGCAATTATTTTCTGAGAAACCTCGCCTATCCTGGGGAACAGCTGCTTACCTGTAATCTCAATACCCATCAGGCGCACCTGGTCTTCCAGAAATGGCTCCAGTTCTTCAATTACGTACAGTTCCTCAACCTGTGCGGCGAATTCCCTGATAAGCTTTTCCGGCAGGGGGAAGGTCATCCCCAGTTTCAGGATAGATGCTTCCGGAATCACTTCTTTAACATATTCATATATGATGCCACTGGCAATTATCCCTATTTTCCGGTCTGCCCACTCTATCCTGTTGACCGGGCAGCTTTCCGCATACTCCGCCAGTTTGCCCCGTCTCTCTTCAACGACAACGTGGCGGCCCCTGGCATGAGCGGGAACCATTACATACTTCCGCGAGTTTTTGACATAGGGTTTGGCTGTGTCATCAATGCGCTCACCAATTTCCACAAAGCTCTGGGAATGATTAACCCTGGTAGTGGTCCTGAGCATAACCGGGGTATCAAACTGTTCGCTCATTTCCAGACCGAGCCCCACCATATCCTTTGCTTCCTGGCTGTTGCTGGGCTCCAGGACCGGAATCTTGGCAAATTTCGCATAGTTCCTGTTATCCTGTTCATTCTGGGAGCTGTGCATCCCCGGGTCATCAGCGCTCACCAGCACAAGGCCGGCATTGACACCGGTATAGGCCAGGGTAAACAGCGGGTCTGCCGCCACATTAACCCCTACATGCTTCATTGTCACCAGTGTCCGGGCCCCGCCGATAGCGGCGCCTAACCCAACCTCAAGAGCCACTTTCTCATTCGGGGACCACTGGGCATAAACCCCCGGGTAATTGACCAGGTTTTCCAGTATCTCAGTACTGGGGGTACCGGGATATGCTGCCGCCACCCTGACTCCGAATTCATAGGCCCCCCTGGCAATCGCCTCATTTCCTGTCAGAAGTTCCTTCATCATTCTACCTCCGTTATAATTAATCCATAATTCTAGGTTTTTAAGATTCATCCTACAATTTACGGTTTTACCTTACTCCATTAATCCCTTGGACGCATATCCACAATTCTTTTAGCCTTACCCATGGTCCGCTCAAGGGACTTGGGTTCCAGCAGTTTAACCCTGGCGCCTATTGAAAGCGCCTTTTGCAGCTTATCCCGGAGTTTCTTTTCCAGTTCCTCAAGCTCCCTGAACTTTCCGGAAAATTTATCTCCGGAAAGTTCTACCTGTACTTCCAGGTCATCCAGGTATCCCTTCTTGGTGACCACCAATTGGTAATGAGGTCCTATCCCCTCTGTTTCCATGATAACTCCCTCGATCTGTGCAGGATAAACATTTACGCCCCTGATTATCAGCATGTCATCCGCCCGCTGAGTAACCTTTTTCATCCTGACCGTGGTCCGCCCGCACTCACAGGGTTCCTCAACCAGCATCGTCAGGTCCCGGGTGCGGTAACGGATAATCGGAAAAGCTTCCCTAGTTAGGGCTGTAAGAACAAGTTCCCCTACCTCTCCGTATCCCAGGGATTCACCTGTCTCGGGATTAATTATTTCGGGATAGAAGTGGTCCTCATTTATATGCATCATCCCTTCACTACACTCACACTCACCGGCCACCCCCGGGCCGCCTACCTCACTAAGGCCATAATTGTCAGTAGCCCTCATTTGCCAGCGCTGCTCAATTTCCTTTTTCATGTTTTCCGTGCACGGTTCGCCGCCGAACAGGCCAACCCTAACATTAAGCCGGGAAGGGTCAACACCCATCTCTTCGAAGACCTCCGCCATATAAAGTGCATAAGAGGGAGTCGCAACCAATGCCGTTGTCCCAAAGTCCTGCATCATGACAATCTGTCGTTCGGTATTCCCTGTAGAGGCAGGTATGATAGTCGCCCCTACTTTTTCAATGCCGTAATGCAGTCCAAACCCTCCGGTGAATAACCCATACCCAAAGCATATCTGGACAACATCTTCATCTGTAACCCCGGCCATACTGACAATTCGGGCAATCAGGGTTGACCAGGTGCGGATGTCCCTTTTTGTATATCCAATAACCTTTTGCTTTCCGGTGGTCCCAGATGAAGCATGAAGACGAACCACCTGTTTCATGGGAACTGCAAAAAGCCCGAAGGGGTAGCTGTCCATTAACGCCTCTTTGCCGGTCAACGGCAGCTTGGGGACATCTTCCAGTTTGGTAATATCCTGGGGTCTGATGCCATGTTCAACAAAAGTCTTTTTGTAATAAGGCACCTTTTCATAAACAGAGTTCACCACTGTCTGCAGACGGTCAAGCTGAATCGCCTGCAAATCCTCCCTGACCATGCATTCATAATGAGGTTCCCAAATCATTTTCTATCATCTCCCTATCCTTCCTTAACCCCCAAAAACACTACACAACATCAAAAAATATAATTTACCAGGACCAGATGTAAGTCATCACAGCCGCCACAGATGTAATTAATATAGAAATCCCAAATGTTGTCCTGATTACCTTTGCCTCTATCCCAAAAGCATCAATAGTGGCTGCCGCATTTTGAAGTTTTGCCGGTGAAATAACACTGGCCAGCCCTCCCCCGATAGCTGTTCCTGCAATTACCACCAGCGCTTTAGCCCCAATAATTCCTGAAGTTATCTTATTATATTTGGCAAACATGGCTATTGTGGATGATTCACTACCACTGACAAACCCCCCAAACAAACCGAGGAACGCAGCCGTAAGCGGATAAAGGCTCCCAAAAGCTCCGGCCGTTGTATTTGCCAGTATCGAAATCATATTATTTTCGGGATTTGTGAGCTGCCACTTGCCGCCGCCTGCCTCCACAAAACCGGAATAATTCAAAACATAGGCAATAGCGAAAAAAATAGCTGCTGAAAAAGTAGGCCTTGGCGCTCTTTTAAGCCATTTTTTCACCGAATCGGTTACCTGCTGCCTTGAAGGACGTAAAATAGGAAAAGACAGAATCGTACTGACAAAAATCCACCAGTAGGCATTCCAGAAGAAACGTAATTTGGTGGGACTTCCGGGAATGATGGTAACAGCGCCCGGGTGTTCGGCAAACAGGTAGTTAAAAACAGGTTTATAAAAATTCACAGCCAGACTGGCCATAATAAGGATTATCCATGGCGACAGCGCCTTTAGGAGTGAATACCGCCCGGCATATTCAAGTTCCTCTGCAGACAGAACGCTTTTGTCAATTACCGGTTTGCCCAATGCCTTAAGATAAACCAACATTACCAGGATTGTGGCCATTCCGGCAAAGACACCGGTGAGGACGGTTCCTCCCAGCTTGTTAACAACCACGGCAGTTAACCCAATAACAATTCCTGATATCACCGTTGGGATAAAACCCTGCCGCACCAGTTTAAAACCCCCGATAATCCAAAGCATGGCAAAGGCTATCAGAGTTGAAATCACAGGCAGGAACCTGGCAAAAATGACACCGGCCTCGGCCAGCCCGGTTCCGGTCATATCTGCAAATATTACCAGGGGCGCCCCCAAAAGTGCATATGTACATAGGGCATCATACCCAATAGCCGGCAAGGCCACGGCAACAAACGTCGAATAACCGAGTGCTATCATTATGGGAGGCAGTATGGAAACAGGGGTAGCCCCAACTGATGCCAGCAGTGTTCCGAACCCGATGTTTATTATCATTACCTGGACAGCCCGGTCACTGTTGGCAATAGTTTTAATAAAAATAACTATTCGTTTAAGGGCCCCGGAGCTTTCCATATAATTAATCTGTAATATTGAAGCCGCCACCATCAATGATACCGGAAACGAAGCTACGATACCGGCCAGACTGGATTTCACAGCCACTGAAAAAGATGTCTGAAAAAAACTAATGGCCACCGTTACAGTCAACAACCATCCTACCAAGCCACTCGTATCGGCGGGCCATTCTTTGTAAGCAAGCAAAAATACCACTGCCAAAATTGGCAGAAGTGTAAGAACTAACTCCCCCAAGGCCATTTAAAACACCACCATGTAAATATACTAGAGGCTAAAATAATGATAAACTTTCCTAATCAACATTCTATCGATAACCAATAATAATTCTACATTTTAATTTCTTTTCCTCCTCTATACAGCCAAATTTTTCTGATAATTTTTAACATTTTGTTTATGCAGAGCCAAACAAAAAACAGGAGCAGCCCGGGGATTACAGACCAGGATGCTCCTGTTTTCTAAACAATTTAATTTATGTCCAAACAATTATCCACTGGCTGCCATGCCATCAGACCGGCAGCCCGATTTGCCGATAAACTTGCCCATGCGTTCAATAGCCTCTGTAAGGTTTTCAACCGAAGCGGCATAAGACAGCCTGATATGGCCTTCTCCATTGGTACCGAATACATTACCGGGAACAATGGCAACTTTGCCGTCCACCAACAGCTTTTCAGCAAACTCTTCAGAAGTCATTCCCGTGTTCCTGATTGATGGGAAAGCATAAAATGCGCCCCGGGGTTCGAAACACGAAAGGCCGATTTCACCCAGCCCCTTAAGAACCAGTCTCCGGCGCCTGTCATATTCAGCCACCATCTTCTTCATTTCATCGGTCCCGTTTTGCAGGGCCTCCAGGGCCGCCATCTGGGCCATTATCGGAGCACACATAATAGTATACTGGTGAATCTTCGTCATGTGGGCAATCACTTCAGGATGCCCGCAGGCATATCCCAACCGCCACCCGGTCATCGCATAGGCCTTGGAAAAGCCGTTAAGCAGTATTGTCCTGCTCTTCATTGCCGGAAGTGAGGCAAAACATGTATGTGTCCCTTCATATGTCAGTTCATCATAAATTTCATCAGAAATAACCAGCAGATCGTGTTTTTTGACCACCTTGGCAATTTCCATCAACTCCTCCCTGGAAATGGTGGCTCCAGTCGGATTATTGGGGTAACTGAGAATCAGCGCTTTGGTGTTTGGGGTGATTTTTTCTTCAATCTGGGCCGCGGTAACCCTGAAATCATTATCCTCTGTCGTCGGAATAGGAACAGGGACCCCTCCTGCCAATGAAGTGCATGGAGCATAAGAGACAAAACAGGGTTCGGGTATCAGGACCTCGTCACCAAAGGAAACCACAGACCTTAAAGCCAGGTCCATAGCCTCACTGACCCCAACGGTCACCAACACCTCATTTGACGGCTCATACTTAACTTTATAATTGTTGTAGAGGCTGCGCGCTATTTCCTCCCTGAGTTCCAGCATTCCCCAGTTGGAGGTATACATTGTGTATCCCTTTTCCAGGGAATATATACAAGCCTCTCGAACGTGCCAGGGGGTAACAAAGTCTGGTTCGCCCACTCCCAGTGAAATTACTCCTTTGGTCTCAGTAACCAGGTCAAAGAAGCGCCTGATTCCTGAAGGGGGAATATTTTTAACAGCAGCCGACAGTTTATCTGACCATTTTATCATGGCGAAATCACCAACCTTCTGTCTTCTTCCTTATCATCCAGAATTACGCCTTCCTGCTTAAACTTCTTCAACACAAAATGTGTTGCCGTACTCAGGACATTGTCAATGGTAGCCAGCTTTGTTCCTACAAAAAAGGCCACATCCTTCATATTGGTCCCTTCAACCAAGACTGAGAAGTCGTAACTCCCGGACATCAGGTAAACCGCCTTGACCTCAGGAAACCGGTAAATCCTTTCCGCCAGTTTGTCAAACCCAGCTCCCCTCTGAGGAGAGACCTTGACCTCAATGATGGCGGAAACCACATCTTCACCGGCCTTCTCCCAGTTAATCAGAGAATTGTATTTAACAATAATCCGTTTTTCTTCAAGATCTTTAATCCTGTTTTCCACATCCTGCCGATCCGTCCCAAGCATAGCGGCTATCTGCTCAAACCCCAGGCGGCTGTTATTCTGAAGCATTTCCAGTATCTCACGGTCCTTTTGATCCAAATTAACCACTCCCCCTTATACGAAATTAAAATAAGCCCTCATCCCACAAGGGACGAGAGCTTTCTCACGCGGTACCACCCTAATTGGCTGCTAAATACAGCCCAGCTTAATTCCCGTTAACGCCCGGGATACGACCAAGCTTACTAAAATTCAGCCCGGTGACTCCAGGATGGCATTCGGTGCATGTTTCCGCCGGGTTCCACCAATTCCGGCTCTCTGCTGGGTAAACAATACACTTACTATTCCCTTCACTGTCTTTTTAAAGGTAAATTTCTTAGAATTATATCATTTGCAGGTGTACCTGTCAATAATATTTATATGCGGAAAACCACAACTGTGTTAATTACAATTTTTTTGCTTTTATCCCGAACCGGTATTACCTCAGCCGTCCTGACTTAAGCATTGATACCAGAACCATTATACCCAGGAGTCCCGAAAAAACAAAACCCAGTGTGCCCAGTATAGGATATCCCAATAGCAGCGGGCCCTTTCCGGTATGCATTATCAATGCTGAACCGACCATTAAGGCTGCCAGAATGAGCCCAAAGGCAATTCTGGAGGAAGATATATCCAGCATATCATACAGCCAGTTGAGGTTCCTGTGATAAAAGGTTATCCGGGTATCATTGTTGGCAAAATTCCTCACCGCTTTACAGACATCCCCCGGAAGGGTCATTATCCCCTCAGCAGCATTGGACAATTGCTTATAAACACTTCCGTTATCGAGCCCGGGACGCAGGGTTTCTTTCAAATATTCGGCAGCTATCGGTCTGATTACTTCTATTATGTCCAGTTCAGGGCATATTCTCCTGGCCATATCTTCACTTATCATCACGGTCTTCCCCAAAATAAAGAGATTATCCGGCATCCTGATTCCGTGCTCAATAGAAATCGCCAGCATACCATTAATCAGCTGACCCAGCTCTATTCCGCCGCGGGTTACCCCATTGGCCTTTTCCACTATCTCAGAAACGTCTTCAAAAAAATGCTGCTGGTGAATTCTCCTCGTGGCTCTCCCTGTTTCCATGATAATATTCATTACTGCCGGCACATCCCGGTCACCCAAAGCTATCAAAAGTTCCGCAACCAGCCTGCGGTAATAACGGTCAAACCTTCCCACAATGCCAAAGTCAATGAGGACAATACAGAAATCGTCCTGAAACAAAACATTACCCGGATGCGGGTCACCGTGAAAAATACCCCGTTCAAACAGGGGACGGTAAATTGAGAGCAGCATATTTCCTGAATACCGGCTTCTTTCATCATAACTGTAGTTATGTTCCTCGAACTCCTCTACCCTGATACCCCGGACAAATTCCATTGTCAGGATCTCCCGGGTGGTATAGTCAGAAAATATCCGGGGCACAATTACGTTTTCCTTATCACTGAACTCCCTGCCAAAGGCTTCGGTATTTACAGCCTCGGTAAGGTAGTCCAGTTCCTTGTGTATCTGTCTCTCAAAGACATCAATGATTTCATAAATATCACAGACCTGTCCGATAACAGTTCGCTTCTGAAGGATACCGGCAAACCTTTTAAGTATTTTGATATCGCCACCGATAAACTGTTTCAGGTGAGGCCTCTGGACCTTTACCACAACCTCTGCCCCATCCGGGAGGACCGCCTCATGGACCTGCCCGATGGAAGCGCTGGCAAGGGGCCTGTAATTAAAATCAAGAAATATCTCTTCAGGAGCCTTGCCCATTTCCCTGATGAATTGAGCTCTTATTTCAGGTTCAGACACCTCTTCAACTTTATCTTGAAGCCGGCTGAACTCTTCAACATAGTCCCGCGGAACCAGGTCAGGCCTGGCGCTTAATAGCTGACCCATTTTTACAAAGGTCGGCCCAAGGTCTTCAAAAACCATTCTCACCCGCTGGGGAAGAGACCTTTTTTGAGGCTCAATCAGGTATCTAAACCCATGCCTGACCAAAATCCCGGTAATTTCACGGTATCGTGAAACCTTACGGTACTTACGGGTCAAAGCCTTCCCTCCCGGCCTTAATAAACGTCATACCCGGCATCTGAAATCGCTTTTTTCAGTCCAGCCTCATCCACACCGGCCGGGTCATACTCAATAGATACTTTTTTTGCATCCAGGTCAACACTGGCATCCTGAACCCCATCCAATGTTTTCAAGGCCTTTTCTACTGCCATTTTACAGTGATTACAGGTCATTCCTCCCACATTTATAACAGTTGCAGCCATTAACAGCCCTCCCTTTTGTAATTCTGGTCTGGTTTTATTTTACCCATTTTATCGCCGCCAATCCGAAAAAAAAGCCAAATTAATCCCCTATCCCGGGAATTAATCTGACTCTGTGTGTTCCTTCTTAGCAAGGCAGATATAAGCATGTTTTTGTTCCTTCACCCAGTTTGCTGATGACCTCAATCCTTCCGCCGTGGCTTTCAACAATTGCCTGGGAAACCGCAAGCCCCAGACCGGTACCGGAATCCTTGGTGGTAAAAAACGGCATAAACATTTGTCTGATGGTTTCCTCGGTCATGCCCTCTCCGGTATCCGATATTTCCAAACAAACCAGTCTTTCTTGTTTTCTTTCAGTACCTTTTATATCTATGTTTCCTCCCTCAGGCATAGCCTCAAAGGAATTCCTCACAATATTGATAATAACCTGCTTTATCTGTTCACAGTCAATTTGAACCAGGGGCAGGGAACCCTGGAAATCTTCTGTGATAGTTATATTTTTAAGAAAAGCCTCACTTTCCATAAGCACCTTAATATCGGCAAACAACTCACTGATGTTGGCCTCTGTTTTATTGAGCACAGCAGGCTTTGTCAATTTCAGCAGCTTGCTGATTATGGTATTAACCCTGTCTATTTCTGAAATTATTATGCTTATATATTCTTCTTTTGGAGTACCCTCCAACTCCTTTTTCAGGAGCTGAATAAATCCCCTGACAGAAGTGAGCGGATTTCTTATTTCATGTGCGGCCCCCGCAGCCAGCTGCCCCGCAACCACCAGGCGCTCCGACCGGGCAATAACTTTCTCCAGTTTTCTGAACTCCCTGATATCTGCTGCAGAAATACACATTCCAATGTATTCCCCTTTCGGGCTAAATACGCGGTGGGCTGCCACTTCATAAGGCACGGGTTCATCCACGGCGGTATTATTAAAAATTTCTGCACACACCGTCGCCCTGCCGGAAGCAATTTCCTGTATCAAACTATAGACCGCCTCCTGTTCGGGGGCTTCCCGCTGCCCCATAACCTCGGCGAAGTTTTTTCCGATAACCAGACCGGCATCCATTTTGAGCAAACTGCATATTGCGCTGTTTGCAAGAAGGATTTCACCTGATGTGTCTAAAATAAGAATTCCGGTTTTAATGTGATCAAAAGCGGTCTGATATATCAAAGGCTTAACCGGCGGAAATACCAGCGCCCTTTTAAGTTGGCTGAGTGCCGACTTCTGCCGGTTCAGCTGGTTAACCTGCTCCAGTTCTGCGGCAACAGCCGCGCTCAGCTGGGGATAATCCACCGGAAATCCGTCAGCTTTGCGGACACTCAGGAAATGAAGGCTTTTATCAATATGAAGGCCTTTAGCCACCGGAACGGCAACTATCCCCAGATTGTCCCTGGTTCTTTTCATGTTTTCTACAAACGAGCTGTCATCTTCCCCTGAAATACTTACCAGAACTACCCGAATGTTTTCTTTGCCCAGGATATTCTCTATTTCAGTCAGCTGCCTGGCATAATAAACATTATAGCCATCACTCATTAATCTCCATTTCGCAAGCTTAAGTTTTCCGCTAAAATCAGCAATAAGGACACCCGGCAGCCCTTCCGGATTGTTCCCGGCGGATTTGGTTTTAATGTCATTCTTCAGCAGCAAGGCTTTCCCCCCCCTAAATTGCGAATGGTAAATATTTTCCATATAGCAAGTTCTTTTCGCCACAATTTACGGAAATCCTTCCTTATTTTGAAAAATTCTAAAAAGTTGGTCTACTATAATCGAAATCTACATAGCACCATTGGTTTTTGATATAATAAACCTAGATTTGTTTTCAGGCTGGTGAAAAGTTAAATGAAAAAAATTATTTGGCCACTCATTTTTTTGGTATTTCTTGCCTTGATTGCAGCATTTGCAGGCGGCTGTAGTCTTCTTACGCTGCCCACTCCAAAGGTGCCGGTAGCCTCAAAGGTTTATGATATAAATAACAAGGTCATTACAACCCTTTATAGGGAAAACAGGGTGGAAATCCAGGTGGAAAAAATCCCCCAGATGACCCGGAATGCCTTTATCGCTGTTGAAGATACCCGTTTTTATAAACACTTTGGTCTGGATCCGGTCCGCATCATCGGGTCGGCCTGGCACAACCTCAGGTCAGGCAAGCTTGTGGAGGGCGGCAGTACCATAACCCAGCAAACAGTCAAAAACCTCTACCTGTCGAGAGAAAAAACCTTTGGGCGCAAATTCAGGGAAGCGCTACTGGCTATCCAGATGGAACGAAAGCACTCCAAAGATGAAATTCTCGAACTCTACCTGAACCAGATATACTTCGGGCATGGGGCATACGGCATAGAAATTGCCTCCCAGACCTACTTTGATAAGCCTGCCTCAGACCTGGATTTGGCAGAAAGCGCCATGCTGGCCGGACTTCCCAAGGCACCGAATACCTATTCCCCCTTTAAGGACCGGGAAAAAGCCAGGGGCCGGCAGAAAACTGTTTTGGAGCGCATGACTGATGCCGGGTTTATTACCCGCAAGGAAGCGGATGAAGCCTTCCGGGAGAAGCTTATATTGAAATCCGGTACAGCAAAAACAGAAACCGCCTCCTATTTTATCAGTGAAGTAATCCAATATCTTACCGATAAATATGAAGACGGAGCTGACATGCTTTATGCTGACGGCATCTCTGTTTATACAACCCTTGACCTGGAAATGCAGAAGGCAGCTGAAGCATCTTTTAACAGTGTGCTGCAAAATCAGGATGGGCAGCTGGAAGGCGCTCTGGTAGCCATTGAGCCGGGTATCGGGCATATCAGGGCCATGGTTGGCGGGAGGGATTTTTCCCGGTCAAAATTCAACAGGGCTGTCCAGGCAAAAAGGCAGCCGGGTTCAGCCTTTAAACCATTTTTATATACTGCAGCCATTGACAGGGGCTATACCCAGGGAAGCACTTTTACCTGTGAATATGTGGAGTTCCCCCAGGCCAATGGTAAGCTATATACGCCCACTGATTACGGGTCAAATCCCTATCACAACCGGCCGCTTACTTTAAAAGAAGCCCTGAAAATTTCCGACAACATTGTTGCTGTCAGACTTGCTAATGAAGTTGCCCCACAGGTAATGGCCGAATATGCCCGCAAGATGGGCATAGAAAGCGAGCTCAGGCCTTACTTGTCCCTGGCATTGGGTACTTCGGAGGTAACCCCCCTTGAAATGGCCGGTGCATACAGCACTCTAGCCTCCGGCGGCATTAAAAGCAAGCCCCTGTTTATACTTAAAATCACTGATAAAAAGGGCCGGTTAATCGAAGAAAATACCCCGGTAACAGAACGGGTAATCTCTGACTCCACGGCCTATCTGGTGACTGATATGCTGTCTGCGGTTTTTGAACCCGGCGGTACCGCCGGTTCACTGTCCGGAATTATCTCACGCCCGGCTGCAGGCAAAACCGGAACAACCCAAAATTACCGTGATGCCTGGTTTGTCGGCTACACACCACACCTGGCTGCAAGTGTCTATATCGGTTATGACAATCCGGAAAAAGCTGTAGGTATTCCAGGCGGGAAAATTGCCGGCCCGATATGGGCCCGGTTCATGTCAAAGGCTCTCGAAAATATTCCCTCCGTGGAGTTCACTGTTCCGCCTGACATCGTTACCGTGAACATCTGCACAGATACCGGGCTGCTGGCGACACCCCTTTCCCCGGACACTATCAGAGCAAGTTTCCTCAAAGGGACCGAACCCCGGGAGTACTGTACCCTGCATTTCTTCTCAGGCTCCGAAAACGGAGCCGGACTCTGGAACAGCTGGCCAGGACTCCGGGACAAAAACATTCTCAATCACAAGATTTGGCCTAAAAATGCCTGAGTCCGTTCATTCTTGGGGTTATCAAAAACATCCTCAGGTATTCCCTGTTCTACAATTGCAGCATCATCCATAAATATCACCCGGTCGGCCACCTCACGGGCAAAACCCATTTCATGAGTGACCACCAGCATTGTCATACCCTCCCTGGCCAGTTCTTTCATAACAGCCAGAACTTCTCCGACCAGTTCAGGGTCCAGCGCTGAAGTCGGCTCATCAAACAACATGACCTTTGGCTGCATCGCCAGAGCCCTGGCAATGGCAACTCTCTGCTTTTGACCTCCGGAAAGCATGGCCGGGTATTCATTTTTCTTATCAGCAAGGCCAACCTTATCCAGAAGCTCTTCTGCCATCGTGACAGCATGCCTTTTACTCATCTTTCGTACCTGGATGGGCCCTTCAGACACATTTTGCAACACCGTCATGTGTGGGAAAAGATTAAAGTGTTGAAATACCATACCGACATTCTGCCGCATTTTGTTAATATGGCCGCCCCCGTGTTCAATCAGCTGGCCATCTATACATATCTCTCCCGACTGGTTTTTTTCCAGGAAATTAATACAGCGCAAAAGCGTACTCTTTCCCGAACCGCTGGGCCCGATAATAACAACTACTTCCCCCTCAGCCACAGATAGATCTATTCCTTTAAGAACTTCCAGTTCCCCGAAGCTCTTATGAAGTCCTTTGACCTCAACCATTTTACGGTCACTTCTCTTATTCAAATTACCACACCTCTGTCACTTATGTTTTTCATCGGCCGCACTCCGTTCATACCACAATACCGGTTTACAGCCGGTCACTCACAGCCAGCCTGCGCTCCAGCCGGTGTACCAGGTATCCCAGTATAGTTGTAATAATAAGATAATAAATTCCGGCAATAATAAAATACTCCATAAACCGGTAGGTAGAGGAGCCCAACTGCTGGGATTTGAGCAGCAGTTCCCTGACCGATATGGCACTGGCCAGTGAAGAGTCCTTGGTAGCGATAATAAACTGGTTACCCAGGGGCGGAATTGCCCGTTTCAGCGCCTGGGGCAGTATGATGCGCCGCATTGCCTGAAATTGTGTCATCCCAAGTGAACGCGCTGCTTCCATCTGCCCGATATCAATGGACTTGATTGCCCCGCGGAATATTTCCGCTATATATGCACCATTGTGGGTTCCAAAGGCAATTACCGCAGAGGGAAAGGGGTCCAGCCTGACAATCTCGGCCAGACCGAAATATACGATAAAAAGCTGTAAAAGAATGGGGGTTCCCCTGATAACTGTAATATAGAGAGTAGCCGGAAAATAAAAGAGTTTGCATTTGGAAATTCTGCCAAAGGCAACAACCAAACCTATGATTACCCCGAAAACAATTGATGCTGCCGTAATTTTAAGAGTTTGTACCGCTGCCGGGATAAAAATCGGGAACTTTTCTACTACTATGCTTAAGTCATATACCAAAAAGCACTACCTCCTATTTGAAGCTCACCACTTCCACACCTTCAATCAACAGAGTTCCTGCGCCGGACAAAAACCGGGTGCACAACACGTAAGCTGTGCACCCCGGAATCTCTATTTCAGGTCCTCTGGCCCGGTAATGGTTGAATCCTGCCGGACTA
Organism: Thermincola carboxydiphila; assembly: GCA_016841725.1. GTDB lineage: Bacteria > Bacillota > Thermincolia > Thermincolales > UBA2595 > Phosphitispora. Next base: position 186,284 of record JAENYP010000004.1, on the reverse strand, counting down.
TCAACTGTGCCCCTGAATAATAATAAGGATCAGTAAAGTCAACAACTTCCAGCCTCTCATCGGTAATTGCCATACTGCCGAAAATCCCGTCATAACGGCCGGCCCTAAGACCTTCAAGAATCCCGCTCCAGTCAGTAGTTACCGGCTCATATTCCACCCCTAACCTTTTGGCAACCTCTTTACCTACTTCAACATCAAAACCTGTCAGTTCATCATTCTCAGTAAAGTAGTTAAACGGAGGATAGCCGCCGCTCATGGCAAACTGCAGTTTTCCTGCTTCTTTCACCCTTTCCAGGCTGTCATCAGAAGCCCTCTCTTCACCGGGAAAAGTCTCTTTATATTCGATACCTTCCATAATGTCACTGCCAAAATATTTTTTGCTTATTTCAGTATAAGTACCATCAGCTATCATTTCTCCAAGGACTTCATTAATTGCCTGTCTCAGAGAATCATCCTCTTTTCTGACAGCTACCCCGATAGTTTCGGTATAGAGCAGGTCACCCGCCAGTTTAAGGTTGTCATAGCCTCCCTCTTTGATCCCTGTCAGCCCGACCAGCTTGTCTGTAATCACACCGTCAATCCTGCCGCTGGACAGTTCCTGAAGGGTAAAGTTATCATCCTTGTATAATTTAACCTCATCCACCTTGGAAAACTTGTTTGCTTCCTGCTCAAAAGTTGTCCCGGTAACAACTCCTATTTTAATCCCGTCATCACTGCATCCTGCCGCCAGAACCCCTGTCATCACAACCAGTAAAACCAGACACATATATCTGAAATACCTTTTAAACATTTGGTTTGTCCTCCTCCTTTTTTCACTTATTAACATTTTTTCACTTATGAACATTCGGGCCGATATTCTCATTTGGCTTATCTTACCCCATAACAAAGCTACTCCATTCACCTCCCCTTTTCATAAATAAAAATGGGCACTCTGACTCTCTTCTATTAGTAGAAGAGAGTTAGAGTGCCCAGGTTTCGCCTCACCGACTCACCCCAGACCATTTGCATGATCTATCCTTAGCCCTGTTTATTCAGAACTAAAAAAAGCCCCAGCTCTCAGGTTTTAGCTGATTTTTCGATTCCGGGTTCGGTGAACCGGTAACAATTTCGACTTAGGGTGTTATCACTGTTGTATCTAAACACTTACAGATATCCGCTCCAGTCAAAGCATATACCTGCTCGCATTTACACCTACTGCCCGGAACTACTTCACCATCTCAAGCCGCTAAAATTTAAAATTAAGCCCTTGTTGGGATAGTACTATTATAACTTGTTCTTTTGGGAAAGGCAAAAATGCTAAGAGGGGTTATGCGCGCGAAACACCGGATGAACCTGAACCCACGCCCAATACCCCCCAAATACCTATGAATCCTCGTCCTATGGCCTTTTCCCTGTATTACATCATCATTGGTCCGCCATTGGTTTCAATGACTTTGAGTATCTGCTCCTCTTCACCTGTCATAGCATTAATGTAAATAATAAAGCTGTCTTCCTCAAGGGTGCCCTTGAATTCATAAACCAGCACTTCCTCCAGGTTTTCCCGGGGAATCACCGCCAGCCTTTTGGAACTTATTTTCAGGTCAGGATTTACTTTTGATAGGGCTTCCCGCTCACTCAATTTCGCTTTCGGAAGCCGCCTGTTTTGGTGATTCATCAGAAACCCGGTGCCTTCAAAGCCGATTATTTCTCCGGTATCCAGGGCGACTTTCACTTTCATCAGGTCAGGGTAAATCAGTATCCCGTCCTGTTCATATTCAAAAATAACTATTCCCGTATTTTGCTGTTCAATAAAGTATGTCGGCACCATATTATCTATATTTCGCTTTTCCAGAAAACTCCGGGCCAGTGAAACAGCCTTATCGGAAGATGTCGCGGCCTTGTTAACCACTCTGTTGTTCAGCATAAACAGCGTATGACCGCCTTTTTTGGATATATCAACAGTTACCGATGGTTTCACCTGCTGCTGTGAAGCCAGATAAATCCTGTAGGCAGGAATGATGCCATTAACCTCTTCAGTATTTACAACTCTGAATTTTTTGGAAGTCCCTGTCTCCACGAATCTCCGGGCAGCAGTCCCGGCCTGATCCCTGCTGACTGCGCTGCCGGTAAGACTCTGGGGCTTTCTATTGATAATGTGGTCTGAAAACGGACCGTCATAAATCAAGGTGGGAAAGTCCTCCATCTTCCGGTTAATATTTTCAAGTCCCCTGGGAACATTGACCCCTTGGCCCATATCTTCAGACTTTGACTTGATTTCCCCCCAGGTAAGCCTTCTGTCGGCAGCCTGTTTTTCTATGTTTTCCAGTTCAGCGGCAAGATACCCGGCTTCAGTATGCAGCCTATTCAGTTTATCCAGTTCTTCAGCCTTGATCTCATCACCCCTGACAAATCTCTTGGCCAGTGACCACACATAATCTCCGGTCTGGGTAAGGAAGGTAGAGGTTCGGGTCAGGCTGGGTCCTGTGACCGGTATCTGTGCCAGGGTTTCCCTGGCTGCATAGGACTCCTGCCAAACATCAGAAAAAATCATCATCCGCTGTGAGGGCGAGTTTGATACCAGACCTTTTGAAAGCATGACCTCCATATTCTCTACATGGTCCACCAACTGGTAAAACGCCCTCTGGTTATTATTGTTCATATAAGTGACAATCTGTTCCCTGTCACGGGATAATCCGTATCCCCAGTATGCCAGCCCGCCTATGACCATTACAGCGGCCAGAGCAGGAATCATCCACCATTTCCTCAAAGTAAAAGTCCCCTTTCTAACTCAATTTATTGGCAGCCTTGGGGCTCTAGCCTTTACCCCGGGCTTTACCTGGCAAACACATGGCCCCCTATTTCAGTTATAATGGGCCTTGACCATATCCAACTGCTCACGGGTTTCGCGGGATTCCAAAAAAACAATGCCCCCTGAGAAGGGTCCCATCCATTCATAGCATCCTGAGCAGCCTTGACCGAATCTTGAGAGGGCTGCGCATTGGCTATGCCATTGGTAATGGATTCAAAAGCATGTGGTTGGTAAATAACCCCTGCCAGGGTATTGGGAAACTTGTCACTTTCAACTCTGTTTAGAATGACCGCTGCCACAGCAACTTTTCCCAGGTGTGGTTCGTTTGCAGCCTCCCCGTTGACCACCCGTGCCAGGAGGTAAATATCATCCCTGGCGGAAATACCCCTTGAAGGCTGGTATTGGTTTGACCCGCTTATGGTAATCCCCAGAGCCTTCCATGTGGCAGGGCCTACTACCCCGTCTGCAGCCAGTCCGTTTTTGGCCTGAAATCTTTTCACCGCATCCGCAGTACCTGCACCAAATACTCCATCAACCGCCCCTTTGTAATAACCCCAGTCCCTGAGTTTTGTCTGTACCTGGGAAACCTCATTTCCCGAAGAACCCCAGGATAGCCTTGGAGTCTGGGCTGAAATTGTCCGGGAATAAATTAAGCATCCCGAAAAAACCGTCAATACCAGCAGTGAAATTATTATAAATCTACTAATTTTAAACTCCCGCATCAATGACCTTCTCCTTTCATTTTCACCAGTTCCGTATTCATCCACGAAGTGTGCAGTTCCTCATCAATCATATTGCTCCAAAGGGTCTCCCTGATGTCCTCATTGCCAACCTGTCTGATTAACGCCTTATAATCGGATATTGCCTTTGTCTCCAGGGTAATATTAAACCTTAATGTCTCCTCCCGGGACGGAAGACTGGAAAGGGTACCTGTGATAGCGCCGGATATCTCCCCGGCAACCTCCCACAAAAACGATGGGTTAGCCCCCAGCCGTTCAATAGTGCTGCAAATATTTTCAACATGGCCCTGTTCTATCTCGGCAAATTTGTTGAGCGCCCTGGCAAGATGCGGATCTTTAGTCTTCTTGCTTTGCTTCCGGTACATATCCACCTGATTTATTTCCAGGGAATAAAACCAGTTAAGTTTTTCCAGTAAATGGTGTTTGTCCATCGAGACCCTCCCATGAAACCCTCTTATCAAATATGGTTTCCCTTAAAGAGTCCATCTATGTATTTTCCCCTGCTCATTTATTGCCGCCAAACGGCTAAACAGGCAGGAAAAAACCTCCAGGACACCGTTGGGCGCCCTGGAGGAAAATTATACTCCTTGCATTAAATGGAAATATCATGATCTATAAGGTTATTTGGATAGTTTCCCCTTCAACGTATGCAGTAGTTTATACCCCACAGCCAGGGGCAGGATTACTGCCAGAAAAGCCGTATACATCAGGAATCTTGCGGCCCTGCCGGGCAGCATCACAGGTTTCCGGCCCTCCCGCGCCGCCATTTGGATAGCGTTATGGGGGCAGTTGTCAAAACAGTTTCCACAGCCAAGGCATTTTGCCGCATCAATTGTTCCCTGATCAATATCGATGGCGCCTTGGGGACACTTATCCAGACACCTGCCGCATCTGAGGCAGCTTCCGGTATTGATTTGAGCCGCATAAAACCCATCCTCCACGGCGCTTCTGATGCCATACTCGCTTCTCAGCCTGTAAGGCACACAGCAGCAGGTACAGCAGTTGCAGATAACGTATTGGTCAGGTGACACACAATGGGTGATTGACCTTATCAGACCATGGTGCGGTGCCTCCCTTATAATCCGCACTGCTTCCTCTACTGAAACAGGCTGCTCTTTTCTCAGGCTGCCCAGAACCTCGGCCCCGGTATTTATAGCGATACAGGTCCTGATCGGTTTATCACAGTTATCGTATTTAACCCTGCAGGAACAGTCCATAATAGTAATCTGCCGGGCCTCTGCCAGCACCCCGATACATTCATCTGCCGTTGCCGCCCTGCCTCCGTGCATATATTTGCCGTATTGTTCCGAAAAAAAACGCACCACCCTGCCTATCAAAGGGACCCTGGTCATTCTCCCCAAAAAGAGGTAGTAATCCAGGGTGTCATTTACCCATTTCCCGTAAGTCAGCAGCATCAGCTTTTTCATCCAAAACGGCTCCCTAACCGTATGCTCTTCACACATGTGTCATTGCCCCCTGCTAATTTGGTTGTGCCCCCCACCAATAGTTACAATGATTTTACCACACTGATCTGCTTTTTAACAGTACCTTCCCTGCTGTGGACCTTAAGCTCAACAGGGCCTTCCGGCAGCGGTACCGGGTCCTCAAATGCTGCCTCCCCGGTATATTCTTCCCCATCTCCGCTCAGGGAGCCAAATGCGCTCCGGTAGGTTTTCCCTGTTGTTAAATCAGTAAGGGTGAATTCCATGTCCCGCCATGCAAAACTTGACGGGGTTTGGTATTTGACAGCCGTATAGGTCAGCCCAAAACTGATTTCCCGGATCTCCAGCCGCTTCCCCTCAAGGTCTGCCTTCCAGTTAACCGGAACCACCTTTACTTTATCCTTAAGGTTTTCTTTAACCGGTATTTCCAAAACTACCTTCTCACCTTGCGAAGTATAAAACACCATATTAAATCCCGGCTGACTCAGGTCAAGACCATGGGGAAACCTGACAGAAAATCTGTCACCCGCCGGATGCCACCACTTCCCGCCCGACCACAGCCCGTGCATTCCCCACTCCAGTTCCGTACCCGGCAGCGCTTTCGGCTGCTGCCTGCTGCCGTCGACTTTATCAGCTGCTTCGGGTTCATTTTTGTCGGTAACTTCCAGGGCGACAATTTTTTCTTTACCCCTGGCAGTGCCGTTGACATATATGGTATTGAGGTCAAGAAAAACTTCTGTGACCGTTATCTCAAGGCCTTCAGCCTTGACAGTGCGGTTTATTTCCTGCAAAAACTCACGACGGGTTTCCTCATCAACTGTCTGTAAAGCAATGTTCGAGCCAGGCAGTAACTGCAGCATAAAGCCCAATGCAAGCACAGCCAGGATTACAATCAACAGTCTTTTTTTCATCTCTCTCCCTCCTGTCCCAAAGGAATAGCAACTCTCCAGGAGCTGTCTATATTAATGTTTGCCTCCCGGATGACCATGGTAAACCTACCCGCTGGGTCTGCAGCAGGGGTATTGAAAAAGATTTCCTGTACCATCCCGGTTTGAACCCGGTCACCGGTCCCAATCCTGACCTTGTCGACAAAATTCATACTCACGGCGTTATATTGTTTTCCGGCGGTATCTGTTAAAAACACCGAATAAACGCTGTTTACGGCTCCGTCACCTGTGAGGATACGAACCTTCAAGTGCCCGTCGGCAGCAGCGGCGCTGTCAATGGTCACAGTACCGTCCAAAAACTCATGTTTCATAGGGTATTCAACTTTAAGGTCCAGAGGTACAAGCACTTCCATACCGGATTTATCTATCGCAAACCCGGCTCCTTCCAGGTTAAGCCGACCGGCATCAGAAAACAGGACCGGGCTGAAGTTTAACACTCCATTACCCGTTATTTTTCCCAAAGCGGAGGATGTTCCTCCCCCTCCCCCCAGGCGGCTGTATTCCCTGCCGGAATCATCAATCAGTTTAACCTGGCGCAGCAACTCTTCGCGATGCCTCCATTCCCTGCCGGCCCTATCAGTCCCTTTAAATTTATACTCATAAAATACTGCAGTCTGGCTGGGGGCAAGGACTGCCTTGGTAAAGTGAATATCCACCCCGTCAACAGAAAACTCCTTGTCAATTTTGATCTCTCTGGTTACCCTTTTGGCAAGCAGAGGGTCAACTGCGAAATCAAATTCCCAGTTTCCCAAAATATAATGTTGTTCTTTGTCTTTGTGTATATTAAGCGCCGTTGTCCGGAAGGTCAGTTTCCTGGCCCAGGTCTTCAGCGGCGGGAATTCCAGAACACCTGAAATCTCTTTTTTTTCTGTGGAGGCTTCAGCCGAAGCGCCGCTGAACCGGTATGAATAGCCAAACTGGTCTTCCAGGACAACATCTTCCGGCATCCCGCCATCAAATTCAACATACTCCGGCAGTTTTATCCGGAATAACAGCAGGGTCCTGGCCTGGTCAATGATAACTTCATCCACCATAAAAGCGGCCCCGTTAATGGTCCTGGTTTTTGCCACACGCTGCCCAAAACCCTCTTCATGTGCCACCAGGGCCCCTTCATCCACAGTAGTGAATACCTGGCCAAGGACAGGAATTTTGGAAGCATAATAGGCTGCGGTCGGGGAAATATATGTGCTGAAAAAGAGGATTAGCACAACGGCACAGGCTGCAGCATATTTCAGGCCAAACACTTCCCGGAACACGGGCAGCCGGAGCCCCCGCCTCCTGTATTCCGGCAGTTTTACGTATCCAGCGCCTGCCGGAATTGGGATACCCTCTTTCATTTGCCCGAAAAAAACGTCACCGAAATCATACAACTCCCGGAGCCGCTCCTTCTCCTGATTGCATTCCGGACATTCCCGCAAGTGCCGGCAAATACGTTGTGTTGTTTCATCATCCAGTTCTGCCAAAACATAGTCCGGCAGCAAATTTTGCACTGACCTGCAATCAATCACAGCCACCCCTCCTTTCAGCTTTTTCCCTGAGTTCCCTGAGCCCGTAATTTAAACGCGATTTGACCGTGCCCAGGGGACATTTCAGTATTTCACTGATTTCAACAAGGGTATATTCTCCCAGATACTTTAAAATAAGCACCTGGCGGTACTTTTCATCTAGGGAATCAAGCATACCGGTTATATCAGCCTTGGCCTCAGCCAGCATGAAATTCGGGTCAACATAACCTCCGGCAGGCTGTCCTTCATCAAGCGGTGTAGTTTTGTGCCTTCGTCTTAACTGACTGCAGCAAACATTTATCAGAATCCTGGTCAGCCAGGTAAAGAAAATTTCGGGCCTTTTGAGCTTATTTAAGGACAGATATGCCTTGATAAAAGCCTCCTGAAGGACATCCTGACAGTCGGCTTCATTGCCCACATAAGCAAAAGCAGTCCTGTAGAGATTATCCCGCTTCATTTCTATAAGCCTGGCAAAAGCCTGTTCGTCTCCGGCCCGGGCCATTTTTACCAGTCCTGTTATATCCATTGCCACACCACCTGACTGCTATCTATCTATTAGACACCATTTCCCCTGAAAACAGTTCGAAATTTTTCAAAAAAAAACAGGTCTGCCCCACAAACGGCTGCAGCCGCCGAAACAGTCCCATTATATTGATTGCTGAAAAGCTTTTGCCAATCTCTGTTATCAGCCAGTTTCATATTACCAGCCAGTCTTTGGAGACCGGCTGATACCCGTTTTGTAAAATAGCAGCCTTCATTTCGGCAACAGAACGGGTATCGGATATTTCGAACTGCCCGTCATGACCGTCCCCGTCCAGCCGCCCCCCTACTTCAGTACAGGAACCGGCAGACATTTTGGTTACCCCAAGTCTAATCAGGTTATCCCTGAAATCCGGGTTTTCCCTTGTCGAAAGGGTGATCCCCGCCCGGGGCAAAAAAAGCCTGATGGCCAGTATCATCTGGACCAGTTCCCGGTCAGTTACCTCTACCGCAGGGCGGAATTGCCCGGCTGCCGGCCTGATGCGTGGAAATGACACACTTATTTCGGTATCAGGGTACTTATCCTGAAGGTATTTTGCATGAAGCCCGAGAGCGAAAACCTCGCTTCTCCAGTCTGCGAGCCCCAGTAATGCTCCCAGGTTGACAGTCCGCATTCCGGCCTGACAGGCCCGCTCCGGTGCATTAAGCCTGAAGCGATAGTTTTTCTTAGGCCCTTTAATGTGGAGCCGGTCATAGATTTCCGGGTCATAGACCTCCTGGTAAACAGTCATCCCATCAACCCCTGCGGCAACAAGCGCCTGATATCCTGCTGTTTCCATGGGATATACTTCAATAGATACTGAAGAGAAGTACTTCCTCAGCCTCCCGGTACACTCGGCCAGGTATTCCACAGACGCCTGGTGCGGCGCTTCTCCCGTAAGGATAAGCAGGTGTCTCAACCCCGTCCCGGCAATCATCCGGCCCTCCCGTTCCACCTCTGCAACGCTCAGAGTTCTACGGCGCATAGGGTTTTTTGTATTAAAGCCACAGTATACACATTCATTGGTACAAAAGTCCGAAAGATACATCGGTGTATACAGGCCGATCACTCTGCCAAAATTCTTTAAGGTCAGGTGATGTGCCTTCCGGGCCATAGTCTCCAGCCTTTCTCCGGCAGCCGGAGACAACAGGTTCAGAAACCCGGTCTCACTGACCGTGTTGTCCCCGATTACCCTGTCTGCCTGTTGAACCGTCACCTCTTTAAGTAATCTGTCAAAGTCTGTATCTTTAATTTCATTATATATTTCATAAAAGCCCATCTGCAATCCTTCCAATCATTTCAATAATTTATCAGACGTAAACTTTCTTTTCATTTATTAATCAGAATCCCGCAGGAACCCGGTCAGAGGCGATGAAGCCTCTGCATACAGCTTTGCAGCCCCAGGCCCGGCCAGGTATCCCTGACGGCCCGCCTTTACTGCCATACTGAAGGCTGCAGCCATAGCCACAGGATCATCGGCCACTGCAATTGCGGTATTTACCAGCACTGCAGCAGCGCCCATTTCCATTGCCTCTGCGGCCTCTGAAGGCCTGCCAATCCCGGCATCAACAATTATCGGAAGGTCAATTTCATCAATAAGTATCCGCACCAGTTCCCGGGTCTGCAGTCCCCTGTTGGAACCTATGGGAGAACCCAGGGGCATAACGGCTGCAGCCCCGGCATCTCTCATCTGACGGGCCACCATCAGGTCTGGGCTCATGTACGGAAAAACCGCAAACCCCTCACGGGCAAGTATCTCTGTAGTCTTTAGGGTCTCATAATTATCAGGAAGCAGGTACTTGTTATCTTTTATGACCTCAATTTTAACCCAGTTACCACATCCGGCAGCCCTGGCAATCCGGGCAATCCTGACAGCCTCATCGGCAGTGCGCGCCCCTGATGTATTGGGCATCAAAACACATTCTTTATCTATATAATTGAGCATGTTTTCCTGTTCATTTTCAAAATCAACCCTGCGCAGGGCAACAGTCACCACTTGTACCCCGGAGGCCTTGATTACATCAGGAATGAGCGCATCAGAAGCAAATTTCCCTGTGCCCAGAAACAGCCGGTTATGGATTTCCTGCCCTCCTATTTTTAAGATGTCCATTATTAGCCCCCCCCTACAAAACGAAGTATTTCCAGTTCATCATTTTCTTGAAGCACAATTTTGGTCCAAAGGCCCTTGTCAACAATATCCCCGTTATACTGGACAACCACTGCCCCCGGCTTAATCCTCCGGGTTTCCAGAAGGCTGGCAAGATTCAGTGAAGGTTCTATTTCCGTCACCTTGCCATTAATTTTTATCTGCACAATTACCATCACCTTATTAATTAATGAATTCGCAGAAAACAGCTGCAGGCTTACCAAATGGCAAGCCTGCTTTGTAAACAAAACACTAGCTTCCCTTCGCCGGCATTATCCGGGATTCAGGTTCCAAGGGTTGGTCTCGGAAAAAAACCTCTCAGCCTTTTAGGCACCCCTAGCTAAAGACAATTTAAGTCTCTGTTATTATTTAATAATTATATAATTTTTTATCGGGTTTGTAAATGATACTTTTTTCTGCTATAATGAATATACCCCCACGGGGTATATTCACCTGATTTGAATTATATTAATCTAGTTTACATTATTATTGATCTGATCTAACTTATTATGGAGGTTTTTGAATTGGCAAAGAAGAAAAAAGCCGTAATTAATGAAAAACTATGTGACCATTCACCGTTCTGTGCCGCCAAACGAGTCTGCGGCCTTAGGGCTATCACCCAAAAGACGAAGTGGCTCTTTAAGGCTGATGTCCCCCTAATCGACAGGGATAAGTGTGTCGGCTGCGGGAAGTGTGTTGATTACTGCCCCCATCGTGCCATTAAAATGAAATAGGTGATAACAATTATTACTCAACATCTGCTTTTTGAAGTTCTTTTGCTGCACTCCTGTTGAGCAGGTCTTTTACCAGCTGATCCATATCTATTCCGGATACATTTTTCAGCATTTCCGGAGCGGTTGCCATCAGAGAAGTCACGTAATTGCTTACCCGGGCCGCTCCTTCGCCATGGCCGGTATCAACAACAGTAAGTTTATCAATGGATTTCATAGGCTCTGCCACCCTGCCGGCCAGTTCAGGCAGCATCTTGACGATAATGTCCAGAACAGCGGCCTCGCCAAACTTCTCAAAGGCCTCGGCAAGCTTTTCTTTTGCTTCGGCTTCCGCAAGACCCTTTAACCGGATTACTTCTGCCTCAGCAGTACCCTTGGCCTTTTCAGCATCGGCCACGGCCAAACCTTCCAGCCGCTTTTGTTCTGCATTGGCCTTGGCCTCTGCTTCAATTTTATACTGTATTGCATCTGCCTCACGGAGCCGCCTTGCCTTGTCAGCTTCAGCTGCCTGCTCCACCGAATACCTGTCGGCATCGGCCTTTTTCCTTACTTCAGCATCAAACTGTTTTTCCCGCCGCAAAATCTCTTTTTCCTGAAGGTCGATCTCCCGTTCCTTGCGGACCAGTTCTATTTTCATCTGTTCTTCAACTGCCATCTGCTGGGAACGCGCTTCCTGAATGCTGTATGCCTGGTCAGCTTCGGCCTTAGCAGTATCCTGCTCCCTTTTAAAAGCGGCAACCTTCAACTCTTTTTCTTTTGATGCCTCAGCCACATTAGTGTCACGCAGCAGCTCCGCCTTTTGGCCTTCTTCCTCTGCCTGGGCCTTCTGAATCCGGGCATCCCGGATGGCTTGGGCTTCGGCAATTTCGGCATCCCTCTTAACTGCAGCTATTCTCGGCTTACCCAGAGCATCCAGGTAGCCCTGCTTATCCCTGACGTCCTTTATTGTAAAGGAGACTATCTGTAGTCCCATTTTCTTGAGGTCCTTTGCCGCCACACCTTGAACCTCCTGGGCAAACTTGTCGCGGTTGCGGTAAACCTCCTCCACAGTCATTGTGCCAAGGATAGCCCTCAGGTGTCCTTCGAGGACTTCCTGAGGCTCAGACTTAAGGGCCTCCTGCGGCTTACCCATAAACTGTTCTGCTGCAGTGGCCACATCTTCAACAGAACTCCCTATTTTGATAATCGCCACCCCGTCAGCCATTACCGGAACTCCCTGCTCAGTATACACTTCAGGAGTGGAGATATCCAGTTTCATAGATAGGAGTGATACAAACTCAGACTGCTGAAAAACAGGCAGGATAAATGCTCCACCGCCCCTGATAATCTTGATCCGGCGCCCTGATTCATCTACCAGAACATTTTTGCTCCCCAGGTATGATCCGGTAACAATCATGGCCTCATCCGGACCTACTGTCTTATACCTTGCCCAGAATGCTACGCCCAGGACGACAATAACCATAGTTACCAATACGGGAATAAATAGAAAACCGGGTATCTCAAACATTATAGTCCTCCTTAATATTAAATTGAGTTCTCCTCATAGCGAAATACATATAAGGTGCTGTCTTTCACCTCGGCAACGACAACCCTGGTGCCTGCAGGCAGTTTTTCACCGTCAAAACTGGCTGCAATCTGGTTGGTGTTTCCGGCACCGATTCTCACCAGAACCTCACCATAGCCTTTGGCAGGAATGGGGACAGAAACCTCCCCGATCTTTCCGACCAGGTCCTGAATAGAAAACCCAGTCGAGTTTTCAGTGTTTTTCATCGGTTTAACATACAGAAAGAATACCGCTATTGATAGGAGAACCGCAGCTATTACAGAAATAACGGCAACAGGGAAGGGTTCCATGGAGGTATACCTGGTGAGGGTAACACCTGTTCCGCCAAAAACAGTCATCCCGCTGACCAGCACCATTGGCTGGAGAAAATCCAGGTGGTCAAATGACAGGGCATCGAACACCCCGTCAAATGCATCACCGAGGATATCTCCAAATACTACGGTAATCAGGGCGAACAAAACTCCGCCCGCCAGACATCCCCAATATAATTCCAGCATAAAAATCCCTCCCCTGGGCGCTTAATTACTGCTCAACGGCTTATTTACTTCTCACTGTCTTCTTTGGCCTTGAGCTTTTCCTTCAATGCAGCCAGTTCACTGTCAATCTCAGCATCACTGCTGCCCAGGGCTTCAAGTTCTGCATCCAGCGATTTCCCGGATGCACTCAGTTCTGCAGCCACATCTGCCTCCGCTTCCAGCTGCATCACCTTTTCCTCCATCCTTTCAAAACCGCGCCTGGCATTGTCTTTGGCAAATCCCCCCATTGCTCCGTGAATCTCTTTCTGAGCCCGGGCAGCCTGAGCCCTTGCCACCAGAGTGTCCCTCCTGGCCCAAAGCTTTTCATACTCATCCTTCATCTCGTGAAGCTGTGATTTCAGCGTTTCGGCAGTGGCACCGGTACTGTCATACTGGCTCTTGTAGTCGTCGGCTTTAGCCCTCTGCAGCTTTTTATCTTCCAGGGCTTTTCTGGCCAAGTCCTCACGGTCTTTCTCAAGAGCCTCCAGAGCTTGGACTTCACGTTTGGCAGCTAAGGCCTGGGCATCTTCGTATTGTGCCCGGAACTTCCTGACAACAGCCAGCTGTCTGGCAACAGCCCCTTCAGCATCAGCAATATCGTCTTCCATATCCCTAAGATACTGGTCCAAAAGCTTTACCGGGTCTTCCGCCTTATCAACCATGGCATTAAGATTGGCCCTGATGTTGTCACTGATCCGCTTAAACAAACCCATTAATTTCTCTCCTTTCAAAGTCTTAATGTTATCACTTCATTACATATGCCGCTTTATTACATTAAACACTATATTTAATTTTACTTTTTTTTACTTTTTTCCTCCTTTCTCATTAAATTTGCCTGTGTAAACATTTTACTTTATACCCATAGTATAATACGGGTTTGTTTTTACCACAACAAGCGGTTTTGTTTACTATGTCCCGCGGTTAACTAAAATTTGTAATTAGCTCCTTCCAGCTCCTGCTTTCATAATCTAGTTATTTATATCTCGTTTTGCTTCTTTAAATAGCTTGCCACGTGGTTATAAATACTATATAATTGCCTTGAGGTGGTTAGTAATGAAATTTACCAAGGCAAACCTTGAAAAACTTGTGCAGGAAATCTCCCGTCCCGGTGAAATCGGGATAGCCGATATTCCCGAGGTGGACCTTTATATGGAACAGCTCACTTCCATCATTGAAAATAAAATGGAAGACTTTAAGAGGCATCCGGAGGACAAAATCCTTACCAAAACCATGATTAACAACTATACCAAGGCTGGGCTGCTGATGCCTCCGAAAAACAAGAAATATACCAAAGATCATATTATTCTGCTAATCCTTACTTATCATTTAAAAAACATTATTTCTATAAATGATATCAGGGCTTTATTTGACCCAATTTTAAATAACCTGGCCACACGGGAAGATGATGTTATCTCCCTTGAAGATATTTATGCAGCCTTCCTGGAGCTTAAAGAAATAGAGTTCGATACCTTCTACGACAGCCTTATCGAAAAATTTGCCGTGATCAAAGAAAAGACCCTGTCAATTGACCTTGAGAATCGGGAAACGGCAGAACTCTTTCTTATCGTACTCATGCTTATAGCACAGTCAAGTGCCCAGAAACGGCTGGCGGAAAGAATTATTGATACCTGTTTTAAGGCTAAGGGAGAATCCTAACCGCTCGCCAATAATCTGCTGCTTTTTAAAGGCCCGGACCTTGTAAAAAAGGTTCGGGCCTTTACTGTTGAGGGCACTGGCAGTGCTTTTCCACCCTTCAACATTAATTTCTAATATTTCTGAAATTTTGCTATTTTACCAGCGTGGACGGTCTATATTAACCGCCAACGGTTCTATCATCAGGTAAGCAGTCAAAGTAGTTATTGAAAACAGCCCCTAATAAATGCTTTAACCAATAAAATAATTATATCTCCAAACGGATGCTTTTTTTGATTCCTAAAGGATTTTTTAATTATTATTTCCCCAACTCCCCTTACAATTAGAATAGGAATTATCATCAGACATATTAACCAAAGGAGGTGATTCAGGCTCTGTCCTGGATAAGATGACATGGGGGGATAAGAGAACAACAGATAAATCCTAGGAAGGGAGGAATGTTAGTTCAATTCGCTTTCAGGATTACGGAAGAAACCTTTAGAAAAAGATCGGGTAAATAAAACCTGACAATTAGAATTGGAGTTATTCCTATTAATTTTTGAACCTAAATTAAGGAGGATGGGTATGAACGAAGAACGTTTAAAGGTCTACTGGAAAAAGAACGTCACCCTGATTATCGGCTGCCTGATTGTCTGGGCAGCAGTTAGTCTCGGCGCTGCAATTATCTTTGCTAACCCTCTATATAACATCAAGTTGGGCGGCGTCCCGCTTTCCTTCTGGTTTGCCCAGCAGGGTTCTATCATCACTTTTGTGTGCCTGATATTCTTCTACTGCTGGAAAATGGACAAAATGGACAAAGAATTTGACGTACAAGAAGTCAAATTGAAGAAGGGGGCATAAGGATGAGCGTTGAAACCTGGACTATTATATTTGTTCTAATCACTTTTAGTCTGTACATGTATGTCGGCTGGATGTCCCGGGTTAAGGAAACGGCCGGTTTCTATGTTGCCGGCCGGGGTGTCTCCGCACTAGCCAACGGCGCCGCCACCGCTGCAGACTGGATGTCGGCTGCCTCCTTCATCGGTATGGCCGGTAGTATCTCGGTGCTCGGTTATGACGGAGCCGTATACCTGATGGGCTGGACCGGAGGCTATGTGCTCCTGGCTCTGCTCCTGGCTCCCTACCTGCGTAAGTTTGGCCGGTACACAGTTCCCGACTTTATCGGTGACCGTTACTACTCCAAGTATGCGCGTGCCGTTGCCGCCGTATGTACCGTGTTTGTATCTATGACCTATATTGCCGGCCAGATGCGCGGTGTTGGCATCGTTTTCAGCCGTTACCTGCAGGTTGACATTATCGTCGGTGTTCTTATAGGTACGGTTATTGTCGCCTTTTTCGCCACTATCGGTGGTATGAAAGGGGTTACCTATACCCAGGTTGCCCAGTATGGCGTACTTATGTGTGCCTATGCGATCCCGGCTATTGCTATCTCCCTGAAGCTGACCGGCAACCCGATTCCTCAGCTTGGCCTGACCTTTACAGATATTGCCCAGCGCCTCAGTGACCTCCAGTTAACCCTGGGCATGAATGAATACATCAAACCCTTTACCAACCTGAGTGCACTTAACGTGTTTGCCATTACCCTGTCACTGATGGTAGGTACTGCGGGACTGCCTCACGTTATCATCCGGTTCTATACAGTCCCAACTGTACGTGATGCCCGTTACTCAGCAGGCTGGGCCCTCCTCTTCATCGCCCTGCTGTATACCACAGCTCCTGCAATCGGCGTTTTTGCCAGGTACAACCTGATTGATACTCTTGCCAACAAGCCCCTTGCCGAGGTCCAGAAGATTTCCTGGGTTGAGAAATGGGGAGCTGCAGGACTGCTCAAGCTGGAAGACAAAAACGGTGACGGCATGATTAATATGACTAATGCCAAAGACCCTGCCAATGAAGTTACCATTGACAATGATATGATCGTTCTCTCAACCCCTGAGGTTGCCAAACTGGCTCCCTTTATCGTGGCCCTGGTGGCCGCCGGCGGTCTGGCAGCAGCCCTCTCGACAGCATCAGGCCTGCTGATAGCGATGTCCTCCGCTGTATCCCACGACCTCTATTACCGTATCTTCAGGCCGGATGCCTCTGAAGCACAGCGGATGAAGATAGGCCGGGCCATGGTACTGGTTGGCGTATGTTGTGCCGCCTGGTTCGGTGTTCACCCGCCGGGATTCGTTGCCGAGGTGGTAGCCTTCGCCTTCGGTCTTGCGGCAGCAAGTATCTTCCCGGTTATTATCCTGGGTATTTTTGACACCAGGACGACCAAGGAAGGCGCTATCGTGGGAATGATTGTCGGCCTTGTGTTTACACTCTCCATGATTGTAATGATGCAATCAATGAAAGTATTGGGTACCGAAGCCCCGCTACTCACCGATTTCATGGGTGTCAACGCCCAGGGTATCGGAATGGTGGGCATGATCTTCAACTTTGTGCTTACCTATGTGATCTCACGGCTTACCCCGCCACCGCCGATTGAAATTCAACAGCTTGTCAATGACGTACGGACACCGTCCGGCGTAGGGGAAGCACAGGCTCACTAATACAATGATTCAATAACAGGTACTTTACAGCCCTGGGGCCAGGTTACCGCCCCGGGGCTTCCTTAAAAAAAAGGGGGGAGATGAAATTATGACTACCGGTATCGCAATTGGGGGGAGATATAAGATGAATTCCGCAATTATTTTATGGATTGTACGCAGGGCCCTGGGAATCTCCTTTTTCGTTGACCTCTTCTACCTGGCGGGCCATTATATCTGGGGTTGGGACTTCCCCACACCTATAGTGCTTGCCCAGATATTAATCACTGTTACCCTGGGTCTCATTATCGGGGCCATCTTTGCCAAGATATGGCCTATTCCCCGCCAAAAAGGTTTTGAACGGGTCATCCGCACACTTCTTATCAGTATTCCTGCCGTAGGCCTGGGTTTTGGAGTTAACTTCATTCTCCAGGGGTTGGTGCTTACCCACGCACTTTGGATGATATTCGCTGTTTCGGCCTGGCTGGGGTCAGGAATCTTTATGAGGACTGTCGAACAAGAAAGAGAAGAACAGGAAAGAAGAGAAGCACAAAAGGCAGAAAGAGAAGCCCGCAGAAGGAAGAAATAAAAAAACAGGCGGCTCCAATTCACTTATTGGGCTGCCTGTTTTTTTATCCTATTTCGGTACTCATTACTGTACCTGATTCCATGTTTTTTACAGCAACAGACAGCATCAGTTTGATACGGTTGAGCTGATTGACCTCACTTGCCCCTGGGTCATAATCAATCGGGGCAATATTGACCAGGGGATAGGACCTCCTGAGCTCCCTGATCATGCCCTTGCCGGTGATATGGTTTGGCAGGCAGGCAAAGGGCTGCAGGCACACAATATTGTGAACGCCGCTGTGAATAAGTTCAACCATTTCACCCGTCAGGAACCAACCCTCACCTGTCTGGTGTGCCAGTGAAAGGTGCTTTTCCGCAAACCGGGCTATCTCTTCAATCGGTTTGGGAGGATGAAAACGCCTGCTTTTAGCCAGGGCCTTTTTCATATCTTTTCTATAATACTCCATAAATTTAATAGATATCTGGCCTGAAACCATATTCTTAAAGCTTCCTGATAACTGTTCATACTTTATTTTACTGTCAAAAGCGCTGTAGAACAGGAAATCTGTCAGGTCCGGGACTATCGCCTCCGCCCCCTCCGCTTCCAGCAGTTCTACTATATTGTTATTGGCAGTGGGATGGAATTTGACCAGGATTTCACCGACAACTCCCACCCTTGGCTTGACCATATCCTCATGGATTTCAAAATTATCAAAATCGGCGACAATTTTATAAATGTTTTCCTTAAACTGTTTTCTTCCACCGTTCCGCAGTGATTCCTGGCATTTTGCCACCCAATGTTCGTACAGGCGATTGGCGGAACCGGGTGCCTTTTCATATGGTCTCACCCTGTACAGCAGTCTCATAAAAAGGTCTCCATAAATCAACCCCATCAGGAGCTTATTCAGCATCGGCAGGGTCACTTTGAAACCAGGATGTTTTTCCAGGCCGGAAGCATTAAGGGACAGTACCGGAACACGCTCCATACCGGCATCCCTTAAAGCCTTTTTAATAAAAGAAATATAGTTGGTAGCCCGGCAGCCCCCTCCGGTCTGGGTAATAATCACAGAAGTACTGTCCAGGTCATATTCCCCTGACCTCAAGGCCTTCATTAGCTGCCCGACCACAATAATTGCCGGGTAACAGGCATCATTATGAACATACCGCAGCCCCTCATCAATGGCCGATTTATCTACTGATGGGAGAACTTCAACATTATATCCGGCAAGCTCAAACCCGGTCTTCAGGAATTGAAAATGTACCGGTGACATCTGGGGAGCCAGGATTGTGTGGGTTTTTTTCATTTCTTCCGTAAATACAGCTCTTTGTTGTGACTGGATACGTTTTCCCGGCACAAACTTTCTTTTATCCCTTTCCCTGATAGCGGCAATCAGGGAACGCAGCCTTATCCGGGCAGCGCCCAGGTTATTTATTTCATCTATTTTTAATAACGTGTAAATTTTTCCGTGATTATCGAGAATTTCTTTTATCTGGTCTGTCGTTACTGCATCCAGGCCGCAGCCAAAAGAGTTAAGCTGAATCAGCTCTATGTCGGGCTGTGTGGCCACAAAGGAAGCGGCAGCATACATTCTGGAATGGTACACCCACTGGTCAACCACCCTAAGCGGTCGTTCCACTATGCCCAGGTGCCTGACGGAGTCCTCGGACAGGACCGCAAAACCATAGGCATTGATCATCCCCGGAATACCGTGATTTATTTCAGGGTCGATGTGATATGGCCTGCCTGCCAGCACTATCCCCTTGAGATGGTTTTCCTTTATATACCTAAGGGTTGCTTCCCCTTCTTTACGGACATCTTCTTTGTACCGTTCCAGTTCCCGGTATGCTTTGCCAACTGCCTGTTCAAGCTCTTTCCTGGGAATACCTTCAGGAGCAAGTTCTTCGATCAGCCGTTTGACCATCCTTGGCGGCATATCAAGAGGCAGGAAGGGATGATAAAAAGTAACTCCACCTGCTCTGGTTACATCCATGTTAGCGCTGATTGTTTCCGGATAAGAGGTAACTATGGGACAGTTAAACATGTTGTTGGCTTCAGGGTCCTCTTTTATGTTATACGGTATGCAGGGGTAAAATATTTTACGGACACCTTTATTGAGAATCAGGTCTGCAATGTGGCCATGGGTTATTTTGGCGGGATAACACGCAGACTCGGATGGAATCGTTTCCATCCCCAGCTCGTAGATATCCTTTGAGGAACGTCCTGAAACCACGACCCGGTACCCCAGCTCTGTAAAAAAAGTATGCCAGAACGGATAATCCTCGTAAATATTCAGCGCCCGGGGAATTCCGATAACCCCTCTGTGAGCTTCCGCCTCAGGCAGCGACCTGTAATTAAACAGCCTTTTGTATTTATATTCATAAACGTTGGGAATATTATTTTCAACCTTTTCTTTTCCGGCGCCGCGTTCACACCTGTTGCCAGAGACAAACTCACTGCCGTTGGAAAATGCCTTTACCGTAACCAGGCAGTTGTTCCCACATAACCCGCAGCGTCTCATTGATGTGTCTGTTGTGAAGGATTCCAGCTCCGCTGCGTGAAGAAGGCCGGAAGCATATCCCTTTTCATAACGGTTCCTGGCAATCAGGGCAGCGCCGAAGGCCCCCATGATTCCCGCAATGTCCGGGCGGACAACTTCAGCTCCGGTAATCTTCTCCATTGCCCGGAGGACAGCTTCATTGTAAAAAGTACCTCCCTGGACCACAATCTTTCGGCCCAGGTCATCTGCATTCCTCAGTCTGATAACTTTAAACAGGGCATTCTTGATAACTGAAATGGATATTCCTGCAGAAATATCACTTATACCTGCCCCTTCCTTTTGGGCCTGTTTTACCTTGGAGTTCATAAAAACAGTACAGCGGGTTCCCAGGTCTACAGGGTTCTCCGCTCTGACTCCCATGGCAACAAAGTCTTTTACATCCATTTTTAATGAATTGGCAAAGTTTTCGATAAATGAACCGCACCCCGAGGAGCACGCTTCATTTAACATAATGGAATCAATAACCCCTTCACGAATGACCATGCTTTTCATATCCTGCCCGCCAATATCGAGGACAAAGTCGACTCCCGGCAGAAAGAATTCTGCTGCCTTATAATGGGCTACAGTCTCAATCTCTCCGATATCAATTTTGAGGGCTGCCTTTATCAGGTGTTCACCATAACCCGTAACGGCAGAATAAACGATGTTGGTCTCTTTATTTAATTGTTCATAAAGTTTTTTCAGTGCTGCAATAGTGGATTCCAGAGGTCTTCCCATATTGCTCCCGTAATGGGAATACAAGAGGTTCCCCTCTTTGTCGATGAGCGCAATCTTTGTTGTGGTAGATCCGGCATCAATGCCTAAAAAAACATCTCCCTGGCAGCTCTCCAGAGGAACCCTCTTCACCCTGTGCTGGGAGTGCCTGTCAGCAAATTCACGATATTCCTCATCACTGGCAAAAAGTGGTTCCATGTGCCCACTTTCCTGCATATCAAGCAGTGATATCATGGGAGACCTCTCATAAAGACATTCAAAGGCTAATGGCCGCTCCTTCCGGGAAGATAAAGCCGCTCCCAGGGCCACAAAATACTGTGAATCTTCAGGGAAGACAACACTTTTGTTGGTCAGCTTCAGGGTATCACTAAACCGCTTCCTCAATTCCGACATAAAATGGAGCGGCCCTCCCAGAAAAGCAACATTGCCGGAAATTGGCCTTCCCTGGGCCAGTCCGCTGATTGTCTGGTTAACAACCGCCTGCAGAATGGATGCCGCAATATCTTCTTTTGCCGCACCTTCATTGAGCAGCGGCTGGACATCTGTCTTGGCAAACACACCACATCTTGATGCAATCGGGTAAATATTGCGATGACTTTTTGCCAGTTCATTCAGCCCCGCCGGGTCAGTCTGCAGCAGTGATGCCATCTGATCAATAAAAGCGCCTGTTCCCCCGGCACAGGTCCCGTTCATCCTCTGTTCAACCGAATCGCCGAAATAGGTGATTTTAGCATCTTCACCGCCAAGCTCAATAGCTACATCAGTAAAAGGAATCTTGCTCCTGACCGCATCCAGGCTGGCCATAACCTCCTGAATAAAAGGCACCGCCATTTTCTGGGCGATACCAAACCCACCGGAACCTGTGATCATGATGGTCAGCAGGCGCCGCTCCAATACCGATTTAGCATCCTCAAATAAAGATCCGACTGTACTTTTTATATCTGAAAAATGTCGCAAGTACTTTTTATATACAATTTTGTCCTCTCCGTTAAGGACAACCATTTTTACCGTTGTTGAGCCTACATCCAGCCCAACATTAAGTATACCGTTCATATCAGCCCTCCAATGTCAGTTAAAGCACACTAATAAGTCACTACTAACGTACGGCATATAAACATAACCGGGTTTTTCAGGAAAACTTTAACCGGTTACCCCTTTTGTAATAATTTTTACAAAATTAGAGATACTGGACTCCAGATCCGTATTTTTAGTTAATCTCTTATTTATCAGGTAAGTCATAAAAAACCCAAAGTTAACAGCCAAAATACTTACAGCCAAAACCTCGGGGTTTTCTTCCAAAGCGCCTTTTTCCTTCATTCTGTTAAGGTAATCAACCAGAAGCTTTTTGAGTTCATTGGGGTATTTAAAAAGAGGGGATTCGGGTTTATAATCCAACCCGTCATTCTTAAAGTGCATTAAAATGATTTTCTGGTTCTTATGTAATGCATCCTGGTAATAATAGCTTATTTTCAGTAAATCCTTTTCCAGATCCCAAACCAGGCTGTTCTCGAAAAGAGCTTTAAACTTGGGAGAAAACATAAACCTTTCGAGAGCCTGTTCAAACAAATTCCGTTTATTTACAAAGTACCTGAAAACAGTCATCTCACTAACTCCGGCCTCTTGTGCAATCTGCTTCGTGGTGACAGAGTTGTAGCCTCGTTGTGAGAAAAGGGCCATAGATGCATCAAGAATCTTCTCTGAGGTATGGCTATTCATTTTTCCCTCCAGACAGAAAGTTGCAGATGAATTTAAAATGTTAGCATCTGCTAACACTATTCTATCAAGTTATTGTTCATTATTCAATAGCTCCACAGCTTATGATTTATCTTTTCACTGTATGGGGATAAGAAAACGCGCATGGTTTCCCATGCACGGACCTTTTATACTTATATATATTGTATTGAATCACAGCTTCGTGACGGTATTTTAGATTCCCCAGGGGCCTGAACCGTCCGCAACATAGGTGTTGACTACATCCCTCTCAATAACCCCGTCTCTTGTGAGGTGCACTTCTTTGAGCAATGCCCCGTCTTCAGATTCGGGATTAACAAGGTTGAGGTTATCTATATATCCGTCAGGTGTAACCTCCAACAGGATATATCCGCCCAGTTTAAGCGGTTCCCTTGGCTCAATCCAATCCGCCAGACCCTCAGCATTGGTTCTTCCCATCATCTTTACTTCATCGATAAATTCCAGCTTATCATACGGAACATTAGGGTTAACGCAGTAATTAACCCATGAACTCTGACTCACGTCATCTGACGGATTACCATCCCCTAGGTCTATTTCCCTGCAGAGGAGGAAAATGATACCGTCAGGATTCCCGTCCAGAGGCCCGCCAACCATGTCAAGGGTCACTCTGACGTTATCCATGGAGATTGTCGGTACTGCAGTCCCGATTTTAAAGTTAGTCTTTAAAGTAAGCTCATCATTTAGTGGATACTTGGGGTCAGTACTCATAGATAAGTAGTACTCATGACTGTAATTGTCGCCTTCTACAAACCCGGTGGCATCATATACATTGAAAACTTCTGTATCAGGCCCAATTGTCACGATACCTTCACCCAGAGGCTGGCCGCTGCCCTTCTGTTCCACTTTTACGTGGTAAACTAGATCTTCCGTAATAGATTTATATTCAACCAGATTCTTGACATTCACACAGACCTCCTGTGGGCTGTCAAAGGACTCCTGAGTCGGATAAATCAGTGCCGGTTCTGGCGCTAAAGCCACAGATATCTGGCAGTATGCTTTAAAGCCGCCATCAATTGTCTCTACTGCAATTATGGCACTGCCTGGAGCAGCAGCAGTCACCAGGCCGTCTTCCACAACAGCCACTCCTGTATTGGATGATGTCCAGATCACATCCTGAGTGGTTGCTGAGTCAGGTATAATATATACGGTCAAATTAGCCGAATCGCCAACAAACATGGATACCTCGTTTAGGTCAAGACTTACACCTACAACAGGTACTGCCGGCTGCCCCGCTTGGTCAACAGTAATAACCAGTTCAGCAGTATCCACCGTTCCGGCAGCAGAGCCAACAAAGGTGTAGGATGAACAAGGGTTCGTCAATGGCACCTGAAAAACAAACCCCACATCTTCGCCTGTTTCGTCTTTCCATGTTGCTTGAAGTTGAGTCTCATCACCATTATCAAGATTAGCCTTAACAGTCGCCGGCAGTATCACAACTTCATTTTTCGATGCAGCCACAGGGTCTGGGTCAACCAAAGACTCAATGGAAACAACCGATACCTCACAGGTGGCCGTTTCCATGCCATCAGCGGTTGTTACGGTTATTACAGCAGTCCCGGATGATACCGGCTCTATCAGACCGTCAATCACTGTAGCCACACTTTCGTTGTCGGATTCCCAGTAAATTTTCTGGTTGCTTGCATTAAGAGGCTTAACTGTTGCCGTCAACTGGTAAGGATAGCCTGATATCAGTTCCAGCTCAGACTCATTCAAAGTTACCTCCTCAACAGGTATATCTGCTTCTATGTACTCCAGAGTTTCCTCCACAGTTTTCGTACTGCCTATAAGGCTGACCGGATGTCCGGGAGTTAAAAAACCCGGCACGTCCTCACCTCTCAGGTAGCAGTCACCGCCGGCCTCTGAGATAAAAGTGGCCACACCGTCTTCATTAGTAGTTGCTACAGTATCAATCCCATCCCTTGTTAGAATAACATCAACCTCTTCAGGATCAGTAATATCTTCAGGCCATAATACTGTTACCTCAAGAGTAATCTTGCCATGGGTGGAATCCTTCCTGGGAGTTCCTTTTTTGGCGCCGCCACCCTTGCCCTTATCCGAGCCGCCTCTTGAAACGCCGCCCTTTCTGTCAGAGCTGTTTCCGGAACCGCCTTCTTCTTCGTCACCCAAGATTTCCGGAGCAGATGAATCATGGTGGCTGCCTCCGGAGCCGCCCCTGTCTGAACCTCCCTGTCCGGACTGCCCTTTTGTGGCCGGCCCGCCCTTGGTTCCATTACTGCCATAAGCCGCCGGTGACAGCAAAGTGAGAACCAAAGAAATTATTACCAGCAGAGACATTAACTTTCCTTTCTTCATCAACAGTTTTCCTCCTTTTTTGTTCTTCATTTCATAAGCCAATCCCCCTATCTCCGCTCTGATAAAGCTTTTTACTGCACATCATGCTTCCTCCCGGCAATCACCCCTTTTGGTTTAGTTAGCTACACAGATATCATTTAATTCTATAGTCAGGAAGGTATTTTTATGCTTATTATTATCATTCCCATGGTTTCCCATTAAATTCCCTTTTTTCTGCAGGTATAAAAAACCCTTTACCGGGACAGTCTACAATGGTTAAGGGAAGGGCTTGCCAAAGTGCGGCCTGGTTAAAGAAAATAAAAAAATTGCCAGGAAACAAAAGGGTTTTTATAATATATATACAAATAATTAATATTACAGAAAAATTATAATAGAAAAGGTGATCATATGGAAAATAAGCCTGCTCCTTCCAATTTTATTAGAAATATTATACTTGATGATTTAAACTCAGGTAAGTCCAAAGAAATCGTGACCCGCTTTCCTCCGGAACCCAATGGCTATTTACATATCGGGCATGCCAAGTCAATAGTGCTTAACTTTGACCTGGCCGATGAATTTAACGGGAAAACCAATTTGCGTTTTGATGACACCAACCCGTTAAAAGAGGAAACCGAATATGTCGAATCCATTAAAGAGGACGTAAAATGGCTGGGTTATGAATGGGACGGCCTGTATTTTGGCTCAGATTTTTTTGAGGAGATGTTCAACAGAGCTGTGATTTTGATTAAAAAGGGCCTGGCTTACGTGTGTGATCTGTCAGCAGAAGAAATCAAGCAGACACGGGGTACTCTCAAGGAGCCGGGAAAGGAAAGCCCATATCGCAGCAGAACAGCAGAAGAAAACCTGGAACTTTTTGAACGGATGCGAAATGGCGAATTCAAAGATGGCGAAAAAGTGCTCCGGGCCAAAATAGATATGGCTTCCCCCAACCTTAATATGCGGGACCCGGTGCTGTACCGGATTGCCCATGCCTCACACCATAATACCGGGGATAAATGGTGCATTTATCCCATGTACGACTTTGCCCATCCCCTGGAAGATGCCATAGAGGGGGTTACCCATTCCATCTGCACCCTGGAATTTGAAGATCACCGGCCTTTGTATGACTGGGTAATCAGGGAGTGTGAGACGGAAAACGAGCCGCGTCAATATGAATTTGCCCGGCTGAATATGACAAATACTGTCATGAGTAAGAGAAAACTTAAGCTTCTGGTGGATGAAAAGATTGTTGACGGGTGGGATGACCCCCGGATGCCGACCATATCCGGGTTAAGGAGAAGAGGTTACACACCGGAGGCCATTCGCAGCTTTGTGAGGGAAATCGGGGTAGCTAAAAGCTACAGTATAGTGGATGCCCAGATGCTGGACCACTTTGTCAGGGAAGACCTGAAGTTGAAGGCCCCCAGGACCATGGCTGTCATCAGACCGCTCAAGGTAGTTATCACTAACTACCCTGAGGGAGAGGTAGAATGGCTGGATGCGGAAAACAACCCGGAAAATCCCGAAATGGGTATCCGGAAAATCCCTTTTTCCCGGGAAATCTATATTGAACAGGATGACTTTATGGAAGATCCGCCCAAAAAATACCACCGGCTGTTCCCCGGGAATGAAGTAAGGCTGAAGCATGCTTATTTTATAAAATGCCATGAATTTGTCAAAGATGAACAGGGTAATATAACTGAAATACACTGTACCTATGACCCGGCAACCAAAAGCGGTACCGATTTCACAGAGAGAAAAGTAAAGGGGACCATTCACTGGGTTGATGCCGGCAATGCCGTGGCAGTAGATTTCAGGCTTTATGAACCCCTGATTCTTGACGAAGATAATGAAGACGGGACAGATTTCATGAGCAATATTAACCCTAATTCACTTGAGATTCTGCAGGGTTTTGTAGAACCTTACCTTAAGGAAGCAAACCCCCATGATAAGTTCCAGTTCTTCAGACACGGTTATTTTAATGTTGACCCCAAACACTCAACAGCCGGCAGGCCGGTGTTTAACAGGATAGTTTCCCTGAAAAGTTCGTTTAAGCTCTAGTTTATCCGTTCGGATAAGCAGACAACGGCCAGAAAGTCGGGCCGTCCCATATGCGCACGGGCCCGGCTTCCAAAACATCCGCAGCTTCACCCAGGCCCAGCTCTGCCCGCGCAAGTGGTCTGCCCCGCGTGTCGAAGTGGCGTGTGCCAGGGCAAAAATACCGGGAGGGAAATGTCCCCGGCCGGTCCCCTTGACCTGATCGTTATAATCCATGGCATCACGGCCAATCAGCCTGGCTGCACCTATTTCCCCTTCGGCAAGAATGCTGCCAAACCCCTTCCGCAGTGCAATCCGGTGAATTAATTCTATTTGGGCCTCTTGATTGTCCCAGGACAGTTCCAGTCCGTCCACATCTTCAGGTGAAAGAATGCCGCGGGCAAACAGGTCTTTGGCAAAGGCAACCGCATCACCATTATGGGAGTCGGTTCCTCCACACCGCAATTTATTCCCAGGCAGTGGATGCCTATTCATGGGTACTGCGGTGCCGGTCAGCGGTCCGGGGGCAAAACAGATTACATTCTCCGGAGCCAGAGGGTCTGCATCTGCCGGTACACTGAAACAATACCCAGTCATTAAGACCGCGCCCGCCGATAAAGGCACCCAGGACCTGGCCACCTATATTTTCACGCTGCACACTGCCTGCCGTAAGGTCCACCCGCAGGCGGCAATCAAACCAGCCATACATCGTCAAATCATCTCCCTCATGAATAGAATGGTTTGTTAATTTCCATATTTCCGCTCTGATCGCATGAATACCTTTTGAAATACAGATTTTTTTGGCAATCTTGTTTTTAGATAATAAATATTGTATTATGGCAATAAAATAACCGCAGTATCAACTAAACGTTTGCGGGAATATATGAGTCAACCTGACGTAAGAACTCTGTTGATATTCAGGAAGGAAGTCTTGGAATGGTGAAAACCTTTGATATATATAATATTTCCAAGGAACACGAAGGGGTAACCGTCGAGAACTATTTAAAGCAGATTCTACAATATTCCGGCCGAAAAATTCAAAAACTCACCAGAAAAAAAGGAATTCTTCTGAATGGGAAAACCGTATTCCTGCAAAAGAAGCTGAAACCGAAGGATAGTTTACGTGTCCTTATGCTGGAAGATACAACCTACGGGGCTCAGCCGGAACCGGGAGAAATTGATGTGCTCTATGAAGATGATTACCTGATGGTTTTAAATAAACCTGCATCTCTGCTGGTTCATCCAACGGGGCGGACAACCGGCGGCACATTGGCAAATTATCTGGCATACCACTTGAAACAACGCAGCATAATGAGCACTGTTAGACCTTTACACAGGTTAGACCGGGATACCTCGGGGTGTGTAGTTTTTGCCAAGGGTTCCCGGAGCCAGTTTGCTCTGGAGCAGCAGTTAAAAAGCGGGGCTTTAAAACGTATTTATTGGGCTTTGGTTCAGGGAACAGTTTCACCTGCCTCGGGAACGGTAGAGGCTCCCATCGGACCTCACCCTAACCGGCCCAACAGGAGGGCTGTCAACGAAAACGGGGAACGGGCGGTTACTCATTACCGAACAATTCAGAGTTTTAAAGATGCTTCTCTTTTGGAATTAAATCTGGATACAGGGAGAACCCACCAGATTCGCATCCATTTGGCCCATGTGGGGCACCCGGTTATTGGGGACCATATGTATGGCAAAGCCTCTCCTTATATTAACAGACAGGCTTTACATGCCTCCTCAGTTAGTTTTGCGGGTTTAAAGGACAAACACGAAGTTACGGTTAAAGCTCCTCTACCTGAGGATTTTAGTCAGGCTATTGATTTCTTTGCCGGGAGTCAAAGCGATAGTTAGCGAGTTGGATTAACGCAATCTCCCCAAATCTACCTTGGGCACCAGCCCTTCTTCCGAAGCCCGGTTCAGCAGAGCGGCAGCTGCCTTATACCCTGTCTCACCCAGGTCCTCACTGAACCGGTTCACATAAAGCTTAATGTGGGCTTGGGCCACTTCTGGCGACATTTCCTGGGCATGGCTCAAAACATAATCCCGGGATGCTTCCGGGTGTGCCCAGGCGTATCTGACCGAAGCCCGAATCCAGCCGGCAACTGCAGGCAGATCCAATGAGCGGCGGGCGATGATAGCGCCCAGCGGAATCGGCAGGCCGGTATCCTCCTCCCACCAGCTGCCCAGGTCGGCCATAAGGGTTAATTTATACATATGATACGTAAAACGGGCCTCATGAATCACCAGCCCGGCATCAACAGAGCCCTCGCGAACTGCCGGCATAATCTCATGAAATGGCAGGACTACAATCTCACCCACACCCCCGGGCACCTTTTGCGCCGCCCACAACCGGAACAGTAAGTAGGCAGTTGACCGTTCACTTGGTACGGCCACCCGTTTTCCGGCCAGCAGGTTCGGGTCATCAATGATGCCGGTCCTGTCGGATGTCAGTACCAGCGGCCCACAGCCTCTGCCTAATGCTCCGCCGCAAGGCAGCAGCACATACTCAGATAACACCCACGGCAGAGCCGCATATGAAATCTTGATAATATCCGGCCCACCTGAGCCGACTGCCAGGCTGTTGGTAATGTCAATATCGGCATAGGTGACTTCAAGCTCCGGTGCACCCGGAATTAATCCATGCACCCAGGCATGAAAAATAAATGTGTCATTGGGACAGGGAGAGAATGCTATTTTCATGGTAATACCTCCAACAATACCGAGCCGGCAGCTTCCAGAACACCCAGAGCCTCTTTAATGCGCCATTTGGTCAGGTCACGCGGCCCTATTAAATTTGATATGGCACGGATTTCCAGTATGGGAATACTCCAATCCGCAGCTGCCACAGCTGCGCCATACCCCTCCATTGCCTCAGCTGCCGCCCCTGGAATCCGGTTAGCCAGTTCTGCACTGCCGGCGGCTGTTCCTGTCACAGTGGATACGGTCAGCACAGGTCCCGCAGTAACAGGAAGCTTGGCTGCGCGGAAGGCCTCAATAACCCGGTGGACCAGACCGGTATCAACCTGAATAGTTGTTGAGCCCAAGCCCATTTCATCCAAGCTCATAAAACCTTCCGATGTCTCCACACCCAAGTCTGCAGCCACAATTCCGGTAGCTACAACCAGGGAACCAACCTCAGCGACACCGGGAAAACCTCCGCCAATACCGGCGCTCACTACCAGGCTATACCCATGTTCCGCCTTTGCCAGTGCCTTGGCCGTGTTGGCTGCCGCTGCTGCCGGACCAATACCGGCCAGCAGGACATCAAACCTTTTGTCACCACACAGCCCCCGCCGCACCGCCTCCCTCTCCTCAGGGACAGCGGTCATTACCAGGATACGCCCGTCAGATTTACCTGATTCCTGAGTACGCGGGGTTTTCGTGTTTAAATCTTTATTCATATGGTTTCTCCTCTACTGGTGATACTGAACAAATTCAATAGCTTCACCGCTGGGGCCGTTAAAGAAAAATATCTTCATCCCGCCCAGTACTTCTCTGGGTTGATCAGTGGCCAGCTTCACCCCTGATTCTTTAAGGCGGCTGATTTCCTTTTCTATATCCTCTACAGCAAAGGCAATGTGACTGATTACTCCTTCTTTTCTCTCCTTTACATCATGAGGAAATTTCAACAGCTCAATCTCCTGATTATCTGCCTTCAGCAGAGTAAATTGGATATTTTCATCCCGGTGCTGTTTATGGACCTGACAGCCTAAAACGCCGGTATAAAAGCCCACAGCTTCCTCCATGTTCTCCACAACTATCCCCACATGAGAGAAACGATACATACAATCCCTCCTGAATAATAATTATCTTATCAAATTCTGTGTTAATATTACTGTTCCCAAAACAGATCCCTTGATATTACTCTTCCCAATTCCACAACCTTACTTTAGCTCCACTCACTGTACAGCCTGTCAATTTCTTTTAATAGCTCATCATATTCCTGATATTTTCCTAAGGGAGTTGACGAATCAAACAATCCTTCCATCTCTTTAATTTTAGCCTCAAGAGTAATTATCTGAGCTTCAACCTCCTGCCTCTCTTTCTCCAGGGCTTTGTTTTTAAAACTGTTTACATTCTTATCAGGTTTTCTGTTTTTGTAGTTTTTATTATTCAAAACCTTGTCTTCAGCAGCTTCCTCATCAGTGCCGAATTTAATCTGTTTGTAGAATTCGTAGTTTCCTTGATAGGTATTTATCTTTCCGTTTTCGATTTCAAGTATTTTCTCCACACAATGTGTGAGGTAGTACCTATCATGGGTAACGGCTATAATGGTCCCCTTAAATTCCTTTAATGCCGCTTCCACTGCATCCCTTGCCGGCATATCAAGATGATTGGTAGGTTCATCGAGGATCAGACAGTCTGCATCCTCCAGCATCACACATGCCAGGTAAAGCCGGACACGTTCTCCACCGCTTAAAACCTGTATTTTTTTATTAACCTCATCCCCGTAAAACTGGAACCAGGCCAGATGGTCCCTGGCCTCCCTCTCCTGCATCTCCTTTTGGGATAACACAAGCTGCAGCATGGTCATCTCATCATTATCAAAAAGTACTTCCTGACCCATATAGGCGTATCTTACCCATTCACCAAGCCTGAGGAAACCTTCATAATCTTTATCTTTGCCCAGCAGCATGTTAATAAGTGTGGATTTCCCACACCCGTTAGGACCGATGATACCGATTCTTTCTCCCCCTATTAAATGGAAAGCGGCACCGGCAAACAGCGTCACCTCGCCAAAGCTTTTCTTCAGATTATCTGCCCAGGCGATGTCCTTGCTGACATGCCTGACCTTCTTAAATTTTATTTTAGGGCCCGCCGCCCGGTGAAGATGCTCCTGCTTTTTAACTGCTTCCAGGTTCGTTTGCAGCTCCTTATTAAGCTTTTTTACCTCTTTTTCCCTGCTTTTGGAGCCCTTTATATTGCCTCTGCTCTTGAGTCCCTGTGCAGTTTCTTTTGCATTTCTGATGGTCCACCTCAGGCGTTTCTGTTCACTCAGCACAAACTGGCCAAGCTGCTTTTTATGCTGAATGTAGTTTGAATAGTTGCCGCTCCTGATACAAATACTACCATTTTCAAGCTCGGCAACTCTGGTAGCCACCCGATCCAGGAAATACCTGTCATGGGAAACTAACAGTATGCCTCCCTTGAATTTTTTTAGGAACCCTTCAAACCATTCAGTTGCCCGGATATCAAGGTGATTTGTAGGTTCATCAAGCAGCAGCAGGTCAGGTTCCTCTAAAAGAATCCGGGCAACTGAAACCCGCATTTTTTCTCCCCCGCTCAACCTGTTCAGCGGAGTACTCAGAGTCTCTTTGCGCAGCCCAAGGCCAACCAGCATCTTCCGTATTTTGGTTTCGATTGTGTATCCATCCATGGCCTCATATTTGATCAGGAGTCTTGAATACTCATCCATTAATCTCCTGTATGAGGTTTCATCTGAATTTCCATTGTGCTCAGCCATTTGGTGTTCCAGTTCCCTGAGCCTCCTCTCGAGTATGGAGACCTTCTCATAACGAACGATTGTATCTGCCGTTAGCTCAGAACCCTCGACATCTGCCAAATCCTGACTGAGATATCCCACCTTGATATTCCGGGCCATGTTGACAGTACCGCAATCACTGTTCTCAAGGCCCATGGCAATCTTAAGCAATGTGGTTTTACCGGCGCCGTTAGGACCTGCCAGAGCTACTCTTTCACCTCTTTCGACTCTTAGACTAACACAGTTTAACACACATTGATTGCCATATTCTTTTACTATGTTTTCGAGTACCAATAAACTCATGATAATACTCCTTGCCTATATCTCCTAAATGTAATTAACCACGGAGAAATTCAATAATCAATTGCCATGCCGCCGGATCAAAATACCAGCTGCCATGCCCGGATTCAAACAGTTCATAACGCGCCCCCGGAATTTGGTCAGCCAGCGCCCGGGTTATCTCAGGCGGATTACTGCCATCATAGCGCCCACCGAAAACAAGGGTCGGGGCAGTAATCTGCTGCAAGCGGTTAAAGGTGTCATGCTGTAAAACAGCCTGCACCTGGTTATTGAAGCCCCGGAAAAAATCCGGGTTGGCCTGTAAGGCCTCCCTGGCTGCCCTGGACTGTTCCTCGAAACGGGTGACCATCTCCGGGTTGGCAGCAGCCCAAGCCTCGTCTTGCCGGGTATCGGATAGTTTCAGCTTCTCAGCTGTGGACATTTGATCAAGCTTATCTATCACCTGTGGTCCGGCATTAGCGCCTCCTGCATTGGTAACTCCAAGGACAAGCCTGTTAACCACATCAGGATGCCGCAGCGCCAGCTCCTGGGCCACCATCCCTCCCATGGAGGCACCGAGAACATGATACCGGTCCCAGCCGACAGCTGCCGCCAGACCGGCGGCGTCTTCGGCCATATCAGCAATGCTGAAAGGTTCAGCGGGGCTGTCCGACTCCCCCAGACCGCGGTAGTCAAAGGCGAGTACAGTAAACTGCTGCGGCACCGGAGAATTGAAAATACCAACAAGGTTCTTCAGGTCCGCACCTATACCGTGAAGAAAAAGGACGCGGGGTCCGCTGCCACGGATTTCATAATGGAGGTTAATCCCATTAACTTTTATAAAAGACATAAATAATCACTCCTATTATAATATTATCTGGATGCTTTTGAATCAAGCATTCCAGTTAATCTTCTGGTCTGACCGCATAAATAAAGAGGTCGACACACTGTTCAATAGCTTTACTGGCATTAAACTTATCAGGGTCAAAATAAAACTGCTTCACTACTTCAACAAAAGCAAATTCGAGTAAGTCTTCCAGTATGTAGAGCGGTAAATCTTTCCTTATTTCGCCGTTTTTTTGTCCCAGTTCAATTATCTTGGATGCAATCAGGTAAAACCCGCTTTTCTCGCTTTCATCAACCCGAAATGAAACCATGTTCTGCATCCGGTAAACAAGATACTTTTCAAAAAATTCTTTGCCGGCCTGTACACCTTCCATCAACTCACTGAAAATCAGTATTATGCGGGACCGGGTATCAGGCATTTCCCGGCACTGCTGCATTCTGTCCGGGTTTTTTTCCCTGAAGGACCGCTTTATATATTCATCAATTATTGCTTCCTTGGCAGGAAAATAATTGTACAGGGTTCCTTTGGCAATATCAGCCTCCCTGGCTATCTGTTCCATAGTAGTCACCTCAAAACCATGCCGCTTAATCAGGGTCATGGCAACAGCCATAATCTTCTTCCTGGTCTCTTCCTTTTTTCGCTCAACCCGGCTTCCACCGGGGGTCTCTTTCAAGCTCATTTGTTCACTCCTTTAATCCCGCAATATATTGTACGGCGTTCAACGTTGTTCCGTGTCTAATTTAGCACACTTTTAATTTTTTGGCAAGAGTCCGGATGCAATTTTTTCCCGAAGATGAACCATAGCTAATAAAAAAACAAGAGAGACCAGTTCAGCTTTGGCCCAATTATCAACATTCTAAACTAAAAGGAGGCCCGTATAAGGGCCTCCTTTGAAGGTCTTCCTATTGCAGTTCATTAAACTTCTCTTCGGCTTTTTCTAACAGAGCCTTCGCCAATTCATAATTATGGGCTCCTTTTGATGCATCAGCATCAACATAAGTAAGATATGTGGTTGCTTCCCCAAAAGTCTTTACTCTGGGATCATTCGGGTCCATAGCCCCTGTTTTTTCGCCCCATTCTTCATAGAGCGGCATTAATTCCTCCAGCTTTTTACTTATGTACTCTTGTTTAGTCTTTACTGATTGAACCGTATCCTCGACAATTTGATGACACCCTATACATCTCTCCTGTTTTAAGACTTCCTCGAACTTTTTATAATCCATTTGGGTAACTCCGTCATCCGTAACTGTAACCCCTGGTACCATATAGTCATGTTTTACCGCATTGGTGAGATGACAGTCATAACACGAAAAATCAATCATATTAAAACACTTGTAGGATGGTATATCCGGTATCTCGCCAACACCAAAGCCTCTAATCATTTCGTTTTGAGGATGATGAACCGCACTCCCCAGCTTCGGGCGGCCTTGTGCAGTATGGCAATCACCACATACGGCCCATCCCTCTTTCCTTAGGGCTATGCCTTCTTCGGTTTCCAGCACATGACAAACCCTGCAGCTTATACCTTCCAACTGGCCGGCATATTTACCGCCAGGAAAAAAGTCGTTAAGTACTGCACTCGGATCATCAAACATTTTCACGGCTGAATGACAACCTATACAGTTATCAGAGTAATGAGCCGCCTTAACCCCCTCTGGCCCCAGAGCCACCATCTCCCGGAAGAAATGAGCATGGGCTGACTCATTTGCTTGTTGGACAATGTCTTTTTCTGTCATAAAATGATTTACTGACACAGAATTCACAGTACTCTGCTGTACCTCCTGTTTTTCATCTTGTCCACAACCTGCGATTAACAAAACTGTTAACAAACATAATCCCAAGACTACAATATATTTCTTTCCCCTCATAAGCTCACCTCCGTAATACTTGGCTATTTAACTTTAAATACTGAAATGCTTGTTTTTAACTTTTCACTAAGGTCTGCCAGCTTGTTGGCAAATGCTGCTACCTCTTCAGATGAAGCCGTTAACTCCTGTGCCGAAGCCGATACCGCCTGAGTAGTTTCAGCAGTACCCTCTGCCAGCTTGAAAATTGAGTCAACCGAATTTATTACCTGCTTGCTGTTTGTGGTCATCTCGTCAGTGGTAGCGAGGTTTTCTTCGGTAACCCCGGCCACCGAATCTATGGCCTCAACAGCCTTGGTACTGCCCTCTGATAAGATGTCTGCAGCACCGGATAT
Source organism: Thermincola carboxydiphila (assembly GCA_016841725.1). Taxonomy (GTDB): domain Bacteria; phylum Bacillota; class Thermincolia; order Thermincolales; family UBA2595; genus Phosphitispora. The sequence goes on along the minus strand of JAENYP010000004.1, from coordinate 150,495 downwards.
TTTATGTATTTGCTCGGTTGCCTTGTTAATCATTGAGATAATTTCCGCTAAGGCCTGGGCAGCATCATGGGCAAGCTTAGAGCCAATTTCAACTTCCTGGGTATCTTTTTCCATGGCCTGAACGGCCTTGTCAGTCCCTTTTTGAATTGTTGTGATTAATTCGGCGATTTCTTTAGTTGCTTTACCGCTTCTTTCAGCCAATTTTCTGACCTCATCCGCAACCACGGCAAACCCTTTACCGTGTTCTCCGGCTCTGGCTGCTTCTATTGCCGCATTTAGAGCCAGTAAATTAGTCTGTTCAGCAATATCATCAATCACCTGAATTATTTGGCCAATATGACTCGATTGTTCACCCAGAGATTTGATTTGACCTGCCGCTTGAAATACAGATTCTTTAATCATTTCCATTTCATTTAGAGTCTTTTCAACGGCTTCTTTTCCTTTATTGGCAACTTCGTTGGTTTCCTCAGTAACACTGCTTAGATCTTGAGCCATTTTATCAACTTCAGTAATAGAGGCAGCCATCTGTCCGATGGTCATGGAAGCATCGTTGACGCTGGTCGCCTGTACCTGAGCCCCTTTGTTAATTTGATTAATTGACTCATTTAATTGGCTTAATAAATCAGCTGTTGTCTGAATATTCCCCTGTACCTGGGAACTGCCTGATGCCAACTCGCTCATTGCTCCGGCTACCTGCTCTGTAGCTCTGGTGGCTTGCTCGGCATTCTGGGCTAATTCCTTACTGGTTCCTGATACCTCGGTTCCTGTTGTCAAAACCTCATCAATAAGATTGCGCATATTATCTATCATTCTGTTATATGACCTGGCTAAGTCTCCTAATTCATCAGATCCGCAATCCTGTGTAATGTTCTGTGAAAGGTCACCCTCTTCAGCCATCCCCATCGATGCGGTCAAAAGATTCACTCGTTTGGACATGGTATTCGCAAAAACATATGCACAAACCGCTATAACCAATAAAATTACCGCTCCGAGGGCAAATATCTTAAAATAAACTCCTTGATTGGCTGACTGCATAGCCTTTTCAGCGGCAATTCCAATTTCGAACATGCCCATTACTGAACCTTTCCCATCCTTTATAGGCATATAAGAACTGTAGTATTCTACCCCGGCCACATTAGTGACTCCATTGAAATCCTGTCCCTTGTTCAATACCTGTTCCACGATTTCCGTTGGGGCTTTTGTCCCCAAAATTGCCTTCCCGTTTTCCTCAATGTTGGTGGTGATCCGGGTATCTCCGAGAAAAATTGAGCAGGAATCTCCCGTAAGCTTTTCTATGAGGTTTATCAGAATAAGGTTATTGTTCATTTCTATGTTGCCCTTGTAAAGCTTGCCCTCTGCCACTTTCCATTCCCCTCGATATGAGGCCTCAATAAGTATGTTCCCTATGGCCAGGTCCGATTTTACCTTTTGGGAAATTTGATTGGCGGCTTCTCCCCTGACCAGATTGACCACCAGGAGACTAAAAGCCAACAGACCCAGCATTGTTATCACAGTGAATAACGCCGTAATCTTCCCCTTTAGTTTAATCTTGAACAGGCTGCTATTTTTCATTCGCTTCCCTCCAACATCTTTTAATGTCTTAATATTCGAGGTTAATTTACATATTTAGACATAATTATTACATTCTTCTTACATTGTTATTTTCCTCCCTGAAAATGTGAAAAATACTACCGTGATAATAATTAAGTCCAAACCTTTTACAGGCTTGGACTTAATTGAAATTATCTCTATTATTTCCTGCTACTTATACCAGATTTCCAGCCTATACCCTGCCGGAACCGGGTTACCCTCACCAGTCCGGCTTGGAGTATTGAAGAAGTATATTAAGACATTACGGCTTCCTTTTTTATACTCTGCAGCAAAGCGCCGGTTGTCATCCGATGCCATGTAAGATATACGCTCCCAACTATTTAATGTCAGGAAGTCGCTGCAGAAATTCCAGACGTCATCAGGAGTCAGGTCTGAGCGTCTGCTGGAAACAACCACCTGGCCATTCATATATTCTGCAGGCACACCTGTTTCACCGGCAAATATTTCCGCTTCCATGGGCGTAGTCCAGTCAAAGGATTCGTGAATTGGGATGTCACCAGGCACATCATCGGCGAAGTAAACATCGTGGCCTTGAGTATGACAACTGGTACAGTTGCGCCTGTTTGACTCAATCGCTCTTACCACTTGTTTTTTGCTGCTTACATGACAGGTCTCACAGCCATAGTCCTTACTTCCAGTAGTCGTCTCATTATTCATATGCTCTGTGGTCAGGCTGTCACTGTGGCACTCTCCACAGTTACTGTCAATGCTGCTGACATGTAAAGCCTCGTGGTCCGCACTTTCATGGCAGGCAGTACAGCTTAAGTCTTTTGCCGTTATTGCGCCCCGCACAATTGGGTCTGTACTCTTGTGACAGGTATTACAGTTAATCGCCTGGCCTGCTTTGTCAAGCCTCCCATCCCGCGCATGCTCCCTTGTCAGTGACCTGGCGTGACATTCAAGGCAGGTCTCTGTGTTCGATGTCAGGGGTGCAATGTGCAAATTAGGAATATCGTGGTTATTCAGCAGCTGATTATTCCAATATGAGGGAACTCCTGACTTGGTTCCTGCACCGGGCTGGTGACAGATAATGCAGTCCCATGTCTCCCTGTTAACCGTTACCCTAAGCGGCATTGTAGTATCATTCATTTTGGGTGAGTATTTTGTGCCGGGATATTCATTATGCGGGGGCCAGGGATCAGGAATTTCTTCTCCGGGAGAGTGACAACCACTGCAAATATCAGGAACCGAAATGTAATAGTGACAGCTATCGCAAACATCATAATGGTTTCCGAACTGGAAACGGCTCTCGGGATGAATAGCTTCAAAAGGCGCTGGCCGGTTGTTTTGATTCTCATGACAGGCCTGACAGCTGGTGACATTACCGTCATACATGTCGGGGTATGTGTTCACAACAAATTTCCAGGTGTTTTCGGCAGTAAGGCCTATTCCGTCTGCAGCCGTCACGCTGACTGTGTAAGCGGTCTCATTGAGCAGCGGTTCAGCAGGAATATAGGTAAGCTTCCCGGTACTTGAATCATATTGGTAAGCAACATCTACCCCGTTTAATTTCATAACAATAGACGCTATATGGTCATTGTCACCGATAACCGCAGAAATGGTCGGCTGAAGTTCAGTCACACCATATTTTACCGGCGTTGCATTTGTTAAGGTGGGCCGGGTCAGGACTTTAAATGTCCAGGTCCACATCTTACTAAAGCCATATTTATTTTCGGCAAATAACTCAAGAGTAAGGTTTTCACCGTCGATAACCTTCTTTTCATATGAAACATAGGCTTCTTTTCTTGACTGAATTATGTATTGATCAGTACATGTGTCTGTATAACCCTTAAATCTGAAGTCGATGTCCAGTGGAGTGCCATTAAGCTTTAGGGTTACATTATCTTTTATATCTACCGAATCGTTCAGCTGGGCATGAAACTTTAAAATACCGTTAGTTATCGTCATGCCGTCTGAGAAATACTGCAGCCTCGTTATATTCGGAGCTGCCGAACTGGAAATAAAACTCCAGTCAGCAGTACTCTGGTTACCGTTCACGTCTACAGCTGCAAGCTTCACTTGATGACTGCCGGTGAGGAAATCATAATTGGCTGTCAACTCGCCTGTTTCCTCATTATAGGTAAAAGCAGTTTCATTGTTATTAATATACAGCTTGACACTGCCCCAATTCACCGCAGAATTATCATTGATGACTGCAGATACTTTTGTCAAACCGACATTCTCACTACCGTTTACAGGGAACAGATTGGTGATTATGGGCTTTTCAGCCACTGTAAAAGACCAGGTCTCCTTTAATGAATTGCCGGCTTTGTCGGCAATGCTCATTTCAACCGTATTAATCCCGTCCTGAAGTCCTGATGTCTGGAGTTTAATCGTCCCTTCTTTATAGCTCGTAATGATCCAACTGTCAGTGCAGGCATCATTATAGCCTTTGTATTGCAGAGTGGCTGCAACAGGTTCGCCGTTTAGTTTGACACTCATGGACTGGGGATTCAGATCGACAGCCCTGGCAGCGACATATAGTGAAATGGCGGGATTAGCGGTGGAGATAGTACTGTCTTTAGCTGGAGTCCACTGGCTAGGCAAAGGCAGTGGGTCTACATTGAAGGACCATGTCTCAGTTAATACATTACCCTTAATGTCGGCAATACTTATTTCAACAGTATTATTGCCTTCCGCCAGCCCAGAGGTATTAAAACTGATCGTTCCTTCTTTATAGCTTTGAATGATCCAGGTTTCGGTACAGGCATCAATATAGCCTTTAAATTGCAAGCTGGCTGCAACAGGGTTGCCGTTAACTTTGACGGCAAGAGAGTTTGCATTGAGATCATCAACCGTGTCCTTGACATAGACAGACACCTTCGGATTAGTAACCACCACTGTACTATCCTTGGCAGGTGTGTGTCCGCTGAGAACAATGCCACTGCCCGTTGAAGCAATAAGAACAGAGCTGGTCAGAAATATTGCCACAACACTTAGCACAATACCAATTTTAAAGTTGCTGCTAAGTTTTGAGTAAGCTTTTTTAAATTTCCGGGTCATGTTAACGCCTCCTTTTTGAGGTTTGCCTCTAATCACGCTATTGCTGTGCTGGCACTCCAATGAAACACTTATAATTAATAATATTCTATGTTTAGTTAAATTTTCCTTTTAAAATGGCTGAGAAAGTTACTAATTAAATTAGTTTTACTTAAATTAGTTCTGCTTTGTTGACGGAATTTACAAAGGCTGATAAACTCATAATGAAAATATTTTATAAACTGGAGGGATATTCTATGAAGAAGGCAGCTGGTATTCCGACTGTTTTAATGTTATTTCTTTTAATATTATCCATTTCACTTTTAGCCGGTTGCGGGAGCCAGGCAAAAGATACAGTATCTCCAAACACAGATTTGGAACCTCCGAAAACAATTACAATCGGTTACATTGCCATGACCCGCTCCTCGCCTCAGGCTCTGATTAACCGTGAGAAAAAGATGTTTGAAAAAGCATTTGGGGATGCCGGATATGAGGTGGAATGGGTAATCACCCGCGGCAGAGACAATGTAGGTCCTTTGATGGAGGAAGGTAAATTTCATTTTCTCTATACCCCGATTAACAATTTCACCGCCTATTTTACAGAAACCTCACAGTTTGCCGCCGGAAACAATTATCGTATCATCGCAGGCAGCCAGGCCGTTCCTGAAGGTTCCATCCTGTTGGCCGGTGAAAACATTTCTGGGCTTAAGGACCTGGACGGAAAGGTTGTCGGGATTGTCAACAACAGCTATTCCCATGAAATGCTCTTAAACCTGCAGCTGGCAAAAGCCGGCCTGGCCACGGAAACTGTCGGTGGTTCAGTAAAGGTCCGTTTCCAGGACTACTTAGCGGAGTTCTATGAGATGTTCAGAAACGGTGAATTCGATGCCATTATTGCCCGCGACACAGAAGAGCCGAATTTGCCAGAGCGGTTTCCCAATGCCAAAAAACTGCTCTCCTTAAATGACGGCAGCGCAGCCGGTGATACAATTCCCAGCGCCTGGCTGTATGCCAGGAGCGATGTTCTGGAAAACTGGCCCGACTTGGCTAACATCATGCTGAAAACCCATATTGAACTAACCGCCGCAGCTGAAGAGAACAGAAAAGACCTGCCCCGGCTGGCCACTGATGCTCTGGACTATTATTATCAAGAAGTTGTGGGAGCTGTCGATTATGAAAAAACTCCAATGGAAGAAATCGCCGGCCAATGGGATGAAATTCATATCACCTATGACCCTAATGAGGAGTTTGTCAAAAATCTGCACACCTTTATTTTCGATGCCGGGTATACGGACAAACCATATGACGAGTTTGCCGACTTCCGTCCGCTAAACGCCATTTTGGAAAAATAACCTGAGACAAACACTTAAGGGAATTGGACGCGTCCAATTCCCTTTTACATGTGCCGCTTTTGGCTGGTTGTTTAAACTCTACCCAAAACCTAAGTCCTTCATTTGACTGTATTTAAAAACAGGTCCTTCCATACAGATGTATTTTCCACCCAGCAGGCAGTGTCCGCACTTGCCTACTCCGCACTTCATGTAATTTTCCAGGGTGCTGATAATTTTATCTTCCCTGAAACCCAGTTTGAGCAAGTCTTTAATTACGAAGGGAATCATCACCGGAGGACCACAAACAAAGGCTGAATAACTTTCCGGTGTCAGTTTGATTCTGGGAATCAGAGTGGTTACCAGACCCACATTACCCTGCCAATATTCATCCCCTCTATCAACTGTGACCAGCACTTCTGTTTCCGGCATCCCACTCCACCGGTCTAACTCCCCTGTAAAAACCAGTTCCCCGGAATTTCTGGAGCCATATAGTATTTTTACGTCTCCATAATCGCGACGATTATCAAAAACATAGTTTATTAGTGAACGAAGCGGCGCCAGCCCTATCCCCCCGGCCACAAATAAGATATTGTCACCGTTGACATCTTCGAAGGGAAAACCATTGCCATATGGGCCCCTTATTCCGACTATACTGCCGGGAGACAGGGCATGAATAGTTTCAGTCAATTGTCCGACCCGCTTTATGCTGAGCTCCAAAAAACCTTTCCGCGAGGGTGATGACGTTATCGAGATAGGGGCTTCGCCCACCCCGAGCACCGATATCTCCACAAACTGCCCCGGTCGGTAATTAAAGGCATCCTGGTCCGCGGGATTAGTAAAAACGAGGGTGAAGGTTTTTGTATCACTGGTTTCCCGGGTAATGTTCATTATCCGGGCCGCTTTAGGAGCCAGTTCATTTTTTGCCATCTGTAGACACCTCCTCCGCTAACTGTTTAATCATAGACATCATTCCGATATTCCCGGGGCAGGTAACTGTACAACGGCCGCATCCGGTACATCCCGGATAGCCATATGTTTCGGGATATTGATAAAGCTTATGGGCAAACCTCTTTTTCAACCTATCCTGCCGGGTTTTAAACATATTATGGCGTCCCGCCATACGGGTAAAGCCCTCAAAAACACACGAATCCCAAGTCCGTACCCGCTTACCCTGAGAAGCCTTGTTCTGCCGGTCAACCACATTGTAGCAGAAACACAAGGGGCATACATATGAGCAGCTTCCACAGCTAAAGCATCGCCGGCTGGCTTTTTCCCAAAACCCGTCATCAACTTTAGTAAAATCAGGCAGCTTAATATTTTGCGGCATGTTAAAATTGAGTCTGCTCAGGGCTGAGTTCTCTTCAAAAAATATATCTTCTTCATCCTCTTCTGCGGCCTTTTCAAAGAGATAGGAGTAATCTTCAACAGCAGCCGTGCCTTTTGGTGTTTGGGCCGTAACGGCGAAACTATGCCCCAAATCCACCATGAAAATATCCGCCCCGTCTTTATAAAAAGGCCCAATACCCATTGTATGGCAGAAACAGTTGTTATCCGGGTTATTACACCCGATGACCATTAATAAGGTCTGCTTGCGCCGGTGATTATAGTATGCATCCTGAAATCCTTCGTTAAAAAATCTGTCAGCCTGGGTTATCGCCTTAAGATCACAAGGCCGGAGGCCGAAAAATATCCTGGGAAATTCATCATATACTTCTTCAAGTGTGTTCACAGAGCTGTCATGAAAGGTAAACAGGGTTTCTTCCTGCGGCAGAAAATACGATTTGACTGAATATAACGGCTTTTTAAATTTCAGCAAAACGTTTTCGGGCGTAAAAGCCTCTTTAAAAACCACGTCCCCGCCAGCTAGCTCTGTTGGCGCTACCAGGACTCCCTGCTTGATCAGTTTTCTCAGCCAGACTTTAACAAGTCCTTTTGTTATGAGATGATACATTTAATCTACCCCCCTTATCCTGACGGCACAAACCTTGTATTCCGGAATTTTGGCAACAGGGTCAACTGCGCTGTTGGTCAACAGGTTGGCTGCGGATTCGGCAAAGTGAAAGGGCATAAATACTGTCCCCTGCGGCAGGCTGTCAGTAATAGACACCCGGCAGATGACCCGGCCTCTGGACGAAGATACCTCTACCGGCCAACCTTCTCTGACACCTATTGCTTTTGCGTCCTCAGCATTAATTTCGATAAACCCGTCAGGGTCTTCCCTTAGCAAAACCGCGACTCTTTTGGTCATCGTAGCGGTATGAAACTGATAAGCTGTTCGGCCGGTTGTCAGCAGGAAAGGGTACTCTTTATCCGGGAGTTCCACAGGCTTCTTATAATCAACGGCATGGAACTTTCCTTTACCCGAACTGAATTTATTTTTGTGTAAATATTTTGTTCCGGGGTGTGCCTCATGTGGGCATGGCCATTGAATTCCTTTTTTGTCTAACCGGTGGTAAGTAATGCCACGGTATATAGGGGTCAGGACGGATATCTCTTCCATAATTTCCTCCGGAGATTCATAACCCATCAGGTAACCCATCTTACAGGCCAAAGCCGAAATTATTCTCCAATCCTCACGGGCGCTGCCCTTGGGTAAGGCTGCCTGCCGGACCCTTTGGACCCTGCGTTCTGTATTGGTAAAGGTCCCGTCTTTTTCAGCAAAACAGGCGCCTGGCAGAACTATATCTGCCATGGACGCGGTCTCGGTCAGAAATATATCCTGCACAATCAATAATTCCAACTTTTCAAATGCTTCCCGCACATGGTTTAAATCCGGGTCGCTGATCAAGGGGTTTTCTCCCATGATGTACAGGCATTTTAGCTTGCCCTCAGCAGCATTACTAATCATTTCCGTGAGACTTAGGCCGGTTTTTGCGGGCAGCTCCACCTGCCAAACCTGTTCGAACCGGTGTCTGGCCTCCTTGTCTTCCAGCCTTTGGTAACCCGTCAGTACATTGGGCAAAGCTCCCATATCACATGCTCCCTGAACGTTGTTCTGTCCCCGCAGGGGGTTTACCCCTGTTCCGGGTTTCCCAAGGTTTCCGGTTAACATGGCCAGATTGGCACATGTTCTAACATTATCTGTACCGGAAGTAAACTGTGTAATTCCCATGCAATAAAACATCATGGCTCTGTCAGAATTAGCATATAACCTGGCCGCTCTGACTAAATCATCAGCCGGGATACCCGTTATATCCTGAACATATTGCGGGGTATATTTTTTAACCATTTTGACAAGTTCCCGGTAATTTTCTGTGCGGTCAGCTATAAAATCATGATCACATATGTTTTCTTCTATGATTACGTGTGCTAAACCATTTAACCAGGCAACATTAGTACCGACTTTTGGCTGTAGATAAATATCCGCGAAATTGGCGAGAGGTATCCGGCGTGGGTCGATTACAATCAGTTTGGCTCCATGCTCCACAGCTTCAATAATTTTGGAACCAATCACCGGATGCTGTTCTGTGGTATTGGACCCTATAACCAAGATCACTTTGGCATCGGCTATATCAGCAATAGAATTGGTCATCGCTCCACTTCCAAATGATGCCGCCAGCCCGGCGACAGTGGCTGAGTGTCAAAGACGGGCGCAGTGGTCTATGTTATTAGTACCCACCACTGCCCGGGCAAACTTGGCAAACAGAAAGTTCTCTTCATTGGTACACTTGGCGGAACTAAAGAACCCCACAGCATCAGGACCGTATTTTTTTATGATTTCCTGCAATTTAGCGGCGGTTTTTTTCAAGGCCTCATCCCACGTTGCTTCCTGCAAAGTTCCTGATTCCTTAATTAATGGTCTTGATAATCTGTCAGGACTGTTTACAAACTCATGAACATTCCAGCCCTTGACACATAGCTTTCCCTGGCTTACCGGATGTTCACGGCTTGGAATAACACCTGTAATTTCCCCGTCCCTATCGGCAATCAGGTAAAAGTTGCAACCGCAGCCGCAATAGGGACAAGTCGTTAAGACTTCGTTCATTTATATTCCTCCTCTTTGGTCAACTCTATTTTTTCGGGTCAGGTACAATTCCTACACCGCAGGTATATTCCATCATCTTTTTGCAGTTCTTTCTGGCCTCCCCGGTACACCCGACAGCTGCTAATTGCTCAATGGTGAGGTCTCTGCCGGTGGCAGCCAGATCACAGTAGTAAACCCAGCCGTTCATAGTTGGATATTCTCTACGGTATTTACACATCTTGAATTCCCCCTCCATACAATCCTCAAAGGAAAATAATTCAACTTCCTTCACCCCTAGGACTTTGGCCAAAGCACGGGTAAGCCTTTTCGTTGGATTCATTACCCGGCCTCTTTCCAGTGCCGAGAGATGACTGGGGCTGATCTCCCCATTTGTCTGCTTACACAATTCCCTTAAACTCAGGTTCTTGGTTAAGCGCAAGCTTTTTATCTTAGAGCCATTCAGCATATAAATCTAGCCTTTCAAATTTTTTTTAAATTTAATAACAACTCCCCGGTGTAAACTGCATATGTTATTGTTAAAAGAAACGTTTTCAACCTTTGTCAACAGGATCCGGAACAATGCCGACTCCCACGGCAAGTTCCATCAGGCTCTTGCAGATTTTTCGCTGTTCTTCGGTACACCCTATGCTGTCTAAATCTTTGACTGTCAGCTTTAAACCAAAGGCAACAGCATCGCAATAGTAGTACCAGCCATTGATATTCATACCTTTTCTAATATAAGGACACATTAGAGTTCCCTCCCATCTGTTCGTTATAGCGAACAATTTTATCAAAAAATAAAATTGTTTCGCTTTTTGGTACATTATATGTTCGCTATGTCGAATAATGTCAGTCCAACAAAAATTATTTAACGGAGGATCGTAACCATGTCCATTGGCAAAAAAATTAAGCATCTATTGTCACTTAGGGAAATGAGCCAGGCGGATCTGGTTAGGCAAACCGCTATTTCTAAGGCCACCATCAGTGACCTGATAAACGACAAGCAGAAAAATACCTCCCTGGAACTCATCAGGCGAATAGCTGCAGCCTTGAGGGTTTCGCCGCTGTATTTCCTGGATGAAAAAGCGGCTACCCCTATTGAAGCCATACCCAACCTGCCACAGGAAATCCGGCAATTTATCCTTAACGAAGAAAACATGGATTACCTGGTTTTAGCCCACAAGATCAAAACCATGGACCTTCCGACAGAGGCAGTTGAAAAAATTATTGAATCTTATGTATATCTAATTAAAAAAAGCTCCATGAAATAATTTAATATTTCATGGAGTGTTTGTGATAGTTAGTGCATACTATATATTAGCAAAGCCTTCGCATTGAGGGTGCTGATTATGAAAATAAAAGTTATTAATTTCCACGGCGCTGTCAAATGGCTGGTGACCAATCAATTAATCTTTGTAGATCCCTTGTACTTAAATGAACTATATAATCTAATGTTCCTTAACAAGAAAAAGGCGTAAACAGCGGTGTTTTAAATGGATTTTGGCATTATGCATATCTCTTAAGGGCTTTCCTAAAGACCCCGGGCAAATGTTTCGCCAAATCTGAAACAGTTTTCCCTGGCTTCACTGTCAGGAAACCAGAATTCCTTTATACCTTCATTTAAAACATTAAATCCAGCTTCAGACAGTGCAGCAGTTAAAAGCTTTACAGATTCGCCGCTCCAGCCGTAAGAACCAAAAGCCGCCGCCCTCTTGTTCTTAAAGCTCAGCCCTTTAATTTCCTCCTTTATCCCGCCTATTGATGAAAGCAGACCCTTATTAATTGTGGGGGAGCCCATCAAGATCGCCTTTGATTTAAAAATTTCAGTAATGATATCACTTCTGTCAGAACGAGCCGAGTTAAATACTTTCACTGTGACTTGACTGTCCGCAGATTTTATCCCCCGGGCAATTTCTTCTGCCATCATGCGAGTGCCGTTCCACATGGTGTCATAAACAATTGTAATCTGGTTTTCCTGATAATCTTGGGCCCACTGCATATATTTATTTATAATCTGTAAAGGGTCCTTGCGCCAGATAATACCGTGACTGGGGCAGATCATACTGACAGGCAGGTTAAAGGAAACCACTTCATTAATTTTCTTTTCAACTAACTTGCTGAAGGGAGTCAGTATATTGGCATAATATTTAACAGCCTCCCCATAAAGCTCATCCTGGTCTACCAGGTCATTGAACATATGCTCTGTGGCATAATGCTGCCCAAAGGCATCGTTACTGAAAAGTATGTTGTCCCCGGACAGGTAACAAAACATACTGTCAGGCCAGTGGAGCATTGGCGCTTCCACGAAAACGAGGTCTGCCGCACCCAGGTTAAGCTTATCTCCGTTTTTAACGATTTGAAAGTTCCAGTCCTCATGGTATTGGCCTTTTAAGGATTTCACCGCATTGGCCGTACAGTATACCGGGGTTCCGGGTATCTCTTTAAGCAGCTCCGGCAACGCCCCGCTATGGTCAGTCTCACCATGGTTGGCAATAATAAAGTCTATCTTAGATAAGTCTGTCTCCTTTTTGAGATTTCCTACAAACTCCTTGGCAAACGGACCCCACACAGTGTCAACCAGCGCCGTCTTTTGGTCTTTAATCAGATAGGAATTGTAAGAAGACCCGCGGTGAGTAGATAATTCTTCACCGTGAAACGTCCGCAATTCCCAGTCAATCTTTCCTACCCAGGTAACATGTTCACTGACCTTAAATGACATCATCATTCCTCCTCAAAATAGTTTTTTGTTTTCAAAGTTACGACACGATTACGTCCTGCATTTTTTGCCTGGTAGAGAGCCAGGTCTGCTGTTTTAACCAGGGCTGCCGGAGATACTTCCCCTGTTGGTATTATAACCCCGACACCAAGGCTGATTGTAACAAAATCACTGATTTTTGAACCGATGTGGCTAATTTTTAATGACTCAACCCTAGACCGCATCCGTTCGGCGACACATGCTGCCCCTTTCATTTTAGTATCCCCCAAAACTGCCGCAAATTCCTCTCCACCATATCGGGAAACCAAATCACCAGGCCTGTTGCAGCATTCCATTAAAGCTCCGGCAACCCGTTTCAGACATTCGTCTCCTTCCTGATGCCCATACGTGTCATTATAGGCTTTAAAAAAGTCTATGTCAGCCATAATTACTGTAAGGGGGGTGTGGTTGCGCAGCGCCCGCTGCCATTCCCTGTTGAGAAACTCATCAAAACTGCGCCTGTTGGGAATCCCCGTTAAACCATCGAGAGATGAGAGCCTTGAAAGATGCTCGTTGGTGTCAGACAACTCCTGCCTGTCCAACATGATACTTTTTACCATTGGCCTGAAAACAAACAATGCTTCAAGTAAAAGGACCAGTAAAGTAAGAACTAATATAGCTGTTTCAGCATTCTTAAGCTTTTCAACTTCCGCCTCGCTTTCTTTTTGATATTGTCTGACCACTAAATCAAAAGAATTGAGCAAATTACTTTTACCTTCATTCAATATGTATTCAAGATGTTGATCTGTGCTCGACGGAGAGCCTGGTTTTGCCAGCGCCCTAAGTTCTCTTACAAAATTTTTTACCCTTTGATCAAGCAAGACCGGTTCGGAAAAGTAGGTACTTCTAATCTCGTCTGTAGGGCTGCCGGGTAAATTCATGACGGGATCGCCCTTAATGAGACCATTATGTGACTTCTCTATAAGATTGGCCGTTTCAACAAGCTGCAGTTTAATATTCTGCTGTGATGATGTACCAATTGAATGCACTAATTCCTGACTAAGCAAAACTGCTTTTTGAGATAACATTCTCTGGCGTCCGCTAATATTTATAACCGCTGCATTTGTTGCCTGAGTTCTGATTAAATCATGTGTGACTGTATACGCCGAGCAGGAAAGAACCGCAATGAATCCAAGAGCCACCAAATACCTGCGGGTTAAATGAGTATTTAGAATTCGTCTCAAGAGCAAACCTCCCCTCTTTCTTAGAATAATATACCACACAAACTTAGATTTTCCTGTGAACTTTATCACAGATGATACAAGTTATTACTCTGCTGTATTAGAAGGAATTTTGCCAAATACGGACTTAAGTTAATTAATGATACTTTAGGGCACAAAAAAGGAGATATCCTGCTTAAATCAGCCACTCAAGTACTCTGCAGCGCGCTTCGGAGCCAAGATGTAATTGCACGAATCGGAGGCGATGAATTTGCATCCTGCTGCCATTTTGCAGCAGAAAAGATGCCGAACAATCATGCATCAGCATCCGTGGTCTTATTACTGATTATAACGAAAAAAACCCGGAACTTCTTCTCAGTCTCTCGGTCGGTTTTTCTTCCAGATAAACATGCAGTGACATTGACCAAATGTTCAAAGAAACAGATAACAACATGTACCGGGAAAAGCTGTACAGGAAACAAAGTGCACGCAGTTAAAGTACTAAAAAATTTCAGGCCTGTCTCTCGCTAAAAAAAACAAAAGAGATGGTTGAGAAGAAACTGCAACCATCTGACAAAAGTGAACAAATGATAATATTACTGAATAACCCGAATCTAAAATTATTATCCTCCTACTAACAGCGGAGAGGAGATAATCATCTCATCACCATCATTTAATCGTACGGAGAAGGGATTATCCGTGCCGACTCTTCTGCCATTTAAAATAAACCAGGCCGTAGATTTAAGGGAACCATCAGGGCAGAAAATGCTGCGCCGGAACTCCTCCCCATATTTTTGGCATAATATCTCTACCAGTTCACCCAGGGAACCTGAATTACCCAATTGAACTGATTCTTCCAAACAGTAATTCGTGGCTATAAAAAAGAGTACGTAGTATTTGACTTTGATGGAAACTGACAATTCCTTTTCTATCAGCATCACGATTCCACCACTGCCACAGATAAAACAGCTTCAATTTCCTTTTCCAGACCCAGCTTTTGCATCCGTTCTCTACCGGGGATTCCCGTTTTTTCGTCCCAACCCCGGAGTTGGTAATATTTATTTAACATGACCTCATATTTATCATGGTCCAGACCCTCTCCCGTGCCCGGTCCGGTCGCAATCAGCTCATTGTACAGCCGGTGAGGGGGAAGGTCATCTTTACGCCTAATGCCCTCTCTAACCCCAAAAAGCCTTTCCAGATTCCAGATTCGTTCCCCAACAGCCTCTAATTCTTCAATACTGATATCCCAACCGGTAGCTGTAGCGAGGAGTTGCTGAAAATGGCTTGGTTTAAGGGGTTTGATGCAAATCCCTTCCAATTTACATAATCCCAGTGAGTCCACAACACAGTGCCAGTTCTCATGCCAGAATATCAGCTCTGCCTTGGTATCATACTCCGCCCAATACTGGGGGGTAATGTCAATACCAATTTCAGTTTTGATATCCTTTTGGTAGACCTCCGGGGCAACTTCGTACAGAGGCAGGCCCTTTAGATGATCCCCGCCCCTTGGTGAGACAGCAAAAGCTAAGGCCATACCCTTTGTTCCCCGGACATCCACGGCCGGGTAGTCCATCCCCTTACTATGTACCACAAATTCTTCCCCGCCCAGTTTCTTTGCAGCCCGCAAGGCCCCTTCGGCCAGCACATCACCCAGCCCCTGCCGTAAAGCAATCTTGTTGATAGTATCGATCACAGCCCGGTGGTCACCCCAGAGAAGGTCATCACCTGCAAAATCCCCTGACTTAATGATACCGCGCTGGTATGCTTCCATGGCCCAGGCAATTGCATTACCGGCAGATATAGTATCCAAACCGAGTTGATTACATAAGGTATTGGCATGCAGGATGGAAGGCAGTTCAGCGTTTCCACATTTTGATCCCAGCGCAGCAATGCTTTCATATTCCGGGCCCTCACCCACAGTACCGGCATATTCCCCTTCCTCAACTTTATAAAAGCGACTGCAGCCTACCGGGCAATTAAAGCAAGCTTTGTGTTTAGTCACATGGTTCTTTAATATAACCTCTCCCCGATGGTTTTCAGCTTCTTCAAAAGTAGATGCCTGGAAGTTTCTGGTAGGTAAAAACCCCAGCATTTGGGCCAGTCCAGTGATTGCAGTAGTGCCAAAAGTAGTTGCCACCTCGTACAGAGGATCGTGTTGGATATCGCTTTCGCTCTTATGTACGGTCTGCAGAAATTCATCAGGGCTGGCCACTCCCATGCCCCTGTTTCCCTTAACAACAATAGCTTTTAAGTATTTGGAACCCATCACAGCACCCATTCCCGTGCGGGCAGCAGCCCGGGCAAGATTGGTGATGATGGCGGCAAATCGCACTTGGTTCTCCCCAGCCGGACCAATACAAGCCACCTGAGCGCTGGGTTGAGCTAATTGAGTTTTAATCAATTCATCTGTTTCCCATGTATTTTTGCCCCATAAGTGGCGAGCATCCCTGAGTTCTACCTGGTCATCATTAATCCATAAATAAACCGGTTGTTCCGCTTTTCCTGTTATGATAATGTGGTCATAGCCGGCATTTTTTAATTCAGGACCCCAGTGCCCTCCGCAGTTGGAATCACCAAAAATACCGGTCAGCGGTGATTTGCTGGTAACAGTAAACCTCCCGGAACAGGGCGCCAGACTTCCACCCAACGGCCCTACCCCAAAAATCAAAGGGTTTTCAGGACTCAATGGGTCAATACCCGGCTCTGTCAAATCAAACAGCAATTTAGCGTTGATACCTGCCTGCCCCAGGTATTTTCTGGTCAACTCGGGATCCAGGGGTTTCTTAATAATTTCCCCGGTTGATAAATTAATGCAGAGAATACGCCCCGCCCAACCAAACCATGATTTACTCATGACATTCTTCCTCCTCCACTGTCAGCGCTCCGAACAGACACGTAGAAACACATAAAGGAATTCCAGAACCCAGCTTATCCGGGTGTTCCTTGCCACAAAACTGGTCCAGGCAGATCTGGTTAAATACAGGCAAGTCCTTACCCTCATTTTCAGTTTTCCAGATACTAATTCCAGCCAGCCGGGGATTAGTGAGACCGCCGGACTTCCAGGAGCAGGCCATTTCACACCTGCGGCAGCCCCGGCATTTTTCACGGTGAACAATTATTTTTTTCATAATCTATACCAATCCTGCCTTATGTAAACGGTCGGCAATGGTTTTGGTCAGGATTGTGGCGCCGATGACACCTGCTGCTGCTGTAATCGAAGATGAGATAATAACTACCTTCAGCGGAAGTTTAAGAATGACATACAACCCATAACCAACACAAATATTACCAACAATATTTGTCACTAATTGTGCCAAAAAATGATGGCTCCATTTTTCCATAGAAAGTTTCCAGGCTACCAGTGAATAGGCAGCCGAACTGAGACCGTTTGCCGGTATAAAAAAGAGAGCAACCGGTGAAAGTCCTGTAGCAATAGCAATCACAGCCTGGGTTTCACCCATAATGATACCGGCCGGCTGGCGAAAGATTAAAGTGATTAATCCAGTTAATGTTGCCCAGGTAATCCCGCCAAGAATAATCAGAGGTGTCCAGATAGCAGAGTCGATGCGCATTGATACTTGCTGCAAAAGCATTGAAACAATACCTAAAATTACTCCTCCCACCAGGGCCTTGGTATCTGTCCGCCAGAGTTTGGTATTAAGTTTTGCGATCTTATTGGGTTCTGTTGTCACACTCATAATTACTTAACCTCCCGTTTTTTTATTTGAATCAAAAAAAAATTCCAACCATAATCAGGCTGAAATTTTTCCATCACTCCAGTTGCGCCTCTCCTGATTCACGCAGGATGCGGCATCTCTTTTCAGGCAGGTCTCCTGACTCAGGATCATGGCCCTTAACACCCCTTCCTCCAGAATCAGAGTGGTATGGTGTCGGGCTAACCTTCACAGTGGCGGGTCCGTCCGGGATTTGCACCCGGTTCCCTATTCTCCCTTGCGGGCACCTGAAAATCGTATTGATATTCTCTTTGTGAATTACATTCTATTAATATTTGCCTCTGTTGTCAAGACCTTAATTTTTAAGCTAGAGCAACCTTTGCTTCACCTGTTTTAACAACTTCACCTTTATTCAAGATGATTATACGGTCTGCCAGAGCCTTTGCATCCTCTCTGTCATGAGTGACGAAAATGGTGGTAGTGTTGGTTTGCTTTATGAGTATTTTTAATTCATCCCTAATTTTATTCTGCAATTCCCTATCCAAATTGCTAAACGGTTCATCCATTAATAATAATGCAGGCTTGGCTGCTAAGGCTCTGGCCAGAGCGACCCTCTGCTGCTGTCCTCCACTTAGTTCGTACGGATATCTTTTTTTATAAGCAGTTAAGTTTACTAAATGCAAAACTTCTTCTACTCTAATTTTTTGTTTTTGACTACTTAATGCATTTAGACCAAACCTAATATTACCTTCAACAGTTTTATGGGGAAATAAAGCATAGTCCTGAAATACCATGCCAATTCCCCTTTTTTCCGGATTAATAAAGGTGGTCTCATCAACCATAATTCTATTTTTTACTTTGATTATTCCACTCTCAGGAATCTCCAGCCCGGCTATCAACCTAAGGATTGTGCTTTTTCCACTTCCACTTTCTCCAATAACAGAAATTATCTCCCCTGAGGAGATTTCCAAACTAAAATTTTTTATGATTTTGTCATGGGACTTCCGATATCTAAAGTTTAGTCCTACTATCTCAACATACATTAGTTTTCCTCCCTATCTGCTACTCTATGAAATAAGTAAACGGAAATAAAGCTTATACTAATAATGATTAGTGAAGGAATTGATGCCTCTTGAATTAGCTCATCAACCGCATACTGATAAGCTTTAGTTGCTAAAGTCTCAAAGTTAAAAGGTCTTAATATTAATGTCAATGGCAGTTCTTTCATAATATCCACGAAGGCTAAAATAAATCCGGTTAAAATCGCCGGAGCTATCATTCCAACATCTACTTTAAAGAAAGTCTGAGTTACCGACATACCAAGTGTTCTGGAAGCTTCGAAAAACTTCTTTCCTACTTTTTCAAACCCGGATTCTACCGAATTAAACCCGATACCGATAAACCTAATTACATATGCAAAAATCAGCATGAAAACACTAGTACTAAGTACTAGCTTAACTGAATCTTCCTTAACCCACTTATATAACCAGAAAAGATTATTATCAATAGCAATAAAAAAGACAATAACTCCTATAGCAATAACAGCACCCGGGATAGAATAACCCATTACCGTAAGTCGGGCAATGATTTTGCTGATAATGCTATGGCTGATTCTACTATAGTTTGCAATTATCAAAGCAATAGTTATGATTAATGCAGATGCTACCGATGCTGTTAAAAGGGAATTTAACATAAGCTGTAAAAATGCAGCATCAAACACCTTATTATAGGTAATAATTGCCCAATGAATTAATTGAAAGCTAGGGATCAAAAAACCAAGGCCAAATATTATGGCACTATAACCAAAAGCCAACGCTGATTTCAATCCGCTTAGCTTAATCCTAGTAATTGGCCTTACTTTTGTGGTAGTGTAACTATATTTTTTCCCGCCCCTTAAAATCTTCTCTAAGAGTAGAATACCGAAAACAATAACCATTAGAATCCCAGCAAGTTTAATAGCGGTATCCACATCTGATAAGGAAAACCATGCTTTGAAAATTGCCGTACTAAAGGTAGTAACTCCAAAATACTGAACTACTCCATAATCATTTATTACTTCTAGAATTACTAAACTAGTTCCCCCAATAATTGCTGCCCGTGACAAAGGCAAAATTACGAACCAAAAGATTGCCAGTGGGCTTCTACCTAAAACTCTGGCAGTTTCAATCAAAGAAGCTGATTGTTTAGCAATAAATGCCCTAGTAATGGTATAGACATAAGGGAACAAGAACATGGTAAAGATAAAGATTGACCCTTCAATGGACATTATATCAGTATAGCTTTGATTGACACTTATGTTGAATTTGTTTCTTAGCGTACTTTGTATTAGACCCGTATAATTTATTAGACCGGTATATGTATAAGCAGCTATATATGGGGGAATAGCCAGGGGTAAAATAAGTCCCCATTTAAGAAATGAACGAAGAGGAAAATCATAGATACTGATAATCCAAGCGAGGCTGGTTCCAATAACTACCGTAAAAAAACCTGTAAATATTACAATTATCAATGTATTAATCACATATTCTTTTAGCAGAAACTCCTTTATATGCAACCAGTTTTCATTTGGTTCATTAAACACATTTGACAGAATGTTTAAATTCGGTAATGTAATAAATAAAATTGAGACCATGCTTAACATGGCCCAAATATTTGTATTTAATTTCAATTCTCTAATTCTAATTACTAGACACTCCTTTATCATGCCTTTGCAGATCTTTATAACAATACACCACAACTAAGCTTAATTGAGTTAAAGCATGATTATTGCATGAAGCCCATAAAAGCAAGGCTAAGATCTATCTCCAGCCGATTTCATCATAAATCTTTACTGCATGAGAGTTTAACTCGCCCAACTTAGCCAGTTTAATATTTTGAGTCTTAAAATCTCCCCAAGACTTTAATAATTCAGACATCTCTACCTTAGGGTTCACCGGGAATTCATGATTATTTTCAGAAAATTGCTTTTGAGCCTTTTCACTTGATAAGAACTCCATAAATTGGATCGCTGTTTCTTTATTCTTAGCATCCTTGGTGAGACCGATTCCACTAATGTTAATGTGAGTTCCAGCTCCATTTTGATCAGGGAAAATTAAACCTAAGCTTTCAGCTACTTTCTTCTCTTCTGGATTATCAGATGCAAGTAACCTACCATAATAGTATGTATTTGTAATAGCTAAGTCCCCTTGCCCAGCAGCAACTGCTATCATCTGATCAGTATCTCCACCTTCCGGCCGTCTTGCCATGTTGGCGAGAACTCCTTTAGCCCAGGCTTTGGCCTTTTCTTCACCATTAATGTCAATGAATGAAGCTAACAAAGACTGATTGTAGATATTAGAAGATGATCTTACTAAAATCTTTCCTTTCCATTCTGGCTTTGTCAAATCATCATAAGCAGCAATTTTAGCAGGATCTACTCTATCTTTAGCATATGCTATTACCCTCGCTCTAACAGTAAGACCAAACCATTGATTGTCAGGGTCTCTATAGTTTTCAGGAACACTATTAGTTAAAATCTCACTAGAAACAGCTTGAAACAATCCATCAATTTTAGCCTTGTGAAGTCTTCCAACATCTGCCGTGATTAATAGATCTGCCTGTGTGTCTTTTCCTTCTCTCTTAAGTCTTTCGATTAACTCATCGGACTTGCCTTTTACTACGTTAACCTTAATGCCAGTCTGTTCAGTAAAGATTTTGTAAAGTGCTTCATCAGTATCATAATGTCTGTCAGTATACAGATTCACCACTTTACTCTCATTTGCGGTTGACTTTGCTGCCTCTTCTTTATTAGCAGTTTCACCACCACCGCAACCGGTTAAAGCGATTAACGACAGTGCTAATATCGCCGTTGCTAGAATCCTGGACACTTTTTTCATTCAATTATTACCTCCTTGTGTTTTTGTAGCTGCATGGTTTGATAAACATTCATCATTGTAAATGATTATCATTCTCAAGTCAATGTTATTATAAATGATTATCATTCTCAAGTCAATATGTTAGATAATTTTCTGGATATTTTGAGACCACCAGGCAAATCTTGAACAACTTTGGCATACCAGTGGCAGCCGATACAGCGTTTACCTGGCCGACGAAAAGCCATTTCTAGCGCAATTACCAACTACCTCTTATGAACTCGCACAATGGAAACAAGCCACTGTACAATTCAATTATCACGGATGCGAGCCTCGTTTTACTTATTCTAGAACTTCTTCAGACACTGTCCTTCAGTAACTACAAGTTCTATGAGGAGGATGTTTGTGATTCCGGCTTTTTTGGCCGCCACCGCGAGTAACTCCATTTCCTCCAAACCGCTGTCACTAACGACAGTAGCTTTCTCAACAGGAACACATTGAATAGCAGATGGGGCTTTCTTAAGGTATCCCCCGTCACATTTTAACGCAAATAACTTCACTTTAGCAACCTTCCATTCTCATGTAAACTTTATATAGCCTGCAGTAGGCTATTTAGATTTTTGATGCCTTTTTCCGGGTCAGAGTTTTGCACTCTTACCCATTGCTTTAACTTTTCGATTGGCTTTCCTTCCCTGATCATCTCCTTGGCCAGGTAATATCCTTCTCTGAAATCTTTACTTTTCCCCATTAAGTACAGAATTAGTCCCGCATTAAGACAAACAATGTCTGAACGCGCATCGTTTTCAGAGCCTTCAAGTAAAGACACCAGGCGCTTAGCTTCTTGTTTTCTATCAGGAGATGGGCTGAGCAGTTTTTTATCAGGCCGGGAAATTCCGATATCCTCAGGAGTAAAGGAATACTTTTTGACTTCCCCGTTTTCATTCAGTTCGGCAACACAGGTTTCGCCAATTGTAGAGGCTTCATCCATCCCCTGTTTTCCGCTTTCATCTAACCCATGTATTACTAAGGCCCTCTTAAATCCGATTTCCTTCATCACAAATACTACAGGTTCCACAAGCTCTTTGGAATATACTCCCCGGACAGCATATCTGGGAGAAGCAGGATTTGCCAATGAAGCTGCAATGTTTAGAGTAGTACCAAAAGCAATCTGAGATAATATTCTGCCTAATGCCTTTGGGTGCACCTGTGGGCTCATGCCATTAAAGATTCCTATACCTGCTTTTTCAATACTCTTTTTGACAACTTCCGTATTACATTCCACATCTACTCCCAACTCTTCAAGAATGTCAACCGTTCCGCAAGTGGATGTGATAGCTCGCGCCCCGTGCCTGGCTATAGGAATGCCGGCGCTTGCGGCAACTATTGAAGCCGCCGTACTTATATTAAAGGTTTTTATCGAGTCCATACCGGTCCCACTGTTTTCAACGACCCCACCAATCACTTCAGGAGTTACCTTTACTGTATCCAAATCAAAAATAGCCTCCCAACTCCCGGCAATTTCTTCCGAAGTTTCTCCTTTAGCCGTCAAGGCAGCCAGAAAGGCTCCCTGCTGGATATCAGGCTGCTTGTTAAGCAGAACCTGAGAAAACATTTCTTTTGCTTCATTCCGGGTTATATTCTGTTTGTTAATCAGCCGGGTAATACCTGCGCCAAATGCTCTAACATTACTGAAATCCATTAAAACTTTCCTCCTTTTGATAAACATGTGTTATAAAGACATGTCTACAACTATTTTTGTTTCTTTACTTCCCGCAACTAACTCAATACCGTTTAAAATTTCTTTCAACGGAACAGCAAGGGTTACCATGTCCCGAACATTCACTAATCCGTCAGCTATTAATTCCAGGGCCATCTTATTATGCGAAGTTGAACAGCCATAAGCACCATACACCGCAAGCTCTTTATAATGCATAAGGTTTATGTCTATTTGAGGCGAATGGGAATCTATCAATAACCCACTAAAGAAACAAAATCTTCCCCTTTTTGCCAACACTAATAACCCGTCGATAAAAGCTTCTGGGTCCGGGCAGCAGGGGATAACAGCATTAGCACTTCTCCCGCCGGATATCTCCAGTATTCGATTAATAACATTTTCCTCTAGCGCATCAACACTGTAGTCAAAATACTTTGCAACCGCCTCTAACCTGATTTTGCTTTTTTCCACAAGAATAATCGGGCCAGCCCCCCTGGCCCTGGCAAGCTTGGCATTCAGTATCCCAAGTGGACCTGCTCCAAATATCACAACTAAATCCCCCAAACCAACGGAAGCGGTTTCCTGCATATTAATACTACATGCCAGGGGTTCTACCAATGCTGCTTCCTCAAAAGAAACGTGGTCAGGAATTTTATTCAGGACACCGTTATTTACCCCGTTTTCAGGGATGAGGACAAACTCGGCAAATCCCCCATCATAGTGGAACCCCATAACTTTTACCTGGTCGCATAGATGGTCCAATCCTGCCTGGCAGTACGAACAGACCCCGCACGAAAGGCCTGGCGCTATCTGAACCCGGTCACCGGGTTGTACACATGCAACCCCCTGTCCTATTTGTTCAACAACCCCGGTTATTTCATGTCCTAACACCCGTGGCAGCCGCAAATCCCTCTGCCCCAGATAATATGCCTTCATATCAGTCCGGCAGATTCCAGTAACAGCAACACGAACCAAAACCTCACCTTTTCGGCATTTAGGGGTAGGTATATTTGTAATTCGCATGTTTTTTATCCCTTCCAAGAGTGCGGCTTTCATTTCTTCACCTCCTATTTTAAAAATAAAAAATCCACACTTAATTACAAGCGTGGATTACCAACTCCTCACCAGTTCACCTCACCTCGAGGCTGCACCAAAAGGTTATAGGCAGGTCTCCTGACTCAGTCTCATTGCCTAAATGCCCCTTCCCCCTACATACGGAGTGGCATGGCATAGGCTCAAACTTTACAGTGGCGGGTCCGTCCGGGATTTACACCCGGTTCCCTATTCTCCTATTTAAAGGCACCTAAAACCAATTTATTTAGTTAATAATATTATATTGAACTTCTGAGTAAATGTCAATAATTAACATGCTGGATAAAAGCTCCCAGACAATGGCCTCGCAAAATACATTTGCTTAAACGGTCATTTTTCAAACATATACTTTGTGGCATCCGGCATTTAATGATATACTGTAGCTGCTTAAAAGTTTTTATTTATTTGGATTGCACAAAAGGAGTGTTGCTTATGAAATGTATTGAAGACCTAAAAGCCGAACACAGAGCAGTTCTAGTAACCCTGGATATTTTAGAAAAAATTTGTAACGATCTCAACAATAACTCACAAGTCAACCATTCCCACATTGAACAGATTATTGAGTTTCTGACTGTGTTTGTTGACAAATGTCATCATGGTAAAGAGGAGCGAATATTGTTTCCTGCGATGGAAGTAGCAGGTGTACCTAATAATGGCGGTCCAATTGGGGCTATGCTCTTAGAACATGAGCAAGGGCGTAAATATATCAGGGGCATGAAGGATACTATGAGAGCGCTGGACTCTTCTCATCCGGAAAATGTACAGACCTTTTTAAAAAGCGCAACAAATTACAAAACTTTACTGACCGCTCATATATCTAAAGAGGATAACGTCTTATACCCAATGGCCGAAGAACGCTTTTCCCAAGAGTTAGACCTTAGCCTTATGGAGCAATTTGATACTTTAGAAGAAACAGAAATAGGTGTTGGAAAACACGAAGAATTTCATCAAATGCTTAAAACCCTTAAAGGGGTTTATCTTGGGTAGATTAATTTTTCATACCACGGTTTCCATAAACAGGGGCAGTCCAATTGTAGGTTTGGACTACCCCTGTTCTATTAAGCTCACTTGTGGTACGGTTCCCCCCTGTTTATCTTAAACGCCCGGTAAATCTGTTCCATCAGGATCAATCTCATCAATTGATGCGGAAATGTCATCTTGCCAAATGACAATACCAAGTCTGCCCTGGCAATGACTTCACTGTGTAGTCCCAATGAACCCCCGATTATAAAAGCCAGGTCACTCTTACCTGCCAGGCCCCACCCGCTTATTTCCTCAGCCAGCTGCTCAGAAGAAATCATCGTGCCTCTGCTGTCCAGAGCAATAATGATCTGCCCCGGTTTAAGCAGTTTCAATATCCGCTCGCCCTCCCGGGATTTTACCTGCTCTGTTTCCCTGGCGCTTAGTCCTTCAGGGGCTTTATCGTCAGAGACTTCCTTTACCTCTACACAGGCGAAAGGCCTCATCCTTTTCAGGAACTCCCGCATCCCTTCAGTGATAAATTTCTCTCTTACTTTGCCAACAGCGATAATCTGTATATTCATTTCCGCATACCTCCCATAAACAATAATCATCAAGTCACAAGGATTTTGTCTGTTCATGTCGAATATAGTGACATTTAAGGGGTTTGGGGTTGTTCAAAGGGTTGTAAATATTCATTTGGAATTTTTCCCCATTTTTAGGAACGCGCTGTAATTGGTTTGAGCAATTCTGCATTTTAACCCACAAAACCCGCATTTCATGCCACAATTACCGTATTTCAAACCCTCAGAGAAGGAATCAAAAATGTATTATAGAATACGATTTATAAGGAAGGGGACCACATAAAATGGAGAAAATGCCGATTCTAATTCTGCTTTTATACTCCATCCCTGAAAGTACCATTCTAATTTCATTAAGTGCTGCCATTTATGGATATAAGGTTAAGGAAAACTTTTACCGGATCGTTTTATTGGGTACATCTTTAGCTATAATTACATACATTGTTCGGGCATTACCTGAACTCAAGTTTGGCTTGAATGTATTAATAGAAATTCCTCTATTTATAATACTAACTGCAAAATATCTTAAAATTTCTTTTACCAAATCCTTTTTCTATATATTTACCGGATTCATTATTATAGCTTTACTGGAATATATTACATATCCTTTGGCATCTCTTGTCTTTAAAATGCCTGTAAAAGAAATTTTTTCAAATACATTATACCGTCTTCTTACCGGGTGGTTTTATCTTTCATTAATGATTGCAGTTACAGTTGTTTTATTAAAAAAGAGGGTTTCCCTGGTTTCGGCAACCAGCTTCTTTTATCCCAAAACCAGAAGCAGTAAGGTAAATTTAGTGCTTATAATTCTTATTATAATTCAGGCTTTTCTATCCGTAATAATGAACTTAACTATTTTAAATCAGGATTATAAATTATGGCCGCTGTTCAACAGTACTGTATTCACTAGAATTACCGGTTTATTTTTGTTTGCAGTTCCCTTAATTTCAATATTCTTAGTGAAAAGACTGTTTACTCTCTCTGAGCAGGAAACCATAGCCGAAACTCAGGAAGCCTTTCTTGACAATATTAACAAGCTATTTGTCACAATACGGGGACAGAGACATGACTTTATACATCATGTTCAGGTTATGTATTCTATGCTGCAGAATAACCAGCTTCAGGAAGCCAAAAACTATATGGAAAACCTCCTTGGAGAAATCCAAAGTGTCAGTAAGGTAATCAAATTAAAAGACCCCGTTCTCAGCGCTTTATTCAATACCAAAACAGCAGTTGCCGAAAGGCTCAATATTACTCTCAATGTCAGGCAGGAAACCCCCCTGGATGGTCTGAAACTTAAACCTTACGAAGTCGTGAAAATCTTTGGCAATCTTATTGATAATGCTCTGGAAGCCGTAGCCAATGAACCAATAGAATTTCGCACTGTAAAGGTCAGTCTCAAGAAATTTTCCTTTGTCTTCGTTTTAGAGGTTGTTAACCAACGACCTCTAATAGATCCTCTGGATTTTGACAAACTCTTTGAACCAAGTTATACAACCAAGAAAAATCACAGCGGGCTGGGGTTGGCAGTTGTCAAACAAATGGTCGATCAAATTGGGGGAGAAATAATCGTCAAAAGCTCCGCAGAAAAAGGGACCAGTTTCTCTGTTGTTATTCCGGTTAAATAAGGAGTATTGATATCATGACAGTCCACAGTTTATCTGAAAGAGCCGGGCGTTACCTTGCTGAGAAGGCAGGGAAACCGGAACAGATTCCTGTGCTTACCTATGGTCTTGAATTAATCATCGGAGAAACCGTTAAATTAATATTACTTGTTCTTATTGCACATGTTCTGAATCTGCTGTTGCCGATGTTACTCATATTCTGTACCTCTATCCCCCTCAGGGTTTTGACAGGCGGACAGCACTGCTCTTCCAGTCTGCGCTGCCTGATCGTATCTCTTGCGGCATATGTCGGCTTAGGCTATCTGGCAGTGTACCTTTTAAGCATCATGAGCCCGGTTAATCTCCTGATAACTGCTTTTCTGGCATCCATTGTTATGGCAATCACCCTGGACAAGTTCGGTCCTGGCTACAGTGTCAATTATTCCAATAGTTCATCCAAACCGGCAAAAGCAGTAACAAAGCTGAGCTTTCTCTTCCTTGCGACCTGGTTGATAGCAATTTTGGGTGTTAATATTACTGTCGATAATCAGACTTTATGCTCAACAATTATAATCTCCACTGCTCTGGGTATTTATTGGCAGGCTCTGATGATTACCCCTTGGGGTCATAAAATCATTAATGCGGCAGACAAGGGATTATGCTTACTAAAAATACGTTAAGGAGGTGAAATTTATGTTTAAAAAATTTAACGCGGCCTTTATTCTGACAGCTATCACTCTCATTTCCCTCATCGCATCAGCTGGCGCTTCCACTTACTCTTGGGTATTTAGCTACCAGCCTGAAGCCCCGCAACAACTGAAGAAGTAATCAAACAACTGAAGAGTCAAACATTGATAAGAAGGGTAGGACAACCTACCCTTCTTATCAAGTTGAAAGGGGATTTCCGTAAAATGTCCCAAAAGCCTATAAAAGTTATCATTGCCGAAGACCAGCCTAACAATCGAAAATTCTTAAGAACCATTCTGGAAAAACACGATGATTTTATTGTTGCTGCCGAAGCTGCCGATGGGCGAGAGCTTATAAATCTGGTTAAAAGACACATGCCTCAGGTTGTCTTTGTTGATATAGAAATGCCCAAGGTCAATGGCATGGCAGCAGTGAAAACCCTCTTGGATTATAACGAAGACCTGATAGTTGTTTTTGTGACCGGCCACTCTGATTTTGCCGTCGAGGCCTTTGAGGTTTCCTCTTTTGACTATATTCTAAAACCATATACTGAAGACCGGGTTCTAAAAACCCTGGGGAAAATCCGTGGATTCATAAAAGAACGGGAACTGGACCTGCAAAAGCTCTTCAATGTTTTTAAAGCAACTGATAAGCTATATGTGAAGTGTGGCTATGAGCTTCACTTCATTGACGCTGATTCGATATACTACATGGAAAAGGAACGAAAAAAAACAGTGATTCATACTGTCAAGGGCAAGTATGAAACCCATGAGCCGATAAATGAAATTGAAAAAAGGTTAAATCCCACGAATTTCTTCAGGTCTCATAAGTGTTACCTGATTAACCTGAAAATGGTGGAAAAAATATTGCCATGGGGAGATAACTCATACCTGGTAAAGTTTTTTAACACAAGCAATGACGCCCTGATGAGCAGGTCAAAGGTTAAAATGCTGTATGAAATGCTGGACGTAGGCTCTGAATAACCTCCCATGCAGTTTCATTTATTCCTCAGGCATTTGTTCCAACTTCACTTTGATACTTTTTTTGTCTGTACCACGCATTATAATAAGTACTGCCTCATCTCCAATATTGCGCTTATCAATATATGTACGCAAATCGCCAAAGTCCTTGATGTCCTGACCGTCAAAGGAGACTATCACATCCCCGCTTTTAAGGCCGGCTTTGGCGGCAGGCCCTTTAGGGGGCAGTTCACTGACAAATACTCCCATATCAACTGAAAGCCCAAAACGTTCCTTCATCGCAGGGTTTACATCCCCCCCGATTATCCCTATCCATGGGCGGATGACCCTGCCGTTTTTAATTATTGACTCAACAATAGGCTTAACCGTATTACTTGGAATCGCAAAATTAAGACCTTCGACATTAACATCAACAATTTTCACACTATTGATTCCCACAACCTCACCCCTGGAGTTAACCAGGGCTCCTCCACTGTTTCCGGGATTTATTGCAGCATCTGTCTGAATCAGCTGGAATCGCTGTTCATCAACATCGACAGTCCTGTTCAAGGCACTGATGACACCTGCAGTCACAGTACTGGCCAGCTTCTCTCCAAGAGGATTTCCTATAGCTACAGCCAGTTCCCCAACCCTAATTTTATCGGAATCTCCAAATGCTGCGGTTTTCAAGCCAGTTTCATTAATCTTGATAACAGCCAGATCAGTCCTCCTGTCAGCGCCAACCAGCTTGCCTGATACCTGCCTGCCGGTTGAAAGGGTGACAATCAATTGGTCTGAATCCTGAATCACATGGTAATTGGTTACAATATAACCTGCCTCTTTAAAGATAACTCCCGAACCCGTTCCCTGTTCCACCTGCTGATTATAAAGAAAGGACGAAACATCAACACGGTTGCTTATTCCCACAACAGTTGGACCAACTTCCTCTGCAATCCTGACCACCGGTGACTCTTCCAGTGTCTGCACCGGAGCAGGAGTCTTTTTTTCCTGGGTGTTCAATTTTGTGGGGTTATCGAAAAGACCTGCTGTCACAAAAGCAACAATCATGCCTCCGATTACTGCCCCGATTAATGCAGCAGCTACATATGATAACAGACTGGGGCGGCGTTGTCCCATATAAAAATCATGGTCATCACGATACATAAGCAACCTCTCCTTCACACCATATCCCACATTGTTCCCGGTCCAAACCTCGGGGCCACCTCCATAACAAGGTCCTGTCCCGGAGTGAGGCCAGATTCCTCCATTACATCGGCAACTGTTTTAAAAGCCAGCTCAGGAGTATTATTATCCCTGCTGAGATGAGCTAAAATTACCCTATTAGTGTTCCCGCTGATAAGAGAAGCTAAACAGTGCCCTGCTGCTATATTGGACATATGACCCCTGTCACTTAAAATCCTCTGCTTGAGATTCCACGGATAGCTGCCGTTTTTTAGCATATTAAGGTCATGATTGGCTTCAAATATCAACAAATCCGAACCATCCACGTGTTTTCGCGCCTGCCTGGTTAATAATCCTGTATCAGTGGTTATTCCGGCCTTCACCCTGCCGCTGTAGAAACAAAATCCTACTGATTCGGCAGCATCATGTGATGTCTCGAAACACTCAATTTTAAGATCCTCGATTTCCAGACAGTCTTCCCTGCGCAGAACACCCCTGTTGCAGTCCTCAATATTCCCTACGGTTGGCAGCATCTGTGCCCATGTCATTTCTGTAGCATAAATTTTCAGATCATACCTTCGGGAGAGGACACCTGCACCCTTAATATGATCCAGGTGTTCATGGGTAACCATTATTCCATCCAGGTCCAAAGGATCAACACCAATAGTCTCCAGTCCCTGTTTTATCGCTTTCCCGCTTAGTCCGGCATCTACCAGCACAGAAGCCCCATTCCCCTCAATATATGTACAGTTTCCGGAACTTCCGCTGGCCAAAGTACACACCCGCATAAATTAACCTCCGCTTTTGTTCAAAAAATAAATAGAGACACAAATCCTGCGCCCGGTCTCAAATACTTCTTTAGTAACTGTATCAGTATGATATCCTTCTTCTTGAAGCATACTAATAAAACTTTTAGCATCATCCCTGCCCGGATCGGCAAGAACCACTGTACCTCCAGGCTTGAGATTGGTTAGAAATATCTCTTTAAGAAAAGGGTGCAGTGTCGGTTCATAAAGAATATCTGAACCAATAATTAAGTCAAAACGCTCATCCAGTGGGAATTTTCTCCAGTCTGCCAGAACACGTTCGATTTTAGTTATGTGATTAATTTTGGCATTTTCCTCTGCCAGCTGCAATGCTTCAGGAATAAAATCGGTCTGTACCACTTCAGCTCCTTTAGCTGCAGCTACTATACCCACCAGACCGAGTCCGGCGCCAAGTTCCAGAATGCGTTTTTCGCCAAAAGAGGTGTTTTCCCAAAAATACTCCGCCATCCCAAGAGCAGCAGGCCACAGCACTGCCCAGAAAGGAACATCATCGTCTGTTTCCACCAGATCCAGGAGGTAATCGACATCTTCAACCACATTAATTTTAAATGTCTTTCCCGGAAACATTACCGTTGTTTCCGATGTATAGCCCATAATAACACCTTCTGCTGTTTTTACTGAAAACTGCTCTTACTGACCTATGGCATCTAAACCACTATTAACAATAATATCAGGTAAAACAAAATACCGCAATAAAAAAGCCATGGTCCTAACCATGGCTTTGGTATATTAAAATGACTTAAACTCTGAACTTACCTATACGCTCCTTGAGTTCTGCTGCAAACTGAGCCATTCTGGAAGCATTTGCATTAACTTGCTCATTGGTATTGGTCTGCTGCTGAGTTGATGCCGAAACCTGCTGAGTGGCCACAGATACCTGATGAGCAATGTTGCTGACTTTATCAATAGACTGGACCACCTGTGTAATTCCTTTGGACTGCTGCTGGGCAGCAGTGGAAATTTCCTGCACCATCCGTACGGTCTTATTAACAGTATCAACTATTTCACTTAATGCTGTCTGTGCCTGTGATGCAACAACAACGCCGTCTTCTACCTCATTACTGCCAACAACCATTGCATTCACTGCAGTGGAAGTCTCCTCCTGGATTTCCTTAATCAATTCGCCAATCTGCTGTGCCGCCTTTGCCGAACCCTCAGCCAGCTTCCTGACTTCATCAGCAACCACAGCAAACCCCCGGCCATGTTCACCGGCCCTGGCAGCCTCTATAGCCGCATTCAGGGCAAGGAGATTGGTTTGGTCTGCAAAGGAGGTTATAACATTAACAATCTCATCAATCTGTTCTGATCGTTCATTGAGGGTTTTAACTACCTGTACAGAATCGGCTACGGTATCTGAAATGGTATTCATCATTACAACGGCCTTTTCAACTTCTCCGGCCCCTTTCACAGCAAGTTCCGAGGCGTTTAGTGAAGCAGTGTGTGCCGCCTGGGAATTGGCTGCTATCTGTTGTACTGCAGCAGACAGCTCCCGGGTAATCTGAAGGGTTTCGTTTAACTGGTAAGCCTGTCCCTGAGTACCTCCCACTATTTGCTGAATCGCCGCAGATATCTGCTGGACTGAAGCTGTTGCCTGGTCGATCGCTATGGAAACCTCGTTGGCCTCAGATGCCACAAGATGTGCGGTCTCCTTATTCTGTCTGATAGTCTGCCTGATATCTTCAACCATTTTATTAAAAGCCTTGGCCATCCGCCCAAATACATCATTGGTAGGAAAATCTATTTTCTGAGTCAGGTCCTTATCAGCGACCTTGCTGATAACATCCAGAAAAATCTCAAATATCTTCACAAGCAGCCGGTTAACCAATAGTAACAGCACTAAACCAAATACGATCCCGATTGGTCCCACCCACATAAATAAAGACTTAATTTCATCAGGTGTGGCCCGGAAATAGTAAAGCAGAAATGCGGTCCAGATAAGTGTGCCTCCGCCTGTGATGCTGATAAATATTATGCCAAGCTGAACCAGGGGCTTTATCTTAAATACTTGCCTCTTTGACATAATAACACATCCTTAGACAAATTTAGCTATTTTTATACTTCGTCTTACCTTACCTGTTTTCCTGCTAAAACACTATAAATTTTTGGTAATTCAACCAATAGATTGTACCTCATCAAATCCTGGTGATACTTGCACCCAGCGAAATCAGTTTTTGCTCAATTTTTTCATATCCCCGGTCAATGTAACAGGTATTACAGATTTCGGTATCTCCGTCAGCTATCAGGCCTGCCACTATTAGAGCTGCACCTGCCCGTAGATCCGACGCTTTGACCTGAGCGCCCTGAAGCCGCTTGACACCCTGGATTACCGCAGTGCGGCCTTCAACCTTTATCTTGGCCCCCATTCGCTTAAACTCGTCAGCTACCTGAAGCCTGTTTTCAAAAACATTTTCCACAATAACACTGGTACCTTTAACGACCGTAAGCATAGCCATCACCTGTGACTGCATGTCTGTAGGAAACCCGGGATAAGGCAGTGTTTTTATATCAATAGGCCGCAGTTCGTCCCGGGCGATAACCCGGATGGTTTCATCGTTTTCAATTACCTCAACATTTGCTTCGCGCAATTTTGCTATCAGGGGCTCCACATGGGTGGAGATGATATTTTCAATAGTCAGGTCTCCATGGGTAGCCGCAGCAGCAACCATAAAGGTACCTGCTTCAATACGGTCAGGAATCACAGAATAGCGTCCTCCCCCCAACTGGTCAACCCCGTCAATCTTAATCACATCAGTTCCGGCGCCCCGGATTTTGGCCCCAATACTATTTAAAAAGTTAGCCAGATCCACTATCTCCGGCTCTTTAGCCACGTTTTCCAGAACCGTCTGCCCTTTGGCCAAAGCGGCGGCCATCATGATGTTTTCGGTAGCGCCAACACTGGGAAAATCAAGATATATTTTGGACCCTGACAGACGGCTGCAGCTGCCCTTAATGAAACCGTGCTCAAGGCTCAGATTTGCCCCCAGAGCCTCAAAACCTTTGATATGCAGGTCCATTGGCCTGCTCCCGATATTACAGCCTCCCGGGAGGGCAATTTCCGCATTGCAGAAGCGCGCCAGCAATGGTCCCAGGAGAAGGTTAGATGCCCTTAACTTTTTAACCTCACGATAAGGGGTTTTAGTCGATATGCGGTCAGGTGTCGTAATTTCGACAACATCCAGTTCCTTTCTCACTACCCTTACACCCAAATTTGCTATAATATCAAGCAAGACATTAACGTCTGTTATATCAGGCATGTTTTCCAGATAAACAGTTTCTCCTGCCAGGAGTGAAGCACAGACTATGGCCAATGCTGCATTTTTAGCTCCGCTGATTCTAACGTTCCCTTCCAGTGTTTTGCCACCTTTTATGTATAGTTTTTGCACCTTTCAACCTCCCATAGCATATACCACAAATCAATTATTTCTGTCATAAACCCGCATTTATTGTATATTCTATCTTAAGTGTATTATTCCTGCATAGAGTTTAAAGGTGAAAATATTTCAGGGCAGATGTTTTCACACCTGCCCCTTACTCGACATATTTTTCTTCTTCCTGCACCGTTTCAAGCTCATTATCAACTTTTTTCACTCCGGATACGCCTGACGCAATTTGCCGGGCTATCTCCGCCTGTTCCGGTGTCCAGACAGTTCCGGACAAAGTAACTGTGCCGTCATCAGTATCAGTCCCTACCAGATTAGCGCTGACTGATTCGGTGCCTGCAAGTGCTCGTTCAACTCTATTGGTTATTGAAGCATCATCTGACCTCAGGCCGTCACTTCCAATTTCCACGATTGCTACTACATCCTTCACTCCCTGGACTCCTGCAGCAGCCATTGTGGCTGCATTTTTTACTGCCAGGCTCGCTGCCTGACCCCGGATATATACTATACCATCATTAACCTCTGCAGTCAGCTCATGAAGGTCGTTTCTGTCTGCAGCACAGAGTTTCTCCCTGACCCCTTCCCCGATATCCCTGTCATCAATAGGTCCGTCTACAGCCACAGTAAGACTGTTATCAACAGATGTCACTCCCGGGACCTGTGCGACAGTGGCTCCAGCTGCCCACTTTTCCGCTAAAACGTCAACAAAACCATAAAGTGTTACTTCACCGTTTCTGGTTTCAATCTTTATATCCGCATTCCGCAACAGCCGGTTGTTCTTAAGAACATTTTCAACATTTCTTTGGATTGAGGTATCATTACTTATCAATTTCCTGCCTCCTTCAAGGTTTTTTTTATTTTCCCCAAACCTACGAAAAATAAGCAGGACTATTATTTAATTAACTAATTACCCACTCACCAAAATCCTTTTCAAACTGTTCCAAAGATACGCCAAGAACATCCTTAAAACTGGCTTCCATCGACTGTCCACGACCCAACTGTCCCAGGATATCCCGTAAACTGTCTTCACCATAGAGTTCTACCAGATAATTAACTGCCTGGAATGACTGTAAATAAGCCAAATTCTGGTCATCGAGGCTGTCAAAATCCCTGTCCATGCGGGATAAGGGATATATTTCATCATAATCACGGATGCTCCGGTAGTCCAACCGGTATCCGGTAACCTTCGCCTCAGTATACTGAGCTATCCCCTCGGTGAACCAGCGCGTATAATTCCCGCCTGTCTCGTAGTCTACCAAAAGGTGAGTAAGCTCATGAGCCAGAGGGCCATCACTGTCAAATACCTCTTTAAACACTTCCGGGTCATCCTCTTCAATCCAGGCGCTTGGTGACAGAACTCTAATCACCCCTGCCCAGTAAACTCCCATAGCGCTTTCATCAGCAGCCCAGCCAAAGCTCCGTCCCAGTGATTCCTTGGTAGGATAGACAACTACCAGTATCTTTTCCCGATATGAACCGGCAAAATTTCCGCTAACAGGTTCATAGCTCTTCTCAGCAGATTCAAGAACCATTTCGGCAATGCTGCTATCCCGAGAAGTATAGCGTACTATAAAACTTGAACTCTGCATCTCATTCCAGCCCCGGGTCTGCCATATCATCCTGTGTTTAGAGAGCTCTCTAAAGATTTTGTAAATCTGTGATTTAGCCACACCAGGCTGAACAATAAAAAAGACCACACACAACATGGCCGCGGCAAACAGTATTCTCCCCGATTTTTGCAGCACCAGGCCAGAGCTCATGGCAGGCAGCGCAAAATTATCCATGACTCATCCCTCCGCTTTGATCTTTATCTATATCTCTGCTTCCATTATACAGATGTGCGGCAAATAAGCCCACTGGAAATAAACAGAAGCTCTTTTAACATAAAAAGGGTGCGCTTCGCACCCTTTTGTTAACCTGATATCCTATTTCTTCCCTTCCGGGATTTCCAGTTGTGGTTGATTACTTTGAGGCAATGGTGGCTGTGAATTCACACTTTCAATCTCCTGCTTCAACTGCTGTGCATCCTGATAATAAGTGTCGCTTTCTTCAATCTGGTCCAACTGTTTTATTGCGTTATCTGCATCATTATTGCCATAAAACAGGTATCTTGCATAATTTAATCTTACCGTGGTGTACTTGGGTTCAATCTCCAGTGCCTTTTCTGCAAAGTAGACAGCCTTGTCTACATTTCCCGAATAAAAATATGTCGTTGCCAGGTCACCTAAAACAGGTAAATTCCTGGGGTTAGCTTCTAATACTTTTTCAAAGCCTTTGATAGCAGATGCAAATTTCTCATTGGCAGCATCAGGCTTTTGCTGCTGCATCAGATTCACACCCTCCAGATAATCCTGGACCGCCCTGTCTTCAGTCGACCCGGATAAACCCGTAGTCCCCTGATTGCCGCCCCCTATATAGTCTCCGATATAGGAAAAGCCCATTGGAATGGTGGTCCCCAGAAGCCCTACAGAAATTAGCACTACAAATATAATAATTATTCTCTTGTTCCGCTTTCTAGCATTCATAAACGCCATTTTTATCTTCCTCCTTTATAAGGTTGTTTTCAGGATATAATTATAACATAGCAAACCTTTCATTTAAAGGTAAAATCACCGGTAATAAACCCATTTAAAGGGGGTTGTCCAAAACAAAAGCCCTATGGAATCATAATCCATAAGGCTTTCGAAAAATTAATTATTTTAGATAATTCATGGGGTTGCGGAAACTACCCCCGCTAATAACCTCAAGGTGTAGGTGGGAACCGGTACTTCGCCCAGTTGAGCCAACCAGGCCAATCAGGTCACCCCTGCCGACTTCCTGGCCCACAGAGACCTTAATACTGGAAAGATGAGCATATCTGGTCACCAGGCCATTACTGTGTTTTATTGTAACCATTTTACCGTATGAACCCTGCCACCCGGCCGCAGTTACTTTTCCTGACTCAGCAGCTCCAACCGGCTGACCAGTTGTACCATTGATATCAAGACCGGTATGGGTCCCTCTGCCACGCTTTCCGTAAGGGGAGGTAATCTGACCCCTGATAGGCCATCCCAGTGTGCCGCTGCCCCCACGGGAAGCCACGACCACTCTGGAGCCCTTGATAACAACCTTGTCCTTTGCTTCCTTCAATACCTTTTCCTGAAGGACTTCTTTGGATACGATGTCACCATTTCTCATTACGACTTTGTAAGTTACTTCTCTTAACCCGTTTTCACCGTTAGTTTTGACCTTCTGTGATCCCCGCCACAAATCTTTGTTGGTTTCTACAACAACTCTAAAAGGAACAGTTTCTTCTAAGGTAAGTTCTCCGGTAGCCTCAACATTTATTAACGGTTCAATAGCTACAAGATTCAACTCCTGGCCTATGTCAAGGTGTTCTCCATCAAGAGAAGGGTTAGCTTTAAGAAGGTCTGCCACGTGGGTATCATTTTTCCGGGCAATTGTCCATAAAGAATCGCCTTCTTTAACAACATGCACCTTTTTTTCTTCTTTTCCTTCAGTTATAAGCTGCAGGGCTTCTTCCCGGGACATCACATCACTGAGGGAGACTGGGATGTTAACCAGTTCAATCTTTTCCTTAAACCCAATATCATCTACTTTAATTTCCCCATTTGAATATGAACCCCTGAGTTCCTGCAGTATGCCTTCAGCATCTTTCTCATCGTGAACAACAGCCACAGTCTGACCGTCTGCCTTGATAGCAGTTGCCACCGCCACAAAATTTAATTTCTGGTCAAAGAGGTTTTTTAATTCTGCCGCCTCATCCACCTGATATCTTTTCGCCTTAGTATCCTTGAAGGTTACTGTCTGGGTTAAATCTACCCTGCGTTTCCACTCATCAGTCTTCGCTTTTTTCATCGATAATAGTAAATTTTCGGCTTCAGCTCTGTCACTGATGTATGATATGTTTTTACCGTCGATGAGTACTGCATAGGCCGGTACTGCAGAGTACTCATAAACAAATACCCCGCCTGATATCAGAACAAATGCAGCAATCGCCGCAATTTTAATGTTGAAGCGATTTCTGTTATTAAAATAATGCGCAAAGGAAATTTCGGTTGGCTTCAAACCGGAAAAATAATGTAACAATCTGTTTTTAGTGATATTTATCAGTGATGTGTTGTTTTCCTGTGAAACACTGTTTTGATCGGCGGTATTTCTGCTTTTCTTTAACTGCTGATATTTCTGTTTGAGGGCCTTAGTTTTATTAGCCTGACTACTAACCATTCGCGTTATGGTATCGGTTAGCGGAATTTTTCTGGAACGGAGTCTTTGAAAGGCGGAACCGATTCTGTTCTTTACCACATCAAACAATACTGCAATTTTCATCTTGTTTGACTTCATACATGCTCCTTTCTGATCCCTTTGGATTAGCAGAGTCCTTACGCCAAGTGGGATTTCCACACCAAGAGACGTTAGAACTTGTGATCCAGGAGCTTAGCCACGCTTATATCCCGCTTGAAGAAGCGGTCGTCCAAGCGGCGGTTAGCTATCGGATAAAAAAAGACATTCTTCCGGGATGTCCTTTTAATGGAAGAATATTCAATTGTGAGTTTATAAGCAGTTTTAGCGGCAACATTTCGGAATAAATCATAATTATTATAACACAGGAAACGTTTACCGTAAACACTAAATTTTCGACAAAATGTATAACCGCCCCAGCAAGGGCGGTTATGGAAGAAACAATGTGTTATTCCAAACTAATTGAAGTAAACCCGGTTTTAAGGGCCTGAATATAGATGGCACATTCAAGTCTCTTCTTTTCCAGTTCACAACCAATATCATAGGGTTTCGTAATGCTACCGTTGATAAGTTCGGCATTGGCGTGACACCCCCCGCCGCAGTGAAACCTGGCCCAACAGCAGCTGCATTTTTCCTTATTATAGATATGGGCATTCCGGAACTGTTTCACAATATCAAAATCAATTATGCCGTCAGTGACATTACCAACACGGTACTTTTCTCTTCCCACAAACTGATGACAGGGATACAGGTCCCCCTCCGGCGAAACGGCCATATACTCATGTCCCGCCCCACACCCTGACAGCCTTTTGGGCAGGCACGGACCATTATCCAGGTCAAGATTGAAGTGAAAAAACTCAAATTCCCTGTCTGTATTCAGCCTGACTGCATACTCCCGGCACAAGGTCTCATATTCCCCAAAAGCCTCCGGAAGGTCTTCCTCCCTGATGGCCCATCCGTCTGAAGGCAGGCTTACAACCGGTTCCACAGAGACAAACCTGTATCCCGCATCCGCCAGATGCAGGGCATCACAGGAAAAATCAAGGTTATAACGGGTATAAGTTCCCCGAACAATATAATTTTCATTATTTCTGCTGTGAATAAACTCAGTGATGTTTGGCTTTATCCGGTCATAACTGCCCCTGTTTGCCGGAGTAACCCTCATGTAGTCATTTACTTCAGGTCTGCCGTCCAGACTCAGTACCACACTGATATTCTCCCGGTTTAAAAACTCGGTAATTTCACTATTCAGGCCGACCGCATTGGTAGTCAGGGTAAACTTTATCTGCTTACCTTGCCGGGCAGCCTGGGTGTTGCCATAGGCAACAATTTTCTCAACCGCCCCTATGTTCATAAGAGGCTCACCGCCAAAAAAGTCAACCTCACAATGTTTACGCCCTGCCGAATTCTCCATGAGAAAATCAATTGCCCTACAGCCGGTTTCCACCGGCATTAACATCCGTTCTCCCCCAAATTGGCCGCTCCCGGCAAAACAGTACTTGCACCTTAAATTACAGTCATGAGAGACATTCAGGCACAGTGATTTGACTACCGGCCGGTAGTCATGGCGAAGTGGTTCAACGCTGTAAATGTCTCCAGAATACAAAATGCCCTCATCCACCAGGGCAGTAATCTCTTCGAGCACATCTGCAATATCTGCAGGCCGATACGTGTCAGAATACTTGTCCATAATCTCCTCAGGTTTTATGGCCGGAAAATCGTCAATTATATCCCAGGCAAGGGAATCAAATACGTGTACCGCTCCGCTGTTAACATCAAGTACAATTTTAGTGCCAAAGAGTTCGAATTTATGTATCTGTCCGGGTTTTCCCTGATGGCCCTGCCCAGATTTTTGAATTATTCGTTCATGTTTCATCACCGCTGCTGTCCTCCATTTAAAATCTATGCAATGTGCCAAAAAATTAACCTCATCCCTAAGGATCAGGTTATTAATGCCTGTATTATTTAATGCATATCCCTTTCGCTATTTAGCACATACCTGATTGCCAACTGTACAGGATGTCTTGCAGGCTGACTGGCAAGAAGCCTGGCACTCACCACAGCCACCCTTTTTAACAGTTGCCTGAAGGTTCATTTTGTTCACAGTCCTGATATGTTTAGCCATATTTAACTGCCTCCTATGTACGGATTAGTATTTTATTAAAATTACAAATGGAGCGGATGACGGGACTCGAACCCGCAACCCTCGGCTTGGGAAGCCGATACTCTACCATTGAGCTACATCCGCATGATAACATGACCAAGTGACGAGTTGTTTTCGTCCTTTCCGTAAAATATATTATACGACTTTAGAGATTATTAGTCAAATGGTTAATTGAAGAAATTTATAAGAACTGATTTCGGAATCAAAGTGCCTGAGTGGAACTGTAACAGAAACTCTCTCGCAATCGATGATCAGTCCTTTCCGATGAATTATACCTTTTCTCTTGGTGTCGTATCTAACCAACGAAGCACCTGTGCCATCGTTAAACCCCATATCAATCCTCCAGCATGGTTAGACAATACTGTTTGAACACTATGTTTAGCAAGGATAGGAGTCTGCAAAAGTGTTGGTATAGCATATATCAGCATGCCTGTAACAACTCCGAAAAAAGCACCTTTTATTAAGTAACCTCTTGAAGTTGTTAATGGAAATGAATACGCAAAAATGATACCTAGTAACCCTACCCATGTTAATTGAATGATGAGGGCATAGAAACCCTGAAAATGTGTTCTAGGCAAGTCACCGTAAATTATAAATCCGGCCCAATCTATAAATTTTATTATCTTTAACTTCAGAATAATCACGGCGAAAGCACTCCATAGGTTCATGGCAATTCCACCAATCATACCTGCGACTAAACCACGAAAGTATCTGTCCATAACTTTACCTCCTAAAAAATTTTCACTTGTTAAACTTCACCTGAGAAAAGATGTTCACCTTATCTCCTGTATCTCTGTATATACCTAAACCAACAAGTCCCACCACCACTCTTAATGATAATCTCTAACCTCTATGAACAACGGTCGGTCATAATTACCTCAAGCAACGGGTTTGAAGAATGGGCAAAATTATTGCAGGACCCGGTAATTACCACTGCCATTCCGGACCGATTAACCTATCACAGTCAGATCTTCAACATGACAGGTGACAGCTTATTTTCGAAATTCATCCAAAAATACGTTCTATAAAATAAGCTTTCCGGTTTTAGTGATAATTATTGCAGAAAAGAGAAAGATTATTACCGCTCAAAAAGCAAGGCGCAGCCGATTAGCTGCCCCTACTTTTCGATATTAAAATTAAAAGAGCTGCTGAGAAATTCAGCAGCCCTTTGATTTACATAATGGTGACCCCTACGGGATTCGCTGCGCGAAACTTGGCAGCCTGCTGCCTTAGTTGAGCGGCGCACCCCTTGCGGGTGAACCCGTAGAGTGAGAATCCCGTTAAACTATATGTTAATTCATTTATTTACATAATGGTGACCCCTACGGGATTCGAACCCGTGTTACCGCCGTGAAAGGGCGGTGTCTTAAACCGCTTGACCAAGGGGCCATGAAATGGTGAGCCATGCTGGGCTCGAACCAGCGACACCCTGATTAAAAGTCAGGTGCTCTACCAACTGAGCTAATGGCTCGCAATCTGCCGGATGTGAGCCGGAAATTGCGTCTCACAGATACATATGTTACTACAAACATAATATCTTGTCAACCGGTTTTTGAGATTTTCACTGTGGAATTAACCGCCTCAACTGGCGAATCATGGCAGAAGCAGAGTTAGACTCAGGCGGTCTTTCCCCTGCGGGTTTTCCCTCCGCTTCCGTTAGGACCAAAAAACCCCTGTATGGCATTCTCCTTAAGGCTGACATAATCAGTTTTTCCGCTGCCTAAAAGCGGCAGATCATTAATAACCATGACTTTTGACGGACACCAAAGCATACTGTAC
Source organism: Thermincola carboxydiphila (assembly GCA_016841725.1). GTDB lineage: Bacteria > Bacillota > Thermincolia > Thermincolales > UBA2595 > Phosphitispora. The sequence goes on along the minus strand of JAENYP010000004.1, from coordinate 107,996 downwards.
CCTTCAGATGCCAGGTAATCCCTCATTTCCTGAAGGGAAACCTGTCTCCCGGTAACAAAAAGAATAATTCTCTCACCCTTCGCGGAATCAGGCAGACCAATGGCCGCATACTGCCCCTCAGGACCAAAACACTTCTCTGCCAATTCCTCAACCAGGTTCAGGCTGACCATTTCCCCGCTTATTTTAGCAAACCGTTTCAGGCGGGACTTAATGGTAATATATCCCCTGCCGTCAACTGTAACGATATCCCCACAGTCGTACCACTCATTCGCCGGAACATAACCCCGCTCATGTAAAAGATAGCCTTCCATAACATTTGGCCCCTTTACCAGAAGGTTTCCCCCGTCACTAATGCCTTCAACAGCTTCCACCCGATACTCTATTCCGGGGAGAAACCTGCCGACAGCCCCTTTATAATAACAAAGGGGCGTATTCAGTGACAATACCGGAGCAGTTTCAGTACAACCATAGCCTTCCATTATCCGGATACCGAACTTCTCCAGCCAAAGTGTCCTGACATCCTCTTTCAACTTTTCTGCTCCTGCAAAAACATAGCGAATAGAATAAAAGTCATAAGGATGTGCATACTTGCCGTAAGAAGCAAGGAAAGTCGATGTTCCGAAGATTATCGTGGCATTAGTACTGTATATCATTTCAGGAATTATTTTATAGTGCAGCGGGGATGGGTAAAGAAATACCGGAACTCCTGACAAGATTGGCAGGAATACACCAGCCGTCAGGCCAAAAGCATGGAACATTGGGAGGAAGTTGAGTATCCTGTCCCTGCTGTGAAAATCTATCACACTGGATAACTGATGAATATTTGCTGTTATATTGCTGTGTTTGAGGATTACTCCTTTAGGCTTGCTTTCACTGCCTGACGTAAACAGGATCAGGCGGTGCTTATCTGCATTATTTCTTCTCTTTCCTGTCCGCAGGTTCAACAGACCGGCGATTTTGTCCATAAGCCCTACAGTGGACCTGACATCTTCCAGATAAATAACTCTACTGCACTTTTCCAGGGACTCAATCAAGGCTTCAAGATCCGCCTTTTCAACGAACTCCCTTGAAGAGAAAACAGTTTTAATACCGGCTGTCTGCACACAGTCGACAACATTTCTGGGGCCTGCCGAAAAATTTATAATTGCCGGGGTCTTGTTAAGGAAAGCCAAGCCAAAAAGGGTGGATACATGGGCTACCGCACTGGGCAGCAGCACCCCAACTGTTTCTTCGGAATCGTTCAAAATACTTTTGAATTTGCCGCCCAATATATATGCGGCCAAAACCAGATTCCGGTATGACACCTTCTGCTTGAGGTCTTCAACTATACAAGTGTTCCAGCCGTATTTCTGCGCAGCAGCGATGAGTTCATCAAACAGATTCACGTCCTCCCTAAACCTGCTTTTAAATACAGCCTTTTGCATTATACTCAACATCCGGTCACTAACTTCACGTTTTTGTTCCTGTATACTGCTGTCTTCGTGAAGTTCAAACCTGACGGGGTCATCCGCATATAAATCAACTTGAGGAAACCACCTGCTCCTTACCTTATCCGTAATTCTGGAAAAACGCGAATATTCGGGACCGTTAATAATCAGCGGGTAGATTACCGCACCTGTCTTCAGGGCTACGACACCTATGCCGTCATATATTTTCATCAAGCCCTTTGTGGTCATGACGCGTCCTTCCGGAAAAAGTACCACAGGGATTTCACTGTTTACCAAATTAATAATCTGTTTCAATGCATAAGGATTCAGGGGATCAATGGTAAGATGATTTACAAACCTGAGGATAAAAGAAAACCTGCGGGCTATATCTGTATTAATAACATAAACGGCCTCTTTGGGAAGAAACAAATAAAGCAGTACCCCGTCAAGAAATGACGGATGATTTGGCGCAATTATGACCTTTCCTTCCATTTTAAGTCTGCCAAAATTAATCGTCCTGACTCTGAACAATAGTGCCATAATTTTTTTCAATAAAAGCTTTACTGCAGTTTTCATGTTTTCACACCACCCTGTAAAACTTATTCTTCCATCCTGTAAATCTTATTCGCTTTTGACCGGAAAGTTCCTTGTATTATTAATCACATTTTGTCAAAAAAACTCCTGTATATAATGTTATAACATTATATACAGGAGTTTTTTACAAGCAGGCCTTTCCAAGAGCATAATCCCTGTACCTCTTTAACAACTCAAGGGTGACCTTTCCGGGACTTCCGTCTCCCACTCGCCTGCTGTCCAATTTCACAACAGGAACCACTTCTGAACCCGAATTGGTGTAAAAAACCTCCTCGGCATTTAAAAAATCTTTCCGGTTGAGGATCGTTTCTTCTACCCGCCATCCCATTTCGCATCCTATTTCCATAACCTTCAACCTGGCAATGCCCTCCAGCAGCCCACATGCCGGAGAAGGGGTCAGCAGGCATTGGTCCTTTACCATAAAGACATTACTTACAGTCCCTTCGGTGACCTGACCTTTATAATTAAGCATAAATCCCTCATCCGCACCACAGCGGACTACCTCCTGTTTTGCCAGGATATTATTTAAAAAATTCAGGGATTTTATATCCGGTCTTGCAGCCGCCGCCAGGTTCCGCGGGGTTTCAACAAACACCGCTTGGGCCCCTTCCCTGTAGAGGCGCTCATTGATGTTAATCTCCTTGGAAACAGCGGCTATTGTCGGTTCAGGACAAAGGCGGGGGTCAATACCCACAGGACCCGGACCTCTGGTAACCGTCAGGCGGATATACTGGTTATCCCCATTCAGGGATATTAACCTGGCAAGGACTTCTGTGAGTTCCCTCCGGGACCAAGGCATATTTAGCTCCAATTGTTTTGCCGACCTGAACAGCCTGTCCAGATGTTGGGAAACCATGAATATTCTACCATTATATGCCCTCATAGTTTCAAAAATGCCATCTCCGTACAGGAACCCATGGTCAAAAACAGATACCCTGGCCTCTGCAGCAGTAACAAATTCACCATTCAGATACACCATATCACCCATGTATTATTCTCCCCCGGCAGCATGTATTTCTTTATTTTCAGATTGTTCCCGGTCTATTTCCTTGGAAACTTCCTCAGATACCTCTTCAGCTACTTCCATTGCCCTCAGCAGGGCCTCAGCTTTTTTCATGGATTCAAAATACTCTCGCTGCGGAATGGAGTCAGCTACGATTCCGGCCCCTGCCTGCACATATGCCCGGCCCTCCTGCATCAAAATAGTCCGGATTACAATATTCATTTCAAACTCACCGGCATACCCGAAAAATCCGATGGAACCTGTATAAGGACCCCGCCGGGTAGGTTCGAGTTCTTCAATTATTTCCATAGAACGTATTTTAGGCGCTCCTGTGATGGTCCCTCCGGGAAAACAGGCTCTGAAAAGGTCAAACCTATCCTTACCCTCATCCAGCCGGCCCCTGACATTTGACACAATGTGCATAACATGTGAATATTCCTCAATAACCATTAATTCATTTACCTCAACAGTACCATAGCGGCAAACCCTGCCCAGGTCATTCCTCTCCAGGTCAACCAGCATAATGTGTTCCGCCCGTTCTTTGGCATCGGAAATCAACTCCTGTGCCAGGGCCAGATCCTCTTCCCTGCTATCCCCACGTTTCCGGGTCCCGGCAATGGGCCTGGTGTCAGCCAGGTCACCCGTAAGCCGAACCAGAAGTTCAGGAGACGAGCCAACAATATGCAAATCACCAAAATCTATAAAACTCATATACGGGGACGGGTTAATCTGCCGCAGTACCTTGTAAAGCAAGAATGGCTCAACAGATGTTTCTTTTCCCAGCCTGAGGGAAAGATTGACCTGGAAAATATCCCCTGCCTTAATATACTCTTTGGCCTTTGTCACCATCTCTTCAAACCGCTCTCTGGTAACATTGCAATAAGGTTTAAAACGGTTCTGCAGCACCCTGCCGCGTTGGGAAACCACGATTTCATCTCCCGGGTTCCCGCTTTTTATAGCCTGCGCAATCCGGTTAATCTCTTTTCGCGCCGCCCAATAAGCCCGTTCCGAATCTGAAGTGCTCTCCGGGTCAGTAGTAACAATAATCTTCATGGTTTTTTTCAAATGGTCAAAACAAATCACTTTATCAAAAAACATGAAATATGAATCTGGAACCTGTAAGTCATCTGTTGCCAGTTCCGGAAGCTTTTCAAAAAACCTTCCCATATCATAGCTGAAATAACCCATGGCCCCTCCCCAGAATTTGGGCAGCCCGGCAAACCTGAAGCCTTGGTATGAATCAACTATTTTCTGCAGTTCAACATATGGGTTGCCTGTTATTGATTGGACAGAACCATCCCGGGAAACTTCCACCCGGCATCCATAGCTCTTAAAAATACAGTGGGGCTCAAATCCCAGAAATGAATATCTGGCCAGGTTTTCTGTCCCCTTACCGCTTTCCAGCAGACAGAGGGGTGCCCCAACCAGTGCCAGTTTTTCTATCACCGTAACCGGTGTATCCTCTGCTAATGGCAGCTCTGTCATCACCGGAACCCTGAGTCCCTTACGGTAATAGGCGCTATACTCCTCTTTTTCCGGAACAAACATCTTTCATTCCCCCTAAATATAGAGAATAAGTAAATATTAGAAAACAAAAAACCGAATAGGCTAAACCTATCCGGTGGGATGCCCGCTGAAGCTATGAAAACACAGTCATACGGACCAGATCATACCGAAGTCATATGATAGTATTCATATTTTAAAATTGCACTAATAGTTTGTCTGTATTTTCTGTCTCTTCAATGCTACCAGATTGTTTTGACGGTGTCAATAACTAAAACAGGTTATCTATGATCAAAGTCTGGGACCTGCGGGAACCTACACCAATTATTGCTATAGGTACTCCTGTCAGCTGGCTCAACCTGTTCAGGTAGTTCTGAGCAGCTTCCGGCAGGTCGCCGAACCTGACCGCATTTGTGATATCTTCCGTCCAGCCCGGCATTTCCTCATATACGGGTTCACACTCAGCCAGGACTTTCAGGCTTGCAGGGAAATCGCGAATTACCTCATTTCCCCTTTTATAGCCGGTACATATCCTGAGGGTATCCAAACCTGTCAGCACATCAAGCTTGGTTACAGCCATGCTGGTCAAGCCGCTGGTCCGGGCCGTATATCTGGATATCACCGCATCAAACCACCCGCACCTCCGGGGGCGTCCGGTAGTGGTGCCGAATTCATAACCCTTGGTTGCCAGGTGGTGTCCGGCTTCATTCTGCAGTTCTGTGGGAAATGGGCCTTCTCCAACTCTGGTAGTATATGCCTTGATTATCCCGATAACCTTATTAATCTCTGTGGGGCCCAGCCCGGCGCCTATGCAGGCTGCACCTGCTATAGGGTGTGATGAGGTAACATAAGGGTATGTCCCATGGTCAAGGTCCAGCAGCGTACCCTGGGCCCCTTCAAAAAGAACATTATCCCCAGCCTGCAGCACATCATATATCAGGATTGAGGTATCGGCTGCGTATTTTCTCAGGCGATCCGCATATGCCATGTATTCTTCAATAACCGCATCAGCTTCAAAGCCTTCAGTATTATAGATCTTGGCAAAAAGCATATTCTTCTCTTTCAGATTTCGTTTAACAAGGGTTGAAAAAACCTTTTTATCCAGAAGATCTACAAACCTGATGCCGACCCTGGCCGCCTTATCCATATATGCCGGGCCGATTCCCCTTTTGGTAGTGCCTATTTTGCCTTCTCCCTTGCCTTCCTCAATTACCTCGTCAAGCCTCTTATGATAAGGCATAATAATATGTGCCCTTTCACTTATACGCAGGTTATCAGTATTGATGCCCCTTTCTGCCAGGTAATCCAGTTCTTGAATCAGGACAGCAGGGTCAATGACCACTCCGTTTCCGATAATACAAGTTTTGTCAGGATATAAAATTCCTGACGGTATCAGGTGGAGTTTAAATTCTTTCTCCTCAACCACTACTGTATGGCCGGCATTATTTCCTCCCTGATATCTGACCACTATATCGGCTTTTTCGGCGAGGAAATCGGTTACCTTCCCCTTACCCTCATCTCCCCACTGACCTCCTATTAACACTACTGACGGCATAATGCGAGCACCTCCAAATTATTAATCCTCCGGCCTCTTTCCCGGGCGTATTCGTCAGGCCGTTTCCTATTAGGCCTCTCTGTTAAGAATTGACCTTGCAGCCACAACTCCGGCAGCAGAAGCCTGGGCCAAACCCCGGGTAACCCCTGCGCCGTCACCTGCGGCAAATAGATTTTTTATTTTCGTTTCCAGTTCGCCGGTAAGTTCCAGCCTTGAGGAATAGAATTTTACCTCTACTCCATAAAGCAGGGTGTGTTTTGAATAAACCCCCGGCGCTATCACATCAAGGGCCTTAAGCATTTCCACAATTCCCATCAGGTGACGGTAAGGAAACACCAGACTTAAGTCTCCCGGAGTAGCATCCTTTAATGTAGGTTCCACCAGGCATTTACCCAGCCTGTCAGCATCTGTCCGCTGACCCTTAATCAGGTCGCCAAGCCTCTGGACGATAACTCCCCCGCCCAAAAGGTTGGCCAGGCTGGCCACATATTTACCGTAAGAGATAGGATCTTTGAACGGCTCCGTAAAAGTCTTACTGACCAGGATTGCAAAGTTGGTATTCTCAGTTTTTTTATGGGCATGGCTGTGCCCGTTAACGGTAATCAGACCGCTGTTATTTTCCGCAACCACTTCGCCGTAAGGGTTCATGCAAAAGGTACGGACCTTGTCATCAAAGGATTTGGAAAAATAAATAAACTTAGACTCATATATTACTTTGGTAAGGTGTTCCATAACGGCTGCCGGCAGTTCCACCCTTACACCGATGTCCACCGGGTTCACTGCAGTTCTGATTTTATGCTGCTGTGCCTGGTTGGACAGCCATTCTGCGCCTTCACGTCCAGGGGCTACGATTACGTATTTACCGCTAATTATCTGCCCATCTTCTGTCTCCACCCCGTTAATTACATTATCCTGCGCCAATAAGTTCTTTATACCCATTCTTGTACAGATATCCACTCCCTGGGACAAAAGGTGGTCCCTCATCCTTTCAAGAATCTCCTGGCATCTTCCCGTACCCAGGTGGCGTATCGGTGCAGGAATCAGTTTTAGTTCTGCGAAAGCCGCTTTACGTTCAATATCTCTGATGGCATCTTCCTCATCAAGACCGTATACCTTTTCCGGGCCGCCAAATTTAACATATATTTCGTCTACATAAGACACCATTTCTTCCAGTGATTTTTCCCCAATATAGTTTGCCAGCATACCGCCAACCTGTGTGGAAAGAGTAATTTTGCCATCACTGAATGCCCCGGCGCCACCCCACCCACATAAAACCGAACAGGGTGAACAGTTCATGCACCCGGTGCCTGACGTCTTGGAAGGACAGGTCCTATGATCAATATCCCGTCCTTTTTCAACTATAAGAATCTTCATCTCCGGTCTGGCTGTTAACAGTTCCAGTGCCGCAAAAATCCCGGCAGGCCCTGCACCGACGATAACTACGTCATATTGCTGGTGCTTCTTCATCCTGTCACCTCCTATCGCTGTTAAATACAATCCCCCCTGAAAAAAACTCTTGCTGCACATAAAAATAACCCATACAGATCACTGATGAGTGTATAAAAAATGTAATTTGCAGTTAATCCCTCCAGAATGAACAGTAATTTCAATCAACACACATTATACCTAACTTACACAAAATGCCCAACGATAATATTGTAACAAAGCATACTGGTAATGTCAAAAAGTTTTTCAGCAAAAAGCACGGGGAACTTACTCCCCGTGCTTTTTATCCAAATTCACAAACTTGGTGTACTCCTTCATGAAACCCAGATCAACAGACCCAACGGGACCGTTTCTCTGTTTGGCAATGATTACCTCTGCCTGGCCTTTTTTCTCCGAATCCTCAGGATGATAGTATTCATCCCGATAGATGAACATTACTATATCCGCATCCTGCTCCAGGGAACCACTCTCCCGCAGGTCAGACATCATCGGCCTTTTATCCTGCCTCTGTTCCACGGCACGGCTTAACTGTGACAGGGCAATAACAGGAGCCTGAATTTCACGGGCCAGCATTTTCATGGAGCGGGAAATATCTGAAATCTCCTGCTGCCTGTTCTCAGTCCTTTTCCGACCACCCTGCATAAGCTGCAAATAGTCAATGACAATCAGTGACAGGCCGTGTTCTGCCTTCAATCTCCTGCATTTGGCCCGCATTTCCATAGGGGTAATTCCCGGAGTATCATCTATAAACAGCGGCGCCCTGGAAAGGGGTCCTGCCGCCATAGTCAGCTGCTGCCAATCCTTGTCGGTCAGTTGGCCGGTCCTTACTTTTTGCTGATCTACCATGGCCTCGGCACACAGCATCCGGGTAACAAGCTGTTCTCTGGACATCTCCAGGCTGAACACCGCTACCGGAAGCTCTTTCCTCAAAGAGGCATATTGGGCAATATTGAGGCACAACGCTGTTTTTCCCATTGACGGCCTTGCAGCCACTATTACCAGGTCAGAAGGCTGAAAACCGGAGGTCAGCTTGTCCAGATCGGCAAACCCACTAGGAACACCCGTGATCCCGCCCTTGTTCTGATGCAGGAATTCTATTCGTTCAAAAGTCTCCATAAGGATATTTTTAAGGTGGGCAAAACCTGACTGGCTTTTTCGCTGGGCCAGTTCAAAAATCATCTGTTCTGCCTTATCGAGCAGCGCCTCTGTGTCCTCTTCACCTTCATAACCCATCTGGGTAATTCTTGTGGACACACTGATAAGCTTACGCAAAAGGCTTTTTTCCAAAACTATCCGCGCATAGTGTTCCACATTTGCCGCTGTAGGTACCGAATTGGCCAGTCCGGCAACATAGGAAACCCCGCCCACCTGGTCAAGCTGCCCTGATTGTTTGAGTTCTTCGGAAAGTGTTATCAAGTCAACTGCTTCATTCTGGTTAAACAGATTTGCGGCGGCTTCAAAAATATGGCCATTGGCATCACGGTAAAAGTCATCAGGTGTTAGAACCTGAACAGCTTTTACCACGGCCTCCTTATCAATAAGCATTGCCCCCAGCACCGACTGCTCGGCATCCAGGTTCTGTGGTGGGACTTTTTCCAATGGGATACTCATCCTCGCCCACCTCCTTAAGAAAAACTCCTCTGTTTAGGGCAGGTAAGGCAATCAAACAACCAGTGACTGTTGCCCGCCATGTTGGAACAGGTGTGCCAGGGCCTCATCAACATTATCTGCAAGAACTACTTCAATTCCTTTAAGGTCAACGGGAACATCCTTACTGTTCTCACCGGGGACTATTACTTTTTTCATGCCCGCCTGCTTGGCCCCGTAAATCTTTTCGAAGACCCCGCCAACCGGTTTCACACGTCCCTGAATGGAAACCTCCCCGGTGACGGCAATATCCTGGCGAATCGGTTTGTTTTGCAGTGCACTCAGAATTGCCGCTGTGATTGCGATTCCGGCGGATGGCCCGTCAATACGGCCTCCACCAATAATATTCACATGTATATCATAGTTTTCGATATCCTCTCCGGAAATCCTCCGGATCACTGAGGCCGCATTAAACACCGAATCCTTGGCCATACTTCCGGCAGTATCATTAAACCTAATAGCGCCTTTACCATCAGATTTGGCCTTAAAAGCTACCGCTTCTATTTCAATAACCGAACCGACAAACCCAGCAACTCCAAGCCCAAATATTCGTCCGGTCTCACAATCGGGTGACCCCTTAACCGTGACATATGGAGACAGCCGGCTGACCTGAGCCACTTCAAGAACATCTGGCATACGCACAATAACCGGTCCGGTCTGCTCTGCTTCGGCATCACAGTCCACAACCCCATGACGATTATAAAGAGCCAGGCCATAAGCTTCAGCAAGGATATTGACGGCTTTCCTGCCTTCAATGGTATATTCACTGATAGCTTCAGAAATCCCCGTGTCCAGAGTGACCTCCAGCTTGGCGGCTGCATTGATGATGATAGCTTTTATGTCTTTGGGGGTCAGTGGTTCAAAGTATACTTCGGCACAGCGGGAACGGATAGCAGGGTTTATATCTGAGGGTTCTCTGGTGGTAGCTCCGATAAGAATAAAATCTGCCGGAGCGCCTTCCTCAAAAAGCTTTTTGATATAGTGAGGAACATTTGTATCATGGGGATCATAATAAGCGGAATCAAATGATACCCTCTTGTCTTCAAGCACCTTTAAGAGCTTGTTCTGCAGGATAACGTCCAGTTCACCGATTTCATCAATAAAAAGAACTCCTCCATGGGCATCTGTCACCAACCCGGGCTTTGGTTCAGGGATGCCCGTCTCGGCCAGGTCCCGCCTGGCTCCCTGGTAAATTGGGTCATGCACCGAACCCAGGAGAGGATTGGTCACATCCCTGGGGTCCCATCTCAAAGTAGTTCCGTCAACCTCTATAAAAGGCGCTTCCTCTTCAAAAGGTGTTCCCTTTAATTTTTTGGCTACCTTCAACGCCAGGCGGGCCGCTGTAGTCTTACCGACCCCCGGAGGTCCGTAAAGAATTATATGCTGTGGGAAGGGGCATCCCAGTTTGGCCATCAGCGACTTGATAGCTCTATCCTGACCAATAATCTCTTCAAAAGAATCGGGCCTTAGAGCTTCAATTGCAGACCTGGAAAGCTTTTTTTGTTCCAGCTTTTCCAAAATAGCAAGTTTCTTCAGGGTCTGGGCATTTTCAGGCCCGGCATTTTCCTTGATAATCTGCATCTTAATCTCTTTTACGTATTCCTCATGGCGCTGCTGCATTCTTTCAGCAATCTTTTTTTCCAGTTTGTCTTCAACAGACCTTCTTGCAATGATATCTGCAATTTCATCTTCAAGATCATCTATAATCTGAGGTATCTCCTCCATAGTAGGGAGTGTGTCAATTGTCGGGTCTTCAAAAACTATTTTCTGCAGGCCCAGCACACGCTCCTCAAACAAGTCAGAGCGGAGCAGGTTGAGAGCTTCCAGCTTTCCTGCCTTTAAAACAACCTTGTCTGACCCGTATATGTTTGTCAGCAGTCCATAAAGGGCATTGACCTGCCGCTTTAAGCATTCCTCTTCGGTAAACTTTTCGGCCATTTCAGGCTTGTCAGGGCGGGTAATAAATTTGTCCAAAAAATTTTTCATGATGCTCCCCTTTCATTTCCTGATTCTGCAACTATTACGACTATTCTTCCACGACATGTACATCAATTTTTGCCTGAACCCGTGGATGCAGTTTAGCTGTGACGGGAAACACTCCGAGAGACTTAATAGGACTTTCTAAGTCCATTTTCTTTTTATCTATATCGATTTTGTGCTGGGCTTTCAAAGCATCAGAAATATCCTTGCTGGTTATTGACCCAAACAATCTGCCGGCATCACCAACCTTAGTGGAAATTCTCACCGTCAGTTTGCCCAGTGTTTCAGCAAGCTTCTCTGCTTCTTCAAGTTTCTTTTCCTTTTTTTTGGCCTCAGAGGCTTTTTTCTGCTGCAGGTCTTTCACATGACCCTGGGTAGCCTCCACCGCAAGTTTCCGGGGCATCAGATAGTTTCGCGCATAGCCCTCGGCAACCTCAATAATATCGCCTTTTGACCCCATTTTTTTGACATCCTGAAGCAGTATTATTTTCATAATTACCTCCTTACTCATCCGCTGGCTTTCGCCACCGGTTCCTAAATGAAACCAGTGGATCAAACAATCCTATGAGAGTAAACAACACCAGAGTTCCACTGAAATTTATGAAAGCTATGATAACAAGCAATACTTTGGTCCATTTTGGTATCTGCCATTTTCGGAAAAAATACGTACCCACAGACAGTCCAATGATAAAAAACAGCGGAGAAGAAATAAAAACCATATTCTTTCCGATAGCTGCCACTGTGCCCAGTTTATAATGGTCACCGGCAAGGCTCATTACCAGTCCCGCGATCAGGACCCAGACAGAATACCAGGGTATCTGCCAACTGCTGAAGGGAAGCAGACCGTCAATTTTATAATTTAACCTGCGCAGCACCCGGGCGGCAACCAGATAAGTGAAAAAAGCCCGAATAACAGCCACAATAGCCAGAGTACTTGGTATCAGCACCAGAGTAAGCCTGATTGCTGTCTCTACCATAGCACGGGCCTGATTCATATCCATCCCCAGACCTGTGTAAAGTGAGACAAATTGCTCAACATGTGCCCTGAGTTCCTGCTCTGTGGGAACAATAAGCATATCCAGAAGGTAAAAGTAACCCAATATTGTAATTAAATCCGAAATGATGGAGACAACCACTCCGACTATTAGAGTAGTTCCGGGTGATTTCTTATATTTAAATAATATGGCATATGCTGCTGCCAGAGGGGCCAGTTCCATAAGTAAAATTAGTGTCATTACAGGTCCTGTGATCAGGGCTGTAATAAAAAAAGTTGCCCCAAGTGTAAGGAGACCGGTCCTGAGATCATACCTCTTTGTGATAACAATTATCGGAATCCCCCAGATAAAATCAACCAGGAACTTAACTGGCAAAAACCAAATGGCTAGAGCCCCGATAACCGCTGTAATTAAAGCCATAAAGGCTCCTTCTGTCAGCGGATTCAGCCTCTGCTGCTCAGTCAATTATTTCACCTCTTTTTTGTCACCTCTGTACCTGAGCAATGCCGTCAGGTCCCCATACCAATCTTCTAATTCGTGCTGTTCTCTGATAGCTTTTCTTATCTTGCTTTCTACTCTTATGTCCAGTTGGGCAAAACTTACACCCAGCCTGCGAGCCATCACGTAGACTGTCATAACCATACCTGCCAAAGCGTCTTCAACGGCTTCCTGACTGTTTTTCATCATTGCTTTGAACAATGAAGCAACAGCAGTTACGAGTTCCGTTTTCAGCCATTCAATAACCCTGATATTTTTGGCAATATCGATTCCCTGACTAATTAAGGGCATACCAAGACCCCCTTTTTGATATTCTGCTAACTATTCTGCAAATCCTTTTGGTTTTCCTTCAAAGATACGGAATCAATTTATTCCAGACCTGTATCCCTAACCCTGATAGTCCGGAAGGGGAGCACCAGGTGCTCCCCTTCCAAATCCATGTTTTATTATTCAGCAGTAAATGGCAGTAAAGCCATATGACGCGCCCTCTTAATAGCTATGGTAAGCTGGCGCTGGTGTTTGGCGCAGTTTCCGGAAATACGGCGCGGCAGGATTTTCCCGCGTTCTGTAACGTATTTTTTAAGCTTTCCACCATCTTTGTAATCAATAGCTTCGACCTTATCTATACAGAATGAACAGACCCTTTTCCTGGGTCTTCTGCCTCGGTCACGTTTCATTTTATCCCTCCTAAGGCTAAAAGTGACAATTGATTGTCAATAAGTTTCTTTAAAACGGTATGTCATCATCAGAAAAATCAATTTCTTTGCCCATAATACCAGAACCAGCCGAGCCAGCTGAGCCAGCCGAGCTAGCTGAGCTATCCCTGGGGCTTAAAAAGCGCACCGTATCAGCTACTACTTCGGTAACCCAGCGGCGCTGACCGTCCTGTCCCTCAAAGGAACGAATCTGAAGCCGGCCGTCCACCGCTGCCAATTTTCCCTTTGCGAGATAGTTGGCACAGTTTTCAGCCTGGGTTCCCCATACGACTATGCTAATAAAGTCTGCTTCACGCTCACCCTGCTGGTTTTTGAAAGGCCTGTCAACTGCCAGGGTAAAACCGGCAACTGCCTTGCCATTCGGCGTATACCTCAACTCGGGGTCCTTTGTTAACCTGCCGATAAGTACAATACGGTTTAACACGAAAAAATACCCCCTTGGCCGTTCTATCCGGCATCTGCAAATATCCGGAAATTAATCTTCTTCACGAAGAATCATAAACTTAACAATTTCGTCTGTAATGCGGAAAACACGGTCTAACTCTGATGCGGTTTCAGGTACACCGTTAAACTTCATCAAGACATAATACCCTTCCCGGTTATGCTTGATTTCGTATGCGAGTTTGCGTTTTCCCCACTTATCGAGGCTGGCAACTTCTCCACCGTTATTTTCAATCAGGCTCTTGAATTTTTCAATAACAGCTTCTGTCTGTTCTTCTTCTAAAGTTTTGATAATGTACAGTACCTCATAAGCTCGCATAGCTATTCACCTCCTCCCTGCGGACTAGCGGCCCCACCATAAAAGTGGAGCAGGGCTGTAAAACGAGACCTCAGGGGCCTCGATGCACTATTATATCACATTAGATGGAGGATGGCAAGAATTAACGGTTTATAAAATTTTATCGAAAGTGCCGTAAAGCCCTTGATTTTAGTTCTTAGACCCGGGGAACCTGAAATGATACTTTATAGGACTGGGCCAGCCCAAAAGCATGTCGTTTTCCCTGGGACAGGGACCGCCATTGTGTATTAGGAGGGGTATCCCGTCCTCTCTTCTGGCATCAGAAATAATACCAATATGCCACAGCGGCGGGCCATATACAACTATATCCCCGCCCTGCCATTGAATAAGGTTCTCACGGTCATAGGGTCTGATCTCGGTTGTCAGGCTTTGGGCATATCTTTCAAAAAAGGAAACCAGATTTGGCACTCTTCGGAAATCAATGTTGGGATCAGGTCTGCCTTCTACCCTTGGATAAGCCCTGATGTTTTTCTGAATATCCTCATCGACCATTTCTTTCAGGTTATAACCGGTATCCCTGAAAGCCCTCCAGATAACATCGGTACAGACACCTTCATCATCAGGAGGATACCCGCCGCTGTAATACGCACTGGCATAGCCCGGTCCTCTCTCCACTTCTGCCCTGCCGCCGGCAACTATGTCCTCAAGGTCATCAAGGCCGTCGTTATCCGTATCTATTCCCGAAAGCATCCGTTTTATGTCCATTTGCTCCCTTACCGGCCCATCATTCTGAGCCGGGCGCCTTCCCGGATCATTTCCCCCATTCCCCTGTGGCAGCAGACCGTTACCTGTTTGGGACACACACCCTGCAAAAATTCCGCTGCCTAAGAAAAATACAACAGTCATGCTTACAAACAAGACCTTTTTTTTCATTCATGACACCACATTTCTTCCTGCTTTCTCTCGCATATTTACCATCTTCCGTTGCTATTACCATTTTATCACTGAAGCAAAATTATGGATAGGTTAACCGGCTATCTATGCTGCCTCAAATATCAGTTTAATGCCTTTCTTCTGACATATTTGCAGGAATTGTGTCGTTTACTGTCGAATAGTATGGTCTATCCAGTTGTTGGAATAAATGCCAAAGGGGGGATTTATCAATGTCCGCCAATCAATATATGCGAACTGTTGCCAAAGGCACCGTGCTCTTCCAGGAAAAAGCTCCCGGACACGAGATGTATATTGTTTTGAAAGGTTCCGTAGAACTAAGCGCTGTGTCTAACTACCGCAAAGTAATTCTTACTGACATACCACAGGGAGGCTTTTTCGGGGAAATGTCCCTCCTGGGAGGAGAACGCAGGGAATATTCAGCAATAGCTTCCGACAATTCCGTCCTGCTCATCATTAGTCGGGATAATTTTGATGAAATTGCCGCTTCCAATCCCCAACTTATCTTCCGCATTATGCAGGGCTTATCGACACGTATCCGTGATTTAACAAGCCACCTCAAGAATGCAGGCATCACCGAATATTCGCTTTGGGGGCAGGAACATGGCAAAGATTCCGACAGAAATGCCGACATGCCGCCTGATGATGGGGAACCTGTACCCGGAGACACAGACGCTGCCAGAGGACCGTCAACAATAGAAACTTCCCCGGGTTTTGGGGTTGAAAAACTGGACAGTGATAAGGCTGTTGCCCGCGATAACCCCGCTATTGTCGAACAATATACCTTTAATAAAAAAGTAAAATGCCCGGTATGCAACAATACTTTTGAAGCCCTTACCATCAGGGACAGCCGGCTGAAACAGGCTGACAGGACAGAAGAACTAAGGGTCCTCTATGAAGATATAGATCCATTGAAATATAATATATGGATGTGTCCCGAGTGTTTTTATGCCATGCGGAGAACGGAATTTGACAAACTTAACGGTATTCAGAAAAAGAAACTGGCCAACCTGACTGAACAGCGGAAATCCCGATTCACCCCAAATTTTAAAAATATATATACCCGGGGTTTTGCCATTAATGCTTATCTTATATCAATTGACTGCTGTGACGGTTTTATTAAAAGCGAAGGTATTGATGAAAGAATTGCCGGAATGTGGTTGAATATTGCCTGGCTCTATGATGATATGGATGAGCCTGACAAGGCTGTGGAAGCCCGGAAGAATGCACTGGAGAAATTTAGGCTTGCCTATATGTCAGGCCACAGGTCTGAGGGACAGGACCAGAAGATAGAATACCTGGTAGGCCGGCTGGCCTTTGGCCAGGGTAATGTCAAGGAAGCGAGGGAATACTGGTTCAGGGCTAACAGCCGGCGAAACGGGGTGGCCCTGCTCAAGGATTTGGCCCGGGACGGGCTTGACATGTTAAAAGCGGCGGAACAGGAAAAAGAAAGTACTTGATGGGGCGCCCCATCAAGTACTTCTTACCGTTGCCCATTTTATACGATAGATTTATACATTGAAGCGGAAATAGACCACATCGCCGTCTTTCATGATATATTCCTTGCCCTCGAGGCGGACCTGTCCCTTTTCTTTAGCCTGTGTCTGGGAACCTGCAGCCATCAGGTCATCATAAGATACTATCTCAGCCCTGATAAATCCCCTCTCAATATCGGTATGGATTTTACCTGCAGCCTGCGGGGCTTTGGTGCCTCTCCTGATGGTCCATGCCTTTACCTCCTGGGGACCGGCGGTAAAAAAGGTCAGCAGGCCCAGTAAACGGTATCCCGCCCTGACCAGCCTGTCCAGTCCGGATTCATGAAGCCCCAGGTCAGCAAGAAAATCAGACTTTTCTTCTTCCTCAAGTTCGGCAATTTCGGCCTCAATTTTCCCACAGACCACGACTGCTTCCGAGTTTTCAAAGGCTGCAATTTTCCTGACTTCCTCCACCATGTCGTTGCCCTCTGCCTCAGGCAGGTCATCTTCACTCACATTAGCTACATACACCACCGGTTTGGAGGTCAAAAAATTGGCATCCTTTAATAGCACCTGCTCTTCAGACTCAAGCTCGACACTTCGCACCGGCCTGCCCGAATCAAGGGCTTCCTGGATGCGTTCCAGGACCTTCAATTCTGCTTCATATTTTTTGTCATGGGTTTTTATCATTTTCCGGGTCCGCTCAACCCGCTTTTCCATGGTTTCCAGGTCTGCAAGGACCAGTTCCATGTTAATTGTTTCAATATCCCTGGCCGGACCGATATCACCTTCCACGTGGGTAACATTGGTATCCTGAAAACACCTGACCACATGGACTATGGCATCTACTTCCCTTATATGGGACAGGAATTTGTTGCCCAAGCCCTCACCTTTACTGGCTCCTTTCACGAGACCGGCAATATCCACAAATTCTGTCACCGTGGGAACAACCTTTTGGGGCTTGACCATTTCGGCCAGCCTGTCCAGTCTTTCATCAGGCACTTCCACAACCCCGACATTGGGGTCTATGGTACAAAAAGGGTAGTTGGCCGCTTCAGCTCCTGCCCTGGTAATTGCATTAAACAGGGTCGATTTCCCTACATTGGGGAGTCCTACTATTCCAAGCTGCATTAAAGGTTCATCCTTTCTACACTTTGCCACTTTGAAAATTATACCTTATCTCATAGCCTGATGCAACTTAATGTTATATCCTCCTATTAGCTTATTTTAAGTCCCCGGCAGCCTGAATCACCTTTCTTACTCCCTTTTCAAACTTGGGCCGCGGCAGCATAAGCTGGCGCCCGCAGCCCAGGCACTTTATCCTGAAATCCATTCCGGTGCGGGTCACTTCCCACCGGTCATTGCCACAGGGGTGTGCCTTTCTCATTTGAACAATATCACCAACCTGATATTTATGTGTTTTACCTGTCTCCATGATATTCAGCTCCACTTCCGGGCACACCGGCAATATTCCGTGTGTCTTCAGCGCCCCCTGCAATTACTACATGGCGGGGATACGGGATTTCGATGCCCTCCCGGTCAAAAGCCTCTTTAAACCTTTTGCGCAGCTCACGTTCTACGCGCCACTGCTCCATGGGCTTGGTTTTGGCCACAGTCCGGATCACCACTTCACTTGGCCCAAAGGCGACTACCCCCAGAACCTCGGGCCCTTCAACAATAATATCCCCAAATTCTCCGGCAAGGTCATCTGCTGACCTTTGCATAACCTCAAGAGCCCTGTCAATATCTTCTTCATAAGCAATCCCTATTTCGACCAAAGCCCTCATGCTGCCTCTGCTGAAGTTTGTGACTGCGGTAATCTGCCCATTGGGGATGATATGATATTCTCCGCCCCAGTCTCTCAGCTTGGTTACGCGGAGTTCAATCTCTTCAACAAAACCCGAAAATCCTCCGGTTGTGATATATTCACCCACTACATATTGGTTTTCCAGCAATATAAAAAACCCAGTAATAATGTCCTTAACCAGACTTTGCGCCCCAAAGCCGAGGGCTACCCCCATTATCCCTGCACCTGCCAGGAATCCTTTGAGGTCTGTACCGGTAAGCTCTGCAATCTGCCCTAAGGCTGTGAACCCGATAATAAAGTAAACAATATACCTCAATATGCTCTTGGCAAGGGTCCTTAAGGTTAGAATCCTTCGTTCATCAAAATAGAACTTTTGGTCCCGCGGCTTAAGAATGCGGTTAATAATTAGGTCTCCGGCCTTGATAAGGATAAATGCCAAAACAAATATACCGATTATGGTCCCGGCAAACTTCAGCAGTTCTTCTTTGTATCCGAAGGCCTTTTGAGTTATCACTGACAGGCTTTCCAGGTTCATCAGAATTGTTCCCTTCTGCTTATATGTATTATATATTTAAGTGATGGGCTTATTTATACCGTATTTTTATACTTGCCCCGGCACCCTCTATTTCCTTGATTATTTCCTTCGCTTTTTCAGCAGAAGGGTGCCCTTTAATAAGCGCTGTTTCCCTAATGACTTTCAAACCCTCAGAACCCATACAACGCAGGGCATCCAGAGTCGTATACCTGACAACTCCGTCATGATGATTAAGCATTCCACCGAGATACCCCGTTACTTCAGATCCGCCAATCTTCCCAAGGGACCTGACAGCCTGGACAACTACCTTCACTTCAGGTTCTCCCAGCGCCTCTACCAGTGATGGTATCGAATCCTTATTCCCTATTTTGCCCAGAGCCCTGGCTGCTTCCAGTCTGATATTCACCGCTTTATCACCAAGGGCACGGTTAAGTGCCGAAACTGAGGATGGATCGCCTATTTCCCCCAGGATTTCGATTATATACCCTCTGAAAACAGTATCATCATCTTCCAGGGCGGTCTGTAAGGCCGGCACGACCTTCTGCCCCAGGGCTACCAATACTTCTGCAGTTCTGGCGGGCAGCCACCGGTTAGGTTCTTTCAATGACTGGACCAACGACTCAGCTATAGAAGCATCGCCCATAATTTTCAGGGCTTCAGCTGCTGCCAGCCGTACCTCTTCACTCTTATCTGCCATAGCCATGAACAGCGGCTCTGTTAAAGTACACCTGATTATCTTCTGCTTTTCAGCGGGGTAGCTGGTAATTTCGCGGGTAATCTGCTCTATGACTGCGAAATTTTTCTCCCTTACATGCCGTTCTAACTCACCAATGTCGTCGGAATTATAACTCAGAGGGCTCCCCGAACCCTTCCCCCCCGCAGAATCAACAGTATTTGAGCTCTTGTTTGCCACCTTCCTAAAAAACAACCCCGCAATAAGGATTGTTCCCAATATAAGCAGCGTGATTCCATATAAAGAATCCATTAAACCCTTCACCCTCATTCATATCCTCAAATGTTTGTAAATACTTTCGACGCCTCATGGATAAATCCTTTTAAAAAAAATCCAGCCCAATGGCTGGAATCAGTTAACTTTTAAAAAAAGCCTTATAAGCCTGATAACACATATAAATATCCGCCTTGTGAGATATCTCTACAGGTGCGTGCATACTTAACAAAGGCGGGCCGCAGTCCAGGACATTCATTCCATAGCGGGCCATAAACTGGGCTATGGTACCACCACCGCCCTGGTCCACTTTACCCAGCTCACCTGTCTGCCAAACAATCCTGTCGTCATTAAATATCCTTCTGACTTCAGCAACAAATTCAGCATTGGCATCACTGGTAGAGTATTTCCCCCCTGAACCGGTATACTTTGTAATTACTACACCATTCCCGAGCCGAGCGGCATTATGCTTATCATGGGTGCCTTCCCATCCCGGGTCAATACCTGCGCCGACATCGGCAGACAGGGCTTTCGCATTGGCCAAGGCCTTTCTGCAGTATATCTCATCATAATCCCCGGTGATCAGATATAATAGTTCGGCAACCGTATTCTCCAGAAACCGGGCTCTCATTCCCGTGTTGCCGGTACTGCCTATTTCTTCCTTATCAACAAACAATGCCAGTGCTGTATGAGCTGGATTCTGGCATTCCAGTAAGGCCCTCATTGAAGTGAAAGCACAAATTCGGTCATCCTGACCGTATGCGCCAACCATACTGCGGTCAAGGCCTACATCCCTGGCGCGAGCCGCCGGTACAAGCTCCAGTTCCGCACTAATCAGGTCTTCTTCCTTAATGCCGTACTTTAGCTGCAAAAGTTCCAATACAGCCAATTTAACTCTTTCTTTGGCCTCTTTTTCCTCAAAGGGCAGAGTCCCGGCAAGTATGTTAAGAGCTTCACCGGTTACAGCTTCTCCAATCTTTTTCTTTAGCTGTTCTTTGGCCAAATGTGGCAGCAGATCTGTTATTATAAATACCGGGTCATTCTCCGCTTCACCTATTTGGATATTTATCTTTTCCCCGGTTTGCCTGATAACTACCCCATGAATCGCCAGGGGATGAGAAACCCAGTGGTACTTCTTGATTCCCCCGTAATAATGAGTCTTCAGAAATGCTATTCCCTGGTCCTCGTAAAGAGGGATAGGTTTTAAATCCAGCCGGGGTGCATCCAGGTGTGAACCAATCAAATTGAGGCTCTTCCATACCGGTTCTTTACCAATAACAATAAGAGCGACATTTTTATCGCGATTTACGGCATATACCTTATTCCCCGGCTTAAGCTTCTTGCCGCGCTCCATCATTTCCTCCAGGGAAACATAACCCTCGTTTTCAGCGAGGTGAACTATTTCGGCAACCGCTTCCCGTTCAGTTTTGGCTTTATTGAGAAATTTCTTATAGTCTTCAGCAAACTTCTGGGTTTCCTCCCGCTCCTGTGGGGATAAGGTATCCCAAACCACCCTCTGCTTAAAGCTCAGTTCATCCCGGAGCTCCTTCCAACGCTCTTTTAATTCTTTCCCTTCCTTTTCCATGGAACCCTCCAGTTCATAAGATTACACTTTTACTATTTTATGTACAAACACCTAAAATAAAACCCTGCCAGTATTAAAAAAACCCGTTTAAAAAACTTATTATTCTGTCCACAGCGATAGAACCGGCCATTATGTCTGCCAGGGGGCTTTCATTTCCTTTCATAGCCCCCATTGAAGCCAGGGGAGTAAGCAAAATAACCAATGCACTGACTGTAAGAAGCCCTCCACCCATACTAAGAACAGAGCCGCTTATTTTATCAATGAAGTTTATCGGCTTTGGATTAACCCCGGTAAACAATTTGGGGATCACAATCCTGAACAAAATAGAAAGAAGCATATATATTAGTACAAAGCTAACGGCATTTAGAATAAAGCCGCTTACTGTATATGTTATGCCCTCGCCAAGTGTGTTCACCCCGCTGGCTATCGGCACTTCTGCAATTTTACTGATAATATCTTCCATGATATTGTTAAATAACTCGGGAAGCTGGTAACTTTCTATGATACCCTTGGCTTTATCAAAGGCAACGTCATTAATATCAGTCTGAAATGATGCTGCCGGAATAGCCATCTTCTCTGCTATCCAAGGGGAGAGTACTTCTCTGAACCGCATTTCATTTCCCAGAAAAAGGGCCAGCGGCTGATACAGCGCCATAGCTCCAATCAGCGCCACCACATAACCCGCCACCCGGGAAACTGTGGCAAATAACCCCTTTTGGTAACCCCTGTATGCACAATATCCCAGTATAATAACAAAAATGATATCCAGAACGTTCATTAAACCACTCCTGTTTTTCTATTTTGCGGTCTTTTCCTTCAATTTGTTATTAACCCTGTCTGTCAGCCAATCGGCCCATTGGTCAATACCCTGTCCGGTACGGGCCGAAACTTCAAAAATCTTTATATCTGGGTTAATTATGTAGATGTCCTGACGCAGCGCCTGGAGGTCTACATCAGTAAATTCCAGTATATCCATCTTATTCAGGATAACTGCCCCTGACTCCCGGAAAAGCAAGGGATATTTCATGGGCTTATCATCTCCCTCGGTAATACTCAGGACTGCAATCTTCAGGTCTTCACCAAGATCAAATTCAACAGGGCATACCAGGTTTCCCACATTTTCAATAATCATCAGGTCCAGCCCAGTCAAGTCAAACTTATTTAACACCCCTGATACCATTTTGGCATCAAGATGGCAAGCCCCGCCGGTATTAATCTGTTCCACGGGAACCCCGTGTTTTTCAATTCTCCTGGCATCCTTACTGGTATAAATGTCTCCTTCTATCACTGCCAGCCTGACCGTTCCGGTCAGAATATCTATTGTTTTTTCCAAAACCGTTGTCTTTCCGGAACCTGGGGAACCCATAATATTTATAGTGAAAACCCGGTCTTTCTCAAACAGGCTCCGGTTTTCCACTGCTTTTTGCTCATTTGCACTAAGGATACCGGTATTTACTTTAATCTCCATCTCCATCCACCTCCAGGCTTTCCACATACAATTCCCGGCCGGAAACCACTTCCATGCCAAGGGATGAGCAGCCGGGACACATAAAAACGTGTTTTTCTGTTTTGCCTTCCCATCCGCAGCCCCGGCATTTTGCCATCAGGGGCACATTCTTTATGACCAGTTCGGCGCCCTCAACCGGAGTTCCTTTTGCATATACTTCAAAGGCCGCTTCCAGAGCCTCGGGCACTGCATTGGTCATTTCCCCTACAACCAGGGTCACCCTGGTGACGTTTTTTTCAGGCAAGTCTTCCGTATTTTCCCTGATAATATCAAACACTCCTGCCATTAAGGCCATTTCGTGCAAAACATTCCCCCCATATCTCTAAAACCTCTCCAGGTCTCCTCGTTCATCTCCAGCCACCGGCTGTATATATACTCCTTCCGGCAGATACCCTGTAATCATGGACTTTATAACCGCCCATCCCCCTATAAAAGAAAGGTAAACATGAAGAGCCACGGTAAGGATAAAGACCCAAGTAGTGGCAAAATGAACCTGCCTGACAACCACCGGTCCCCCCAGGGCCCTCACATATGCTGCCAACCCATCAGGAAAGTAAAGTCCAAACCCTGTAATGGCCTGTACCAGGACCAGGACTGCCCACGCATTGTAAAGCAGTTTCTGACCTGCATTATATTTTTCGGATACAGGAGGCTCTTTACTTAAAAAAAGGTAATACCTGAACAAGGCCGGGAATCCTCTGATATCCCGCAGCCGGAACATTAATTCACGGTAATCCCTGCTGACCCATGAATAGTATATCCTTATCAGGATGCCATAAATAATAAGATACATGGCAATAAAATGTGTTTTTCTGGCAATATCCATGTTGGCAAAAAGCGCAAAAAGCTCCGGGTCCCTTATATACATGCCCGATGTGGTAAGTAAACCGATATTTGCAGCATTTATCCAGTGCAGAATCCGGGCAGGCATGGTATGACAGTATATTTCGTTTGCCAATACAGGTCACCTCTCCTGTTCCCGTTAAAATGACCGGGCAACCCGAAGCACCTCTACAGGGTTTTCCGGATTAACCACTGTAAGCCCGATAAGGGACTGCTCCAGTGGACCCATGCTATTGTCGGCTGTTTGTGGACAGAGATTCCATGAAAAAGAGTCCATGGCATTATAGGTTTCAATCTTACCGTCACTTAAGGAAACGAAATGAATAACTGAACCCTGGGAGGCCTCCGCGGCACCAACTGCCTGACCCTCTTCCGGCATCTCGGATTTTGCTGTTAGCAGTCCATCCGGTTGATATTCATCTATCCAGGCAGATATTTTAGTCACCAACTCCTTGGTTTCCTCAAAGCGGGCCCTAAAACGTCCCATAACGGAAAAAGCGCCCGCCCCCAGGCGTGAGATGACCGGGTTTCCTGATAACAGCATTCGTGCCAGAGCTCCCACCTCGCAAGTCTTTTTATCATAAAGAGCGCCCTTTACCCAGGAATATCCTCCTGCTTTATCTGGAGAAATCCGAAACGGTCCAGCCGGAGAATTGCTCCCAGAGCCTGCTGTTTCAAACCAGGACCCAGCACAATCCACTGTTATTAAATCAGTATCCAGCATCTGATTTCCTGAGTCATTTCTTACTGAACCGGAAATCAGGTATTCCCCCGGCCTGTTTCCCGGAAATTCACTTACTGTCAAGAGGCGCCCCTCTCCTTTACCCACATTATAACAATCAGGATACGCCTTTTCCAGGTCTTCCAGATCAACGGCATATTCATTGTTTATGAACCTGCCGACCTCCCCAAGAATGGATCTTAGCTTGAGTATGTCTGCTATATTTAAATTCCGGGTAATCCCACTAAAAACAATATTGCAGATGTGTGGCGCTTTTCCTGCCACGATACCCGTCATGCTGTGAATCAGGCTGCGAATCTCAAGTGCCTTCCAGACATTGGCCGCAATCCTTTCCGCCACAGCAGGCGGGATTCGATAGTCCCTTTCCAGAGTATGCTCCGCATCACCGGCCTTTAAAGGCATATAGTCAGGCACGGCATTTTGGTAAAAGTGCGCCAAATTACCGTAAATCATGTCCAGTGCCAGCAGAATATTTCTAACTAACCGGGCATTTGGAGGAACCGAGACTCCGGCTATGCTCTCCAGAGCCCTGGCGGCGGCAGCAGCATGGGAAATGAAGTCCATTCCGCTGCACCGTTGTGTCAACTGGATAGCATCCAGAGGGTCTTTTCCCCTCAGTGTCTTTTCAAAATCCCAGTAATATGTGGTCCCTGCTTTTGCAGATATTACCTTCTCAAAATCCGTTTCTAATTCTAGTCTTATCGGCCTTATGCCCCTGTTCAGAGGATGAATAACAAGTAATTCCGCCACTATATATCATCCTCCCGGCTGTTCTTTTTTCCAATTCGCCCGGAAAAGTAGTTTCCGGCCAAATGAACCGCAAACCCTGCTGCCGTGGCCGCACCCACACCGATGCCAATGGCATCCGCTGTAGACGTGATGCCCGGGCCCTGTATTTCTGGCATTCGTTTATAGAAGGGCATTGTCAGATCAGGGAAACTGGGGTCAGTACATCCGATACAGGGGGCATTTGCATTAACACACCATGAAGATGCCCCGTTCCACAGCCTGGTAGGACAATCACCATGTGCCAAGGGCCCCTTACAGCCAATCTGCAGTAAACATCCATCTTCACCAAAATTCCTGGCAAAAATACTATTATCAAAATACTGTCTTCTGGGACAATTATTGTGTATCAGGCCTTGGAAAAATGCTCTGGGCCTGCCATAATCATCAAGTTCAGGCCTGCCAAACAGCAGCAGATGGGCAAGGGTTCCTACTATCCAATCCGGATGAGGCGGGCAGCCGGGGATATTAATAACCTTGCTGACCTCTATGAGTTTTTCCAATCCCACACATTCCGCATCATTAGGCTCCGCAGCGGAAATCCCTCCAAAGGAAGCACACGAACCTACGGCAACTATGGTCCCGGCAAGTTCCCCCAGTTTCTCCAGAAGCTCTACAAGGGTAACCTTTTTGCCCCGGGAGTCCTGCCCGATAATATGGAAGTTTCCATGATCAGCCGTTGGTATAGCCCCTTCCACAACCAGGATGAACTTACCCCTGTTTTGCTGGGCTGTGTCCACAAGATAATCCGGAAAGAATCTGACTGTTTCTGTCGATAACCCCGGGTGATATGAAACATTGATTATTTCATGGAATGCTTCTTTTATATTCGGATGAACCGAATTCATCAGGGAAGACGAACACCCATTACAGGCAGAACCCTGAATCCATAGTACAGGTGGGTTGCCCTGAACCGCTTTTTGAAATGCCTCTCCAATTGCCGGAACCCACACCTGGGAAATCCCGAGGGCTGCAACCGATGCTGTACAGAGTTTTATAAAGTGTCTGCGGCTAATATGTTTCATTGATGACCTCCGCCCGTATTACAACCGGATTTTAAGAACTTTTTTCGACAACTGACCTGGAAACTCCTTTTTTAACCATTTAAGTATAATTTGATTTTAATGTACATATAAATATCTCGGATAACTACTTTTAATTGTCCCGGATTACTACTTTCTGGAGGTCAGTATGCACCTTTTCCCGTCTGTCCAAAGGAACACTCCGACACATGTAAAGATTCATGTTGAGGACAAGGAAGCATTAAATAAGTTTGCCATCGCGTTCTCACAACAAATCAGAAAAAATATTTCCCCGGATCGTCCCCGGGTTATTGTGTGTATCGGTACAGACAGGTCGACAGGGGATAGTTTGGGTCCCTTAGTGGGAAGCAGTCTGCTGGAGACCAACCATAACTTTTTTAAGGTTATGGGAACACTGGAAAGCCCTGTACACGCAACAAACCTGTCAACATACATGAGTGTGGTCGATCAGTTGAAAGACCCTTTTGTGGTAGCTATAGACGCATGCCTTGGCAGTGTAGACAGTGTTGGCTATATAAATATAGGGGAAGGCGCCCTTAAGCCCGGTGCAGGGGTAAATAAACACCTGCCGCCGGTAGGCCACCTCCACATTACGGGAATTGTTAATGTTGGCGGATTTATGGAGTACTTTGTGCTTCAAAACACCCGTCTCAACATTGTAATGAAGATGGCTAAAATTATCAGCCGTGGAATTCATGAAAGCAGTATAATGGTTGATCTGGAACAGCACTGTATAAAAAACATAGACTGAACTGCTTATTATTTTGGGGCTGTCTGCAAACAATACCAGTACAACATGTTTTTGAAAAAGGAGGCACTAATTTATGCAGCTGTCCCCGGGAGAACATTCAATATTGGCATATTTTTCAAACAGCGCCAGCGCCCAGGAGGCTGTAAAAGCCCTGAAGGAGTCAGGTTATTCCGAAGTCCAACTGGACAGGGTCAGCAGGTACGGAGTTTCCAATAACGCCGAATACAATAATCCCATTGCCGGCCGGGCCGAATCACTTACCGGCCTGACACTGTTTTCGGCCAATACCGGAAACGTCTCAGATAATGATACCCGCATCCTGCTGGGAGCTGACCCATCAGTGGAGGGATATACCCCGCCCGGATATGACGATGCCGGTGGAAGGGCTTTTCTGGTTACTCTGGTCACCAATGAAGATGACATCGACAAGGCGAGCTCCATCTTGAAAGACAACGGAGCATATTTTTAAAGGAGAGGGATTATGGAAAAAAGCAGCCGCTCATCCCGAATAGGTTCAAAAATGAATACAAATCAGGAGCTTCCGGTGTTTTCGGAAGCACAGGCAAACACGTTCTTTTCAGACTACACAGACAGCATGGATGAGGCCCTGGCCGTTCTGGATGAGGAAAACAAGACAAAAACCGGACGACCACTGGACCATGCAAATACAGGTAAAAAACGAGGTCTATGATGACCCCGTTTTTATTTTGCTATTATTCTCCTCTAATAACTGAATTACTTCATCATCTGTAGTCTGGGTGAACTCACTGTAAAATTGTCCTACAGCACTGAAATTTTCTGCTATATGCAGACAAACCAGGTCATCAACCATTTCTTTCAAAACCCCGGCTGTATCTGCAGGCATAACCGGAACTGCCAATATCAGTCGGGAAGGAACCGCTTTTCTGAGTGATTTGAGGGCAGCCCTGACTGTAAATCCGGTAGCAATCCCATCATCAACCACGATTACCGTTTTTCCCTGCAAATCAGGTGCAGACCTGCCCTTTCGGTACACACCTTCCCGGCGGTGAATCTCTTCGGAGACTGAAGCGGCCAGGTTTTCTGCCTGTTTCTGTGAAACCTCCAATACTCTCAGCATATAGTCATCTGTAATAATGGTCCCATCAGGAGCAACTGCGCCAACAGCCACTTCAGGATTGTGTGGAGCGCCGATTTTCCGCGGAATAATTACATCCATGGGTGCTTCGAGGACTTGGGCAGCTTCGGCAGCCAGTACAATACCGCCCCGTGGTATACCCAGAACTATCGCATTTTCACCTTGGTATTTTTTTAATACAGAGGCAAGTTTTATTCCGGCATCTCTACGGTCTAGAAAAAGCACTAATTATCCCTCCAACCGGCCAAATCGGTGGTTGATTAGAGTAACCACCTGTGCCGGGGAATGGCTGTGGGCATTAACCAACATGACCCCGGAAGGGTTGCTGACACCCATTGTCGTTCCGTCACCATAGTAATCAACAGTATCAAACACTGTAAGGTCATTGGATACCCCTGAGTATACAATCACGTCAACAGGTCCGATATCATCGTCCATGCTGACCACATTATATCCCCGCTCTCTGAGGGCAGCAGCAATATCCCCCAGCCCATTTTGAACCGCAACAGTTAATGGCATTTCCAGTGCCTCCTGATAATAATTTTCTTTATTTTTCTCAAGAAGGCAGCCATTTATTCTGAATAGGGTTATCCCTTATTAAGGGCCTTATTAAGGGCCTTTTTGATGGCCTGTTCCTCTTCACCGGACAAGAGGTAGTCTGACGCGCCGTTACTGACAGGCTTTGCATAGGTACGGGTTTCATTCCTGCCAAAGAGGCTGCTGATAACCAACCCGTTACCTCTGTGATCAAGCAGCGCCACGGCAAAGCTAAGGTCGCTCCCTGTATCATCAAAGGCATTGTACCTGACAACAGCCACGTTTTGTATGGAATTTTTTGCCATTCCCATGATTTCAGTATATGCCTGCCTTACTTCTTCTGTCTTTGCAAGGGAAGCATCCACTTTGGTCATATATGAGCTTAACATTTTCTCCAGGTCCTGCCCCTGGGCTCCTCTCATCATCATCTTATACTTTTTCACCAGGCGGCCTGCCCGAAACAAATTGATAAACATTAATAATAGTGATATGGCCGCAACAGATAAAGCGATAAGAGTAAGAATATCATTATTGTCCTGGATAAATATAAGGGCTTGTTCCATTTATTTGATTCCGCCTCCCCAAAATTGTTAGCCCTATTAATTTTCAACATTTGACGACAAAATCCTCTTGCCCCAGGTTGTTTTTTGCTAATATTATTATGTTTATTTGACAACCTGTTAGCCCTGTATTAAAATGTAAACACATTATTTCGCATGTTTTACGGAGGTAACATTAAATTATGGCAAATATCATTTCCCGCAGCTTACAGGAACGATTGCTTAATATGGGGACCGTACTGGTTGCCTTTTCGGGGGGAGTTGACAGCACACTGGTGCTCAAATCGGCAGCAGAAGTGCTGGGGAGCAGCAATGTACTTGCCGTTACCGCAGCTTCCGAAACCTATCCTGCAGCCGAAATGGAAAACGCCCGAAAAATGGCGCAGTTAATCGGTGTTAGGCACATCGTTATAGACACAGAAGAAATGGAAAATGAACTGTTTGTCAAAAATCCTCCGGACCGCTGTTATCACTGCAAAACAGTGCTGTTCATGAAGCTGAAGGCCCTTGCTGCTGATTACGGGCTGAATTTTGTTGTGGATGGTTCCAATGCTGATGATATAAGTGATTATCGTCCAGGGGCCAAGGCAGCCAGAGAACTTGGTATCAGGAGCCCGCTTCAGGAAGCAGGATTATCAAAAGCTGAAATCAGGCAAATATGCCGGGACCTTGGGCTGCCCAACTGGGACAAACCCGGGATGCCTTGTCTTAGCTCGAGGATCCCTTATGGCCAGCCAATTACCCGTGAAAAACTGAGGCAAATAGACCAGGCAGAAACATTTTTAAGGTCATTGGGAATCAAAGACTTAAGGGTGCGGCATCATGGCAGCCTGGCTCGAATTGAAGTCCCATTACGCATTATTGATGAAATCCTCTCAGAGAGTTTGAGGCCAAAAATAATTAAGAAACTTGAGGCTATTGGTTTTAAATATGTTTCTGTTGATTTGAAAGGCTTGAGAAGCGGCAGTTTTAATGAGATGCTTCCGGAGGAGACCCGATATGGACAGTAGTTTTTTGCGCGACCTGCTGGACCGGTTGCAGAACGGCCAGATAGATACTGATACCGCCCTGGAAAAACTCAAAATGCTTCCTTTCGAAGACATTGGTTATGCCAAACTTGACCACCATCGAAACCTTAGGATTGGGTTCCCTGAAGTCATCTTCTGTGAGGGCAAGACCAGTTTGCAGGTTTCTCAAATCTTCACGAAACTTGCTGACTGCAACAGCAATGTTCTGGCAACCAGGGCATCCCGGGATGTTTATAATGCCGTAAACAATGCCTGTCCCGAAGCCCAATATCACGAGCTCGCCCGTTGTATCACCGTTGAAAAAGAGGCTGTGCCTAAATACAAGAGCCCCATCCTGGTGATTAGCGCCGGCACTGCCGACCTTCCGACAGCGGAAGAGGCAGCAGTTACTGCGGAAATAATGGGAGGGAATGTTACCAGGCTTTATGATGTCGGAGTCGCCGGAATTCACCGTCTCTTCAGTCATCATGAACTTATCATGAAAGCCGCAGTAATAATAGTGACAGCTGGAATGGAAGGCGCACTGGCCAGTGTGGTTGCCGGCTTGGTGGATGTTCCCTTAATTGCGGTTCCGACCAGTGTAGGATATGGAGCCAGTTTTGGAGGCCTGGCCGCGCTTTTGGCTATGCTTAATTCCTGTGCTTCCGGAATTGCGGTTGTTAATATAGATAACGGTTTCGGTGCTGCCGCAATGGCCACTTCAATTACTCGTCTAGCAGAAAAAAATTAATGCATCTCTGCTATTATTTCTTCAAGGGCATGAAGCGTCTTGTCAACGTCATCTATTGTATTGTACATAGAAAAGCTGAACCTTACGGTACCCTGATTGAGGGTGCCGATTGTTTTATGTGCCTGTGGGGAACAATGCAGGCCGCTGCGGCTGGCAATATCAAAAACCTTGTCAAGGATAAAGGCAATCTCTGAGGAGTCCTGATCTTTGACGTTTATAGATACCACAGGAACCTGCAGTTTCGGATTACAGGGTCCGTATACCTGAATTTGTTTTATTTGTTCAAGTCCATCAAGAAACCGTCTCAGAAGAATGTTTTCATGTTTCCTTATTTCTTCGAGCCCTTTTTCCGTAATAACCCTAACTCCTTCTGCCAAACCGACAATGCCAGGAGTATTCGGAGTCCCGCTTTCAAACCTATCCGGGAAATCAACCGGCTGGTCCAGCGACTCGGATTTACTGCCCGTGCCCCCCTGTAATAAAGGCATAATTTCCAATCCCTCTCTTATAAAGAGACCCCCGGTGCCCTGGGGACCGTACAAACCTTTGTGTCCTGTAAATGCAAGAGCGTCAACACGCAGTTTTTTCACGTCGATATCCAGCAGGCCGGCCGTCTGTGCTGCGTCTAAGACGAATTTGATGCCGTGTTTAGAGGCAATTTCGCCCAGGCTCTCAACCGGCATTATAGCACCGTTTACGTTGGAGGCGTGCAGGACAACGATTGCAGTTGTGTTTTTTCTTATTGACTTCTCTACATCCACAGGATCCATGAACCCCGCAGGTGAACATTCTACCTCACTTACTTCAATGCCTTGGCTCTTTAGGAAATGTAAAGGACGGGCCACTGCATTATGTTCCATGGAACTGGTAATAACATGACTACCGGGCTTAAGAATGCCCTTTAATACCAGATTTAGAGACTCTGTTGCATTACCGGTGAAAATAACCCTCGAAGGATTGTCAACATTAAATAGTTTTGCCAGCAGTTCACGGGCATTGTAAATCAGCCTGCCTGCCGCAAGTGACATCTTATGACCACCCCTGCCGGGGTTGGCGCCGCTATTTCTAATGCAATCAGCCATTGATGTTATGGTTCGCTCAGGTTTAGGCCAGGTTGTAGCTGCATTATCCAAATATATCATCATATACCTCCAAACAAGACCTGATAATCTCTTAACAAAAGTAACCACCCGTACGGGTGGTTACTTTTAATGTTTGTTTCACGTGAAACAATGGGACTTTGTTGTTTCACGTGAAACATTTTAAAGTTCAACATCCCCTAGCAACAGCTCTATAAGCCTCTGCAATTCCTCTTCACCATAGTACTCTATCTCGATTGACCCCTTTTTATTCCTATCCTTAATTTGAACCTTAGTGCTAAATCTGGTCTTCAACCGTTGTTCGATTTCATTTAAGATCGGATCTTCCGCAGGTCCCGGTGCTCTTTTCCCCTTCTTTGCCTGCACCATGTCCTGAACTGTTTTTTCCGTCTGCCTTACCGATAAGCCGTGCTTAATAATTTTTTCTGCCAGCACTTCCTGTTCTCTTTCTTTTTGAATGCTCAACAAGGCCCTGGCATGCCCAGCAGAAATTTTACCATATGAAACAAGATCCCGGAGTCTCTTTGGAAGCGCCAGCAGCCTTAAAGTGTTGGCAATAAAAGGCCTGCTCTTGCCAACTCTGTTAGAAAGCTCTTCCTGAGTAAGTCCAAACTGGTCAATGAGTGTTTTGTATGCGGAAGCCTCTTCAATCGGGTTTAAATCCTCTCTTTGGATATTTTCAATGAGAGCTATTTCTGTGGTCTCTTTTTCATCAAGATCCTTAATTATAGCAGGAATGTTTTTTACCCCTATTTTCCGGCAAGCTCTCCATCTTCTTTCTCCCGCCACTATCTCATAAATCCCATTGCCTGTTTTCCTTACTATTATCGGTTGGACAACTCCATGCTCCTTTATGGATAAAGCAAGCTCATTTAGTTTTTCATCATCAAATACTGTTCTGGGCTGTTTTTGGTTAACCCTTATGTTTGCTATCGGTAATTCGACTACTTTTCCTATTTCACTGGAATCATCCATTGTAGCAGGTAATAATGCCTGCAGGCCTTTGCCAAGTCCCTTTTTATTCAATCTCTGTCACTTCCTTCGCCAGTTCCTGATAGACTTCAGCTCCCCTTGACCTGGGGTCATAAATTATTATTGGTTTACCATGACTCGGAGCCTCGCTTAGCCTAACATTTCTCGGAATAATAGTACTGTAAACCTTGTTTTTGAAATATGACTTGACTTCCTCGACCACCTGTATAGAAAGGTTAGTCCTGGCATCAAACATTGTCAGCAGCACACCCTCAATTTCCAATCCGCTGTTAAGGTGTTTCTTAATGAGTTCAATAGTGTTCATTAATTGGCCAAGTCCCTCCAAAGCATAATATTCACACTGAATTGGAATCAATATGGAATCAGCTGCGGTAAGGGCATTTATTGTTAATAGTCCCAGAGATGGGGGGCAATCGATAAAAAAATAATCGTATTTCTCCCTGATACCTTGGATTGCCTTTTTTAGTTTTACTTCTCTGGAAATTGCAGTTACCAGTTCAATCTCTGCACCCGCTAACTGTATTGTTGCAGGTACGACTTCCAGTCCTTCAATTTCAACTTTACACGTAACACTCTCAACAGGTAAACTGTTAATTAATACATCATAAATACAATAAGTCAGGCTGTTTTTGTCCAATCCTAATCCACTTGAGGCATTGCCCTGTGGGTCAATATCTATTAACAGCACTTTCTTTCCCTGTGCTGCTACACAAGCAGCAAGATTAACGGCAGTCGTTGTTTTAGCTACACCGCCTTTTTGGTTTGCAACCGCAATGACCCTTCCCATCTCTTTCGCACCATCCAATCATAACCCTGTTTTAACTCTTAATTCCACATGATATTTTTAATATCCTTCATAATTCATTTTATAATTAAATTATATCAGCTTTTTTTCAGATTTCTGCAAATTTCTACATAAACCGCATCTGCGTCAAACAGCAGTAATTACCATTTATTTACACCATAGCCGGTTGTGCTCTTTTTCCCTTTTGAGAATGAAACCCCACTGATAAAGGCCTTACCCTTAACCCTGTCATTTTGAGGCATTATATGGCAATTTAATGTGGGAACACTTGTTCGCTGTCGGGCTCTTTTTGCTGCGCAAAAAAAATAGGGTGTACCCCTTTTGGTTTGGATACACCACCTCAAAATCCGGAAAGATAATTTTATTGTTTAAGACAGAGGTTTTTTTTCAGGCATGCCTGCCTTTCTTGGATACTTCTCCGGAGTGGAAACTACTTTTTCTATAATTACAATACAGCGACTCTGATCCATACCCGGCAGCTTAACCTCTTTTACTTCTGTAATCCTGCCGCCTAAAATGCCGATAGCTTTTTCTCCCTCCCGAATTTCTTCGTTGATGTTTGGTCCTTTATAGGCGATGAAGATTCCATTTACCCTTACGAAGGGCAGACAGTATTCGGCCAATACAGCCAAACCTGAAACTGCCCGCGAAACAGCTATATCATAACTTTCCCTGTATCCCTGCTGTTGCCCGAAATCCTCAGCCCTGCCATGTACTGGATTGATATTATCCAGTCTCAGTTCAGTAATCAGGTGTTCTAAAAACCGCACCCTTTTTTTTAAAGAATCCAGCAAGACTACACTTGTTTTTTTCATGGACTCAATTTCCCTGAAAGCTATTTTTAGCGGTACACCTGGGAATCCGGCCCCTGTACCTATATCAATCACGGCTCTAGGTTTTCTTTCGCTGATTAATGGAAGAGGAGCAATGCTATCCAAAAAATGTTTTTTAAGTACTTCTTCAGGTTTCACAATCGCAGTAAGATTGAATTTTTCATTCCACTCCAGGAGAATTTCCAGATACTTAAAATAAAGTTCTACTTCCTCTTTTGTCAGAGTTATGCCAAGCGCTTTCGACCCTTCATAAATAATACTCTCGAGCGTCTTTTGCATTTTCTAGTCCTCCACAGCCGTATTTCTGTTTTTCTGTTCTATATGTACCAGGAGAACCGAAATATCCGCCGGTGAAACTCCCGAAATTCTTGATGCTTGTCCGACAGAACCAGGTTTTATGGCAGAGAGTTTTTGTTTTGCTTCATTTGACAGGCCATTTATTTTTTCATATTCCACCCATTCCGGAATCTTTTTATTTTCCATTTTGGCAAACCGTTCCACCTGTTCCATTTGTCTTTTTATATATCCTTCATATTTCACCTGAATGTCAACCTGCTCCACTACTTCTTCAGGAAGAAGCGGAAAGTCGCCCATAAATTGCTGCAGTTCACTGTATTCGATTTCCGGCCTTTTCAATAGGTCAATTGCTCTGGTGTTTTGGCGTATTTCGGTGCTCCCTTTGTCAACAAGATATTTCTGGACCTTGCTGTCTGCTGCTATAGTGGTTTTACGTAACCTTTCTTTTTCACTTTCAATCATTGCCCATTTCTCACAAAATATCCGGTATCGCTCTTCTTTTATCAGTCCAATCCCGTATCCTAACTCAGTAAGTCTCAGGTCAGCATTATCCTGCCTCAAAAGGAGTCTGTATTCCGCCCTGGAGGTCATAATGCGGTACGGTTCATTGGTCCCTTTTGTTACCAAATCATCAATGAGGACGCCTATATAAGCATCAGACCGTTTCAAAATAAGCGGCTCTTTTCCGTTTACATAGCATGCTGCATTAATACCGGCAACAATACCCTGTGCAGCTGCCTCTTCATATCCTGAGGTTCCATTTATCTGTCCCGCTGAAAAGAGTCCGCTGATAAGCTTGCTTTCCAGGGTAAGCTTAAGCTGGGTAGGGGGCAGGTAATCATATTCAATAGCATACCCTATTCTCATGATTTGAGCATTCTCCAGGCCCGGAATAGTTCTCAGCATCTTAATCTGGACTTCCTCAGGCAAACTTGTGGAGAATCCCTGAACATACATCTCTTTTGTTTCCAAACCTTCCGGTTCTAAAAAAATCTGATGGCTGGGTTTGTCAGCAAACCTCACCACTTTGGTTTCAATTGAAGGGCAATAACGCGGGCCTACCCCTTCAATTTTACCACTGTACAATGGTGACCGGTGCAAGTTTTCTTTAATAACCTTATGTGTTTCTTCACTTGTATATGTAAGCCAGCAGGGCACCTGTTCCCTCGGAACTACCTGCCCCATAAATGAAAACCGCTGTGGATTATCATCTCCCGGCTGAATTATCATTTTAGAAAAATCAACTGAATCCTGGTGTATCCTCGGCGGTGTTCCTGTTTTAAACCTTGCCAGCTCAAGCCCGGCCTCCCTTAAGCTGTCAGTAAGTTTAAGGGAGGGTTCTTGTCCATTAGGTCCGCCGCTGTATGCAGTGTCCCCGATTATTATTTTACCTTTTAGAAAAGTGCCGGCTGTTATTATCACTGTTCTTGAATTAAACACCGCCCCATTTCTGGTGATGACACCCTGTATCCTATTACCCTTCACCAAGATCTTTTCAACCATAGCCTGTTTCAGGTCCAGGCTTTCCTGGTTTTCCAGCACAGCCTTCATCCTGGCCTGGTAGGCCATTTTATCTGCCTGCGCCCGCAGTGCATGTACTGCCGGACCCTTTCCCGTATTCAGCATTTTTACCTGGATATTTGTATGGTCAATATTAATACCCATTTCTCCCCCCAGGGCATCAATTTCCCTTACCAGATGGCCTTTGGCCGGTCCTCCTACAGCAGGATTGCACGGCATAAAAGCCACATTCTCCAAGTTAAGAGTCAATACCAGAGTACGACACCCCATCCTTGCTGCAGCCAGTGCAGCTTCACAACCTGCATGACCGGTACCTATAACGATCACATCATAATCCCCAGCATGATATTCCATGATATCCTCCTATTTTCCAATACAAAACTGGCTGAAAATTTGATCTATAAGGTCTTCACTTACAGTCTCACCGGTTATTTCGCCAAGTGTTTCCCATGCAGCCTTTAAGTCTATGGCCACACAATCAACAGGCATCTCAGCATTAATTGTGTTTACTGCCTCTTCCAGACTTTTTTGAACTAGTGCCAGGGAATTTTTATGTCTGATGTTTGTAATCATCACTTCATCCTGGACAAAGACCCTTCCAGCATATACCAATTGTTCAATTTTTTCTTCCAGGACTTCCAATCCCTCACCTGTTAATAAGGACATTTCCACTGTATCTTTTTCCCCAACCAATCCCTTTATTTCAGAAAAATCTGTTTGCTTTTTTAAATCAGTCTTATTTATAATTACCAGGGAATTCTTGTTTTTCATAAGCTTAATAATTTCCCTGTCTTCTTCGGTTAAGCCGGTGGAAGCATCAGTCATAAAAAGCACCAAATCTGCTCCGATGAACATTTCTTTGGATCTTTCCACACCGATTTTTTCGATGAAGTCTTCAGTATCCCTGATGCCTGCCGTATCCACAAGTTTCAGGGGGATACCCCTGATGCTTACAACCTCTTCAATTATATCCCTGGTAGTACCGGGTACATCTGTAACTATAGCCCTTTTTTCCCGTAAAAGCGCATTCAGCAGTGAAGATTTTCCTACATTGGGTTTGCCAATAATAACCGTTTTTATGCCTTCACGAAATATTTTCCCCGTATCAGCTGTCTCCAGCAACATCCTTATATCCCCTAATACTTCGAAAAGTCTCTTTTTAATTATGGTTACGGTAATTTCCTCAATATCATCTTCAGGAAAATCAATCCCTGCCTCAATCTGTGCAATTAACTCCAATAGCTGACGACGCATGTATCTGATTTTATCTGAAAGGGTCCCTGTCAGCTGACCGACAGCAACCTGCAAACTCTTCTCGGTTTTTGCATTAATTAAGTCAATTATAGATTCAGCCTGTGCTAGGTCTATTCTTCCATTTAAAAATGCCCGTTTACTGAATTCTCCGGGTTCAGCCAGTCTGGCACCACCTTTTAGGACCATTTCCATAACCTTTCTAACCGCAACAACTCCGCCGTGACAATTTATTTCCACGACATCCTCAGCCGTAAAGCTTTTCGGGGCTCTCATAACTGAAACTAATACTTCATCAATGACTTCTTCATTTTTGTTAATTATGTGCCCATAAGTGATACTAAAAGCAGGAGCTTCGGCAAGCTTCTTTTTTTTCCCCCTAAATATGCTCTCTGCTATCATTACAGCCCTTTTTCCACTCAGCCTTACTATTCCAATTCCAGCAGAGCCTATTGGGGTTGATATCGCCGCTATTGTATCATCTATCACCAAAGCCACCTCCGTAATAAAAGTTACTTCACCCTTTATAAAAACCCAGTAATATTAGTTATTACTGGGTTTTAGCAGTTTTATTATATGTTTTCTCCGAATATTTATTTTTTCGGTGAAATTATAATCTTTCTATACGGTTCCTCACCTTCGCTGTAAGTAAAAACTTCATTGTGATTCTGAAGTGCAGTATGTATTACTCTTCTTTCATGTGGATTCATTGGCTCTAAGACAACATTTCTACCCTTTCTCTTGGCCTTATCTGCCAGTTTCAAAGCAAGCCGGCTCAGGGTTTCCTGTCTTCTCTGGCGATATCCTTCAACATCAATAATAAATTTGACCCTCTTCTCAGCTCTTTTGTTTGCCGACAGGTTAATGTAATACTGTAAAGAATCCAGTGTATCACCTCTGCGTCCAATGAGTATCCCAAGGTCAGGCCCGGACAGGTCAATTTTTATATAATCATCACAATCACTGGTATTAATTTCTACTTCAAGATCCATATAACTAAAAATCTGCTGCAGGATTCGGCCTGCTCTTTTTTCTGGAACAACTTTTTCAGTTACTTTAACTTTGGCATCTTTGGTCCCCAGAAAGCCAAAAAGACCCTTACTTGCTTCCTCCAGAATTTCAATTTCAACTTCATCATTTTCCAGCCTTAGTTCTTTTAACGCTTCCTTTACTGCTTCTTCCACCGTCTTTGCGCTTTTGGTTATCTCCTTCATCTTCGGCAACTTCCTCCTTTATAACATCCGGTAAAGGCTTTCTGTTGATAAAATATTGCTGCACAGCGCCAACTATGTTTGTCATTACCCAATACAAACCTAGACCTGCAGGAAACCTATATGTAATAAAACCAATAAACAACGGCATCCCAAACAGCATTGTCCTTTGAGTAGGGTCTTTCATATTTGTTGTCATCCTCTGCAGACCAAAAGTAGTCACCGCGGCCAGTATTGGCATAATGAACAAATGGTCAGGTTCCTTCAGGTTCTGAATCCAAAGAAAAGCCGCATGTGCCTTTACTGGAAATTGAAACTTATAAAGCGTCTGGTACAAAGCAATTAATATCGGCATCTGAATTAGCAGCGGCAGGCACCCGGACAGCGGGCTGGCACCATATTGTTTATAAATCTCCATTACAGCCACTTGGGCTTTTTGCGGGTCCTTTTTATACTTTTCCTGTACTTCCTTTATCTTTGGCTGTAGATGCTGCGTAATTTTAAGGGACCTCATCTGTTTCACACTAAGAGGATAAAGCAGCATTTTTATGGCAACAGTTAAAAATATTATTGCCAGACCATAACTGGGAATTCCTATTTGTTTGGTAATATCGTAAAAAAAGTTCAGTACCTGTGTCATCCCGTCTACAAACAGGCTCAAAAATTAACCCCCCTTTGAAAAGCTCGATTATTTCACAGGGTCATACCCTCCCGGATTGAAAGGATGACACCTCACTATTCTGGCCAAAGCTTTTAGAGTACCTTTAATAACACCATACTTGTCAACTGCCTGCAGCGCATATTCCGAACAAGTAGGATAAAAACGGCAGCTTTTGGGTTTCATCGGAGACAATACCTTCTGATAAAACTTAATAACCAATATTAACAGTTTTCTCATGACTGTTCAACTCTTTCTAATAAGGCCTGCCCTTGCAGCCAGATTTAAAAAACTTTTTTCCATATTTCTATATTCAGGAGATTCCTTAATTCTTGGCCTTACTATAATTACACAGTCAAAACCTTCTTTTATGATATCACTGTTTTTCCTACATATTTCTCTCATTATCCTTTTAATCCTGTTTCTAATAACTGCTTTTCCAATTTTTTTTCCAACTGAAAAGCCAAATCTGGTTATGCCCCGGTCGTTAGGAAGGCAATAGATTACCAAATACTTGTCAACAACTGTTTTTCCGCCTTTATAGACCTTACTAAACTCTTTGCTTTTCGTTAAACTATTGAAACCCATATTTTACCTCATAAAGAAGATATCCCAATAAACCTTAATCATCCTTAACATATATAATATACCCTTATCATTATCTTTTAATAACAATTACCTTTTTTTAGGAGAAATAAACTAAAAGGCCACTAAAAGCGGCCTTATGCTGACAGTTTTGCTCTTCCTTTAAGACGTCGTCTTTTTAATAAATTCCGACCTGCTTTTGTACTCATTCTTTTTATAAAGCCATGAACCCTTTTATGCTTACGGTTCTTTGGCTGGTAAGTCTGCTTCAATATTCGCACCTCCTTTTTGTTATTCACCTTTAACCCTTAAAATACAATCATCCGGTTTTAGTTTGTCCTCAGTCCAGAGACATACATACAAAATTATATATTAATCAAACTACAACGTCAAGGGCATTAACCAGATTACCTTTTCTTCTTAGAAAAATTAACTTTGGCAATTGTGTATAACTTTTAAATTAATTGTTGATAACATACCTGAAATTTGATATCATTAACTTACCAAAATTAAGACAAGCCTGATTTTTATTCCAGTTGGGCTTTATATATGTTAAGACCATTAATACTGTGTATTACATTAATTAATATTACAGTCTGGGGATAGAATGTGAATAAATGATATCTTCTAAACTTTAATACCATTTTTAAAAATGGTATTTTTGTTTCTCTTTTTGCCTATTTAAATTAATATCCTAAAAAATCCACAGTTTTATTTTATTGTGTATAAACTGTGTATAACTTGTCTGGTTTTACGTCTAACGGGCCTCTATGACACATACTTATATTTTACAAATTCTTTTTTTGTGTTTTTCTAATAGTCCTTAAACCTTTGTATCCGTAGGCTTACAGCAAAAATACTCAGAGGATAATCAAAATAAACCCAGAAAAATCAAGTGTTTTTCGAACTCTTTTTATAATTGTGGATAACTTTTAGTATTTATTCTTAATAACAAATAATTGTTTTTCTTGTCTAGGAGGTTTTATTATGCTGTTCCCGGAAATCGATGAAATTTGGCAACAGGCCTTATCTGTTTTGAAAAAACAGGTAAGTAAACCCTCATTTGAGATGTGGGTTAAATTTACCAGGCCTGTTCAGTACCGTGATCACACGATGGTAATTGAGGTACCTAATGACTTTGCCAAAGACTGGCTGGAAAGCCGGTATTATGAGGTCATCAAAGGTTCACTGGAAAAACTCCTTAATAGGGAAATAGGACTTTCTTTTGTTCTTCCAAGCTCAGGGGAAGCCTATTTTTCAGATGATACTTTTGAAATGGATTCTAACGTGGACTCTAATAGTTATGATAACGATTTTGCCACCAATACAAAATCATTAAAAATAACCTTGGATGAAAAGAATAATTTTGCTGAATCGTCTTATTCTTACTTAAATCCAAAATATACTTTTGATACTTTTGTTGTGGGTAACAGTAACCGCTTTGCACATGCAGCTTCACTTGCAGTTGCAGAATCGCCTGCTAAATCATATAACCCCTTATTTATTTATGGAGGAGTTGGTTTGGGAAAGACTCACCTAATGCAGGCAATAGGTCACCATATCCTGGCCAACGCATCTTCCACCAGAGTTTTTTATGTGTCTTCAGAAAAGTTCACTAATGAACTGATAAATTCCATCAGGGATGATAAAACCGTCGACTTCCGAAATAAATACCGTACAATGGATATACTCCTTGTTGATGACATTCAGTTCCTGGCAGGTAAAGAGAGAACCCAGGAAGAATTTTTTCATACTTTTAATGCCTTATATGAAGCAAATAAGCAGATAATCATTTCCAGTGACAGACCTCCAAAAGAAATACCTACTTTGGAAGACCGTTTGCGTTCCCGTTTTGAATGGGGACTCATCACCGACATCCAACCTCCTGATTTAGAAACCAGAATAGCCATACTCAGGAAAAAAGCTAAACTGGAAAACCTC
Organism: Thermincola carboxydiphila; assembly: GCA_016841725.1. Lineage (GTDB taxonomy): Bacteria > Bacillota > Thermincolia > Thermincolales > UBA2595 > Phosphitispora. The sequence continues at coordinate 65,755 of JAENYP010000004.1, read as the reverse complement.
AAAGTATCTGATGATGTAATATCATATATTGCTGATCAAATTCACTCTAATATCAGGGAACTTGAAGGTGCACTGATAAGGGTTATGGCATATTCCTCGATTAAACATGCCCCAATAACTCCTGAATTAGCAAATGAGGCTTTAAAAGATATTTTACCGGCAAGAAAACCTAAAATAATTACCATTTCTATTATTCAAAAATCCGTTTCTGAATACTTTAACCTTAGATTGGAAGACTTTAAATCAAAAAGAAGAACCCGTTCTGTTGCTTTCCCAAGACAGATAGCTATGTATCTTAGCAGGGAACTAACCGATAATTCTCTTCCAAAAATAGGTGATGAATTCGGTGGAAGAGACCATACAACGGTTATGCATGCATATGAAAAAATATCATCTTCCCTTCAGGAAGATACAGTCCTCCAATCAACAGTAAAGGAATTAAAAAATATTATTATGCAGTCTAATTAAGATGGGGATAACTATCTGGATATCAGGGGTTTTGTTTGTGAATAAGTGTGAATAAGTTACAGCCTTTTTTACAACCTTAATATTTTGTTAATAAATGATTCAAAATATGAACATTTTTTCAACATACTTTAAGAGGCGCTGGACATGCTTTTAAAACACATATCCACATATTCACATGTATTACTACTATTACTCCTTATATTATTTAAATATAATAAACACGGTAATCTTTTATATTAAAAAAACTCCCCTTGTGGATAAAGGAGGTCATTTTATGAAAGTTATTGCTTCAAAGGATAACTTTTTACATGGAGTACAGGTAGTACAAAGAGCCGTTTCTGCAAAAAACCCTCTTCCTGTATTAACAGGAATTTTGGTTAAGGCTTCTGAAGGACATCTAACTTTTAGCGCTACTGATCTCGAGCTGGGTATCGAATGTGTTGTTCCTGTTACAGTAGAGGAACAGGGAGGAGTAGTTCTTCCAGCAAAATATTTCACAGAAATAGTTAGGCGGCTGCCTGATGTGGCCATAAATTTTGAAAGCAACAAAGAAAAAAACAACACCATAATTAAATATGGGCAATCAGAATTTAATCTTCTTGGAATGCCTGAAGACGATTTTCCTCTGCTGCCTAAGATAGACAGCGATTCTATACTAACTGTCAAACAGGAACATTTTAAGACAATGATTAAACAGGTTGGTTTTGCAACTTCTAATGATGATAACAGGCCTATTTTCACAGGGATACTTATGGAAATTGAGCAGGGAAATATGAAACTGGTGGCTACTGATACTCATAGGCTGGCCTATCGCACCTCTTTAATTGAAAATGGTGAAGAAGTATTGGAAAAGTCTGTTATTATTCCGGGCAAGACACTTAATGAACTTAACAGGATAATGACTGGGGAAGGTGAAGATTTAAGGATTGCCTTCGGAGAAAACCAAGTGGTCTTTGAAATGCCAGGAATTAGGTTTATATCGAGATTGATAGAAGGACAGTTTCCAAATTATCGTCAGGTTATTCCACAAGGATGTAAAACAAAGATTAAGGTTAAGACTAAAGAGTTGATGGATTCGGCCGAAAGAGCCTCATTATTGGCTAAAGAAGGTTCTAATGTGATAAAATTTAATATTGAGGAAGAATATATGTTGATTTCATCAAATAGTCCTGATATAGGCAAAATAGAGGAACAGATTCCGATAGTGATGGAAGGAGAGAAAACACAAATAGCCTTTAATTCAAAGTATCTGATTGATGTAATTAAAATAATAGACACTGATGAAATGATATTAGAGCTAACAGGACCATTAAGCCCGGGAATAATAAAGCCTATAGATGACGAAAGCTATATTTACCTGATATTGCCCATAAGGGTAGTTTAGCGCTGTTTCTGGGTGAGGAGATGTTTTTAATTGCTGGTAAGCGGCATTTCTCTAAATAATTACAGAAATTACCGGGAAACACAGGCAGATTTCCATCCGATGTTAAATATTATTACAGGCAGGAATGCACAGGGAAAAACCAATATCCTGGAAGCGATTTTTTATACTGTTACGGGCAAGTCACATCGTACAGGTTTTGATGCGGAACTGATTTTTTGGGGAGAAAAATTTTTTAGGATAATCTTATATGGAGAAAGGTTTTCCGGCAGAGTAAAAATTGAAATATCAACACGGTCAGACGGAAAAAAAATTCTTAAAGTAAATGGGCAGCCCAGAAAGAAACTTAGTGATCTCATAGGTATTATTAATGCTGTTCTTTTCTCACCGGAAGACATGATGCTGGTTAAAGGCGGTCCTTCAGTAAGGAGAAGATACCTGGATATAGAAATTTCCCAGGTGAGTTCTTATTATTGTCACTGCCTGGCCAATTATAACAGGATATTATCTCAGAGAAACTCTCTTTTAAAGGCTGTCAGGGAAGGTGAAGAAAGCGACGATCTTCTTGGTGTATGGGATATGCAGCTTGCAGAATATGGAGTAACCATTATCAGGAAGAGAGATGAAGTTATTAAAAAGCTCTTACCTATTGCCCAAAAAATACATCTTAATATCACTGAGGGAAATGAAGAGCTTAATCTTACATATCTACCTTCCGTAAATTTAGATATAGGAACTTCAAACGGGTCTGCTGAAGATAATTTTTTAAAAAAGCTTAAAGAAAACAGGAAAGTGGAAATACTAAAAGGAATAACGTTATTAGGACCGCACAGAGATGATATTGATATCAGAATAGGTAATATTAACGTTAAAGCATTCGGATCACAAGGTCAACAGCGGACCGGGGCTCTTAGCATGAAGCTTTCTGAAATAGAATTTATGAAAAATGAAACAGGAGAATATCCGGTATTACTCCTTGATGATGTTATGTCTGAACTTGATACTAACAGAAGAAAATATCTTCTTAAGGTAGTAAAAGGAAAGGTACAGACTTTTGTTACTTCTACAGGAATAAAAGATGTCTTTGATACTATTATAGAAAACAGTCGAATATTTGAAGCACAATCAGGAACCATAACTATAATACAGGAGGGTTAACATGTTTATTCATCTGGGAGGAGACACTGTTGTACCCAAAGAAGAAGTAATAGCTATTCTTAATTTAAAACTGGTAAATAAATCAGATATAAATCGAGAATTTATGGGACTTGCTAAAGAAGAAGGGTTTATAAACAGTATCGCAGATAATGCAGCCTCAAAGTCTTTTATAATAACAACAAAAAAAATTTTTCTATCTCCTATTTCACCAAGCACCCTGAAAAAGAGATCAAAAGAGGAGATTGGCAAAAATGAAAGATAAATAAAAGACAAGCCGTGGTAAGCATTAAAAGCCACGGTTTTTGTGTTATTCTTGTGGTTAACGGAATAATGTGGTAAAATATTGATTTGGAGATTAATTCTCGAACGGAGGTCATATAATGGAAGAAGTAACCCATCAGGAATATGGCGCCAAACAGATACAGGTTCTTGAGGGACTCGAAGCAGTAAGAAAAAGGCCCGGGATGTACATCGGAAGTACAAGCTCCAAAGGATTGCATCACCTGGTATATGAAGTAGTTGATAATAGTATAGATGAGGCCCTGGGAGGTTACTGTGACCTGATTGAAATATCTTTAAACAGTAACGGGACAGTTACTGTTATTGATAATGGGCGTGGGATACCTGTTGATATACATCCGAAGACAGGTAAACCTGCTGTTGAAGTTGTGTTGACAATGCTTCATGCAGGAGGAAAATTTGGAGGCGAAGGGTATAAGGTATCCGGAGGTCTGCATGGTGTAGGTGTTTCTGTTGTAAATGCCTTGTCTGAATGGCTTGAGGTAGAAGTAAAAAGAAATGGATTTGTTTATAATCAGAGATATGAACGGGGTATTCCGGTTACTGAACTTACTGAAACCGGAAAATCTGACTCTACAGGAACAAAAATTACATTTAAACCGGACCCGGAAATTTTTGAGGAAACAATTTTTGAATTCAGCATGCTCTCACAGAGATTGAGAGAGCTTTCATATCTTAACAGGGGAGTTAAAATTGTCCTTAAGGATGAAACAGCTGAGTTGGAGAAGGTATTTCAGCATGATGGTGGTATAATAGATTTTGTTTTACACCTGAACAAAAATAAGGACACTGTTCATCCCAAGCCGATTTATTTTTCCGCTGAAAAAGATGAGGTTATGGTGGAAATTGCGGTCCAGTACAATGACGGTTATGCAGAAAGTATATTTTCTTTTGCTAATAATATAAATACACAAGAAGGCGGTACTCATGAGGCAGGCTTTAAAACAGCTTTAACCAGGGTAGTCAATGATTACGCCAGAAAACATAATATTCTCAAAGAAAATGATAATAACCTTTCCGGTGAAGATATCAGGGAGGGAATGACAGCAGTTTTAAGTGTAAAGGTCAGGGAACCACAGTTTGAGGGACAGACTAAGACAAAACTGGGAAACAGTGAAGTAAGGGGAATCGTTGATACCATAGTTGTGGAGGGGATAGGTACCTTCCTCGAAGAGAACCCGGCTATTGGCAAAAGAATTATTGAAAAAGCTGTTCATGCAGCGAGGGCAAGGGAAGCAGCAAGGAAAGCCAGGGAATTGACCCGAAGGAAAAGTGCCCTGGAAACCACTTCGCTGCCGGGAAAACTTGCTGATTGTTCAGTTAAGGATCCAGCCATGAGTGAATTGTATCTGGTTGAGGGAGATTCTGCAGGCGGTTCGGCCAAACAGGGCCGGGACAGGAGATTTCAGGCAATACTCCCACTTAGAGGAAAAATAATTAATGTCGAAAAAGCAAGGCTGGACAAGATTCTGAACAATGAAGAGATAAGGGCAATGATTACAGCTTTGGGTACTGGGATATCCAATGAATTTGATATCGAAAAAGCAAGATACCATAAACTTATAATCATGACAGATGCCGATGTCGACGGTGCCCATATAAGAACACTTTTATTAACGTTCTTTTACAGGTACATGCGCCCTTTAATTGAAGCCGGTTATGTCTATATAGCGCAGCCGCCGCTTTACCTGGTTAAGAAGAATAAACAGGAGCATTACCTGTACACAGATAAAGAGCTTGATAAACTGCTTGGAGACATAGGGCGTGAGGGCATAGGTATTCAGAGGTACAAGGGTCTTGGTGAAATGAATCCTGAACAGCTGTGGGAAACAACCATGAATCCTGACTCCAGGACTGTTTTACAGGTTCAGGCAGAAGACGCAATGATGGCTGATGAAATTTTTACTATTCTCATGGGAGACAAGGTTGAACCGCGCCGGGAGTTTATTCAGACTAATGCTCAATATGTAAGGAATTTGGATATATAAAGAATTGAACTAACCAAGAGGTGAAAAACTTGACAGAAATAAGTGCAGGAAAAATACTGCCTATTGACATTAATGTTGAAATGAAGAATTCGTATATAGATTACGCCATGAGTGTTATTGTCGGCAGGGCCCTTCCTGATGTCAGGGATGGCCTGAAACCGGTACATAGGCGTATTTTATATGCAATGCATGAATTGGGGATGACTCCCGATAAACCGCATAAGAAATCAGCCAGGATTGTCGGGGAAGTACTGGGTAAGTACCATCCCCATGGAGATTCGGCCGTTTATGATGCCATGGTAAGGTTGGCTCAGAATTTTGCATCCAGGTATCCTCTTATCGATGGCCACGGTAACTTCGGTTCTGTTGACGGTGATTCAGCAGCGGCCATGCGTTACACTGAAGCCAGGATGTCAAAAATTGCCACTGAACTTCTCAAGGATATTGATAAAGACACGGTTGAATACATGCCAAACTTTGATGACAGCCTTAAAGAACCTGTTGTGCTGCCTTCAAGGATACCAAATTTGCTGATAAACGGGTCATCGGGTATTGCTGTAGGAATGGCTACAAATATTCCGCCCCACAATATTGGGGAGGTAATTGATGGTGTAGTTGCGGTTATTGAAAACCCAGATATAACCCCACAAGAACTCATGATGACAATCAAAGGTCCGGACTTTCCCACAGGTGGAATCATTATGGGCCGTGAGGGGATAAACAATGCCTATACAACCGGTCGGGGAGTCATCAGGGTAAGGGCACAAGCCAGAATAGAACGAATGTCCAATGGTAAAATGAGAATACTTGTTACCGAACTCCCTTATCAGGTAAACAAAGCGAGACTTATAGAAAAAATTGCAGACTTGGTTAGGGATAAGAAGATAGATGGCATAACAGACCTGCGCGATGAGTCAGACCGTACCGGAATGCAGATTGTTATTGAACTTAGGCGTGATGCCAATGCCAATGTAATTCTGAATCAGCTTTATAAGCATACTCAGATGCAGGAGACCTTTGGAGTAATAATGATTGCATTGGTCGATGGGCAGCCCCGGACCTTGAATCTGAAAGAAGTATTGTTTTATTACATTGAACACCAAAAGGATGTTACTACACGGAGAACGAGGTATGAACTTAATAAGGCTGAGGCAAGGGCACATATTGTAGAAGGCCTGCGAATTGCCCTGAATAATTTGGATGCTGTAATAAAGACAATTAGAGAATCACGTACAGTTGATGTTGCCAGAGCTGCTTTGATGGAAAGATTCGGTCTTTCAGAAAAGCAGGCACAGGCAATCCTGGAAATGCGTCTCCAAAGGCTGACAGGTCTTGAAAGAGATAAACTGGAAGAAGAATATAAAAATCTTATCGAAAAAATCACATATCTTAAGGCTGTACTGGCAAATGAGCAGATGGTCCTGGACATAATCAAAGAGGAATTACTGGAGATCAGGAATAAATACATTGATGAGAGAAGGACTCTAATCACTGACGATGATACCAGAATTGATGATGAAGATTTGATTGCCGAAGAGGATATGGTTATTACTGTTACTCATTATGGATATATTAAACGCATCTCACTGGATACATACAGGAGCCAGAAACGCGGAGGCCGGGGTGTTACGGCTATGGGAACAAAAGAAGAGGATTTTGTGGAACACCTGTTTATTACAACAACACACCACTACATTCTCTTCTTCACCAAAAAAGGAAGAGTATACAAGTTAAAAGTCCACGAAATTCCGGAAGCAGGGAGGCAGGCTAAAGGAACTGCGATTGTCAATCTTCTGCAGATAGCGGGTGATGATACGATAACTTCTGTTATCCCGGTGAAATCTTTTGAGACAGAGTTATTCCTGTTTACTGCAACAAGGAAAGGTATTGTTAAGAAAACGCCTATAGGTGAATACATTTCTTCCAGAAAAGACGGCCTGATAGCCCTGACCCTTGATAAAGGGGATGAACTAATAGATGTCAAGCTTACTTCAGGTGATGATGAGATCATTATTGGTACAGCCAATGGGATGTCAATAAGATTCCCTGAAATAGAAGTAAGAAGTATGGGGAGAACTGCCAGGGGTGTCAGGGGAATTACCTTATCAGGCGATGACCGTCTTGTTGGGATGGACCTCGTAAATAAAGGGACACATCTTTTGGTGGTTTCCGCTAATGGTTATGGCAAAAGAACCAAACTGAAGGAATACCGGACCCAGGGACGCGGCGGCAAAGGTATGATGACAATAAAGCGGACCAAACGGAACGGGCCATTGGTCGGAATCAAGATTCTCAATGTAGATGAGGAAATTATGATGATTACGGCTGAGGGCATAATTATACGGATGGACGTAAAAGATATTTCCTCCATGGGAAGAACTACTCAGGGCGTAACCTTGATGAGACTTGATAAGAAGGATTCTGTTGTAGCGCTTGCAAAAGTGGTCACAAAAGAAGAAGAATAAATATTTTTCAGAAAAATGGCAGATAGCAGAAGGAATTTTTGATGTAAATGCGAATAGAATTAACTGAAATAAAAAATCCTGACTTTAAAATCGAAAATATAGTCCCGAGGCAAGAGTCCCGCGACAAAAAGTCCAGAGACCGGTTTGTTAACCGGTCTTTCCTTGTGTGCAGGTCAATCTAATAAACGGTTTTTTTGTCGAAAAAGCTCAGAATAAGGAATATTTTTCTTTAATAGAAAAACAAGGAGTTTTATCTTAGCGTAAGAATACAATATAATAAGCACATAAAAACACAAAGCTGCGCGGCATTTGTGAAAAGTGACACTAACCTTCGCAAAAAAAGAGGATTTTTCAGAAGAGTAAAGAAGTGTACACAAATCAAGACACTGAGGGTATGCGATTCTTTGGAAAAGCAATTTTTTAAAAACGGCCTTCTAAATACAAATGATATTCTGTCTGCGACTAGGTTAACACTTTGGGGGGAAATCAGAATATTCAGGCAACAGACAGTAAGTGAAAAATTTAGCACATTTGTAAAAGTTTAATAGAATATTGGAGGGATGAGAGAATGCTAGATGTAAGATGTGATTGCGGAAAATTAGTTTGCCAGTCAGACCATGAGTTTGTGGTAATAAAGTGTCGCCACTGTAAAAGGTTTGTTTTTATAAAAGCTGAAGATAATAAGCTCTCGATTTCACCACACTTGATTAGCAGGGTGAATAGTGATCAACGCAATTGTCATAAGACAATGTAAAGTAGTCCGGAGACTTTCGAGTCCAGAGGCCAGCAAACATGCTGGCCTTTTTTTATCCCTAGAAATGAAGAAGTATCAACTAAATTAAAAAGTAAAAGCCCGAAAGTCCAGAGACGAACCAGTCCAGAGGCCAGCAAACATGCTGGCTTTTTGTATACCTTGATGGGGAGGTGACCCATAAAAACCATCTTATGGTTCCGCGGAGGCAATGTTCTAAGGCATCCACCGGTAAAGGGGGTAAAACTATTAGCAAAGAAGGTGAATTTTTATGGAAAATGTTAGGTGCAGATGTGGCAAGATTGTTTGTCAGTTGAAGGGTAATGTGGTTTTGGTAAAGTGTCGTCACTGTAAAAGATTTGTTATCCTTGAATTTGCCGACCCTGAAGGACAGGACGGTGAAACAGCGCTAAAGCAAAACAGACCAAAAATTGAATACAAATAAGATAGTCCGGAGACAACAAGTCCAGAGGCCAGCAAATGTATGCTGGCTGATTCTGTAAGGCCAGTTTTTAGTTTGTTTTGATTCGGACTCTAAGGTCCAAGGTAAAGTAACCGGGTATTTTTTCGGAAGGTAGTAAACTGGTTCCTTGAAAGGAGGGGCTATTGTATGAAAACTTTGTTCTTAATTATTATGGTCTTGATAGGCTTATTCAGCTTCTGTATCAGCGGGTATATTTCATTTTTCAAATTTCCGTTAAGGGATCCTAAATTAAAAGTAGCGGTTTTTATGATGGTCGGGGCGGCTGCTTCAGTATTTACCTTCATACTTTGTCTCACGATTTTATGGCCGCCTGTAATGATGTAAAAAAATTGTTTTAGGGAAGGGGGGAAGGCTAATGTCAGCTCTGTTTATAATTGGTGTACTATTAATTGTCCTCTTTGGTTTCAGTGTCAGTGCTTATCTTACCTACTATAAGTTTTCGATTCAAAACTTTATTGGCAAACTGGTGGTATTCGTGTTACTGGGTGTGATTTTTTCAACTGTAACATTCACTATTTCCTTAACATTGATTTGGCCGCCGGTAATGTGACAAACCTTTTAAAAGAATACCCGGACTTTAGTCCTGAGGCAAACCAGTCCAGAGGCCAGCATCCGATGCTGGCGTTTTTGTGAACAAGAAAGGGGTGAGATGCTCATGGGCACAAATAAAAGCTGCACCGCAAAAACTCTTGTTATAGCCGCACTTGTTGCAGTAATTTGTCTTGCGTTTGGTCCGGCTGCTTTCGCAGAAGACCTGCTACAGAAAGCAGTTATTATAAATGAAGGATGCTTACGCTGCCACGCAGCCCAGGGGTTAAATGCCAATTTTGACGGTAAGACCGTATCCCTTTATGTGGATAAGGCTAAATATGAGGTTTCCATGCACGGTACAATGCCATGTACATACTGCCACACCAATATTACCGACTACCCTCATACCGGAGCCTTAAAGGGAAAAGCGCTTGTTGCACAGGTTAACGGCGAATGCCAAAGGTGTCATAAAGATGTAGTTCCTGATTACAACAAGAGTGTGCATGGGCAGGTGAACAGCGCCGAAGGCAGGCAAAATGCATTTTGCAGTGACTGTCATGGCATTCATAATATTTATAAAAAAGAAGTACCTGAGGCAGCCATAAATCACAATCAAGTACCACACACCTGTGGTAACTGCCATGAAGAACTTTTGGAGCAATATGAACTTGATTTTCACGCAAAAGCAGTACTTTTAGGCGGCCAAGAAGCTGCCAGCTGTGTCAGCTGTCACGGCAGTCATAATATTCTTGGCCCAGAAGAAAAAGAGTCAATGGTGTCTACCGAAAATACCCCCAAGACTTGCGCCAAGTGTCACCTCTTTCCCCTGGAGAACTTTGCCAAGGGTAAGATGCATTATAGCTTAACACCGACAGGTGATGGGGCTGTATCGTTTTGGGTACTGATCGTTTTTTCGTGGCTGGTAATAGCATGTATTAGCTTCGTTTTAATATGTATATTGCTTGAGCTGCGCCGTAAGTGGGCTGATGTTAACAAGCCCGGCAGTCATTAGAAAGATTCAGAAGAGGCAATTAATTATCCCGGAGAATAAAAGGGGAGTAGGTGATAATTATGGCTGACATTAATTCCGGTTTTCCGCAAAACAAAACAGTTTATCAGCGCTGGAACATACACCACCGTCTGGTACATTTTGGAATTTACGCTCCGTTTATTGTATGTGCTATCACAGGATTGCCCATTAAATTCCATCATAAAGCCTGGGCACAAGCTCTTGCTTCCTTTTTCGGCGGTGGGGATGGACTCTTATTTTGGCACCTGTTTGCGGGAGTAGTGATTTTTTTAACGTGTATTTACCATTTAGGGTATTCGCTTCTTTGGGCCGTCAAGTACCGCCATAATTTGACGATACCGATGCTGCCATGGTCAAAAGGAACCTGGACGGCATTAAAACAGTATTTTGCCTACCAGTTGGGCAAAAGTGACGAACATCCTAAATTTGGGCGCTACCAGTGGAAAGAGATGTTTGACTACTGGGCGGTTTTCTGGGGGATGTTCATGATTGGCGGTTCCGGTCTTTTGATGTGGTTCCCGGAATTTACCTTTCAGTATTTTCCCAAGTGGTTTGTTGATGCTTATCGGTGGGCTCACAGTGATGAGGCTGTACTCGCAGTAGTCTTTATTTTCACCTGGCATTTCTATAATGTTCATTTCCAACCGGAGTTTTTCCCCATGAGCTGGGTATGGTGGGATGGCAAAATGACTGTAGATACTATGGAACTTGAACATGGATTGGAATTAGAGATGCTTACGGAACAACAGCAGGTGATGCCGGGAAGGGGCACAATTTCTCCAGACAAAAAGTTTCCCAGTTCCGGTTGATTGGACTTCCTGATGTGAAAGGAGGAAAAGTAGATGGCTGGTCGTTTTTCCAAAAGCAAACCCCTCATTATGGCGGAGTTCATATTCTACAGTATTATATTAATTAGCTTTCTAACATGGATGCTTCCCATAGGATTTGGGAAATTTCATTAAAAAATATCCGGCAAAATGATATACCATCCAGCCTTTTTAGGAAAGGAGGTCCGGTGATAAATGAGATTTATAAAATTAATGGTGGCAATGTTTGCAGTTGCTGTAACAGCAGCATTCCTGTTCAATATTCAAGCATTTACAGATAAGAGTTTTAACAAAGAAGTGGGGTTTTGTGCCAATTGCCATGAAATGAAACCAAATTATTTCACCTGGCTGGTGACGTCTCACAATCAATTTGGATGCTTAAGATGTCATCAGGATATCACGATTGGTACCTTTGCGTACAAACACTGGAGAAACGTTATCCCTGCCCCGGTTGAGAAAAAAGGCATAATTCCAGACGATGTCTGCAGGTCTTGTCATACCAATACCCGTAACGTCTCTCCGCCCGGTGATATTATTTTCCCACATGAATTGCATGTTGTTAAGCAAATTGATTGTGTGGACTGTCACAGCAATGTAACCCACCTTCACGTATCAGAATATATCAAAACTAATTATGTGGAAAAGCAGAAGGAATTTACACCGGCTGTGTTTACAGACACCCAGGCAAGACAACTTATTAAAAAAGATAATCAGATATTGATGCCGGTGTGTATGCGCTGCCACAACGGGGATATGGCAACAGATGCATGCAATGCATGCCATAAAAACATCAAAGCAGAAGATAAAATAGTTGTTAATGAATAATAGGAAATATTTGAGTTTCCACGAAATATATTTTCGTGGTTTTCTTTTTGTTCCGAAAGAATATCGCTTGTTTATTCCCGCCCCTTGTTTGTTGTAAAAAACTGTAGTAAAATATTTAAGTATCAATAGTTGTACATTTAAAAAGACTATTGGTAAACCCTAATAGAAATGTCTATGTAGTATATTTGACATAAGAATAAAGACAATGTTTACATAAACAGGAGGGAATATTAATTATGGCTGAACAGGGTACATGGAAAGTAAAAAAAGGCCTTGCAGAAATGTTAAAAGGCGGGGTTATCATGGATGTAACTACACCGGAACAAGCCAAAATTGCAGAAGAAGCAGGGGCATGTGCCGTTATGGCTCTTGAAAGAGTTCCGGCAGATATACGGGCTGCAGGAGGAGTTGCCCGGATGGCTGATCCCACGGTAGTTCAAAAAATCCTGGATGCAGTTACCATTCCGGTTATGGCTAAATGCAGGATAGGACATTTTGTTGAGGCACAGATTTTGGAATCACTCGGAGTTGATTATATTGATGAGAGTGAGGTTCTGACACCTGCAGATGAACAGTTTCATGTTAACAAAAATGCCTTTAAGGTCCCGTTTGTCTGTGGCGCCAGAAATCTGGGAGAAGCCCTGAGAAGAATCGGAGAAGGGGCTGCGATGATCCGTACCAAAGGGGAACCGGGAACCGGCGATGTTGTGGAGGCCGTACGGCATATGCGCAAGGTTATGAGTGAAATACGCAAGCTGCAGAATTTGCCTGAAGAAGAATTAATGAGCGCAGCTAAGGAGATGGGAGCGCCTTACAATTTGGTTGTAGAAGTGGCTAAGCTGGGCAGGCTGCCGGTAGTCAACTTTGCAGCCGGTGGGATAGCTACTCCGGCTGATGCAGCCTTAATGATGCAGCTTGGCTGTGACGGTATTTTTGTGGGTTCAGGTATCTTTAAATCAGGTGACCCTGCAAAGAGGGCCAAAGCCATTGTGGCTGCCACTACGCACTACAATGACCCTCAGATGCTGGCAGAAGTGTCAAAAGACCTTGGAGAGCCCATGGTTGGAATTAATATTTCCTCACTGGCCGATGTGGATCGTATGCAGGAAAGAGGATGGTAAGATAATTATGCGGGTTGGAGTTCTTGCTCTACAGGGAGCTTTTATCGAACATGAAAAGACCCTGAAAAACCTGGGGTGTGAGACTATCCAGGTGAGGAAAAGGGAACATCTGGAAAACATAGATGGGTTAATTATTCCGGGTGGGGAAAGTACCACAATAGGTAAGCTGATGAATGATTTTAACCTTACCGGCCCGATCAAGGAACTTGCTGAAAAAGGTCTGCCTATATTTGGGACCTGTGCCGGTCTGATTATAATGGCTAAGGAAATTACCAACAGCAGTCAGCCGTGCCTGGGAATGATGAATATTAGTGTGCATCGTAATGCTTTTGGCAGACAGGTAGACAGTTTTGAAACCGATCTTCACATAGAGGGGCTGGGTCAGGAGCCTTTCAGGGCTGTTTTTATCCGGGCTCCCTATATCGAGACTGTGAACGAAGGGGTCGAAGTGCTGGCAACAGTGGATGAGAAGATTGTTTTTGCCAGGGAAAAGAATTTTATGGCAGCTGCTTTTCATCCTGAATTGACTGATGACACAAGGGTTCATGAGCTATTTTTGAATTGTTGTAAAACTTTTCACAATTTGCGTTGACAATCCACAACAAGAAGAATATAATATGAAATTGAAACAGCATATTGGCTGAATGAATGTTACAGAAGAAGGGGAAACCCGCCGAAGGGGCAAGGTCCGGTAGTCCCAAACCGGATCAAAACTCTCAGGTATACCATGTGTATGTTACTGTAACAGGACAGACCTCTGGAGAGACTTGTTAGCAAGCGCCGAAGGAGCAAAACCGGGTTTTCCGGCGAATCTCTCAGGCAAAAGGACAGAGTGAAGGGGCCGTTTTTCCTACGAAAGTAGGAGAAGCGTATTCTTCTGTGTCTTCAGAGGTCACCGTCAGGTAGACCTCTTTTTTGTTGGACTTTTTTGCTGGACTTTTTTGCTGGAAAACTGTTTTAAATATGAATATAGGAAAACACTATGAAGGGGACAGTAAGCGGACGATTTTTGCAGAGAGCCGGTGGGAGGTGCGAACCGGTAAAATCTGATGTTGAATCCACCCCGGAGTGGGAAGTCATTTAAGCTTCAACGGTTGATGCCCGTTACTGCATTTTCAAAGTGGGCCGATTTTGTTCGGTCAAACAGGGTGGTACCGCGGGAAATAACCTCTCGTCCCTGAGAAAGTGAAATTCTTTCTTTGGGATGGGGGGTATTACTTTTATTGCCTGTTTAGGAGGTGGGTGGAAAAGAACCGGAGACATAAATTTGTTAAGGCCAGAAATACTAAAAATTATGAGTGCTAATACGATATTAATTCACAATTTGAAGGGAGAGGTTATTTAAAATGACAGAAAGAGTATTTAATTTCAACCCAGGCCCGGCTATGCTGCCGGTAGAAATTCTTGAAGAAGCTCAAAAGGAACTGCTAAACTATAAGGGAACCGGAATGTCGGTTATGGAGATCAGCCACCGTTCCAAGCAGTTTGAAGAGATAATTGTTGGCGCTGAAGCGCTGCTCAAAGAATTGATGGGAATTCCCGAAAATTACCGGGTTCTATTCATCGGTATGGGAGCAACAGGACAGTTTGATATGATTCCCATGAATTACCTGGTTGACGGTAAAGTGGGCAACTATATAATTACCGGTAGTTTTGCCAACAAGGCTTATAAAGAAGGCGCCAAAATAGGTGCAGCACATGTTGCTGCAACCACAAAAGAAATAAACTTTGCCCGGGTAACCAATCCTGATGAAATAAAGATGAGCGATAATCCTGCTTATCTTCATATAACTTCGAATAACACAATTTTCGGCACCCAGTGGAAGGTTTTCCCTGAAACGGGAAACGTACCCCTGATTGCTGATATGTCCAGTGATATCCTTTCCAAGCAGGTGGATGTTTCCAAGTTTGCCCTGATTTATGCCGGAGCACAGAAGAACCTGGGTCCTGCAGGAGCTGCAGTTGTAATAATCAGGGAAGATATGATTGAGAAGTCCAATCAGGACCTGCCTACAATGTTGAAATATGATATTTATGCAAAAAACAATTCTTTGTATAATACCCCGGCATCATTCACAATTTACATGATTAAGCTTATGCTGGAGTGGGTTAAAGCTCAGGGCGGGCTCGAAGTTATTGAACAACGCAATGAGCATAAAGCTGGTCTCGTGTATGATGCCATCGACAAAAGCAATGATTTCTATAAGGGACATGCAGAATTGTCCAGCAGGTCACTGATGAATATCACCTTTAGGCTTCCAAATGAGGAACTTGATAAGGAGTTTATCGCTGAAGCAGCCAAAGCAGGTCTTTCAGGTCTTAAAGGACACCGGGAAGTGGGCGGTATCCGGGCTTCCATTTATAATGCGATGCCTGTTGCCGGCTGTGAAAAGCTGGTTGCGTTTATGAATGATTTTAGAAACAAAAAGGCTTAAATATATTACGAGGGGAGACAGACACAAATGAAAGTTTTAGTACTGGACAATGTTTCTGAAAAGGCAGTGAAAATTCTGTCAGAAGGCGGGATTGAGGCTATAGTTAATAACAACAAGATGACAGAGGAAGAGCTTTGTGGGATTATTGGCGAGTATGAAGGGGTTATAGTAAGAAGCGCGACCAAAATCACTGCACCTGTGGTTGCTGCAGCCAAAAACCTTAAAATAATCGGTCGTGCCGGAGTAGGAGTTGATAATATTGATATTCCTGCGGCCACCAATGCGGGTTTAATTGTAGTCAATGCTCCTGATGGGAATACCATAGCCGCTACAGAACAGACCCTAGCCCTCATGCTGGGCCTGGCCCGTAATCTTCCCCAAGCTCATAAAGATCTCAAGGAAGGCAAGTGGATGCGTAAGGAATACCTTGGGGTCGAATTAAGGAATAAGGTCCTGGGAGTTATAGGACTTGGGAGAATCGGAACAGCTGTTGCTAAAAGGGCACAGGCCTTTGAAATGAAGACCATCGGTTATGACCCTATGGTATCGGCTGAAGCTGCTGCGGCTAATGGGATTACCTTTAAGTCCCTGGAAGATGTTATCAAAGAGTCTGATTTTCTGACCCTGCATATTCCCAAAACAAAGGAATCGCTTAATATGATTAATAAAGCAACCATTGCCACGATGAAGGACGGTGCAAGGATAATCAATGTGGCCCGCGGCGGTGTTGTCAATGAAGAAGACCTTTATGAAGCTGTGAAAAGCGGCAAATTGGCCGGAGCTGCACTTGATGTTTGGGCAGCCGAACCTACCACCGAGAGTCCTCTGTTTGAGCTCAACAATGTTATTGTGGCTCCTCATCTGGGGGCGTCAACCAAGGAAGCTCAGGTTAATGTGGCCCTGGATGTGGCCGAAGAGTTTGTGAGTATACTGGTTAAGGGTGAAATGGCTAAAAATGCCGTTAATCTTGCCCCAATTAAGCCGGATGTTTTGGCTGCGATTAAACCATATCTGACGCTTGCGGAGAAAATTGGCAAAATGCAGGCACAGCTGATTAACGGATCAGTTAAGAGGATTAAAATAACATACAGTGGTGAACTGGCACAAGTAGAGATATCTCCTCTGACTACTTCATTCCTTAAAGGATTCCTTGAGCCGATGGTGGAAGAAGCCGGTTCTGTCAATTTTGTCAATGCACCTATTCTGGCTAAAGAAAGGGGCATTGCGATTGAAGAGGCTAAGATTGCAGAGGCCGGTGACTATAAGGCATATATTTCTGTGAAGATAGAAGCTGACTGTGTCAAGGAGGTATCGGGAACCCTGTTT
Organism: Thermincola carboxydiphila; assembly: GCA_016841725.1. Classification (GTDB taxonomy): domain Bacteria; phylum Bacillota; class Thermincolia; order Thermincolales; family UBA2595; genus Phosphitispora. The sequence continues at coordinate 48,665 of JAENYP010000004.1, read as the reverse complement.
GGTGATGATGATCCGAGGATTGTCATGATAGACGGTTACCGGATTAATGTCGTTCCTGCAGGGAATATCCTGGTAGTGCCGCATCAGGATAAACCGAAGATAATCGGACCGGTTGCCAACCTGATTGGTGAACATGATATTAATATTGCCGGAATGCAGGTAGGCCGCAAGGTAGTGGGCGGAAAAGCAATCATGATCCTGGAAGTTGATGCAGCCCTGCCTGATGCTACTGTGGCTGAAATTGCCAAGGTTAATGGCGTTTATGATGTAAAAATGGTTACCCTGTAAAATTAGCCACCCACAAAAATGGTTGAAATACCGGCAATGTGCGGAATAAGTTTGCCGGAAACTGGTAAAGATATGTGCGGGTGTTTGAAAAACAGGTATCTATATAGTATAATTAAACAGGGAAAAATGCAGTTTTCCCGATGACAGCGGGATGTGCCTCTCATCCCTGATGGAATTTCTGTCAGAGATGAGAGGTTTTATTTCGTACTAATGTTTCAGGGGGCGCATAGAGTGTTAGATTTAAAATTTGTTCGAAGCAATCCCGACAAAGTCAAAGAAGCCTTAAAAAAACGCGGACAAGTTGTCGGACTGGACAAGTTTCTTGAATTGGAGGACCAGAGGCGCAAGAAACTCGTTGAAGTGGAACAGTTAAAGAACCAGCGCAACACCGTGTCTGAGGAAATTGGCAGGCTCAAGAAACAGGGACAAGATGCTGAAGATATGATTCTCAATATGAGACAGGTATCCCAGCAGATAAAGGAAATGGATGAAGAGCTAAGGGCGTTTGAGGAGAAACTTTGCTATACCTTGCTCACAATTCCTAATATACCAAACGAAAACGTACCGGTTGGAACCTGTGAAGAAGATAACTGTGAGGTCAGAAAATGGGGTGACCCCAGGAAATTAGACTTTGAACCACTGGCCCACTGGGATATTGGTGAAAATCTGCAGATACTTGATTTTGAACGCGCCGCTAAGGTGACTGGAGCCCGGTTTACATTTTATAAAGATCTGGGAGCCCGGCTGGAGCGGGCAGTAATAAACTTTATGCTCGATTTACATACCCGGGAACATGGTTATACAGAGATTTTTCCGCCATTTATGGTAAACAGGGATAGTATGACCGGGACAGGTCAGCTTCCCAAGTTTGAAGAGGATGCCTTCAGGATTGACAGTGCAGACTACTTCTTGATTCCCACTGCAGAAGTACCGGTTACCAACCTGTACAGGGATGAGATCCTTGACGGGGAAAAGCTTCCTGTTTATCACTGTGCATACAGCGCGTGCTTCCGGGCTGAGGCAGGGGCTCACGGGCGTGATACCAGGGGGCTTATCAGACAGCACCAGTTTAACAAAGTGGAGCTGGTGAAGTTTTGCCGGCCGGAAGATTCCTATGATGAACTGGAGAAGCTGACTGCAAATGCAGAAAGGGTGCTGCAGCTATTGGAACTTCCTTACCGTGTGGTCTGCCTGTGTACCGGCGATCTCGGGTTCAGTTCAGCCAAGACCTATGATATCGAGGTGTGGCTGCCAAGCTACGGGACTTACCGGGAGATATCATCCTGCAGTAATTTTGAAGATTACCAGGCCAGAAGGGCACAGATAAGGTTCCGGCGGGAGCCCAAGGCGAAGCCCGAATATGTGCATACCCTTAATGGCTCCGGATTGGCAGCGGGGAGGACGGTAGCTGCCATCCTCGAGAACTATCAGCAGGAGGATGGAAGTGTACTCATACCGGAGGTTTTACGGCCCTACATGGGTGTTGAAAAAATCACCAAATAGTAGCAGAATGCTTCTGTTGACAACGTTTTTTATCTATGTTATACTCTAGAATGTATCGGACGGAGGGGTGTCCGAGCGGTTTAAGGAGGCGGTCTTGAAAACCGTTGAACTCTTACGGGTTCCGTGGGTTCGAATCCCACCTCCTCCGCCATAAAATGCACAATATGGAGAGATGGCCGAGTAGGTCGAAGGCGATCGCCTGCTAAGCGATTATACGGGCAAAACCTGTATCGTGGGTTCGAATCCCACTCTCTCCGCCATATTTATGCGCCCGTAGCTCAGTTGGATAGAGTGTCTGACTACGAATCAGAAGGTCACAGGTTCGAATCCTGTCGGGCGCGCCACTTAAATCTTGGTATGAAATTCCGAAATGTAGTTTTACATTTGGAATACCAGAATGCAGTTTTATTTTATATGAAGATAACAAACTGCCATGGTGACAGCCATGGTAGAACTGTGTAAACAACATGTCCTCGTAGTACAATGGATAGTACAGCCGCCTCCTAAGCGGTAGATCCAGGTTCGACTCCTGGCGAGGGCACCATTTTTGTTAAATGGGCCAGTGGCCGTTACCAATGGGCCAGTGGCTATATTAATTTTAAATAGGAATTATTAACTTTCAGGATGAGGTTTGGTTTTGGACCATTACGATTATATGTCAATGGCCCTCGAAGAGGCCAGGGCTGCATTTGAATTAGGGGAAGTGCCTATTGGGGCAGTTATAGTGCTGGATGGAGAAGTTGTTTCCAGGGCACATAATATGAAGGAACAGTGGAAGGATGCCACAGCCCATGCGGAAATAGTGGCTATAAACAGGGCTGTAAAGCAGTTGGGCCATTGGAGATGCCTCAGGGAAGCAGCGCTCTATGTGACTCTGGAACCCTGTCCAATGTGTGCCGGGGCTATTGTCCAGTCACGGATAAAGCTGCTGGTTTATGGGGCAGATGATCCCAAGGCCGGCGCTGTCCGCTCATTGATGAATATAGTCCAGGACCCCAGGCTGAATCATCGGGTTGAGGTACTGGCAGGGGTAATGGAGCAGGAATGCAGTGAGCTGATGAAGGATTTTTTCCGGCGGTTAAGGAAGCCGGGAGGACAGGAAGAGTAAATACAGGTGAAACTCCCTCGTAAGGGGAGGCGGGATCTGTTAAATATTACACGGAGAAGTAGCGAAGAGGCTGTAACGCGCCGCACTCGAAATGCGGTTGTCCGCAAGGGCACGTGGGTTCGAATCCCACCTTCTCCGCCATAATGAATATAAGTCAAGGGATTTCTGCTATTGGGGCAGGAATCCCTTGTTTTTTGTTTGGAAGAGCAGGTTATTCATGAACATGTAACGGTAATTTTAATCTCGGCATTTTTGCCGGTATTTTACCTAAGCAGTGTGCTAGTATTGACAGTTGCTAAGGGTATAATATAACATAACTGTAATAACGGTAATTATTTGCAGGTAAATTGATTCATTAGAATAGCGATTCGGGAAACTGGGAGTGATAACTTATGGATAGTCAGAATTCAGAAGGACAAAAAGTCTCTGGAGAAGGAACCGATTGCCAGAAAAAGTGCACCATAGTGACCAAAGACAATACGCCAAGAAAATGTTTGATTATTACAGCAAATTTCAACTCAGTATCAACGAAAACACTGGTAACCACAGGTTTGATAGGCATAGGCATAATCGGAATATCTCTTTATGGGTGTTCCCTGGAACCTGGCTCAAAAAATCAGGGCGGGGGTTACTCTCTTTTTGCTACCCAAAATGCTAAAGAGAAATTCGCGGTTGATTTTGCCGGTTCTTTTTCGGAAGGGTTGGCAATGTTTAGACGTGGTGATAAATATGGCTATATAGATAAGAAGGGGAATATGGTCATAAGTGCCCAGTTTGATAATACTTGGCCTTTTTCCGAAGGCTTGGCCAGAGTTAAACTCGGTGATAAATATGGCTATATAGATAAGAAGGGAAATATGGTCATAAGTGCCGAGTTTGGTGAAGGTTCCTGGTCTTTTTCCGAAGGATTGGCAGTAGTTCAATATGGGGATAATTATGGCTATATAGACAAGAAGGGAAATATGGTCATAAGCGCCCAGTTTGATGATGGTTCCTGGGCTTTTTCGGAAGGATTGGCCGCGGTTAAACGTGGTGATAAATTTGGCTATATAGATAAGAAGGGGAATCTGGTGATAGGTATCCAGTTTGATTATGCCTCTCTTTTTTCGGAAGGCTTGGCTGCGGTTAAAAGTGGTGATAAATATGGGTATGTAGACAAGAAGGGGAAAATGGTGATAAGTGCTCAGTTTGATTGGGCCGGTTCTTTTGCTGAAGGGCTGGCAGTAGTTCAACGTGGTGATAAATGTGGCTATATAGACAAGAAGGGAAATATGGTCATAAGCACCCAGTTTGATGAAGGTTCCTGGTCTTTTTCGGAAGGCTTGGCTGCGGTTAAAAGTGGTGATAAATGGGGGTATATAGACAAGAAGGGGAATATGGTGATCAATGCTCAGTTTGATGATGGTTCTTGGTCTTTTTTTGAAGGATTGGCCAGAGTTAGGCTTGGTGATAAATGGGGCTATATAGATAAGCAGGGAAAGCTGGTGATAAGTGCCCAATATGACGATGCCTTTACATTTTCGGAAGGCTGGGCGGCTGTCAAGGTTGGGGACAACTGGAGGTACATTGATAAGAAGGGTAATATTGTTTTGTCCTTTTTAGAACAGACGCCAGCACCAGAACCAACTATGGAAGAACCGACATCTGAATTACAATCCCCGGAGCCTATCAATCAGGACAACGGCAGCTCTCAATCAGAAACACAAAATGTCGAATATTCAGAAGGATTGGCGACAGTTAAACGTGGTGATAAATGGGGTTATATAGACTACGATGGAAAGATGGTGATCAGTACCATCTTTGATGAGGCCGGGGCTTTTTCAGGTGGATTGGCACCTGTTAAAGTTGGTGATACAAGTGCCTTTATAGACAAAAAGGGAATGCTCATAAAATATTATGACAAGCAGGGGGAGTTGATTTCGATAGAAGAATCAGCACCTGACTTAAACGTCGGCCCCATAAACAATCCCTGCGACTGGAGCTGCACCATGGGCTGTACAATGGGCTGCACTGCAGTCTGTACTTACGTTTAAGGTAAAGGAGAAGAAAAACTCTATGCAAGCACATTTTGTTGTTGCTGATGAGATCGAAGTCCTCAAACGCGGAGAAGAAATAATTATTTTCAATGCAGTTCAGGTGAACCCAATATATTTTCCTGTTGGCGGAAATCAAGCCCTAGATTTACTTGCGGAATTAAAAAAAATGGGGCCTATTTCTGCCGCTTGCCTGCCTGATTTTTGCTCACAGGAGGCATTTGATTTTTTTTGTGCACATTTTCTTATAATCCCGGAAGATTCCAGCAAAACCATAGAACAAAAAAAGTGCTGCGGGTATGAAATGGCAGAGAGGTTATCGTTTTCGCGCAGTGTATATCTCTTATTAACTCATAGCTGCAACCAAGCTTGTATCTATTGTTTTAACGGAAAGAATACATACCAAAAACACGAATCTTTAATGATGTCAGAGGAAGTTGCGTTCAAGTCTCTTGACAACATACTTGATTCAATTGCTGAATTTGGCAAATTGGAAATAGTATTTTTTGGCGGCGAACCTCTGATGAATTGGAATCTAGCAAAAAAGGTAATTGATTATTGCAATAATAACCTGATTCCTAGAAATCCCGGCAAGCAAATTGCTTATCACCTGACAACCAATCTTACATTATTCCCTGATGACCTTATTGAAGTTGCTTTGCAAAATAACATCACATTCTTGGTTGATATTGATGGACCTGAAGAAATTCACAACAAAACACGGCCTTTTATTAATGGCCAAGGAAGCTTCCGGACAACCGCAGGTAACGTTGAAAAACTTATCAAAGCCGGTCTTAAAGTTTCCTTACGGGCAACCGTGACCAGCTATACTGATTCCTTAATGATGGATGTGGCGAAAACGCATCAGGAGCTTGGGGCAGCTGGCTGCGCTTTTGTTCCCTTAAATCCCGTAGATTCAGATATTAAGCTGCTGGACCTTGAGTTGTGCCCGTCACCCCAAAAATATGCAGAAGGCCTTAGAGAAGTATTTCATTCAGGTATTTGGCCAATTACAAGCCTTTACCCCTTCAATGAATATAATCACCGTCTTCAGCCTTCATTTAAAAACCCCTGGGGGTGTGGTGCTCCCATTGGAAATACTCCTGTTATTACCAGCAACGGCGAGATATATTCCTGCATTTATCTGGTCGGAAACAAACAGTATGAAGTGGGCAATATTCTAATGGATGATTTCCCCAGAAAAAATGTGCTGGCAAGAATGCTTGATATCGTTAACGTCGATAATAGAAAGAAATGCCGGGAATGTAGTTACAGATACCTTTGCGGAGGGGGATGTCCTATAGGGATTTTTTCTATAGAGGGAAATCCCAAAGCTCCCAATGAATTAAAAGAATATGTGCGTGAAATATCATGCACGGTAAGCAAAACAGTCCTACAGGAGCTATTCTGGAATTTGGCTGCGGGAGGGTGATTTGTACAGGAAAGGAAAAAACCCAAAAGGGGTTCCATCTGTTGAAGGGTCTAGTGGGTTCGAATCCCACCTTCTCCGCCATAATGAATATAAGTCAAGGGATTTCTGCTATTGGGGCAGGAATCCCTTGTTTAGTTTATTTGCAAGTGGGCCAAAAGCGACGAGGAGCAGACGCGGTGGCAGCCAATTAGTCAAAAAACAAACTATAAGCAATACTGGTAAATTCTACGACCACCTGCAATTATCCGGGGCAAGCAAAAAGCATAAAGGCCTTCTTTTGACAAGAAGGGTTACTTATAATATAATTTAAATAGTGTATATACACTAATGACAGAAGCAGGTGGTGTTTTGGAATTTACGACCCGTAATAAGAAACCTTCGGTCTGCAATTGCCTTAACTTGCGCCGGGCTTCCCAAGCCATAACCCACGTGTACGATGAATTGCTTAAGCCTTGCGGATTGAGGGTCAACCAATTTTCACTTTTGGCGCACATAAAGAGCCTAGAGCCAGTCAGTGTAAGCGATTTGGCTTTGGCAATGCGACTTGATCGAACCACCCTTGTAAGGAATCTTAGGTCACTCGAAGAGCAAGGTTTCATTGAGGACATAGCGGCAACGGGTACCCGGAGCCGTCAGCTGAAATTAACGGAAAGAGGCCTCAAGTTGACTTTGGAAGCTGAGGCAGTCTGGTCAGAAGCTCAGAATTCGCTGGTGAACTATCTGGGGAAAGAAGAAGTGGCTGCTTTGACGGAATTACTCTCTAAAATTGAGGCTCTTGTGCCTTAATATTTTTTCTCAAAAGAGTGTATATACACGTGTTCCGGCAAGGACTGTCAAAACTAAAAGGAATGGGGAGATGTTGACGAAAGACTTGATAAGAACTGCAATTATTTTATTGGATAACGAGGTGCTGCAATGAACTCTGGAGAGTTGTTCAAGCTACTAAAAAAGGAAGCCGAATGTTTTACTGAAGAGGAGCTTGCGCAAAAGCATAAGGTTGACGGGCAAGAGTTGCAACACCCTCCAGGAAGTTTAGAGTATAATTTCCAGCTGATTGCTAAGTATGATCTGAAGATGTTTCTTGTATAAGGATTGTTTCTATTTATCTGGCTTTTATCGTCAAGAAGCCGCTGCATCCACCCGGCATGTTCTTTAAAGAGGAGCAAAAAATTATTGGTCAAGACAATAACTTTCTTTGCCCGGTAAAACATAAGTGGTTGAACGATGAAATGTCTTTATGCCAATACTGTGTTTGTTCTTCTATCATGGAAACGGGGGGTGTTAAAAGTTAAGGCTATAATTTGCGCATGCCGCACTATTGAAGAGGAGATTAATTACGTATTGGAGGAAAACGAGATAGGGTTCCCGGTGATTTATATGCAACCCGGACTGCATGAGAAGCCGGACAAGTTGAGAGATGCCCTTCAGGAAACAATTGATGGCATCAGCAATGTAGATTTTATTTTACTGGCCTATGCTCTGTGCGGTAATGGTTTACTTGGGTTGACAAGTAAACAGTCTTCCCTGGTTCTGCCTCAGTACCATGATTGCCTGGCTATGTTATTAGGTTCTGATGAAAGGTATCGCGCTAATTTAGGAACAGAAATGGGGGCGCTTTTTTTAACCGGGGGGTGGATGAAGCATTTTAATCCTAAACACAAATTTTACGAGGTTTTAGTTCCCAAACTGGGACATGAGAAATCCCTGCGGTTTTCCAAGCGTGTTTTAGCAAACTATAAACGATTCGCATTAATTCAAACCGAGGCTGACGATCAAGAGGCTGTTTTTAGGGAAATGAAAGAGCAGGCGCAATTCTTTGATCTGCAAACTTATCGCATTCACGGGACGCTGGATGTTTTGCGAAAGCTTGTTAAGGGGCAGTGGGATGAAAGATTCCAGGTCGTTTCACCAGGAAGTGTGATTAAACTTTGGGATTTGACGCAGGCACCTGCTTAGTAGACCTATTGTCAAAAGCGCTCGACTCGAAATCGAGTGTACCTCACGGTACCCAGGGTTCGAATCCCTGTCTCTCCGCCATAATGAACATAAGTCAAGGGATTCCAGCATTTTGGGGCGGGAATCCCTTGTTTGTTTTTTGGTCAAATTTGGCATGTAATCGAACACTCTACAGTTAAAAGTTTATTCTTTAGTTTCAAATACTGAATCAGAAATGTGCATATATACCTCCCTGCTGACTGTAGACTGTTCAACGGCCACAAGGAAATGCCCACCATTTTCGAAACTGAGCAAGCGGGCACCCGGAATGGTGGAAGATGTAAAGACAGCATTCTGATACGGCTGTAAAGTGTCATCTTCAGCATGCACGACCAGAGTCGGTGTGCGGATTCCGGCAATTCGCTCATTAGGTAACGCAGCGTAGTGATCAAAAGCAGCACCTGACTTGCGCAGCGCAGCAGGGTTCATATAATCAATGACTTGATCCATTACTTTTATTTGTTCCGGGCTGAGGGTTGCTATCACTTCTTTGTTGGCCCCCATCAACTGCATAATCTGTTTCTTAAACAGGTTTACCGAAACCCAGTAGGGAAAGTCTCTTTGCATTAAATTTGATAACATCTTACCCTTTTTTTCACCCTGTTTTCCTGCTTCTTCAGCTACATTTGTAGCCCCGGCTGAAATGAGAGTAAGGGAAGAAACCCGGTCAGGGTGAAGCAGTGCAAAAAGAAGCGCTGAGGGACCGCCGGCTGAAAAGCCGACCACGGCAGCTCTTTCAACTTTGAGATGGTCTAACAACTTTGCATATGCATGAGCCTGATCATCATAAGTGGCCCCCTCCGGTAGACTTGATCCCAGATAGCCAAAACGCGAGGGAGTAATCCATCTAAATTTGTCACCCAATACAGTATGGGTAAGCAGTTCTCCCTGATCATAACCACCACCGCCTCCATGGATTACTAAAACATCAGGGCCAACTCCACCCTCAGTATATTCAACATTGCCATAAGGCGTAGAGATTATACTGCTCTTCCCCTGGACACGCTCATAGGATACTCGCATATCTCTTTGATATTTCACCCATATCAGAGTAGTTAAAACAAAAAACATACCCACTAGCATAGCTATTATTCTTCTTTTCATTGTAAATTACCTTCCTATCGATTAATCGCTTTTGAGCTTTTTGACTTGACAGACCGGGCAACACAGGCTGTTCCAAGAATCATGCTGACAGTATGGAAAGCAAAGGCGCCCCAGAGTTCATTTATATTGGAAAATGTATGGGAGAAGACCCCTCCCATTATCCAAATAACTCAGACAAGACCAATTGACAGTAATAAATAACCAAGAATTTTCAACAAAGCGGCTTCCTCCTTATTAAGATCTTTGAGCAATTAACATCAGGAAAACAGCCAAAATAGCTGTAATTCCATGAAAACCGTACCAAGGTAATACCTTCCCGCTGAATGCAGCAGTTTTGCCGCGGAACACGCCCGCAAGAATAGAGAAAATTCAAGCAGCTGAAACTAACCAAACAATAAAAGCACTAATCCACCAGAACATTTCTTTTCCTCCATTTCCATTTGTATTTACCTGCTAACTGTGTGTTGCCGGGATATCATTTTTCTCATTTATCCAGTGCAACTTCCTTAACAACTTTTAGAGTTAGTCCCAGATTATAGATTCGGTTTATTATGGCATGCAGTGAAGCCTGGTCAAACTCTCGGCACGTAATTTTGGTTTCCCCACCAGGTAAAAACTCCAGTTCAATTCCATCTAACTCTCGAAGCCGCCGTTTATCGATATGGCCGAGTATAACAATTTCATAGTTCATTAGTACCTCCTCCTCACATCGCTATATATCATTTATAACTCATAGGAGGTTAGGTTGTAACCTAACCAAAGTTCAGGTATCAGGTTAGGTTTTTGTAATTTTTCATATACAGGGAGGGGCAGAATGTTCTCTGCCCCTCTCATGGTTTTGATAATTTTCCAACTAAATAATCTTCAGTTCCTTTGCTTTGTTGACAGCCTGGGTCCTGTTTTTCACTCCGAGTTTTGCGTATATATGGTTAGTGTGCCATTTGACAGTTCCTAAACTAATATAGAGCTTTCCGGCAATTTCTGTATTTGGCAACCCGGTGGCAACTAACTTTAAAACTTCTAACTCCCTTTCACTGAGGGGTTCCGCCAAACCACCAGCTGTATTAATCCTGGAGACCAAATGGTTTAAGTTTAATTCCGGGTGAAAGTCCTCAATCAGGCTGGCAACGAACTCCGGAGCAGTGTCCTGTACTAAAGGCAGCAGGTGTAGAACCTGCTCTCCCTCTTGCAGAAAAGACCGGCGGTAGTTATGTGGGGCCGCGATATTAACAGCCTCCCGGAGCTTCATCTTTGCGCCATCTGCATTGCCCACTGCACCACTTAAGATAGCCTGCAGAACCAAAATACTAACCAGGCGCCCTTTCCTCTGACCCTTGTGTGAGAAATTCTCCAGCCTTGCCAGGAGAGCCTCTGCTTTCTGCCAAAGTTTTTTGGTCATCAGGAGCCGCACAAAGACCAGGTAGGACTGTTCTTTTAATGAAGTAATCTCACCCTCTGGGGATAATTCGCTTCTCCTAATCCAATCTTCTACCCATTGTACATCACCTGCAGCAAGTTTGAATTCTGCAAGAAGCGCCTCAAATCTCAGGGTAATAATGGGCAAACCTGCGGATCTGGCGCTATTAAGAGCGTTTTGAATTATAGCTGAAGCATCTTCATGGCTTCCCTGTAAGGATTTGATTTTGGCCAGAGTTCTTTCCCCATCTCCGCCGAAGATATTGTGCATTGCCAGCTTTCGGCTGGTTTCGATTCCTCTGAGCACAGTTTCTTCTGCCAATTCAATCTGATTAGACTCAAAATAAAAGGCAGCCAGAGGGATGTTAAGAATTCCTGCCGCCGGCAAAGGCCTGTTTTCGGTGTTCTTAACCGCCAGCATATCCAGGCACAATTGAATTGCATACTGCAAATCGCCCTGGATATAGTAATTATAAACCAAATCCATTGTTACGGTACAAATGGATAAGGTGTATCCGAACTGCCTGCTAATCTGCAATGCCTCTTTAAAGGCGTCAGTGGATCTATCCAAATAACCTCTGCTTCTCAGAGACTGAGCCAATGCCACCAGAGCAAAAACCTTCAATCCAAGGTCCTGATTGCCCATCAGCCCTATAGCCTCCTTTGCCAGGTCTATGGTCATTTTATCTTCGCGAATATTTGCGAGCCAGGCTTCCAGTGTTTTAACCCTTCCCAAGCTCAACCTGTCTGCATTTTTTATTTGCTTAAAATCTTTTACATAAGAACAGGCCTGTTCAATTTGGGACAGGAGAAAATGGGCACAGGCTTTGGTTGAACAAAGCTCCCCGTCCTTGCGGACAAGGTTTTCATCTAAACCTTCCAACCATTCAATCAGAGTATATAAGTCTCCCCTGATAATGCTCTGACTGAGTTGTCTCTTTATTAAGCCGACCGCTTTTTCTTTATCTCCGGCAGCTAAAGAATGGTCTATGGCTTCATTTTGATAACCGTTACTTTCATACCATTTAGCAGCTTTTTGATGTAAAACTGCTTGTTGCTTTGCCTCTAACTCTGTACGGAGGAAATCTGCGAACAGGTGATGATAGCGATACCATTGACGCTCTTCATCCAGAGGAATCAGAAAAAGGTTGTTTTGTTCCAGGTTTAGCAGGATATTCATACTGTCTTTTCTGTCTGTTAATTCATTACATAAATCAGCACACAGCCGGTTTAATATAGCTGTGCTGCAAAGAAATTCTTTCACTTCATCTGTTTGCAGGTGAAAAACTTCATCAAACAGGTAGTCTATGACAAACCTGTGGCTTCCCCTAAATCGTTCAATAAACTCCGCTATCCCCTGTTCTTCTTTGCCCCGCAGGGAAAGGGCTGCCAGTTGGAGACCGGCAATCCATCCCTCGGTTCTGGTCTTAAGGGAAACAATGTGTTCCGGTTTTAGACTGAGCTGCATAGTCTGAGCAAAAAATGCCCTCACCTCTTCGTCAGAGAACCTTAAATCATTTACCCGGACCTCTGTCAGCAAACTTCTCACCCGCCATTTTCCAAGGGGCAGAGGAGGGTCGAGACGCGAAATAATTATTATATGGAATAACGGCGGACAATTCTCAATCATGAATTCTATAGTCCGGTGCAGATAATCATTAGTAATCACATGATAATCATCTATTGCCAAAACTGACGGGCTATCCATACTTACCAATCGGTTAAGCAGCAGTGTTGCTAAAATCTCGGGAGTTGGCAGCTGTGGGGATTCTATCAGGCTGCTGAGGTCCTGGTCAAACCCCTCCAGGATGCTCTTTAGTGATGCAATCAGATATGTGAAGAATCTCTTGGGATCATTGTCCCCGGTATCCATGGAAACCCAGGCACACTCACGGTTAACGGTTTTTAGCCATTCTGTAATTAATGTTGTTTTGCCATACCCCGCCGGGGCAGAAACCAGTGTAAGTTTCCCTCCCTGTTCTATCCCTTCAGAGATTTTGCGAATCAATAAGGAGCGAGAGACCGAATTGGGCCTTGATGCCGGTAAAAATAGTTTTGTTTTTAGTATCGGGCTTAGCAAATTCTCTTCAACTCCTTTAAGGCAATGATTAAGTTTACTTTTTTCGACACACCGGTGGTTTTCCCCTTCTATCTCCATTGACTTGGAGCTGGCGTGGTCAGAAATCCAATATTTGGTTTCCGGTAATTGACAAGATGAGATAAGGAAATTATAATGAAACATGAATTTTAATCTAATTTTAATGAAGTATCAATGGGATTCAAATCTTTAACTGTTATGATAACCGTAATAAAGAGAGGAGGTTATCGTAATGACAGGTTTCGATGAAGTGAAAAAATTAAAAGAGTATGCAAATATTACTTATGAAGAGGCAAAAGAAGTTTTAGAGCAGGCGAACGGAGATTTATTGGATGCGGTTATCATCCTTGAAAAGCAGAACCGGATCAACAGCCCTGAAGGTGTCGGCACTTTCAATTTAAACCCGGCAGCAGCGGCTTCCGGAAAAGATGGCAGAACACCGGGGAATGATAAAACAGATAAAATATCCTTTGGTGACGTGATGGGAGATATATGGGGCTGGGTAAGAAAGATTATTCACAAAGGGAATGTTAACAGCTTTGAAGCCAAAAAAGGCGGGGAGAGAATCCTGAAGATTCCTCTAAATCTTTTGGCTATCCTGCTGATATTTGGGATGTGGATTGTTATTCCATTATTGATTCTGGGGCTTGTTTTTGGATACCGGTACAGCTTTAAAGGGCCAGATGTAAATCAGGCAAACCAGGAGCTGCATAAAGTTTCCGAAGCAGCTTTACAGGCAGTGGAATCTGTATCTGATGCAGCTAAAAAAGCTGTAGGAGACTATAAAAATAAAAAGGATCATGATGAGAATGGAAAGAATTCTGATTATTGAGGATGAAGATAAAATTGCCCGTTTTGTTGAGCTTGAACTGCAATTTGAAGGGTATCTGGTTGAAAAAGCTTCCAATGGAAGGGATGGGCTGGCTCTTGCCAAAGCCCATCCCTTTGATTTGATTTTACTCGATATCATGCTGCCGGAACTTAACGGTCTTGAAGTCCTTCGAAGAATCAGGCAGTTTTCTCAGATTCCCATTATCCTTTTGACAGCCAGAGATGCCGTTGTGGATAAGGTCATGGGCTTGGACGGAGGTGCAGATGACTATATCACAAAACCCTTTGCCATTGAAGAACTGCTGGCCAGAATTCGGGCGGTCCTTAGAACAAAGGCAAGCCGCTCACTCCAAAGCACTTCCGGTACTTTGGAGGCGGGGCCCTTAAAACTGGATGCAGAGAGGAGAAGTGCCTGGGTTGGATCAGAGCCCCTGGAGCTTACAAAGAGAGAATTTGATTTATTACAGTATTTAATTGAAAATAAAAATATTGTATTGAAAAGAGAGATAATTTTGGAGAGAATCTGGGGTTATGATTTTTCCGGTGAAACTAATGCAGTAGATGTATATATCCGATATCTGCGTTCGAAAATAGAAGACCCCTTCGGAATTAAGGTGATTCATACCGTCAGGGGTGTGGGATATGTGATAAAAGATGAGTAAGCAAAAATGGACCTATGCCAAGCCGCCTGTAGTTGCGGAAAAAATCCGCTCTTCCCTGGTATTAAGGTTGAATTTAAGGATGGCGGGAGTTCTGCTTCGGGCATTCTTTATAATAAATATTTTACTTAGCCTCTTATACTTTGCAACAGTACTATGGAGAGCAGAAATTGGAGCCCAGGAGCTGATAGACCGGTATGATGGAAAACTTAATTTGCTGGCAGCAGAGGATTTATCAAAGGAGCATTATCTGGTAAAGGCCACTGCGAAGGCTCCCGATGGATTGGATATTGACAAGACTTTCCAGGACAGGCTTCCCCTGGAATCCACAAACGCCATTCGAAGCTTTAAAGGACCGGATATCAGTCCCCAAATTACCCTGAACCGGCGCCTTGAAGGGGTAGGATATATTATGACAATCCCAAAGGGAGCTGTCTTTTATCAGATTACCTATCCCCTGGCGGCAGATATAAAGTTTTTTTTAATGCTTTTGATATTCAGCGGTGGATTCGAATTCCTCTATTTAATGTCTGCCCTGGGAAGAAACCGGCGAGGTATAAGAAAAATCCTGAAACCACTGTCAGACCTGGCTGAAACTGCGAAAAGCCTTCAGGAAGGTCTGAATTCAGGTGGTACTGGAACCAACCGGGAGAATTTGAAGCAATTGGCCGGAGCTATCAGTAAACTTGATACCAGTGAGATAGATAAAGGCATATCGATAGACCAGACACAAAACGAACTGAAGGATCTGGCAAGGGCTATTAATGATATGCTTAACCGAATCAGTCAGTCTTATCAAGCCCAGGTGCGATTTGTTTCCGATGCCTCCCATGAATTGCGCACACCAATTTCTGTTATTCAGGGATATGCCAATTTATTGGACAGATGGGGCAAAAAAGACCCTAATACCCTGGAAGAATCAATTCAGGCCATTAAGAGCGAGGCCGAAAACATGAAAGCCCTGGTAGAACAGCTGCTTTTCCTGGCCCGGGGGGACAGTGAAAATCTGCCGCTGCAAAAAACGGTAATAGATATTTGTAAACTTGGTGATGAAATTATTGGTGAAGCAAGACTCATCGATTCCGGCCACAGGTTCAGAGTGGATTTTAAGTCACCAGTATTTATCAGAGCGGATCAGCAGTTGATGAAACAGGCCATTCGGATAATGATTGATAACAGTATCAAGTATACTCCGGAAGGTGAAGAGATAAGTCTTAAGATTTTTCCAAAGGATGGCAAGGCCTATATTCAGGTTCAGGATAAAGGGGTGGGTATCAAGCCTGAAGATGTTCCCCGCATATTTGACCGTTTTTATCGTTCGGCTGATGCCCGTGGCGGCAAGGCCGGCGGGGCAGGGCTTGGTTTATCCATAGCAAAGTGGATTATTGAAAAACACGGGGGAAATTTCGAAGTTATAAGCCGCGTGGATATTGGAACAAGGGTAACAATCGAATTGCCGCAGATTACGAAAACAGAGAAGAATTAAGAGCTGGGTAATGGCCCAAAAATGGTGGGAGACAATATGCTGCCTATGAATAAAAAATGGAAGAAGAACTTAATTCTCTTTTTAGCCAGCCAGACCGTATCACTTTTTGGAACGTTACTGGTCCAATATGCAATTGGGTGGCATATTACATTAAAAACTCAATCTGGAATAATGATGACAATAGCAATTATATGTGGTCCTTGTTTTTGGCTTCTGTACTTTTGTGCTTGGAATTATTCCTGTTTTTTGGATATATCTATTTTTCATGGGACTAATAGGGATTGCTATGCCGGTATTTAATACACCCTTTACGGTATTATTACAGCAGAAAATAGAGGGAGATTTTCTAGGCAGGGTATTTGGGGTTTTAGGGATGATATCAAGTAGTATGATGCCGCTGGGAATGCTGTTGTTTGGGCCGGTATCCGACTTTGTAAAAATTGAATGGCTGTTAATAGGAACCGGTTTTCTGCTGTTTGTTGAGAGCTTCTTCATGTTAGGAAGCAAAGCGCTGATTGAGGCCGGGAAGCCAATCTTAAAACCAGGGCAGTAGCAAAACGGGTGGCCAAATTTTTACCAATATTAAACGACTGGAGTATATGGGAAAGTTGTAAGAATCAAGGCAGCTATAAATTTAGAGGAGCGGGAAATGATAATCAGAAGAGCAAATATCCATGATTTAAAAGCTATTGTTGAGATATATAACCAGGCGATTTTAACCAAGAAATCAACCGCGGATTTAACGCCGGTTACGCCTAATTCCAGGGTAGAGTGGTTTAACCAGCATACTCCGGACAGGTATCCTATTTTTATTGCAGAAACGGAAAATATCGTTGCGGGCTGGATATCTTTGAGTCCTTACCGCAGCGGCAGAGAGGCTTTAGGATTCACCGCAGAAGTAAGTTTTTATATTCATACTGACTATCAGAGAAAAGGAATAGGAACTAAGCTGCTGGATTTAATTATTGCCGAAAGTCCCAAAATCGGTATTAAAACTATTTTTGCCATAATACTGGAACACAATTATCCTAGTATCAATTTAGTAGAAAAATTCAAATTTGAAAAATGGGGCTTTTTACCCAAAGTAGCTGATTTCATGGGTAATGAAGTTGGACATCTTTATTATGGGTTTAGAGTTGCCCGGTAGACAGCTGATTTTCAGTTCCCAGAAGAGTACGGACAGGAATGTAAATGACCACCTCTCCAGGGCCTGCAGGAAACCGCGGATAAACTGGGCGAGTAGGAAGCGGTAATATTATACCAATTTGACCATTAATTTTATGAACGAAAGTCCTGATAACAGGTTGAAACCACTTGCATCGAAACAAAATAAATTGTATAATAGTTAAGCGAAACGGTTCGGAGAGGTGTCCGAGTTGGTCGAAGGAGCACGACTGGAAATCGTGTAGCCGGGGATAACCTGGCTCGAGGGTTCGAATCCCTCTCTCTCCGCCATAATTGACTATTACCAGGCCAGTGACCTCGTGCTTATAGCTAATAGTCACTGGCTGTTACATCTTAACAGGCTATAAGACATTATAAAAAGTATACTTTTTGCCGTGCTACATGGGGAGGTAGCGGTGCCCTGTACCTGCAATCCGCTATAGCAGGGTGGAATTCCTGTCCCCGGCTTCATTTCTTAAGGTCTGACCGTCGCAAGTGGCGTTGAAGACCGGGTCTTACGCAACGCGAACCTGTGAACCCCGTCAGATCCGGAAGGAAGCAGCGGTAAGCAGACCACCGCGTGTGCCGTAAGGGTGCCTGATCCGAGTTAACTGCGCCGGTAACGCTTGGGAGATGTTTGTCAAAGACGGGTGCACGGCTTAAATTTTATAAACATGTAAAAGGCCTTTGTGTGGATTACCATCAAGGTCTTTTTCATATTTTACTTTTACTTTTGTGATTGAAAAGGAATTGGATTATTGACAGCGAATTAAATAACGAGTTGCGATATATATTTGGTTTATGAGATAATATCAATATCAGCCCAGACAAAAAGAAGGTGGCCTAAATGAGCTATGTGGCTCTGTACCGTGAGTGGAGACCACAGAATTTTTTCGATATAGTGGGACAGGAACATATCAGCCGTACCCTGCAGAATGCACTCAAGAATAATAGGACTGCACATGCATATCTTTTCTGTGGGCCGCGGGGCACCGGAAAAACAACTACGGCAAAAGTTATGGCAAAAGCCTTAAATTGCTTGAACGGTCCCGGAGTTGAACCCTGCAATGATTGTGAAAACTGCCGCAGGGTGACAGGCGGGAGTTCTATGGATGTAATGGAAATAGATGCAGCTTCAAACCGGGGAATTGATGAAATCAGAGATTTAAGGGAAAAAGTCAAGTTTGCCCCTACTGAAGGCAGATATAGAATATATATTATTGATGAAGTGCATATGCTGACAACAGAAGCTTTTAATGCTCTGCTGAAAACGCTTGAGGAACCGCCGGCACATGTCATCTTTGTCCTGGCGACTACAGAGCCCCATAAGATACCCCTGACCATCCTGTCAAGATGCCAAAGGTTTGATTTCAGAAGGATAAGTCTGGCTGACATCGTCAACAGATTAAAAGTAGTTGTTGATGACTTGGGAATACAAGCTGATGAGGAGGCACTTGGCCTTATTGCCCGCAGCGCTGAAGGCGGAATGAGGGATGCCTTGAGTGTTTTGGACCAGTGTATATCTTTTGGGGAGAAGAGTGTAACCGTTTCTGATGTAAATGATGTCCTGGGCACAGTCAACAGCGACTATATGTTTCAAATGACCGGATGTTTCCTCGAAAATGATGTTACTCAAAGTCTCAGATTGGTTGACCAGCTGGTGCGGCAGGGAAAAGATGTCAGACAGTTTACCAAAGATCTTACTGAGTTTTTTCGCAATTTACTGCTTACAGAGGTCTGTACCGATACCGGTGAATTGGTGGCGGTAACGGAGCAAATTCTGGAGCAGATGAAAAACCAGGCATCCGCTTTGGGGAAAAAACGGATTACGTCATTTATTGACACTTTTTCGGCTGCCGAACGGGAAATGAAATGGACGTCCCAGCCGCGACTTTTATTAGAGCTTGCAGTAATAAAAGCAGGGGAAAAGACACAAACTGCAGATTATGAGGAATTAAATTCAAGGATTGCCAAGCTTGAGGAGCTTTTGGCGGCCATGTCAACAGGCGGGCAGACGGTCAGCCGGGCACCAGGCATGCAGGCACCAGGCGTACAGTCAGCAGTCATGCAGTCAGCAGGCATGCAGTCAGCGGGTAAACAGCCAATAGGCACACAAAAAATAAATATGCAAAAGAAATCTAAAGCCGAAACGTTACCAGGGGTACAAAAAGAAACCGGAGACAGCGCCGGCGAGACTCAGTCAGTGGACACCGAAACCGTTAAAAAGTGCTGGCAGGAGATTCTGGATCGTATTAAGAAGGTACGGATGTCGGCAAGGGCTTTTCTCATAGAAGGAGAGCCTGTAGAGGTGTATAATAACTGCCTGGTGTTAGGTTTTGCTCCGGAATACGGGTTTCATAGGGAAAAGGTTGAACAGCCGGAAAACCGGAATGCTATTGAACAGGTGATTAAAGAAGTTACGGGCGCCAGCCTGAAAATAAAGTGTAAGTTTAAAAATGAATTAGATATGCGTCCCACTGCTGATTCCGGGTCTGATACCAAAAAAGACCCTCTTCTGGAGAAAGCTGTCAGCCTGTTTGGCGGGGATGTAATCGAAATTGAAGATTAAAATAACGGATATTTTATTTCCGGGAGCTTTATCCATCTATAAGGAGGAGATTCGATTATGATGAATATGGGTAAAATGATGAAACAGGTCCAGAAAATGCAGGCTGATATGGCCAAACTTCAGGAAGAACTGGCAGATAAGACTGTTGAGGCTACTTCCGGTGGAGGGATGGTTAAAGTGGTTGTCAATGGAAAACAGGAAATAAAGTCAATTGAAATAAATCCTGAAGCTGTTGACCCTGAAGATGTAGAAATGCTGCAGGATATGGTACTGGCTGCTGTAAATGAAGCTATTCGCCAGTCCCAGGAAATGACAGCAAAGGAAATGAGCAAGATTACCGGCGGAATGAATATTCCCGGATTATTTTAGGCAGGTGACATTATTTGCTGTATTATGCAGAGCCGGTGGCCAGACTTATTGAACAGCTTGGGAAGCTGCCCGGCATAGGGCCCAAGACGGCCCAACGGCTGGCTTTTCACCTCCTTAATTCCGATGTCCGGGAGTCCAAGGAACTTGCCGGAGCGATTATCGAGGCCAGGGAAAAAATCAGGTACTGCTCTGTGTGCAGCAACCTAACAGATGAAGACCCGTGCCGGATGTGTCAAAACCCGTCCCGCAACAGAACCATTATCTGTGTAGTCGAAGAACCGCGTGATGTTGTGGCTATTGAGCGTACCGGTGAATATAAGGGGTTGTATCATGTGCTCCAGGGGACGATTTCACCTATGGAGGGAATCGGGCCTGACCAGCTAAAGGTAAGAGAACTGATGGAGAGGCTTAAGGATAGTAATGTCGCGGAAATAATTGTCGCCACCAATCCTAACATCGAGGGTGAGGCTACGGCAATGTACCTGGCAAGGCTGATTAAGCCGCTTGGCATAAAGGTTACCCGGATTGCTCATGGGCTGCCGGTTGGGGGAGACCTGGAATATGCTGATCAGGTGACCCTCTCTAAAGCATTTGAGGGGCGCCGGGAATTATAGCCGCAAAATTTTAGGGCGCGATTCCGGAAATTTCCATAAGGTTATTTCAAATTAATATTTACATATGCCTGAATGTGTGCTAAAATATCCAATACATAATTATATTTAAAAGCATTGACGGAGATAAGTAAGCTGAGTACCTGTCTTGACAGGGAAGAGGGGCCATGGACTGAAAGCCCCTTAAGATATGGTCAGGCCCAAATTCCCTCCCGAGCTGTCGGTTGAAAAGATTATTTAATCGTGAGTAGACCAGGCCGGAACTCCACCGTTATCAGGAAGAGGGTATCAGATAAGCAGCCGGCACCCGGCAGCCGAATCTCGTACCTGCAATGAGCGGGTTACAGTTGTAACCAAATTGGGTGGTATCGCGGAACCAGGCTTTCGTCCCTTTATGGATGAAGGCTTTTTTGCTTTCTATTCATAAAAACGCGGTGGCTCAAATTTTGGAAATAACGGTTGTAACAATCCGGGTGGTATCGCGGAAGTGAAGGCTTTCGTCCCGTTGTGGGGCGAGGGCTTTTTTTATTTACTAAAACTTAAGGGGGAAATAACATGATTGTTGTGATGGATTTGCGGGCAACTGAAGAACAGGTTGAGGCAGTTGACAATAGACTGGAGGAACTGGGCTTTAAGACCCACCTCATAAGGGGTGTTGAGCGCCTGGTTATTGGTGCAATCGGTGACCGTAAACAGATTCTGAATTCGGGGATAGAGATTATGCCCGGAGTTGAAAAACTGGTCCCTATTATGAAGCCGTTCAAATTGGTTGGCAGGGATGTTAAACCTGAGGATACAGTGATAAGGGTGAAGGATTTTAATATTGGCGCTAAAGAGATTACAGTTATTGCCGGGCCGTGTGCTGTAGAGAGCAGGGAGCAGCTGATGGAAACTGCCCGGTTGGTTGCGGAGGCAGGAGCCAGGGCTATCAGAGGGGGAACCTATAAACCCAGGACCTCGCCCTACAGCTTCCAGGGCATGGAAGAGGATGGCCTGCAGCTCCTGGCTGAGGCTGGGAGAGAAACCGGACTGGCAACTATTACCGAGGTTATCGACGAAAAGAGCCTTGGCCTGGCTGTAAATTATGTGGACATTATTCAAATCGGGGCCCGAAACATGCAGAATTTCCAGCTGTTGAAGGCTGCCGGCAGAATCAGCAAGCCTGTGGTTCTGAAAAGGGGGCTGTCAGCCACCATGGAGGAATGGTTAATGGCTGCAGAGTACATAATGTCAGAAGGGAACTATAATGTAATATTATGTGAAAGGGGTATCCGCACTTTTGAAAACTATACCAGGAATACCCTTGATCTGAGCGCCGTGCCATTAATCAAGCAGTTGAGTCATCTTCCGGTTATTGTTGACCCGAGCCATGCCACAGGTGAATGGCGGCTCGTACCGCCGCTGTCCAAGGGCGCTGTTGCGGTCGGGGCTGACGGTTTGCTGATAGAGGTTCATCCAGATCCGGTTAAGGCCCTGTGTGACGGTCCCCAGTCACTGACACCGGAAAATTTCAGGCTCCTTATGAAAGAGCTGCGTCCGGTAGCCCACGCGGTAGGCAGAGACATTTGAAAGGAGAAACATATCAATGGCAGAAAAATACGGATATCTAGGGCCGGAGGGTACCTATTGTGAAGAAGCGCTTTCAGTTTATCTGGAGGGCAGCAGCAAAGAAAAGGCTGTGCCCTACTCTGGAATTGACCGGGTTATTTTAGCATTACTGGCCGGTGAAATAACTTATGGATTAGTTCCCCTGGAGAACTCCACAGAAGGGACTGTTAATATCACACTTGACCTGATGATGACGGCCCCGGAGTTAAAAATTACAGGTGAAATTATTCTGCCCATCAGGCACAACCTGCTGGCAAGGCGGGGTACAAAAAAGGGGGCTATTACTGCAGTAATTTCCCATCCCCAGGCATTAGCCCAGTGCCGAAATTACCTTACAGAATACTTGCCCCAGGCATCTGTCTATGAGGTTGGCAGTACGGCAGAAGCTGCCCGGGTAGCGGCCGGCCACGGGGACTGTGTTGCGGCAATTGGCAATGGAGTGGCATCCGTAAAATACGGCCTGGAAATTATAGATGCAGACATCCATGACTGTAAGGAAAACTGCACCAGGTTTGTTATGTTGTCAAGACAGGAGAATCCTGCTGCGGCAGGAGTAGGCAAAATTTCTCTGGTTATATCCATCACTGACAGGCCCGGCGGCCTGTATCAGGTATTGAAGGAATTTGCTTTAAACAATATTAACCTGACCCGGATAGAATCCAGGCCCGCTAAAAGAAGGCTCGGTGAATACCTGTTCTTTATAGATTTTGCAGGTAACCTTGAAGACTCTGTGACTAAAGATTGTCTCCAGGCGGTAAAGGATATGTCGGCATCATTTAGGATACTTGGCTGCTATCCTGTATGGGGGAGCGCCGGCAGGGGCGACAAACGGTCTGAAGATCAGCCGGTCCCGTCAGTCGATGAATTGAGACAAAACATTGATATCATCGATTACCAGATTGTTGACCTGCTTGCCCAGAGAACACAGATGGTTTCTCTGATTGGCAGTCTGAAACAAGGGATTCAGGCTGTAAAGGACAAAAAACGGGAACAGGAAGTTCTGGAAAGAGTCAGGCAGAATGCGCTTCGTAAGGGAGTTGATCCGAACCTGATGGAACGGGTTTATAATGTTTTGTTTGAACATTTTGTTGATTTACAGGTGAAGCAGCAGACTTGCCTGTGAAAGAATAACATGTCCCTGGGTTCTAAAAAAAGATGAATAACATGAACCCCCCTTCAATATATTTTATTAATACCGGAGGGGAGGTTGTTTATGAGTAATATACTCGTTAAAGTCAGACAAATAAGTGGGAAAGCACTAAGTAGGATTATAGTTTTTTTTGAAGTCGGACATGCCCGGGAACGACCGCTCCGCCAGCAGCCGGAGCTTATAGATCAGGTTAAGGAGGCTCATCGGGAATGGGTCCATGCCCTGGCGAACTTCAACTATCCTATTGAAGAGGATATGGTTGATTATGCCATTTTTCATGTTAATGCCGCAGAAAAAAAATATGCTTACCTGATAAAAAAGGCCCGGAATGAAAAAATAACCCTGGATGTGCCTAAAGGTATACTGGAATAGAATAATTTGCAGAGAACCAGATAAGGCTAGACTGTAAACCTGGTTGGGAGGTGATAATATGGAACTGAATATTGTCATTGCATTTGTTCTTGGACTGCTGCTGCTTTACCTGGTAGGAAGAGTGATGGTTGTTCCTATCAAACTGATTATGAAACTGCTTGTTAATGGAATAGTTGGGGGACTGGTCCTCTGGGTAGTAAATTATTTTGGAGCATTTTTAAGTTTGCATATACCCCTCAATCCGGTCACAGCCTTAACGGCAGGGTTTCTCGGCATTCCTGGAATAGTATTATTAATAGTAATTCAACAGATTATTGTGAAATAATGAGAAATTTGTAGGTTACTTGCCGAAAACGGAATAATTTAGCTTGACTACGATAAACCCATTTAGTATACTATTATTTATGAAGGCTTAGGGGCGATTCAATTTTGCTGATTGAACCTGCTTCAGGTACAAGCTTTTATTTTTTTATCATAAAGCAAGTTCATTTTTTGATAATTTTGTTTTATATTATATATAATAAGAAGAAATAGGTTTGGGGGGATCCCCATAGAGGATAGAATTTTAGAATCCTATATTGGTGAATATGCCAGCGGTAAAAGTGAAATTGCTGTTAACAGGGCGATAGAATTACATAATACCGGACGCAGGGTTACCATTACCGACCTTGACCTGGTGGAACCGTTTTATACACTCCGTCCTATCAGAAAAAAGCTTTTGGAAATGGGCATCGATGTGGTTGCCTGGGAAACCAGTGAAACCGTGGGACTGGGAGAAGCGGGAAGCACGCTTAAACCTGAAATGCGCTGGGTGCTCAGGAGACCGGGGGATATCATTCTCGATATCGGCTATGGTGTTGAAGGGGTCAAGATACTTAACCTTATTGAAGGAGCGTTCGAATCAGATCTTAAGATTTATGTGGTTCTCAATGTGGGAAGGCCGATGACTGCTTCTGTTGATGATATAGTAAATTATGTTAGGGAATTGGGACCGGTAGACGGTCTGATTAATAATTCCCACTTGGGTGATGAGACAACCGTAGATTTTGTCCAGGAAGGCTCGGGAATTGTTTCCGCCGCTGCAGGGATGCTGAATCTCCCTGTGATAGCCACTTACATGGACATTAAGTTAAAAAACGAGGTAACCCGTGAAACTGATTATCTGGGCAATCCAATCCGTTTTCTGACCCGCTATATGGCGGATGCGTTTTGGTAAAAGAAAGGATTTCCCATTTATAATAAAATTAAAGGTGTTAACTTCAGGAGGTGTTAATTCTAATGTCCGAAAAGCCCATCCAGGGGGAGAAACGAGTCTTTATGACCGGTAACGAAGTTGTTGCCTGGGCTGCCCTGGCTGCTAAAGCCGACATAATGTACGGGTATCCGATCACACCACAAAATGAAATTATGCATTACTGGACACGGATGGCGCCCAAATTTGGGAGGAAATTTTTGCAGACCGAAGATGAACTGTCTGCCGGCTTTACTACTTTGGGGGGAGTACTCTCAGGGCGAAAAGCTTTTACAGCTACTGCCGGACCCGGTAATACATTAATGCAAGAACCACTGTCCATGGCTGAAATGATGCGCATTCCATCTGTGGTAGTTATCCAGCAGAGAGGGGGTCCTTCTACTGCTACCGTTATTTATTCTCAGCAGGAAGTCACCATGACTACCTTTGGGGGTAATGGGGAAGGTTTCAGGATTGTTTATTCGACTTCAACACACCAGGAATTGTTTGATTACACCATAAAGGCATTTAACACAGCCTGGAAATACCGGTTCCCGACCTTTGTGCTGGCTGATGGCTATCAGGCGAAAATGCGTGAATCACTTAAAATCTATGACCCTGAAGAAAAGGGCGTTAAATTGATCCAGCCTGAGGCTACCATTGGAAAGCCTGCGGTCAATGGCGTAAAAGAACCCGTCCATGTGCGAAATACATATAACACCGAGGAAGAACTGTTTGAGGTTCTCACCGGATATATGGAAGATTACCAGAAATGTGCCCCGGAGGTTACGGAGTATCAGGAATTCGACTGTGATGATGCTGATATTGTTGTTGTCAGCCACGGCGTTGTTGCCAGGGCTGCCAAAGTAGCTGTACAGGAACTGCGCCAGGAGGGGCTGAAAGCCGGCTTCTTCAGACCGGTAACACTGCGTCCTTTCCCTGCTGACCAGTTAAGGTCAGTTGCTGATAAGACAAAAACCCTGTTGTTTGTTGAGTCCGCTTTCGGGCAAATGGCTAAATTGGCCAAAGAAAGCATCTTCGGTTCCACCGTAAATGTGGAAACCCTCTATAAACCGGGGGTTGGAATCACATCAGAAGAAATAGTGGCCAAAGTCAAAGGAGTGCTTTAGGGAAGGGAGGCAATAGAGAAAATGAGTACATTACCACAGATGCCTAAAAGCTGGCGTCTTGAATCTAAACCCCATAAATTTTGCCCGGGTTGTGGGCATGGCCTGGTGCTAAAGGCCCTTGGAGAGGCTATTGATGAACTGGGAATCCAGGATAAGGTTGCCTTCGGCTGTGATATCGGCTGTTCCCTGCTGGCCTGGGACTTTTTCAATGTAGATACCGTACAGACACACCATGGCAGGACCACTCCGGTAATGACAGGTGTTAAGAGGGCTAACCCTGATGTTATATGTATTGCATACATGGGTGATGGAGGCGGGTATGCCATTGGATCCCAGCACTTGGTTAATGCGGCGGCAAGGAATGAGAAAATCACCGCTATTCTTGTCAATAACTGCAATTACGCTATGACCGGCGGCCAAATGGCACCAACAACACTACCTGGAATGAAAACTGAAACCACCCCTTATGGCAGGGATGTGGAACAGTCAGGATATCCTACCCAGGGGCCGGAAATGGTAGCGGCCATTACCCGAGACGGTGCCTATGTAGCCAGGGGAACAATTGCCAACCTCAAACAGCTTAAGAGTTACCTGAAAAAGGCCCTGGAAAACCAGTTGGCCGGAAATGGTTTTTCGTTTGTGGAGGCGCTGGCCAGCTGTCCTACCAACTGGAGGACTAATGCCAAGGATACATGGGCATTTGTTGAACAAGAGATGCCAAAGTACTTTAAAGTAGGCGAACTCAAGAACCCTGCTGAAAAGGGGGATGAATAGTCGTGGCAAAAGCAGTCAAAATTGCCTTGGCCGGGGAAGGTGGACAAGGTGTTCAATCAGTAGCTCAAATAATTGCTGAAGCAGCCAATGAAGAAGGAAGGGAAGCGCTCTATATACCGAACTTCGGGGTTGAACAGAGGGGCGGGGTTTCCGTGGCGTTTCTTCAGATAGGAGACGAAAAAATCGGGTCTCCCAAGTTTCAGACAGCGGATATAGTTGTTGCTTTGAGTGACCGTGCAGTAAGAAGGACCAGTCAGTATGTTGACGGCAATACCACTTTTGTTTATGACAGCTCCATCGAAGGGATTGAAAACGATATCCCCCGAAATGCAGGACGTATCTTAGCGATTCCCGCTGTGGAAACATCAAGATCAGAGCTGCACCCGCGCGTATTTAATATCATAATCATGGGGGCTGTCATCAAGGCTACAAATGTTGTTTCCGAAGACCAGGCCCGTGCTGCCATTGAAAAGAAACTCGGATATAAATTTGAACAGAACCCTAAACTGAGGGAGCTTAACTTTAAGGCTATTACCCGGGGGATGGAACTTGTGGAAAAGGCCCAATAACAAGGAGGTAAGTACTGTGAACGTTGCATTAAAGACCTTCTCCCATGAAGGAGAAAAAGGTTCCTGGACTGTTTTCCCCGGATTGTGCAAGGGTTGTGGGCTTTGTGTCGAAAAGTGCCCCAAAGACTGCCTGAAGTGGTCAGACCAGCTCGGTGTATATGGGACACCTACAATCCAACCCGATATGGATCAATGTATCGCTTGCGGTATTTGTGCAAATGTATGCCCGGACTGTGCGATTACGGTGGAAAAAAATAAATAAGTAGCGTCTAAAAACGATAAGAAGCTACTAATGGATATGGGTAGATGAATTCCTACGGCGGGCTACGTCTCCGCCGGCATCCACTCCCGCTTCGCGGGTCGTGGGCCGGACGGACGACCGACACCGCCTTCCGGAACACATCTACCCATATCTTCATTAGCTCGCCCACGTTTTTAGCCCCTGCGTATTTTCTTAAAAGAGGAGCATGCTAATCTGAATATGTTTACCGTTTGTAAACAACCAGGAATTAATGTACAATTAAAATAATCCAGTAAAATAATCTGCAAAGGACTACTAGTCTACATATAAGGGGAAAACGGAGGGCAACTATGGAAGTATATGCGCTGGTAGGGCCCAGCGGCACCGGCAAAAGCCATCGGGCTGCTTTTGTTGCCGGGGAGCACGGGGTTGATGTCATAATTGATGATGGCTTGATAATTAAAGGAAGCAATATATTGGGAGGGGTTTCGGCAAAAAGCCGGAGTACAATGCTGGGCGCGGTCAGGACTGCGCTGTTTACCGATGCTGATCATGCAGGTAAGGCAATTGAGTTATTAAAGGCTCTGCAGCCGGCAAAAGTGTTGATCCTGGGGACATCAGCAGAAATGGTAAGAAAGATTGCTAACAGGTTGGAACTGCCTGAACCAATGAGAACAATAACAATTGAAGATATTGCTACTGAAAAGGATATAAAAGTTGCCCGGTATATGCGTAACACTTATGGTAAACATATTATTCCTGCCCCCACTGCCGAAGTCAGGAAGAGCTTTTCCGGGTTTTTGCTGGATCCGGTTCATGTTCTGCTAAGATTAAAAAACAGGCCCAAACCCAAAAAGGCCGTAGAAAAAACCCTGGTCAGGCCGACTTATTTCCGGCTTGGTAAAATCAGTATCGCAGATAATGTCATCGATATGCTGATAAAGAAAACAGTCCGGGAATCAGGGGTTCCGGTAAAGGTAGGCAAGGCGCTGGTGAAACAGGGCGAGGGTGGGGTGCGCATTAACCTTACAGTTCAGGTGAAATTCGGAAATAACATACACCGGCTGCTGAGGCAGGTTCAGGAGTTGTTGAAAAACCGGATCGAGTACTTAACTGGACTACAATTAATAACTATTGATATTATCGTTAGTAAAGTTGACATCGGAGAATAATTTGTATCAACGTGTAACAAGGGCGGTATGTTAACAGACGTGCCGTCACTTTTTATACCTCATTTCATGCAAAATAATGCAGGGTGTGCAAGACGATGCAGGGAAAGTCCTGCATAAAATTGCAAACCGGCAGTTCGCCGAATAACCGGTTTTCAACTGGAGGATAAATTTTAACCATTAAATGAAAAAAACAGCCATGTAATATTTTTCTTTTTCTCCTGGCATATAAGTTGCTTTATTATCTGTTTGAGTATTCCTGAAGAACTGCTGAAATGTTAATAGATGTAAATTTAATACACACTTAAAATGCTATAGTGAAAGGAGTCCCGGCAAAATGAAACTGTTTGAATACATGGGAAAAGAAATTTTTGCTCAAAACGGTATTAAAGTACCGCCTGGGAAAATGGCAGCAAGTCCGGATGAGGCCGCTGCTGTTGCCGCAAGTCTGGGAGAAGTGGTGCTTAAATCTCAGGTGCTATCAGGAGGCAGGGGCAAGGCAGGGGGAATTAAATTCGCAGACTCTCCTGATGCAGCATATAAATTGGCTGCAGAACTTTTCCGAACAGATCTGAAGGGCTTCAAAACAGAAACTCTGCTGGTGGAAAAAAAGATTAGGATTGATAAGGAATTATACCTTTCCATAACTCTTGACGGGAGCGCCAGGAAGCCCGTGCTGATAGCTTCAGTCAGCGGCGGGATGGACATTGAGGCAGTTCCTGAAGAAAAAATAGTTAAAAAGCACATAGACCCGGAAGTGGGGGTAATGCCGCATTTTTGCCGGGAGGTTGTTCACAGGCTGGGACTTACGGGCAGTTTGGCTAAACAGGGGGCAGACCTGATATTAAAACTCTATCAGGTATTTAAAAAATATGACTGTGAACTGGTTGAGATAAATCCCCTGGTCATCAGTGGTGATGAATTGATTGCTGCAGATTCCAAAATGAACATTGATGATGAGGCCGGATGCCGGTATCCGGCAGGGACTCCAGTTGTCGAGGAGCGCACAGCCCTGGAGAAAAAAGCCCATGGGATAGGCATTTCTTATGTGGAACTGGAGGGGAATATTGCCGTGATGGCCAACGGGGCAGGAATCACAATGGCAACCCTTGATATAATAGAACACTTTGGCGGAAAACCGCGTAACTTTATGGATGCCGGAGGCGGCGCAGATTCTGAAGCCACAGCTCAGGCCATTGAAATACTTATCTCTACAGAGCCTAAAGTAATCTTAGTCAATATCTTTGGCGGGATTACCAGGTGTGATGAGGTTGCCAGGGCTTTTGTCAGGGTGAAGGAAGGCGCCGGTATACCGGTCCCTGTAGTCATCAGGCTGAGCGGAACCAACGAAGATGAGGGGATTGCCATCCTGCAGGGAATAGGAATTGCCAGTTACAGTGATATCAGAGAAGCGGCAGCAAAGGCTGTTGAAATTGCAGCAGTATCTTAAGGGGGGAACATTGTGGCCATAATTATTGATGAAAACACCAGGGTTCTGGTACAGGGTATCACGGGAAATCAGGGCAGGTTTCATACGGGACAGATGCTGGCATATGGGAGCAGTATTGCGGCCGGGGTATCACCCGGAAAAGGGGGTCAGGAAGTCCACGGGGTGCCTGTTTACAATACTGTTGCCGAGGCAAAGGAAGAGTGCGGAATCAATGCAGCCGTGCTCTTTATTCCGGCTCCCGCAGTTAAAGATGCGGCATTTGAGAATATGGAGAATGGGGTTAAAACTGTTGTTATTATTACCGAGCACGTCCCGGTACATGACGCTATAGATATTATGGCTTATGCCTCTGATAAGGGTGTTACCGTTGTGGGCCCAAACACCTTTGGACTGATTTCACCGGGCAAGTGTAAAATAGGGATTATGCCAAACCAAATATATAAACCGGGGAAAATGGGAATTGTGGCGCGCAGTGGGACACTTAGCTATGAAATAGCCAACAGCCTGACTGCAGCCGGAATGGGTCAGTCCACTGTTATCGGACTGGGAGGTGACCGCATTGTAGGGCTCTCGTTTATTGATGTCCTGGAGCGGTTTGAGGTTGATCCGGAAACAGAAGCAGTTGTGTTGGTTGGGGAAATCGGAGGCAATGCCGAAGAAGTCGCCTCAGATTATATCCGGAGGATGACGAAACCGGTGGTTGCTTTTCTGGCAGGAAAGAGCGCGCCTCCGGGAAAAAGGATGGGCCATGCCGGGGCAATTATCGAGCGGGGTATGGGTACATATGACGGCAAAGCGGCTGCCCTAAGCGCTGCCGGGGCTTATGTGGCCCAACTTCCCTGGGAAGTCCCGGAACTTTTAAAGAAAGCACTGTAACTTAAAGCAAAATAGTCTGAAGCACTATAACCCAAAGGGGGAAACTGTATGGAACAGAAGAACAGAGAACTGGCTGCTGCCAAAGAACAATGGGAAAAGAACTTAAGAGAAAAGATTCTGCCAAGGTTTCCGGAACGAAAAGAGCGGTTTTTGACCCATTCAGAAATCCCGGTGGAAACACTGTATACCCCGTTGGATACCGAAAACACTGACTACCTGGAAGAACTGGGAATGCCGGGAGAATACCCTTACACCCGGGGAGTGCAGCCTACGATGTACCGGGGGCGTACCTGGACAATGCGCCAGTATGCGGGCTTCGGGACGGCCGAGGAAACCAACCGGAGGTTTAAATACCTGCTGGACCGGGGCCAGATGGGCCTGAGTGTGGCTTTTGACCTGCCGACACAGATTGGTTATGATTCTGATCACCCCCTGTCTTTTGGTGAAGTGGGCAAAGTGGGAGTGGCTATTGATTCCCTCAAAGATATGGAGACGCTCTTTAAGGGTATCCCCCTTGATAAGGTAAGCACATCCATGACCATCAATTCACCGGCAGCAGTTCTCATGGCTATGTATATTGTTGTTGGCGAGAAACAGGGTGTTAGCATGGAGCAGCTTTCAGGGACAATCCAGAATGATATTTTAAAGGAGTATATTGCCCGGGGAACCTATATATACCCACCGGAACCTTCAATGAGGCTGATAACAGATACATTTGAATATTGTTCTGCGCATCTTCCCAACTGGAACAGTATCAGTATCAGTGGTTATCATATCAGGGAGGCCGGTTCGACTGCCGTTCAGGAAATGGCCTTTACCATTGCCAATGGAATTGCTTACGTGGAAGCTGCTATTAAGGCAGGTTTAGATATCGATGAATTTGCCCCCAGGCTGTCATTCTTCTTTAATGCCCACCTGAATTTCTTTGAGGAAATTGCCAAATTCCGGGCAGCCCGCCGTATCTGGGCCAGGATAATGAAAGATCGTTTTGGGGCTAAAAACCCCAAGTCACTGATGCTGAGGTTTCATACCCAGACTGCCGGGTGTACGCTGACAGCGCAGCAGCCTGATGTCAATATAATCAGGGTGGCCTGTCAGGCGCTGAGTGCAGTCCTTGGTGGCACCCAGTCACTGCATACCAATTCGCGGGATGAGGCCCTGGCCCTGCCTTCTGAGGATTCGGTCTTGATAGCATTAAGGACCCAGCAGGTAATTGCATATGAAACCGGGGTGACAGATACGGTCGACCCTCTGGGTGGGTCCTACTTTGTAGAAGACCTGACCAATCGGGTGGAAAAAGCCGCCATGGATTATATCAACAGGATAGAAGCCATAGGCGGTGCTGTCAGGGCCATTGAAGAAGGGTTTCAGCAGATGGAAATCATGGACAGCGCTTACAAGTATCAATTGGAAATTGAATCAGAAGAACGGGTTGTCATCGGTGTCAACAGGTTTCAGATAGAAGAAAGGTCTCCCCAAGATTTGCTCAGGGTAGACCCGGTCCTGGAAGAAAACCAGCGCCGGAAACTCAGTCAGCTGAAACAGGAGAGAGACCCCCTGGCAGTTTCCGGGTCCCTTGACAGGCTGAAGGAAGCTGCCACGGGTACTGGGAATCTGATGCCTCTCATTCTGGAAGCTGTCAGGGCATATGCCACCCTTGGGGAAATATGTGATGTCCTAAGGGATGTTTTCGGTGAATATCAGCAGAAGGCCATATTCTGAGACCTAATTTCCAGTGCAGAAGCCGTTTAGACAAAGGAGGAAGTGCTATGACAAACCCTGTTCGGATACTGGTAGCAAAACCCGGCCTGGATGGGCATGACCGCGGAGCAAAGGTAATCGCCCAGGGCTTTCGGAATGCCGGCATGGAAGTGATTTATACCGGTCTGAGGCAGACCCCGGAACAAATTGTGCATACGGCAATACAGGAGGATGTACAGGTAATTGCCTTAAGCTGTCTTTCCGGAGCACATCGCTACCTGTTTCCTAAAGTAATGGAACTTTTAAAAAGCGAAGGGGTTGATGATATTATTGTCCTTGCCGGCGGAGTAATCCCTGAAGAGGATATTGCAAACCTGAAGGAAGCGGGGATCAGAGAGGTCTTCACTTCAGGCACACCTATAAAAGTAATGCTTGAGTTTATCAATGAAAACACCGGGCCCGTGGGAGGTGTGTTATGATCACCCGGATTGACCACATCGGGATTGCGGTGCAGAGTATTGATACTGCCAGGGAGTTTTATGAAGATACATTAGGGTTAAAGATAACGGACATAGAGGTTGTTGAGGAACAGCAGGTGAAGGTGGCCTTTATTCCGGTGGGAGACAGTGAACTGGAACTGCTGGAATCAACGAGCCCCGATGGACCCATAGCAAAGTTTATCGCCCAGCGGGGTGAAGGAATACAGCATATTGCTTTCAGGGTTGATGATATTGATGCAACGCTGAGGACACTGAAGTCCAAAAAAGTCCGCCTTATTGATGAAGTGCCGCGCAGGGGTGCCGGCGGGGCCAGGATTGCTTTTCTTCATCCAACGGCAGCCAATGGGATTTTAATAGAACTTTGTGAACGCGGGGGTGCATCTGATGGCAACAGAGGATAAATTGGCCCAACTTGAGGTCCGCCGCGAGAAAGTTAAAGCCGGCGGAGGTGAGCGCAGGATACAGCGCCAGCATATGGCCGGCAAGCTCACTGCCAGGGAACGAATCGAACGGTTACTTGACCCCGGGACATTTATGGAACTTGACATGTTTGTCCAGGGACCGGCCCCGGATTTTGCCAAAGAGGGTGATGAACAGCTTGGCGAGGGTGTGGTTACCGGTTACGGGATGATTAACGGGCGCTTGGTTTACCTGTTTTCTCAAGATTTTACTGCTTATGGCGGGGCTTTGGGTAAAAAGCATGCATTGAAAATATGCAAGGTAATGGACCTGGCCGTCAAGGTAGGGGCTCCGTTTATCGGGCTTAATGATTCCGGGGGCGCCCGGATTCAGGAAGGCGTATCTGCACTGAGCGCTTATGGAGAAATATTTTACCGGAATACCCTGGCATCAGGCGTAATCCCCCAAATATCTGTTATCATGGGGCCTTGTGCCGGAGGCGCGGTCTATTCGCCGGCAATTACTGACTTCATATTCATGGTAGCCAATACCAGCCAGATGTTTATTACCGGTCCTCAGGTCATCAAGGCTGTAACGGGTGAGGATGTGTCCACAGACGAACTGGGCGGGGCCATGACCCATAACCAGACCAGCGGCGTGGCCAATTTTGTATCCCAGGATGAAGAGGAATGCCTGGATATGATTAGGCACCTTCTGGAGTTCATTCCCCAGAACAACCTCAGTGACCCCCCAAGGGTTGATCCGCGAGAACCCCTGTTTGATAAGGAGATTGACTCCATAGTCCCGGAGAGTCCCAATAAGCAGTATGATGTCAGGGATGTCATCCGTGCAGTTGTCGATAACAGTGAGCTGTTTGAAATACACCGCTATTTTGCAGAAAATGTAGTCACAGGATTAGCCAGAATTGACGGCCGGTCAGTGGGAATCATCGCCAATCAGCCACGGGTACTGGCAGGATGTCTTGATATCAACGGGTCAGATAAGATTGCGCGGTTTGTCAGGTTTTGTGACTCCTTTAATATCCCGTTGATTACATTTGTGGATGTACCCGGTTTTTTGCCCGGAACCGGGCAGGAGTATGGCGGGATTATCCGGCATGGGGCTAAAATACTGTATGCTTACTCTGAGGCCACAGTACCCAAGGTAAGCATCATTCTTAGGAAGGCTTACGGCGGGGCCTATGTGGCCATGTGCAGCCGGTCAATCGGAGCTGATATTGCCCTTTCCTGGCCCAATGCGGAAATTGCCGTCATGGGGCCCGAAGGGGCGGCAAATATCATCTTCCGCGAGGATATCAACAATGCCGAAAAACCGGAAGAAGTAAGGGCACAGAAAATAACTGAGTACAGGGAGAAATTCGCCAATCCGTACATTGCCTGTTCCCAGGGAATGGTGGATGATGTCATTGATCCCCGGGATACCCGGAACAGGTTAATTAATAGCCTTAATATGCTGGCAAATAAGCGCGAATCAAGGCCGGGCAAGAAACACGGCAATATTCCGTTATAAGGGGGGAAGGCAGTGTTCAGAAAGGTGCTTATAGCTAACCGGGGCGAGATTGCCGTACGGATTATCAGGGCATGTCAGGAAATGAATATCAGGACAGTTGCCGTCCATTCCGAGGTAGATAAAGATTCCCTTCATGTTGAGATTGCTGATGAATCTTATGATATTGGCTCTCCCAAGGGATACCTCAATCAGGAGACAATTATTGAAGTTGCCCGGGAGGCTAATGCTGACGCAATTCATCCGGGATACGGGTTCCTGTCGGAAAACCCGGATTTTGCCCGGAAATGCCAAGAAAGCGGGATCACATTTATTGGCCCTTCTTCTGAAGCAATTAAATCGATGGGAGATAAGGCTGTTGCGCGTGATACCATGCTGCGGGCAGGAGTGCCTGTTGTTCCTGGTTCTGACGGTCCCATCAGTAAAGACAGGGAGGCTGTCAGGGTGGCAGAGAAAATTGGTTACCCGGTACTGGTTAAGGCGGCTGCAGGCGGTGGGGGGCGCGGTATGCGGGTTGCCCACAGCAAGAAAGAAATCCTTGATGCAGTAAAAAGCGCCCGCTCAGAATCACTCTCATGTTTTGGTTCCTCTGAAGTCTATATTGAAAAGTACCTCGATGAGTGCCGCCATATAGAGTTCCAGATACTCGCCGATAGCAGTGGAAATGTGGTCCATCTGGGAGAACGGGACTGTTCCGTGCAGCGGCGTAACCAGAAGCTGATAGAAGAAGCCCCTGCATGTATTCTGACACCGGAAAAGAGGGGGCAGATGGGTGAAGTTGCCATTATGGCAGCCCGGGCTGTAGACTATGTTGGCGCAGGGACGGTAGAATTCCTTTATACCAAAGAAGGCCAGTTTTATTTCATGGAAATGAATACACGGATTCAGGTGGAGCACCCGGTTACTGAATTGATTACAGGGATTGACATCGTAAAAGAACAGGTCAGTGTTGCCGCAGGTGAACCTCTCAGCTTCTGCCAGGAAGATGTTGTTATTAGAGGCCATGCCATAGAATGCCGGATAAATGCAGAAGACCCGGAACAGAACTTTATGCCGGGACCGGGACAGGTGGCATATTACCGCCCCCCCGGCGGCTTTGGCGTAAGGTGTGACAGCGCGGTATACTCGGGTTATCATATATCTCCCTATTATGATTCGATGATTGGAAAACTGATCGTATGGGGAAAGGACCGCAATGAAGCTATTGTCAGGATGCGGAGGGCTCTTAAGGAGTTTATCATCGAGGGTGTGCCTACCACCATCCCATTTCACCTGCTGGTATTAGACCACGAAATCTTTTTGAATGGCGAGGCTTATACCAACTTTGTCAGGAAATACGTTGAAGAGGTTCCCCAAGAGAAGGGGCAGAATCACATGGTCAGCCTGTCCCAAATAAAAGAATCATTGCTGAAAAGGCATACTGCCGGGGCAGGCGCTGCACCGGCTGCCCCGGAAACCGTAGCTGTGTTGGGAGCGGCAGTAGCAGTATATGGAAACAGCCAGGGGCAGAACCTGGCCATTACAGACATTCAGCCGGAGCGGCAGATTGCGGCTGATGAGTTTACTCCCTGGAGATTAATGGGAATTAATAAGCTTATGATTGACCGGTGGTCAATAAGATAGGGGGGGTAATCGTGAAGAAAAAACTGAAAATAACCATCAATAACCAGAGCTACCTGGTTACCGTGGAAGAAGTAAGGGAATCTGCACTGCAGGCTGTGGAGCCACAGGGAATAGCAGCCAGACCGGTTGCTTCACGTCCTTCGATACGACCGCTGCCATCTAAACCGGCTCTTGTTGATACCTCCAGAAATGAGGCGGGGACCGGGGTGGTTTCTCCCATGCCGGGTGTGATTCTGAACGTAAAGGTCAAGGAGGGTGACCCGGTAAAGGTGGGAGATGTTGTGGCAGTTCTTGAGGCTATGAAAATGGAAAACGAAATAACTGCCAAAAAAGGGGGTGTTGTTAGGGCAATACAGGTTAAGGAAGGTCAAACCGTATCAGTGGGAGAAGTAATAATGGTTATTGACTAGTTTTAATAATTGTTATATGCTCGTTGCGGGGGGAGAGGTACTGACAACTTTACCAAAATTTGTAGGAGGTATTTGAATGGGAGACAATTTTGAGGGAGTGAAGACTATGGGAACCGGTCTAATCCCGCCGCACGTAAGAGCTTTTATGAAATGGGCTGAAGAAGACCCGGAGGGGTTCTGGGAGGATGCAGCAATTAAAGCTGCTGATGACATCCACTGGTTCAAGAAGTGGGATAAGGTATTCACATGGGACTACCCGACATTCAGGTGGTTCGAAGGCGGGCTTACCAACATCAGCTATAACTGCCTGGATTATAATATCGAGAGAGGGCGTGCCGGACGGGCGGCTCTGATAGCTGAATCGGGAGAAACCGGTGAGGTTCATACGGTTACATATGCGGAACTTCTTTACAGGGTGCAAAAAATTGCCGCAGCTCTGCGCGGCATGGGAGCAAAAAAAGGTGACCGGATAGTTGTCTACATGCCCACCTGTATAGATTCCATAGCAACAATGCTGGCCTGTGCCCGGATAGGCGCAATCCATGTGGTGATATTTGCCGGTTTTTCCGCTGGGGCGGTAGCTGACCGGGTCAACATCTCCGGAGCCCAGTACGTAATCCTGCAGGATGAGAATCTGCGCCGCGGCAAACCGGTAAATCTGAAGAAAATAGTTGATGAAGGATTGGATAGGTGCCCGCCTGACCAGATTAAAAAGGTGGTTGTGCTTAAAAAGGGCGCCAACCCTGAGATGAAGGACGGCCGGGACATTTTCTGGGATGATTTTTTGGCCGGTGGCGAGGGACAGAGTTCTGAAGTGGAACTTATGGAATCAAATGAACCTCTGTTCATGCTTCCTACCTCGGGAACGACGGCCAAGCCTAAAGTAACTGTGCAAAAACACGGCGGTTACCAGATGTATGTTTACAACATGGCCAAGTGGATTTATGGTCTTGATGAAACTGATATCTGGTTCTGTACTTCAGATATCGGATGGATTGTGGGGCACAGCTATAATGTCTACGGCCCGCTGCTTCATGGCTGTACATCGGTGATCTATGAAGGAACCCCCGATTACCCGCGTAAAGACATGTGGTGGGCCATTGCGGAGAAATACAAAGCCACTGCATTATGGTTATCCCCTACCGGTGTACGCGGTCTGATGAGGCTTGGCCTGGACCAGGCGACAAGTCACGACTTAAGCACAGTGAAACGGATCTTCTGTGCCGGTGAGGTGCTGAATCCGCCGGCATGGAAGTGGCTGCAGGAGGAAGTGTTTGAAAACCGTATTCCGGTTATAGATCATATGTGGCAGACTGAGACCTCGGGCCCGATTTTTGCCAATCCCTACGGACTGGGAATGATACCTATCAAGCCTGGTTCTGCTGGTATCCCGGTTCCCGGAGTGGTAATGGAGATCATAGATGACAAGACCGGTGAAAAGACACCGATTGGCGATAAGGGCGCCATGCTGATAAAAAGACCATTCCCTGGCCTGGTGTCAACGCTGTGGGGAGACCCGGAAACTTATTTGACTTCATATTGGGAGAAATACCCGGCCACAAAGGGAGCCTACTATTGCGGTGATGCGGCTACAATGGATGAAGATGGTTATATCTGGTTTGCCGGCCGCTCTGATGAAGTGATGAAGATTGCTGCCCACCGGATTGGCACAATTGAGGTGGAAAATGCCCTGATATCCCATGAGGC
This sequence comes from Thermincola carboxydiphila, assembly GCA_016841725.1. Taxonomy (GTDB): domain Bacteria; phylum Bacillota; class Thermincolia; order Thermincolales; family UBA2595; genus Phosphitispora. Next base: position 9,562 of record JAENYP010000004.1, on the reverse strand, counting down.
TGTAGCAGAAAGTGGCGTTTCCGGGGTACCTGATGAACTGCGCGGTGAGGTAGCCTGTGCTTTTGTAGTCCTCAAAACCGGCTATGAGCCTTCCGAAGAACTTACTAAAGAACTAATTACCCATGTTCGCAATACCATGGGTCCAATAGTGGTAATGCGGGATATCCAGTTTGTTAAAATCTTGCCCAAGACCCGCAGCGGTAAAATCATGCGCCGGGTTATGCGCACCCTCTGGTCGAATGCAGAACTGGGAGACCTGTCAACTATTGAGGAGGAAGCCTCAGTCACTGAAATTAAGGAAGCTATCCAAAAGATGCGCGGCTAAGCTTTGTTACATAATTAACCGGTTGAAATGCAGGTGGTATTAATGGAGGAAATACTGAAAAAGGTGTTTTCCGGAGACCGGAGAACGGTAGCGCGGGCAATTACCATGGTTGAAAACAGGGATCCCCGGAGGTATAGAATGCTGGCAGGGCTGCGTTCAAAGGCTTCCCATGCTTTAGTTGTCGGCATTACAGGTTCTCCGGGCGCGGGAAAGAGCGCTTTGGTAGACCGTCTTACCACCGAGTATCGCCGCAAGGGGCTGACTGTGGGCATAATCGCAGTTGACCCCAGCAGTCCCTTTACCGGGGGCGCCCTTCTCGGGGACCGTATCCGGATGCAGCAGCACGCTACAGACCCCGGTGTGTTTATCCGCAGTATGGGCACCCGGGGCAGTCTTGGAGGACTGTCCCGGGCTGCCGGGGAAGCGGCACAGATTCTGGCTGCCGGCGGTAAAGATATCATTTTAATAGAAACCGTTGGAGTCGGGCAGTCTGAAATGGAAATAATGAAAATCGCAGATACCACCGTAGTGGTTCTGACGCCGGGGGCAGGTGACAGTATTCAAACCATAAAGGCCGGAATAATGGAGATTGCCGATGTATTTGCCTTAAACAAGGCTGACCTTCCCGGTGCCAGGCGAATGGCCAGAGAGGTCAGGGTAATGGTTGAAACGAACTGTCACGGGGCCCCCTGGTGTCCTCCCGTGATTGAGACTGTAACAATCAATGGACAGGGTGTCACTGAACTGGTCCAGGCGATAGAAAATCATTGCCAATACCTGACTGAGAGCGGTAAACTGGAAGAGCAAAGGCGGCAGCGTGTCCTTGATGAACTATCGGAGACAATTATTTCATTATTTGGCGAGTGGTTAGGACGGCAGGGACAACAACAAGGACTGCTTACAAGTGCAGCGAAACAAATTGCCTCCGGGCAGGTTGACCTTTACGGCGCAGCTATGGCGGTTTTACAGGAGATATTTGCCGGAGGGCTTAAAGAAGAGGGATATTCTTTTAGCGGCCAGGAGGCCTTCAAAAAATAGGGAAGGGGGGGTCATGTTGGCTGATTTCAATGTTGCCATTGTCGGTGCCGGTTCCGGTGGAGCTACGCTGTATAGGATACTGAAAACCATGGATAAAATTAATATTATGGGCATTGCTGACAAAAACCTTCATGCCCCCGGAATGTTGCTGGCCAAAAAGGACGGTGTCTTCAACACTACGGACTTTGTGGAACTCATAAGAAAACCTGGAATTGATGTAATTATAGAAGCAACCGGTCAAAATGAGGTGCAGAGCAGGATTCATCACGTCAAGCATGGTGACACCGCAGTAATGGAAGCACAGGCTGCCGACCTGATGATGTTAATACTGGAAGAAAAAGAAAAGCTGCTGGAAATTAAAAAAATAAAAGGGGAACTCTCAGCTATTCTGAATTCTGTCCAGGAGGCCATAGAAGTTGCCGATATGAACGGGCTTATCAAATACGTCAACCCGGCCTTCAGCAGGGTTACCGGCATACCGGAAGAGACCCGGATAGGGCAGAATATTTTTGAGGTCTCACCGGATGGAGCCTTGGCACAGGCTATCCTAACTCAAAAGCCTGTGACCGGCCAGAGGAAAGTTGGCGGTTCCGATTCCGAGGTTGTCTCTAATGCATGCCCAATAGCGATTGATGGCAGTATATATGGTGCGGTGGTTTCTTTTCAACCCATTACAGATATAATGAAGCTTATGGACGAACTAAAAGATAGCTGTAACATGATCCGTAACCTGCAGAACAGGCTGGGGCAGGTTAGTGGCAGCAAATACTCCTTTGATGATTTAGCGGGACGCTCTCAGGGTATGATAGAAGCCAAACTGATGGGCAGGAAAGCAGCCTTGACAGATTCCACGGTAATAATTTACGGTGAAAGCGGGACAGGGAAAGAGCTTTTTGCCCATGCCCTGCACAAGGCAAGCAACCGCAGCGGAGCGCCATTTATCAAGGTCAATTGTGCCGCTATACCGGAGACCCTGCTGGAAAGTGAGTTTTTTGGGCATGAGAAAGGCGCATTTACGGGAGCGACGAAAACAAAACTCGGCAAATTTGAATTGGCTCAGGGAGGCTCCATTTTTCTGGATGAAATAGGTGATATGAACCTTTCTTTACAGTCAAAGCTGCTCAGGGTTCTTCAGGAAAAGGAAATAGAGCGGATTGGCGGGTCTGTTACTATCAAGACCGATGTTCGGGTAATTTCCGCTACTAACAGAAACCTGAAAGAGATGGTCAAAAAGGGCGATTTCAGGCAAGACCTTTTTTACAGGCTTAATGTAGTGGAGCTTCACATACCTCCCCTTAGGGAGAGGAAGGAAGACCTGAAATTATTAATAGATTATTTTATTAGCAGGTTTAGCCGGAAACTTGGCAAAAAGGTTAAAGGGGTCTCCCAGAAAGCATATGAACGCCTTTATGCATATCACTGGCCAGGAAATATAAGGGAACTCGAAAATGTCCTTGAGAGTGCCATAATAAAAATGGACAACGGGGAAGAGGTCATTACCCATTTGCATATTGGACAATTGGCGGGAAGAGTATTAGAGACAGGATCCTGGTGTCCCGGTGAAATTGTCCCTATCGAAGAAATGGAAAAGAAAATGATCAAAAGGGCTTTAGATGAATTCGGAGGCAGTTTGGAAGGCAAAAAGCAGGCAGCCTCTACCTTGAGGATTTCCCTGGCTACTCTCTATAACAAGATGAAGAAATTTGGTTACTAAGATTTAAGACGTAAGGGCCTCACTATGTTATTCTAAACTTTAGAATAATTATTGCAATAATTAGAATGGCTTGTGGCTGTAACGTTCATACCCTGTCTTGTCTCATGGTGTTATAAGAATTAAAACTATCAAGGGAGTCTGAAATGCCGGAAACTCGGGGAAACAGGGGATAATGAGGTCTGGCATGGTATTTGCATTAACATATAGAAAAGATATAGAAAAGTTTTGGGGGGGTTTGCATGAAAACAATCAAGTATGAGGACATTGTCAGTGTAGTTAGCGGATTGTGTCAGGAGGCAAATTACTATCTGGAAGAAGATGTTCTGGAAGCTATCAAGAAAAGCCGGGAACAGGAAGATTCTCCCCTTGGCATCAATATTCTCGACCAGTTGATTGAAAATGCGAAAATAGCCCGGGAAGAACGGCTGCCAATGTGTCAGGACACGGGTTTTGCGGTATTTTTTGTGGAAGTCGGTCAGGATCTCCGCCTTGAAGGGGGTGTCCTGGAAGATGCAATCAATGAAGGTGTACGGCAGGGTTATACTGAGGGCTACCTGAGGAAATCCATAGTTGGGCATCCCCTGGAGAGAAAAAATACCGGGGATAACACTCCGGCCATAGTTTATACCACCCTGGTGGCCGGGGATAAACTGAAAATCACTATTGCTCCCAAGGGAGGCGGCAGTGAGAACATGAGCGGTGTCAGAATGCTGAAGCCGGCCCAGGGAGTCGAGGGTGTGAAGAGTTTTGTTGTGGAGACTGTAGATAAGGCCGGGTCCAATCCCTGCCCGCCTATTGTTGTGGGGGTAGGAATCGGGGGAACGATGGAAAAGGCGGCGCTCCTGGCCAAACAGGCTCTCTTAAGGCCTCTGGACCATTGCCATGATGACCCGTCAATAGCTGCTTTGGAAGAGGACCTGCTGGAGGAAATAAACAAATTGGGCATTGGGCCCCAGGGTCTTGGCGGCAGGACAACTGCCCTGGCCGTGAATGTCGAGATTTTTCCGGCACATATCGCAAGTCTGCCGGTGGCAGTAAACATCAACTGTCATTCAGCACGGCACAAAACTATTATTTTATGAGAGAGGGTGGTCTGATTGGCTGAATATACAGTGGCAGCGCCTTTGAATGATGAGATGACTGAAAAACTAAAAGCGGGAGACCTGGTGTATCTTAATGGCATAGTTTATACAGGCAGGGATGCGGCGCATAAAAAACTATTTGAATTGATACAGGAAGGCAAAGAGCTGCCTGTGGATCTCGAAGGCCAGATAATATATTATGTGGGACCTTCTCCGGCCAGGCCGGGACAGGTAATTGGTTCTGCGGGACCCACAACCAGCGGGCGTATGGATGCGTACACACCGGCACTGTTGGACCTTGGTTTAAAGGGTATGATTGGCAAGGGCCTGCGTTCCCGGGAAGTGCTCGATTCCATCGAAAAAAACAAAGCAATTTACTTCGCAGCTACAGGAGGGGCGGCTGCCCTTATTTCCAAACGCATCATCAAATCAGAAGTTGTTGCTTATCCTGAGCTGGGTCCGGAAGCAATATACCGGTTGGAGGTCGAAAACTTCCCGGTGATTGTCGTTAATGATGCCCATGGGGGAGATATGTACAATATGGGCCGTGAACAGTACCAGGGCGGATAAAAATACATTTCCCGAAAGGAGGATGTGGGTTATGGGATTTATCACCGGTAATTTTCTTGAAAGAAAAATACATTCCTTCACTGGAATTATTCCGATAGGGGTTTTCCTGCTGGAACATCTGATAACAAACTCCTTTGCCCTGAAAGGACCGGAATATTACAATCAAAAAATTGAAGCATTCCAGCAGATTCCCTTTCTGGTTCCCATTGAAATTCTGCTGATAGCAATACCCCTGGCATTCCATACTATATTAGGTCTATATTATGTATATCTTTCAAAGAATAATGTGCTTCATTATAAGTATTTCCGCAACTACATGTTTTACCTGCAGCGGATAACGGCAATCGTTACCTTCCTGTTTGTGATATACCATGCCTATACAGCGAGGATTGCCAGAGCAATATCAGGTATAGAAATATCATACGAGTTTATGAACGGCATTTTATCTCAACCGCTTTTCTTCATTATATATTTAGTGGGGTTGTTGGCTGCAGTGTTTCACTTTTCAAACGGGATTTACACCTTTGCCATCAGTTGGGGAATTACTTTGGGGCCAAGGTCGCAAAAGATTTTACAGAATGTATGTACAGCATTGTTTTTGATAATGTCCGGCGCCGGCACTGTTGGATTAATAGCTTTAGCAGGGTAGAAGGGAGTGTATTTACATGAAAGTCATTGTTATCGGCGGTGGGCTGGCAGGCCTTCTGAGTATAATAAAGGCTGCAGAAGCAGGGGCTGAAGTAGACGCTTTTTCCCTGGTGCCGTTTAAACGTTCGCACTCCATTTGTGCTCAGGGAGGAATTAATGCGGCTCTGAATACCAAAGGTGAAAATGACAGTATTCAGCAGCACTTTGAGGATACCATTGTCGGAGGGGATTTCCTGGCCAACCAGACACCGGTTAAAGGGATGGTGGAAGCGGCTCCGGGATTGATTTACGCTTTTGACCGCATGGGAGTGATGTTTAACAGGACTTCTGAGGGTTTTATTGATCTAAGGATGTTTGGTGGTGTCAAAAATCGGAGAACTGCCTTTGCCGGAGCGACTACAGGCCAACAGCTGCTTTATGCTCTTGATGAACAGGTCAGAAAGTGGGTCGCGGCCGGTAAGGTCAAGGAATATATTGGCTGGGAGTTTCTTTCTGCAGTTATTGATGATGAGGGATTATGCCGCGGCATAACCGCACAGGACCTTAATTCAATGGAAATACATGCATTTCCTGCAGATGCAGTAATTCTGGCAACCGGCGGAGAAGGCATGATATATGGTAAAAGCACCAATTCGGTAATCTGTACCGGGAGCGCTGCCGGAGCGGTGTATCAGCAAGGAGTGTCTTTTGCTAATGGCGAGTTTGTACAGTTTCACCCAACTGCAATGCCGGGTGATGATAAGCTTAGGTTGATGTCTGAGGCATCAAGGGGTGAAGGAGGGCGTATCTGGACCTATAAAGACGGCAAGCCATGGTATTTTCTGGAGGAGTGGTATCCGGCCTATGGTAATCTGGTGCCAAGGGATATTGCCTCAAGGGCTATCTACAAGGTGTGTGTCGAGATGGGACTAGGGGTTGATGGTAAAAACCAGGTTTACCTGGACCTGACCCATAAAGACCCCGAATTCCTGGAGGTGCGCCTTGGCGGGATTATGGAGATATACCGCAATTTCTATGGAGAGGATCCTGTCAAGGTACCAATGAAGATCTTCCCGGCACCGCACTATTTTATGGGTGGGATGTATGTCGACTCTAACCACATGACCGATATTCCCGGCCTGTTTGCAGCCGGAGAGTGTGATTATATGTACCACGGGGCCAACCGCCTGGGAGCCAATTCCCTGTTGTCGGCGTCTTACAGTGGCTATATTTGCGGGCCCAATGCAATCAAATACATGAAGGGGATGAAGAAGTCGGCGGCAGATGTCCCCCAGTCGGTATTTGACAGGGAATTGACCCGCCAAAAGGATATTGCGGAATCAATCTATCGTATGGATGGGATTGAAAACCCTTATGTTATCCATGAGGAACTGGGCGAAGTCATGATAACAGATGTAGGCGTTGTCAGGTATGAAAAGAGCCTGATGAGGGGTGATAATAAGTTACAGGAATTGATGGAGCGGTTTAAAAATATCGGTATCCACGATACAGGCCGCTGGGCCAATGAGGTTGTGCCGTTTGTCCGGCAGTTATGGAATATGCTTCAACTGGCCAGAGTTATTACTTTGGGAGCATTTAACAGGAAGGAAAGCAGGGGTTCACACTATATGCCCGATTATCCTGAACGTAATGACGACCAGTGGCTCAAAACAACCAAAGCATACTGGACTGAATCCGGACCCAGGTTTGAGTATGAAGATGTGGATGTTTCGCTGCTTAAACCCAGGGCCAGAAAATATGATTGATGGGGGGATTAATATGCTTGATTATATTCACCTCAAAATAAAAAGACAAAACGGCAGCAGGGATTTCCCCAGGTGGGAAGAATTTAAAGTTCCATATAAGCCAAATATGAACGTATTATCGGTATTAATGGAAATTCGGAAAAAACCGGTCAATGCAAACGGCGAAAAAACTACACCAGTAGTCTGGGATTGTTCGTGCCTGGAAGAGGTGTGCGGGGCCTGCACAATGATTATTAACGGTAATGTCAGACAGGCCTGCAGTGCATTAATTGATAAAATGCCACAGCCGATTACACTGGAACCATTGAGTAAGTTTCCGGTAGTACGTGATCTCAAGGTTGACCGGGAACTCCTTTTTGAACATCTTAAAAAGGTCAAGGCCTGGGTCAATATTGACGGAGCTTTTGATCTGGGACCAGGTCCCCGGGTACCGGAACGGGAAAGGCGATGGATGTACGAAATTTCCCGCTGTATGACCTGTGGCTGCTGTTATGAAGCATGTCCAAACTTTAATTCCAGGTCAAGCTTTATTGGGCCGGCGCCTCTTGCCCAGGTATTGCGTTTCAACAAACACCCCATTGGAGCCATGACCCAGGAAGAGCGTATGGAAACGATTATGGGAGAAGGGGGTATCACAGATTGTGGCAATTCCCAAAACTGCATTGAGGCATGCCCAAAAAACATTCCCCTGACTACAGCCATAGCTCAATTGAACAGGGATACCACAATACACGGAATCAAGAATTGGTTCAGAAAATAAAGGGGGCGGTTGAAAGTGAGTGACCTTAAGGAAAGGGCGCTGCAACTGCATAAGGAACTGGTTGGGAAAATTGAGGTGACCAGTAAAGTTGAAGTTGACAGCATGGATGCTTTAAGCCTGGCATATACACCCGGGGTTGCAGAACCCTGTAAGGTTATCCATCAAAACCCGGATGCAGTATATGAATATACTGCGCGGGGTAATATGGTAGCTGTAATTTCTGACGGTACTGCTGTTCTCGGGCTTGGAGATATCGGGCCCCTTGCGGCTATGCCGGTTATGGAAGGCAAATGCGTTCTTTTCAAAAAATTTGCCGGAGTGGATGCCTTTCCACTTTGTATTGCAACAAAAGATGTAGATGAAATCGTCAGGGTGGTCAAAGCCCTGGAGCCAAGCTTTGGCGGAGTTAACCTGGAAGACATATCAGCGCCCAGGTGTTTTGAGATAGAGGCCAGGTTAAAGAAGGAAACCAGTATCCCAATATTCCATGATGATCAGCACGGTACGGCGGTGGTGGTCCTGGCAGCCCTGGTTAATGCTTTGAGAGTCGTCAACAAGAAGCTGGATGAAATAAAGCTAGTCCTTAACGGAGCAGGCTCAGCCGGTATTGCCATTACAAAACTGCTGCTTCAGGCAGGTTTAAAAAATGGGGTTCTTGTTGACCGCTTCGGGGTAGTCTGTGAGGGTGAGGAATGGATGAATCCGGCCCAGACTAAAATGGCTGAGGTAACTAACCGGGACAAAATCAGGGGAACACTGACTGATGCCATTAAAGGGGCAGATGTATTTATCGGTGTTTCTGCTCCGGGTGTTTTGACGAAAGAAATGGTTGCTTTAATGAACACTGACCCGATAGTCTTTGCAATGGCCAATCCGGTACCGGAAATAAACCCGGATGAGGCTTTGGAGGCAGGGGCGGCTGTGGTAGGTACAGGGCGATCTGATTATGCCAACCAGGTCAATAATGTGCTGGCATTTCCGGGAATATTCAGGGGTGCCCTTGAAGTGCGTGCATCTGATATAAATGAGGAAATGAAGGTAGCCGCATCATATGCTATTGCAGGCTTAATTGGTGATGATGAAAGACGGAGGGATTATATCTTACCCAGGGCTTTTGACCCGAGAGTAGCTCCTGAGGTTGCTGCAGCTGTTGCCAGGGCAGCAGTGGAATCAGGTGTCGCCCGGGTAAAGACACCGGTGGATTATGAAAAGATAAAAGAAGTAACAAGGAAACTCGTCGGGAAATAAGCCTGTGAATATGTTATGTTGGGCTCTTTGCGCTAATTCGCAGAGAGCCTTTTCGGCGAATCGGACGGATGACAGAATTCCCTTCCTAAATATAGCTGCCCCTATCGTACAGATATCAGATGAAAGGTATCTAAAGGGGTAAAACAGGGCAGGGTAATATTATCATAGAATAAACAGATATTTTTGAGGAAAGTTGTTGACAAGATGCTTACAGGTGTGCTATATTAGTCAATGTCGACGCCACACCAAAGGCAGAGAAGCCGGGAAGAAGTCAGATCCCGTTTTCATTATAAACACGGTTATAAAACAGGATAATTACTTATCCAGAAATTGCCGGTTGATTGATGAGCCACGGTTGTGGTAAGATGTAAATCCGGGCTTGAGAGAGCACGGGGAGATTTTGAAAAACAGCAGAGATTACCAGTTGACTCG
>JAENYP010000023.1 GCA_016841725.1 Thermincola carboxydiphila | reverse complement strand
AAAGCTGTGATGCCGTATGGCCCAGCTGTGACATCTGGCCCACAGCCCCTGTGGAAAACCTCAAGAAAATGACGGAAACAGTCAATGCCTATGGTGCGGCCAAATGGGTACGCAAAAACAGTTAGGCTCTCGGAAATGAGCGTGGGCGCATATGGTGAGCTGTTGTACCGATTTCCAGCACTGCTGCCGGAGAAATCTACGGTCATTTCCGGACCCAACAAATAGTCCAAGGCGTAAAGCCTTGAACATAAAGTGAATTCTATTTTCCAGAGACTTAAACAATTAAAAGGAGGAACACAAAATGAGTAAAGAACAGATTTTAGCAAGGCTCAAAGATGGAGTAATCGAATACGACAATGACATGGTAATCGAAGCGGCAAATGAAGCCCTGGAAAAAGGCATCGATGCCGAGGAGGCAATCTTTGACGGCTTGGTTGCCGGGATTGAGGAAATCGGACGATTATATGAACTTGAAGAGATATTTGTTCCCGAAATGCTGCTGGCAGCAGATGCTATGTATGCCGGCCTAAACATTCTGAAACCAAATATGAAGAAAAAGGCTGGTGGTATTAAAGGCCAGGTTATTATGGGTGTTGTTCAGGGCGATGTCCATGACATCGGCAAAAACATTGTCAAGATGATGTTTGATGTAGCCGGCTTTGAAGTCCACGACCTGGGCCGCGATGTTCCCCTGGAGACATTTATTGAAGAGCAGTTGAACACAAACTCCGACCTGGTCTGTCTCTCTGCCATGATGACAACAACTATGGTGGGAATGCCTGAAATCATCAAGAAGCTCAAAGATAAAAACCCCAATGTCAAGATTATGATCGGCGGCGCTCCGGTAAATGAAAACCTCGCCGGACAGTGGGGGGCCGACGGCTATGCCAAGGATGCCAATAATGCCCTTAAAGATGCCATTAATATGGTTGCTTCCCTGAGAGATATGTAAAAAAACATAAAGGAAAAATTTTTCTAATGTCCTAAAGGGGGGAGTTGCATGGCTGGTGATGTTCGCAGAAAAATTTGGGCAAGGCTGCAAGAAGGAGTTTTGAATTACGATGAAGAAATAGTCGTCAATGCATCCCGGGATGTACTGAACTATAACCTTGATATCTATGAATGTATCATGAAAGGTCTCTTGCCCGGAATCGAAGAAGTGGGAGAACTATACGAAAGAGGAGACTATTTTATAGCAGAAATGCTGATGTGCTCTGATGCTCTTTATGCCGGACTAAATGTCTTGCTCCCCCATATAAAAAGAGAACAATATGTGGAAAAAAGACAGATTGTTATCGGAGTGGTAGCAGGAGATATCCATGATATCGGGAAAAACATTATTAAAATGATGTTTGATGCTGCCGGGTTTAAGGTTCACGATCTGGGCTGTGATGTACCCCTGGATAAGTTTGTTGATGAGCAGCTGCGCACCGATGCTGAAATAGTCTGCCTTTCAGCTATGATGACGACTACGATGAACAGTATGAGTGAAATCATTAAACGAATCAAAGAAAAGAGTCCCGGGGTGAAAGTAATGGTAGGAGGCGCTCCGGTTAACAGAAATCTGGCAAATCAATGGGGCGCCGACAGCTATGCGGATAATGCCCATAATGCAATCAAATATGCTCTTGAAACGATTACTATATTAAAATCATTGGATAAGCAAAGCCGGATAGACTAGATTCGACAGTAAACGACAGTCTTATTTAAAAATACTATTAAATTTAGTAGTAATATAAAAATGATTCGACACTGATTTTAACAGATTTTGTATATAATTAACTTAAAGCAAAAAATTATTATTTATAATAAGAGTGGGTAAATCAGTCTTTCAAAGACAAAAATGAGGTGGGTGAACCTGTGGACCGTAAACTCAACAGAATTTACCGGTCTTGGGAAAAGTTCATAAACAACTTTGAAATTGAACCTTATGTAATCAGGCCTTTGGTCGCAAATTCTTGGCATCGGTGCCTGAGGATGAAGGTTGACCCCTGTGCAACATTGAGTGACCTTCGCCTCTTAAGCCCGGTGCAGGTTGAAAAACGAATTAAACGCAGGAAAAGGCTTATTGATGCTGCGATGCCTTTTATGAATCATTTATATAACTTTGTCAAGGGAACTGATACCCTGGTCTGCCTGGCCGATGACCAGGGTATGGTTCTGGATGTTTTAAGAGACCCTGTTATCCAATACCGGACGAAACATTTATGCCACCATATTGGGTCCGACTGGGGTGAAGCTATAGCGGGGACCAACTCTATAGGGACCGCGTTATTTGAGAAAAAGCCGATACAGATAAATGCCAGTGAGCATTATTGTAAAGTCCTCCATGAATTGACAGGCTCAGCAGCCCCGATTTTCAGCCCTGAACAGGAATTACTGGGGGTTTTATGCATTGTTGGAATGTATCACAATGTACATCCACATACCCTGGGGATGGTAGTTGCAGCCGTAGAGGCAATCGGAAACCAGCTGGCCAGTCAGAAGGCATCTTATGAATTGATGATCGCCTATAACAAAGTGAAGACAGCCATTGAAACAATGAGTGACGGGTTAATAGCCATTGAGGCCAATGGACAGATTACACAGTTGAATTCATTGGGAGCAAAAATTCTTCAGGTGGCACCGGAAGACTGTCTCAGCAAATACGTATCCGACGTTTTTGGAGCCGACTTTCCTTTGCTGGATGCCATAAGCAGTGGGAAAGAGTTTGAGGACAAGGAATTTTTTCTGGACACGCCTTACGGTGGCTCGCGTTTTACATCCACTGCCAGAGCCATCAGGGATAAAGAAGGAAATATTACCGGGATGATTGCGACACTGCGGGAAATGGATACAGTACACAAACTTGTCCATAAAATGGTGGGAGCACAGGCTACCCTGACCTTTGATCATATCATTGGCAATGACCCCCAGCTACATTCCCTGATGAAGCGTGCCAAAAGAGTTGCCAGGAGCGGTTCGACCATTCTGCTGCAGGGTGAGAGCGGAACCGGGAAAGAGATATTCGCCCAGGCTGTGCACAATGCCAGCGGCCGCAGCGGGGGACCTTTTATAGTGATTAATTGTGGTGCCATCCCGCGTGAACTTGTTGAAAGCGAGCTTTTCGGATATGAGGACGGCGCTTTTACCGGTGCCAGGAAGGGAGGCCGGCCGGGTAAATTCGAACTGGCAAACGGCGGCACCATTTTTCTTGATGAAATAGGTGACATGCCCCTTGATATCCAGTCCAGTCTGTTGCGGGTGTTACAGGAACGGCAGGTTACCAGAATAGGCGGTCAGAAAGCGATTCCGATTAATACAAGAGTAATTGCTGCTACCAATAAGAATCTGGCCGGGGAAGTAGAAAAAGGAAACTTCCGGCTTGACCTTTATTATCGGCTCAATGTAATCACATTTCAACTCCCCGGTTTGCGGGAACGCCCCAAGGATATCCCTTACCTTGCCCAGTATTTTGTGGAAAAGATAAGCTGCAGACTTGGACAGAACCCACCAACAATCACCCCTGAATTCTACAATTGCCTTACCGAATATAACTGGCCGGGTAACGTCAGGGAACTGGAAAATGTTATTGAACAGGCCCTGCACATGGTGGAATCAGATATTTTGATTCCAGAACATCTCCCTTCAAGAATTTTCTCATCGCAAAAGACTGTTTCTAAAAAGAGTATCCAGACAGATAAACTAAAAAATGCCGAGGCCACTGTAATCATCAACACCCTGGAATCCAGCAACTGGAACATTTCCAAGGCTGCTGCAGTTCTGGGGATTGGCAGAAACACCCTTTACAGAAAGATTGAGAGGTATAATTTGCGTCAGGATAGGAGCCATGGTTAAGGACGGTTTTTTTTGAAAGGGGTAAAAATAATGCCTATCAGGGATTATTCAAATGTGTTTATCCGTTATGACTTGGTTACTGAGAGCCCATATTATTCAATTAAGAGAAGTGCAGGAGAAAAACAGACCATGGCTAGAGTGACTGAATGTGTTATCCTTGGTGACCTGGAAAACATTGGCGATGTCGTCAAGTCGGCCCTGGAAGAAGAAGATCCGGTAGATGTTATTTACAACGGACTGATTGCAGGGATCAAAGAAGTCAGCATACTCTGGGATGAAGGGGTTTATTATCTGCCCCAGACCCTCCTGGCTTCAGATGCCATGCTTCTGGGGCTGGAAATCTGTGAGGAAAGACTGGGGTGTCCGGTGCGGAAACGGGGGCTTGCCATCACTCATACTGCCGAAGGAGACATTCATGACCTGGGGCAGAAAATTGTTAATGCCTTACTCCGGGCCAGCGGTTTTGAGGTGGTTGACCTCGGGAAGGACGTTCCGGTGCCCGAAGTTGTTCAGGCTGTCAGAGAACATAATCCTGATATTATCTGTGGTACAGCCCACCTGAGCACAACCATGGGAGCATTTAAAAGGATATCTGACAGGCTGAAGGAACAGGGACTGAGCGTTCCATTTGCCTGTGGAGGAGGAGGAGGAGTCACCCTTTCTTTTATTACCAGCTTTGATTACGGAATTTATGGAAAGGATGCTTCCCTTGCTCCTAAGATGGCTGAGGACGCTGAACGGGGGATGTCATGGGAGGGGCTCAGACGAAAATATAACGGCTGAGACACCTTCCCTTTTTTTGTACTACAGGAAAGTATATCTTTTCCACATGTACCCGCAAGGGGTACGCCGGAGCCGTAAACCGCTGAAGCGGTAACGGCTCCGCAGTGTGGAAAAGGTTAAGGAATGTAGTACAGAGTGCGCAGCCCTTGAAGCGTAGCTTCTTAGGGATGCGGCCCACCCCTTGCGGGTGAAAGCGCGCGCATAGGGAACTGAAATATGCGCGCTTTTCTAGTGTTCTTTCGGTTGTAACAGTGTTTCATTTCGTAACACTTCTAAAAAAGGGGAACGGGCCAACCTGTACAAGGTAGTTTCAGAGAATAAAACAAATCACGGGCATTGGATTGTTCTGCAATGGAACAATACCAGGTTTTGGCCCACGCTCAGGGAACAGCCCCGGATGAATGCATATCATTGAAATCATAGCAGTATCAAGGGAGAAAACTGTTAAACCAAATATTTTGCACCAACACCTGGTTTTGGCATGGTTATTGCTTTATGTAATGTACAGATGCGCTTGGTGGAATTTTCACCGGATCAATCATGCTCCGTGTCGGGAGGAGGTGTATTAGGTACAATTATTTCCCTTGTGTTCTGTTTAGCAGGTTGTTTAAGTGCCCAGTAGTTTAGTTAACAAAAGGAGGTTAGCAAGAATGCCGAAATATGACAAGATGGCTTACGCAAGCGCTGATGAAATGATATTTGGCTCAGCAAAGAATCCTGTGAAGTACGGTCGCGATTTTACTGTCGGTGGAGGTTACGTTTATCCGGAGCTGGTACCGCATCCCAGACCGGGCACGGAATCAACCAAGAAAACTCTGGTCAAAGAATATGAAAAAATGGTTACCGATGTGCTCGATCGTTGTGTGGGCATTGGTATCCCAGGAATCCAGATCGAGCTGGAACACGTTTATCAAATGACCAAAAACCCGGAGTGGGGCGGTGAAATTGCCGCAGCAACAAAGCACCTGCAGGAGGATTATTTCCGTAAGTATGGTCTCAAGAGCGCTATCAGAGCAACTGTTGCAGACTACCGGAAACCTGACGAGGAAGACATCAGAAACAGTGTAGCTCTGGAAAACCAGTTAAAGACTTTTGAAACAAGCGCAGCAGGTGGAGCAGATAACCTTTCCATCGAATCTGTAGGTGGCAAGGAAATCTCCGACTATACCATTGTCAGGCAGGATATCCGGGGAACCCTCTTTGGGATTGGTGTTCTCGGGAGCCTGGATATGGAGTTTATGTGGAAGAAAATTGTTGCCATTGCTGACAAATATGGGGCTACCCCAGGTGGCGACACCAACTGTGCCCAGGCCAATGTGGCCATGTTTATGGCCGGAGGCTTTCAGGACCGCTCTGTTCCGCATACCTTTGCCGCTTTGACAAGGGCTATTGCTGCAGCACGTTCCCTGGTTGCTTATGAGCAGGGAGCCAAAGGTCCAAGTAAGGACTGTGGTTATGAAGATGTTATCATCAAGTCAATCACCGGAAACCCCATATCAATGGAAGGTAAAACGTGTGCCTGTGCCCACAGCGACCTCCTGGGCAACCTGGTTGGAGCGTGCTGTGACCTGTGGAGTAACGAAGCAGTTGAATACCATGACATGTTCGGTGGAACTACGGTAGCTGTATTTGCTGAGATTCTTGGCTATGATGTGTCCTTGATGAATACCGCTATTGAACTGGGTAAGGCCAAGGATCTGCAGCAGATGATGATTCATTCCGACAAGTACCGTGATACCCATGGCTTCATTCTTTGCCCGGAAAATGCATATGAAATTGGTAAAGCAATTGTTGCCAACAATACTTCCTACTATGCCAGGGCGCGTGCTGCTGCTATTAAGTCCGGAGAACTGATGCTCGGTGACAGCAAACTACAGATATCTGCTTTTGAAAAAGAGTCACTGGAATCAGCTATGCGTACCCTGGAAAGCCTGCCTGATAAAGAGGAAGATTTCATCAGTGAATGTACCGACATTTACAAGAAACTAATCCCTGGTTTTACTCTGGCCAATTATGGTCTGTAAACCGTTGGGAAGAAATGTCATAAATTAAAGGAGGGACAAAGATGGCAACAGTGGCAAATTATGCTAATATCTTTGTAAGATATGACCTCATTGGCTCGGGAGAAGCTAAAGGGGTAAAGGTTTCAAACAAGGACTCCGCAATGCAGAAGGTTTTGGATTGTGTCCTGGAAGGGGACAGTGATAATATCGCCGCTGCCGTTAATGAGGCATTGGCATCAAAAGACCCTATGACGGTTATCAATGATGGTCTGATTAGAGGCATGAATGAAGTCAGCAGGCTCTGGGATGAGGGAGAGTATTATCTTCCCCAGGCTATTGTGGCATCTGATGCCATGCTTCAAGGGCTGGATATCTGTGAGA
The DNA here is from genome assembly GCA_016841725.1 of Thermincola carboxydiphila. Lineage (GTDB taxonomy): Bacteria > Bacillota > Thermincolia > Thermincolales > UBA2595 > Phosphitispora. The sequence goes on along the minus strand of JAENYP010000023.1, from coordinate 30,129 downwards.
AAAAACTGGGTAAAGCCCTGGAGAAGAAGGGAACTGTAATTACCCATACTGCAGAAGGAGATATTCATGACCTGGGACAGAAAATTGTGAATGCACTCCTCAGGGCCAATGGCTATAATGTTGTTGACCTGGGCAAGGACGTTCCTGTTGATGAGGTGGTTGCGGCAGTTAAGGAGCATAAACCGGTTATGGTAACCGGGACAGCCCTGATGACCACCACCATGACGGCATTTGAAAGAATCTCCAAGCGCCTGGTTAAAGACAGCAACTATGTACCGTTTGTCTGTGGCGGCGGCGCTGTATCTCTGGAATATGTGAGCGGTTATGAGCTCGGGATATTTGGCAAGGATGCTTCAGAGGCCCCCGGAATGGCCAATGATGCTGTAAATGGCCTGAGTTGGAGCCAGTTAAGAGAGAAGTGGAACAATTAATTAATGTCTGATTGCTGACCCGGGACTGGGTATCCAGGCCCGGGTCAGTATTCCAATATGTCAAATCCCAGAAATGAGGGGCGCCGAAATATGAAGATTGACGTAATTAACGGACTGTTGGGATCAGGTAAGACGACATATATGTTAAACCTGCTGGAACAAAAGGACCCTGGTGAAAAAACAGTGGTATTGGTAAACGAATTCGGGGAAATTGGCATTGACGGTGATATCCTCAGTGGACATGGAGCCAGTGTGGTGGAACTCCCCAATGGGTGCATCTGCTGCACCCTGACTGCCGACCTCCGTACCCAGGTCAAGGAGATTGCCGAGAACTTTGAGCCGGACCGGCTTCTGATAGAGCCTACCGGTATTGCTACCATAAAGAATTTACTGGGTATCCTGAACAGCCTTAGCCTTGAAAAATACATTGAAGATATCCGGGTCACTCTGGTCATAGATGCAGCAAATCTTAGGGAAATAGTTGCTCAAAACCGCGCCTTTGTGGAAAATCAGCTCAAGGCCGCACATGTTATTGCCGTAAATAAATGCGACCGGGTCGATGCCGGTGAAATCAGCTGGATAACAGGTTTTATCAGAAGTATAAATACAGCGGCCGGGATTTTACTGACTATCCACGGGAGGGTTACAAGCAGAGAAACAACTCAAACCGGGGATTTAATCAACGAAGAACTTTTTTTGCCAGGTGTATCGGAAGTGCCCCTGAAGAGGTATGAGCAGTTCAGTACCTCTACCGGCGGTATTTTTGACCTGGAAAAGCTGCGAGACCTGTTTCGGAAAATTAACCACAGCACTTTTGGCCTGGTTGACAGGGCAAAAGGTGTCTTTCGGGTTGCGGGCGATGACTGGGTACGCCTTGACCTGGCATCACGCGAAGTTGCAGAATCAGACGTTAAAAAGGGGTTGGTGTTAAGCAAGATAATAGTAATAGGTACAGACCTCAGGAAGGATTTGCTGAAGGAAGAGTTCGGCAGATGCCAGTTGTGAAACGAACGGTACAAATGAATCTGAAAACTGCAAAAGAGGAGTGGTAACATGGGTCAAACAGGTATAGCGCTTGATTTGGGTACCAGCGGCTTCCGAGGGCAGGCCATTGACCTGGAAAGAAAAGAAATCATAGCAACAGTGCTCACTGCGAGGCATCCTCTGCCAGGGGCAAATGTCATGGACCATCTGAATTTTGCTATAGAAGCCGGACTGGAAACAGCCCATGGTGTGGTTATCGAGACAGTTAATCAGGTTATCAGTACCCTGGGAATACCAAAAGAAGATATCACAAGGCTTGCTGTATGCGGGAACCCCATACAGTTATCACTGTTTGAGGGGATTGAAATAAGGGACCTGGCTTATGCAGGGGAACGCAAAAAGAAGCTCATGGGCATTGTGCCGCCAAACAGGGATGCCAAAAAGCTGGCAGCTTCCGACATCGACGGCCTGTTTCTGCCACCGGGTGTGGGAGTATACATTCCGGCGGCAGTGAAGCACGAAATCGGGGCTGATGCCCTGGCAATGATGGCCCAGTCAGGATTGCTGGAAAACAGGGATATCGCTTTGGTTACCGATTATGGAACAAATGCCGAAATGGCGCTTAAAATCGGAGACAGGATAATTACAGGTTCCTGTGCGGCCGGGCCGGCTTTGGAAGGACAGCATATTGAATTTGGAATGCTGGCGGCCCCGGGAGCTGTTCACGATATAGAAGCCGAAAAGGTTGGCTTCAGGTGTTATGTCCTAAACCAGAATATGATTAGTGAACCGGGAGACCTGGTGGATATAACGGCAGGGACCGTTCTGGAAACAGGAGCGGTAGGTGTTGCCGGAATTACGGGGACCGGTGTAATCTCAATCCTTTATGAGGGCATGGCCGCAAACCTTATTCGGCTTCCCCAAATAAAAACACCGCAAAAGAAAATACATCTGGGAAAAGATGTTGCCTTCAGTGAGCATGACATTACCGAAGCCGGCAAAGCAATAGGCGCTATCAGGGCCGGGTTCATCACCCTGGCAGCAGAAGCCGGGATAGAGCTGGAGGATATTAAGACCGCATATATGGCGGGCGCTTCCGGAACCTATGTGAATGCGCGAAAAGCCCTACAGGTTGGTCTGGTGCCCCCCGGAGCCCAAAAAGTCTACCAGGTTGGCAATACCTCACTGGCAATGGCCCGGGATATTGTGCTGGATCCGGAGAAACTGTGGGAATTACAGGACCTGGCGCGTGCGCTCAGGGCTAATCACTGTATGTTTGGAGACTCCCAGGTTTTTGAAAGGGCGTACCTGTTGGAATTATCCTTTTGGGGTGAAGGCATGCCCTGGGAGCAGTATCACAAATTCAGCAGGATGTATAAGCTGCCGCGTTTGATCGAACCTTATGGAGAACCGGAAATTATCAGGCTCTATGAGCGGGATATCCCGGATTTGGGCTGCCGGGGAGTGTCCTATATCGATATTGTCGGAAAACCATGCCAGGTACGGTTTGATGGTTGTACAGGATGCGGCGCCTGTGTGGAAAAGTGTCCTGAAAAAGCGCTGCAGCTTCTGCCGGAACAGCAGCCGACTATATTGATAAGGCCTGACAGGTGTAATGGCACTGCCTGCAAGAGATGTGAAATAAATTGCCCGAAAAAGGTTTTTGAGTTTGCCCTGATTCCTTTCATTTCCTAAAAGCTGCAAAAAAAAATATTATTATCAAGCCTCCTCTGAAGGACCGTTTCCTTTAATACAAAGGGCTCAACGCGGTCCGATTTCTTTTGACAGGGAGTGTTTGCGGTAGTATAATATAAATCAGAAACATTCTGATTTGGGAGATGTAGAGCTATGATATATGAGAGCATACTTGAACAGCTATCTACCCAAAGCTGCAAACTTACCCTGCAGAGAAGGGAACTGTTAAAGATACTTATAAGAGCTAAAACTCCATTGGCTGCCAGGGAAATCTATGACCGGATGCTGAAGAAATATCCCCATATGAGCTTTGATACGGTCTACCGTAACCTGAACCTCTTGCAGGACTTACATATTGTCAACAGGCTGGACTTTCAGGAGGGACGCAGCAGGTATGAACTTAACCGCAGCCAGGACCATCACCATCATCTGGTATGTCTGAAATGTGGGGGAACATGGAAATTAAAGGCCTGCCCGCTGGAAGGCCTTAATATTAATAATACTGTTCCTGAAGATTTCAAGGTAACTACCCACAGGTTCGAGGTCTTCGGCTACTGCAGGCAGTGCAGGAAGGAGCTATCCACATGAAGGAAATAATTATTGATGCTTTAATTGATTCAGCGCTAATGATACCGTTTTTACTGGCCATTTATATAGGTATCGAATATCTTGAAATAAGGTTTGGGGGTAAGATCAGGGATAAGGTTCAGAGGGTAGGGAAAGCCGGCCCTGCATTAGGTTCGGTTTTCGGAGTGGTTCCCCAGTGCGGGTTTTCGGTAATTTCCGCTGCCCTTTATTCCAAAAGGCTGATTACAATGGGAACATTACTGGCAGTTTACCTCTCAACCTCTGATGAGGCAATTCCCGTTATTCTGGCCCAACCGGAAAAGATTGGAGTACTTTTGCCTCTTCTGGCGGCCAAAATTTGTATTGCATTAATTGGGGGATATTCTGTTGACCTTGTACTGTCAAGGTCAGGAAAAGCCGCCGTAGAACGTGAAGTATGTGCATCCGGGACCGGCAGCGGAGACGGGAGCCACAACGGAGCTGAACACGGGGCTGACTGCCATGGGCACAGCCATGGGCACAGCCATGACCATGCTCAGATTCCGGACGCTGCAGAATGGGGTAAAGCCCTGAGGCAGCACCCTGAAAATGAACATATTGGCTGCTGTGGACATAGCTGTACTCCGAAAAAAAATGACATCAGGCAGTGGATTATTCACCCTGTTATCCATACGATTAAGGTTTTTGGTTTTATTTTTATTGTGACCTTGTTTCTAAACTACATAATTTTTCAGGTCGGAGAAGAAAACCTGGGGAAATTCTTCTTGGGTAATAGTGCGCTGCAGCCGTTTATTGCCGCCATTATCGGGTTGATACCGAATTGTGCCGCATCTGTAGCAGTGACGGAAATATACCTCAGGGGAGGGATAAGTTTCGGTTCCGCGGTTGCCGGACTTTCATCAGGCGCCGGCCTGGGCATACTGGTTCTTTTTAAGGAAAACAGGAACATCAGGGAAAACCTCATGATCACAGGGCTGCTTTTTGGGATTAGCGTGGCTGCGGGTACAATTCTGCATATTATCAATTTATAGTATTGATTGTAACGAAAAATGTTAAAATGATTGTTATTGGCTGCGCGAGCAAATGTCGTGACTGATAACATCATTTTTTTTGCATGAATTGGGTTTCGAATTATTTGTTTATTTTCCGGTCATACTATTAAGGACCACAGGTCATAGGGGAAGTCAGGACTTGGAGGTAACAGATGTGCTTAAAGGGAGGGAAATCATAAGCCTGCCGGTGATTGCCTTAAGCAATGGAAAGCAGCTTGGAGAAGTTAAAGACCTGATTTATGATTTCGGCGAAAACAGAGTTATCGGTTATCTTATCGAAAACGGCGGGTGGCTCAGGAACAGTAAGGGATTCCTTCACGATGACGTTTTCAGGCGTGAAAACGAAAGCCTGATAATAGCCGATGAATCTGTAATTAAACCTATCAAATCTATCCCTGTTTTAAAGAAAACTGTGAGCGAAAAAAGAGATATCAGGGGTCTGCGTGTTGAATACGAGGATGGCCGGAGCATCGGGATAATTCAGGATCTGATTCTTGATGAAAATACCGGGGAGATAACCGGATATGAGATTTCGGACGGTGTTATTGAAGACCTTCTCAAGGGGCGGTTTTCTATACCTAATACAGGTGTCAGCATTGGTCCGGACCGGATTATTGCGTCTTCTGAAATAAGCGGGATTCCTTGATAAGGGGGGAAACAACATGTTGAATTGTCCTGCCTGTGGCAGCAAGGCTACCGGAAGGGTAGGGGTGGACCAGTATTATTGCTGGGACTGCTGTGTGGAATACAGTTTAAAAAGAAATGAAGTTAATATCTTTGAAGTGGCAGAAGACGGTACCCTGATGGTTTTGGGCGCTCAGGACGAAATTTAGCAACCGATAAAGGGGGTGAATACATGCGCAAGGGATTTTGGAACGGTTTACTTACAGGCGGTATCGCAGCAATGGTTTTGACAATGTTTATGGCACCCCAGTATAAGAAGCACAGAGTACCTGTGCTAAAGGACTCCAGACTGGTCAAAAGCAGCGCGCGAAGGGTTATCAAGGGAGCAAAAAAAATGGCTGATGACTGGATGAAATAAAGAATGCATAATACAAATACCAAAACAGTGTACCGGCGATTGTTCCTGGGAACAGTATCAATTGCCGGCTTGTACTTTCTATACAGGGTTAAAATCATCTTTATTCCATTTATATTGGCCTTTTTTATTGCCTACCTCCTGAATCCTTTGGTGCACTATGTGGAAAACAAAAAAGTCCCCAGGGGATTGGCAATACTTCTGGTATATATGGTGGTATTCAGTGTGGTTACATCAATAATGGTATTTGGTGTTCCATATATTGTCGAGGAATTTAACCGTCTGGGGAATGTCATTCCCAGGCTGACCACGGAAATAAGAGGTATTATTACCGATATTGAGGGCAGCTACAGCAGGTTTAAGCTGCCACAGGGGATCAGGGATGTAATTGATGAGCGGATTCAACAGGGAGAAGCCTTGCTTACAAGTATTATCAGGGCGGCAGCAGATTCGTTGGTTAAGTTGTTTTCATACCTGCTGGGACTGATTATTGCCCCTTTTTTTGCGTTTTATATGCTGAAGGATGCAGAACAGATAAAAAATTCCTTTATATTAACCATACCACGCAGATACCGCAGTGATGTCATGGCTGTCTTAAGGGACTTGGATGAAATTATCAGCGGTTTTCTCAGGGGGCATGTGACAATATCTTTAATTGTGGGCCTGATGACTGGGTTGGGCATGTATCTTGTGGGGGTGGAATTTGCCTTCATCATCGGGCTGATTGCAGGGATAGCCGAACTGGTCCCGTATTTGGGTCCTTTTATCACTGCTGTGCCGGCGGTATCCCTGGCCCTGCTTGTTTCCCAAGAGACTGCGTTATATGCCATAATAATTATTCTTATAGTTCAGCAGTTAGAGAATGCTGTAATTTCACCCAAAATTCTTGGGAAAAGCCTTGGGCTGCATCCTCTTGTGGTGATTTTTGCTTTACTGGCAGGGGGGGAAATCTACGGTTTTGCCGGTATCCTTCTGGCAGTACCGGCTGCGGCGGCTTTGAAAGTGATCCTGCGATATATTTATCTTAAGCTGGTCGACGACAAGGGAGCCGGTTAATTGCCTTGACAATAGTAGCAGCTTTAGGTATAATTTTAGCGAATTTACAAATTGCCATTTACTGTTACCAGGGTGGCGCCGCGAAAGACAGTCTTTCGTCCCTGGAGTGTTGTTCACTTCGGGCGGAAGGCTTTTAAGTTAGGAGGTAAATGTGTTGACCGGAAATGAAGTTAGAGAAAAATTCCTGAAATATTATGAGAGCAAGGGGCATATGATTGTCTCCAGTTCGTCACTGGTCCCTCATGAGGACCCGACTTTGTTGTTCACCAATGCAGGGATGAACCAGTTTAAGGATGTATTCCTGGGGCTGGACAAGCGCCCATACAAAAGGGCCACAACCTCCCAGAAGTGTGTCCGGGCCGGAGGGAAGCATAATGACCTGGACACTGTGGGGCGCACCGCCAGGCACCACACCTTTTTTGAGATGCTGGGTAATTTCTCGTTCGGAGACTACTTTAAACGTGATGCCATAAACTATGCCTGGGAATTCCTCACAGAGGTGCTGGGGCTGCCTGAAGAAAAGCTTTATCCTACAATTTATACTGATGATGATGAGGCATTCGAACTCTGGCAGGAAGTTACCGGTGTGCCGGCTGAGAAAATAGTCCGCCTGGGTGAAAAAGACAATTTCTGGTCCATGGGGGATACGGGACCCTGCGGTCCATGCAGTGAGATAATTTACGACCGCGGTGAGGAATTCCGTTGTGAAGAACCGGAATGTTTCGTCGGAAAATGTGATTGTGACCGTTGGCTTGAGATATGGAACCTGGTTTTTATGCAGTACAACCGTGATGAAACCGGCAAAATGACACCCCTGCCCAAACCCAGCATTGATACCGGAATGGGGCTGGAGCGGATTACTTCCGTAATCCAGGGCGTTGCATCCAACTATGACACCGACCTGTTGAAAGATATCATCACAGAAGTGGAAAAAATGTGCGGCCGGGAATATGGCGGGAATGAAAACGGATTTCCATTTCGGGTTATTGCAGACCACGCCAGGGCCTGTACCTTCCTTATATCCGATGGTGTACTGCCGGGCAATGAAGGCAGAGGATACGTGCTGCGCCGGATTCTCAGGAGGGCAGTGAGGTTTGGCAAGAGCCTGGGTATAGAAAAGCCGTTTCTATATGAACTGGTTGATACAGTAATTGCCCTGATGGGAGCGGCTTATCCGGAAATTGCAGAAAAGAAGGAATATGTCAGCCAGATAATCCGGCTTGAGGAGGAACGTTTCCATGAAACACTCCATGATGGCCTCAAAATTGTAGGTGAGATGGTATCCCGGGTCAAATCCGCCGGGGAACCGCGGATTGGCGGGGAAGATGCCTTTGTTCTTTATGATACATACGGTTTTCCACTTGACCTCACAGAAGATATTGCCGAAGAAAACGGGCTTGAAGTGGACAGGACCGGCTTTGAGAAAGCAATGCAGCAGCAGCGTGAAAGAGCCCGGGCAGCACGCCAGGATACCGCGATGCTGGCCGGGCAGGAGTTGTATGCGGATATTGGCACAAAGTTGGGGATAACCGAGTTTGACGGTTATGGGCAGACATCCTTCCGCGCCAATGTAATCGGCCTGATTGTTGATCAAGAAGCTGTTCCCCAGGCTGAGCAAGGCCAAAAAGTGGAGGTTATCCTGGACAAGACCGCATTTTACGGTGAGAGCGGCGGCCAGGTGGGGGATACCGGATATTTGACCAAGGCAGGCACGGCGGTACGTATCTATGATACCAAGAAAGCCTTTAACGGCCTGTATATTCACCTTGGTGAAATCGAAAAAGGGACTCTGTCTTTTGGTGACTTCGTTGATGCCCGGATTGATGAAGAAAGAAGAAAGCGGATTTCCCGGAACCATTCGGTGACCCACCTGCTGCATAAGGCTATGAAGGAGATTCTGGGTGAACATGTTAACCAGGCCGGTTCGCTTGTTGAGCCTGACAGGCTGAGATTTGACTTCACACACTTTCTGCCGGTTACCCCTGAAGAGTTAAAGAAAATTGAAGCCAGGGTAAATGAACAGATAATGTCCAATCTCGAAATTACAACTGAGGTCTGCAGCATTGAAGAGGCTAAAAAAGCAGGAGCAACTGCTCTTTTCGGTGAAAAGTACGGTGACCGGGTGCGTGTGGTCAGGATGGGTGATTACAGCATGGAGCTTTGCGGTGGTACTCATCTGCGAGTTACCGCTGAGGCCGGGATATTCAAGGTCCTGTCTGAAAGCGGAATCGGCTCCGGTCTGCGGAGGATTGAGGCTGTAACCGGAGACGGAATCATTACATATATCACTGAAAAGGAAAAACTGCTTGAAGAGGTCAGCGCCGCCCTAAAGACAACACCAAATGAGCTTGCCAGAAGGGCTGAAGGTATTGTAAGAGAACTAAGGGAAAAGGAAAAGGAACTTGAAGCCCTGCAGGCCAAGGTAGCCAGATACGAATCCCGGGAGATAATGGAACAGGTGAGGGAAATCAGTGGTATCAAGGCCCTGGCAGCCCGGGTGAATGCTCCTGACATGGATGCCCTGAGGAATATGGGAGACATGATGAAGGATAAGCTCGGCTCAGGGGTTGTGGTGCTTGGCAGTATCAATGACGGCAAAGTTAATTTTGTGGCCATGGCTACCAGAGATGTCCTGGATAGAGGTATTCATGCAGGGAATATAGTCCGGGAGGTCGCCAAAACTGCGGGAGGCGGCGGAGGAGGCAGGCCGGATATGGCTCAGGCCGGCGCCAAAGACCCCGGCAAAATAGCAGATGCCCTGGAAAAGGCATATAAGGTTATTGAAAGCCAAATCAAATAATTTAACCAAATCAAGTAATTTAGCCAAATATATTCAATTGAACTCCGGACGAATATTCTGTAGTATAGTAGATGAGTATTGTATATTATAGTTATTGAAGTTTAGGCGGCATCAGGGATTTGATTACCGGAGGTGACAGGATCCATGGCAAAAAGAGTGCTGGTTATCTCTGAGTCTTTCGGCCTTGGACATGAAAGGGCCGCAGATGCTTTAACCAGGGCTATGAAGCAGCTTGTTCCCGATATCGAGGTTCGTCATACCAACAGTATCGGCAGCAGCTTTCCCCGTCTGAAGGATATGATCTTCAGGTGTTACCTGCAGTTAATTAACAGGCTGCCACAGACCTGGCACAGGTTTTATGAGAACAGCAGGGCACAGACAGATGATGAAACATCCAGGAGAATGGTGCAGCTACTGCTGGAAGGTTCGATTACCTCAGAAATAAAAAGGTTCAGGCCCCATGTCATTGTATGTACACATCCCTTTCCGGCTGCGGTTATTGCCGGACTCAAGGAAAAAGGTCTGGATGTTCCTCTGGTGGGGATAATAACGGATTATGATGTACATGGTTACTGGCTGAACCAAAATATTGACCTGTATATTGTCGGGGACAACAGCCTCAAGAATGGCTTTACAGATCTTAACTTCAAACCCCGCAGGGTTTCCGGGCAGGGTATCCCGATAGATCCGGTTTTTGCCCAAAGTCCCGGGCGGGAAGAAGCCAGGGAAAAACTGGGGCTGGACATCGGCAGGCCTGTAGTGCTGGTAGGCGGAGGCGGCTGGGGTCTCGGCGCTCTGGGAAAAATAACAGCCATGCTGGCAGAGATGCCCGAAGGGCCACAGGTGACAGTTGTTACAGGTATTAATACCGGACTCAGAAAAGTCATGATGAGAAGCTTTTCCAATAAAGGCAGTATCAAGGTTGAGGGATTGGTAGACAATATCCATGAACACATGTGGGCTGCGGATGTTATGGTGACAAAACCGGGCGGCCTTTCCACAACAGAATGCCTGGCATCAGGAGTTCCAATGGTTCTGTTTGATGTGCTCTATGGGCAGGAAGTGTGGAATGCCAGGTTTGTTACCGGTAACGGCGCCGCTCTGAAGGCGGATTCAATTGAAGCTATACCGGAAAAAGTAAGGATTATCACAAGTGATAAAAACAGCTCCAAGCTGCTTCACAAAAAGGCTCTGCTGCTGGGTAAGCCCAATTCCGGTCCGGATGCTGCTTTTAATGTACTCAGTCTTGCCGGAGCTTTGTAAATAATAAATAACAAGCGCTGTGACAGCGCTTGTTTTATTTACTGCAGGTATTCAGGTATCCAGTCAATATGGTCAATTTCCAGTCTCAGGATATCATAATGGAGGTTTAAGTTCAGGTCACCAACTGTAACTACAAACTTTTTATCATTCTGAAAATCCAGCATAAATCTAGATACATGTTCGATAGGCCTTTTTCGCGTGTCACTGAAGTTCTCGGGGTCGCGACAATCAAAAACCGTTATTTCCACAAAACCGGTAGGACTCATACTGCATTTCACGTGGAGGTTTTCAGGACCGATATCTGAAAGAATTGATGCCAAACCAAACACAAGATCATCGTTTTGTCCCAGGAAGGCAATAGTCAGTTCATCCGGAGAATCCAAACGACCGAAAAAATAACCTAAGTCCTTGCAATATCCCTGTGCCATAGTAACTCCTCCTTCAATTGGTTTTAAAAAACCTCTTGAGGCAATACCAAGGCAACTCACGAATACCGGTTCAGTATTGAGATTTTCAAAGGGACACTGAATGCTGTTGGCGGCATTTGGTAACAACCGGTGCCGTGCTTAAAACGATGCTTTAGGATTACCTCACATTCGTGCCATTTCCTGACCATATTGGAAATAATATATTTGGTATAATTCTATCATATTTCATGTTTTAATACCAGATGTATACCGGAACAATTTTTTTGCCTGACAAGAGGAAAAAAAGGAGAAATGGAGAATACTACTACTATCAACGTGCAAGGGAGGGAACCGATATGAACAGGAGTTTTGAAGAGACAATGATGTTCAAGGTTAAGGCTGAGGACTATGATGAAGTCAGGGATATACTTTTCAAAGTACATGATGCCTTGAAAGAAAAAGGTTATAATCCTATCAACCAGATTGTAGGTTACCTGTTGTCGGGAGACCCTGCTTACATAACCAGTCACAACAATGCCCGGAGTATGATCAGAAAAATGGAGCGGGATGAAGTAATAGAAGAATTGGTAAAGCATTACCTGCAGAAGTAATGGAGGGCAGCCAATGCCCTCCTTATTGTTTTAACTTGACTTCAGAGCCCGCGAAAAAACAGTTACAGTGGTGATGTTATGGAATACAGGGAACTTGGACAAACCGGTATCGGGGTGTCAAGGCTTTGTTTTGGAGTTCTGACAGTGGGCCCTCTTCAGGCTGATCTTTCGGTTGACAGTGGAGCGAAAGTTATCAGGTCTGCTTTGGAGAATGGGGTCAGTTTTTTGGATACGGCACAGTATTACAAGACTTACCCATATATAAAGCAGGCTCTTAAAGGTTATCCCGGGGAAGTGGTCCTGGCTTCCAAGTCTTATGCCTATACCAGGAAAATGATGCAGGGAGCAGTTGAAGAGGCGCGCAAAGAAACCGGACGGGATATGATAGATATTTTCCTGCTCCATGAACAGGAGTCTGCATTAACTATTAAGGGTCACTGGGAGGCCTATGAATACCTTCTTGAATGTAAACAGAAAGGCATTATCAGGGCAGCCGGCATCTCCACCCATATGGTTGCAGCTGTCCGGGCAGCCTGTGAGATACCGGAAATTGATGTGATACACCCTTTATACAATTACAGAGGTGTAGGGATAACTGACGGTGCTGTCCAGGAAATGGGACTAGCTATCACTAAAGCCGTTTCTCGCGGTAAGGGCATCTACAGTATGAAACCTTTAGGGGGAGGAAACCTGCTGGCAGAGTCCCGGGAGGCGTTTGACTTTGTCCTTGGGAATAGGGATTTGCATTCAATTGCAGTGGGAATGAAGTCATTAGAAGAAGTAAAAATGAATGTCCTGATATTCAGCGGCAGGGAAGTCCCTGAAGCGCTAAGGGACAAGGTAAAATCTGTACCCCGGAAGGTGCATATCGAATCATGGTGTACAGGATGCGGTAAATGTGCGGACCGCTGTACTGCCGGAGCCATCCAGATTGAGAACGGGAAAGCTGTGGCAGATCCCGGACGCTGCCGGGTCTGCGGGTACTGTGGTCCGGTGTGTGAGGAGTTTTGTATTAAGATTATCTAGCTTTATAATTTGTTTAAAAAATATATTGCAGAGGTATAATAGGATTATTTGGCGGGGGTGGGAATGACTTGAGATTAATGGGTTTGGATGTCGGGACTAAAACTATCGGAGTTGCCCTGAGTGACCCCCTGGGGCTTACGGCGCAGGGATTTGAAGTCATCAGGCGCAAGGGAGAAGAAAAGGACCTGGCCCGCTTGAGGGATATTATCGCTGAAAAGGAAGTAGACCGAATTGTGGTGGGACTGCCCAGGAATATGAACGGTACCATGGGACCGCAGTCCGGGTTTGTCCGGGAATTTGCATCTTTGCTGGAGGAGACCTTTAATCTTCCTGTCGCCATGTGGGATGAGAGATTATCCACCGTGGCAGCGGAAAAAATGCTGATAAGCGCTGATGTGAGCAGGTCCAAAAGAAAACTGGTGATTGATAAAATGGCGGCAGTTATGATTTTACAGGGTTACATGGACAGGAATATTAAGTATAATGAAGGGGAAAACGGATAAAATAGGAAAAGGTTGTTTTTGTTGACAACCAATGTTTGGTAATATACAATACATATACTTAATTAAATTATGAGGTGATTAAATGTCTGAAGAAACAGAAGTTCTTATGCTGACAGATGAAGAAGGAAATGAACACGAATTTTCGGTTATCGACCTTATTGAATTGGACGGTTCTGAATACGCGATTCTGCTGCCGGTGGAAGAAAGTGACGATGAAGAGGGCGGCGAAGCCATAATTCTCAGAATTGACAAAGACGATGAAGGCAATGAAATTCTCGTGGATATTGAAGATGATGAAGAATGGGAAAAAGTCGCCGATACTTGGGCGTCAATGGTTGAAGAAGAGGAAGCATAAACTGCTTCTTCTTTTTTTTTCTTACTACAGTAATCACAGAGGAATTAAATGTAATATTGTCTAATATATCTATATCTTAGAAACAATATGTATGGCAAAATATGAGGTGTTGATTATGACCAGAAATGTAAAAGTGGTTCTCCTGATTACTGCGGTACTGTTAATTTCTGCGGTGGTTTCCTTCATTTCATTCATTGAACTGACCGGGAGAAGTGACCGGATTTTTCCCGGAGTCTCCTTAAAGGGGGTCAACCTGGGAGACCTGACCCAAAATCAGGCTACTCAAGCAGTTGAAGACTATATCAGCTCACTGCAGGAAAAGTATATAAATGTGAGTTTTAGCGGGGGCAGCGGCAGGATGCGGGTATCAGACACAGGGCTGCAGGTTGACACGGATAATATAGTGCAGGCAGCCTGGTCGGTCGGCCGGACCGGAAGTTACCTGCAGCAGTGGCAGGAACGTAAGGCTGCTGCGCAAGACGGCAGGGAGATTCCTTTTGAAGTCAACTTTTCCCAAGATAAGGTTAGGAACATACTTAATGATATCACCAGGGAGGTAAGAGTACCTCCAAGGGATGCCAGGCTGATTATAACTCCACAGGAGACTGTGGAGATAGTTCAAGGCACTAATGGCATCGAAATTGATTTCGAAGGCGCATTCAGTCAGTTAGAACCTATCTTTCGGGATGACCTTGAGCCAGAGATAAGTGTTAACCTTGTTGAAGTAAGCCCGTCACAGACTACTGAGGAGGTAAAAAACTTAAGGATAAACGGCCTTCTGGCTCAGTTTACCACCAGTTTTAATGCTGAAAATACCAACAGGTCCGAAAATGTCAGGGTAGCTGCCATGGCTCTCAATGGAATAATGATTAAACAGGATGAGGCTTTTTCATTTAACGATGTTGTTGGGCCAAGAAGCCAGGAAGCGGGCTATAAAAACGCCAAGATTATTCTGAACAATGAGTTTATTGACGGCCTTGGCGGGGGCGTCTGCCAGGTTTCCTCCACGCTTTACAATGTTTTGCTCCGCGCCGGAATCGAGGTTAAGGAAAGGCATAATCACTCACTGGTCGTTACTTATGTTCCTATGGGTCAGGATGCAGCAGTTGCCTATGGAGCTAAAGACCTTAAGTTTACCAATAACCTGCCATGTGCCATTATCATAAAAACATTAATGACGAGGAACACTGTAACCTTTAAGATTTTTGGGGATAGTTCTCTGAAAAAGAACATCAGAATTGTAAACAGCACCATTAAAGAATATCCCTTCAAAATTGTATATAAAAATGACCCGAATTTGTCAAAAGGTCAACAGGTTGTGGCCAATAACGGTCAAAACGGTTACCGGGTTGTTTCCAAAATGCTGGTATATGAGGGTGGGGCGCTTGTAGAATCAAAACAGCTGCCTTCCAGCTACTATAAGCCTTTAGACCAGGTAGTCAATGTCGGGGTAAAACCGGTGCCGGTTTCGCCGGACACAGGTGTGCCTTCAGGAGGCGGGACACAGCCGCCTGCAGATGCAAATCCTCCGGGCCCAGTCGGTCCCCCGGAAGAAACAACCGCTCCAGGAGAAATTACTCCACCGGTGGAGACAAATCCGCCTGAGGAGACAAATCCGCCTGAGGAGACAAGCCCGCCTGAGGAGACAAGCCCGCCTGAGGAGACAAATTCACCGGAGGATTCTCCTGAACAGACTGAAGACACCTTCGAAAGGCCTGTAACTATACCGCCAAGACCCTGATCAACAGAGTTCTAATGTCAGATGGAGTTCGGCCAAGCTGACGTTAGACTCTTTTTTTACGGCAAGATTAAAGATTTTTTGCATATACATATTAGAGATGTCTGATCTGGTCGGAATAAGGAATCGAAAGGGGAGAAAAAATGAAGAAAATAGTGTTTGCGGGGCGGAATGATTCCGGTAAGTCAACTATCCTCGGAGAGATGTATAAGGGACTGAAGTTAAAAGACTACCAGCCTCTTGCTGTCGGTTCGGGGGTTCAGGATGAGAAGCCGTATCTTTTAAAAGGTATTGAGGCAACTTACCTGACTGTTGCCATACCCGAATCCGGACATGACGTAATTACAGATATAGACAGGGTTGTCAGGAATGCAATCAACCTGATAAAGGAAAGAAATACTCTGATACAGCACGCCAGAAAGGCGTTGGAGGAACTTAACAAGGTCAGGTCAGTGCTGGATTTGGGGCATCTGTACCAGAAGGATATCCCACCGGTGGCCACAATTCCAGATGTGATTTTAATTGAGGCAGTGGGAATAAATGACGGGTACAAATCTGAGGAAACCAGGCGTTTGGGAGATATTTTGGTAACAATTGTACCGGCAGGGATCAAGACGGAAATTATCATGGAACAGGGAAACACCCTGCTTGATGAGGCAGATATTCTGGTGGTCACCAAAATAGATGAAACTGCGAGGGATATCGCCACCACAACAATTAAACTCCTGAGGAGGATATACAGGTATAAACCGATCATTCCCGTAGTTGCTACCCAGGGGGTTCATATGGACCTGGTCCTGGATGAGGTATTGAAGAGACTGGCTGATCCCATCAAGCTTTTGGAAAATGAGGAACAGGGAAGGAAAAACCCGGCCCTTAGAGGTTGATTAAAGGGAGACCTGTTGTCCCATCTTCAGGAAAGTTGTATAATAGTGTAGAAATATATGACTTGTCTGAAAGAAGTGATAAAAAGTGGAAACAGGTTTTCCTGCGGTCCGGAAGGGGACAGGCATGGGACGCAAAATAATTATTATTATGATTATCCTCGGGTTACTGCTGTCTGCAGGACTACTGTTAGCTTATTACCGGTTCAATAACCTGCTGCAGCCCCCTGCAGCCTCCGGTGTAGTATCCGAGATGACTGTAGTTGTTCCACAGGGCGCCAGTACGGTGGGGATAGCAAATATTCTTGAGGAACAGGGACTAATCAGGAGCAGTGGCGCCTTTAGGGCTTATACCGCTTACCGCGGGCTTGACAGCAGTCTTAAGGCCGGAGAATTTAGCCTGAATACAGGGATGACCGTTCCTGAGATTGTTGCCCGGCTGGTTCAGGGGGAGACGGTTACATTATCCTTTACCATTCCGGAGGGTTACAATCTTACCCAGATTGCTGACCGGCTGGCTGAAATGAAAATCATTGACCGGGACAAGTTCATGGAGATTGCGGCAACAGAGGATTTTGACCATGATTTCCTGAAGGGAATTCCCCAAGGACCGGACAGGCTGGAGGGTTATCTTTTTCCTGATACGTACAAGATTACCAGGGAGACAACAGAAAGAGAAATCATCGCCATGATGCTGGGCCGTTTTGCCAGGGAAATCACTCCCGAGTTCAAGACGAGCGCTGCTGATACTGGCCTGACGATTCATGAGGCGGTTATTCTGGCTTCAATTATTGAACGTGAGGCCCAAAAAGATGAGGAAAGACCTAAAGTTTCCGCTGTCTTTCTGAACAGGCTGAAAAAGGGCTGGAGACTGGAATCCTGTGCAACCGTGCAATATGCTCTTGGTGAACAGAAAACACGCTTGTTGAATAAGGACCTGGAGGTTGACTCACCCTATAATACGTACAAAAACTCAGGCCTTCCGCCGGGACCTGTCGCTTCCCCGGGAAGCGCCTCACTTAAGGCTGCGGTCCACCCGGCTGATGTGGACTTCATGTTTTTTGTTGTTTCTGAGGATGGCAGGCACGTTTTCAGCAGGACATTAAGTGAACACAACCGTAACAAGGCCCTTTACCTGAACAGTCTGGAAACGCCTTAGGTGGATAAGCATTTGCTTAAAAGTATACAAATGGCCGGAGGGCTGTAATGGTCAGTATAATAAACCCGCAAATTGAAGAATATATCAGGGGATTGGCACCGGAAAGACCGGAATACATGATGAAAATGGAAAAATATGCTGAGGAAAACTATGTTTCTATTATCCCTCCTGAGGTAGCCCAGTTTCTTACCACCCTGATTCACCTGAGTCAGGCCCGGGATGTTCTCGAAATCGGCACCGCAATTGCGTATTCCACCATCTGGCTGGCCTGGGCGGTGGCTCCGCGTGAGGGGCATATTACCACTATTGAAATTAATGAGCGGCGGGCGGCAGCGGCGGCCGAAAATATCCGCCAGGCCGGACTGGAGGATAAGATTACCCTACTTAAAGGACATGCGGTAGATATTGTGCCTCATTTAAAGGACGATTATGACTTTATTTTTATAGATGCGGCCAAGGGACAGTACGGCTGGTTTTTTGGGGAACTGTATCCCAGGCTGAAGCCTGGCGGTCTCCTGGTTTCAGATAATGTGCTGGCAGAGGGAACGGTTGTGGTTCCCGACGAGGAACTGCGGCACCGGCAGAAAACTGCGGTGCGCCGGCTCAGAGATTACCTGAGGATGATTACATCACATCCGGGGCTGGAGACGACAATTATTCCTTTTGGGGACGGCCTCGCCGTGAGCCTAAAGAAATAAGGAGTGAATAAATTGAGGAAACCTGAACTTCTGGCCCCTGCAGGAGACCTGGAAAAACTGGTCATGGCAATCCGGTATGGGGCTGATGCAGTATATCTCGGAGGCAGGGAATTTGGTCTGAGGGCTGCTGCCGGGAACTTCAGCCTTGAAGAAATGGGCCGGGGAATTAAATATGCCCATGACCACGGGGCCAGGGTCTATGTTACAGTTAATATTTTTGCTCATAACCGGCATCTTGAGAGTCTGCCGGAATACCTGAAAAAAATTGCGGAACTGGGCGCTGATGCAATCATTGTATCTGATCCCGGCATATTTGCTGCTGCCAGGGAGGTGGTTCCCGGTCTTCAGGTACATATCAGTACACAGGCCAATACCACCAACTGGGCGTCTGTAAAGTTCTGGGCGGACCATGGAGCTGAGCGCATAGTTTTGGCACGGGAACTTTCCCTGGAGGAGATTAGGGAAATAAAGGAAAGAGTCAATTTAGAACTTGAGTCATTTGTACATGGCGCCATGTGCATTTCCTATTCCGGCAGGTGTCTGCTGAGCAGCTTTATGACGGGACGTTCAGCCAATCTGGGTGAATGTGCCCAGCCCTGCAGGTGGAAATATGCGCTGGTAGAGGAAAAAAGACCCGGGCAGTATTTTCCCATTGAAGAAGACAGCCTGGGGTCTTATGTGTTTAATTCCATGGATTTATGCATGATAGGACATATACCTGAGTTGATTGAGGCGGGGGTTGACAGCTTTAAGATTGAGGGCCGCATGAAAAGTGTTCACTATGTGGCTACAGTTGTCGGCGTTTACCGGAAGGCAATAGATACATATTTTGCCAACCCCGGGGCTTATACTTTTGACCCCCGGTGGATTGAGGAGATCCGGAAGGTCAGCCACCGGGAATATACCACGGGGTTTTTCTTTGGCCGGGAGTATCTGCGCGGAGAAAATACGGATACTTCAAAGTACCGCAGGGATTATGATTTTGTTGGCATAGTCAGGGAATACCTTGCGGAAAAAGGTATGGCTGTGATTGAACAGCGCAACAGGTTTGCCGCCGGGGACCTGCTGGAAATAACAGGCCCGGAAACAAGCGGTTTTTATCAAAAAGTGACACATTTATCTGATGCTGAGGGAAACGCTATTGACAGTGCGCCACACCCGCAGCAGATAGTTATGATGCCGGTGGATAATCCGGTTAAGCCGCTGGATATGCTGCGCCGGGAAAAGACCGAGAACCTGAATTAAATGGGGGTGTGATTAATTGTCCGCGGATAAGCTTCAAATTAAAGTTAGAATGGAACCCAAAAACATATTTTTTCTTGATAACATTATAGAGGGTTATGACGGTCTGGGAATAGTCAGTACCGGAAACCCGGGGACGGGGGAGGTTATTGTCCACGTAACCCCGGATACTTATGCAGATATGATGGATATCCTGCAAAACCTCCCCTGGCCGGTAAGTATACATGTCTAGGGATTAGTCTTCCTTTCCGGGAATTAATTTTCCCTGGGCATTTGGATGACGGCTTTAAATAAATCGCCGTCTATTTCTATATGAAAACGGCCTTTTTGAATTTCTATCAGACTTTTAGCAATAGATAATCCTAACCCGCTGCCTTGGCTGCTTCTGGATTCATCGCCCCGTTTAAAGCGTTCCATCAGCTCATCAGAAGAAATATTTAGTTCATAGGCTGAGATATTTTTAATTATCAGGGTTACCCCAGTTCCAGAGTCTATAATATCTATATATACCCTTGACCCTTCAAGAGCATATTTGAGGATATTTGAAAACAAATTCTCTATAGCCCTCCAAAATAACTTCCCATCTGCTTTGATATATACTTTATCTTTTGGATGATTAAGCTTTAATTCTAACTTCAGTTCCTCTATTTTATCATTAAGTTCTCCTAACCCCTGGGTTACTAAAGATACAATATCAACTTTTTCGTAGTTTACCGGTATAGTTCCACTGGTGGCCTTGGCTGCTTCAAACAAATCCTCTGTCAATATTTTTAACCGTTGTGACTTCTGATCGATTATTTCCAAATATTCTGCTGACTTTGTTTGATCCTGCTCGTTTTTTAATAAATCTACATAGGTGATAATTGAGGTTAAGGGTGTTCTGATATCGTGGGATACATTAGTTATTAATTCAGTTTTCAAACGTTCACTTTTGAGCTCATTATCAACTGCCTTGTTTAAGCCATCAGTGATGCTGTTGATATCAGCAGCAAGTCTGCCAAACTCCCCGTTTCCGGAGACGGCGATAGTGTGATGGATATCTCCCTCTTTTACTTTCTGTAGCCCTTCTTTGATGGCATTAAACTCCTTGACCTTCTTAAGGGCCAGCCAAGCTGCTGCTCCCAGGGTTATTGGGAACATGAAGAATGTTAAAGCAGCTAAGATGGGATACCCTATTACTATGACGACAACCTTAACTCCCACACTGCCGCTGTCATAGACCTCCTTGCCGAATTTAAAGAGCCTGTAAAAAATGGTATAAAGTAAGGTATGAATGATAAGTGTCCGGTTTTTAAGGTGTTTAACTAATGAAAGAATCAGGATTAATCCACATGCAGATATTAACAGGGTAATCGGAAATATCAGTTTAAAGGAATTATAGCGGTGCAGGGTAATTATGGCTCCAGCCCATAGTGCTATGAGTGAGAAACACAGTAGTAAGTTGAAGTCATTATAGAGTCTATCGATAGGGTTTAACTGTACCTCCTGTTCCTCTTCCGGTTTTCTCCCGATAACCAGTACCAGATAGATAAAAGCTGCAGCCAGCCCGGCTAAAAAACCTGCTATTTGCTTGAGACCATATGTAATCAGGGTTTTGTTGTTTCTCCATGCTTCAATTCGCGGATTCAAAAACTCTTCAGTGAAGGCAATATATATCATGTCTTGTTGTCCTAACTGGTTAATACTTTGGGGCATCCAATAGTAGTGGATATTTTCTTTGATCTCCTCCGGAACTAGCTTCTGTTCAGAGCCATCAAAGATCATATAAGAAGGAAATGTTTGAAAATAGCCTTTAGCGCTGTCAGGGCTATTGGTAAATTCGGCTGTCCCATTTTTGGCATAATAAAAAACACCCTGATATTCTGCTAATCTTCTTAAAGCAGCATTATATGCCCGGAGTTCTTGTTTGATTAATTCGTTTTTTGCCTCTGAAATTTTACCGGCATAGACTTCATGGAAGGTCTTATAATTCTCCTCTGAAGTTAAATTGGGATTATAGCTTTTTGAGTTGTATTCAAAATCTGTAAACAACTCCCTTTCTACCCTCTTAACCTCATCTTCAGTAAGCGATCCACCCTGTAAAATATGCTCCTCACTCTTGTATCTTTCTACTATCACTCCCACGTTTTCAACGACAGCGCTGCTGTCACCGATATATTCTTTACCAAGATAATAGCTGTCTTCAAAAACAATACCAAGATCACCGTGATTTAATCCTGCTATATCAACAAAAACTGTCACAGCGCCACTGAAACATAATATGGCAATTATAAAAACAATGACCTTAGCAACTACGGAATGGCTATATTTTCTCCACTTTATATCCAATTCCCCACACCACCTTCAAGTATTTTGGCTCTTTAGGAGTTATTTCAATCTTTTCTCTTATTTTTCTGATATGGACCGCTACTGTGTTTTCCGGACTAAAGGCAGTTTCCTGCCAGACCTTTTCATATATTTCGTCTATGGAATATACTCGTCCGGCGCTTGCAGCCAACAGCTTTAAAATCTTATACTGTACCGGAGTAAGTTTTACCTCATCACCATCAACAGTAACTATCTTACTTTCATCATCTATTACCAGTCCGCCTGTCTGATAGACATTGCTTTTTGTTTCCAGGCTCCCCAGAGTTGTATATCTTCTTAACTGGGATTTCACCCTGGCAATTAATTCCAAAGGGTTAAAGGGCTTGGTTATATAATCGTCAGCCCCCATGTTTAACCCAATTATTTTATCAGTGTCCTCAGATTTTGCTGAGAGCATGATAACCGGTATATTTTTCTTTTCTCTTATCTTTATAGTGGCCCTTAAGCCATCCATTTGAGGCATCATAATATCCATAATAATAAGATGGATTTCATTCTCCTGAACTGCTCTTATGGCTTCAAGCCCATTAGAAGCTTTAAATACCTGATAGCCTTCATTAGCCAAATATATTTTTATAGCCTCAGATATTTCTTTGTCATCATCGCAAACCAGTGTATTCATGATGTATCACTCCTACATATTAAGTTGTTCATATTATATCACACCCCCTATGGTTTACTTTAAGATAATCATATCAGCTAAATCTTACGAGAAGCTTGATACAATTCTTAAGAACTTCTTAAGAATTGTTTATCTGTAAGCAAAAATAAACCCCACCATGCAAAGACAGGGCGGGGATCTATCCAAAGGGTATCACCTGGTTGTACATTATAAAGCATGTTTAAAGCACTCCTTTCTAGTATCATGGTATTCCCACAATACTTAGAGGTGTCAGTTTAAGGAAAAGGAGGCGAGCGGTGCGGGACCTGTATAAAATTACCTCGCGGAGTTTATGCTACAAACACGGGCATTTATGCCTAGGTATCTCGAATTTCGGAGGTAAAAATTGTGGACAACAGAAACAGGAAACGGACTATTCTCTTATTTTGGGTGTTTGTCATGATTTTCTGCAGCTTGACGGCCCACCTGGCTTATATACAAATTCATGAAGGCGCATTGTTAAGCCAACAGGCTCTGGCGCAACAGACACAGCTGATTTCATTGGAAATACCGCCAAGGGGACAAATCCTTGACCGCAGCATGACGCCGCTGACCGGCAGCCATGAGGCTGACAGGGTAATTGTCTTGCCTTGGAATGTGGCAGACAGGGACAGAGAAGCACGTCTGCTGGCCGATGTATTGGATATGGATGTTTCACAAATAATGGAGTACTTTACCACTAAAGCCAGGATGATTCCACAGGACTTGAGTTCTGTACAGGCCGGTGAATTGAAAAACCTTTCCTTACCCGGAATTATGGTGGCAAAGACTAAGATCCGGGAGAGGAAACCCGGCCTGGCAGCTCATATTCTTGGTTTCCTGGGTATTGGAGAAACCAGGGGAAGCTGGGAAGGGAAAATGGGTATAGAAGCCGTCTACAACAGTGAACTGAAGGGGGCCGTCCCCCGGGCTGCAGCAAGGGTATTCCTCGATGCCAGGGGAAGGATTATCAGCGGACTGGGGCTGCGTCTTGAAGAAAAGACTATTGATAATGAACGTAAAGATGTTGTGCTGACTATTGACCGTCAAATCCAGGAAGCAGTTGAGCAGGCAATGGACAGGTCAGGCATCAGAGAAGGCGCTGTTGTTGTTATGGAAGCAGGTACAGGAGATGTCATGGCTCTTGCCAGCCGGCCCGAATATTTTTTGGGAAATGAAAATCCGGAAGAAGGTTATCCGGAGTCATACCTTAATCACGCGCTTTTGCGCTATCAGCCGGGTTCTGTATTTAAGGTGGTTGTTGCCGCCGCCGCCCTGGAAGAAGGACTGGTAATACCGGAGGAGACATATCTTTGTGTTGGTGAAAAAGACGATATAGTGAAGTGCTACCGGCCCGAAGGACACGGCCTGATTACTTTTTCCCAGGCTGTTGCATACTCATGTAATCCGGTTTTTGCAAGGCTGGGGCTTAAACTGGGAGCCGAAAAGCTGATTGCGTACTCTGAAGAGTTTGGGCTGGATTCCGCAGATATAGGTGGTTATCAGACTCAAGACAAAAAAAATAAGTTAAACCTTATCGGGCAGGAGTTTAATCTTGCTAATGCAAGCCTTGGTCAGTGGCCGGTTGAAGCCAGTGTTGTCCAGGTAGCCGGGATGATGAATGTGGTTGCAGGAGGCGGAATTTATAGTCCGCCGAGGCTGGTCAAGATGGTGGTAAGTGACGAAGGCCTGGTGGAACGTGTTATACAACCGGGGGGAAAGCGCCGGGTAGTATCGGAGAATACCGCCAATATCCTGCAGGGGATGCTGGAAAGGGTAACCCGGGAAGGTACAGGTAAAGAGGCATGGGTTGAGAATTGGGGGAGTGCGGGAAAAACCGGTTCCGCCCAAACCGGAAATGAGCAGATTGATGCATGGTTCAGCGGCTATGCCCCCTTAAACAGCCCTCGCTTTGTGGTTACTGTGTTGGTAAAAGACGGAGAGAGCGGCGGCCAGACTGCGGCCCCGCTCTTCCGGGAAATCATGCAGGAAATTCTGCGGCTGGAGAAATAGTTGCCAATTTGGTATGATATGGGTTAATATTAAAAGGAGTAGATAAATTGTTTAAAAATAACATTAAATTTGGGGGAAATTATGGATGATTACGCAAGAAGGCTCTTCTTTGGTGAGAGGCCGCCAGATTTTCCACCCGAGCGCCTGGTTCAGGATACAGATCTGCTATATGACCGGGTTCAACAGCCTGAGCCATTTTACTACGGCTTTTAAAAGGAAAACGGGCGTGACCCCTTCACAATACCGTAAGAGAGTGTTAGACTGATAATTAAGGTTTTTCTCCAATCTTTACAGTTACATACTCACTATGTTCCTCTCTGAAAATCTGGATAACAACATTGGCTCCGATTTCAGAGCTTTTTAATTTATTTGTGATATCCTCAGGTGTTTTCACCTTTTGCTTATCTACTTCGACTATGATGTCTCCTTTACGCATTCCGGCCTTTTCCGCAGGGCTCCCGGGAACCACATAGGCGACAATGGCTCCATTGGTATCAGGTGCGTCGAAGTAGTCGGCAAGTTCTTTGTCAACAGGCTGCAGATAGACACCGATATAGGGCTTGATGACCTTACCTTTATTTACCAGTTCATCAAGAACTTCGTTAACGGTTGCCACGGGAATAGCAAACCCAATCCCCTGGGCAGAGGCGTTGACTGCGGTATTAATTCCAATTACCTGGCCGGCTGTATTGAGAAGGGGACCCCCGCTGTTACCGGGATTGATGGCAGCATCTGTCTGCAAGAGGTCTTTGAACATGCGGTTAGATATCTGTACCGGGCGTCCCTTGGCACTGATAACCCCAACCGTAACGGTATGGTCAAGACCGTAGGGATTTCCGATGGCGATTACCCAGCTGCCGACTTCGGTTTTATTGGAATCACCCAGTTTCAAAACAGGCAGTTCCTTGTTGACAGATACCTTGAGCACTGCCAGGTCCAGTTCCTCGTCAGACCCGACCACCTCGGCACTTAAAGGCTTGTCAAATCCGGAGATGGTAACTTCGATTTTGGAAGCCCCATGGATTACGTGTTCATTGGTAATGATAAGGCCGCTCTTGTCAAATATAAAACCCGTTCCGATTCCTGTTGATGTATCCGGATATGGCTCGTAGTCAAAATTCCTGCCGAAAAACTCCCTGAATAGCGGATCATTCATATATGGACTTAGTTGTGAGGACTGGGCAGCAAATGATTCGATATTTACCACTGCAGGGCTGGCGTTTTTAACTGTTTGTGAAATGTCTGTGGGCCCGATTTTTATGGGTTCAGCGCCAGCGCCATCCTCTGCCACCACCGCCGGGGGAAAATAGAACTTATAGGCAGCAAATCCACCAGCCACGAACATGGCTCCCATAAGAAAGCCAATGACAATCACACTCAGTAGTGAGAAACGTTCTCTTAACTTAATCATATCTATCACTCTCCTTTATATTTATTATAAAAGAGGATTTAGATTAATGAATGGCAAAAATGTGAACAAATTGTGAAATTCTATTTAACCCCGGGGGAACATTATATTAAGATGTTGAAAGATTAAAGGGAGGTTGTCCCAGGTTGCGCATATATTATCACATACCTTATCTGCGGATTATCTTTTATGTATTTACAATTGTTTTTCATGCCATGTTACTGGCACGGGCTGTTTCAGGCGACAGATATTGGACTGCCGCCCTGCTTCTGATTCCTGTTACCGCTATATCACTGGCCCTGTTTAAGTATGTCCGGAGGACTGTTATTGCCGTATATCTTAATGATTTGGAGATCTCTGTTGTAACACTTTTCAGTAGGGAGAAGTCAGAGATTAGCGCCATAACGGTTAAAGGCCGGGAAATCATTACCCGGAATGGGAAAAGATTTGTTTTTAATCCCAGGCGGGGAGGACTACTGACAGAAAAAATCGGCAGTACCGGGGGTAAAGCAGGATGGTCCGGGAATTAATCACGGACCATCTTTCTGAGATAGTATCCCATATATCCTACTGCCAGCATCGCTGCCAGGTGTGAAACCCACCAGCCTGTTCCCAGGAAGGCCCAGGTTCCGATATCGTATCTGTCATCTATGTTTTGCATCATTTCACCCCCTTTGGAGTTAATACTATTATTATGCTGCCCACTTGATAAAAATAGTTATATCTAATTATTAAAATATATGATAACATAGCAGTAAATATTGGTAATATCATTATTCCGATGGCTTATTTGTCTGCTGGTTAATTGCATAAGCAACCCGCAAGGGTTGCTTTTTTTAAGGAGAAGCATATCTGATGGAGAACAGGAAGCATAGCCTGCTGGGGACGGGCCTCGTTATTGTCTCGGCCGCCAGTTTTGGTTTAATGGCTATATTTGTAAAATATGCCTATACCGTTAATTTAAATATATTAACACTACTCAGCCTTCGTTTTGCCATTGCGGCAGCGGTTATGTGGCTGATAGTACTGTGGAAAAAAGAGAATTACAAGCTTGGCAGAAAACAGGTATTATACCTGGCGGGGATGGGAGCTGTGGGCTATGGGCTGCAGTCAACGTTCTTTTTAAATGCGGTACGGCTTACTTCGGCATCAATGGCAGGAATACTTTTATACCTGTACCCGGTTATTGTTACTTTGATTGCAGCCGGATTGGGTGATGAGAAATTTACCTGGAGGAAGACGGTATCGTTATTTATCAGTTTAAGCGGATTGGTATTGGTTGTCGGCCTGTCTCTGGAAAACCTGAATATGGCCGGTGTCTTGTTTGGAATGGGGGCAGCGGTCGTTTATTCTGTTTACCTGATTGTTGGAAACAGAATGGTATCAGAAAACAACCCCCTGATTGTTTCAGCATATGTCATAACTGCAGCAGCGTTGGCATTTAACCTTATTGGCTGGACCACAGGCCAGGTTGAACTGGATATTGGATTAACCGGTTGGTTATCTGTATTCGGGCTATCCCTTATTTCCACAGTTGTGGCAATTCTGACCCTCTTTAAGGGGATGAAACTCATTGGGCCTTCAAAGACTTCTATTATCAGTACTTTTGAACCCGTGGTCACTGTATTGGTCGCTTATGCTGCCTTCACTGAAAAGCTGCTGCCGGTCCAGCTTGCCGGGGGTGTTCTGATTCTGGCAGCTGTGATTATGATCCAGTGGGATAACTGAGAAGGCAGAAGCATCAAAATAATTCTATCTACACATTGAAACAGATTTCTCGGAATCCAAGATGAGAGGGAGCGCCAATGCTCCTTCTTTTTTAGTTGACAAAATAATCTTAACCATATATGATATAAAAAAAGACTCATATAAACGCAAGCTCATATAAGAATATTAACAGAGGAGGTAAAATAGTGGAAAAGGGAATACGGGATTTTCCTGTTGGTTTGTTTGCCAGCGTGATGGGACTTTGTGGCTTATCGATTGCTTACCAACGCTATGAAGAGGTTTTTCATTTAAAGCTCGGCATAGGTTTTCCGCTGCTGTTGTTAGCTTATGTTGTATTCATTTTGATTACAGCTGCTTACCTTTTGAAAGTGGTTAAATATTTTCCCGATGTTGTAAGTGAATTTAACCACCCTGTTAAGGCCAACTTCTTCCCAGCCTTTTCGATAAGTCTCCTGTTATTGAGCATTGGAACAATGAATTTTCAACAAACCGCAGCTCATTATCTTTGGTTACTTGGCGCCATAGTACATATTTTATTCACAATTGTTATCATTTCCCGATGGATTAACAATAAATACGAATTAGTTCAATCTAACCCTGCATGGTTTATACCGGTGGTGGGTAACCTGATAGTTCCAATAGCGGGGGTGAGTTTCGCTCATCATGAAATATGCTGGTTCTTCTTCAGTCTTGGTTTATTCTTTTGGATTATTTTATTTACTGTAATCTTCAACCGAATCATTTTTAATGATCAGCTTCCTCAGCAAATACTGCCTACTTTGTTTATTTTAATTGCTCCACCTGCGGTAGCTTTTATTTCTTATACCAAATTAACAGGTCAAATTGACAGCTTTGCCCGTGTATTACTTTATGTTGCCTGGTTTTTTGTAATTTTGCTCTTATCGATGGCCAGAAACTTCGTAAAGATAAATTTCTTTGTATCCTGGTGGGCCTATACATTCCCTTTGTGTGCAGTTACTATTGCCAGTACCCTGGCATACAAAATGCTTAAAGTGCAGATGTTCGGTTGGGTAGCTACAGGTTTATTGGCCTTAACCTCCTTAGTAGTATTTACGGTATTATTCAGGACCTTAAGCGCTTTTAAAGAAAACAAAGTCTGTGTTCGTGATATGTAAAGACAGCAAATCATCGTGAAACCGTTCGCCGCCCAATAATGTCGTTGAAAGCGCTGTGATAGAATTCGAGGATTGCTTAAAGAGCAATGAATATCTTTCGCAGCGCTCTTATTATATAAGGGAGTTTATATATAACGGAGGTGATTAAAAAGCTTAGATGCAATCCCTTGGTTGCTAAATTAATTCTTTAAAGGGGGAATTATGTTCAACGCGTCTGCAAATGGTGGCTTCTTTAAAAGATATGAAAAAAAGCGGGGAGCTAATTAAGAATATGGAAGGGCAGGCCAGAAGGTTCGGGCTGGAAATACAAACATTCAAAAGGGTTAACCAAATACAGTTAACCGGATCGGACAAAGAAGTTCGTGCCGGTGATGAAATCTATTCAGCCAAGGCTGTAATTCTGGCCACCGGACTCAAGACTGCTGAACTGGGTATTCCCAGGGAAACGGAACTCAGGGGTCAAGGGGTATCTTACTGTGCAGTCTGTGATGCCAATTACTTTATTGGCAAAAGAGTTGCCGTTGTTGGCGGAGGGGATACCGCAGTTGAGGAAGCCCTTTATTTGTCCAAGTTTGCTTCTCGGGTTTATTTAATCCACAGGCGCAGCGAGCTGCGTGCAGCTAAAATACTCCAGGAGACAGCCTTTCAAAACCAAATGATTACCTTTTTGCTAAATCACATTATTCAAGGCCTGGTTAGCAGCAACTTCCTTGAAGGGGTTAAGGTGCAGAATTTAGAAACAGGAGACACCTCCCGACTTGAGGTGGACGGCCTGTTTATTGCAATAGGCTCTCGGCCTCACACCTCCTTTTTGAAGGATATTGTTGCTTTGGACGAGCATGGGCATGTGATAGTTAATGATAAAATGCAAACTTCGGTTCCCGGCATTTATGCTGCAGGAGATATAAGGGTTACGCCCCTCAGACAGGTATCCACGGCAGTTGGAGACGGAGCAATCGCTGCCATTTCCGCTGAAAGGTACATAACCGAAAACAGAAAGGAGGAATAGTATGGCTGCAGAGATAAAAATGACCAAACTCCAGATTATTGCCAATACCGGCAACTGAATACCTATTATAAAGCTGGCCCTGTTAGGGGCAGAAGGTGTTGACAACGCAGAAGTGGACATGCAATTTGCTACTATCTGGCATGACCCGGAAAAGGTAACCGTTGAAAAGTTAGTAGATATAGTTACCAGAGCGGGAAAAGATTGTTTTCCGGTGGCGTAAGCCGACATTAAAGCAACAATGATTAAATATGACGGGGATAAATTAAAAGACCTATGGTAATATGTCAAGACCCTAAGGTCAAAAATTTTTAGTAAATT
>JAENYP010000022.1 GCA_016841725.1 Thermincola carboxydiphila | reverse complement strand
CGGTGGTGTGGGAGGTCGGCTACTCAAATAATGAGTGGCCTCCTACCCGATTTTTTAGCATGGTGCAGGGGGGTGTGTTGTGTCCAAACTTGTTGATGTTTCTATTAAAAGCCTGGTTTTTGCAGGGCAGGAGATGTCGGCTCTCTCCGATATAGAGCTGGTGGTTACCCATGGGGAGTTCCTGGTGATTTCCGGGCCGGTGGCTTCAGGAAAAACAGCGCTGTGCCACTGCCTGACCGGGGCTGTACCTCATTTCTTTCCGGCAGTCATGGAAGGTAAGGTTACAGTTGCCGGGATGAACCTCGCTGAGACTGTCC
This sequence comes from Thermincola carboxydiphila, assembly GCA_016841725.1. GTDB lineage: Bacteria > Bacillota > Thermincolia > Thermincolales > UBA2595 > Phosphitispora. The sequence continues at coordinate 39,446 of JAENYP010000022.1, read as the reverse complement.
TGCCTGAAATGGCCGGCACAGTCGGTTATATGATGCAGGACCCGCAGAACCAGTTGTTCAGTTCAACCATTGCCGAAGATGTTGCCTTTGGCCCTGGAAATATGGCCTTGGACAGGGCAGAGGTGAGGAGGCGGATTGACGAAGCGCTCGATTTCGTTGGGTTAAGAGGGTTTGAGAACCGTTCCCCGGAGACCCTGTCCGGCGGGGAAGCACAAAGGGCGGTACTTGCCGGAGTGCTGGCAATGAAGCCGAAAGTGCTGGTCCTTGACCAACCGGCAGCCGAGATGGACCCGCCGGGAAGGAGGGATATTTATAAAAGGCTGGGCAGGCTGAGCCGCAGCGGTAACTGTAGTATTATTCTGGTCACAGACCACCCGGAAGAACTAAGTGAATACGGGACTCGTTTTATACTTATGCATGATGGGTGTATAGTTCAGGATTTGGCAAGGCCGGCGCCGGTAATTTCTGGGGCTGCTGCGGGTTTTTACCAAGGGTTGTTACAGGTCAGCGGTCCCGGGGAAACGGCAGCCTCTCTTGAAAGCTGCAGTTATTCCTATGAGGGTTCTCTGGAAGGCTGCAGAGATGTCAGTCTTGAGATTATAAAAGGGGAATTGGCTGCGTTGGTCGGGCTTAACGGTTCGGGAAAGACTACTCTGGCGAAACACTTTAACGGATTGGTTTCCCCACAACAGGGTGTAGTAAGGGTGCTGGGCCGGGAGTTGCATAAAAACAGTATCTGGGATATTCGCCGGGAAGTGGGTTTTCTCTTCCAAAATCCCGACTACCAGATTTTTGCCAACTCAGTTGAGGAAGAAGCAGCTTTTGCCCTGAAGATAAGGAAAATTCCCCGCGATGAGGTTATGCAAAGAGTGAACCGTGTCCTCAGGTTTACCGGACTTTTTGAGTACCGCAGCCGGCATCCCCAAAGGCTGAGCAGCGGTCAGAGGCAGCTTTTGGCCCTGGCCTCTGTCCTGGCTGCTGAACCCAAAATCATTATTGCCGATGAACCCACTTCAGGACTTAACCGTGAAACAGCCGAGCTTATTATGCAGTTGTTGTCACAGGTGGCAGCAGAGGGGGGGGCTGTCCTTCTGGTGACTCATGACCTGGGCCTGGCAGCTCAATATGCCCACCGGATAGTGGGGATGTTCAAACACCAAATTTATATTGATATCCCTACTGTCCAATTGGGTTCTTCCCTGGACGAGTTCAGTAGTATTGGGCTGGATTTTGGAACGGGGAGTAGTTTTGCAGCCGGGCGTATTTTGCGAACCGAGAGTAATCCCGGGGACGTTTTGGAGGGAGGGGCAGCCATTGGCGCTGTTTGAAGGATATAAAAACAGGGGTACATCGATTGAAAGGCTTGACCCCAGGACCAAGCTCTCCTGGCTGATCTTGATTGTAATTCTGGCGGTGTTTAATTCCAATTACGGAGTCCTGGCTCTTTTGCCTGTGGTCGTTTTGCTCAGTTCGCTGGCAGCAGGGATACCGCTGCGGACCTTTTATCATCCCTTTCTGGTCCTGGGTCTGGCAGCGCTGCAGCTGCTGGTTATCCAACTGCTTTTCTGCCGGGAAGGTTACCCAATACTGGCTCTTGGTCCGCTGGAAATATACAGCGGCGCTGTCCCGCTTGCTTTAACCGCAGTGCTGCGCCTTGGTGCAATTGTACTGGCAGGGATGCAGTTTTTGCATTGGACTTCCCCGTCCGACCTGGTGCTGTTTCTGGTTAAGGTCGGTGTTCCCTACCGTTTTGCCATGCTGGCAGGCTTGGCGATGAGGTTTTTGCCCCTGATGGAACACGAATTGGCCTCAATTCTGGAGAGCCAGTCAGCCAGGGGGGTGCCGATGCAAAATCCCTTTCAAAAAATTGCTGCCCTGCTGCCGGTGACCATGCCATTTCTTTTCCGTTCCTTCAGGAGAGCCGGGGAGACTGCCCTGGCCATGGAACTGCGCGGTTTTGGGCGATACCGGGAGAGGACCTTTCTTGACGAACTGAGAATCACGCGGGGGGAAACCCTTGCAATTCTTCTGATGGCTGCAGCCGGTTTGCTGATAATTTACTATAATAACATTTAGGAGGCAGATTATGAACCAGGATTGGCGTGATCTGATTGAAAAACTTGAAGCAAAGGGTGAAGTTGTGCGGATTCCCGGCCCTGTTTCCCGGGAATATGAGATTAGTACCCTGATGATGGACCTGCAGAAGAAGCACCGTTATCCGATGGTGATTTTTGAAAATGTTGCTGACAGCAGTTTCCCCGTAGTGACCAATGCCCTGGCTCCCCGCAGCCGCCTGGCGATGGCCATGGGAGTGGCTGAAAAAGACCTGGCTGCGGAATATGGCCGCAGGATTCAGCTGCGGCCCGGCGTCAAGCGGGTCCGGAAGGCTCCTTTTCAGGCTAATCTCCTGGAGGGGGATCAGGTTGACCTGACCCGGCTTCCCATTCTGACCCATTTCCCTATTGATGCCGGACCGTATATCACTTCCGGCCTTTGTGTGGCCCGTGATCCGGAAACAGGGGCTGAAACCCTGGGGTTTCACCGCATGCAGCTTAAGGGGCGCAATAAACTGGGCATCAGTTTTCACTCCCGGCAGCGGCTCTGGGAGTATTTCCGCCGTTCCGAAGAGAGGGGCCAAAACCTGGAAGCAGCCGTAGTCATCGGGGTGCATCCTAATATTGCCCTGGGTTCCATGGCCCTGATCCCTTACCACGAAGGCAAGTACAGCGCTATTGGCGGCCTGTTTGAAGCTCCCCTGGAAGTGGCCGGATGCCGGTCGGTGAACCTGGATGTCCCTGCCTGGGCAGAAATTGTGCTTGAGGGTGAAATCCTGGCCGGGGTCAGGGAGCAGGAAGGGCCTTTTGCCGAGTTCACCAATTACGCCTGTTACCGCAGTACGGAAAACGTATTCCGGGTCAAGGCCGTACAATACCGGGAAAGAGCTATGTTCCATGATATCACTCCCGGAATGAGTGCAGAACACATCACCATTGTGGCTGTCCAGAGGGAAGGAGATGTCCTGAATGCCCTGAACCGGACTTTGCCAAATATCAAAGCTGTTCATGCCCCCTTTTCTTCATGCGGCCTTTTTCACTGCTACATATCCATGAAAAAAATTGCTGAGGGCCAGCCCCAGCAGGCTATTTTTGCGGCTCTGGGTGTAGACCATAATATTAAAATGGTGGTGGTTGTCGATGAAGATGTAGATGTCTTTGATGAGCGGGAAGTCCTCTGGGCCATGGCTACCCGCCTACAGGCAGACAGGGGAGTAACAATTGTTCCCCAGCACCTGGGGATGGGATGCACCCTGGACCCGTCAACTGATGAACTGAGCCGGACGGCCAAAATGGGGATTGATGCTACCAAGCCAATGAGCGGCTATGTGCCTACAATTGAAATTGATGAAAACGTACGCAGCCGGGTCCGGAGATTCTGGCCTGACCTGGGGCTGGCAAATGAATGACGGTGGGCCGGTAAATGAATGCCGGTGGGCTGCAAAAAATGAATGACAGTATGTGGGGGTGAAACATGTATCGGGTAGCCATTGATACCGGAGGGACCTTTACAGATATTGCAGCTGTGAGCGAATCCGGACAGATGATGATGCTTAAAAGTCCGACCGACAGGGAGAACCCGGCGCAAGGGATAATTTTAGCCCTGGCGGAAATGGCCGGCTGTTGGGGACTGGACTTGGCCACTTTTTTGGAAGAAACCGAGCAGATTATTCATGGGACTACTCTGGCCCTGAATGCTCTGTTGGAAGGACAAGGTTCCCGAACCGCCCTGCTGACCACCGAAGGTTTCCGGGATGCCCTGGAGATAAGGCGGTCGCGGCGGGACAACCAGTGGGATTTGCGGGCCCCGGTTCCCAGGCTCCTGGTTCCGCGGTGTTTGCGCCTGGGTGTCAGGGAACGTTTGGATTACCGGGGGGAAGTTGTTATTCCCCTGGACCGGGAACAACTGGAAGAGACGATTGCCCGGCTTCGGGCAGAGGGTGTGGAGTCAGCTGCGGTTTGTTTCCTTTTTTCTTTTCAGAACCCGGCCCATGAACAGGCTGCTGCAGAAGCGCTGCGGGAGGCCCTGCCGGGGGTTTTTATAACCACTTCGGCAGAGGTGTCACCCCGGATCAGGGAGTATGAACGTACTTCCACAGTTGTCCTCAATGCTTATCTGACTCCTGTCCTGGCTGCTTATCTGAATATACTTGAAGAAAAACTGGCTGCTTACGGCTGGCACAGACCTCTTTATTTGATGCTGAACAGCGGCGGCCTGACCGATGCCGGGACAGTGAAGAACTTTGCCGTAAAGACCCTTTTGTCAGGTCCGGCAGGGGGAGCCCAGGGCGGGCAGGCCTTGGCACAGGAGCTGCAAAATCCTGATCTGGTGGTTGCCGATATGGGGGGGACAAGTTTTGATGTGACCCTGGTAGTGAACGGTAAGTGCAGGCAGGTGCCGGAAGCTGAACTGGCCGGTCACCCGGTTACTTTACCGATGACTGATATCCGGTCCATTGGGGCTGGAGGAGGCAGTGTGGCTTCAGTTGATGAAAGCGGGCGTCTGATGGTGGGGCCGCGTTCGGCCGGCTCCGTACCCGGACCGGCCTGTTATGGGCGTGGGGGAACAGAACCGACTGTTACCGATGCCGCTTTGCTGCTGGGTCTGCTTAATCCGGAAGGTTTCCTCGGCGGCAGGCTCAGGTTGGATTATGACAGGGCTTTCGCTGCTGTAAGAGACAGGGTGGCTGTTCCCCTGGGGCTGGACACTGCTGAGGCTGCCCTTGCCATATACCGCATTGCGGCTGCCAGGATGGCTGATGCCATCCGGCTGGTCACAGTCCAGCAGGGGCTTGACCCGCGCCGGTTCGCCCTGGTGGCTGCCGGCGGCGCTTTTCCGCTGTTTGCCGGCCTGATTGCCGGTGAACTGGAGATGAGGGAAGCGGTCATTCCCCTGCAGGGTCCTGTTTTTTGCGCCTGGGGTATGCTGGGGGCAGCCCGTCAGTTGGATTTGTCCAGGACCTGCCTGATATCATCAGATTCCTTTGACTGGGGAACTCTCAATGCCCTGGTGGGGGATATGCTGGTACAGGGAAATGCAGACCTTCACAGGTATGGGGTTTCCGGGGCGGAACGGGAAACGGAACTTACCCTGGAAATGAAATATCTGGACCAGCATCATGAGATTAGTATCAATCCGGGGGAATTAAAGTTCGGGTTATCATCCGCAGAAAAGATAAATAATGCCTTTCATGAGCGACACAGGGAGCTCTTCGGTTATGACGAACCCGGTAAGCCATGGGAAATCGTCAATGTCCGGGTGGTATGCCGGGAAAAGGGCAGAGACTATGTGTACCCCGGTCTTAGTCATTTGACAGGGGATAACGGTGTGGAACAATACTATCCTACAGCCGGGTCTCGTGAGGTCATGGTGGACCCTGCAGGCTGGCAGGCGGTAAAGGTCTATGGCGCTGCCGGCCTGCCACGGGTGGTGTCAGGTTCTGGCCTGCCATCGGAGGCGCCAGGTCCGGCGCTGCTGGAGTTCCCTTATACCACCGTTCTGGTCCCTGCCGGGTTTACAGCTTCACTTGGGGCACAGGGTTATATTTCACTGCGGCGGGAAACGAACAACCTAAATAACCGGGAAACGAACAACGCAAATAAAGGGGAGGAGGGTGGCCAATGAGCCCCGAAACCGGTATTCGTACAGAACGTGTCATCCTCCAGGCGGTAATTGCCAACCGCCTGGACAGTATTGCCGGGGAAATGGGTCTGGTCCTGGAACGGTCGGCCCGTTCGCCTATTTTTGCCGAAGCCTGTGATTTTGCCTGTGGGATATGTAATGCCAGGGGTGAGTTAGTGTCCCAGCTGAGCGGCATCCCTATTCTGGCCACAGCAGGTTCCTTTAGCGTACAGGCAGTATTGGAACGTTATGGGGACACGATAGCGGACGGGGATGCTTTTATCGTCAATGACCCCTATTACGGAGGTAACCACCTGCCAGATATAGGTATTATTACTCCTGTATTCGCCGGGGGAGAATTGCTTTTTTTCTGTGTCAGCCGCGCTCACCACGGGGATATAGGGGGTTCGGCGGCAGGGAGCTATAACCCTAAGGCCACGGAAATTTTTCAGGAAGGGCTGCGCATTCCGCCCCTCCGGCTGGTTAACAGGGGCGTCATGGTGGAGGAAGTCCTGGACCTGATAACTTATAACACCCGGAATCCCGGGATGCTGCGGAGTGACCTGCTTGCCCAAACAGGGGCCAACCGGATAGGCCGCCGGCGTCTTCTGGAGATGATTGAGCAATACTCGGCAGGGGTTGTCTATAGGACGGTCGGGGAGATTCTGGACCAGGCTGAAAAGCTGGCCAGGGAACGAATTGCAACTTTGCCGGAGGGGATTTTTACCGGTGTTGAGTTAGTAGATGATGACGGGTTCCAGGAGGAGCCCATCCGTATCGAAGCCAGGGTGATAAAAAAAGGGGACAGTCTCACGGTGGATTTTTCGGGGACTGACTCCCAGGTCAAGGGGTTTGTGAATACATCAATTGTAACTACCACAACTGCAGCCTGTATAGCTGTATTATGGGTTCTGGGGCCCGATGTTCCCAGAAACGGCGGGGCTTTTCGGGCCATTGCGGTTAATGCCCCCAAGGGCTCCCTGGTAAATCCACTGCCTCCTGCCCCGGTAACCCTCTCCACTCTTACCCCGGCCGGGGAGGTTATTGCCGCTATTTTCAAAGCCCTGGCAGCAGCAGCTCCGGAGCGGATACCGGCAGGTTTTGGCCGGTACTGTGGTCCGTCATTTTACGGAGTGGACCCCCGTACAGAGAGGTTCTATGTTGGTTTCGCTTTCTGTGCCCTGGGGTCGGGCGGCGCTATGGACGGGTTGGATGGCAGTCCTTATATGGCGCCGATATCCAATTACGGGGGAGTAAGGACACCAAATATCGAGTCCAATGAAGTGCAGTACCCACATATTACCCTCTGTCACGAAATGGAGCCTGATACGGCCGGACCGGGCCGTTATCGCGGCGGGCCGGGCATCAGGTATGCCATCCGGTTTTATGACCCCAAACCGGGAATTGCTATGTTTGGTGATGGGATGAAGATTCCCCCCTATGGTCTGAAAGGGGGAGAACCCGGGAGCCTTAACAGGGCATTCCTCTGTACACGTGAGGAGGAGATCCCGCTGCAGAGCAAGGAGAGTCCGCGGCAGCTGCAGCCCGGAGACTCAGTGATGCTGGTATCTTCAGGGGGCGGCGGCTGGGGCAGCCCTCTGGAACGCGACCCTGAGCTGGTACTGCAGGATGTGCAGGACGGCATTGTGTCAGTTGAGGCAGCCGGGAGAATTTATGGTGTGGTCATTGGGAACTCTGGGGGTGATCCACGGGTTAATCATTTTAGTATAACTTCAGTGAACCGGTAAATACTATATTTACTTAAGTATATCCATTGGAGGAACGAAATGACCTGTTTGCAATTACCCCAGTTTAATCGCCTGCCCAATCATATTGGTATTATTCCGGACGGTAACCGCAGGTGGGCAGAGGCACACGGGTTGACAAAGGAACGCGGATATGAAAATGGCATCGGGCCGGGGCTGCAGCTTTATGAGTTTTGCCGTGCTCTGGGGGTTAAGGAACTGACCTTTTATGGTTTCACCCAGGATAACACCAAGAGGCCGCTTTCTCAGAAGAAGGCCTTTAAACAAGCCTGTATCGATGCTGTCTTGGAACTGTCTAAATGTGATGGTGAACTTAGGGTCATCGGTAATGCTGATTCCCCGTCATTTCCACGCGAATTGATACCATACACTGACAGGGTTTCTTTCGGAGAGGGTTCCATCAAGATTAATTTTCTGGTAAATTACGGCTGGCAGTGGGATTTGAACCACGGGCTGACCGGTTCAGCCGGGGCAGGCGCCAAGGGGAAAGGCACCCAGAGGGGTTTTTATAAACATCTGGCATCTTCGGATGTTTCCAGGGTGGATTTGATTATTCGCTGGGGAGGCCGTAGGAGGCTGAGCGGGTTTTTGCCGGTGCAGTCAATATATTCTGATTTTTATATAATAGATGATTACTGGCCCGATTTCACTCCGGAACACCTTTTTGAAGCCCTCAGGTGGTATGAGGGGCAGGATATCACTCTTGGAGGGTAATTTAACTATATAAAGGGGTTTTTTCCATGGTTCAAATCGGAAACTTCCATGTCGGTGGAGCCGATACGCTTAACCCACCTGTGCTGAGCACAGGAGAAGTATATATCCTGTGGGATATGTTAGTATCAAGATATGATGCCATAATGATAACCCAGACTTACCAGAACCTGGCCCATGACCCGGAGTTCCGCATCGTACTCACCCAGGGGCTGGGCCGAACGTTGGAAAAACAGGTTAACAAACTGGAAGCGGAACTGGACAGGTACATGATCACTTTGCCTCCGAGACCTCCCAAAAGTGTTAGCTATGAGACCCAGTCCGGGGTTTTTCGGGATGAATTTCTCTTCAGGAGAGTTTTTACAAGCATTCAGGACTTCCTTGACCATCATGTCTGGGCGATAAGAGTGACTGTTGTTACTGACCCGCTGAGGCAGATGTTCATTCAGTTCGCCCTTGATGAAGTTGAAGTCTTCGATGACCTGTGTAAATACGGTAAAATGAAGGGCTGGATTAGTGTACCGCCGATGTCAAACTGATACTACGGTAAAGGAGAACAGCTATGCAGATAGGCAACTTTCATATCGGAGCGGCTAATAAGGCAAAAGAACCGGTAATGGCAGCTGGGGAGGCATATTTGTTGTGGGACAACCTGGTTATCAGGTATGACCTTGTTGAGATAATGCAGATATATCATAATGTTGCCCATGACCCTGACTTTAGAAATTTGCTGGCAGGGGACCTTCAGGTCTGGGAAAAACAGATTAATAAAATTGAACAGGTGATGAACAAATATAAGCTGCCTATGCCTAACAGATATCCCAAAAGCTCTAACTTTCCGGCTGACCCCGGCATCATTAAGGACCAGCTTCTGTTCAGAAGAGTTTTTACCACAGCCCAGGATGTTCTTGAATTGTGTATCCGGTCATTAAGGGCTTTTGTCGTGAATGATGAGCTCAGGGAAATGTTTGCAGATTTTTTCATAAAGAAGCTTCATGTATATGATGAGTTGTGCAGATATGGCAAAATGAAGGGCTGGTTGGCAATACCGCCAATGATGCCAGGACAGAAAAATTGATTATAAGAGAGGTGACAGCAGGCGGGCGGCAGACTGGCGGATTCGGCTCCAAAGCGGTCTGGCGGCAAATTCCGCCGGATTGACTTGCTTTGCCAGAGCCAGGTCTCTGGCAAAATCAGTGTCCAGTTTTGCCACCAGCGCCCTGTCATAAATCATCGCATTGACCTCGAAGTTAAGCTGAAAGCTCCTCATGTCCAGGTTGGCTGAACCAAGGGACGCTACTTCACCGTCAACGGAAATAATTTTGGCATGAATGAACCCCGGTTGGTAGAGATAGACTTGGATACCGGCCTCCATAAGCTCGTCAAAATAACTCTGTGAAGCCCAGAAAACAATTTTATGGTCAGGTATGCCAGGCAGAATTATTTTCACATCAACCCCGCTTAATGCCGCTGTTTTCAGAGCAAGGGAAATACCCTCATCTGGGATAAGGTATGGTGTGGTAATTTTTATAGACTTATGGGCTGAGTTAATCAATGCAAAATATGACTGGCGGATGGATTCCCAGTCAGAGTCCGGCCCGCTGGCAGCAATCTGAATAGGCTGGCCGGTGAAGCTTATCATCTCCGGGAAATATGAGGAATTAGTCTCGTCAGCCAGTTTTTCGTGACTGACAAACTCCCAGTCCAGCAGAAAAATAACCTGCAGGAATTGTACCGCCGACCCCTCCAGCCGGAGGTGGGTATCTCGCCATTTCCCCAGCCTGGGGTGGTATCCCAGGTATTCGTCTCCCACATTAAGCCCGCCCAGAAAGCCCACCCTGCCGTCTATTACAATAATTTTCCGGTGGTTCCGGTAATTCAGCTTATTATTGATGTATGGCATGATTACAGGCATAAAAGGCCTGATTTCAATGCCGTTTTTCTGCATTTCCCGGGTATATTTGCCGGGAAGATACCAACTTCCCACGGCATCATAGATAACCTTCACAGTGACTCCTTCCCGGGCTTTGCGGATCAGGATGTCTTTTAATCTCCGGCCCGTCTTGTCATCACGGATGATATAGTATTCCAGGTGGATATGATTCGCTGCCTTTTCCAGTGCGGCAAAAATGTTTTCAAAAGCCTCTGTGCCGTCTGAGAGGACCTCAGCCGAATTGCTTCTGGTAAATGGCGCATTCGCATTATGAAGCATAAGATTGACCAATTGTTTTTTTGAATTCAGTTCCCTGGCAAATTCACAGTCGTTTTTGATACAGTCTATCTGGCGGTCGACTATTTTTCTGAGGTACTCCATCTCATTGATATACTTGGTGCGCACGGCTTTTCTTCTACGGAGGTTTTGTCCCAACATCAGGTATACTATAAAGCCGAGGATAGGGAAAATATTGAGCACTGCCAGCCAGGCAATTGTTTTATAGGGGTTTTTCTTTTCCATGAAAATCAGGAAACTGACCACTATTATGAGAATTGTGGTAGATACCGAATAGGCCCACACAATTCCTTCACCATAAAGAGACCATAAATCTGTTAACATAAGTTACCTCCGAGGCTTTTAGCCTGCCGTTTTTTTAATGTTACCAGAAAACCCGCAAAATTTCCAGAAATCTTGATGCCATTTTTTGCTAATACTCAAAGCCTTATTGTCGAAAATTACCAATCCGCGCAGGAAGAAACTATATAAATGTCGTATTTATAATAATAATGATTTGTATTATTTTGCGGAGGATATTATGACCGGATTTAATAGAGCCAGCAGCATAAATAGGCCTATAAGGGCAGCTCTTTTTTTAGCAGTTCTTGCTGCCCTCGGTATTGCCGGCAATTTTATGAGTCTCTCACTGGCGTTAGGAGTGGAGTTCTTTTTTGGCAGTATTGCCGTACTCCTGGCGCTTCGTATATTCGGACTCGGGTGGGGTCTTCTTTCTGCTGCTGCTGCAGGCTGCACCTTATACTTAAGGCAGCCGTTATCATTTCCGGTTTTCATGTTAGAAGCCCTGTTTGTCGGATATTTCTTAAAACGAAGAGGGGAAACCATTATTATTCCCGGAGTCATTTTCTGGGTCTGTATCGGTTTTCCGGCAATTTGGCTTTTTAATATTAAGGCACTGGGAGTGGATTTTCAAATTGCTTTGCTGATTTCTCTGAAGGCAGCAGTAAACGGTATTTTTAACGCCCTGGCTGCCAATGTATTGTATACACACCTGCCTTTAGACAAGTGGGCCGGTATTGACCGGGAACCCAATAAGGGAAACCCTGCCAGTTTAAGACAGCTTTTATTTAATGTGCTGATTTCCATTGTGCTTTTTCCAGCCCTGATATTAATGGCTGTGGATAACCAAAGGGAACAGGCAGATATGCAGAAAGAGATTGAGATAATAATTGAAACTTCATCCACACAGATTATTGACAACTTAAACATATGGAAACAGGACCATTTAGGGGCGCTGGCTGAACTTGCCTCTTTGGCTGCAAGGGATGACCTGACAACAGAGGAGTTACAGGTAAGCGCCGCCATATTGAGAATGTCACACTCGGATATTATCCGGGTTCACATAGATGATGCAGAGGGGACCAGCAGAGTCTTTTCGCCGGATGTTGATGAAAACGGGAAACCGGCAGTCGGGCTGAATTTTTCCGACAGAGATTATTACAGGGAACTGAAGGAAATCTGGCAGCCGGTGGTATCCGATGTGTTTATGGGCCGCGTGGGCAACCCTGTCCCTATCGCTACTTTGGGTATCCCTGTAATTGTGCAAAACCGGTTTGCGGGTTATGTTATTGCTTCACTGGACTTGAGCCACTTTAGCGACTTGCTGCAGGTAAACAGCCGAAGGAATGAACTGGAGGCAACTATAGTCGACAGCAAGGGAAAAGTGGTGGCCGGTACCCGCAGTGAAATCAGCCCCACTCGGGTTTTTGACCGTAAAGAGGGCGGCCGCAAAGCAGTCTTTGGAAACAACATTTTTCATTGGATACCGGGTTCTTCGGGGCGCCAGCCGGGACTGGTGCGCTGGCAGGAATCATTTTATATAACAGAGAAACCGGTTGGCAGCTATACTGACTGGACTTTGGTTACCGAAGTTTCCATGGCGCCTTTCCTCCAGGAGGCTATGGACACGAATATTAAAAATATGACCGGAATACTGGTTTTGGCTATACTGGCTTTGATTTTTGCGGACGTTATCTGCCGCGGGTTGGTGGGACCTGTTTCCAGCCTGGCCGGAGTCACCACAAATCTCCCGGAAAAGATTCTCCATGGGCAGGCTGTTGCCTGGCCGCTCAGTTCCCTGGCGGAGATGACATCCCTGGTAGATAACTTTAAATCCATGGCAGCCACGCTTCGGGAGAATTTCAGTGAGCTGCAGGCAGCCAAGATAAAAGTCGAAGAGGAAAAAAATACCCTTGAGGCCATTGTAGCCGGGATAGGTGACGGTATCAGCATTCAGGATACTAATTTCAAAATCCTCTTTCAAAACGGTATCTGCAAGGACCTCATAGGTGATTATATGGGGGAATACTGTTATGCCGCTTACGAAAACAAAGAAGATGTCTGTATGGGCTGTCCTGTGCAGATGTCATTTCGTGACGGGGTTATCCATACCACAGAGAGGCATTTTACTGCCCGGGGTGGCAAGGGTGAAATACATGTAGAAATCACATCCTCGCCACTCAGGGATGCTGCCGGAGAAATTATCGGGGCCATAGAGGTTATCAGGGATATCAGTGAACGCACCAGGGCTGAGGAGGTACGCAGAAGAACAGAACAGATGATATGGGAAGAGAAGGAACGTGCCCTGGTTACCCTGCATTCCATCGGTGATGCGGTTATCAGTACAAATGCCAGGGGAGACGTTGAATACCTTAATCCGGTGGCAGGAAAACTTACCGGCTGGACCAATGAGGAAGCCAGGGGGAAACCCCTCCTGGAGGTATTCCGGATAGGCAGTGAAACTGGCGAGAAGCTTGAGAATCCTGTTGAATACTGTATGCGTGAAGGGAATGGCGGCGGTTTTTCCTCCCATAATGCTGTTTTAACTGACCGGGTGGGGAATAAATATGTCATAGAATGTGTTGCCTCACCTATCAAAGAGCGGGCAGGCCGGATCATTGGGGCTGTCCTGGTTTTCCGTGACATTACCGAAAGGCGCAATATGATGCAGCAATTGGTATATCAGGCTCACCATGATTCCCTGACTGATGTGCCCAACAGAATACTGTTTGTTGACAGGCTCACTTTGGAACTGGCACGGACTAGGCATCAAAATGGCCAGCTGGCTGTCATGTTCCTGGACCTCGATAGATTCAAACGTGTTAACGATATGCTGGGTCATGCTTTCGGCGATCAGTTACTGCAAAATGTGGTTAACAGGCTGCAGACCTGTGTGCGCGACTGTGACACTATTTCCCGGCTGGGGGGTGATGAATTTGCCATTTTGCTGCCTGAAGTCTCCGGCAGGGAGGATGTGGAAATTATTGCCCTCAGGGTGCTCTCAGTGATGCGAGAGCCCTGGCTAATGGCAGGTCAGGAGTTTCATATTACCACTAGTATCGGAATTTCCATGTATCCCTTTGATGGTGAAGACCCTGATACACTCCTGAAAAATGCTGATATGGCAATGTATCGGGCCAAAGAAAGCGGCAGAAACAATTTCTGTTCCTATACCCCTGCTATGAACATCATGGTTCATGAACGGCTTTCCCTTGAAAACAGCCTCCACCATGCCCTTGAGCTGGAGCAGTTTGTGGTCTGTTATCAACCCCAGGTAGATATTAATTCTGGTGAGATAACAGGCATGGAAGCCCTGGTAAGGTGGATGCATCCCGAACTGGGACTGGTTATTCCGGACAAATTTATTCCGGCAGCCGAGGAAACCGGATTGATTGTTCCTATTGGAGAATGGGTGCTGCGCAGGGCTTGTGCCCAAAACAGGGAATGGCAAAATGCCGGTTTCACACCGGTGCGGGTTGCAGTTAATATCTCCGGAAGGCAGTTTATGCAGCCTGACCTCGCGGCAAAAATAGCTGAAGTACTGCAGGAAACAGGTTTGGAACCCCGCTTTTTGGAACTTGAGATTACTGAAAGCGTTGCGATGCAGGATGCTGAATTTACAGCCGCCATTCTGAGTGAACTTAATAACATGGGAATCAGAATAGCTATAGATGACTTTGGCACCGGGTATTCCTCGCTTAATTACCTGAAACGGTTTCCTATCAGTACACTTAAGATTGACAGGATGTTCCTGCGGGATATTCCCGATAACAGGGATAATGCTGCCATTGTTAATACTATAATTGTTTTGGGACATAACATGGGTATGGATATTATTGCTGAAGGTGTGGAATTACAGGAACAGCTTGATTTTCTCAGAAAGCGCAGCTGTAATAAAATGCAGGGATTTTTGTGCAGTAAGCCGGTTCCTGCCGGAGAGGCGGAAATGTTCCTGCAAAAGAGGCTTTTGTAAAAATTTTGGCACACCTGCCGGGCTGCTGGAGTATCTTTATATAAAGATACTCTAAAGGGGTGTGTCCGGTATGGTGATTCATACAGTGAAATCGCGTACTGAGAGAGCTGTTATGCAGTTTCAAAGAATTAAGGGCCTAATATCTCACAAGGTTGATGGCCGGAAAACCTGTGAGGCTCTGGTGGAAAAGGGGCCGGCACTGCCAGACCAGGTTAATCGTCGTTCGCCGGATAAGACCAGGGAGTTTAAAACCGGGGCTCTGGCTGCTCCTCTTTTTGACGGTCGGATTTTTACAGGGAGCGGTTCGGGTGTTTTGTACTGTTTTGATGCCCTTACCGGACAGCAGTTATGGAGCGCGGCTGTGGAAGGGGCAGTCAGGAACCGGCCTGCGGCAGACCATGAGCGGGTATATGTTACTGATGAGGCATATAAGCTGTATGCATTTGACAAGAATTCCGGGAAACTTATCTGGTCAGTTCCTGTCAGCACAGAACAGAGCCGGGTTTATGGAAGAGATGGGACAGTCGATGTGCCTCAGCTGGTGGTTACGGGAAATAGGGTGCTGGTGTTTGCCGGAGGAGGTTCGGCCGGGGAGAAGGGAGATGCCGGGGAGAGGGAAGAAACTGTTTTGCTGGCCTTTGCGGCGGAAACCGGAAAACTGTTGTTAGAGACCGCAGTTCCGCCTAAAGAGGCACATTACATCAGAGGCTATCGCCTGCCGGCATTGTAAGACGATTTAAGTTCTGCAAACGAAATGCCCCAAATTAAATATTTGGGGTATTTAATATTGCTTAACTAATTTAAAAGGGATGAGCCTTGCAAAACAGGCATTTCTAAAACGTAGTAATGAAAAACCGGAAAGGGAGAGATATTAATGATATATTGAAGGAGGTGTTAGCATAAAATGGTTCGCAAGGCACCCGCTACAACCAAAAACAAAGGCAGTCACAAAGATGAAACCCGCATACCGGGGGTTACTTCAGGCTCAGATATGATCCAGCAAATGGGAGATGCAGCCGGGATAGCGCTGGATAATGCCATTGCCGGCGCTGCCAGTGAAAAGAGGGCAGAAGATGTTATGGCTCTCCCTTTGGGCGGCCTGAATAACGAGATCGCCGATCGAATTAACAGTGAGTAAGCGGGGTATCGGGGAAACAATGCTGCATGGACAAAATATCCGTGAAGGAGGTAATGCCTGTTGCCAGATAAAGAACAGAAGTATCGCAAAGATAATCAAGAGGACAAGTATATCGGAAAAACCAATATCCCCGATTACGGAGTGCCCGCCGGTGTTCAGCTCACAGAAAACCTAAATGAGGAAATCACTGAGGCAGCTGAACAGAAAACTCCTGAAAGGCCTCCGGAGAAATAGAGGATGATATCAAAAGGGAGTGTTCCATTAATTAAAAGCTCATGGGGCACTCCTTTTAACTAATAGAATCAGGGCAGTTTCTCAGGCGATAGTCCTGTTAACAATATCTATAACACTGATATAATATTCGACCTCCCTGGCCATATGGTCCAGTATTAAAGCTGGGGTGTTGATTTGACCGGAGGGAACTTTGCAGTTTATGACATCTTGAAATAGCTCCATGAGGAAATCATGCCAGCACATCATGACATCCCTTACTTTTGCATTAAACTTGAGCAATGCCTTTGACCGAAGTGGGACAGACATGGCTTGCTGATGCAGTGTTTCTATTTGATTTTCAAATTTAGCAGTTTCCCGGTAAAGCATATCCTGCAGCTTGGGCCTGTAAGCTACCAGGAGCAGTACTTCGCCATGCTCCTCCTGAATCCGGAGGTGGAAAAGGTTTTCATCTCTTGCTATGAGTAATATGTTTTGACCGGCAAAGGGAATTAAAAGCCTGGGTAATACGGTGGCCGGCGTTCCACCATCAGGTATCCCCAAGATTTCTCTGGGTACCGCCGGTTGGCCCATTGCCCTGGATAAGTTATTCAGGAAAAAGTCTGCTTCCCGCCTGATATGGTCAAGAAGCGCTGCAGGCAGTTCCGCCACAGCTGCACATTGCGAGATTGCTTTAAAAAGCTGCGCTTTAAAATTTCTAAGGGCTGCAGTTCGTGGAATTACTTCCGATAGTAAAGCACTTACTGCAGAAAAATCGCCAGGAGGTGTACAAGCAACAGCCCTTTGAAGCCTATCAAATTCTACCGCAAAAGCATCTGCATTTCTAAAGGTTGTTTCTTGGGAAGGGTCGATTCCCGAACGTATAAATTTGGCATGTTCACCCATAATCCGGACCCAAAACCTCATTTCGTCCAGGGCAGCGGCAGTGGCAGCAGGGTTAAAACTTGCTGCCGGTGGACCTGGGAATTCATGATTGATCATTTTTTTTCCTCCCGTAAATGTATAAAGTGGCCATAAATCACTTAAACCAAACCAGAATCTAGTTCACTATATAGTTTATGCTGCTTAACACCCGGATGTTAGATTCTTTTTTGCCTATGGATCGAAAATCCTTTTTTGCCCCCTAATGTTCCGGTATGCTATAATGAAGTGATTGACAATTAGCCATAACGGAGGAGTACATATGAAGTCACTGGTACTGACCGAAAAACCCAGTGTGGGGCGTGAAATTGCCCGGGTTCTGGGATGCCATACCAAAGGGAAGGGTTACCTGGAAGGCCCCAAACACGTAGTTACCTGGGCTCTGGGACACCTGGTGACCCTGGCAGAACCCGAGGATTATGACAAGAAATACAAGACCTGGCGGTTGGAAGACCTGCCCATGATGCCCAGGCAGATGAAACTGAAGGCAATCGGGCAGACATCCCAGCAGTATGGTGCAGTAAAGAACCTGATGAAACGGGGTGACCTGGGGGAACTGATTGTTGCCACAGATGCCGGGCGTGAAGGCGAGCTTGTAGCAAGGTGGATTATGGAATATGCCGGCTGGAAAAAACCGTTCCGCAGGCTGTGGATCTCATCACAGACTGACTCTGCCATTAAAGAGGGATTTGCCCGGCTGCAGCCCGGGAAGGCATATGATAACCTGTATGCCTCAGCTGTATGCAGGGCTGAGGCCGACTGGCTGATAGGTCTTAACGTGACCAGGGCCCTGACCACCAGGTTTAATGCACAGCTATCGGCAGGGCGGGTACAGACCCCAACCCTGGCGATGATGGTAAACAGGGAAGAGGAGATTAAGAAGTTTATTCCCCGGGATTTCTGGACAGTACGAGCTGATTTCGGGGACTATTTTGGCGATTGGCGGGATGCTTCAGGTCAGGGAAGAATCTTTGATTTCAGTCGTGCTGAAGCCCTGCTCCGGAAAACAAAGGGCGCTGCGGGTAAGATTACGGACCTGAAAGTAGAACAAAAAGCAGACCCGGCGCCCCTGTTACATGACCTGACCGAACTGCAGCGGGATGCCAACAGGAGGTATGGTTTTTCGGCCCAGAAAACCCTGTCGGTCCTCCAGGGATTATATGAACGGCATAAGCTGGTTACATACCCGCGCACAGACTCACGTTACCTCACCAAGGATATTATACCGACACTAAAGGACAGGCTAAATTCTGTTACCATCGGCGAATATGCCGAATATACCCGCCCACTAATGGGCAAACCCCTGCCGGTTACCAAAAGGATTGTTGATGACAGCAGGGTCAGTGACCATCATGCTATTATTCCCACCGAAGAACCGGTGCGCCTTAGTGTCCTTGATGCTGATGAAAGAAAATTATATGACCTGATAGTGAAAAAATTTATTGCCGCCTTTTACCCGCCGTTCAAATATGAACGGGTTACTGTGGTTACTACCGCGGAAGGTGAGAGCTTTTATTCCCGCGGTAAGGTGGTCAGGGATCAGGGTTGGAAGGCTGTTTACGGAAGGGGCGCCGATCAGGAAGGGGAGGAGCGGGATGATGCCCTGCCTGAGCAGGTACTGCATTCCCAGAAAAAGGGCGCTGTTAAGCAGGTTAAGGATTGTAAGGTTAATAAGGCCCAGACGAAACCCCCGGCGCGATATACAGAGGCTACCCTGCTTTCTGCCATGGAGAGCCCCGGAAAGTTCGTTGAGGATGAGGAACTCAGGGAAGCGCTAAAACAGAGCGGCTTGGGGACACCGGCTACCAGGGCGGAGATTATTGAGAAACTCATTAATACTGATTATGTGGAACGCCGGGGCAAGGAACTCGTTCCGACCTCAAAAGGGATTCAGCTGATCGGCCTGGTCAGTGAAGAGCTGCGGTCACCGGAACTTACGGCAAAATGGGAACAGTCCCTTTCTGAAATGGCCCGGGGGAGGCAAAGTAAGACCAGTTTTATGACCGGGATTCGCGAGTACACCGTGAAGCTTGTTAAGGAAATTGCCACCAGCGGGGCTCAGTTTAAGGCGGACAATATATCCCGCGTCAAGTGTCCCGACTGTGGTCAGTACTTAATTATGATTAAGGGTAAAAAGGGGAAATTCCTGGCTTGTCCGGACCGGGAATGCGGGCATAGGGAAGCCGCCGAACCCCAGGTTTCCAACTTCCGCTGCCCGGACTGTAAAAAGAAAATGGTCATTCTGGAGAAGCAGGGCAGTAAAATAGTGCGCTGCAAAAACTGTGGTTTTACCGAAAAAATGGCGGATTTCAAGGAAAATCTGTCGGCTGCCCGTGGTAAAGGAGCAGTTAATAAAAAGCTGATAAACCAATACAGTGACCAGGGAACCATTGGCACTAACCTTGGCGCTCTTCTAAAAGAAGCTATGGAAGGTAAGGATTAAATCGCTAGTGACAGGAGCGGCGAAATCTGTTATCTTTAAATGTGGGCAGTATCTAAGCCCCTAACTGATTAATGAGAAAGGGAGAGTGAACAGGAAAAATGAACAAACGAATAGCAGTATTTACAGTAATTATTATGGTAATGCTCCTGGCTGTGGCAGGCTGTGGAAGTAATACGGAAAAGGCTGCAGATACTTCAGGGCAGCAGGGCGGTGAGAGTCAGGAACCGGCTCAGGAGAATGGAGCAGCAGGCACCCCTGACGGAGAAAGCGCTCCTTTTGATGAATCAGTTCTGAAGGGTAAGAGAGTAGGTATTATTGAAACAAAATATGGCAAGATATATATTGAGCTGTTCAAGGATGAAGCTCCCAATACGGTGGAAAACTTTAAGAAACTTGCCGAAAAAGGTTTTTATGACAGCCTTACTTTTCACCGTTATGAGCCCGGTTTTGTAATCCAGGGGGGAGACCCCGAGGGTAATGGGATGGGCGGCCCCGGATATACCATCAAGGCTGAGATTAACTCCCATAAGCACCTTAAAGGGGCTGTAGCCATGGCCCGCAGGCAAGGTGACCTGGATTCCGCCGGCAGCCAGTTTTACATTACCCTCGAGGAAATACCATTCCTTGATGGGGATTATACGGTTTTTGGCCAGGTAGTCGGGGGCATGGATGCAGTTATCCAGCTCAGAGCAGGTGACAAGATGGACAAGGTTACAGTAAAAGACTTTTAGGGAATTATCCAATTAAGGCAATAACTAATTAAGGAAATAACCAGATAGGCAGTTTCCAACTTATGAAACCCGTGGCTGATGCGCTACGGGTTAACTTCTGGGCAGCCATACGGTCCGTGCCCTGACCAGTTCCGTGCCGGTATCGGAGTCAAGGATACGGTGCAGCAGGGTTTCCCCTGTCCCGGAGGATTCGGCTGCGGCATATTCGGAAATCACTGATGAGCCGTATCGTCATCAATCCTAATAATGGATCGGGAAAGTTGTTTTTAAGGGTAAAATATTTTGGGAGAGGTGTTTCGTTTGTTCAGTTCCAGGAAATTAGTCGAAAAGGGCTTGGAAATTTACGAGATTTTCAGTGATAATGGCATCACAGCCAAGTTTATCCCCGGTAGGGGCGGGATGCTGACAGAGTACTCTTTGGGAGATGTCCCGCTGTTTTACCTGGACAGCAGCACTCTATATGACAGTGCCAAAAATGTCCGCGGGGGTAATCCGGTGCTTTTTCCCATCTGTGGTCCATTGGAGAATGGCCGGTATGTTCCGGAGAATGGCCGGGAGTATGAAATGAAACAGCATGGTCTGGCCAGGAATCTGCCATGGCAGGCAGAGGATCCCGAATGCCTTAGGGACAGCGCCAGGATTAAGCTGTCCCTGGAAAGTAATGAAGAAACCCGGAAAATGTACCCCTTTGATTTCAGACTGGAATTTGCTTATTTTATAACAGAAGGGACCATTACCATTGAGCAGAAGTATATTAACGGCTCAGACACAGATATGCCTTTTTATGCCGGTTTCCACCCTTACTTTTATGCTCCCGGGGTAAGGGCTGTTAAACTGCATATTCCGGCGGAAAGATATGATGATATTAAAACAGGGGAAACCAAGGTATTTCGCGGGACTCCGGATTTTAGCGCTGTTCCCGAAACAAATCTGGTCTTTGGCGGTCTGCAGGCAAATGAGGCTTGGTTTGACAGGAGTGATGGCTTCCGGGTTACTGTCAGGTATGATGATGCTTATAGGTATATTGTCCTTTGGGTGCTGCGGGAAAGGGAATTTCTGTGCCTGGAACCATGGATGGGCAGCAATTATGATATGAACAGGGGCCGGGCTGTCAGGGTGAAACCCGGCTGTGAGTACCGGGGGGTGGTGTCCTATTCATTCATTGAAAAAAGGAACCTTTAGGGGGGTTCCTGTTCCGGCTTGCGATACTTATGATAAGCATCTATGAAGTCCTGGCGTGATTTAAAAAACCGCACAAAACCGGCAATACACCTAAGAGTCTGGGGACCGATGGTGTGCTCGATTTTTTCGGTCTCTTCCAGTACGCCTTCCTCAAGACCCAGCAGAAGCAGGAATTCCTCTATGGTTCGATGACGGTCCAGGAGGGCCCTGCCTTTTTTTTGGCCCGCATCATTTAGTAAAATGATGCCATATTTCTTATAGTTGACAAGATTAATATCGGCAAGCTTCTGCACCATTTTGGTGGCAGAGGGCGGCTGCACATTGAGAGCTGCTGCCAGGTCCTGAATCCTGGTAAAACCCGATTTCTCTGAAAGCCGGTAAATCATCTCCAGGTAATCTTCCATTGAGGCTGTCAGCGGGCCTTCATCTTTTTTCATATATTCACGGAAGGTAAAAAATTCCCGGTCAGTCACAATATTCACCTACTTTATGGATAGTAGAAAGGCTTAAAGAAAGGGGTCGGTAAATTATATGTTCAGGCAGGGGGAAATATCCTGCTATCTTCCTGTAATATATTATGTAAACATTGGCCGAGAGGTTAATAATTTTTGGGGGAAATTTTATTAAGCGGGGTTTAAAAGAGGGGATATTGCAGGAAACTAAATCAGAAAACAACAGTGGGGGGGATAAATGTGCCTGAAATACCGGAAATGGAAAATTACCGGACAATGCTTTTAAGAACAGTGACCGGAAAACAGGTTACCGGAGTCTGGGTTGAAAGGCCGAAAAGCATAAACGTGGCTGTAAATGAATTATCTGCTGCGCTGAACGGGCAGGTGATCGATAATGTTACCAGACGGGCCAAATTTCTTGTTTTCCACCTCCGTGGCGGTTTATACCTGGTTACCCATATGATGCTTGACGGAAGGCTATATTATGGGACAGGCAGTGACCATGAAGGACTTCCGGGCAAGCCCCATGTGATAATCGGTTTTAGTGACGGCGGCAAAATGTTTTTCTGTGACCTGGGGCTCGGGTTCCTGCACCTGGTAGATTCTTTGGGCCTGGAAGCAGAATTGGCCGGTCTGGGCCTTGAACCATTGTCTCCGGATTTTACCTGGGAGAGTTTTATGGAACTTTTCCGAAAAAGAAGGGGAGCTGTTAAACCTCTTTTGATGGATCAGAGGCTTATAGCCGGATTGGGGAACGCCTATTCCAATGAAGTTCTGTTTGCTGCCCGGATAATCCCGGCCAAAAAAATTCCGGAAATTGGTCCAGACGGGCTGAAAAGGCTGTGGGAGGTGATTCCCCGGATATTGAGGGAAGCGATCAATAATGGCGGGTACATTGAGGAGAAATATGCCCAATGGGACAATAGGAGCGGTGGTCAGATACCACACTTTATGATCTACGACAGGGGAGGGGAACCGTGCAGCGTCTGCGGGAATCCGATTGGTGAAACGAAACTGAATGGCAGGTGGACATACTTCTGTCTTACCTGCCAGCACTGAGTCATATTTTAGTGTCTTTGGTGGCTCGTCCGTCACCCCAGATGGGTATTTCGGGACCAAGATATGTGGGCCGGTCATGAATAGCCAGCTGTGCGGCTGCCTTGGTATTTGCCAGGAGTTCGCGCAGCCTTAAATAA
This sequence comes from Thermincola carboxydiphila, assembly GCA_016841725.1. Classification (GTDB taxonomy): domain Bacteria; phylum Bacillota; class Thermincolia; order Thermincolales; family UBA2595; genus Phosphitispora. Next base: position 16,517 of record JAENYP010000022.1, on the reverse strand, counting down.
TCTTCACCTAAATATTCCCTTTTATCTGCTTCTACCCCTGAAGCTTTAAGACCCAGTGATCTGGCCAGGTACAGCGCCCTGGGGAGATGGAATTCCTGTGTAACGATAATAGCTTTTTTTACTTTAAATACGTCTCTGGCCCGGTACATGCTCTCATAAGTGCTGAAACCGGCATGATCCATGAAAATGTCTTCTTCAGGAACGCCCTGCTCCAGGGCATAGAGGCGCATATTGTTGACCTCATCATAAGTTGTCTGGCCGTGATCGCCGGTCAGGAGGAGCTTTTTGACCTTGCCTTCAGTGTACAGTTTGATTCCTGTATCAAGGCGGTCAGCAAGCACCGGGGACAGGGACCCGCTTTGATATACCCGGGCGCCCAGGACTATAGCTGCATCTGCCTCCGGACTGTCTGTTACCGTATGCACACCGGACCTTCCTGATATATACACAGCGAGATTGGAGTAGAAGACAAAGGTTACCACCATAATAATTGCAGCAACACCGAACTTTAAAGTTTTTCTAAGCTTCATTCAAATTCCTCCGGTTCACCCCAGCAGTCTGGAAACATCCTTCGAAGACATTTAATAGATTTCAACAGGTTATATTCTTTTTCCTTCCGATATTAGTGATTTTCCGGGTGTATTTATGTGATACAAATCAACGAACCGGAGAAAAATAAGGTGTACAATAGGAAAAACAAGAGAAAATCAAAGGGAGGAATAAATATGCAGGTTATCAAGCTTGAAGACCTGACAAAGGCAGCCACTCCGCGGGGGGTGACCGGAAGAAAGGTATATGAATCTGAATACGTAAATATTATGAACCTGCTGCTCAAAGCCGGGGAAGTTGTGGATACTCACGTTACTCCGGTTGATGTATTTTTTTATGTTGTCAGGGGAAAAGGGAAAATAGTTGTTGGGGATGAAGCTGCAGTTGTGGAGGCGACAGATATTGTCATAAGTCCTAAGGATATTCCCCACTCAGTTCATGCTTCTGAGGGAGAGTATCTTGAAATCCTGGTGGTCAAAACCCCAAGCCCTGCAAAGGGCGGCAAATAGGGCCGGCAAAAAGAAAGTGAAACTCCACCGGAGACAGCGCCTGCCTGGCGGCAGGCTGTAGGCCGGTGGAGTTTTTCAATCTTGCGTATGTTATTGGTTCAGGTTATTGCCATAACTCATGGCTGCGCCCATTCCGGCGCCTCTGCCCATGCCCATGCCGGCAGCTCTGCCTGTTCCTTTACCACCTCTGCCGTCACGCGGTCCCACAGTGGTTCGTTCAACACTTTCTGTTACCCTTTGTTCCATGTTTTCCTGACAGTACTCAGCCTGTTCCTGTGAGATGGTCCCATTGGAAACACTCTGGTCAAGCTGGGATTTTCTCTGCTCCACGATGGTGTCAACCAGTTTGTCCTCGGTAATACCTTTGCTGTCTGCAATCTGGCTCAGGGATTTGCCGCTCTGTCGTTCAGTCCTTAACTCTGCGGGCTCCATCCCAAGCTGTTTGCTTACAGAATCCATCATGTTCCCATATACCCGGCCGAGCCCTGCGCCCTGGCCATAAACACTTGCTGTCTCAGCGGCAGCGGGTTCGGTTGTTGCGGCATTGGCATCAGGTAGTGTGAATGGCTGCCCGAAGACGAGCATTCCCCCAAGCGCCAGAACCGCTGCTGTACCTCCCAAGGTTTTTTTGATATTCATTACGATCACCCTTTCTTTTTTTTGTACCGGCCTCTGGTTATATAGTAACTGATATTTGTGGTGAATCTTTGTTGAGATTATAAACAGTTTGTGAATTGTTTATGAAGAAAGTGTGAGGGGAAGGAACCTGTTATCAGGTATTGACAGGAAAGCACCGACTATGTCCGGGTCAAGCTGAGTTCCCCTGACCCTGCGGATTTCGGCAAGGGCTGTTGGGGGATCCATGGCTTTACGGTAAGGCCGGTTTGAGGTAAGGGCATCAAAGGTGTCTGCCACACTGATGATTCTGGAAATGAGAGGGATTTCCGAACCCCGGAGGCCGTCAGGATAACCGTTTCCGTCAAATCTTTCATGGTGATGGCGAATAGCCGGTATCAGGTGTTCAAATATGCTTAGGGGGGTCAGAATGACAGCTCCCATGGCAGGATGCTGCCTGATATGCTGGATTTCCGGCATGGTAAGGGCCCCGGTTTTTGTGAGGATCAATTCACTTATCCCGATTTTTCCGATATCATGAAGCTTGGCCGCAATTTCTATGTCCCGGTTTGAAAACTCCCGGTCCAGAAGCCCTGCCTCGTGAAGGGTTCCTGCAATCTTTAGCGACAGAGCAGCCACCCGGTCTGAGTGTCCCCTGGTATACCTGTCCTTGGCCTCAATTGCTTTGACAGCGCTGTTTAGAACCCCCATTCCGCAGTCTAGGGTATGATAACTTTTTTCCAGGAACCGGATTTTGGTTAACAGGTTGTCAACTATGAGTTCATTTATGGTTTGCTGGTGAGGACTTAAGGTTCCTGTCCAATAATAAACACCTGCTTCTTTATTGTCCCAGCGGAGCTCTCTTGATTCCGTAAAAGCCAGACCCCGGGGATGGTTTCCCGCAAGAGGCCATTCCAACAGGTGGCCGTCTATGTTCAGCATGATTTTGTACTTAAGGTTTAGGCCGTACTTTTTTAGTTGTGACTCGTATTCCTCGATGATTCCCAAAAAATCGGACCTTATCATAAGATACCTCCCTGTACAAATTTACTATATACCCCCATAGGGTATATAGTAAATTTTACCTTTATACAGCGCCTTTGTCAAGTTTACTTGTGAACCTCCCCCACCTACACTTTCAGTTTAGAGGCGGGGGCTTCAAGGAGAATGACTAATGATATGCCCGAGACGGTTACTCATTAGAGGAACCTCATTCACGAAGAATGCCCGGATATTCATTGACTCTCCCGACAACAGAGGGTTCTGCACCCTTCCTGGCCCGGAACAGGGCTTCTACTACTTTTCACCTAACCGGTGGGCCGTAGATACGTGACCTTGGTTATTTTTATTCCCAGGTCTTTAATTGCTCCATATTTGTGTTTTGCTAAGATGTTTTTAGCGCCATGGATATCCCGGTGTTCTACATACCCACAATAGCACCGGTAAGTTCTGCCGGAAACTTTTTTCTTCCGGTTACAGACAGGGCATGTCTGTGTTGTATATGATTCATCTATTTCTGTTAAGTCAATACCTGCCGCAGCAAGCTTGTAGGTTAGATACCGAAGCAGAATACCAAATGGCCATTGACTCAGCTTTTGGTTTACTTTGCGACTCCTGTGTTTCTTTTTCGGATTTTTCTTGTGGGCTTTAGTGTTTCGCTGGACACCATCTACATCACCAACTACTACCTGACCTATTTGGTTAGTTTTCGCCCACTTGACAAACCGGTAGCTGGATTTATGAAGAATATCCCGTTGTTGTCCTTCTGTTTTTTGCAATGTTTTAGCCAATGCCCGGCGGAGCTTCTTCCAGCGCCTTGAGCCTTTTTGACACCTGCTTAGCTTTTTCTGAAGTTCAGCGTATTTTTTGTTCCGCAGGCGCTTCTGGGAGCGAAGCTTCCTGGAAGTGATGACCAGTACCCGGCCATTGTCGGCAAGGCAGGCAATACCATGTATTTCTCCCATATCAATTGCGGCAACACATTGATTGTTATTTTCCTGGGGCTTGCGGCCATCTTCATAACTAATAGCCAGCATCAGCCTTCTATCCCAAACCAGTTCAATTTCTTTGATTTGGCCTTTGGGTATGTCAGCTACCCTGACACGGATTGGTGGTTGACGTTTACCATTGTTCAGACACATTTTCAATTTAATTAACCCGTCAGGGTGGACGACAAAGCCGTCTTTTTTCCACCGGGTTGGATAGTGCTTTTTTTCTTTGTAGGGGTAGCGAATATCTATAAAGCCTTTTTGTCTGGCCTTCCAGGCGTTTCTTCTTGCTTTTAAATATCTTTCCTGGACTGACTGGACGCTTTGGCTATGGAGGTGATATGTTTTACGAGTAAGCTGTTGCAGTTTACTTAGGTTGATCCAACGGCCTGTTTGCTGGTGATGGTTTTTAGCGTGTTCACGGCAATCATTCCAAACTTGGGCTGAAATGCGGTTACAGGCAAAAAGCCGTTCCAGGTCTTTTTTATTAGTGCGAAAAGTTGTTTTATGGGTACGAATCACTAGTTTACACCTCCTTAAGCTAATTTCTTGATATTTCCATTATATCACATTTAAGGAGGCTTGGGAACAAATGTTCGGGAATGATTGAATTTTTTTCGGCATTCATCTCCCACCTATAGAGGATGGGAGTCTTTTGCCGGAGGAGAGATAAATGTTGAACACTTGTCCGGGATGATTTATAATTAGGAGATACAATAAATGAAGGAGAATTTTCTATGAAGTACGTTAGTACAAGAGGTAATTTCAACAGCGTTAATTCTGCAGAAGCCATTAAACTTGGAATGGTGCCTCCGGGAGGCTTGTTTGTACCTGAAGAAATCCCGCCTATCGATGCCGAAAAACTCGTTGGGCTTGTGGGGAAGGGTTACCGGGAAGTTGCCCGGGAGATACTGGGGATGTTCCTCACAGACTATCTTCCGGAAGAGATTGATGATTGTATCCAAAGAGCCTATAATGACAGCAATTTTGACCATCCGGATATGGCTCCGCTAAGTAAACTTGATGCCGGTTCCTATATCCTGGAGCTTTGGCACGGCCCTACGGCAGCTTTTAAGGATATGGCCCTGCAGATAATGCCCCATTTCCTGTCAAAAGCTATTGAGAAACTGGGGGCAGAGAGGGAGACGGTTATCCTGGTGGCAACATCAGGGGATACCGGCAAAGCCGCCCTGGAAGGATTTAAAAATGTTCCGGGGATAAAGATTATAGTATTCTATCCACATGGCGGTGTCAGCAAGGTCCAGGAACTCCAGATGACCACCACTGATGGTGACAATACATATGTGGTGGCAGTCAGGGGTAATTTCGACGACTGTCAGAATGCCGTGAAACAGGTTTTCGGGGATGAGGCTTACAACAGGTATCTGGCAGACAAGGGATATGAATTGTCTTCTGCCAATTCAATTAACTGGGGGCGGCTGCTTCCCCAGATTGTGTATTACTTCTGGGCCTACCTTGACCTGGTTGGTAAAAAGGCCATTTCACAGGGGGATAAAGTCAATTTTGTGGTTCCCACCGGAAACTTCGGCAACATCCTGGCCGGTTATTATGCCTTCAGAATGGGGCTCCCGGTTAATAAACTGATTTGTGCCTCCAATGAAAACAGGGTGCTGACCGATTTCTTTGCCACAGGGAAGTATGACCGTAACCGGGAATTTATCAAAACAGTCAGCCCTTCCATGGATATCCTGATTTCAAGCAACCTGGAACGCTTTTTATTTGAAGTGACCCGCCACGACGGGGGGGAAATCAGTGAATGGCTGGGGCAGTTGAACACAGAGGGCCAGTTTCAGGTAGATGAAAATACCCTTAGAGAAACAGAGCATATCCTGAGCGCCGGCTATGCGGGTGAGGTGGAAACCCTGGAAACCATAAAAACGGTATCTGAAAATTATGGTTATACAGTTGATACCCATACTGCTGTGGGGGTTAAGGTCTATGACGACTATGTCCGGCGGACGGGGGACAGGACTGTAACCGTTCTGGATGCGACGGCAAGTCCCTTTAAGTTTAACCGTGCTGTATTGAAGGCTTTAAAAGGGCAGGAGGCCGATACCGGCAAAGATGAATTTGAAATTCTCCGGGAGTTGGCAGATATTTCAGGAATGGAAATCCACCGGGGACTGCAGAATCTTGATGCCAAGCCCGTGAGGCATCACCGGGTTTCCGATAAAGGTGAAATCAAAAGAGACATCGAAGAAATATTGGGACTGTAATTAAAATGGTGTGGAATCCATAAATAAAAAGGCTAAGCTATGCCAAATGCGAATTTGGACGAGCCTAGCTTAGCTTTTGACAAATCCTATATTTATTAGGTTTTTAAAATGTAACATGGACAGGGGTAGATGTATTCCTCCGGCGGGCTACGTCTCCGCCGGCATCCGCTCCCGCTTTGCGGGTCTACCCAAAGGGTACAACGGGCTCTAAGCGCTAAAACGCAAAGAGCCCGTTCGACGTGGCCGGACGGACGACAGACTCCGCCTTCCGGAACACATCCACCCCTGTCTTATTAACAATCTAAAAGCCTAACTTGATATAACCTTTTACCCTATTTCCTGAAGGATGTTTCTGAGTTTAACCGGGGCAGTGTTAATTTGTATGAACATATAAGTGTCTGGCATAATTGATAGCGTTCAACTTCTTAATAGAACTACCTGAAAATTGTGATGCGTCTAATCAGTCTCAACTGGGTTTATGGCTTGCCGTCCAAATACTGTGGTATAATACGAATAACTACCGTAAGGACGGGGGGATATCATGGCTGCAAAAATCCTGATTGTTGATGATGAAAAGCTCTTGGTGAAAGGTCTGGCCAAGAGCCTGAATAATGAAGGTTACCAGACTGAGGCGGCATTTGACGGTGAGTCTGCCAGGGAGAAGGTCAGGAAAAATCAATTTGATCTGATAATTCTTGATATCATGCTCCCCGGGGTAGATGGCCTGACCCTGTGCCGGGAGGTCCGGTCAATGTCCGGGGTTCCTATTATTATGCTGACTGCCAGGGGTGATGATATTGACAAAATCATTGGCCTGGAAATGGGGGCAGATGATTACCTGGCCAAACCGTTTAACTTCAGGGAACTTCTGGCGCGTATCAAAGCAGTTCTCAGGCGTTCCAGCCATGAGCCGGGAAAAGAGACCGGGCAGTTAGTGCGCGGAGAAATAGTCATCGATACATCCAGAAGGAAGGTCTCAGCCGGCGGGAGGGAAGTTGACCTTACCGGCAAGGAGTTTGAGCTGCTGCTGCACCTGGCAGGCGCGCCGGGCAGGGTCTTTACCAGGGCAAAGCTTCTGGAGGATATATGGGGTTATGATTATATCGGGGAAGACCGTACCGTTGATGTCCATATCAGGAGACTTAGGGAGAAAATTGAACCTGAGCCTGGAAAGCCGCAGTATATTCAGACAAAATGGGGTGTGGGTTATTATTTCAGTGAGGAAGATTGATTGGGAGATATGCGGATGCGCTTAAGTTTGGGACTGAAACTGGGGTTCACCTACCTGGTACTCATAGTTCTGTCAGTTGCTGCTTTTGGTTATTTCACCATGGATTTTTTTCAACAGAGTTTTCTTGATGAAAAAAAGGCGGCGCTTTTTACCCATGCCAATATTCTTGCCAATAGTTCGGCGCCATATCTTCGGGACAGGGAGCAGAGGCCCTACCTGAATTACCTGGCCAGGAACCAGGCAGAACGGGTGGGCAGCCGTTTTCTGGTACTTGACCGGACAGGACTGGTTATGGCCGATTCAGCCGGTGATTTTCGGGGCAGGGTCCTGAGTCACCCGGAGATCCTAAGCGCATTAAAAGGGGAAAATGCTGCCACGCCATACCGGGAAGAAGATTATGGCTGGATCCTGTACCTGGCTGTTCCGGTATATTCAGGCAAACAGGTAACCGGCGCTGTCTTTGTGTCTGCCGACCTTAACCCAATGGTGGCCCGCCTTGATGAGATCAGGGCCAGGCTCTTGTGGTTTTCGGCTGCCAGCGGAGCGGTAGTTTTTGTGATCAGCCTGTTTATGGGTACATATCTTACCAGGCCGGTAAAAAGACTTATTGTTGCTGCCGGGAAGATAGGATCGGGAGATTACGGATACCGGATAGAGACGCCCCCGGGGAAAGACGAATTCGGGGAACTGACAAGGGTATTTAATGAAATGAGTACCAAAATACAGGCAGAGGATAATATTCGTAAACGTTTTGTTGCTGATGCCTCCCATGAATTAAAAAGTCCGGTAGCCGCGATAACAGCACTTCTGGATTCATGTCCCCGAAAGGAGGCATGTTCCCCTGAAGAGTATCATGAACAGATGAAGGATCTGCGATTTGAGGCAGACAGGCTTAGGAATCTGGTTGAGGATTTGCTGGTACTCAGCCGGATAGAAGGGAATCAGGGACAGCTCAAAATTGAAGAGACTTCTGTGGGGGAAATTACGGAAGCGGTCCGCAAAGCCACTGCCCCCATGGCCCGGGCCAAGGGTGTTGAAATAAGGACCGTTCATTCGGGGGATATTTACTGGCCCCTGGATGGGGAAAAGATATTCAGGGTCCTGGTTAACCTGGTTGACAATGCGGTAAAGTATTCCCCGGCAGGTGAGAAGGTAATCCTTGGATTCAGGGTGAAGGATGAGAGGCTTTACTTCTATGTATCCAACAGGGGAGCAGGCATCCCACCGGGGGAAATCTCCAATATTTTTGAGCGGTTTTACCGTGTGGACAAAGCCCGGTCCCGGGAAACCGGCGGCTGGGGCCTGGGGTTGGCAATTGTTAAGGAAATAGTGGAGCTCCATGGCGGTGACGTGGTGGTTGACAGCGAACCCGGAGGAGAGACCATATTCACAATAGAATTGCCAAAATTAACTTAAAACATTTGTAACAATTTCGTCATCTCTGTGTAATTAATAAGGGGTATATTTATAGTGAGAAAACAAACAAAGAAAATATAAAGAAAATATAAAGAAAATATAAAGGGAGGTGAACAGGATGAGGGGGAACGTGATGAGAGGGAACAGGTATTTTATGTTAACAGCCCTGGCTGTGCTGCTTGTATTTGTTATCGGATGCGGCCTGACAGGGAGCAAGGATAAGAAGGATGTGGGACAGGATGAGCCGCGTGTTGAGGAACAGGAAAACTCTGAGACTCCCCCGGTAAGTCCACAGCCCACTGAGGAACAGGTCGAAATAACCCTGTATTTCAGTGATGACCAGGCCATGTTCCTGAAACCGGAAAAGCGCACAGTGGAAAAGGGCGGTAAACCTCTCGCAGACCTGCTTATTGAGCAGTTGATTGAGGGTCCCCGGACTGAAGGACTGCACCGGACCATCCCTGAAGAGGCAAAGCTTATTTCAGTTGAAGTTGTGGATGGGGTCGCTTTTGTAAACTTTTCCCGTGAAATGCAGACAAAACACTGGGGCGGCAGCACCGGTGAGAGGATGACTTCACAGTCGGTAGCCCATACTCTGGCACAGCTGCCGGAGGTAGAGAAGGTACAGTTTCTGATTGAAGGCCAGAAAGAGGAAGCCATCTGGGGTCATGGCTATACAGGTGAACCCATAACCCCGGAAAAGGAAATTGTTTCTGAAGACTAATTTACGGAACAATTGGCGGATCAATTCAGTCAATAATTATGTGGAAGCAAATTTGCGGAAAAGATTTGCGGAAAAAGATTTGCGGGTACAATTAAATAAGGGACAGATTCATTCTCTAAGGGGCTGCTGTTCGACCGGCGGCCTCTTTTTAATTGTTTGGCGGCTTTTTTGTTTCTTAATCAGGATAAAATTTTTGGCCGTCAGGGAACATTAATGAAAAACCAGAATGAACGGGGCTGAAGATGTGCTGGTAAGTCTGGGTTATGTGGCTATGTCGATGGAACTGGAGGACTGCTCGTCCTCCAAGACCATTACCGTAAAAAATTATGAACGCATTGCGGGAGAGGAAGCCCGCATCGGCAAACTGCGCAGGATTACAGGCGAAAACCTGAGAAACCTGGCCAGGCTGCTGTATTACAATACTGCAAATGGAGTCCACCTGTTCCGGATTACCTCCAAACTGGTTCCGCTGGCAACCCATCCGCTGACCGCAGGATGGGACTACATTGCCGACCTTCAGGACGAATTTGCCAAAATAGGGTCAATAGCAAGGGAAAATAAAATGCGCCTCAGTTCTCACCCGGACCACTTTACCCTTATTAACAGCCCCCGAAAGGAAGTTATCGAAGCTTCTCTCCGGGACCTGGATTACCATGAAAAGGTATTTCAGGCGATGGGTCTTGATAATGCGGAAATGGTAATACATGTAGGTGGCATGTATGGTTCCCGGGAGCAGTCTGTAAAACGGTTCGCGGAGAATTTTCGAAAACTTCCCGACGGTATCCGGAAACGGCTCCTCCTGGAAAATGATGATAAGATATATGGGGCAGCAGAAGTGCTGGGCATCTGTGAGGAACTGAATATCCCCATGGTGCTGGATGTACACCATCATATGTGCTGGAACAAGGGGGAGGATCTTGGTGATATTATGCAAAGGGTATATAATACCTGGGGTGAGAGAGTGCCAAAGCTGCACTTTTCCAGCCCCAGGAGTGAGAAGAACTGCAGGGCCCATGCTGATGATATTGACTTCGACTCTTTTTACAGATTTCTGATAACTGCCCGTGAGTTTGGCAGGGATATAGATATAATGGTAGAGGCCAAAAATAAGGACCGGGCCCTCTTTAGCCTGCTGGGCCGGTTAAAGGAGACGGAGGGAATTGAAGTAGTCGGAGGCGCTTTTTTGGTATGAACCGGATTCGTTTTTTTATTTTTGCATTTGACAGGAATTATTTGCTATAATAAGATTTACTGATGATTGTTTTCAGGCGCCGGGGTTTAGTCACGGTATTACTAATATAAAGGTGGAAAGTTATGAAGCTTCCTGAGGAGTTTTTGAACCGGATGAAAAATATGCTGGGAGATGAACTGGAGGATTTCCTGGCATCTTATGACCAGCCCAGGCATCACGGGCTGCGGGTGAACACCCTTAAGGTGTCTGTGGAAAAGTTTCGGGAGATTTCTCCCTTTGCCCTGATACCTGTGCCCTGGACAAGGGAGGGTTTTTACACAGACAGTGAAGACAGGCCGGCAAAACACCCTTATTACCATGCAGGCCTTTATTATATTCAGGAGCCCAGCGCCATGGTCCCTGTTTCAGTCCTCGACCCCCAGCCCGGTGACCGGGTTCTTGACCTGTGTGCTGCACCTGGGGGCAAATCGACACATATTGCTGCCCGGCTGGCCGGGGAAGGGGTCCTGGTAGCCAATGATATCAGTGGTGAGCGGCTTAAGGGAATGGTTCGCAATATGGAGATGTTCGGGGTCAGAAACTATATTATTCTAAATGAAATACCTTCACGGATGGCAGAACGGTTTAAAGGCTATTTTGATAAGATTGTAGTTGATGCCCCCTGTTCCGGTGAAGGAATGTTTCGTAAAGACCCCGGTTCGGTCAAGAGCTGGGGCGAGTTCTCTGTGGAACGGTGTGTCCAGATGCAGAAGGGCATCATCAGGTTTGCCGCTGAAATGTTAAAACCCGGGGGGGCGCTGGTTTATTCTACCTGTACCTTTGCTCCTGAAGAAAATGAGGGGATTATTGATTTTCTGGTGAAACTCTATCCCGAATTTGAGGCTGAGGGGATATATACCGTTCCCGGAGCTGCACCCGGACAACCTCAATGGGCCGGGGCCGGGGAACAGGTATCGAAAACCATCCGTCTTTGGCCGCACCGGATAAAGGGAGAGGGGCATTTCGCAGCCCTGCTGAGAAAAAGGGACGGTGAGGAGACCGGGTTTGCCGAATACGTGCCGGAGTCCCCTTTGCCGGAAGACCTGGAGGATTACCGGGCCTTTTTTGAACATACCATGAACATTCCGCCATTTGAGAGAGGGCTGGCACAGCATCACAGCCGTCTTTATGTAATCCCTCCGGGACTGCCTGACCTTAAAGGTTTGAAGGTATTAAGGCCGGGATGGTTCATCGGGGAAGTAAGGAAAAAGAGATTCAAGCCTGTGGCGCCCCTGGCGCTGGCGTTAAAGAAGGAAGATGCCAGGCAGGTCCTGGACTTTGCTGCCGGCTCTGAGGAGGTCATCAGGTATCTCAAGGGTGAAACCCTCAATATTACCGGAGAGCGCGGCTGGCGCATGGTGTGTGTTGACGGTTTCCCACTGGGGTGGGCTAAGCAGCTCCAGGATATGTTGAACAATTATTATCCCGCCGGCTGGCGCTGGATGGGATAGGCTCCGGAAATGACCGTAGGTGTATATGATGAGGTATTGTAACGATTTTCCACACTACCGCCTATGAGTCTAAGCTGCCACCCCCGGCAACAAGACTCATACGGCGGCAGTGCCAGGAAAATCTTATACAATACCTCATCATATTTCACGGTTATATCCGGAGCCATACAGAAGAATAATAAAAACCCCGGGGTGCAGAACCTTGAACATGAGCCCTATGAAAGTAACGATGCGTATTTAGGAAAGGATGCATGATTTTTGAAGGATAAAATACGGTTAGATAAGTTATTGGCCAATGCCGGCCTGGGTTCCAGAAAGGAAATAAAGAAAACTGTCCGGGAGGGTAAAGTTGCCGTTAACGGCACAATAGTCACGGACAGCTCTATTCATGTGCATCTCGGATATGATACGGTTGCCTTTGAGGGAAATGTCGTTGAATTCAGGGAGTTTGTTTATCTCATGCTGAATAAGCCTGCGGGCTGTGTGTCGGCAACTGTTGACTCAAAGGAGACTACAGTTGTTGAACTTGTCCCTGACCGTTTCAGGCATTTTGAACTATTTCCGGTCGGCAGGCTGGACAAAGATTCCGAGGGGCTCCTGATCCTTACCAATGACGGCAAACTGGCCCATGAACTCCTGGCACCCAGAAAACATGTCCCCAAGACATATTTCGTTAAAGTCAAAGGCCAGATAACAGAGGGCCACGGCAAACGTTTTGCTGCAGGTGTTGTCCTGGAAGACGGGTATAAGACAATGCCATCCCGCCTGACCATATTGCACTCCGGTGATGTTTCTGAAGCAGAGGTTATCATCCACGAAGGGAAGTATCATCAGGTCAAGCGGATGTTTGGAGCCCTTGGGCTGCCTGTTGTTTATCTGAAGAGGATTGCCATGGGCAGCCTCAGCCTGGATGAATCCCTGGCCCCGGGAACTGTAAGGGAATTAAGTACAGAGGAACTGGCCCTGCTGAGAAATTAAGCTAAAAAATACGCTTCTTTTTCTCTCCGGCCAGCCAGTCCACAAACTGGCGCGCTGTCCGCCCGGAACGGCCATTATAGCGTAATTCCCACTGAATCGCCTGACGGTGCAGTTCTTCTTTGGGAATATTGATTCCTGCCTGTTTGGTGAGACCATCTACAATTGCCAGGTACTCTGCCTGGGCAGGTGAGGTAAAGGTTACTGTAATCCCGAACCTGTCTGCCAGGGAAAGTTTTTCCTGGAGGGTATCCTGAAGACGTTTTTCATCACTTAAAGCAGTATCCTCCCTGTCACTGAACCTCTCTTTTATCAGGTGTCTCCTGTTGGAAGTGGCATAAATCAGCACATTTTGCGGCCTGGCTTCCAGCCCTCCTTCCAGGAGCGCTTTCAGGTACCTGTACTCCGCGTCATTTTCTTCAAAAGAAAGGTCATCAATAAATATAATAAACTTTTGCACCCGCTGTCTCAGAAGATGTATTATTTTGGGGAAGTCAGCCAAATCCTGTTTGGAAACTTCTATAAGGCGCAGGCCCATGGAACCAAAACGGTGCAGCAGGGCTTTTACCGAGGATGATTTGCCGGTTCCCCGGTCACCGTACAGCAGGATATTATTGGCAGGCAGTCCTTGGAGAAGTTTTTCTGTATTATTAATTATTATTTTCCTTTCACTGCGATACCCGAAAAGGTTATCAAAGGTTACCGGGTCAGGCTCTACAATACCCTGGAACCCGCCGGCGCCTTTGCTGCGGACCCATCTTAGGGCATGGTAACTGCCGAAAATTCCGGCCCCGTTCTTCCGGTAAAACTCGGCCAAATCAGGCAGGAGTGACTGCCAGTCCTGAGAAACGGCCAGCATATTAGCCAACTCCAGGCCGGCATCAGGCGCCGAGCTGGCATCAGGTGCGGAGTCGGCAGCGGATGTGGAGTTGGTATCAGATGCGGAGTTGGCAGCGGGTGTGGTTTCCGTATTGGGGTCGGCTTTATCCCAACCGGGCAGCATATCCAGGGAAGGAATATCTGTGAAACTGGATACCAGGTCCCGGACCCTGTTTTTTACCATGTGCCGGATAGCTCTCGGGTCGATTGCGGCAAGATTGTTCAGGTTAGCCAGATCTGCACCTGATGCCTGCTTCAGACCGGTATCGATTTTTTCAAAGGGAACCGACTCAGCTGTTCGGCTGAACGGGTTTTCATCCTTCAGGATAAAATCGGCCAGAAAATACTGCCAGGGATTACCGCTAAACCCGGCCGGGACATTGATTCCCAGGAGACTGTGGACCAGGTCGTAATAAGCCTCCACCAGTTTTTCAGATCCGGGGTATTCCATATTGACCATATCAATAAGATGCATAAATAAATCGAAACTTTGCTCGTTTTTCAGGCTGCGATATACCGAAAGCTGCCTTCCGGCGAAAGCCGCAGCAGTAAATTTTATTTTAAGTACAGAATCAGGACGAAACAATGAAAAACCTCCCTTTATATAAAAAATACCGACACTTTTATTATCGTCAAAAATTTATTATTCTTGACAGTTAACCAGATAAAAAATATCATGTGGTAAAAGAACCTAAGGGAGCAAACAGTGAAATGGAAGCAGTCTGTATTTTGAACCCTGCGGCAGGTCGGGGCACTGCTCCGCACAAGTGGAAGCAGACCCGGAACGACCTTGCCGGCCGCGGCCGCACAATAGATACTCTGACAACTACAGGGCCGGGTGATGCCTCCCGGCTGGCCCGACAGGTAATCGCCCAGGGGGCTGACACAATTATTGCAGCAGGCGGGGATGGCACTCTAAACGAAATAGCAGGGGCAGCCGCCGGCAGTGAGGTTAAGGTGGCCCTGGCCCCATTCGGCACGGGAAATGACCTGGCCCGGGGGTTGGGAATACCGCGCAGGAGTGCGGATTGGGCGGCTGGTTTCCCGACATTTACCGCCAGAAAGTTAGACCTGGGGATGGCGAATGGCAGGTGTTTTGTAAACCAGGCGGGTTTTGGTTTTGATGCCCGGGTTGGCCAGGGAGCCTGAAGTTCCTGGTACCCCCTGTAATGTAAAAAAACCCTTGTATGTTTAGCATGCATACAGGGGTTTTCTATCTGTTGTTATCTGTCTAAGCCGCTTTTTTAAATGCCACGTAGGAATAAACAAATGTTGATATCAGAAGGGCAATAGTTATGCCAAAGGAAATGTATGCACTGACTGCTGAATGGAAAAAGGCAGATACAAAGAAGGCCAGACCTGCCAAAACGAAGGCGTATCCACCGAACCTGTGGGTCTTTCTCCAGCTGTCCTCGTTGGCAAGGGTCCAGGGAGTTCTAATTCCCACAAAATAATTATGTCTTAGCTTGGGCATTACATTGCCCAGGACAATAAACAGCAGGCCTACTCCAATTTTGACAAACATGCCGACATCAATATTGTATCCCATGGCCGCCACAATTGAAACCCAGTGGATTCCAATCATCATCAGGACAACACTGATGGTAATAATTTGATAACTTCCCATGTGTTTGTCATATGATGCCTTTTTAGGGTCAATTTTAGGAGCAAACTTCATTAACAGGTAAAGAGCTAGTGGTAAAAGTGCAGTGACAAACACGAAATTTTTGCCCCCGGTATTATCAACTTCACCTTTAATGTTCCAGTGCAGGGGGATGGTATCCGGCAAACTTTGGTAAATAAACAGAGTAGCAATAACAGATAATAAAATTAATGCAATAACAGTCTTACTGAGTTTCATTAAACCGCCTCCTTTAATATTATTCCTTAAACTCAAGAAACCAGGCCATCACATCCTGGAAAACAGTTGTATTGAGTGAATATATTACATGCTGACCCTGTTTTTCGCTTAATACCAGCCCGGCATTTTTTAAGGCATCCAGGTGATGACTGATGCTTGGTTTGCTGATATCAAAAAGGTCGGCAATTTCTCCGGCAGACATATCCCGTTCCCTAAGGTCTCTAAGTATTTTTCGGCGTGTTTTATCCGACAGAGCTTTAAATGCTTTATCCATTGCCTCACCCCTCCCTCGTTTAGATATTTAAATAATTAGACAAACGTCTAAATAACTTTAATTTAATGTTAGCACAGGAAATGCCGCCTGTCAATAGAAGCAGTAAGTGAAGCACAAGTTTTTTATTCAGAAAAACTTGCAATTTTTGCCACGATATGTTATTGTTAATTCACGTGTTAAAGGGTTGAAAACGCAAAACCATTTTTGGCCTCAATTTCAGAGTTGGGCAAAAAGATTTTGAGTTTTAACTTTTTGATCAGTCTGATTAAAGGAGGTTTTCAAAATGGAAGGTAAAGTAAAATGGTTTAATGCTGAAAAGGGTTTTGGTTTTATTGAGGCTGAAGAAGGCGGCGATGTGTTCGTTCATTTCTCAGCTATTCAGAGCGATGGGTTTAAGACTCTTGACGAAGGTCAGGAAGTTTCATTTGACATCGTTGAAGGTAACCGCGGTCCGCAGGCCGCCAATGTAGTCCGCAAGTAGTCAGGACAAATATTCAAAGGGCATTTCCTTAGGGGAGTGCCCTTTTTGTGTGTGCGCCCAGCATGGGCGCAGTCTAACGGGTGCAAGTCCCGAGTG
>JAENYP010000003.1 GCA_016841725.1 Thermincola carboxydiphila | reverse complement strand
AAATTTACTAAAAATTTTTGACCTTAGGGTCTTGACATATTACCATAGGTCTTTCAACAATACTAAGTTATTTCGATATGATTTGTTTTTTTCCTTTTTTATAAACATATTTTTTAAATATTGTTCCAGACTCAAAACCGCATTTTCAAACTTAACTGTACATCGAGTACCCAGGTGAGATATAATATTAGCGAGTAACAGAATAAGATGTAATTTGTTCGGCAAAGGAGAGGTAGCAAATCTATACTAAAATAAAAAGTAAGCTGTTAAAATTGCTTAATATTAAAGACAATCCTCACAAACTGGCAAAAAGTATCGCCCTGGGCTTTGCCCTGGCACTTTTACCTTTACCGGGACTAAACCTGCCACTCGGGTTGATTCTGGCAAAACTCTTAAAATTTAATATCATAGCCACAACTTTGCCGGCACTGCTGCTAACTTACGTTTCTCCCCTGCTTTACCTCCTAAATTATAAAACCGGAGCTCTTTTTATCACCTCCGCCGAAGCCCCTCCCCAAGATTTTGAGTATGACCTGACATTCTGGGATAAGGTAGTTGACTTCTTTGCCCATGCAGGTCCGGCTTATTTACTGGGGAGCGTGATTAATGCCTTACTGGCGGCAGCAGCATCCTATTTAATCTTTCTATTAATTTATAAAAATGCCCGGCGAGTATTTGAAGGGAAGAAAATTAAGTTGGTCCGGTTTAAGAAGTTGCAGGGTTTTCTTGCCTATACTTGTTACATTAAGAATCCTCATATTCTCCGAACTTTTAAACTTAACAGAGCCAAAAAAAAACCGGCATGTCCCGCCCGAAACCAAGCATGACTGTGTAAATCTTCAAAAACCCGGAAGACATTCCGGGTTTTTGAATTTAGTTACTGCCAACTGCTACAGCCATTTCTTTTTTTCCTGGTGTGAAGTCACATCAAGTCTTTCCTTAGCCTTATCGTCACCATCAAACAGGTCATCTGCAAACTGATCCAGCCTTGATGGTTTGCCCGGAGGCCGCTCCGGATTCCTTGTATTTGGAGAATTACTGGTTCCTCTGTCAGACACCCTTCCCACCTCCATTGACAAAAATTTTAACCCATTCTTATTATTTACCATCCTGCCCTGAAGGAATTCATTTTTTTTATTACTTATTCAATTCCAAGCTGTTTCAGGCTCATTTCTATTTCATCAGTTACCAGGGCCTTCAGTTTACCCATTTCTGCCGCTACAGGTGTTGACAGTTCCTCTCCCCAGTCAATTTCCTTTGGCTCCATACCGAAAATTATGGTAGGCGGAAGAGATTCCCGCAGTGCAGCCAACTGGATGAAATCAAAAATTCCCAGGTCATGAAATGAAATTTTATGTTCATTGGGAATAACATTTACTTTATCCGGCTCAAACCTGAAAATACTGCCCGGCTCTGCGCCTCCCTTTACACAGTCAATAATGATAAGTTTAGCAACATTGTCCAGGTATGCAAGCAGTTCCAGGCCCAGAGTCCCGCCGTCCATGATTTCCACATTATCGGGAAAAACCTCCCCCTGCAGCCTTTTGACCAGATGCACCCCCAGGCCTTCATCACTTAAGATGGAGTTCCCCACTCCCAAAATTAAAACCTTGTTTTTCACTGCCATCCTTGATCTCCTGCCCTTGTACAATTCATTCGGTTATAATTTGGACAAAAAACAGCAGTACTATTCCGGGCAGGAAAAATAAACTACGACAACTGACTGGCTCAGGAAGCAACTCCGCTAGCCTGTGACAGGTTCCTGTTTTTTCTGAGCAGCAGCCCAAACAAACCGGCTGCCACAGGCAGGATAAAGAGCAGCCTAAGAGCCGTTATCAGGCCATATACATCAGCCACCCAGGCTATCGGTGTGACGGCAAGTCCGGCCAACCCCATAGAAAGCCCTATCGTAATCCCCGACGCCAGCCCCCGGCTTGCCGGAAGAACCTCCTGGGCAGCCACCACCGTAACGGAAAATGAGCCCATTAACAAAGCCCCCGCCAGTGCCAGGAGCAGTGTACTAATAATCCCCTGTGTATAAAAAAACCCGAAAAACGCCGGTGTCGATAGCAGCAGTGACAAGACCGTAACACCCTTCCGCCCTATCCGGTCAGAAATCCAACCACCAGCCAGACCACCGGCAGCACCCGCAAACAGCATTATAGAGACCAGGTGTCCTGAGGCAATATTCGAAAGTGACTGGGTGCTGAAGAAGTTGGGGAGGAGGACAATCAGGCCCATATAAACAGTTGACCTGATAACAATCACAATCACAATTTTGGTTATTTCCCATGCAGATCCCAGCAGGTCCCTGAAAGAAGCCCTGGCAGTATTCTCATCTGAAATTTTATCCTTCTGGGGCACCTTGGCAAACCTGATAAGAAACAGGGATACCAGAATTCCGGGAATCAACAGGTACATAGTACCATTAAGTCCGGTCCTGTCAAGAAGAGGTATGAAAACAACCGGACTCAGGGCAAAACCCGTATTCCCCATAGCCATAAAGGTACTCATCATAAAACCCTTGCGGCTGCCGCTGACTTCACCCAACAGCGCTGTCGCCTGGGGATGAAAAGTGGCGGTCCCCAGGCCGGCCAGGGCTGATAACAATACCAGGACCCAGTAATTAGTGGTCAAACCCATCAGGCTGAGAAACACCGTCATCCAAAAAGTACCTACATAGAGCAGCCAGCTCTTTCCCTGGCGATCAACAAAATATCCCAGCAGTGGCTGGACAATAGATGATGACAGGGTGAAAACAGAAACTAAAAAGGTTGCTTTAGCATAGCCGAACCCGGTCACCGCAATCAGGAAGGGCAGCAGTTGCGGCAAAAAGTTGGAGTAAATATCATTTATCAGGTGTGCAGCTGACAGTACAGAAACAGTGCTATATTGAATCTTTGGTGAATTCATTTTTATTAACCCCCAAAAAATAATTTCACTTAAATACCCCCAAGGGGTAGCGTTATCATTTTAAAACAAAACCTCCATGCTGTCAATTTCAGCCCGGAGGTTTTGCTTTACAACTCAGCTTTTTTTAAGGTCAGTGCCTTGTATTTTAAGGTCAGTGTTTTGCATTTGTTTCAGCAAGATATTTCTCTGCCATCATCCCCGCTATCGCCCCATCGCCGACAGCGGTCGCCACCTGCCTGATTTTTTTATCCCTGATATCTCCGGCCGCATAAACCCCCCGGATATTTGTACTCAAATCTTCATTTGTGATGACATATCCCCATTCATTTAACCTTACTGATTCTTTAAAGGTTTCAGATCTGGGCTGTAAACCAATATAAACAAAGACCCCGTCAGCCGGAACAGTTGCGGTTTCCTTTGTTTTCAGGTTTTCGATAAGCACACTGTTGACAACACTGTCTCCCTGGATTTTTCTTACTTCCGAATCCCAGATAACATCAATACCGGGATTCTTCAGGAGTTCATCCTGGGCAACCCCGGAGGCCTGGAAATGATCAAACTGGTGTACAACAGTGACCTGTGACGCATACTTCGTAAGGAAAACGGCTTCCTCTACAGCCGAATTACCTCCCCCCACCACAATCAGCCTGCGGTCCTGGTACAGGGCGCCGTCACAGGCAGCACAATAATGCACCCCGCGGCCGCGGTATTCGCGTTCCCCTTCAGCGGGCAATTTTCGCGGTTCAGCCCCTGTAGCAATAATCACACACCTGGCGTAGTAATCAGTGTCTTCTGTTTTCACAAATTTCATCTCATTGCTGAGGTCAATCTCCAGAACTTCTTTGAGGGAATCTATGGCTGCTCCGAAAGACATTGCCTGATCCGTCATATTCCGCATCAGGTCCGCCCCCCTGACAGTCCCGTTAGTACCCGGATAATTTGAGATATGAAAAGTTGTAGCCACCTGCCCACCCGGAAGCCCCTCATCTATAACTACAGTCTTCATTTTCGACCGCGCCAGGTAAATGGCCGCTGTCAGTCCCGCCGGCCCGGCTCCCAAAACAAGGGCCTCACACTCATATCCCCGGCGCTCCGGTTTGGGACAGGCATCACCCAACACATCTTCAACTGATCTTCTAAGTTCCGGGTTTGTTATGTACCCTGTCAGCCTCTGGCATACCTCTTCACCGTTTCTGTAGAACATTACCGTCGGACTGCTTTTTACCCCCAGCCGATCTGCCAGTTCCCGGTTCTGCTGGCGGAGTATCTTTACAAACTTCATGTGCTTTCCGTACTTCTCTCCCAGTTTATTAAAAACAGGTGACAAGGCTTCACAGGGAGGGCAGTCATCGGAATAAAAATCAATAATAACCGGCATTTCACTCTTTAATATGTCATCTTCAAATTTCTTTTGATTACTCTCAATAATTACCTCAGGTTGCATAAATTTGCAGTCACCCCAACTACTTCAATTCGCTTCATTTTAGTTCACTTCCCTTTAATCTCTTATCCCTATTGTATAAAGTATCTTTTCCCCATTCCGGCATTTTATCCATTAGCTGTGATTTCCGGCCGGCTACATACAAAACTACTGTTCATAATTCACCAATCCCCGGACGTGCATGGCACAAGTTAAAGGCTGCCCCCTTTACTAATCGGGACAGCCTAATCATATAACTCCGCTTCTTTCAAAATATTATATATTGTTTACAGCAATTTTAGAAGTTCATCAAGGTCAGAGCTTAACTCCTTTAACGCCTTGATGCGTTCTTCCTGTATTTCATAAATCTTGTCAAAGCACTGTGCAGCGCCGGCGAGATCCTTGGTACGCTTATACAGTCTCAGTCTCAGGGTTTCCCCTCTGATTAATCCATGTGTCCCGGCTAGTTGGGCCCTGTCATCTCCAAGTAATTCCAATTTTTCCCTGATTTCTGAAATCTCTTCTTCGGTAAGGGACTCCGGGTCCTGCTTCAATAGCCTTATCTCATCCCTGATCTGATGCAGCTTGTCACGGACTTCGTCCCTCAGCTCATTCAGTTGGGAATTGGTTGACTTTGCCAGTTTTGCGGTTTCTCTCATCCTGTTCCGGTGCTGCTGGTCAATGTCGGAATCCTTCATTTCTCCACCATGCCCGTTACCCATGCCGGACTGTCCGTTACCCGGAGCAGCATATGCTATGGTTCCGGAAGCAAGCATCAGCAATACCAGGAATGCGGCAAGTATCTTTTTCATCTTATATGCCCCCTTTACTCAACTTCCAGGTCACTATCAGAAATTGTATCCAGTTTCTCCAGTGACTCCAACAGGCTGTTAATCTCTTTATCCATCTCACTGACTAAGGCTTGGCCTGAACCTGCTGAAACACGGTTATCGCTCTTTATGACCAGGTCCTCACCTGGCTCAGCCGTTTTTGTATTATCTGCCGGCTGAACCTTTTCTGCCGTCACCTTATCCGCCTGAACTTGTGGCGTCTTTCCCTGCATTCCTGTATTTCCGGGTTCGGTGCTAATATCCGCACTGCCCGGTTCTTTCTCTGTATCTCTCTGTTGTGTATTAGTCCCGCCTTCAACCGTTTTATCCGTCTTGTTTTGTGGGTCGCCCTGCCCACACCCTGCAGATGCAAGAAAAACTGAAAGTAAAACACACATTAGCAGCCTTTTCAAATTAACCCACCCCCTAAACATCCCCCCTCCTGTGCGGGTGTCCCTGTTTATAATTATATTTTATACAGGACTTTTTACACAGGAATGAAAGAATTGTAAACAGTTTGTTAATAATTATCAAATGAGTCCGGTCACTGTCCCCAAGGCAGGATTATCTCAAAAACTGTCCCCTGCCCTGCAGTGCTACTGGCTGTAATACTGCCTCCATGAAGTTCCACGAGATCTTTAACTATACTTAATCCCAACCCTGAGCCACCTGCTGACGAGTTCCGTGACTTGTCAATCCGGTAAAACTTTTCAAAAATGAATGGCAGTTCAGCAGCAGGGATTCCGATTCCATTATCCTTTACCAATATTCTCACCTTACTGCCGGTAAGCTCTGCCGCAACCTCTATCCTGCCGCTATCTGGAGTATACCTGCAGGCATTGCTGAGGAGATTGATAAGAACCTGTTTTAATCTGTCAGGGTCAGCCTGAAGGGACAGGTCTTCCGGGGTGACAGTTACCCTGGAGGCAAGGATATCCTTCCCTGAAGAACGGCAGACAGTTAGGATACTGTCATCTATTAGCTCCTGGAGCTCAATCACCTGTTTATTAAGCTTAATTACCCCTGCTTCGAGTTTGGTCAAGTCCAGCAGGTCATTGGTCAGCCTGGTAAGCCGGTTTGTCTCATCAAAAGCCAGCCTGAGGTACTTTTCCCGGTCTTCGGCACAAATTACCCCATCAAGAATCCCCTGGATAAAACCACGTACAGAAGTCAGGGGAGTCCGCAGTTCATGAGAGACCCCGGCAATAAACTCCCGCCTCATCCTGTCAGTTTCGGAAAGCCTGTTTTTCATGTAATTAAATGAACGGGTAAGGTGTCCTATTTCATCATCAGCCATTCCGGGGGCGTCAGCTACTGCCTCCCCCCTGGCTATCTGTTCTGCCATCCGGCTCAACTCAATTACCGGCCGGGAAATCCGGCGGGAAGTCACCCAAACAAGAATCAGCCCGACAGCGAGGGCAATCCCGGCAGTAATCAAGATTATTTCATATACCCTGCCAAGGGCCTGATCCACTTCATAAACCGGTGAAAAAAGCAGAATCGCTCCCCTGGTGTTAGCGGACCCGGTGGGAAGCCCCACCGCAACCACGTACGTACTCAATTCACTGGCAAAGTGCTGCCTCCTGACCACCTTTTCACCATCCAAAACCCTTTTAAGAATTGTTTCCAGGTCATCATCGAGGCCGGTATTGGCAGCGGCAGCTCCTGAACTGCGTCCGTCAACTATGATAATCCGGGAATTGGTCACCTTACCGATTACATTAATCTGTTTTTCGAGTTCCTCTCTCGTTATATCACCCCTGCGGTATCTGATGAGCTGGGTTTCCACCTGTCTGCCGGTATTGGTGAGTTCCTCCTGCTTATTGTTGAAGAAATACACCTTCAGATACTGTGACATTAAAACTGAAAGCAGCCCTATACTTATTATCATTATAATAATATATGTTACCAACAGCCTCCGGAAAACCCCGCCTCTCATTTCAGCTCACCCCTGTCAATCAGTTTCAAGCTTGTAACCTACTCCCCAGACAGTACTGATACTCCACTCCGGGCCGCCTGCTGCAAGTTTTTCCCGGAGCCTTTTGATATGGACATCAACCGTCCTGGTTTCACCCATATAATCATAACCCCATACCTTTTCCAGGAGCTGTTCTCTGGTAAAGACAATATTAGGGTTTCCAAGCAAAAAAGCCAGAAGCTGAATTTCTTTGGGTTTGAGATTAACCTTTGTACCCTCACAGTAAACCGTATAACAGGACAGGTTAACCTCCAGGTTCCCCACCCTCAGGACCTCCTGACCTTGCAGTTCAGAGGCCGTCTGTCCCGGCGCTGTCTGTTCCGAGCCTGCCCCAGCCAAACCGGTCTGTCCGGAAGCTGTGCTGTCCACAGCCCTGCGCAGCAACGCCCTGATACGGGCTACGACCTCCTTGGGATCAAAGGGCTTGACAACATAATCATCAGCGCCTATATCCAACCCGCTGACCTTATCCTCGGTGGTATCCCGGGCAGTCAGCATAATGATGGGCGCACTGCTCACAGCCCGTATCATTTTACACACTTCCCATCCATTAATAATGGGAAGCATTATGTCCAGGACAACCAGGTCAGGCTTTTCTTCCCTGAACCTGTCAAGAGCCTCACTGCCATCCCTGGCGAAAACCAGTTCAAAACCCTCATTGGCCAGGTAAAGTCTCAGTATTTCGCATATATTGGCATCATCGTCAACCACCAGGATTTTGGAAGCCATGTTTTCCACCTCTTTTAAGTTAATGGCCCTATAATTTGAGTTAATCGCCCTTATAGTTTGGTTTGTTGCCGCGTAGCTGCGGTATTTTACTGGTATTCGCCTCCGGAGGGCGAAATTCCTCTGCAGGGGAAAATGGGAGTTGTTGTAAGATATTTAAATAGGCAGAGATGTATTCCTCCGGCGGGCTACATCTCCGCCTGCCGGAACACATCTCTGCCTATTATACTTAATCATACAACAACTCACATTTGAAGCTTGTTAATACCTGATAGCCGACCTGCACCATTTTTAAAGAAATTCTACTACTCCCGATGCCAGACTTTTGATAACCACAAGAGGCTCTACCCTGACACCGCTTTTTCGCAGCTCCTGTCCGCCTTTCTGAAAGCCTTTTTCAATAACAACTCCCACCGCGACAAGGTGGGCCCCGGACTGCCCAACGATTTCTATCAAGCCTTTTGACGCGGCACCCATAGCCAGGAAGTCATCAATTATCAAAATCCTGTCATTAGAGTCAATATAGCTGGCGGCTACACTAATGGTCACTGTCTCATTTTTGGTAAATGAGTGGACAACTGAAGAATAAACCTCGCCCTGCAGTGTTGACGGCTTGTTTTTCTTGGCAAAAACGCAGGGCACCTTCATTTCCATGGCTGTCGTCAGGGCTACTGCTATCCCGGAGGCCTCCACTGTCAGTATCTTGGTAACCTCATCTCCTGCAAACCGGGTCGCGAACTCATGCCCCACAGCAACTATGAGTTCAGGGTCCAGCTGGTGGTTCAGAAAAGAATCAACTTTCAGTACATTGTCAGAGACCAGAACCCCATATTCTCTTATTTTTTCTTTGAGTATTTCCATTTAAGAACCCGCCTATCTCTCTTCCCGGTCATATGGAAGCCCCAGCGATGCGGGAGTCCCGACCCGGCGTTTTTTTGTTTCACTGGTAACAATTATTAGAACAATAATAGTCAGGATATATGGCAGCATCTGCAGGAAAAACGGGGAAACATCTTTTAAAAAGAGCGCCTTGTCCCCCATCGCCTGGATATGAAAACCCAGGGAATCCACTCCGCCAAAGATGTATGCCCCCACAATGGCCTTCCCTGGATGCCACACCGCAAATATAACCAGTGCCACTGCAATCCAGCCTCGTCCTGATGTCATGTTTTCTACCCAGGTCGGGGCATAAGCCAGGGACAGGTATGCTCCTCCCAGCCCGGCCAGCATTCCGCCTGAAATAACACAAAGGTAACGTGTCAGGTACACAGGTATTCCCATGGAATCCGCAGCTGCGGGGTTTTCACCTACTGCCCTGAGGTTCAGTCCCCACCGTGTCTTGAAAACAATTATCCATATCATGATTACAAGTAAGAAACTAAGGTATACCAGGGAATCATGCTCAAAAAGTATTTTCCCTGCATAGGGTATTCGGGAAAGCACGGGGATTTCCACAGGTTTAAAAACATCCGGAACAGGCCGGCCGATATAGCCCTTACCCAGAAAGGCGCTTAATCCTGTCCCGAAAATAGTCAGCGCCAGCCCACTGACAACCTGGTTAGCTCTCAGGGTTACCGATAGAAAGGCATGGATTGCTGCCATCATCCCACCGGCACCCAGTGCTGCAATAACCCCCACCCAGTGATTTCCTGACTGTACAGTGGCGATATATCCGGAGACAGCCCCTACCAGCATCATCCCCTCAACTCCCAGGTTAAGCACACCTGCCCGCTCGCTGAGGATTTCTCCCAGAGCCGCAAAGAGGAGCGGAGTCCCGGCAATAACTGCAGTTGACAACAAAACAACGATTAAAGGATCTTTCATTCTGCCACCTCGATTCCACGGGCATCCCTTATCCTGAGATGATACTTTGTGAGAATTTCGCCCCCCAGGATAAAAAACAGTATGGCCCCCTGCAAGATAGATACAGTAGCTGCCGGAAGACCACTCATCTGCATATTATACCCACCTACCAGCAGACCCGCAAGCAAAAAGGAAACACCGGTTATGGCAAAAGGATTGAGCCTGCCCAGCCAGGCTACAATGATAGCCGTATAGCCATATCCAGGTGAAAGGTTAGGCTGCAGGCGCTGGGTAATCCCTGAAACCTCAGCCATTCCGGCCAACCCGGCCAGTCCGCCGCTGAGCGCCATGACCAGGAGTATATTCCTGGCGATGTTCATGCCGGCGTAACGGGCGGCGACAGGGCTTTCTCCGATAACTCTGATCTCATATCCCCACCTGGTGTGCCACAGTATGATATACAACATAACCGCAGCAATGAGACCAAATACCAAGCCCAGGTGAATCCGGGTATCACCGAAATATGGCAGGGTCGCGTGCTCAGGAAATACAGCGCTTAAAGGAAAATTCATCCCCTTCGGGTCCTTCCACGGACCGTATACCAGGTAATTTGAATACAAAATAGCCACATAATTGAGCATCAGTGTAGTAATCGTTTCATTGACCTTGAACAGAGCCCGGGGTATTGCCGGTATCAGTCCCCAAATTCCTCCGGCTGCAGCAGCAGCCAGAAACATAAGGGCAAGTACTCCGAGACGGGAGCCCTCGCCGTGAAACAGGGCCACCCATGAAGCAGCTACCGCACCCATGTAAAGCTGGCCTTCAGCCCCGATATTCCATAACTGCATCCTGAAGGCCACTGAAACAGCCAAACCGCACAGCATCAGCGGTATTGCCTTGACAACCGTCTCTGACAGCCCATATGCGGAGCCGAATGCCCCTGACAGCATGGTCACATATATTTCAACAGGGTCATAACCTGTAGCCAGCAGGAACAGGCTTCCCCCGAAAAGAGCACATATAATGGAAATCACAGGCACCAACAGGGCAGCGCTCTGCGAAAAATGTCCCCTCTTCTCCAGAACCAAAACCCTGTCTCTACCTATTGGCAGCCCGCTCATACGCCCCCTCCTCCCTTTCGCCGGCCATCAGCCTGCCAACCCTTTCCAGGTCAAAGTCCTCTCTGTCCAGAATACCCATGATTTCTCCCTCATGTATTACTGCAACCCGGTCAGAGAGCATAAACAGTTCCTCAAGCTCTTCAGATATCAGGAGTATCCCCTTCCCTGTGTCCCTCTGACGCAGCAAAATATTACGCACAAATTCGATTGCCCCCACGTCCAGACCCCTGACCGGGTAAACCGCAACTATCACATCGGGATCATTGGTTATCTCACGGGCAAGCAGCAATTTCTGCAGGTTCCCGCCGGAAAGCATCCTGACAGGGGCATCCACACCGGTTGTTTTAACATCAAATTTATCCACCAGCCTATGGGCATACTCACGAACCCTTTTCCAGTTGATGAACCATCCTGAGGCAACCTCACCGGAACGATAATTTTTCAGGATGCTGTTTTCCATAATATTCAAAGGCCCCACCAGCCCTGTGCCCAGCCTGTCTTCCGGTATTAAACTGATGCCGGCATCAATCATGGCACGGGCAGACTTTCCGGTAAACCGTTCCCCGCGAACTTCGATGTCCCCCGCTGCAACCTCCCTGAGACCGGCAATCACTTCTGCCAGTTCTTTCTGCCCGTTTCCGGCCACCCCTGCTATACCCAGGATCTCACCTTTACACAGGTTCAGGCTGAGTGATTTCAGGGCTTTCTGACCCCGGTCCCCCAGTACCGTTAACCCCTTCAGCCTGAGGATAAAGTTACCCTTCGGTTTGTCAGCAAGGTTTTGCCCAAACGATATATCACGGTCCACCATAGCCATGGTTAATTTCCTGCTGTCTGTGTCTTTCCCGGAAAAAGTATCCACATATCTTCCGTCACGTAATACGGTAATCCTGTCGGCATTGTCCAGGACTTCCTGGATTTTGTGGGAAATTACAATAATCCCCTTGCCCATATCAGCCATCCGTCGCAGAGTAGCAAACAGTTCGCGAGATTCCTGTGGTGTTAATACTGCCGTAGGTTCGTCAAGAATCATGATATTGGTACCTCTATAAAGCATCTTCACTATCTCGACCCTCTGCTGCTCTCCCACCGACAACTGCCATATCTTAGACCCTGGCATTACATTAATGCCATACTCCCCGGAAAACCGGGCCAGTTTTTCCTCCACACTTTTCATATTAACAAAAAACCCATGGTCCCCCGAACCCATGATAACATTTTCCGCAACTGAAAAGGTCGGAACCAGACGAAAGTGCTGGTGCACCATCCCGATTCCGGATTCAATCGCGCCACGGGGAGAACTAAACTTCACTTTTGTACCCCTGATATAAATATCTCCTTCATCAGGCATATACAGTCCGGTAAGAATATTCATCAGGGTACTCTTACCCGCTCCGTTTTCACCCAGCAGAGCATGAATTTCCCCCGGCCTGAGTTCAAAATATATATCCTTATTGGCAGTGACTCCCGGAAATCTCTTGGTGATTGATACCATTTTAACCAAAGGTGTGGTCATTGTTAATTCCTCCCGGATTAAAAAGGCTAAGCTTGCGTCAAGCTGTTGGCAGGCGCAAGCTCAGCCGAGCCAGTAAGATTTTATTCTTGGGGTATGATTCCGTCTACACCCTCAACAAACCAGAGCATTTCAAGCATTTCCTGATCAGTGAGTTTGGCGCCTGCGGCAACACGCTCTTTTCCGGTATTATCTTTGATAGGACCGGTGAATACATCCCATGTGCCGTCAACTATTTCCCGTTCCTTGGCATCAACGAGCGCCTTGACATCATCAGTAACCATATCCCCATAAGGAGCCAGATCAACGATACCGTCACCGATAGGTCCCCAGTATTGCTCACTCTTCCAGGTTCCATCAAGTATAGCCTGTACCGTTTCAGCATAATACGGTCCCCAGTTCCAAACCGGGCCTGTGAGTACTGCTTTAGGAGCAAACTGCCTCATGTCGGAGTTATAGCTGACACCAAATTTCCCGGCCTCTTCAGCTGCCTGCATTGGTCCGGGGGTATCCTGGTGCTGGGCTACCACATCAGCGCCTTGCTCCAGAAGGCTCTTGGCAGCATCCTTTTCCTTGGCAGGGTCATACCAGGTATTTGTCCAGACAACTTTTACCTTGGCATCCGGATTGACCGAACGCACCCCAAGGGTAAAGGCATTGATGCCACGGACCACTTCCGGAATCGGGAAGGCAGCCACATAACCGATAGTATTGCTCTTGGTTGTTTTCCCGGCTACAATACCCGAAAGGTATCTGGGCTGGTAAATCCGGCCAAAATATGTACCCATATTGTCAAGCACTTTATACCCTGAACAATGCAGGAAAGTTACATCAGGGTGTTTTTTGGCCACTTTTTCCATTGCATCCATGTAGCCAAAACTGGTGGCAAAAATAATTTTGTTCCCCTTCTGAACCAGGTTTTCAATTACCTGTTCCGCATCAGCGCCCTCAGGAACTGATTCCAGCGGAGGGGTCACCTCAATACCGGACACATTCTCTTCAAGATACTTCCTGCCCAAGTCATGAGCATAAGACCAACCGGCATCCCCTGCAGGCCCTACATAAATAAATGCTACTTTGGTCTTCTCTGCTTCCTGGGACTTGTCCTCCCCCTGCTGCCCGGAAGAAGCCTTGTCCGCCCCGCCGCCACAACCGGCAAAGACTGCAACTGCCATAAGCAGAACGGTGATAAGGGCTAAAACCTTTTTGTACATAATACTCCTCCTTTTTTTGTGTTTCTTTTATGGGAACAAAAAAAATACGTCTCCAATTTGTTCTACAGATACGGTGAAACAGGGCATATCAAAACTGCCCATTCCAGGAAAATTTTATATAAAAGGAGCCAAACAAAAAACTCAGATGACCAGTTTTCTCTTCCGGGAGTGAAAACCCTCATCTAAGCCTGTTTCCGGCAAAATGCCGTTCCAATTTCCTGGGAGGATTATTTCACTCGTAGTCGGGCAATTTACGGTCGCCCGGTAGAAACTTTTGAGCCATATTCTCAAAGATATACGAGCTATTGTGTTTTTGGTTGGAAAACTATGTAAATAATATTTATATTTACAGAATAAATTTAACATAAACGTCGACAATTTTCAAGAAAAAAATCACCCTGTCATGTCACAATCAGACCCTGTTTATTAATACAATACAGTAGAAGGATATTTAGCTTATGTTAACATTAGAAGGAGGTTTGGTTATGTACTCTAGAGCTCACATGGGATGCACGGGAATGTGCCCGGTATGCGGAGGAATGCATGCCCCCGGTCAATGCCCGTTTATGCAGCCGGCCGGACCGCCGATGCCCGGTGTCGGGGGAGCAGTCGGGGGAATAGGTGGAATGATGCCCGGTATGGGTGGCATGATGCCAGGTATGGGCGGTATGATGCCCCCTATGGGCGGTATGATGCCTGATGTGGGATGCCAGCCCCCAATGGGCGGCATGATGCCTGGTATGGATATGAGCGAAATGATGAAAGAAATGAAAGAACACCATGAAATGATGAAGGAAATGCATACTAAAATCAACGAAATCCATAGCATGTGCAAAGACATCTACCTGAAAATGGCCAAAGGTTAAGCTCCAGAGAAAGGTCTCTTCCCAAGACCCTGTACAATTTCTTCAATGACTGCAGGGTCTTTTTCCTTTTCCAGGGCATCAGTAAGCGCCTGGAAAGCGCCTGAATCATCCATTCTGCCCAGGGCCCAGGCAGCAAGCCCTCTCAATACAGGCCGTGTATCTGACTTCAGGATGCTGATAAGCTCCGGGATGGTATCCCTGGCGCCCAGGTTACCGGCTGCAATCACCGCATTCCTCTGTATGGGGGTCCTCCCCCTCCAGGCTCCTGACAGGTGACCGAATCGTTTCCTGAATGCGGTATTGGATAAACACAAAATATCTTTCAGGACAGGATTGGCATCATCATAGCTGCAGGAAAACTCAGGCCTGTCCTTGCTGTGTTCGGCTGTCCTGTTATATGGACAGACCTGCTGGCAGATGTCACACCCATATAAAGAAGTACCCATAATTTCGCGTATTTCGGGGTCAGGCATAAACTTGCCCAGGGTAAGACAGGCCAGGCATCTATCGGTGTTCAAATCTTCTCCTTCCCTGATGGCATTAGTGGGACAGGCTGTGACACATGCGGTACAGGAACCGCAGTTGTTATTCAAAGGCCGGTCCGGCGGGAACGGAATGTCTGTGATTAATTCCCCAAGGCAGACCCAGGAACCGAATTCCGGAGTGACCAAAAGGGTATTCCGGCCAAACCATCCCAGTCCCGCTTTTACCGCCAGGGCCTTTTCAAGAAGTTCACCGGTATCCACCATGTGAACTGTCCTGCCCGTGGGAATCAGGGACATGATATAACCCCTTATCTTCTCCAGCTTATCTGAAACCACCGCATGGTAATCGATTCCCCTTGAGATAAAACTGAAATTACCTCTGCCGGGACCTTCCCCTTCGTGTAAAGAAATGGCCTCCGGAGCAAGGGCTGTTCCGAAATAGGCAACTGCAACAGAAATTACAGATTTTGCCCCGGGCAGATGCAGTAAAGGAGCAATTCTCTTTGCCGGGTCTCCCTCCTTTATCCCATGCGTATATCCTGCCTCCCGGCGCCGTACCACAAGGGGCAGGTGTTCTGTGAGCGCTTCCGCGTCAGTAAAGCCAATTTTAGCAACACCTATAGAATAGGCGTATTCTTTCACTTTTTCCTTTAATACGGTGAAATCTCTATTTACCACCTGACTCACCTGCCCTAAAATGAAATTTCACATTCCAGTGTGATATAGATTACAGTCTTACCCTCCGGCTTAATTATATAATTAACACATCAACAAGGAACAACGCTGACCGGTAACGGCGGCGGAATATAAAAAGAAAGGGATTGATTCAATATGTTCGGTTTATTCAACAAAGAAACAGGAACCCCTAAAAAACAAAAGATGTTTTGTTATCAATGTCAGCAAACCCCCAAAGGAGGCTGCACCCAAGTAGGTGTCTGCGGTAAAAACGAGGATATCGCCAGCCTGCAGGACACCATTATTATTGCTCTGAAAGGTGTTGCGGCATATGCCGTGCATGCCCGTGAATTAGGGGCCAGTGACCCTGAAGTTGATGCCATCACACATGAGGCGCTTTATTCAACTCTGACAAATGTCAACTTCAACCTGGAGGATACCATAAACATGACCCTCAAGGTAGGTACAGCAACCGTAAAGGTAATGGGGCTGCTGGACAAAGCCCATGTTTCCAGGCTGGGTGTGCCAAAACCGGTTACAGTCTCCCAGGATAAGATAGAGGGCCGGTCAATCCTGGTATCAGGCCACAACCTCTATGCCCTTGAAGAACTGCTGAAACAGACTGAAGGCAAAGGAATAAACATCTATACCCACTCAGAAATGCTTCCTGCCCATGGTTACCCGGAGCTGAAAAAATACGCTCACCTGAAGGGCAATGTGGGCAAAGCCTGGTATGACCAGCGGACACTGTTTGAAGACTTCCCCGGAGTCATGCTGGTTACCACTAACTGTGTTATGCCTGTAAGGAACAAAACTTATGCTGATCGTATGTGGACCTATGGTGTCACAGGTGTTCAGGAATCTCAAAAAATATTAAATGACGACTTCACACCACTGATTGAAAAAGCGCTGTCACTGCCGCCGGCAAATATCCAATCAGACAAGACACTGACCACAGGATTCCATCATGAAAACGTACTGCCCCTGGCGCCGGCTATCATAGATGCGGTTAAATCCGGCAAAATCAAGCGGTTCTTCTGCATTGCCGGCTGTGATGCCCCGACCAAAGGACGTGAGTATTATCGCGAGCTGGCATCTGCGGTCCCCAAAGACTGTGTGATCCTGACAACCTCCTGCGGTAAATTCAGGTTCAATGACATTGACTTCGGTGTCATCGAAGGGACAGGAATACCCCGCTTCCTTGACCTCGGTCAGTGCAACAACTCTGTCTCTGCAGTAGTAATAGCCCAGGCCCTTGCAGATGCATTCAACTGTACTGTAAACGACCTGCCCCTGACAATTGTGCTCTCCTGGTTTGAACAAAAGGCGGTCGCCATCCTGCTGGGCCTGTTCAGCCTCGGGGTGAAAAACATGTGGGTCGGGCCAAGCGCTCCCGAATTCCTTACCCCCAACGTTGTTGACGTTCTCGTGAAAAACTTCAACCTTCAGCTCTCCTCCGGAGATGCCAATGCCGACCTGGCTAAAATGATGGGTTAAAAATTCTGTTAACCAGCTAATATAACGGACTCCAGACTATTATAAAAGGGGCAGTCATTCCCTGTGTGAAAACAAGGGAATGGCTGCTCTTTTTACCCCAGACTGACATCCAGAATCATCATGACAACAAAACCAATCATGGTACACATGGTTGCCAGATCGGCATTGTTGCTTCTCTGGGACTCTGGTATGATTTCCTCAACAATAACATACAGCATGGCACCGGCAGCAAATCCGAGTGCATAAGGCATGACTGTCTGGGAAGCGGATACAATCAGAGCCCCGATAACCCCGGCAATAGGTTCGACAAGCCCTGAAAACTGGCCATAGACAAAACTCTTAAAACGCGATAACCCTTCCCGGCGCAGCGAGAGAGAGACTGCCAAGCCTTCCGGGATATTCTGAATCCCCACGCCAATAGCCAGAGCAACCGCTCCGCTAAAGCTGGCTGAACCAAAATCAGAAATGACCGAACCAAATGCAATACCCACAGCAAGCCCCTCTGGGATATGGTGCAGGGTAATTGCAAGAATCAACAAGGTACTGCGGCGCCATGATGTCTTTATTCCTTCAGCTTTATTTACCGGCATACCCAGGTGCAAGTGTGGGAGGATCTTGTCAATACCGAGAAGAAAAACCCCCCCGGCAAGAAAACCTGCCGAAACAGGGAACCACTCCGGAACCTCCAGGTCTATTGACATCTCTATGGCAGGGGCCAGCAGGGACCAATAGCTGGCCGCAATCATGACTCCAGCCGCAAATCCCAGCATTCCGTCAAGTATCTTTCTGCTGATGTCTTTAGCCACAAACACAGCGGCTGCTCCCAACATCACCATGGCCCATGTAAAACAAGTTGCTGCCAGCGCCTGCAGCACCGGATTAAGGCCCTGAATAAATTCTAATATGTCCGCCATTATGACCCCCAAGCAGCCTAGCGGCTGATAACCATTCTCATGATTCTATCTAACAATATATAACATTATCACGACTGCAGTAAATTTTCAACAATTTATACAAAAAATAACCGGTAAAATAAAAGAACGGGATAAGCGTTTCCAGAGTGTCCGGCACTCAATGGAACCCGCCTGCCCCGTCTTATTGCCAGGATTGGCTTTGTCAGGCTCTCAACAATGCTTCTCCATATTATTTTGCCTTCTCCCGTGGTCTGACCAGCAGACTGATACACCAGATTCCGCCTAAACCAACAAGAACATAAATAATTCTGCTTATTAGAGAGTCAGTACCACCAAAAAGACTGGCCACCAGGTCATACCGAAACAGCCCGACAAGCAGCCAATTTAAGGCTCCAATGATTACAAGCACAAGTGATATTCTGTCCAATACCATTAATAAACACCTCACCTTTTATAGATTATTTCGAGACTTAGTATATCCCGATTTTCGAAATTAATCCTAAAGATGAAGAAGACTTCTAAACCGCTTTCCTTAAATTGGAGTAACATTCCTGACAATTAACGCTGGCTACAGGTTTGGGACTGCGTTATAATTAATAGGGTATCCAGGTCTCGTTTCGAAGCTTAAATAACAGCAGGAAAGGAGGAACTTATGAAAAAACTTTTAATTGCAATCATTGCAGGATTACTTGTTGTTTCAGCTCTGGGCTGTTCCGGTAATGAAGGCCAGACTCCCGAAACTGGAACATCTCAGACCGAATTACCTCCAGGCCACCCTTCTTTAGATGAAACAGATGACGGTCAACAACCGGCCGGTCAGGTAACCGTTGATGCAGATGAGGTTATGAATAAGGTCAACACAGCCCTTGACAAAAAGTTTCCCGGAGAATGGAAGGTTTCGGACACTACCCTGCAAAAAGGGTCTTATACCGAAAACGGCAGCTACGGCATAGTAGATGAAGTAACCAACACATATCCGGGAAGCATGGTCTCACTGTTTGTAGGCCAGGAAAGGATATCAGGCACAATCAAAGGCGAGGACGGCAAACGGGTACTGGAGGGCTACCCAACTCCGGAAGCAGTCGGGCAAACCATGGAATCAGGAAAGGCCCTGGTAATTTCCGCCGGCAGCATTGGTTCAACCAGCTACCAAAAAGTTTATCTGCCTCTCAAGTCAGGTGATAAAACCGTTGCCGTATTGACAATTTCAATTGCTCAATAGTGTTGCTCTCAATACCACACTTTAATACTACGCTTTTTGATAAGGGGACTGGTCCGGATAGGAGCAGTCCCCTTCATCTGTAGCACGGAACTGCCGCCTAAAACATATAGTGTTAAAAATACAAACTTTTTATGTAAAGGTGGTAGTTATGCACGGTCGATATAAAATTATCCGCAGAGAGCTTCAGGAAAACATCTGGCTGCTCCCGGAAGATTTAATGAATAATTTAAAACTAAAGGAACACTCGATAGTAACAATTAATTGCGGCTCCGCCAGCGCCGGTGTCAAGGTCCGCAAATCCCCGGAAGCTTCCCCGTCTCTGACCCGGATAGAACTCTCTTCACCTGTAATGGAGACCCTGAAAATTCCTGATAATGTTACACTACTGGTTAAGCGGGAAAACCCGCACACTTTCAGGCTGGGACCGGTTATCGGTGTGCTTACTTTTGCCGGGCATGTCCCTGATGCCCTTAAATTCTACAAAGCCTATGCAAGGGCTGCCAGGAACTGCGGCATCCTTTATGTATTTAAAGGCAGGAGCATTGATGTGCGAAACCAGGTTATTGAAGGGTATTATTATGACGACAGGGTGAAGCGGTGGATACCCGGCCAATTTCCCTTTCCAGATGCAGTTATTGATAAATGTTATCCCAATGGCTACATCAGCCATGCCAGGTTGGAAAAGATAATTGGCAAAAATAAAATTTTTAACAAAAAAACCATGATAGACAAACTGGATTTTCTTAATGCGCTTGACACTGACCCCATCCTGAAATCATATATGCCAAAAACAGAGGTATTTAATGATACCTCACAACTGATGACCATGCTGCAAACCTTTGGGGAAGTTTTTTTGAAACCGGTCAATGCCATGAAAGGATTCGGAATCGTGGTGGTTAAACCTGCCAAAACCGGACTGCCCGGGGCGCTGGAATGCACCTATGCCGACCATGACCGGAACATTACCATTTTCATTAATTCTCCTGAAGAAATCCATTCTGTCCTGTTAAGAGCAGCAGGACGAAAAAGGCCATACCTGATTCAACAGGGAATCAACCGCATGGAATATAAGGGAGGGCCTTTTTCCATCAGGATATGGGCCATGAAAGACGGCAGTGGACAGTGGGTGATTCCGGGTATGTTTGCCAAGGGCTCATTTGGCAGCAGCTTCCTGACCAATTTCACTGCCGGTGCCAGCCTTATTCCTCTTCAGGAACTTTTCGACTTCCTGATCCCCCTGATACCTTATACGAAAAGCAGTTTTATCAAGCTCCTGAATGAAACAACCCTGAAAACAGCCGAAGTGCTGGATAACAAATTTGGTCCGTTAGGCGAACTGGGTTTTGATGTAGTATTCGATAATAAGGGAAAACCCTGGATTATCGAAGCAAACGGCAATCCCGGTGTTATCCCAATTTTTATTCAAAAAGACTATCCCCTGTGGCCTGTCCAGCTTTATGAGTATCCTGTGGATTACGCCACTTACCTGGCAGGGTTCTAGCTTCCGCTTTATTTGTGTAGGATGCTGGCAACATCGGCGAAGGCTGCATGATTTTCAACCTTTTATATTGTTATTAAAAATAGGGGTAGATGTGTTCCGCAAGGCGGTGACTGTCGTCCGCCCGGCCGGCGACCCGCGCAGCGGGAGCCGATGCCGGCGGAGACGTTGCCCGCCGGAGGAATACATCTACCCCTATTTAAAAAATAATAATGCTTGCTTCACTCATTTATGCCAGCAGCATCTTATCATTTACCAGATGCTTGCCGCTGGCTTTGCCGAACATTTCCAACAGGCCTTCAATAGTCATCCCGGCACGCTCATCCCCGCTGATATCCAGGATAATCCGGCCTTCATGCATCATTATGGTCCGGTTCCCTATATTCAGGGCATGCTCCAGGTTATGTGTGACCATAAAGGTGGTTAGGTGTGACGCCTCAGCCACACTTCGGGTCAGTTCCAGGACCTTATCTGCTGTTTTGGGGTCAAGAGCTGCAGTATGTTCATCCAGAAGCAGCAGCTTCGGTGTCTGCAAAGTAGCCATTAGCAGGGTCAGCGCCTGCCTCTGGCCTCCTGACAGAAGGCTGACACGGTTTGTAAGGCGCGCTTCCAGTCCCAGACCGAGTTTTTTAAGTTCCTGCATTAAGACAGTGCGGTCCTTAGAGGTAATTGCTTTGCGAAGTCTGCGGTGATGTCCCCTGCGCCGGGCCATCACCATGTTTTCCTCAATGGTCATTGAAGCCGCAGTACCTAGCATAGGGTCCTGAAAAACCCGGCTGATGAATTCAGCCCGTTTATGCTGCGGCAGTTTTGTCACATTGGTTCCTTCAATAAATATTTCCCCGGCATCCACCGAAAAATTACCGGCTACCGCATTCAGGAGGGTTGACTTACCGGCGCCGTTGCTTCCTATTACCGTAACAAAATCCCCTTTCGCCAGCTCCAGGCTGACTCCGTTTAAGGCAATCTTCTCATTTATGGTCCCTTTATTAAATATCCTGGTGATATTACGGATTGTCAGCATGGCTCTCCCCCTTTACAGCTCCTGCCCGATCTCTCAAGGAAAACACCTTGTTTTTAATACCTGGCGAAACTAGAGCAATAATTACAATAAATGCCGTTACCATTTTAAGGTCAGTCGGTTTCAGACCCATCTGCAGTACCAGGGCAATTATCACACGATACATAACCCCGCCGAAAATGACTGCTGCCACAGTCCTTCCTATGGAAGAGGTTCCTATCAGCACTTCACCGATGATCACTGAGGCCAGACCGGCTATAATCATCCCTATGCCCATTCCGGCATCGGCAAACTGCTGGTTCTGAGCAACATAGCTCCCTGCAAAAGCAACCAACCCGTTTGATATGGCCAGTCCCATTATTTTCATTATTTCTATGTTAACACCCTGGCTCTGAATCATCAGTTCATTATCACCTGTCGCCCTTAGTGCCAGTCCGACTTCTGTAAGCAGAAACCTGTACACAAAGAACCCGATTATTATCACTGTAACCAGACTCAAAACCATAACAGAATAATCTTCTAAAAAAGGAAGCTTCGTAAAATCAGTAAAGATAGTTCTGGTATTAAGAAGAGAAATATTAGCCTTCCCCATAACCCTCAGGTTAATGGAATACAAGGCAGTCATTGTTAGGATACCTGATAACAGCGGAGTGATCTTAAACTTGGTATGCAGCACCCCGGTAAAAATTCCGGCCATTACCCCTCCGGCAAAAGCTGCACCGGTAGCCAGCCAGGGATTGTAACCGGAAACAATTAAAGTAGCCGCGATGGCAGCTCCCAGAGTGAAGCTGCCATCTACGGACAAGTCAGCATAGTTAAGGACACGGAAAGTTAGGTAAACACCAACTACCATAACCGCATACATTAACCCCTGTTCAAGGGTACCCGATAGTATCTGCCATGACATAGTAACACCTCAGTTGCCAGTTGTTCATCCGGTAGAACCGGATTTTGTTGTTTACTCGATAACTTTTGCAGCTTTGTTCATGATATCATCGGGACTTGAAACAGCAAACGATAAAACAATAAAAATAGAGCTGTTTCCGGAAATAGCCCCCAACACGGTAAAAAACTTTGTTTCACTGGTGAAGAGTGGATTTTATGATGGGCTTTCGTTCCATCGGGTTATTCCCGGTTTTATGGTTCAAGGCGGCTGTCCCCAGGGAACCGGAGCAGGCGGTCCCGGTTATGCAATCAAAGGGGAATTTAACTCCAACAAACATGTGAACAATTTAATTCATGAAAGAGGGGTAATTTCCATGGCCAGGACCATGGATCCAAACTCCGCAGGTTCACAGTTTTTTATCATGGTACAGGACTCCCCACACCTGGACGGAGAATATGCCGCTTTTGGCAAAGTCACTGAAGGAATGGATGAAGTTGACAGGATTGTCAATGCTGACAGAGATTTCCGGGATAAGCCCGTTGCTGATCAGCTAATTAAAAAAGCAACTGTAGATACCTTTGGCGTGGATTACGAAGAACCGGAAAAGGCATAGCAAAAGTGGCAGGAACATACCTGCCACTTTTATTCTTAACAGGAAGCATCGCCGTCATAAGTGGTAAGACGCTTATATAGCTCCGGCCTGCGGTCCCGGAAGACACCCCATTCTGTTCTTTCCGCCTCAAGCCGGTCTAGGTCAAATTCCGCTGTTAATACTGTCTCCTCTTCCCGTCCTGCCTCTGCCAGCTTCTGTCCGTGGGGTCCTGCAATAAATGAGGACCCGTAAAATGTTATTTCAGAATCCTCCATTTTCTCAATCCCCACCCGGTTTGCCGCAGCTGCCGGAATCAGGTTGGCTGCCGCGTGACCCAGCATACAGGCCTGCCAATGGTCCCGCGAATCTACGGACCGGTCCATGGGTTCCGAGCCGATGGCTGTCGGGTACAATAGAATTTCCGCACCCATAAGAGCCATAACCCGGGCCGCTTCCGGAAACCACTGGTCCCAGCATATGCCCACACCTATTCGGCCATGGCGGGTCGGCCATACCCTAAAACCGGTATCTCCCGGGCTAAAGTAAAATTTCTCCTGATAGCCTGGTCCGTCAGGAATATGGCTTTTCCGGTAAATGCCCAAGACTGTGCCGTCAGCATCAATTACCGCAACTGAGTTGAACAGGGCATTATGCTTCTTTTCATAGAAACTGACGGGTATCACTGCACCCAGTTCCCGGGCAACCTCCCGGAACCTTTGGACCGCCTGGTTTTTTTCAGGTTCGGCAGCATATTTATAGTACTCCGGCTTTTGCTTCTGACAAAAATAAGGTGTTTCTAACAGCTCCGGCAGCAGGATAATCTGAGCTCCCCGGGCTGCTCCCTCTCTGGCCAGCTGCTCTGCCCTGGCGATATTTTCCCCGGTCTTTGCAGTACATCTCATCTGTACAGCAGCAACCTTGACCTGGCGCATTTGCTATCCCCTCCAATCAGGATATCCTTTCAGGATGTCCGCTGGCGGCTGCCCAACCGGGCCTTCTGCCAGAGGCATTTGCTGGGTAATACAGTGGACATTCCCGCCCTCTTTCACCAACGGCATACCATCTATAGTGACAATCTTCCGGCTCGGGAATAAGTCTGTAAAAATCTGTCCGGCCATTTTGTCGATCTCCCGGGATTCTCCGCCAAACAGTGGTAAAATAATTCCACCATTGACAAAATAAAAATTTATATAACTCAAGGTCAGCCGCTGCCCCATATAGTATGACGGAAGCGGCTGGGGTATCTGGACTATTTCGAGTTTTCGCCCCCGCGCATCAACAGCCTTCTGCAAAATCTCCAGATTTTCCCTTGTTATCTCATAGTTTGGGTCATTTGGATCATTACACACCTGTAAAAGCACCACCCCGGGCCGCACAAAGCAGGCGGCATTATCTATATGACCGTCAGTCTCATCACCGTCAAGACCCCTGTTCAGCCATATAACGGCTTCAATGCCCAGGTACTGTTTAAGTACATCTGTAATCTCCTCCCTGGTCATTCCCGGGTTTCTGTTAGGGTTTAACAGGCATTCCTGAGTGGTCAGCAGAGAGCCTTGCCCGTCGACATGAACCGAACCCCCTTCAAGGACGATGGGGGCATTAAAAGTTTGAATTTGCTCTCTCGCCAGGAGCCTGGGCGGCACAGAGTCATCCAGGTCATAAGGCAGATATCTGCCTCCCCAGGCATTGAATCTCCAGTTAATACCGGCAATCCGCCCACTGTTATTGATTACAAAAGTCGGACCATTATCCCTGACCCAGGAATCATTGTGAGGGATTTCAGCCAGTTCTGCCTCTGGTCCGCAAAGCTTTGCAGCCTGGTTCATATCTTCCGGGTTTACCAGCATAGTAACAGGCTCAAATCCGGCAATAGCCCTGGCAGCCTGGGCATATCCCCGGCATACTTGGTCATAATTATCCGGCCAGCACATTGAGGACTTAACAGGCCATTCTATAAAAGTTCGCCGATGCACAGCCCACTCCGGAGGCATCCTGAATTGCATTTCTGCCGGGTACATTTTACACCTCATTTAATCATTTTGACATTGTTATGTTACCTCCTTGTACAGCCGGTGTCAAGTATGATGGCAAAAGAGGCAAAAGAGCCCGGGATAGAACGTCCCATTTTTACACACCCCAATAAATACTGTCATATAGTATTATTGAAAAACATTGCAACATGTTCTATGTAAAGGTGGTTCATATGGATACAAAATATAAACTGTTACGAACAGCAGAAAGTGAAAAAGTCTTCTATCTGCCCTCAGAATTAATCAATCTATACAGGCTAAATGAAGGTGATATCATAACCCTAAGATGCGGTTCAGCATCTGCAGAGGCTAAAGCCGCAGTCCTGGACTCCCGGAAGTCATCAGGCAACCCGGAAATCGGCCTGTCAGATGCGGTTTTAAGGGCGCTGAATATCCCGCACGGCATTTTTTTAACTGTTCAGTCTGATGGAACCCGTGAACTCCGGCTGGGTCCCCTTATTGGAGTCCTTACCTTTGCCCAACACATACCCTCGCGTCTGGATTATTACTACAAATATGTCTTTGCTAAAAATAACAAAGGGCCGATTTACATGTTTTCCGGTCAGGACATTGACGTGAGCCGCAGGGCCATCAGAGGCTTTTATTACGACTTCTCTGCAAAAGCATGGAAACAACGGTTATTCCCATTCCCCGATGCAGTAATGGACCGCTGTTACCCAAGTTCGAAAAAAAACCATAACCTCCTGGCTGCAGTTATGGGCCCCGGCAAAATATTTAATAATACAACCCGAATCAGTAAAAATGATTTTTTCAAAACCGTCAATAACGACATTTTCCTTAAAAAATACCTGCCGGCAACCCAATTATTAAGATATCCCTCAGACCTGAATATTTCACTTTTAAAATTCGGCAGTATTTATCTGAAACCGATTGACTCTATGAAGGGTAAAGGAATAGTCATGGCAACCCAGCACAAGAACGGCATCGAGTGCAGGTTTAACTTAGCCGGAACCGATACCACCCAAACAGTGGCCTCTTTTGCGGATATCCCGGAAATACTGCTGACTGCCGCAGGACGCAAAAGAAAGTATATCATTCAGCAGGCTGTAAAATGTATGGAATACGGTGGCGGCCCTTTTTCCTTCCGCACCTGTCCCATGAAGGATGAAAGAAACAGATGGCTTATGCCGGGAATGGTTGTAATAGGAACTATGGGGAACAGCCATGTAACCAATTATGCATCCGGTGGCCGGCGCATCCCTCTTAAGGACCTTTTTAATACCATCCTGCCCCAGCTTCCGTACTCCAAAGATGAGTTTCTTCAGCTGTTAGAAGAAATCACCCTGAAAACTGCATCTCTACTTGACGATAATTTCGGCCCTCTCGGTGAACTAGGGGTGGATATAATTCTTGACAAACAAGGACAGCCATGGCTTCTGGAAGCAAACGCCAATCCTGCCAGAACTCCTGCATTCATCCAGACGGAATACCCTTTATGGCGGAAGCAGGTATATGAATATATTGTGGGTTATGCCAATTACCTGGCCGGCTTCGGCTCCCATAACGGCTAAACAGGGGCAAAACCAACATCAGGGGCATTTGCAATCTAATGCAAATGCCCCTGATGATTTTTGGCTTTATCTTACGAGGACAACATTGGCTGCCTGGGGACCACGGTTGCCTTCGACAATATCAAATTCAACATCCTGCCCCTCTTCCAGTGTTTTAAAACCTTCGGTCTGGATAGCAGAGAAGTGGACGAAAACGTCTCCTCCTTCGTTGCTCTCAATAAAACCAAACCCTTTCTCCGGATTGAACCACTTTACTTTTCCTTGCATTAATGCAGGCCTCCCTTTACCTTTCAGTTTTTCCTATGCTTATAACATCATATATTATTAACCTAAATGCACAAAATAATTCGAGATTTCCGAAGAAATTAAACTTCTTCAATGGAAGTTTTTTTATTAATATTACGGCATCCAGGGAATTAATATTATAAAAGGGTGCGCAATCCAAATAAATGGTTTAACGGAGGTTGTCATATGATCAAGGGCAAAGTAATCCGAGGGATTTTGGTGGGTCTATTGGCAGATACGGTGAAGCTGGCAATCAATTATAGTTTATACCTTCTTGGTTTTACCTCAGTTATCTTTTGGCAAATTACCGCTGCTCGTTTCCTGGTGAAAGAAGATCTGTTTACCCCGTGGGCATATTTGATCGGCGGTGTTGCTGACATCACTGTTTCAGCCGGACTGGGTATAGTGTTTATTTATATCATCCATTTACTGGGAAACAAGTTCCTCTTCATAAAAGGTATCGGCTTTGGCCTGGCAGTTTGGGTGAGCCTTTTTGGAACACTGCTGGGACAGTCGGTACAGGGCAAAATTCCGCACAATGCCTCAGCTATCATGGTAACAATGGTTGCCCACTTCTTCTTTGGTCTGGCTCTGGCAGTTTTCACCCGCCTGTTGGGTTACTCCAAAGAGATAGCCACAGAAAACAGAGAGATGAAAAACAGGGATAACCCGGAACTAAGACGCGGCCTAAATTTCCGGCTGGCTTCACTACCGGCAAAGAAACCGCAAAAGAAAAGCAGAAAGCTGCGCAAGCCGGACAAACTATAGCGAAGTGGAAAAGACGGCGGTATTGCCTGATATTTCAGCAGATACCGCCTTTCTTTACAGAACACATCAAACTCTGTTTTTT
The DNA here is from genome assembly GCA_016841725.1 of Thermincola carboxydiphila. GTDB lineage: Bacteria > Bacillota > Thermincolia > Thermincolales > UBA2595 > Phosphitispora. The sequence goes on along the minus strand of JAENYP010000003.1, from coordinate 217,793 downwards.
ATTTGTCACCCAGCATCCCGGCCAGGTCAGCTTTGGCATCACCACTGATCAACCGCAGCCCAAAGGTTTTCTGAAGGACCTCAACTACTCCCGGTGATAAAAACTCAGGGGCTTTAGGCCCGATGGTAATGTTCTGTACATTTAGGCTGAGAAGGCCAAGCAGAATAGCTACAGCCTTTTGTTCAAACCAGGAAAGTACAATACTTAAAGGCAGGTCATTAACTGTACATTCAAAGGCCTCTGCCAGAGCCAGAGCAATCTTGGTGGCTGACCCTGAATTATTGCACTGTCCCAGGTCTATATAACGGGGGATTTCTGTCCCTTCAATGTTACCATAGTCAATATCATTAAATCTGAACTTGCCGCAGGAGGTGGTTATAATTATACAATCTTTGGGAATTGATAAAGCCAGTTCCCGGAAATAATCCCTGCCTTTGGTAGGCGCATCACATCCGGCAACCACAAAAAATCTTCTGATTTTACCGGCCTTGACCGCATCAATAATAAGCGGGGCCATGGGCAGGACACTCTGGTGATGAAATCCCGTAATCAGAGTCTCCTTAGAATCAATACTTGCCTCAGGAAGTGACAATGCCTTCTCAATCACCGGGGAAAAATCTCGGTCTTTAATCTTCCGGGCACCCTCAACCCCGGCAACCAGGTAAGTAAACATGCGCTCCCCATAGGTCTTATTCTTGATCGGCATCACACAATTAGTGGTAGCAAGAATTGCTCCCGGAAAATTCTCAAAAACCTCTCTCTGGTCATACCAGGCCTTGCCCACATTACCCTTTAAATGTTTATACCTGTTAAGTTCCGGGTAACCATGTGCCGGAAGCATTTCTGAGTGGGTATAAATATTTATCTCTTTCCCTTCAGTTTGCTGCAGCAGTTCTTTCAGTGCCAACAGGTCATGACCCGTAACCAGGATACAGTGTCCTTCAACCTTGTTGTTAGTAACCTTAACCGGGTTAGGTATACCCAGTTCAGTGGTGTGGGCTTTATCTAAAAGGTCCAGAACTTTAACCGCAGCCGTACCCACCTTAAGACTCATCTCTATATGCTCCTGGAGGTTAAAGTTAGCATTTGTCAGTGTTAAAAACAGCGCTTCATGAGTTATCGCATTGACATCAGGGTCATCATACCCCAGCTCCCTGGCATGGACAGCATATGCCGCCACTCCCTTGAGACCGAAGATTATGGTGTCCTGCAAACTCGCCAGGTCAGGGTCTTTCCCACATACACCTAACTGGGTACACCCACCTGTAGGAGTGTATTCACACTGGTGACAATGCATTTTTTTTGCCGGGGCTTCCGGTTTGCGCTGAGCCTTTTCGTCACTGAATATTTTTTCAAAAAATCCTGCCACAATAATTACACCATCCCTTGCTTTTTTGTTTTATTATTCTCAAATACCCCAGCAGTTATTATTGCAGCCCAGCAGTTATTATTGAATTTTTTCCCGTCCCATATCGTTAAGAATCTCATTTAAATATTCTATTTGGACAAAATCATCTAATGACTTGCCTTCAACAACACCTTTTTTGTCCATGAACTCAAATACCCCTGTGATAAAGTCCATATTGGGGTCATATGTAATTTCAGCTTCCTGCCACTTCTTCTCATAGAATTCCGGGGTATGTATCTTCAGAATGTCTGTCATATCTGCATTTAGATCTTCGAAATATTTCAGGAAAACTTCACGGTTTACCTCAGGCAGTATTCTGGCAGCCCCGTCTTGAGCTTTATCTGTAGCTACAATATGGGTTCTTAGTACTTCTTTTACCAGTTCCGGCTCATTTTTTATAATATCCTTTTTGGCCACCAGCCAGCTGCGCGGCTGTTTTTCGCCAAACATTCCTTCCGGGTTCAGGGTCATCATGATTTTACTGCCCGGAACTTTACTGAGAGCGCTCTCAAAGTTCATTGGGTCATAAATGATTACGGCATCATATTCTCCGGCGCCGAAGTTCTCCAATTCTTCCATAACGATGTCATCATAGACGACCTCTACACTGCCCCCGGCAGTTTTGGCAGCCAGCCCAACAGTGGCGAGTATCTCATTGAACTGGTACTCATCAGAGTATCTCTGGTTAGCCAGGCCTACCTTTTTGCCGTCCAAATCCTGAAGTGATTTTATCTCCGGTCTGGTAATTAATACTGTTGTGTTGGTATTAATACTGCCGGCAATGATAGTATACTTGTTGCTCCCGCCAAACCTGGAGGTTTCCGTGATGTATGTTGCAAAATTAGCACTCGGGATATAAACAAAATCCGGATCATCCTTATCTGCATCCATCATTGGCCAAATCTTATCCAAACTCCTGGTGGAAACAAACTCAACTTTTTTGCCCAATTTTTGCAGCTGACTTTCGAATATTTTCTCTTCCCGGTTAATTAAAGCCTGGGGAGCAGCCTGAGGCATCACTATGTAAGCAAACTTTACCGTGTCTTTTTCAACATAAGGTTGTTGGGTCCCGGGGTCTCCGTTTTCTGAGACAGTCGGAATACTTCCACCGGCATCCTTCTCACCTCCACAACCTGCAGCCAGAGACAGCATAAGTGCAAATACCATCATAAATACTACGGATCTTTTCAACATCTGGTTTTCATCTCCCCCAATAAAATTAGTGCCATCAGAGTAAAAGGGCTTATTAAACTCCAACGACACTTCTTAGTATTTCTATTTAATTCCTCATATTCCTGCTTTTCAGGATTACTCTTCTTCTTCCCAACTTTCCTCTTCCGCTTCGATATAACCTGCGTTATTCGTCCCGTGATACTCTAAAATCCCCCCGGACAGTGGTTTAGTAAATTTCTCCTCCTCTACAGATGGTTTGATAAATTTCTCCTCTATTGTTGTTGATTCTTCCACTTCCGGTTCCCGGCAAAAACTGTAGCCACAGTAAGGGTCAATTTCTACGGCGATTATGTTATTCATCATAATTATCATCTCTTTGGCGCATTCTTCAATCATTTGATTGTTACTGCTAATTACTTTTATTCTAATATAAGGACATGTGTCATCATTACTAATCAGTTCCAGGGAATTTGGTGCAATAGTACCCAGAATTCCTATAGCTTTTTTACTGCTGTCCCCACTAATATACTCAACTGCTATCAGCCTGCCCTTGTACTTTGTACTTAAATATTCTTCAATATCTGTACAAAATGACATTAAGAATTTCCCCTTTCTATTGTGAAGTGTCTACAATTAATTTTATGTCAATCCACAATAGAAGGTTCCATAACTAGTACCGAAACTAACTTTAACGAAAACAACCTCCGGGTGATTTCCAATCCTTAGTGGAGGCCCCCACGTACCATAGCCGGAGGATACCACCAGGTGATAATCATCGTTTTTGAGCAAACCCCAGTCCAACTCAAATATTTTCCCTGTTATCAACTGACTGGGAAATACCTGCCCCCTGTGGGTGTGACCGGACAATTGAAGATCAATATTGCTTTCCTGGACTGCTCTCAGATCAATGGGCTGGTGGTCTAATAAGATTATTGGATACGAGGTATCAATTTCACTCATCAGTTCACTTATCTCTTTACGTTCCCGGCTGCCGTGTCCCGGGTCATCCCTGCCGATTACATAAAAGCTGTTTTCAGGCTTGATATAGTTATCTCTCAGTACAGTTATTCCTGCCTCTTCAAAACAGCGCACTACCCCACTGTCGTCTCGCAGTGCACGGTCATGGTTTCCGGGAACAGCAGCTTTTCCGTATTTAGCATCCATCTGATTAAACACAGCCATAAGTATCCGGGCTTCTGCCTGTGTGGGTGAACCCTCTATAATATCTCCGGCAAACAATATCAGATCAGGTTTCAATTCATTTATTATTTTGACCATACTTTCAAGTCTTTGAGCATCGATGATTGTTCCGTAATGAATGTCTGAAACCATAGCAATCCTGAGTTCAGACAGGGAACCTGCCTGTTTATCCACTTTTATATCATACTCTGTGACAACGGGATTCCGGGCATTCCAGGTACCATATGCGAGAATGACAATAACTGTAACTAGAACAGAAACACCTAACATTATGGGTGTTTTGTCATTTTCCTTTATCTTCATGGGAATATATCCGAGCACTTTATCAGTCAGCCGGAATAAATCTATCATCAAAAGTAGCAAAAAAATATATACAACCCCTATCATGGAGTAACCACCCCAGAGGTTCAACAAGAACCCACCTGCCGCAGGCAGAAGATCCTCACCAATTTCTGCGAGAGGGAAAGCAAAAACCACTAATACCAAAACCACCCAATACAATTTCCGAAACACAGGTGAAGAGGATTTGCCAAAGGCTGTCCATCCCCTGCGCCCAATATAATAACTCATTAAACAGTATAAGCCTAAAAAGATGCCAGATATAATACCCCACATATCTTTTTCCTTGTTAATTATAAAATTGCCCCTTTACAGGAGCGTAAAATTGCCGGTTTAGTAGTCCGGGTGCTCAGATTGTCCCACAATACGGTGATACCTATTACCGCTTACCTCCTGAGCAGATAACCGGTATCTGTTAATTTCTTCAAAGTTACATTTAAGCAATGTCACTACACCTGCATCCAGCTTATTGTTATCTACCATCTTTTGAAGGACTCGCAAGGCGCTTCCTTCATCCATTCCTGCTCTGTATGGCCGGTCTTCCATAATCGCCGTAAAAACATCGGCAGCCGCCATAATGCGAGACCCCATAGACAGGTCGGGTTCACCCAGATGGAATGGATAGCCACCCCCATCTAAACACTCGTGATGAAATGATGCCCATGAGTTTATTTTTTCAAAACCACATATCTTTTCCAAAATCCGATAAGTATAGTAGGTATGACTCTTAATAATCTGGAACTCTTCATCTGATAATCCTGATGGTTTATTAAGGATATCAACAGGAACGGCCAATTTACCCAAATCATGCAGATAACCTGCCACTCTCATCATTTTACAGTCATGTTCAGAAAATGCAGCCAATTGTGCTAACCTTTCTGCACACACAGCCACACCGCTGGAGTGATTAGCCGTAAATTGGCATCTAAAGTCAATAATCTGGCTGAAAATATCTGCCAAATTAATAATCGCATCCAGGTCAAGCTGTATAGTTTTAATTTTTATACGATTACTCAAAATTGAACTAATGGAATTGGAAACAGCATCAAGCCAGAAAAATTCTTTACCTGCCAGGCTGTTGAAGGCTCCAACTATATCGGGGTTAAACATCCTTTGGGATTGGCCTTCAATATGCTTTTTAATATTATCCACCTGACTTAATACCTGATGCTCCTTGTTAATTAAAACTGATATCCTATCTGCGAGATGCAGAATGTGGCTTTCAAGCGGCACCTCCTGCCCCCTGAACTGTCTTCCCTCACCCCAATTCCACCAAACATGGTGAAATCGGATGAATTCCGCTATTTTCGAAAAAGGGGGGAAACCTTTCAACAGGTGATAAGCTGTTTCTGCATGCTGGTGAGCGTGCTCTACTTCAAAATCCAACGCCTCAAGCCTCTCACTAATAGATAAAGCGCCTATGTCATGTAAAGCACCAGCTAAAACTGTCTGGCTGGTATTTTCAATCGATAATCCGAGTTCCGAACCCAGGCACAGGGAGAAATATGCCACCATCTTATGATGATTAACCAATACCGGACTCACCAAGTCCACAGCTTCCGATAAACCGGTCACCAGCTCAAATAAGGAAGTTGTAGGTTCATTTTTCAAAGCAGTTCCACCTTTTCAGCATTTGTCGGCTATTAATAATTCTTCTCTTCTACAATGCAGTAAATTTTTCCTGCTTATAAAAAGCTCAGGCTGTTTCAGCCTGAGCTAATTTAATCCTGGTTATCTGCTTTTGTAATTCATAGAGTGTAAAAGGCTTATATAGTACTCCGTCCGCAATCTGCAAATTTTTCAAACTTATAGTGTCCTCGAACCAACCCGTCATTAAAACTACGGGAAGTTCAGGATTTCGTTGTTTAATCTTTTTCGTAAGATCTACACCGTTTATCCCAGGCATCCCTATATCAGTAATAATAATATCAGCAGTAATACCTTGATTAATTTGGTTTAACAAATCGATTCCTTTCGAATACACAACTATCTTGTGCCCTAAAGATTCCAGCTGGTTACCTAAAGTATTAAGCACTTGCTCATCGTCATCAACAATCCAAATATTGCATGAACCGACATAGGGCAGCGTTTCATTATGCGTTTCATTATGCCTGTCAATATATGTGTCATAAACTTGAGGAAGTTCGATACTAAACATAGATCCCTTACCTTTTTCAGATGTTACCCTGATTTTACCATTATAGGATTTTATTATACTATCGCTTATCGATAACCCGAGTCCTGTCCCGCGCTCAAATTTTGTGCTGAAAAACGGTTCAAATATCATGTCCATTTCTGTTTTAGTCATACCTACCCCTGTATCAGTAACAGTAATAATCACCTTATCTTGAATATCTTCGGAAGTAATACTAATTATACCTCCATTAGGCATGGCATCAATAGAATTCAAAATAAGATTTATCAGAACTTCTCTTAATTCGGTTTCATTACAACACACCCATTTTTGAGATGCAAGTCTCGTTCGTACCTTTATTCCCAGCCCATTAATAATTGCTTCATTATCCCACTTGGTCCGGGTAAATTCTAAAGCAGATGCGATCACAGCATTAACTTGCAGGTTTTGTCGGTTATGTTCAGCCTGCGGCCGGGAAAAATTTTGTATCCTGCGAACTATTTGAGCAGCATCTCCCGCTGCGGTTGCAACCTCAGTAATAAACTTTGTAGAATCGGTATCCCGCAGCTTTAACTCTAAAAGCTGGCAGTTGCCCAAAATTACCGCTAAAATATTGTTAAACTCGTGGGCTATACCGCCGGCTAAAACCCCTAACGCTTTTAACTTTTCTGCATCTTTCTTCTTTTCGAATGTTTTTTCCTGAAGACTATAAAGATCCAGGGTTAAATTAATCATATCCAATAAATAACTCAGCAGCTCCAGGTTACATCCATAAGCTTCGTGCTTAAAACGCCACCCCAGAAAAGTCAGTCCGAAAATAGAACGCCCGTTTGTTATTGGTATAATACCAATATACCGAACATTATGCTGAGTCCATAGGTCATGTAATATACATTCCCATTCAGATATATCAATTATCTTAGGAAGCATTTGTAATGCCTGCTCATAGAGACTGATTTCTACCAGACCCTCTACCATACTGCCGGCTTTTTCACAATCCAGCTGATAACAGCAAACAGACCTTGTCCTCTTACTATCTCTATCAAAAATTACCAGTAAAGCCGCTTCAACCTCATACTCGCGGGCAAGATACTTAATCGCGTATTCCGCTGCATTCTGCAGCCCTTTGTGACATAGCATGTGTGAAGTCAAATTGTTGATAAATGACAGATTACTTAAAGTCTGATTTAATCTGACCCTGTCTCTGATGGACTCATGGAGAAATCTCACCATACCATCAGAGCAAAGTATTTCCGGAGTTTTTAACAGGTTTACTTCCCTTCCATTGTCCCAAAATACATACCGGTGTGAATGTAATATCCATTTAATCATTTCGTCAGTGCATTTATCTACTTGATAATAACAAATGGCCGTAAAATCAGTCCCTGAAAGATTCTCATTGAAATTTACCTCATATTCCATAAAATCTTTAAATGTTTTTTCATCATGAATCCACCCGGTCTCTCCGATTAGCCTTACCCCGGTATATCCCTCATTTTTGGCATCTTCCAGGAGCTTTAACCATTTATTATTTACCGCTTTTTGAAAAAACATCCCCTTCTCCAGATAAAATTCTACCGCGGGAGAAATAACAAGTTTTCCGCTTTTAATACACCCGCTCACATCAATACTGTATCTTTCCAGGTTATCGATAATTTCATTTAGTGAAGTATCTTCAAACCAATATACACATTTTTCGTTTCTCTCCATGCCAACAGCGATAAAAGCGCCAAAATAATCCAGTTTTTTGGGTGTACCATAATTTATATACGTTAAGTGCTCCCCGCTTTTTATATCACGCATCAACTTTAATGAATTCATTAAGACCACCTCCTGTCTTTTTATATCAGAAAATTGGTAATTCTTTTATCTTACCTCATTCTCCTTCCGATATTTTAGGAAATAATGTACTATTCTGTCGTTTGCAAAGCAAAACTCAGGCCACAACAGCCTGAGTCAATTCACATATTTTTTCTTTCAAAATGCAATTCTGGGAGAACAATTCTTATCTCCTGTTCCTCTGCTTCCTTTCGCCAAAAAACAATGAAATTAACTTTGGCAAATTGGGGCTGATAACCGTTTTTTCGAACCCGCTCCAATAGCTCTGTAAATCTTTTGGAATACCTGAGAACACTCTGCCCCCTGTCTGTAAGCCACTCCCCATCCTTATATTGCAAGATATCGCCACTTTGTAAAGACCCAACCAAATATTGCCGTCCGATGAAATAATCCAGCCATACATCCCGATGACTTAACTGCATAGCAAGCTTTCCCGGCAATTCGTACTGACCCCGGTCTTCCAATCTTGTCAAACCTTCTGTCTTGATATGATTCAGGTAACGCCTATTTAAATGTATGATTAAATTATTTTTTGCCCGAGTCATTGCTACATACAACTGGCGCCTCTGTTCCGCTGTATCTATCTCAAAGTTTTCAAGCAAAAGGAAAACATTATCAAATTCTTTGCCTTTTGCTTTATGAATGGTTGATACAAAAATAGTTTCTCTGGATTCTGAATAAAAATCCTCCAGTCTTGATTCCTTAATAAACACTTCAAAATCAGTTATATATTTTCTTTGTTGATAGATGGCTTCAAAATCCAGGATAATTCTTTTGCATATATTCAGCATTTCACTTTTTCCATACCTCTTCACCAAAGCTCTTTTTGCCATATTCCAAACATCATCACTAATCATAGATGTTGCCGGCTCCATAGATAATTGTTCCAGAAAGAATCGCAATTCTACAAGATCGTACAAATGGAAACCTTCATTGGTTTGAATCAATTTTGCCGGTAGTCCTTCCTGCAGCAGCAGACCTGTCACTTGAAGCGCTTCATCATTGGTATGGGTCAACACACAAGTACTTCCTGCAAGCTCTGCACCATAAAGATCCTGCACAAAGGGAACAAGCAAATTATGATTGGTATACTGTACAATACGTATATCTCCATTTTCCCGGCTATGCGCCACAATTTCATTTTTCTTTAAACGCCCCCGAATCAGGCCTGCAAACTGATTAGAAAAGTCAACCAGATTTTTTTTGCTGCGATAGTTTTCCAATAGCTCGTAATTTGCCGCCTGATTTTCCACCATGAATTTTTCCATATATTTTCCACTTGAGCCACGGAATTCAAATATGTTCTGATCGTCATCACCAACAGCGATGACCCGCATATCTTCATTCTGTGCCATTAAGGTCTGCACCAGGGCAAACACATCCTGATCCATATCCTGAGCCTCATCAATAACAAGTGCCGTCTTCGTAATTCTGCCGGGCTCCACTTCCCCACTACGAATCTTCTCAATTGTATGCCTGATTACGTGTTCCAACTTCTCAATATTCCCGACTCTGCCAAGCAAATCAAAACAATAGGAATGGAATGTCTTAATCTCTATAAAATTAGCCGCAGTACCAACCAGTTTAATTAATCGTTTCTTAAACTCAGTAGCTGCCGCGCGAGAGAAAGTAAGCATTAATAACTGCTCATGCTTGACATCTTCCATCAAAACCAGTGAAGCCAGTTTATGAACGAGCACCCTGGTTTTGCCGCTTCCCGGCCCTGCTAAAACTGCAATATGCTTATTTTCATTATCCTTAATAATGTTCAATTGTGTTGGTGACAATTCACCAAATAACTGCTTGAATTTTCCAGGGCTTATATTTCTCCGGATCTCGTCTTTTCTGCTTCCTTTAAAATATTTTTGCAGAAAAGAAGAGTAATTCAGGCGGAAATAATCTTCTACAAATTGCAGAGCCTCCCGGTAGTTGTCAATCATCTTTTTGGCATATTCCCCGACAATATGAATCTGCTGAATCTTACTATCATAAAACTGGTCCAATTTCTGATAATCTTCTGTTTTATAGCGTCTCTTCGTATCTTCCTCCAGTCTCTCAATAGTCATGGGGTTGTAAATCACCAAGAAGCCGCCCTCAATTTTGATTGCCTCTATGCGAGATAAATAAAAAAGCGTATCTTCAATATCTGCAATATCAACCTCAATTTTAAAAAGGCTCCCACTCTTTTCATAAGCTTTTTTTAATTCCTTTACTGAGAAGCCCACCAGTATTTCTTCTTCTTCAACTTCTTCTGTCAACTGACTGCCTTGGGAATAAAGATATTTAATCACAAATTTGGCAAGCTCCTGCCGTTTTTCCAATTGCTCCTGAAACTTTTCTTTGGGCTCAAGAGTAATGAGTCGGACATGGTTTTTGGAATACTCTAAGCTACTAAATTTAATCATCTTTTTAATGGCCCAATAATTTAAGATCATTCGTATCTTATTGGGTGTCACATGCTTGCATCCTGTTTTTTCCGCTTCTTCATTCAATTCTTTGATATTATAGGCAGCCTCTTGTTCTTCAAAAACCGCAGCAAGATATTTTTCAATACTGCTAAAGGACTCAAAAATCTGCAAAGACCGATTTGTTTTTTCACCTCTTTTAATATATGCCGTAAGGTCTTTGGCATCTGCCAGAATCCCTTCTTCACGCAGCAGATTGAGTACACCGATGACTTTTTCTTTTTCAATCCCCAGATGATCAGAGATATAGTCCACCCGTGACTCAGTATCCTGATCCTGAGCCTGGCTTCGGCTCCTGCTGGAAATAAGCTTCTTTATGATTCGGATGGCGTTTTCCTTTTCTTTATCATCAAAAAGCTGTGAAGTATTGATTCTTTCAATAGCTTCCTGGGCATTTTTGCATAGTATACTGTCTGCAAACACCCTTGGCATGTTCTGGCCCCGCCGGATATACCCCGACTCCTCCAAGGCGGCAATAGCAGTTTTTACCCGCATTTCTATTTCACTAAACCTTTCATCCCACCCTGCCCTTCTGGCAATTTCCACGGCTGATTGGGAAACGGTCATCCGAAAACGGGTAATATCTTTGATAGCCTTCCAGATTTGCTGGATTTCCTTAATGTTGATTTTAGTCTGATTTAATAAGGCAAAGTGTTTGTTTAAATCATCCTCGCAATATAAGATATAGCAGTCAGCGGTAATTTGCTCATCCCGCCCGGCTCTGCCTGCTTCCTGGATATAGTTCTCCAAAGAATCGGATATTTCGAAGTGGATGACCATGCCCACATCCTTCTTATCCACGCCCATGCCAAAAGCAGAGGTGGCCACCATGATGGGCACTTCCCCCGCAATAAAGGCATCCTGGTTTTCTGATTTCTCTTTCTTGTCCATTTTGCCATGATAAGGCTTGGCCAGATATCCATCCTTGGTCAGCCTCTCGGCCAGCTCATAGGCTCTCCTTGTTCTGGAAACATAAATAATGGTGGGACATTCCTTTTGTTGTATTAGATTCCTGAGTGTAATGTATTTTTCTTCCTGACTCGTTTTTTCAATAACCTTGTATTTTAAGTTAGTCCGGGTGGCGCCGGAGCTAAAAACTTCCAAATCTATCGCCAGCTTATCCTTAAAGTACGCCTGAATATCTTCAATCACCTTTTGCTTGGCTGTGGCAGTAAAGCAGGATACCGGGATACCTTCGGCAAGGTTCTTCTTCTCCTGTATTGTTTTAATAAAATCACCAATATACAGATAATCCACGCGGAAATCCTGGCCCCATGCTGAAAAACAGTGGGCCTCATCAATGACAAAACGAACAATCTTTCTGCCCAGCAATAAAAGTTCAATGGTTCTGGAACGTAAAGACTCCGGAGATATATACAAAATAGAAGCTGAGCCGTCCTCGACTCTTTCAAAAGACTTTGCCCGTTCAATGGGATCTAATAAACCATTGATTGTTACCGCATCCATAATCCCTGCTTTTTCCAGGTTGTCAACCTGATCTTTCATTAAAGACTGTAGTGGGGATATGACAACCGTGATTCCTTTGACATTTTCCCCGCTCATTAAAGCAGGTACCTGGAAAGTGATAGACTTCCCGCCTCCGGTAGGAAAGACAGCCAAAAGAGATTTATTGTCAATGGCTGCTTTCACAGCGTCTTCCTGAAGCGGTTCTCCCCCAAAGGTTCTATAAGAATCAAATCCAAAAAACCATTTCAACCCCCGGCGTGCATCCAGGGTGCGCTCACAATAAGAACAGCCGCCAAGGCAGGGCCTGTTTCGCAAAAGATCCATTATCCGTTCCACTTCCGGATAATTCTTTAAAATCCAGGGTGGCGTAACGGAAAAACGATCCCTGACATTGATTACTGCGAGGGAATAAGCCAAGGCCACAGGATGTTCTTTAATAAATTCCCCAAGATCTGCATTTTCACAGATTTCTGAAGCAAAATGTTTTTTGATGAGCAGTATCGGTTCTTCTGCTGCCTCGTAGTCTGCGTATTGGAAAAAAGCCCCGAATTCTCTTTGTTCTTGCAAAAGCAAAAAAAAGATCTGCTTTAACGGATCTTCTAAATTATGAAACGCAAAGACTTCATCTAAGAAGAGATCTTTGACTTTGACAGCATCATTTACAGGATTATTCAGTTCATCTGTTTGCAGCTTTTCATCTTTGACAAGGGCATGGTAAGGCTTCCGAGGAAACAGCAAGGCTGATAAATACAGTGTGTCGATCACGTTTTCAGAAGCTATCCCAGGGTTCTCTAAAGCCTGCCGGATGTATTTCAAGTCATGCTTAATAATGTTATGTCCATATAAATAGTCAGTATCTTTAATGAAAATCACAAAGTCAGCTAGGGATTTGGAATGAAACACATGTCCGGTATTTTTGATTCCGCCAATATCCAATATGATTCCTTTACGTGGTTGAACTTCCAGATCAATAAAGGCGATAGATTTCATTCTCATAGCTCCTTTGCACTAAAAAATTACTCTCTGATTTTACTTTGTCTACATTAAATGTGGATTTGCCATAACATAGTCGCACCTTATTATTTTTCTACACAGATAGCGGCTAATCCTCTGTGGATTAGCCGCTATTAATAAATGCTATTATTTAAACTTTAAGAGAAACCTGCTAACTGATCTTTAAATTTTTCTGCAGCTCTCTTCATTAATTCGGCAAAAGGGACTCCAATAGGATGAGTAACAGTTGAATTTATACTTTCAAAAATTGCTTGTCCATCATCGAACGCCAACTTATTACTAACAATACAAAGATGTAAATACTCCCAATGCGAGATACAAATTATTTCAGTGCAATTTTGTATTAATCTTGTTGCATTTCTATCATCTGTAAGGATTAAATCAATAGAAAATTCGTTTGCTAAAGCAGTTGCATGTAATTCTCCGTCATCCATTGAATCACGATAAGATTCCAAAAAGCTCTCTATACCTTGACGCTGAATTGGTTTCAACTGGGAAAAACTAATAATTTTAATTAACTGTTTGTCTATAGCTTCTGTTAAATGACTCTTATATCTTCGCAGTTTTCTCAGTACCTCTTCATATACTTTGGCAGGTATTATAACTTGCTCAAATAACAAACTCAAAATTTCCAGATGCCCCGAATTACAAATCTTTATTAGCACGTCTGCATCACTTATACATATTCTGCTAGATATCATAACAATATTCTATTCCGTAATCTTTAGGACTTTTATGCCAATTCTGTAATATTGACTCTACCTTTTTATAAGAAACCTTTCCATTACTATAGTTTTCCTGCAAGGCGTGTAATAAAACATTTGGAATTTGGGGCTGGGTGGACATCATCAAAACTGGTTCGTAACCTAATCGCCTTGTGTAATCATCAAGAATATGACTTTGATCAGGTTCTCCCAATTTTTTAAGAAAACCATAAACTTTGGGAGCAATCAGTTTGTTTTTTAGCAATGAATAAAGCATTGCAGCATAACTGACTTTAAATGCATATTGCAATCTTATAACCATAAAGTGAGTAACACTTGGGGATGGCCCAAACATTTCAAAAAATACTTTTTTAACTCCCTCAGGTGGCAGTAAAAATCTACCTGCAAAAGCATCGGCGAATATCTCTTCTGGGTCTTCAGATTGTGGATTGCCCGGTTGACAAATCCAACAACTTTTATCATCGATGTGGTACTTATAATGAGCATATTCATGCGCCACAGAAAAAATCTGTCTTCCAAGTGGCATATTGCTGTTGATATAAATCATGCTAAAATCATCTTCATCTTTGGCAATAAGTGCTGACAAATTATCACTTTCACTAGGGTATCTAAGCAACAATATTTTTTGTCTCTCAATGATATCAAAAACATCTGCTATCGGTTCAATCCCTAGATCGAGTTCTCTTCTGCAACGATCCGCTTCATATTCGGCCAATTTCCTTATTTCTTCTTTTCTTTCTTTACTAATAGAACGATTAATTTTGTTCACTAAATTAATCCTCCTAATTTTAATTGACCTTTCATCATCTTAAACAATCCCTCTATTTTCTCTATATCAGATTGGAAGATTTCATCAACCTGTTGTCCAGCTCTATATCGTTTTATAACACTCTGTTCCTCTATAGCTCCTGTAAGGCTATCAATATTAATGTCAAGAACTGAAGCAATTTTAGCCAACTCAATACTATTAATTGCTCTGTTACCACTCTCAATTTTGGTCAGCACTGGTCTACTTACCCCTATAGACTTAGCTAAACTGTCCTGCGAAAGACCATTATGCTCACGGAAAGCACGAATACGCCCACCTATTTCCTTGAACGTCGGTGTCCGCATATATACCCCTCCTTTTAATTACATTATACTATAACTTAACCAGAAACAGAACATTTATAATAATTTTTTTAGAAAATGTTCTAAATTAGAACATTTCTAAAAAAACAGAAGATCCTTCCTTTTACCAAATTTTTATGTTTTTACAACGTTGTAACTACTGAAAGCATAAGTCTGCCAAATAAAACTGGAAGCATAAGCTTACCAAAACGGCAAACTTATGCTTCCAGTATCAATTCATTATATCAAAATTGTTGTTTACATTTGGTGGAGGTGGCGGGAATCGAACCCGCGTCCAGAAGAGAACCCACATAAGCTTCTCCGAGCGCAGTCAGGTAATTTAAATTTCGCTCACTGACCGCCTACCGACAAGCTGTCAGGTCACTATCTCGATAAATCTCGCCTCACCCCTCCGAGAATTGGGGATCGGCCAGCTCTGTTAAATGACCTCATCTACCTCACACAGAGCACAGAAGTAGAGAGGTTGGGCAGCAATTAAGCTGCTAAAGCGTAATCGTTATTAGCGTTTAAATGTTTTCCACCGTGTTAACGGGCTTGTGGGACCCCGGCTCGCTGCCTATGCTTATTCTTCCCCCGTCGAAACCAGTACACCCCCATGTGACGGATGTTTTCTAAACATCCTTTATAAAAAACTCATTACTACCTTAAAAGGATTTCATTACTACCCCAAATTATCGCTAAACGGGAATGGGAGTTAACTCCAATTCCCCCCTGGCAGCCCTAATACTTCTGCCGCTCCCGGAACGCCTTTTCCATTTCCCTTTTGGCGTCACGGGCGGCCATATCATCACGCTTGTCATACAGCTTCTTGCCTTTGGCCAGGGCAAGCTGCACCTTGGCCTTCCCGTTTTTAAAATACATCTTTAACGGAACCAGGGTCAACCCCTTTTCCTGGACGCTGCCAATCAGCTTGCGAATCTCATGCTTATGCATCAGCAGCTTTCGGGTCCGCAGCGGTTCATGGTTAAACCTGTTACCCTGCTCATATGGACTGATATGGGCATTATACAGAAATACCTCCCCATTATCAACCCTGGCATAGCTGTCTTTGAGGTTGGCCCGCCCTGCCCTGAGGGACTTGACTTCAGTACCGGCTAATACAATTCCGGCCTCATAGGTCTCCTCTATGTGAAAATCATGGCGGGCTTTGCGGTTATCAGTTATTATTTTGACATTTTCGGCCATCACTGCCACCTCAATATAAGTCAATCGTGATAAAGCAACCCTCTTGGACAGAGCAGCTATTGCCACAGCAAGAGGGTAAAGTTTGCCTTAACTGTTTGCTTTTACGTGTAACGCGTTCTCGCGTATAACGCATATATCATTATAACATATTAAACTTCACTGTCAAGGGATATCAAGCCCACTGTCACTGGGTCAGCTTCTCTGCCAGTTCAAAATCGAGCTGTCTGTCATCTACATTAACTTTTTCCAGCCTCACCCGCACGGGATCTCCAATACGGAACTGCTTGCCTGTATGAACACCCGTAAGAGCCAGCCTGGTCTCATCATATTCATAAAAATCATTGACAAGGTTAGTCACATGGACCAGACCCTCTACCAGATTATCCAGCTCAACAAAGAAGCCAAAAGAAGTGACACTGGAAATTGCAGCATCATACTCCTCTCCCACCTTATCTTTCATAAACTCAACCTTTTTCAAATCAACGCTTTCCCGCTCAGCTTCGGTGGCAATCCGCTCCCTCTCTGAGGACTGAATAGCCGCATCGGCCACGAAAGAAGCCAGCTTAGTTTTTCTCTTTTCCGGAAGCCTGCCCTTTGCCAGGTTTTCCTTAATAATCCGGTGAATCACCAGGTCCGGATAACGTCTGATTGGTGACGTAAAGTGGGAGTAATACTCTGCCGCCAGCCCAAAATGTCCTACATTCTCATCACTGTACTTGGCAAGCTTCATAGTCCTTAGCATTACTGTACCGATAACCCGTTCCTCAGGTCTGCCCTGCACCTTGTTAAGTACTTCCTGAAAGGCGCCGGAATGAATTTTGTTAAACCCCTTTATACTAAGGCCAAAGGTAAATAAAAACCGGTTCAGGTTGGACAGCTTCTCACCGTCAGGTGTTTCATGAATGCGATACACAAAAGGCACCTTGGCATTGTAGAAATGTTCCGCCACAGTTTCATTTGTGACCAGCATAAACTCCTCAATAATCTGGTCAGCGACAGACCGGTCATATTTGTTTATTTCCACCGGGCGGCCCATATTGTCCAGCTTGACTTTAACCTCAGGGAAGTCAAAATCAATAGTACCCCTGCGCAGCCTGCGTGCCCTCAGAATGAGGCACAGTTTTTCCATTTCTGTAAACATCTCAACAAGATAATCATATTTTCTGATTAATTCTGCATCTCTGTCAACCACAATCTTTTTGACATCCCCATAGGTCATCCGCTCATCAATATTAATTACTGATTCGGTAATTTCATGGTTAAGTACCCTGCCCTGGCTGTCGATTTCCATAAATACGGTCATGGCAAGCCTGTCAACCCTTGGATTAAGACTGCATATGCCGTTAGAGAGTTCCGGTGGCAGCATGGGTATTACCCTGTCAACCAGATAGACACTGGTTCCCCTTTTATATGCTTCCCTATCCAGGGCGCTCCCCGGAATGACATAAGCCCCCACATCCGCAATGTGCACACCCAGCCGGAAACTGCCATTGGGCAGTACCTCGAGGGAAACAGCATCATCCAGGTCTTTGGCATCAGCCCCATCAATAGTTACCATCTGCAAATCCCTTAAATTTCGTCTGCCGCGTGTCTGCTCCTCTGTTACCTGCATAGAAATCTTCGCCACTTCATTCATGACGGGTTTGGGAAACTGCTGAGGAAGACCATATTTCCAGACAATTGACTCAATATCTGTACCGGGGTCGCCCTTATGCCCGATAATCCCAACGATATTCCCCTCGGGATTCCTGCGCTTTTCAGGCCACTTTGTCACTTCCACAACAACCTTATCCCCTGTGACCGCACCTTGATCGTTGCCGTTGGCAATAAATACATCCATACTTAACCTTTTTTCATCAGTTGTTACAAAACCATACCTTTTACCCTTTTCAAAGGTCCCCACAACCTGGGTATTGGCTCTCTCAAGAATCCTGATTATTTCGCCTTCCTGCCTGGGCCCTTCCCAGTTATGTCCCAGCAGCCGAGCCACCACCCGGTCATTATGCATGGCGCTGTTCATATTTTCAGCGCTGATGTATATGTCCGGTACTCCCGGTGTATCCTGTATCACAAAGCCAAACCCATTTTGATGTCCCTGGAGTTTCCCTACTGCAAGGTTCATTTTTTCCGGAACACCGTATTTCATTTTCCGGGTACAGATAACCTTGCCCTCCTTCTCCATTTCCATAAGGGACTTCATAAATCCATCCATATCAAGGAATTCCATGGCCCTGTACAGTTCATCTGCAGCCAGCGGACGGTAAGCCGCCTCTCTCATAAAATTAAGAATCTGCTTTTTCATTTCCTCTGAAACGTCTCTCAGACTATCTGACTGCTCATCAAATTCCACCGATTCCGTTTTCCCCTCTATTGTCGCTATTCGTTCTTTCATTTCTTGTCACCTGCCTTTTATTATATTCATAATCTTTTCCTTCCCAATTTCATTTAACCGTATTTTATCCAATTATACATGATTGCAAACAGTAAGCCGAAGTTCAGTAAAACTCCGGCTGCCGCAAGGTAACTCCATCCAACTAATGCCGCTAATTGGGAGCTTTATGTACTTTGGTACAGCTCTACAGCCCCAATTCCCTGCTGCTATCCTGCATGGCCTCAAGCGAAAGACTCAGGAACTCCTCCAATTCCATCCCCAATTCTGAACAACATGCTATTTGCCCCCGATTTGCTCCCCTGGCAAAAGACTTCTCGTTGAACCGGTTTACCAAAAAAGGCACATCAACTGCTGCCAGCTTCTTCTGAGGCCTGATTAAAGCCCCGGCAACTATCAGTCCGGTAACCGGGTCAGTCGCATACAGAGCCTTATCCATCAAGCTCTCCCTAGGCAGGCCGTGGGCATTGTTATGTACTTTAACAGCATAAACAATATCTTCCGGCAGCCCCAGCTTTTGCAGCATTTCGGCCCCAACCCTGCTGTGGCGCCGGGGATCATCTTTGGTCTCATCATAATCAATATCATGAAGCAAACCGGCTAACCCCCACTTATCAGCATCTTCACCAAAATGGCCGGCCAGTTTCCTCATCACAGCTTCACATGCATACATATGCTTCAACAGGTTCTTATTCTTAACATGCTTTTTTAATTCAACCAAGGCTTCTTCTCTTTGCAAAACATTGTCCTCCTTTTACACTAACTCTTAGGGGTTACCTTAACTCTTTAGAGCCCTTTTCAGGATTTATGCCTTTACCATCTCTCCCCGGAGTTCAACAGTAAGGTCTTTTTTCCTGTCACTACCGGTCTCATCAATAAACCTGCATTTCCCGCCGCACAAAAGGGGCAGGGTCACACAAGGCGTCCAGGCAAAAGAGTGAAAACAACTACAATGGTATTATATCACAGACAATTAATTCCTGTCCTCCATTTTCACTGGGCCAGACCGGTAGAAATTATTTGGTAAAAGAATAAAGAGCCGGTATCAAAGACCCGCTCTGTATATCCCCATATTTGACTAGAAATTTGTGTGAGTTTTCCCGCTAATCCACCAGACTTGTACTTAACAATAGTGATGTGAGCAAAAACCCTATGGCGAAACCGGTAGACAGTTTACTCAGGAAAGCATCCATACCCTTTTTCTTGCCAAAAAACGTTTCGGCACCACCGGCAATGGCTCCCGATAGACCGGCGCTCTTACCGGACTGCAGCAGTATGGTAGCTATAACTCCAATAGCAAGTGCAACATGGACTATGGTAATGAAAATTTTCACTTCAACACCTCCTGAAAACTAACATATAAATTTTAGCATATTTTGTCCTCCAAAGCAACAAAAAATACGCAAACAAAAAGGGTGCCGGACTGTCCGGCACCCAACTCATCAATTATAGATTCTTAGAACAGACCTCCGAAAACGTTGTATTGAGCTACAACAGGAGCAAGGATAAGGGAAATCGTGCCCATAACCTTGATCAGCGGGTTCATAGCAGGACCTGCAGTGTCCTTGAAGGGGTCACCCACAGTATCACCGACAACGGCAGCCTTGTGAGCATCACTGCCTTTTCCACCGAGTTTTCCTGTTTCGATATACTTCTTGGCATTATCCCATGCGCCTCCGGCATTGGCCATAAACAGGGCCATCAGAACACCTGATGCTGTACCGCCTGCCAGGACTGCACCGAGAGCAAGCGGGCCAAGAAGGAAGCCAACTACTACCGGAGTCCCAATAGCTACAAAACCGGGAGCAACCATCTGCTTGATAGCGGCACGTGTACTGATATCCACACAAGCTGCATAATCAGGCTTGCCTGTACCTTCCATAATCCCGGGAATTTCACGGAACTGGCGGCGCACTTCTTCAATCATTTCAAAAGCGGCTTTACCGACAGCTTCCATAGCGAAGGAAGCAACCAGGAAGGGCACGGTCGCCCCAAGGAATAAGCCTATGATAACAATCGGATTAAGAATATCTATACCCGTTTCAGCCAGACCCGCCGACTCCGCATAAGCGGTAAACAGGGCCAGCGCTGTCAGGGCAGCGGAACCAATTGCAAAACCCTTGGCAACAGCAGCAGTGGTGTTACCAACGGCATCAAGTTTATCAGTATTTCTCCGTACTTCAGGACCAAGTTCTGCCATTTCTGCAATACCACCGGCGTTGTCGGCAACAGGGCCGAAAGAGTCAATGGCTACAACCATACCGGCTGTTGACAGCATACCCATGGCAGCCATGGCAATACCGTAGATACCAAGGCCTTCCAGTCCGGCTTCAGCGAAGAAGTATGAAACCCAAATGGCAACACAAATTACAAGAATAGGATATACAGTTGACTTTAGGCCAACAGCCAAACCCTTAATCAGGTTTGTAGCAGCGCCGGTCTCAGATGCTTCCGCAATCTCCTGTGCCGGGCGCTTATGATAAGAGGTATAAAGCTCGGTAATATAACCGATAGCAACGTTTGTTAACAGACCGGCAATAATACCAACAAAGATGCCTATCGCAAGATCCCCAAACATAACCTGGGCAAGGAAGAAACCTGCTATGGCAGTAATAATATTGGTACCCCAAAGGCCCATGTTAAGAGCTGTCTGCGGGTTGGAATCCTCACTGCTCATTCTTACAAATGTAGTGGCAATAATGGAAGCAATAATACCGATGGCACCTATCATCAGCGGGAACAGAATCCCCTGCATCGACAGTCCGGCATCTTTAAGCACACTGCCTCCGATAACCATTGCTGCAATACTCGTGGCAGCATATGATTCGAAAAGGTCAGCACCCATTCCTGCGGTATCACCAACGTTGTCACCAACGTTGTCAGCGATAACGGCAGGGTTCCGCGGGTCATCTTCCGGAATCCCGGCTTCAACTTTACCTACAAGGTCAGCTCCTACGTCGGCAGCCTTGGTGTAAATACCGCCGCCGATCCGGGCAAAGAGCGCAACAGCGCTGGCACCAAAAGCGAAGCTGTTAATAACTGCAGGAACTTTGAAAGCCAGGTACAGTCCGGAAACACCGGCCAGACCCAGACCGGCAACAGACAGACCCATAACGGCTCCGGCGCGGAAGGCAATGGTCAGCGCCTTACGGATACCGGTTCTGGCAGCATTTGTGGTCCTGGCATTTGATTTGGTTGTACTTACCATACCGGCATACCCGGCAAAAGCGGAAGCCACAGCGCCAACCAGGAAGGATACCGGCAGGGCCAGTTTACCGGACAGTCCCTGCACCTGTGCGGCAGCTGCGGGATCACCATGAGTAAACAGTTCAACAGGAACAAAGAATAGTACAATAAAGATAATAACAACAATCGGCGCCAGAGTTTTGTACTGGCGGTTCAGGAATGCCATAGCGCCTTCAAAAATAGCGTCAGACAGTTCCTTCATCCTCGGGGTTCCCATGTCCTCCTTCAGCACGTTTCCCAGGAACAGAAACGCAACTATCAGGGAAATGATACCTGCTCCAAAAGACAGCCATGCCAAAGTAATATCAGGATTGCTAAAACTCATTGGACACTCTCACTCTCCTCTTCCCTAATTTTTGGTTTTCTTGGCGGGATCTCTCTCTATATCACCCAACATTCACAAAGGTCCCCGGTTAGCAACAGGAACCAAAATATGTAGCTCCATCACCCCCCAACCAGGATAACCCATGATGGTCAATTATACCATATGATGGACAAAAATACAATAATAATCAGGGTAATATAGTGAAGATTCAAAACCTTTTGACATGTACAAGTCCGCTCTTTATTATACTATGGAAGCAGACCGGTAATATGACAATTCGGGTAAAAAAACTGTTAATCCGAGCAATAATCCCATCCTAATCTTTGATATTATAGAAGGCTTTCCTGCCGCCATAACCGGCAATGTCAGCCAGTTCTTCCTCAATTCTCAGGAGCTGGTTGTATTTGGCCACCCGGTCAGTCCTGGACGGAGCCCCTGTCTTAATCTGACCCGCATTGGCAGCAACTGCGATATCTGCTATAGTGGCATCCTCCGTCTCCCCGGAACGATGTGAAACAACCGCTGTATACCCGGCACGTTTAGCCATCTCAATAGCATCAAAGGTCTCTGTAAGAGTGCCAATCTGGTTTACTTTAATGAGAATTGAGTTGGCAGTACCAGTCTCAATCCCCCTTGCCAGGCGTTCAGTGTTTGTCACAAAGAGGTCGTCACCAACCAGCTGAACCTTTTTCCCCAACCGGGCAGTCAGCTTCTGCCAGCCTTCCCAGTCATCCTCGGAAAGCCCGTCTTCGATAGAAATAATAGGATACTTGCCTGAAAGCTCTTCATAAAAGTCAATCATTTCATCTGCTGTCTTGACCATGCCTTCTCCCTCAAGATGATATTTTCCGTCTTTATACAACTCGGTTGCCGCAACATCCAGGGCCAGCATAATATCTTCACCGGGCTTGTACCCGGCCTTGGTAACCGCATCCATAATCACTTGAAGAGCCTCTTCATTGGACTTGAGGTTTGGTGCAAAACCGCCTTCATCTCCCACAGCCGTATTTAGCCCTTTACCCTTAAGCACGCCTTTCAGGTTGTGGAAAATCTCGGCACACATCCTCAGGGCTTCTGCAAAGTTAGGCGCTCCCAGAGGCATCACCATAAACTCCTGAATGTCAACATTATTGTCGGCATGCTTCCCCCCATTGAGGATATTCATCATGGGTACCGGCAGCGCTTTGGCATTAATGCCTCCCAGGTACTTGTAAAGAGGCATTTCAAGACTTTTAGCGGCGGCTTTGGCAACAGCCATAGATACTCCCAGAATGGCATTGGCTCCCAGATTCCCTTTGTTTGGAGTTCCATCCAGGTCAATCATGGTCCTGTCAACCTCAACCTGATCCAGGGCATCCAGCCCGATAAGCTCGGGGGCAATAGTAATATTCACATTTTCGACAGCCTTCAGGACTCCCTTGCCCATATAGCGTTCCTTGTCGCCATCCCTGAGTTCAACCGCCTCGTAAGCCCCTGTTGATGCCCCTGAGGGCACAGCTGCCCTTCCCATGGTGCCGTCTTCCAGAAATACTTCCACCTCCACTGTAGGATTGCCGCGGGAGTCTAGTATTTCCCGGGCGTAAACATCAGCAATAATCGTCATTTTCACAACCTCCATTTCAGTAATGCCTGCTAACTGATTAACGGTTTTCCCGTCATTTCTGCGGGCTTCTCGATGCCAAGCAGTCGCAGGAGTGTCGGGGCTACATCCTCAAGCCTTCCTGCCTGCAGCCTGGCATCCGGGTTTGCATTGTCAACATAAATAAAAGGGACACTGTTTACAGTATGAGCCGTATGCGGCTGGTCTGTCTCCACAGCAGACATCTGCTCTACATTCCCGTGGTCTGCTGTAATCAGGACAATTCCGTTTTTCTTTTTTATTTTTTCAACTATTCTGGACATACAATCATCAATTACCTCAACCGCCTTTACCGCCGCATCCATAACACCGGTATGGCCCACCATATCGGGGTTGGCAAAATTAAGGATGATAACATCGTGTTTTTCAGCTTCGATTTCCTTGAGGACTGCCTTAGTAACCTCATAAGCGCTCATTTCAGGCTTGAGATCATAAGTCGGCACTTTTGGCGAGGGAATCAAAATTCTCTCTTCCCCCGGGTTTGGAGGCTCAATTCCACCGTTAAAAAAGAATGTAACATGGGCATACTTTTCGGTCTCCGCTATTCTGAGCTGCCTGATTCCTTTTTTCCCAAGATACTCACCCAGTGTGTTTTCAAGGACCTGAGGCTTAAAAGCAACAGGTGCCCCTATTGTTTTGTCGTATTGGGTCAGACACACAAAGTGCACCCGCGGGTAACCCTTTTCCCTGGCAAAACCCGAAAAATCGTCGTCAACAAATGCCCGTGTAATCTCTCTGGCCCTATCGGGACGGAAATTATAGAAGATAACCGAATCACCGTCTTTTATAGTGGCCACCGGTTCCCCAGTCTGCTTGATAATCACCACTGGAAGTACGAATTCATCTGTTTCGCCTTTTTCATATGACTGGGCAACTGCCCCTGATGGCAGGGTAGCCATGATGCCCTCCCCATAAACCATGGCATAGTATGCCTTTTCAACCCGGTCCCACCTCTTGTCCCTGTCCATGGCATAATAACGTCCCATTACAGTGGCAATGGCGCCCAGGCCGAGTTCAGCAAATTTATTCTGCAGGGCATCTATATATTCCCTGGCATTTGCCGGGGGAACATCCCGTCCGTCAAGAACGGCATGGACATAAACCCTCTGCAGCCCATGCTGTTTTGCCAGTTCCAGAAGAGCATAAAGGTGTTTAATATGGCTGTGGACCCCTCCGTCAGAAAGTAAACCCACCAGATGCAGGGCATTGTCATTGTCCCTGACTCTATTGACAGCTTCCTGGAGCACCTCGTTTGTAAAAAAGTCTCCTTCACGAATGGCCTTCGAAATGCGGGTAAAATCCTGGTATACTACCCTCCCGGCCCCTATATTCAGGTGTCCCACTTCGGAGTTGCCCATCTGTCCGTCAGGCAGCCCCACATCTTCACCACTTGCTCCCAACAGAGTATGGGGATATGTATTGAGCAGCCCATCATAATAAGGAGTGTTGGCATGTGTGACAGCATTTCCCTTTTCTTCCTTACTTATTCCCCATCCGTCCAAAATCATTAACATCAACGGTTTTCCAACAGCCGGCACCATACCGCCTCCCTCGCAGTCACTGCTTCCAAAACCTGCTGCAGTCGTCTTTACTTCTGAAATTTTACTATTGCGGCAAAGACTTTTGCATCAAGGCTGGCTCCGCCAACCAGAGCGCCGTCGATGTCAGGCTGCTGCATCAGGCCTGATATGTTTTCGGGCTTAACGCTGCCCCCATACAGGATACGTACCCTGTCAGCAGCATCTTTCCCATACATGCCGGTGAGTACCTGTCTGATAAAAGCTATTACCTTTTGGGCATCCTCATCTGAGGCAGTTTTTCCGGTACCGATGGCCCAAACAGGCTCATAGGCAACAACCAGTCCTGCTGCCTGTTCCTTATCAAGTCCTGACAGACCCGCTTCAACCTGTTTGCGGATAACCTCTTCGGTAGTTCCCTTTTCCCTGTGCTCCAGTTTTTCCCCTACACAGACTATGGGTATAAGGTCAAACCTAAGTGCAGCCCGGAGCTTTTTACTAACCGACTCATCTGTTTCTCCGAAATACTCCCGGCGTTCCGAATGACCGATGATGACATAACTGCAGCCCATATCCTGCAGCATTGCCGGAGAGACCTCACCGGTAAAGGCCCCCTCTTCTTCCCAGTACATGTTCTGGGCGCCAAAGGAAATTTTAGACCCTACCCCGGCCTCTATCACCGCATCCAGCGCTATAAAGGGCGGACAAACTACCACCTCTGTGTCTGTCACCTCGTCAACCAGCATTCCCAATTCACTAACCAGCAAAATAGCCTCTTCAACGGTTTTATTCATTTTCCAGTTCCCGGCCATGATAGGTTTACGCAAACCTGCCACCTCCCCATTCTCTGTTTACATAACTGCCACTTTTTCCAGGGCCTTTATCCCCGGCAGTTCCTTCCCTTCCAGAAACTCCAGTGATGCCCCGCCGCCTGTTGATATATGGCTGATTTGTTCGGCTGCCCCCATCTTCCTGACTGCGGCAACCGAATCCCCGCCGCCGACTATTGACGTGCCATCAGATTCGCCGACTGCCTTGGCCACAGCTTCTGTGCCTTTGGCGAAGGGCGCCATCTCAAAGACTCCCATGGGCCCGTTCCAGACAATTGTGCCGGCCTCTCTTGCGGCATCAGCAAATAACCTGGCGGTCTCAGGTCCAATGTCCACTGCAGCCCATCCTTCCGGAACTCCGTCTTTACTTACAATCTTGTGGGCTGAATCTGGTGAAACACTTTCCGCAGCTACCAGGTCAACCGGAAGCAGCAGACTGACGTTTTTGGCTCTGGCCTTGTCTATGGTCTCCCTGGCCAGTGCAACCTTGTCTTCCTCTACCAGGGAATTACCCATGTCATAACCCTGGGCTCTCAGAAAGGTATTAGCCATACCCCCTCCGATTATCAGGGTGTCCACCTTATTAAGGAGATTATCAATAACACCGATCTTGTCCGATACCTTTGCCCCTCCAATAATGGCAGTAAATGGCCTTACCGGATTCCGTACCGCTTGGCCCAGGTACTCCACTTCCTTTTCCATAAGGAAGCCGGCACCGGCGGGAAGCAGCCCTGCAATTCCTGCCGTTGAAGCATGAGCCCGATGAGCTGTCCCAAAAGCGTCATTTACGAACATATCAGCCAGAACTGCCAGTTCCCTGACAAACTCAGGGTCATTTTTCTCCTCACCGGCATGAAACCTGAGATTCTCCAGAAGCACTACATCCCCGTCATTCATCTTGGCGACCACTTTTCGAGGCTCTTCACCGATACAGTCCCGGGCAAAAAACACCTTTTGGCCCAGGATTTCTTCAAGTCTCTTGGCTGCAGGGGCCAGAGAATACTTCTCAGTTACCTGGCCCTTTGGCCGTCCCAGGTGAGAAGCCAGGATAACTTTGGCTCCATGCTCTGTAAGATATTTTATAGTAGGGACAGCCGCCTTGATCCTGGTATCGTCTGTGATAGCCCTGGCTTCATCGAGAGGTACGTTAAAATCTACTCTGACAAATACTCTTTTCCCTTTTACATTCATTTCCCTGATGGTATTAACCTGCATAAAACATCCCGCCTCCCTGCTCCCGACCAAATTTTCCCGGCATAGCAGCCCTTTTAAATCCTTTACAAGCCTTTGCCGGTAATGAAACCAATAAGATCTACTACCCTGTTAGAGTAACCCCATTCGTTATCATACCAGGACAGCACCTTCACCATATTGCCCTCAATTACCATTGTGGAAAGGGCATCAACAATTGAAGAATACGGGTTACCGTTAAAATCTTTGGATACCAGAGGCTCTTCACAATATTGAAGTATTCCTTTAAGTTCATTTTCGGATGCAGCCTTAAAGGCAGCATTAACTTCCTCTGCACTGGTTGGCTTGGCAACCTCGGCAACCAGGTCTACACATGAAACGTTGGGGGTTGGCACCCTGATGGCAAAACCATTAAGCTTGCCTTTTAATTCCGGCAGCACCAGAGCCACTGCTTTGGCAGCTCCTGTTGTGGTCGGAATCATGGACATACCGGCTGCCCTTGCCCTGCGGAGGTCTTTATGGGGAAGGTCCAGAATCTGCTGGTCATTGGTATAAGCATGAATCGTTGTCATCAGACCCTTGACAATGCCGAATTTTTCGTGCAAAACCTTGGCAAAAGGAGCCAAACAGTTGGTAGTACAGGATGCATTTGAAATAATGTGGTGATTTGCCGGATCATACTTTTCGTTATTAACACCCATTACTATGGTAATATCCTCTTCTTTTCCCGGCGCTGAAATTACCACTTTGGCAGCTCCTGCCTCGAGATGTTTGGCAGCATCGGCACGCTTGGTGAATCTCCCTGTTGATTCCACAACAACCTGGACCCCGAATTCTTTCCAGGGCAGCTGGGCAGGGTCTTTTTCCGCTGTAACCTTTATTTCCCTGTCATTGACAATAATGGCCCCATCCCCTGCTTTAACATCAGCCTGGAATGTCCCGTGTACTGAATCATATTTCAGAAGATGAGCAAGAGTTTTGGCATCTGTGAGATCATTTACAGCAATGATGTCAATTTCAGGGTTGTTAAATGCCGCTCTGAAAACCAGCCTTCCAATACGTCCAAATCCGTTAATCCCTACTTTTACACTCATATAATCTCCTCCTTTAATTTTAGCTTGTCTCTCGGAAATTGAATTTCCTTTATGTTCAAAACTTTTTTGCCTTGTCATTTAGCTGTTCCAGCATAGCCCTGCCGGCCCCTTCATCAGTTACCAGAACAGTTGCACTGCCACTGGAAAAAACCGCCAGGATTGCTGCTGCCTTTTTTCTGCCCCCGGCAACGCCGATTACATGGTCAATCCTTTTCAGGTCATTTAGCCGTATACCCAGGCTGTGTATTGTCCGGATTATGGTTCCGTTTTGGGCAAAATAATGTCCGAAGGCCTCACCCACAGCCCCGGATTCTATCAGCCGCCTCGTCTCTGCAGCAGAATCGTCGCGGCTGACCGAAATCTCCCTGGCATTGCCGATGCCATGTACAAGAATATCCGCAGATTTAATCGTCCTGATTATATCCTTTATATGGGGGTCTCTGATTAATGAATTCATAGCATCTTCACCAATATTATCAGGAACATGCAGCAGTCGGTACGAAGCATTTAGCCTTTTGGCAATGCTTGCAGCAATGGTATTTGCCTGTATCTCCACTTCCTCCCCTAAGCCTCCCCGGGCAGGAACGACCAACAGGTCTCTGTGACTGTATGATACCGGTACAGCATTGGCCACCTCTCCCACTGTGGTTCCACCCGTTACCGCAATGATACTGCCTTCTTCCAATACCCCAAGCAAATGCCGCGCTGCGGCCCTCCCCAGTTCCTTTTTTACGGGTTCATCCTCATCGGAATCTCCCGGAACAACTATCACCTGTTTAAGGCCCAGGCGTTCCCTCAGGCTGGTTTCGATATCCACAAGCCCCCTCAGGTCTTTAATAAAGTCCGAGAGTTCGTGGATCAGCAGTTCCCCGCCACAGGTAAGTTTTACACCTGACAGGTCACCTTCCAGGAGGCCCTGGCGCTTAAGAAAATCGAGTTCAGAACGAACCACCCGCTCACCCAGCCTAAGGTCATTGGCCAGAACGCGCCTGCCTACCGGCTGGGAATGAGATACATGTCGCAGTATAGTATATCTTCTTTCAATAAGTTCTATTAATTCGGGAGCTATCTTTTGCTGCAGGGTTATAATATCTGTCATTCGGTTCTCCCACCTCCCGCAGTGGGCCATTTACTGTCCCGCTACATAATTATATGTCCCGGCAAACAAAAAAAGAAGACCATCTTTTGCCTAACCGGGAATATTATTCTACATTTTAATACAAAAATCCTTTTGCCGCTCAAAAAACTCTTCCATATTTTTCTTAGCTGTTAATTCGAGTGTCTATATTATTATTTCAATATATTTCAGACCTATTCTATTTACTATACCTTCTCCTTTTGGATGTAGGCAGGATCCCAATTTCATCCCGGTATTTAGCTATAGTGCGCCTGGAAATATTGACTCCCTTGGCCTGAAGGTCTTCAGCAATCTTCTGGTCACTCAGGGGCTTATGCGGGTCTTCTGCTTCCACCAGTTCCCTGATTATTTTTTTTACAGCCTCTGCAGAGGTTGATGTGCCATGAACGTTAGAGACACCGCTGGAAAAGAAAAACTTCATTTCAAACAATCCCCGGGGTGTTTGCATGTACTTACCGGCAGCAGCCCTGCTTACGGTTGATTCGTGTACCCCCAGGGTTTCGGCCACATTTCTCAGGTTCATGCTTTTCAGGTGCTTTATGCCATTGTCAAAAAAATCCTTCTGGAAATCAACTATACAGCGGGAAACCTTATAAAGAGTCTCCCGGCGCTGTTCAATACTCTTCATTAACCAGACGGCAGAGTTAAGCTTTTCCTCTATATACTTGCGGCTTTCCTGATCAGCATTGCTTCCCTTGACAAACTTTTTATAAGCATTACTAACTGTAAGACGCGGTGTGGAAACATCATTGACAAGGATAATATATTCATGGTCCACCTTTTCCACAACAACATCAGGAATAATGTACCGGGTCCTGTCAGTAGGTGAAAATCTCCTCCCCGGCTTTGGCTCAAGCAATTTCAGGAGATCCATTGCCTCCTGCATCTCATACAGCTGAACACCCAGCCTTTTGGCAACTTTCATGATTTTTCCGGCGGCAACTTCCTGCAGGTAATCACAGATAATCTCTTTCAGCAGATTATTTTTAATTTCAAGCTGTGCATACTGTATCAACAGGCACTCCTTAAGGTCCCTGGCGCCTACTCCGGGGGGCTCCATGCCCTGAATAATTCCCAGAACCTTTTCAGCGGTATCTGAAGGAACATTGCACTTGACCGCAGTCTCCTCTGTGGAACAATGCAGATAGCCGTTATCATCAATGTTTCCGATAAAGAATTCCCCCACTGATTTCTCTTCGGCACCCAAAGGGGTGAGCGCCAGTTGAAACATCAAATACTCCTGAAGGGTGGGGACTTCTGCGATAAAATTTTCATAACGCGGGGTTTCTTCCTGACGGTTAAGAGTAAACTCATTCCGGTAGCTGGTACCATCATCAAAATACTGTTCCCAGTCAATATCCACCTTTTCCATTTCATCTTTAGAATCCTGTTCGGCGGAGTTCTCGCGTTCGATGTCACCAGGGGAATCTGCGGAATCAACCGTATCCGCAGCAGTTTCGGCAATTTCCAGCAGTGGATTCTCCACCAGTTCATTTTCGATATATTCTGTAAGTTCAACAGTCGAAAACTGCAGAATTTTTATTGCCAGCCTTAGTTCAGGGGTCATCATAAGTTTTTGTGTTTGCTCCTGGTAGAGCCCAAACCCCATACGCATAAAAGCCACTCCTTAACTTAATATAAGTAATGTTTCTGTGAATCCCCGTTGTTTTCCTGCTTTTACGGTTAATATAATACTATGCAGGCAAAATATGTCCTTATTCGGCTTTCATGGTTTCCCTGATCTTTTCCGCAATTCTTTGTACTCTTCTCATCCGGTGGTTCACCCCGGATTTGCCTATTTTGGGTTTCACCATCTCCCCCAATTCCTTGAGACTGATATCGGGATAAGTGAGGCGGTGTTCAGCTATTATCCTGAGATTGTCAGGAAGCTTCGCCAGGCCTATGACCCTGTCAATCAGCCTGATATCCTCAACCTGCCTGACAGCGGCATTGACAGTCTTGTTCAGATTTGCCGTTTCACAATTGACCAGTCGGTTAACCTGATTTCTGACATCTTTATAGATCCTGACATTTTCAAAGTTTAACAAGGCCCCGTGAGCTCCCATCAGGTTAAGCAGCTTAATGATGTCCTCACTGCCCTTCAGATAAACCACATCCCAGTTCTTCCTTCTGTTAATTCCTGCCGCCAGGTCATACCGTTTCAGAATATTACATAATTCCCGGCTGAATTCTTCATCATTGACAAGAATCTCAAGATGGTAATCCCCCTCGGGGTCACTCACTGAACCGCCGCCGAGAAAAGTTCCGCGAAGATAAGACCTCCGGCAGCATTCCTTCTTTAACAGATCTGGTTTGATGTCATCCAACAGCCGGCCCAATTCATCAATCATTCCAAGGGAACGAAGCACTGTGGCCACATCATCCGGGGTTAGCATCCTGACCAGATAGACATTATTTTTTTTCAGTTTGTTTTTCTTTTTAATAAGAATATCCGTATGGACCCCATAAAGATTTTTCAAATAGGTAATTAATTTGCGGGCCACCGCAGCGCTTTCAGTTATCAGATGCAGAGAAAGCCGGTGCCGTCCGCTAATCTGGATAAGGCCGTCCATCTTAACCAGGGCAGCCAGTTCAGCAGTCTGGCAGCATGGTTTTTGAGCCATAACCCGGGCCAGTTCATTTTTGGTATCAGTGGAAAAAGACATCCTTCCGCCCCTCCGATTTAGTCATAACCTATAAATAATTATAACATACAGTTACAATATGGGACAGGCAGGGCCCGACTGCAGGAATTGTCCACAGTCAGGCCCAAAATTATCCTCACTAGTCAGTTTGGGGCGTCAAACGCTGAATTATTTCTCCGATTTCATCCAGGTACTCGGTCACGGGTCTGCCCTTCCTAACGTTGTCTGCCAGTTCCCTGATCCTTGCAGTAGTGTCAGGATCAGATGAAACATAAGCTCTGACAATCCGTGAATCAGCCTCTGCCTTCTCGGCAACCCTGTTCTTGATATTGCTGATACCCTGTTCCTGTTGGTTCCTATCAAGATCGAGCCCAATCAGAACCGCATTACCAACTACCACCGTATAAGACCTTTCCACCCCAGGGACAGACTCAGCAATCCTGCGAATATCTGCAGCTGTATCCCTGTCCTCGGCAGGACTTCTTTCCGGAGCGGGTTTAACCTCCATTTCGGGAACCCTGTCAGGTGCATTCGGTTCAGTCGGAAGCGGTTTTTTTTGGGCCGCACAGCCTCCCAATACGATTAACACCAATAGTAAAGTCAAGGCCGGAAACAATTTGCCTTTTATTTTTGCC
The DNA here is from genome assembly GCA_016841725.1 of Thermincola carboxydiphila. Taxonomy (GTDB): domain Bacteria; phylum Bacillota; class Thermincolia; order Thermincolales; family UBA2595; genus Phosphitispora. Next base: position 185,064 of record JAENYP010000003.1, on the reverse strand, counting down.
ATCTAGTCTCACCTCCTCCGTGTCAATACTAGTCTGCCTCCGGAGGAGTATTTTATGCTTTTAGCCGGCAATGAAGGGCGCCGGCTTCATCTACATTCCTTTGACCTTCTGCTTTACCTGGAAAAAGCCCTGCAGCAGGGATTTTTCCTGGCCCAGCCCTAACTCACCGATAAGTCCCATCACCGATTCTGCCAGTTTAACCGGGTCGTGGCGCACCAGGTCACTCTCATAAACCAGGTCCTTCTTCACGGGCCTTACTTTCATTTCTTCTATCTGCCTCAGGTCTGCCTTAACCGGGACGGCGCCGTCCCTTTGATATTTCCGCAGCAGCTTCCGGGGAATTTCCTGGACATTGACAATAGCATAATCAATCAGCCCTGACCCGGCATGGCGGTGAATCGCCCTGATATGATCAGAAGCCGTGTAGCCTTCAGTCTCACCTGGCTGTGTCATAATATTGCAGGCATATACCGTTACCGCCGGTGATGCAGCGATAGCATCAGCCATCCCCCGTATCAGAAGGTTCGGGATAACACTGGTATACAGACTTCCCGGACCCAGTATGATCAGGTCGGCATCAGCTATGGCCAGGAATGCTTCCGGAACAGGCTCACAGTCACCCGGTTTCAGAAATACCCGCTTAATCTTTTTACCGGTACGCGGGATTTTTGATTCACCCTCAATAATACTGCCATCCTCAAGTTCGGCACACAGGCTGCAGGTCTTTAGGGTGGCAGGCAAAACCTGCCCCCTGACCGCCAGAACCTTGCTCATCTCCCTTACCGCTGTCCCGAAATCACCCACAACCTGGGTCATTGCTGTCAGCAGCAGGTTTCCCATGCTGTGTCCTGCCAGACCATAGCCATTGGAAAACCGGTGCTGAAACAGGTCTTCCATCAGGGTCTCCTTATCTGCCAAGGCAACCAGGCAGTTCCTGATATCTCCCGGAGGAAGTATCCCAAATTCACCCCTGAGTTTCCCGGAGCTGCCGCCATCATCAGCAACGGTAACAATAGCTGTAATATTGCTGGTGTATTTTTTCAGGCCCCGCAGCAGCACCGACAGGCCGGTTCCCCCGCCGACTACAACGACCTTGGGACCCCGTTTAAGGTGATGCTTGCGGTAGATAAGGCCGGCAACATCCTCTTCTCTCCCCGGGGCCAGTGCCTTTATAATTGAATTCAGCGTATTCCGTGTCCCTAAACACACCATAAAAGCTCCCACCGCAAGAAGGAGGAGCCCTGTTTCCAGGGAGGAACCCTGGAGGACCTGGTGCAATTTATTTGTCACCAGTATTAGCCCGGCCCCAAAACAGACTGCCCCCGCAAAAGCCAGGAACATCCAGCGCTTAATGCGCATACCGGGGTAAAGCCACTTCAATCTATCCATACATTACACCCCTGACGTGTTCTTCTCCAGGTCGCGGTGTCTCTTGTTAACCAGGTAGTTGTTGGTTTTCAGGGATTCAAACAGCTTATTGACAAGGGTCACCGAACGGTGCTGCCCGCCGGTACAGCCAATGGCTATGACCAGGCTGGTTTTCCCTTCTTTGATATAATGGGGAATCAGGAATTTGATCAGGCCGGAAAATTTCCTCATAAAAGTCCTGCTGACAGGAGAATCAAGCACATACTCCTGAACTTCGCTGTCATTGCCGGTCAGTGGCCGCAGTTCCTCAATATAATGCGGGTTGGGCAGGAATCTGACATCAAAGACCAGGTCGGCATCCATCGGTATCCCGTACTTATATCCGAAGGACATGACATTTATGTTCAGATTATGTTCTTCATTATCCCCTCCATAAAGCAGGGTTATCTGTTCCTTAAGCTGTTTGTTGCTAAGCTCGGAGGTATCTATAACTTTGCTGGCCTTGCCCTTCAATTCCTCAAGCTTCAGCCGCTCTTCCCTGATGCCGTCCAGGACCCTGCCGTGGGTACCCAGGGGATGGCGTCTTCGCGATTCCTTGAATCTCCTTACCAGGGTCTCGTCAGATGCATCCAGGAATAGAATCTCACACTTGATTCCAAGAGTTTTAAGATTTTCCAGGGAATCGTAAACAGCATCAAAAAATCCGCCGCCTCTGATATCAACTACCAATGCTATCTTATTTATTTTCCCCTCTGATTGTGCACAAAGTTCGGCAAATTTGGGAATCAGGGTCGGGGGCAGGTTGTCCACACAGAAAAACCCGAGGTCCTCCAGACACCATATGGCCTGGGTTTTCCCCGCTCCGGAGAGCCCGGTTACAATTACAAATTTTATATCATTCATTTTTCCACCCCATATTATCGGTTACTGACTATTTCGCCGAAAAAACCGTTTCTCCTTCAAACAGCATTTAACACTCTCTCCCCGGGAACCCCAAACTTCTTCAGGACAGCGGCTCCCTCCTGCAATTTTCCAACTGATGCGGGAAAATGGGCATCACTGCAGACAACAAAATTAACCCCTGTTTTCACTGCCTCTCTCACAAGGACTTCCTTGTCATAGTGATGGCCTGTATTAATTTCGATGGCCGTATCACAGGCAGCACAAGCCGCGGACAATTCGCTCACATCAACCGGCATTTTCAGGTCCGGATGGCTGATAAAGTCAACATCATACCTGTAAACCGCTTCCTTAAGGGCTTTAGTATTGCTTACCCGCGCTCTTTCCCGTGCCCCCCTGCTGATACCGGCCAACCGGTTAATTCCCACCACCGGCCAGACTGCTTCCAGGGAAGCAGGAACTACATAGGGGTGCAGGCCTACAATGAGGATATCCAGCTTATCCCGTACCTCCGGAGGAATATCTATAGAACCGTCACTGCCTGTAATATCCGCTTCTGCACCGGCCTTTAAGGTGAGTCCGGGATACCAAGCACTGACCTCCCTGACCTCATCAATAATTTCAAAATATGTTGCACCACTTTTTACCCCGGTCCCGATATTAGCCGGCCCATGGTCAGTAATAGCCAGCTCGCTGAGTCCTCTGGCCATAGCTGCCTCTGCATTTTCCTGAATTGTGCCTCTTCCGTCACTGTATTTGGAATGAGTATGCCAGTCTGCAAAAAACTCCATAAAAAAATACCTCCCTCGAATCGGCCGGCACAAAAATTAATTTGCTGGCCCAAGTAAATATACGTGAGGTATTTTGTCCACTTTTCACTTATTGTATTTCCCCTAAATAGCAGGCTTGATATACAACGGTCATTTCCCAAGCCTACGATGGCGGAAAAAACAAATAGTCCAAGGTGCCGAGCCTTGGATATAACATATATATTAAATCATACATTTTTTATGATTATCCTGGAGTACCAGTTTTGCGGCCCCTACAAATCCAGCGTCATTGCCCAATTGGGCGGGAACTATCCGGACTATACTGCCTGCAGACTCCAGGCAGTTTTCCCGGGCAGCCCGGCAGAGGGGTTCAAACAACAGCTCCCCGGCTCTGGAAACACCACCCCCGATGACAATGGTGTCCGGGTTCAATATGTTGATAATGTTGCCCAACCCGATTCCCAGGTAATATGCCGCCTTTTCGACTATTTCCAGGGCCAGCCTGTCTCCGGCCCGGGCAGCCATAATGATGTCCCTGGCCTCCAGGTTTTCCTCCTTGGAAAGTTCAGTTTTCACGCCCCGGTCCATTGCTTCCCGGGCCATCCTGACCATGGCAGTTGCCGAAGTCAGGGTTTCCAGGCAGCCCCTGCGGCCACAGCTGCACTGGGGCCCGCCAGGCTCAATAACAGTATGCCCCAGTTCCCCGGCAGCCCCGTTTGCTCCTGTGTACAAACGCCCATCGAGGACAATGCCGCCGCCTATGCCGGTCCCAATTGTCACCATGACCATGTTTGCCGACCCCTGTCCGGCACCGCGCCACTGTTCCCCCAAAGCGGCAACATTAGCGTCATTTTCCAGAAAAGCAGGCAGCATGGTATGCCTGTGCAGATATTTCACCAGGGGAACATTTCTCCAGTAAAGGTTTGGGGCAAAAATAACCTCTCCTGTCCTGCGCTCAGGCTGTCCCGGCACTCCTATACCCACACCGGCCACGCTTTTACCGGTGTCTCTCACTTTGGCTTCAAGTTCTGTTATCATCTCGCCTATTCTGCCGGAAACCGCTTCAGGCCCCGCATTGGCCAGGGTGGGAATCTCCTTTTTTTCAATAATTCCCCCATTCAGGTCAAGCAGGGCGCCTTTTATATTTGTCCCGCCAAGATCGATTCCAATTACAAATTCATTATTCAATGATATCACCTTTATCAGTTTTCTTCCTGCCCAGGTATTGCAGAACTTTCTCCACAGAACTGTTCAACACCTGTTCCTCCCTGATACCTGCCGCCAGCACTGCCTCCACAGCGTAGTCAAAACGACCCACATCCTGGGCAAAGTGAGCATCGCTCCCAATAACCATAGGCCCGCCATAAGCCGCAATCATCCGGGCTATATCGGAGCAGTTGCCGGAACTTCCCCGGCGGCTGCCGCAGAAAGAACTATTATTTATCTCCAGGGGGATACCTTTTTCGGCCGCTCTCCTGACTACTGCCTCATAATCCAAAGGGAACTCCGGATTACCGGGATGGACAATGATATCAATCAGAGGGTTTTCCATAGCATTGAACAGGGCTCTGGTACAGTCCTCCATAACGGAAGAACCGAAACACCTGGCATGAAAACCCGCCAGGACAACATCCAGCCTCTCAAGATAATACGTGTCCAGGTCAAGTTCTCCTTTTTCATTAATGATATTGGCCTCAACACCTTTAAGAATCTTGACCCCACCTATCTCAGAAGGCAGTACCCGCAGGTTTCCAAAATGGTAATAATGAGGGCCTCCCGGCATCGCCGGTCCATGATCGGTAATAGCTGCCACCTGCAGGCCCTTGTCCCGCGCTGCAGCAGCTATTTCCCCAATAGTGCTGTAAGCGTGGCCGCTGGCGACAGAATGAATATGTAAATCCGCTTTCAGTTGGAGTTTAATGGCAGTTCACCTCTCCCGTATCAATACTAACTTTCAGCACTAACTTTCAGCCAGTTTTTGTTTCAGGTAGTCAATATTCCTCACAGGTGTGGGGTCAATCCCATATAGGGCTGCCAGGTAAACACTGACATAATCGCCGATATAGGTCAGGGAAAACAGCCTGGACAATCGCCCTTCACCCTGGGACCGCACTTCAGTGATACCACTGACCACACCCTTGATAATGTCTTTACTGATATCCATGCGTTTCTGTACCCGGGGATGGTCATCAGTGTCCCTGAGGAGCACAATTTCCAGCTGTCCTAACAGGGCGGTAGGTTCTTCGAAACCAACAATCTCATTGTGGTTAAGTTCGGGAAAAATATTCCAGTATGCCGGCGCCTTCCCATTTTCATTAACCTGGCCTTTCCACCTCATGGCAACTACCTCTGTACTGCCCCCAACCCCCCAGATTACGGGTATTTTCCCATAAAACCTGGCTGCTATCTGTTTGGCTGTGTTCTGCTCAACCGGGGCTTCAGGCTGCATCTGCTCCCTGAGAGACCTCAGGATGCGCGTCAATTCTTCCAGTTCAACTGCCAGGCCGCTGATCAGGCCCAGCTTTTCCAACACTGCCAGGGTAGGAATTAAAAGGTAGCCGGTGGCCGCCCGGGGCGATATCCCGGCAGGTACAACTATTACAGGGTAACCGTCACCCTCAGCCAGCTGCCGCAGTTTCCCCCCATTAGTAAGGGCCACTATCCTGGCGCCCTTCTCCCTGGCCTGGGCATATGCACTGAGGGTTTCCTCGGTATTCCCGGAATAACTTACGGCAAACAGCAAGGTTTTGCTGTCAACAAATGCGGGCAGGTTATAGTCGCGGTTAACAATTACCGGTATTCCTGCCTTATCAGTCACATAGAGGCGCAGGAAATCACCACCGATAGCCGACCCTCCAAGTCCGGTGACAACGATGTTGGAAACAGAGCCATATTTGGAAGGTATCTCGGTCTTCCTGCCTATTGCCAGGGCTTCCTCACACTGTTCCGGCATCTTCCACAGGGCATCCAGCATTCCACCGGGGTCATTGGCTTTAATCCGCTCAAGACTGTTCAGGTCATTCAGGTTGTTCATAAAATTCTTCCCCCTTCATTCGGTAACTTCATGAGTATATCCTCAACATAAGCACGCAGCACCTCAGCAACACTCCAGGCCTGGGAAAAGCAGCCCCTGGGGTGATGCGGCGGGTCGCCGTCAAACACTTCGGATATCGTGCCAACCCCATGTTCCCTAAGGTGTGCCTTAAAAGGCACGATAAACCGTTCTGCAATTACCTTGCTCTCGGGTGAGTAGTCATGAACCTTCCGGAAGGCAGTTATAAACGGGCCGGCCAGCCATCCCCATCCCGTTCCCCTGTGATATGCCGAATCCCTCTGGATAACATCACCCTGGTATCTTCCGCGGTACTCGCTGTCAGCAGATGACAGGCTTCTCAATCCATAGGAAAAATACAGTTCGCGCCATACAGTGTTCACCACATGAACCTGTTTCCCGTGGTCCAGCGGCGAAAAAGGCAGGGAAACCGCAAAGATCTGGTTGGGCCGGATTGACTCATCCTTACTGTTACCGGTAATCACATCATAAAGGCACTTTTTCTCCGGATTCCAGAACAGGTTTACATAACTATTCCTCACCCTGGCAGCCAATGAGTCAAAATCAACATCGTTATCACGATATTCACCGGCCAGCCGAAGTATTACTTCAAGGGCATTATACCAGAGGGCATTAATCTCCACCGGTTTCCCGTGTCTTGGGGTCACTACCCAGTCACCAGCCTTGGCATCCATCCATGTCAGCTGAACACCCTGTTCCCCGGCATAAATCAGGCCGTCATCGTCCATGCCAATATTGAAGGCCGTACCCTGGCGATAATTTATGATAATTTCTTTTAGTACCGGGTAAATCTCTTTTTTAATAAACTCATGATCTCCGGTATATTGGAGGTACTTGTAAACAGAGTGGAAAAACCACAGTGAGGCATCAACCGTATTATATAACGGCTCTCCCCCCTGGTCGGGAAACATGTTGGGAATCAGGCCGTCTGCACAGTATTTGGCAAAGGTCTGCAAAATCTCCCGCGCCTCTGCAAACCTGCGGGTCACCAGAGTCAGCCCAGGTAGAGCAATCATTGTGTCCCGGCCCCAGTCGGTAAACCACGGGTATCCGGCAATAACTGTCCCGGCCCCGGTTGATTCCCTGCGGACGATGAATGTATCTGCAGCCAGGACAAGCCGGTTAACAAACTCCTCATGAAATCCCAGCTCTTCAACAATTCCGGCGAGGCGGCGTTCGGCGCTCACCTGTTCCAGCAGGGGATTGGTAATAACTCTTTCTCCTGCCACTGAAGCGATGATGCTAAACGATTCCCCGTCAGATACCTCAACCTCAAAACTACCCGGCATAAAATGGTCTTCCCAGGGGTCAAGCCCTCTGTCCTCCTCCTGTATATAAAACATCCTCTCAAACCAATACCCGGAACCTCTGCTATATACCGCCCGGTCCGAATACAACTGCAGTTTCGGCGCTCCCGGATATGCCTCAATGACCACAGACCTCTGCTCTGTTTCCTGGCTGAAGGGCCAGTCGTTTTTCCGTATGGTATGGTGATAATGCCTGCAGTTTACCAAAGGAGTTACCCTGACCCGTACCGGGGCAGTACTGCCGGAATAGGCAGTATACCTGACAATAGTAATATTTGCCTCACGAATCATAAAGACCGTTTTTTCCAGAATTACATTTTTTAATGCATAAGTATATGTCGGAAAAGGCCGCAGCTCAAAACTCTGCAGGTAATTATACCCTTCCGGATAAATACCTGTCCCCGTATGGTTACAGCCCAATAGATAAGTATCTCCCTCAATCTCCACTTCTTCCTCGAGTTTAGCCAACAGCAGAGTCCTCTCCACAGGGGGCTTCAGGGACGCAAAAAGCAGCCCATGATACTTGCTGGTATTTGCGCCGACAACAGTTGCTGAGGCAAAACCTCCCAACCCGTTGGCAGCTAACCACTGTCTGCCGGCATTGTGTTCATACTCCCCCAGTTCATTACGGCCAAAAATCATCTTTCGCCCTCCAATCAGAGTCACACCTGACCAGCGTTAATTTACCAGGCTAAATGGGAAGTCTGCCCGGCTTCTGCAAACATATTCACCAGAAGTAAGAACATCGCATGGGACCATGCCAGAGGCACAACCCAGGCAGTCTGTCCTGTATTGCGGTCCACCTGTTCCGGAAGGAAACCAAGTGAGGTTTGGTGCTCCAGAGCCCACCTGGCAAATCCGGCTGCTTTTTCCCAGTTCCCCCTGGATGCGTAATACATTCCCAGCCAGAGGGTCGTCAATACCCAGGGATTACCGCCAATATAACAGTCTGTGGCATATCTCCGAATTCCGCCTACATCCGGAACAGCCAGGACAGTCTCCAGGTGTTCCGCTGTTTTGACCATCTTTTCATCTTCCGGAAGGACCACTCCAAAAGGGACTGTCAGCCCCAAAAGACTGGCATCGGCAGTTTCATCACCGAAATATTCGTAAGAAATATATCCCTTGGGGCCAAGGACCTCTCTTACCTGAAACCCATTATCTCTTTTACAGGCAAACTCCTCCCACCCGGCAGCCATCCACCCTGACCTGATAAACCTCTCCTGCCCTGAATCCCAGAAGTATTTCACCATATTCTCCCCAAAGACCTTTGCTGTTTCCAGCCACCTGAGAGCAGTATCAATCTCTCCAAACGTTTTGGCCAGCAATCCTGCTGCCTTAAGTCCGCCATAGACCGCGGCACATGAATAGGCATGCTCGCCAAAGCGTTCTTCCCAAAGATCCCATGACATCCGGGAAAAACCGGATTCTCCACTTGCCCACTTCTGCAAAAAATCCCCTGACCGCATCACCACAGGCCAGACTTCCCTCAGAAATTCATTATCCCATGTTTCCTTGCAGTACTGATAAATTCCCCATATTACCGCCCCAGTTGAGTCAATCTGGTCTCCCCATCCCGGGGCCAACTGTCCGGAAGTATACTGTCTCTGAGGCCATTCACCCGTCGGATACTGGTTCCTGGCTGCCCAGCGGTAAAAGTTCCCGGCATAACCGGGGTATCCGGCCTTTAGCATGGCATGTGCTATCATGGCAGCATCCCGCCCCCACACATATGCATAACCGCCGCACCGGGTATAACACTCGTCAAATTCAGGTGCTGCGATAATGCCCCCGGTGTCCCGGTTCATCAAAAGCCGGCACACCATAACCGAGCGCTGGTACAGCTTTATCACCTTAGGGCCTGTGCCTGCCGGAATATATGCCTGACCCAGATAATGTTCCCAAAATCCGGCCGTTTCTTGCAGCAAATTGTTCCACCCGGTTTCCCGGGCATATCTTATATTATCCTCGGCTTCCTGCCTGTTATGCCCTGCAGTGATAAAAACAGCCAGATTCCCGGCCTGCCCCGGCTCCAGCGTTCTCAGGTTCCATGCCTGGCACCCGTCGGGAGACATGGCCACACTGTTGCCGTCAAAATTGCCACACAATGCATATTCACTTCCCATGCCGCACTGATAGTCATCGGTTTCCCTGTCACCGGCAATGGCAAACCATGTGTCCTGGCGATAATGAAATAAAATATCCCGGTCATTGTCAAACCTGGCAGAGTTATACTGCATGCTCTCATTAATGTGCATTGAGGCATAAAAAAGAAACACCACCGGCAGCGGCTTGTCGGAACAGTTTCTAACCTCAAAACAGCGGCAGACAATATCCCGGTCCGGGCAGGCAAAGTCAAGGGCAGTAACCTGCAGTCCGCCTCGCTTCGACCCTGCTGTTGTTTGCAGAACTCCGGTATTATCCACATAATCCTGAGAGTAAACCCAGCTCCCCTCATCATCCATCCTGACCGCCCGGTCACCAAACGCCGGGGTTAAAAGCGCCGCCCAGGTATGGTTAATATGCTGGGCATTGTCTATCTGGGGCCAGAAGAATCTGTGCAGTCCTCCCTTGGAACTGAGCGCCGCCAGTATTCTGCCATTTCCGATAATTGCAGTGTTGATCAGTGGTTTCACGTTCTGCCCCCTTTTAGAGCTTTACCTTCATTTTTTGCAAAATTGCTATAACCTTATCCAAGATGTTTTCCCACCGGGTTGGCGCGATTTTGGAGGGGCCTACAGGTTCTAACACCGCCAGCTGCCGCTTGGAAGCATCATAGGAGCCCAGCAGCTTCTCCTGTTTACCCCGGGATGCCAGCAGGTCAATAACATTAGGATCATAATCAGTATCTGTGCCGCCGCCAAATACCCAGCGATTGGCAGTGGTATTAACTTTCCTGAAATTGTCCGGTCCCAGGCCGTCCTGGGAACCGACAAGGACATAATACTGCCAGTTGGACGGGTCTCCGGGCAGCAGGGCTTTGGGTACAGTTACCCTCACTGTGCTGCCGTCCGGCTGAAGCCGGGCCGTAACCCCACTGTCTCTGCCCTCGGCTCCCTCATAATCATCGGCATAATATACAGCAGTCTTGTTAAAACTGACTACCTTGATAAAATACTGCCACGGGTGGCGGGGGTCAAATATGACATTGGCACCTTCCCTGAAGGTCTCGATCCTGCCTCTGTCCGGGTCATCTGATATGTATATATGGACCATGGCATGGCTGAACCCTTCCGATGCGCCCCAGGGATTGGTTACTCTGGGAAAAAGCAAATCAAAGTAATATGTATTTCTCAGGGCAGAAACCGAAAACTCATGCAGGTCGAAATGTTCTTTTTTGGGGTCAAAAATTGAATCCGTAGGGTACTCATAGGTCCCTGGTCCATAATCATCACCGGCAGAGTCTTCCATAGCAAAAATGACCCGCTCCCGGTTAAATCTCTCTTTGGCCTGCCCTGCGGTAAAAGCGGCTGTCCCAAGGCCTGCCAAAATAAAAAAAAGCAGCATTGTCCCTGTTATGACCAGTATTCTGTGCTTTCCTCCGCTCACTTCCGCATCCCCCAACATTTATTAATCCAAAAACCGCTCCAAAGCCTTGGCCACTCCATCCCTGTTATTGGTATCTGTAACATAATCAGCCTTATCCCTGATCTCGGCAGGGGCATTCCCCATAGCCACCCCCATACCAGCCCACTCTAACATGTCCAGGTCATTATAGCTGTCCCCGAAAACGATAATCTCTTCCCTGGCAATACCAAAACTTCCGGCCAGGTTTTCCAGGGCATGTTTCTTGGTGGCCTGTGGGTGCATGAATTCCAGGTAGTTTGGTTTCGACTTGGTAATATAGAGGCTGCCACTGAATTTTGCAGCCAGATCGGTCTTCAGTGAATCCAGCAGCTCAGGTTTGGCAATATATAAAATCTTTGTGGGGTTGTTCCTGACAGCTGCCAGGTATTTAACCAGGCTGCCCACAGGATGCTGCTCAATTCCGGCCAGCCGGGCATAGCCTGTCCCTGCCTCGGTCACGCTGTCCACATAGAGGCAGTCATTAAAATAAAGGTTCATATGTACACCGGCCCGGTATCCCTCAGCCAACACCTCAACCGCCAGGCTGAAAGGCAGCGGTGTTTCTGCCAGCACCTCTCCGGAGCGGGCGTTTTTCACCAAGGCGCCCTGGTAAGTGATAATAGGGACCTCTATTCCCAGGTCAAGGGCGACCGGGCGGGCCGAACGGTACATCCTTCCGGTCGCTATAGTAACCACACATCCCATTTCGGCCGCTTTTTGCAGCGCTTTTCTTGTCCTGGGGGAAATCTCCAGGTTATCATCCAGAAGAGTATCATCAAGGTCTGTTGCTATGAGTCTGAATCCCCGCACAATAGCAGAAACCTCCGTTACGTTATTTGTATCTCTTTTTGCTGTTGTCATCATCAATAACGGCACTGCTTAAGACACCACTGATGATGGTGATTATAATCGAACCAAAAAATGCTGCCCAGAAGCCGGAAACTGAAAAACCGTCAACTGCAGATGCAGTTATCATGAGCATTACCGCATTTATTACCAGAGTAAACAGCCCCAGAGTGACGATGGTTAAAGGCAGGGTGAAAAACAGGATTACCGGTCGAATTATGGCATTCACAATTCCCAGGACCAGGGCAGTAATCAAAGCCGCCCCGAAACCGTCCAAACCAATTCCCGGCATCAGCCAGGCTGTCGCCACCAGCGCCAGCGCATTCAACACCCAACGAATAATCAGGCCCCTCATACGAAACCCCCTTCCCCTTTACCTATATAATACCATAGCGCGGCTTACAGCCGCAACCAAAGTAGTCAGGAGTCAGAATTCAGAATTCAGAATGCTCTCAGAATATGCTTCCAGCAATTTACTTACCTCTTGCAAAAGGAGCTTAGTTTCAGTAGTATCATGATGACTGACGCTATGAAAAAGGCTTCACAATTGTCTGCTAACAGGCTGTTTTTGAGACAATAAACTTAGCTCTCATTCTAACTCCTGACTACTAAATTCTGACTCCCACTAAAAAAGTCATTCCTCTTCCTGCTGAAAAAACTCATAAACAGCTTCGGCCACCGGACGCGTTATCCCCGGCACCTCTGCAAGCTGGTCAATAGTTGCATTTTTCAGGTGGGCCATGGACCTGAAGTGTTCCACCAGGGCCTTGCGCCTTTTGGCCCCGATGCCGGGGATATCATCCAGGACCGACTTCAGGGAACGTTTGCCCCTCAGCTTGCGGTGGTAGGTGATGGCAAACCGGTGAGCCTCATCCCTGATGCGCTGAACCAGGTAAAGACTCTCAGAATTGCGCGGCAGGATCACCGGTTCCGGACTGTCCTCACCAAACAGGTGCTCCTGCTCCTTGGCGAGGCCGTACGTGGCAATGGGATCCACCTCCAGCTCCTTCATAATCTCCCGGGCTGCGCTCAGCTGTCCCTTGCCCCCGTCAATAATGACCAGGTCCGGCATTTCGGCAAATTTGGCCTTTTCTTTCTCCAGCTTCCCTGCTGCAATCTCATCCAGTTCCCTGAGGCCCCTGGTGAATCTCCGCCTGAGGACTTCCTGCATACTGGCAAAGTCATTGGGCCCCTCGACGGTTTTGATGCGGAAACGCCGGTAGAGGTCATTCCGCGGCTTCCCGCCCACAAAAACCACCATGGAGCCAACTGATTCCGTTCCCTGGATGTTGGAAATATCATAACACTCTATCCGCAGGGGAATCCTGGCAAGTCCCAGGTAATCCTTAAGCCCCAGGAGCGCCCCTTCCAGCCTGGCCCGGGCCTGTTCCTCCCGGGCCCGGTGCTGTGCCAGTTCTTCTGCCGCATTCTTCTGGGCCATTTCCACCAGTTTGGCCTTTTCACCCCGCCGGGGAACCCTGAGATAGACCCGGGCGCCTCTCTTCTCCTCCAGCCAGGTATTGATAACCCCAGTCTCGGTCAGTTCCAGGGGAAGCAGGATATCCTTCGGGATGTACTCCACCTGGATATAATACTGCTCTACAAAAGAGGTCAGAATTTCATTGTCATCTATTTCGGAGGTTTCATCAATGATAAAGTGTTCCCGGCCCATCAGCTTACCGCCTCTGACGAAGAACACTACTACACCGGAAAGCTCACCCTCCCTGGCCAGGGCAATGACATCCTGGTCTGTGGGATCTGCAGAAACTATTTTCTGTTTTTCAACAACTTTTTCGATATCCCTGATCCGGTCCCTGAGTTCTGCCGCCTGTTCAAAATCCAGGTTTTCCGCAGCTTCCTCCATCCGGACCGCCAGGGTTTTAACCAGTTCCTCATGCCTGCCCTCAAGAAACAGGCAGACATTTCGTATCATTTCCAGATACTTTTCCCTGTTCACTTCACCCTGGCAGGGGGCCAGGCAGCGCCTGATATGGTAATTAAGGCAGGGACGTTTTTGCCTGTCCACCGATTTCTGGCGGCACTGCCTTAGAGGAAATACCTTTTTCAGCAGCCGGAGGGTTTCCCTGAGAGCCCCGGCATCGGTGTAGGGTCCGTAATAGCGGGCCCCATCCCTGACTACGTTCCTGGTCATGAAAACCCTGGGATAATCCTCATTCAGAGTTACTTTCACATAGGGGTAGCTCTTGTCATCAACCAGCCTTACATTATACCTGGGACGGTGTTTCTTGATCAGGTTACATTCCAGGATTAGAGCCTCAACCTCGGAGTCGGTGAGGATATACTCAAAATCCGCCACCTGGCTGACCAGGCTGATAACCTTGGGGCTGTGGTTATGGGATGACTGAAAATAAGACCTGACCCGGTTTTTCAGGGACACGGCCTTACCCACATAGATTATTTCCCCGGAACTGTTTTTCATGATATAAACTCCGGGGGCCTGGGGCAAATGCTTTAACTTTTCTGCCAAGTCCATCCTGTTCACACTCCGTCAATTACCTGGGCCTGTTCACGACCCATTGACTACTAAGGCCTTTTCCCGCTCCAGAAGCTGTTTCAGATACTGTCCTGTATAGGATTCGGGCACTGCGGCAACTTCCTCGGGAGTTCCCGCTGCTACCACGGTTCCTCCCCGGTCACCACCCTCAGGTCCCAGGTCAATCAGGTAATCCGCAGTCTTAATCACATCAAGGTTATGCTCAATGACCAGAACCGTGTCCCCTGCCTCCACCAGGCGGTTGAGAACACCCAGGAGCTTGTGAATATCGGCTATGTGCAGGCCTGTTGTGGGCTCATCAAGGATATAAAGGGTCTTCCCATTGCTCCTGCGGCTCAGTTCTGTGGCCAGCTTGACCCGCTGGGCCTCACCACCTGAAAGGGTAGTGGCCGGCTGGCCCAGCCTGATATAACCCAGCCCCACATCCTGAATGGTCTTCAGTTTGCGGTATATCCTGGGAATGTTTTTAAAGAAATCAGCAGCCTCATCAACTATCATGTCCAGGACATCTGAAATTGTTTTACCCTTGTATTTTACCTCCAGTGTCTCCCGGTTATATCGTTTGCTCTTACATACTTCACACGGGACATAAACATCGGGAAGGAAATGCATCTCTATTTTTATAATCCCGTCACCGCGACAGGCCTCACAGCGCCCGCCCCGGACATTAAAACTGAACCGGCCCGGCTTATATCCGCGCATCTTGGCCTCCGGAGTCTGGGAAAATATCTCCCTGATACCGTCAAACAACCCGGTATAAGTAGCCGGATTGGACCGCGGGGTCCGTCCTATGGGTGACTGGTCAATATTGATAACCTTGTCCAGATGGTGCAGTCCCCTGATTTCCCCGTGCTCCCCCGGCTTGGCCTTAGCCCCATGCAGGTCATGGGCCAGCTTCTTGTACAATATCTCATTGACCAGGGTACTCTTCCCACTCCCCGAGACACCTGTCACACAGACAAATACCCCCATCGGAATGCGCACATCTATATTTTTCAGGTTATTTTCACCGGCGGCAGTAATCTCCAGCCAATTGCCATTGGGCTTACTCCTGATCACAGGCACAGGTATCCTCTTTTTGCCGCTGAGGTACTGCCCGGTAATAGATTTTTTCTCTGCAATGATGTCCTTCAGGGTCCCCTTAGCAACCACATGTCCCCCATGCTCTCCGGCGCCGGGCCCGATATCAATGATGTGATCTGCAGCCAGCATGGTATCTTCATCATGTTCGACTACAATAAGGGTATTCCCCAGGTCACGCAGGTGTTCCAGGGTCTGGATAAGTCTCCTGTTGTCCCTCTGGTGCAGGCCGATACTGGGCTCATCGAGAATATAGAGCACCCCCACAAGACTGGAACCAATCTGGGTAGCCAGCCTGATACGCTGTGACTCCCCACCTGACAGTGTCCCTGCAGCCCTGTCCATGGTCAGGTATTCCAGGCCCACATTGACCAAAAAACCGAGTCGCTCCTTTATCTCCTTCATAACCTGACGGCTGATAACACTTTCACGTTGGGAAAGTTCCACTCCCTCAAAGAATTTCAGGGCTTCCTGTACCGTGAGCCTGGTAACCTCATATATGGACCTGTCTCCGATCTTCACTGCCAGGGTTTCCGGTTTCAACCTGGCCCCGTTGCACTTGGGACAGGGATGTGTACTCATATATGACTCAATTTCCTCTCTCATCCACTCAGAGTTTGTTTCTTTATGTCTGCGGGAGAGGTTGTTGACAATTCCCTCAAAAGGAGCATTAAATATATGGCTTCTGCCCTCTTTTTCGAAACGGTAATTTATCTTGGTGTTTCCCGTGCCATACAGTATGACTTTCAGCTGTTTATCGGTAAGTTCCCCAACCGGTGTATGGACATCAAAATCATAAGCCTTCCCCAGGCTTTCCAGTGACTGGAAGTACCAGGCAGCATTGGAACTCCAAGGTATCAGGGCCCCCTGGGCAATAGATCTGGTCCGGTCAGGAATGACCAGGTCAGGGTCGATCTCCATTTTGGTGCCCAATCCGCTGCATTCAGGGCAGGCGCCGTATGGATTGTTAAAGGAAAACATCCTGGGGGATATCTCCTCCATACTGATACCACATTCGGCACAGGCGAAGTTCTGACTGAAGACCATTTCTTCGCTGTCGATAACATCTACCAGGACCGTGCCTCCCGAGAGGTTCAAGGCCAGTTCCAGCGAATCAGCCAGACGGCCCCCGCCGTCAGGACGGATTACAATCCGGTCCACAACTGCCTCAATGGAGTGCTTTTTATTCTTGTCCAGCTTAATCTCATCAGTAACCTCCATCATTTCCCCATCTACCCGCACCCGCACATAACCGTTTTTGCGGATATCTTCAAATACCTTGGCATGTTCACCCTTACGTCCTTTGACCAGTGGCGCCAGGACCTGGATTTTGGTCCCCTCAGGCAAACCCAAAAGGTTATCAACAATCTGTTCCACTGTCTGCTGAGATATCGGTCTGCCGCACTCAGGACAGTGAGGATGGCCAATCCTGGCAAATAGCAGCCTCAGGTAATCATAAATCTCGGTCACCGTACCCACCGTGGAACGCGGGTTGCGGCTGGTAGTTTTTTGGTCAATGGAAATTGCCGGAGACAGTCCTTCAATGTATTCCACATCAGGTTTGTCCATTTGGCCCAGGAACTGCCTGGCATAGGCCGACAGAGACTCCACATACCTTCTCTGCCCTTCTGCATATATGGTATCAAAAGCCAGGGAGGATTTCCCGGAACCGCTGAGGCCGGTAATGACCACAAACTTGTCCCTGGGAATGGCTACATCAATATTCTTCAGATTGTGTACCCTGGCACCCTTTACTATTATTTTATTTTTTGCCATGTTCACTATTTCCCCCTTACCTGGGCCCTCAGTTCAATAATCAGGTCCCTCAACTGTGCTGCTTTTTCAAATTCAAGATGCTTTGCCGCTTGCGACATCTCTTTTTCCAGCCCAGTGATAAATTTATTCAGGTCACGGCGTGACATCTTGTCTGTTCTGGGACCGGCTGTCCGGTAAACCGCTTCCGCCTCGGCCACCCTGGTAGCTTCAATCACATCCCGTACCGCCTTCTTAATAGTCTGTGGCGTGATATTGTGTTTTGTATTATGCTCCATCTGAATCTGGCGGCGGCGATTGGTCTCATTCAGGGCCTTGGCCATGGAATCTGTGATTTTATCACCATACATAATC
The DNA here is from genome assembly GCA_016841725.1 of Thermincola carboxydiphila. Lineage (GTDB taxonomy): Bacteria > Bacillota > Thermincolia > Thermincolales > UBA2595 > Phosphitispora. The sequence continues at coordinate 167,511 of JAENYP010000003.1, read as the reverse complement.
ACCTGGCCCCCGGCATTCCGTGCGGCCCGGCCGATGGTCTGGATCAGGGAACGCTCTGCCCTCAGGAACCCCTCCTTATCGGCATCAAGAATAGTTACCAATGACACCTCCGGAATATCCAGGCCCTCCCGGAGCAGGTTAATTCCAACCAGGACATCAAACTCCCCCAGGCGCAGTCCCCTGATAATCTCCATCCGCTCCAGTGTTTTAATATCTGAATGCAGGTACCTTACCTTGATTCCCGTTTCCTTGAGATAATCTGTCAGGTCTTCTGCCATTTTCTTGGTCAGGGTAGTTACCAGTACCCGCTCACCCTTTTCCACACGAATCCTGACCTCATCGAGAAGATCATCAATCTGGCCTTTGACAGGCCTGACGTGAACCTCAGGGTCGAGAAGCCCGGTAGGCCTGATAATCTGTTCCACAACCTGCCGGCTGTGCTCTTGTTCATATGCCCCCGGAGTTGCCGAAGTATAAATAATCTGATTTATGTGTTCCTCAAACTCCCGGAACGTCAGGGGCCGGTTATCCAGAGCGGAGGGCAGCCGGAACCCGTGCTCAATGAGAGCACTCTTCCGGGAGCGGTCACCTTCATACATGCCCCGGACCTGAGGCAGGGTGACATGTGATTCATCAACAATAACCAGGTAATCCTCCGGGAAATAGTCCATCAGGGTATAAGGGGGTTCCCCCTGGTTCCTCCCGGTGATATGCCGCGAGTAATTCTCTATCCCGGAGCAGTAACCCATTTCCCGCATCATTTCAATATCAAAATTGGTCCTCTGTTCCAGGCGCTGAGCTTCCAGGAGTTTTTCCTGCTCCCTGAGCCCGGCCAGCCTCCATTCCAACTCTGCTTCAATAGTACCGATGGCCCTGTCCAGCTTTTCCCTTGAAGTGGCAAAGTGGCTGGCAGGAAAAACAGATACATGGCTCCTTTCTCCCAGCACTTCCCCTGTGAGGGTGTCAATTTCCAGTATCCTTTCCACCTCGTCACCGAAGAAATCCACCCTGATGGCCTGTTCGCCATGGGAGGCCGGAAAGATTTCCACAACATCCCCTCTAACCCTGAAGGTTCCCCGGACAAAATTCATATCATTCCTGGTATACTGAATATCCACCAGTTTCCGCAGCATTGCATCCCTGCCGATTTCGGCGCCCTTGCGCAAAGACAGGACCAGGTCCCGGTATTCTGTCGGGTCACCCAGGCCGTAAATGCAGGATACGCTGGCCACAATAATAACATCACGACGCTCAAAAAGGGCGGCTGTGGCCGAGTGCCTGAGCTTGTCAATCTCCTCATTAATGGATGCATCTTTTTCGATATAGGTATCAGTCTGCGGGATATATGCCTCAGGCTGGTAATAGTCATAATAGCTCACAAAGTATTCCACCGCATTTTCAGGGAAAAACTCCTTAAACTCCCCACACAATTGGGCAGCCAATGTCTTGTTATGGGCGATGACAAGGGTGGGCTTCTTTACCTGTGCTATCACATTAGCCATGGTAAAGGTCTTGCCCGAACCGGTAACTCCCAGCAAAGTCTGGTGTTTCAGGCCTTCCCCGAGTCCCCTGACCAGCTTGTCAATAGCCTGCGGCTGATCCCCGGCAGGATTATATTCTGATTGCAGTTTAAACTCCATATTGTTCCTCCAACTGCTTAATATTTAGATTTTGTAACATTATATTATAACACATTTACGCCTAATGAAAAACAGCCGGGACTGCCGGTCTGGCAGAGAGAAGATTTAAAAAAGGGCCCCACATAATAATTGGCGCCCTTAAACTGGTAATGCATAATACCCCGATACGGTACTCGTTATCCTTGGAAGTCCCTGGTTTAAGTGATAACTCCGAAACAGATTATTTGCGCATGCTTTATAATCTGTGTGTTCAAAACATTCTCCGCTTAGCCAGCAGCAGAGTGACAAAAACTGACCCTCCTATGGAAATGAGAATAATCAACGGAAAAGCATACGGGTTTGCGGTGTCAAAGCCAAAGGGCAGCCTGACATTCATCCCGAAAAAGCTGGCCACCATTGTCGGTATGGAGAGAACAATCGTGATTGAAGTAAGAAATTTCATCACAATGTTCAGGTTATTCGAAATAACTGAAGCAAAGGCATCCATCATGCCACTGAGAATATTGCTGTAAATGTGAGCCATTTCGATGGCCTGTTTGTTTTCGATAATGGCATCCTCCATGATGTCCTCATCCTCCGGATACATCTTCAGCCATTTTGATTTAAGCAGTTTCTCCATTACAGCTTCATTTGACCTCAGCGAAGTAGTAAAGTACACCAAACTCTTTTCCAGGCTCAGCAGTGAAAAGAGTTCCTGGTTTTTCATTGACTTGTGAAGCCTTCTCTCAATCTGGTCGGTCTTTCTATCGATCTGTTTCAGGTATCTCAGGTAGTAAACAGCTATCCGGTAAAGAAGTTGCAGGATAAACCGGGTCTTCTTAAAAGTAAAGAAGCCCTTAACCCTGTTATTGGCGAAGTCATTTATGATAGGGTTTTCTTTCAGGCAGACAGTAACAAAGTAGTTATCTTGCACAACTATCATACCAAGGGGAATGGTGTCAAAAGTGGAGGTCTCCTCATCAGTGCTGAAGACCGGTATGTCAATAATAATCAAAAGGGTCCCGTCTTCTTTATCAATCCTTGATTTTTCTTCCTCATCAAGGGGATCCCTGATATAGTCAGATTCAATCCCCAATTTTTCGGAAACAAGCTGTATTTCAGATTCGGTGGGGTCGACCAGGTTCACCCAGCATCCCCGTTGAATTGTATCTGTCTCAAAAAACTTTCCGGACAAATCCGAATTGTATATCTTGATCACCACTCTCACTCCTTTCTGTTTCTGCTTAAAAACGGTTATGCCTGTAAAGTAGTAAAATAATAATGGTTAGGGGTACACTAACCTGTATAAGTACAAAAATACTCTTGCGAACGGTGATAATACTATGCTGCATGAAACATCGGAAACCCGGATCCGGAATAATCTGTTCAAGTGCATCACCGGTAAAAACCGCCAGGCTTTCCGGGAAATCTTGGAGGAACTGCAGCCCTACGATGTAGCAGAGGCTTACCAAAACACACCGGAAAATTTACGGAATGAATTTATTTCCTACCTGGACCTGAAAGAGACCGCGATTCTAATCCAGGAACTGGAAATACCGTTACAGCTGGACATCCTTAACCGTCTGGGAACCGGTGTGTCATCCAGGGTTATGAACCTGATGGAAAATGACGACCTGGCAGATTTGCTTAATGAACTTTCCCTTAATAAAAGCCAGGAATTCCTCGCTTCCATGGGTCTTGAGGAGTCAAAAAACGTCAAGAACCTGATGCAATACCCTCCTGAAACCGCAGGAGGCATTATGACAAACCGTTATGTCTGGATCCGCAACACTTATACAGTAAGAAAAGCAGTTGATAAGCTAAAGGACTTTGCAGAAATAGCAGAAAATATATACTACCTATATGTGCTCGATGAAGGCAGCAGGTTAACCGGTGTTGTCTCATACCGCGACCTGCTCCTGGCCGACCTGAATGATAAGATTGATGACATTATGTTCAGCCGGATTATTTCTGTTTCCGCCGATACCGATCAGGAAGAAGTCGCCCGCTTATTTGAAAAATACGACTTTGTTGCCCTTCCGGTCACTGATGAGCAGGACCGGCTCCTGGGAATAGTGACTGTTGACGATGTACTTGATGTACTGATACAGGAGGCCAATGAGGATATCGGCAAACTCTCTGCTTCAGGCAAGGCAATAGATTTTGATACCCGGGCAATGAAAGCATCCTTCCTAAGGCTGCCGTGGCTGATTATGCTCCTGTTTATCGGGTTAATATCAGGAAGTATTATTAGTAAATTTGAAGACATCCTGCAAAAAGCTGTCTCTCTTGCCTTTTTTATGCCTATGATTGCCGGAATGACAGGAAACACCGGAACCCAGTCACTGGCCGTGGTGGTCCGTGGACTCGCAGCCAGTGATATTGACCGCAGAGCAGTGGTTAGACTGGTGACACGCGAGCTGGGAGTAGGTATTACGATTGGAGCCATATGTGGGCTGTTGATTGCAGTATTGGCATATACCTGGCAGAGGAATCTCTTTCTTGGTTTTGTGGTTGGGATATCCCTGTTCCTGACCCTGATTATCGGGACACTTGCCGGGACGGTAATCCCCCTGCTGCTTTATTACTTCAGGATAGACCCGGCCATAGCTTCAGGTCCCCTGATCACAACCCTCAATGATATTTTTTCCTTAAGTGTTTACTTCGGTACTGCCTCTGCATTTATCCTATACTTACAGTAAGCCGGAAAATAAAAATCCTCCCCTGAAAAATTACCCGGGGAGGATCCAAATATCAACCGCTAATATTCACATCAATACAAATGAATATAAACAGGAATACCCGTCTCAATTAAAAAGACATAAAGACCCCCTGGCAGGATTTTCTTTCATTAATTTTTGGATGCCGGTTTTTAATTGGTTTTTTGGGCCGCAACTAGGCGCAGCATCCATATAAATCACCCCAAATGAAAAAAATCTTCCGAGAGGGAAGATGTATTAAAGGAGATACAAAAACTAACACATCTGTCTCCCTCGTACGAGCTTTGGCACATACACAGCTAGAACCGAGGGTTCAGCCACATTAGGTAAAACCTTAATCCGGCAGTACCTGTTAACCCATTGGCGTCTCTCGACATTTCCGGGCAGTGGCGTATGATCTGTGCAGAAGCCTCACCTAACGAAGCTTGATGCTGATTATCAACTTACGTTTTCAGTATATGTCAATAGCTGCAAAATGTCAACGAATTATAATTTCAGATATGTAAACAATACTGTGGTAAAATACATTCACGGAGGAGCACGCAATGAATATTCCGGGATCTGTCAGCAAAGAAGCCAAAGAAAAAATAAATGCCCACCTGTCTGAAATTGTTGAAGCCGCAATAGCCACTGAAAAGCTGCTGGACAAAAAGGCATCATGTGAAGAAATTTTCCGCACGTTTACTGACCTCAGGGAAACTACTGATGAGGTAGAAAGTCTGCTTCTTACTTATCAGTTGGAGAACTGTCTCCTTCCGAGCCTGGGGCACTTTGAGGGAGTTGTGGAAGCGCTTAACAGGCTTGTTAAGCGGAAATACGGCGCCCTTTTGGTAATCGAGCGGAGCAATGACCTGTCTCCTTATATACGTACCGGTACACCTATTGATGCACTTATTACGGCCCCATTAATTGAAAGCATCCTTTACCCGGGAAACCCGCTTCACGACGGGGCTGTAATAATCAGGGAAAACCGGATTGCCGCGGCAGGATGTGTGCTCCCGCTTTCCCAGAAGACCTTATTCGAACACGGTCAGCCAATGGGCATGCGGCACAGGTCTGCACTAGGACTGACCGAACTTACAGATGCCCTGATTATTGTGGTTTCTGAAGAAACCCAGAGAATCTCCCTGGCTCTGGGAAGCCATCTCTACCGCCTGCAGAAAACCGCGAACCTTTGGGCTGACATCCACGGGGCTACCCAGGGAAGAACCCCGGCATCCCCATTTTTGATATAAGCTTGTTTCCAGGAATCTGCCGCAATTCAGCTTTGCGGGCCAAAAAATTGGCGGTAGCGGTCCCTGACCTGTTTAATGTCTTCCCAGACAGGCCTCTTTTTATTGGCATCACGGAGCAGTGCGGCCGGGTGATAAGTGGCCATACAGTAAATGCCCTGCTTTAATATCCATTTGCCGCGCTCCCGGGTTATCCGTGCCTGTGGGTTAATCATATTCTGCAGGGCCACTGACCCCAGGAGGACAATTATGGCCGGATTAAGCAGCTCTATCTGCTTTAACAGCCATGGCCTGCAGGCAGCGGCTTCCTCAGGGGAAGGGTTTCTGTTGCCGGGTGGTCTGCACTTCACTATATTGGCAATATAAACTTCATCCATAGTAAACCCGGCTGCATCAATTATCTTATCCAGAAGCTGCCCGGCAGCGCCTACAAAAGGCAGGCCCTGCCGGTCCTCCTCAGCGCCCGGGCCTTCTCCGATAAACATCAGCTTTGCTTTCGGGCTGCCCTTCCCGAATACAACACCCCGGCAACCTTCCCGCAGCCCACAGCTGCGGCACTCACAGGCCAGGACAGCCAGGTCTGCTATAGAACTGCAACTGTCAAGCACTTCCTTTTGCGGCATCCAAACCACCTCAACATTTTGGTTAATCTGCTTAATTATTAAGTTACACTTAACCCCGCCACCAAAGTGACGGGGTTAAACATGACGGAAAAGACTGGTTGTTTGGTTTAACTTATCTGCAGTAGTCTTCCATTGGCCAAAACCCTGTATACCCCTGAAATCCTGCCATTACGCAGCACGAATTCTATATAACAATTTTTACAGAAATACGTTTCCAAAGTACAGTCTTTTCTGTGGATAGTATGAAGCACACCAATCCACCTGTCACTTTGGCATCTAGGACATTTCACCGGCATCGTCTCCCATTGATTTTTTCGGGGACATTTCTTAAAAGCATTTTACAAAACCCCTGACTAACATTATATAGACTAAATGTGAACAAAATGTGGCAAAAAGGTTAACATTCTATAACATTACAGTTTCATCTTTTTTTAGTTTTCAGGAATTTTTCTACAATACGGGAAATAATACTCTGGCTGGCAAACTCAGTATATGTGTATTCATCACCTTCCGGGACAGTAATTATACCCGTGGGTTGGTGCCGTTTCAGTTCCAGGATGACTCTCTGCCACTTCTTTTTGCTGTGGGTAATGTATTCTATTTCCAGCAGGCGCGTCCCGCTGCCCAGCACAGCCTCAATATCCCGCTTACTGTTAACCGGCTGTCCGTTTATCGTATAGATAATATCTCCTGAGCGAATACCTGCTGCCTGTACTGCCGTGTTGGGCACGGCCTCCAGCACACGGACCCCCCTCAGGGGAGGTATAAAAACAGGTTTGCCCTTAAACTCAATGTGCTGCCCAACATAGATCACTATCTCGTGCCCAAGGGGAGCAAAAACAGCAGCCAGGTACTCAAAGACCTGAAAACGTGATGCTAATAGGGCCAGACCCAGTAAAACAAAGCTGTATATCCCCAGGTTGCGCGCCGACAGCTTGCTCTTCTCAACAGGAGTATGGGCCAGGGCCAGGTCGCCATATCCCAGTCCGGCCACAAAAGGAAAGAGCACTCCCGACATGCCCAGAATAAAACCGTTTCCAGACTGTATCAGAGGCCACCAGTCAGGCATTTGCGGCAGTAAGGTAAGTCCTGATGCCTCAGGCAAAAAGGCAACCGCCACAATCGGAAGGGGCCAGAATTTCTGCAGGGTGAACCCTCCAACTAATCGCCCGGACGGCTTTTTCATATACATGGGAGAAGCGCCTGCATGACCGCTGAAATATATGAGCAGACTTTCTACCAGGTGCAGGATAGCCACCAACCCCATCAACTGAGGCACATCAACCGCTGGGACTCCAAGCAGGAGGTTGCTTAAGGCAACTATGCCCCCGGCATATGAAAAACAGAGGAACCGGGGATTTATCAGCATCAGGAACAAGGCCAGAGGCCAGATATAGTTTATAGCAAGTCCTGTCAGGTTAATTCCTGTCAAAACCAGAAGGATGCTTCCCAGGATTCCGCCTATGAAACCATACCACGTAGCAGTTAGCGTGTCCCGGAGTACGGTATTGCCCCTAATGCCAAAAAGGCTCTCCCTGGCTTTGGCAATCCTGCGGTATTGAAAAGCCACCAGGAACAGAACCACCCAAAAAAGAAGGTTCTGCAGTACCGCAGTTAATTCTCCGGCTATCAGTTTGGCAAAATAAATTATTTCGCTCATAAATCTGCCCCTTACCTGAATTTGCGGCAATCTTAATCAAAAAGCCACGAAGTCTCCATCGTGGCCTTTAAGTCTACTTTATCTTCTGCTCAAGAGTTTCAATTGCCTTTTCAAGCTGGACATCTGTTTCAGCATCTTCAGCCAGTTCAATTTTCACATTTGGTTCAATACCCTTTTTATTAATATCATTTCTTTTGGGTGTGAGATACTTACCGGTGGTCAGTTTAAGACCTGCGTCATTCTGCAGTTCATAAAGTGACTGGACAACACCCTTGCCAAATGTCTTGGTTCCAACCAGAGTACCGGCCTGGGTATCTTTAATGGCGCCGGCCACTATTTCGGAAGCGCTGGCGCTGTTCCCATCAACCAGGACGACAAGGGGCAAATTGAGATACCGGCTGTCTGCCTTATACATTTCTTCGTCAGCGGACCGGTAAGTAATGAAAACTATTGGTCCTTCAGGGACAAACATATCGGCAACATTAACTGCAGCCTCCAATTCACCGCCAGGGTTTCCTCTCATATCCAGGATTATCCCTTTTACCTTTTCGTTATCCTGATTTTCTATGGAAACCCCCAGGTCAGCCAGAGTTTTCTGAAGCTCAGCCGCAGTATTCAAGGTAAATTGCATTATGCTGACATAGGCGATATCCGTCTCTGGGAGAATCTCTCCTTCAACAGTGGGAACTCTGATAATTTCCCGTGCAATTGTAAAATCATGCATCTTGTTATCCGACTTCCGGAATACAGTCACCTTAACCTCTGTGCCCACCGGACCCCTCATCATGTTAACAGCCGAATCCATATCCATATCCTTGGTATCTTTCCCGTCAATCTTGAATATGACATCCCCGGCCTTGATACCCTCCGTATAAGCAGGAGTATCCTTAATCGGCTTCACTACTACGATATGTTCCGCCTGCTGGCTTACCAGAATGCCGATTCCGCCAAAACTTCCCCTCACCTGGTCGGTCAGTTCCTTGTACATTTTTGGCGGCATGTAAACCGAGTATGGGTCACCCAGTGAATCAACAACCCCTTTAATAGCCCCGTCAACCATATCCGCAGATTCTGCCGTTTCCAGGTAATGCTTTTGTACCAAAGAAATAACCCGGGTTAGTGTGCCCAGGTTATCGTAATCTGTTATCAAGGCACCGGTCACGAATCCGCCTGAGAGAACAACAAGAACAAGCAATACCCCTACAACACCAACCAGTACCCTGCGCCGTTCTGACAACAATACCACCTACCTACCCAAATACATTTTATACACACTTAAATATATGTACTATACTACAATAATATTAGAAAAAAAACAACAGCTGAGATTTTTTCAGAATTGGTGGCTGCATTATAGATAGCTGTGCGGGCTGACAGGCGAACCATCTTTCCTGACAGTAAAGTGAAGGTGCGGACCCGTACTCCACCCGGTACTGCCAACTTTTCCGATTGTTTCACCCTTGGTGATTTCCTGTCCGTCAGATACCAACTGGGACGAAAGGTGGGCATACATGGTAGTTATTCCTGCCCCATGGTCAACTATAACTACCTTTCCGTAACCGTTCTGCCAGCCGACATAAATAACCGTCCCGCTGTCTGCAGACTTCACTCCTGTACCGGAAGGCGCCGGTATATCTATTCCGTCATGAAACCTGCGTGTTTTCAGAATGGGATGCATCCTCCAGCCATACTCCGAACTTATCCTCGAATATCCCGGCAGGGGCCAGATAAGCTGTCCGGTACCCTTGGCCTTTGAGTTTGCCGACTTCCGCCTGATCAACTCATCCAGTGCCTTAGATTCTTTCTCCATTTCATCCAGGGCATCTTTTAATGCTTCCTGGGTAGACTTAATTTGGTCAAGCTTTTCTTCCCGGTCGTCCTTAATTGATTCCAGGCTTGACTGCTGGGTGGACTTCTTGGTTTCCAGGTCCCTGACTTCACTTAATTTTATCTCCAGGTCAGCTTTTTTATTGGAAATATCCCGACGTTCAGCCTGAATGTTATTTACCAGTTCGGTGTCCTGTTTGACTATCCGGCTTAAAAACTCGAACCTGGTAACAAAATCGGAGAAGCTGTTGGCGCTTATCAGAACTTCCAGGTAGCTTACCTGTCCATTCATGTATATATCCTTAACCCTCACATTAAGAACTGCCGTGCGTTCCCCCAGCCTCTCTTCAGCATCCTCTAAATCCATCCTCACCTGATCAACCTGTTCACTGACCTCTTTAATTTTCGTGCGCAGCATATCAAGGTCATTTTCTACCTGATCAATAGACTTGTCCAGATTAGACAGTTCCTGCAATACGGCCTTTTCCTTTTTCTTCTCTGTATTAATCTGTTTCTGAGTTTGCGTCATTTCCTGCTGCTTCCGTCTTTGCTCACTAATCAGGTTATCCAGTTCCCCGGCAAAGGACGGGATAATAGTACCCGCCAGCAGCATGCAGGAAGTTATAATGGCCGCAAATATCCGGCCTCTTTTAGATATTTGATTCACTGGTTTCCCTCCTTCACCACTAAATCCTTAAGAACCTGCGCATTGAGATGCCACTTCCCACAGCGCCGATAAACATACCCGCTCCCAGCATGGAACCGCCAAGCACCAACATGAACTGCGGGTCTGTCTGCAGCCCAAAAACAGCATAATTAAAATTGCTTTGGATGTAATTAGTAAAAGAAACATAACTAATACCGACTACAATGACTGCCAGCAGCGCTCCGGTAAAACCAAGCGCCATACCCTCAAGCAGGAAGGGCCACCTGATAAACCAGTTGGTAGCGCCAAGGACTTTCATTATCTCAATCTCTTTCCTCCTGTTGAACACAGTCAGTCTGATGGTTGTGGCTATCAGAAAAACAGCTGCCAGGCCCAGCAGGACTATAATCGTGATACCTACTATACGCACCCACTTAATAACTGCAAAAAGCTTTTCCACAAAGTCTTTTCCATAATCAACCTTTTGCACCTGTTTAAGCCCCTGGAGACCTTCGGCCACCTTGACCACATCCTCAGGTGCAATGGTGTTTATAACATACAGGTGAGGCAGGGGATTCTTTCCGCCGAGGGCATCTATCATGTTCTGCTGGGCCCCCAGTTCCTGCCTGAACTCCCTAAGGGCCTGGTCCTTGCTTTTGAACTCTGCCTTGGCAATCCCGGGCAGGTCATTTATCTCTTCCTTTAACGCCCGGGCCTCGGCTTCAGCCACATTATCCTTCAGATAGGCAATTATCTCCACATTAGATTCCAGTCTGGCAGCCAGGTAATTAGCATTCATCACAGTTATCAGAGAAGCCCCGAATATAATCAGGGATACGGCAACCGTGCCAATGGAGGCCAAGCCCATCCAGTTATTGCGGTACAGGGATTTGCAGGCTTCACGGACGAAGTAGCCAAAAGTCCTAATCCTCATACCCGTATCCACCTCTTTCTTCATCCCTGGCAATCTTGCCCTTTTCCAGGGCAACAACCCTTTTTCTCATTGAGTCCACAATTTCTTTGGCATGTGTGGCCATAATGATGGTTGTCCCGCATTTGTTTATTTCCTGGAGCAGGGTTACGATCTCCCACGAGGTGTCAGGGTCGAGGTTCCCGGTAGGTTCATCGGCGATAACCAATGGCGGGTTATTTACAATAGCCCGGGCAATAGCCACCCTCTGCTGTTCTCCGCCTGACAGCTCAGATGGCATTACATCAGCCTTATCGGCAAGCCGGACCAGTTCCAGCGCTTCCGGCACTGCTTTCCTGATTTCCTTCCGGGATGCCTCTATCACTTCAAGGGCAAAAGCGACATTCTCGGCCACTGTTTTGCTTTGCAGCAGCCTGAAGTCCTGAAATATAACACCGATTGCCCTCCTGATGTACGGTATTTCACGCTGCTTATAACGGGAAATGTTTTTCCTGTTAAAGAGAATTTGGCCCCTTGATGGCTGTTCTTCCCGAAAAATCAACTTTGTCATTGTTGACTTACCGGCGCCGCTGGGGCCTACCAGAAACACAAATTCACTCTTTTCTATCCTCAGTGTTATGTCAGTCAAAGCTTTGGTCCCATTTGGATAGACCTTGGAGACATTAATCATATTTATCATTTAAGAACTAACACCCCTAACAATATTGTTTCGTCTCAGTGGTACATCTGCTGGACTGTAACATAAGCCTGTCTCATGAACTCTCAAATATAGTTAATTTTTTCGACATTATATCTTAAATTCCTCTTTTAAAGTTTAGAATTAACAGGATTTTCTAAGGGGGGTGGTGAGGTATTGTACCGATTTTCCGCACCTCACCACTTGGCAATGTCATTGCCGGAGTATAGGACTGTCACGGTATCATTCCACAAAACTTGTAAGAAATAAATGAATTTAAAAACATTTGGAAAAATATGCATAATAATGCAGGAAATAAAAAAAGTATATCAAAAGAATTATTAAAAAGACACATTTTATTAATATTCGACCCCAAAAGAATTTTTTCATTAAATTATTATAATCTTTGAAAGGAGGTATTTTTCACACAATAGCAAATCAATATCTTAATATTTACTTTAGGAGGGGTACGATGCTTAACTCAGATAGGATAGATTTAAAGCCTTTGGTATTGGGTTGTATTGCTTGGAACTCAGAATCAAACATCGAAGAGCAACGACTTTATTATAAACTTAAAACCATCGTTGAGAAGCTAAACAGTCACGGAATTGACGTTGAATTGGAAGATTATAGTGATCAAATTGAAATGTTACTTAGTTTCTGGATTAGTCAGAATTACATAGAGAAGAACAATAATTATATTTGCATAATAGAATCAAAGAAACAATATTTTAACAAGGAATTTGTCTTACAGAGATTGTTTGACAGAAGGTCGATTATTGCCAAAAAAGTAGCGTCAACTTTTAGCGAGGTTTTCGATAATGAAGACGAAGATTTTTCGGGACCCGGTCCATGGATATGTACAAATAAATGAGAATGATTTGAAATTCATCGACACTCTTGCTTTTCAAAGATTAAGGAGGATACGCCAATCAGGCTGTCATACAGTGTATCCTAGTGCAAATCATACTAGATTTGAACATTCAATTGGTGTAATGCATTTAGGAATGAGAGTATTCCAAACGGTTGTTAACAAACTACCACCTGACCAGCAAGAGATTATCAGACCTTTAGAAAATACAGTTCGGTATGCTTGTTTGTTACATGATGTGGGACATACTCCACTATCTCATACCGGAGAAATTGTTTTTGATAAAAATAATTTACGTGATGAATTGCATAACAAAATAGGAAAAATTAACCTGGTTAACGGGGCTCAACACGAATACTTAAGTTGCTTAGTTGCATTACATATTTTCAACCAGGAACTTGAGGAATTTGGATGTGATAAAGAACTGTTTTGTCGTATGATAACTGGTAATTTATACCCAAACACAGTCGACAACAAAGTAAAAAACGGTATTATAGAGATTTTGAATTCGTCGATAGATGTAGACAAATTGGATTACTTCTGTAGAGATTCGTTCTCTTCGGGTACAGGAAACACCTTAGTTTCAATTGATACTGATAGATTAATACGAGCCTATAATATAGTTAGTGGTAAACTGTGCTTTGATTCATCTGCACTAAGTGTTGTTGCCAATTTTGTTTATGCAAGAAATACTCTGTATATGTGGGTATATAACCATCACGTTACAAGCAGATGCCCAATTAGGACAATTTATTAATACAGACCCCAGCAACATAGAAAGCGATTTAAAAGAGAAACTGCAGTTAGACGAAGGCAAAATTTTTGCAGTTAAAGCGGAGTACAAGTTTAAAAGCCCAAAAGTGTACCTCAATTTATCGGGAATAACAAAAGATTTTGCATCAATTTTCCATAAAGATATCTATTTTACTTTACTTGATACGGTTCCAATGGTATATGTTCATCCTGAAGTAGACCTTGAGACAGTTAGGACAGCTGTAAAACAGTTATACATTTAGAAAGCTGGAAAGGGGTAGATATGTTCCGGAAGAACGAGTCTGACGTCAGCCGGCCCACGAGCGCTCTGCGCGAGTGGCTAGCCGGCTGAGTTGTAGCCGTTCTGAAGGAATATATCTACCCCTTACATGCTTTTGTGGTTATATAACTGGGCTGTCCCTTTACTTTATCCTTTTTTCCTGCCCATGACCTTTTTAGCTGCAGCAGCAATATCTCCTGCCATCAGCCCGTATTTCTGCAGCAGTTCGGACGGTGGGCCGGATTCGCCAAAGGTGTCCCTGACACCCACCATTTCCTGGGGAACCGGTTCGGACTGCACCAGGACCTCGGCTACTGCGCTGCCAAGACCTCCAATGATGCTGTGCTCTTCTGCGGTAACAACAGCCCCGGTTTCCCGGGCAGCCTTTATAATTATATCCCTGTCAATGGGTTTGATTGTATGCATATTGATTACCCGGGCACTGATATTTTCCCCGGCCAGCATCTCAGCAGCTTCTACTGCCTGACCTACCATTAAACCACAGGCCATGACGGTAACATCACTGCCCTCCCTGAGAGTAACAGCTCTTCCCACCTCAAAACGGTAGCTTTCGTCAAACAGCACCGGAAGGCCCAGTCTGCCCAGCCTGAGGTAAACAGGCCCCTTAACCTCTATTGCTGCCTCTACCGCTTTTTCTGTCTCCACAGCATCTGCAGGTACAATCACTGTCATATTAGGCAATGTCCGCATCAGGGAAATGTCCTCAATGGATTGGTGTGATGCTCCATCCTCACCCACGCTGATTCCTGCATGAGTGGCAGCAATCTTAACATTCAGCTTCGGATAAGCTATGGAATTACGAATCTGTTCAAAAGCCCTTCCGGTGGCAAACACCGCAAAAGAACTGGCAAAAGGTATTTTCCCTGCGGCTGCCAGTCCGGCGGCTGTCCCCAGCATGTTCTGCTCAGCAACCCCCATGTCAAAAAAGCGTTCTGGGAATACCGCAGCAAAATCGGCTGTTTTTGTCGATTTGGAAAGGTCGGCATCAAGAACTACTATGTTTTTATTCACTGCCCCCAGACGGGCCAGTGTTTTTCCATAAGCCTCACGTGTCGCTGTCTTTTTACTCATCGGCTTCCCCTCCCAACTCTGCCAAGGCCTGGCCTGTCTGCTCAGCATTCGGGGCGCTGCCGTGCCAGCCCACCTGATTTTCCATGAATGATACTCCTTTTCCCTTAACAGTGTTGGCCACAACCATAACAGGTTTCCCCTTAATCGTCCTGGCCAGGGCCAGGGCATCTGTAATCTCCTTCATATTATGGCCATCTATCTCCTCAACATGCCATCCAAAGGCGCGCCATTTATCCGCTACAGGTTCCGGTGACATTACTTCGGATACAGGCCCATCAATCTGGAGTCCATTATGGTCCAGGAAGGCAACCAGGTTATCCAGTTTATAGTGGACTGCCGCCATGGCAGCCTCCCAGATCTGACCCTCCTGAATTTCCCCGTCACCCAGGACAACATAGACCCGGTAATCACGCTTGTCCAATTTACCGGCGATAGCCATCCCATTAGCTACCGATAGTCCCTGGCCAAGGGACCCGGTTGACATCTCAACTCCTGGCAGGTGTTTCATACTGGGGTGTCCCTGCAGCCTGCTGCCGGTTTTCCTTAGGGTCATCAGTTCATCCACCGTAAAAAATCCTTTCTCAGCCAGGGCAGCATATAAAACAGGTGCAGCATGCCCCTTACTGAGCACAAAACGGTCCCTTTCGGGCCAGTCCGGCTTCTGTGGGTCAGTCTTCATCTCGTTAAAAAACAGAACAGCAACAATATCTGCAGCGGAAAGAGAACCCCCGGGATGCCCTGACCCGGCCTCCCCCAGCATCCTTACAATATCCTGCCGCATTTTGCAGGCCTTTGCCTCCAAATCCTGCAATACAGAACTATCCATTATTTCTGTCACTCCTTCTCGGTTTTGTGATTATATCATACTCTTCTCTTAAAGCCCTCACCCAGGACTTCATGAACATCAGTCAGGATAACAAAGGCCTTAGGGTCAATACTATGTACCAGTTTTTTCAATATGGAGATTTCGGCCCTGGTAACAACAGAAAACACAACATCCCGGTCAATCCCGGTATACATCCCTTTACCCTTTAAGGTAGTAACACCCCGGTCCATCTGGATCAGAATTGCCTCAGATATCTCCCGGGGCCTGTCGGAAATAATCAGTGCCGCCTTGGCATAGCCAAACCCTTCCTGGACCATGTCAATTACCCTTGAGGTAAGGAATATTGTAAGCAGTGCATATAGGGCCAGTTCCGCACTCTTGAAGGTAATTCCGGCGGCAGCTATAACACAGGCGTCAATCATGAAGAGAACAACACCGACACTCATTTTCATGTAGTTATTTATAATAGCGGCAGCAAGGTCGGTGCCCCCCGTTGTGCCCCCGTTGCGGAAAACAATACCGATTCCGATTCCGGTTACAATGCCTCCATATATGGAAGCAAGCAGCGGGTCTCTGGTGGGAACAGGCAGAACAGGTGCCAGAAGGTCTACTGCCAGGGAGATGGCCACCGTCCCAAACAAGGACCTTATGCCAAAGCCCACCCCCAGTTTCCTGATGCCGATAAGGAAAAGGGGCACGTTTATGATGAGCATAGTCAGGCCCACCGGAAAACGTGCCGCATAATAAACAATGGTGGCAATCCCGCTTACCCCGCCGGCAGCAATCTTATTGGGCACAAGAAACATGTCCAGTCCAACTGCAGTAAGTAAAACACCGATAAATATGAAAATATATTCCCGTAATAGCCTTATTTTCAAGGAAGCCAACTCCCTAAGTATGCTACTAGTATAATCCCTCGGGAGCGCCTGTTCTAATCACAATATCTTACCGGTTTTTGGCCTGTGACTGCAGGTAAGCAGAAATAAACGGGTCGATGTTTCCATTCATTACCGCATCCACATTACCAATCTCAACTCCCGTCCGGTGGTCTTTCACCATGGTATAGGGTTGAAAAATGTATGACCTTATCTGGCTCCCCCAGGCAATATCCTGCTGTTCTCCACGGATTGCGCTGAGCTCCTGTTCCTTCTGTTTCAGTTGCAGGTCCAGGAGTTTGGCCTGAAGAAACTTCATTGCTTTCAGGCGGTTGGCATGCTGGGAACGTTCATTCTGGCACTGAACAACAATTCCTGAAGGCAGGTGTGTTATCCGTACCGCGGAATCGGTTTTATTGACATGCTGCCCACCGGCTCCGCCGGAACGGTAAGTGTCAACTTTCAGGTCCCCCGGGTCAATAACAACCTGGTTATCATCTTCAACCTCAGGAAGCACATCAACTGAAGCAAAGGAAGTATGCCTTCTGCCCGAGGCGTCAAAAGGCGATATCCTTACCAAACGGTGCACTCCTTTTTCAGTTTTGAGGTAACCATAAACATTTTCACCGGTAATAAGCAGTGAAGCGCTCTTGACACCGGCTTCATCCCCAGGCAGGAAGTCCAGGGTTTCGACACCATAGCCCCTTTCATCAGCCCACCTGGTATACATGCGCAGCAGCATTTCCACCCAGTCCTGGGCCTCAGTACCCCCTGCTCCGGCATGTAGTGAAATAACCGCATTGGCCCGGTCGTACGGGCCGCTTAACAACAGCACCAGCTCAATACCACTAAGGATGGCTTCGAGCTGCTCCATATCCCTGGATATTTCCTTTTCCAGGGATTCATCTCCCTCTTCCATGCCCATCTGCCAGAGAAGGTTGATGTCTTCATACATTCGTGACACTTGGTTATAATCATTTATCCGGCCTTGCAGGCGGGTAATCTCCTGCATCGCTTTTTGAGCCGCTTCCGGCTCATCCCAGAATCCGTCCTCAGCGGAGCGCGATTCCAATTCTGCCGTCTTTTTTAACTTTTCATCAAAGTCAAAGAGAAACCCTCAGATCTTCAATACGCCTTCCGAGCATTTCCAGTTCTTTTTTTAAATCAGTCAGCACGCGTATACCCCCAAATTCTTTTTATAGCTGTTATATTTCTCAGCCTATATAATTATACTTTCCCCTGAAATTTTTGTCAAAATTTAATATCCTTTTTGTGAATTTGCCATATCCCTGGCTATATGGAAGTTTCCCTCTATCGTGCCCCCGGTTCCAAAACCATAACGGACATCAAAGCCGGTCCGGCCCTTTATTGCGGCCCTAATCCTGTTAATCATTTTTTTAATGATGTTGTCTTCCAGCACTTTCGTGATAACAGCATATTCATCCCCGCCGACCAGGCTTACCATATCTTTTTCCCGGTAAAAATCCTGTACCCGGATAACAGAACGGATAGTATGCAGCACCTCTTTTTTCATAGACTGCACCTTGTATTCACTATTGCTGGCCACAAAAGACCCAAAACTCCTGATATCCAGGAGGATTACTGTCTCCCTGCCATCCAGGCAGTTTCCCAGCAGGGAAATGCGCGGGTCGGAGGTATCGGTCACCCCTATCACCAGGTCTTTTACCAGTTCATCTTCCATTTTTTCCGGTTCACCATTGAGGCAAACCCGCCCTTCAAACTTTCTTTCAATAGCACATAGCTGGTCAATAACTGCGACAGCCTGGGAGAGTGTGCTGCCGCCAACTGCATACTGCCCCGGTTTGTAATGAAGAATGTCTTCATATATCACACCTGGCAGGAAAAGGCCTCTTGCCATGAGTCTGAGTGTCTCAGGCAGAATTTTAACATGATGATGAAGTACAATAGCTTCAAGGATATCATCTTTCAGATTATACGTCTCCCCAATTACCAAACCGCGCTCAATATGGTCATGCAGAGGAGTGCTGAACTCCACCCAGGAGGGAATACCAAAGTGTTTCAACTTCCTGGGTACCTTTACCTGTTTCATTTTCCGGCCGCCAAAACCCCTGTCGTCAACTTCTTCTCCTTTGCCGGAGTCATGGAACAAGACCGCAGTCAGGAGTTTCTCCCTGCTTATGCCAAGCTCCTGAAGACAGTTTTCCCTGATCTGAATCGCATGTTCACACATCCGGACAACATGGTGCAGTTGATTCTCGCCAAGGCAGACAACATCAGCCAGCTGGAATAATTCCTGTATTTCAAATATCCGGTTAAGGACCGGCTTTATATGTGGGCTGACAAGACTGTGCATTACTTTAAGCATCAGCTCACGGCTGCACATAGCTGAATGACAGTCGTCTGTCCGGCCGCATTCGACTGCCTCTCCATGACACATTAACTTAAGCTGCAACAGGCCGGCCTCCCTTCAAATTGCATCAGTTGCCCTCGTAAAAAGCGATCTTCCCTGCAGCAGAAAAAAGGATGCCTTTGACATTGTGTCATGACATCCCTGTTGTCTAAAATATTATAAGCTGTCTCCGTATTATGAAATGTCCTGTTTTTCATCCATATTCACCGGCGTTATTCAACAATAATAACCTGATTATCCTTTCCGGGCTCAGAGATATTAAGCACACTCTTCAATACTACTATGTCAACCCGGCGGTTTTTGACCCTGTTCTTTTCAGAGTTGTTGGGAACTATCGGACGGAATTCACCATAACCGGTAGCAGACAGCATTTCCGGTTTAAGACCGACCTGGGTTACCAAGTACCTGACCACATTGGTGGCCCGTGCCGTTGAGAGTTCCCAGTTGGAAGGATAACGGCTCGTATTGATGGGAAGGTTGCAGGTATGTCCTTCGATGCGGATATTATTCGGCATCTTTGCCAGAACCTGGCCGACATCGGCAACTACATTCCTGGCTTCCGGTGTCAAATCAGCAGACCCGATCCGGAAGAGCAGGGCTTCCTTGAGACTAATCACCAGCCCGCGTTCTTCCTGACCCACCTCGACCTTGCCCTCAAGTCCTTTTTCCTTGATATACTTTTCCAGTTCTTCCAGAGCCCCTTCCATGCTGGCCGCCTCAGTCTTTGCGCCGGCAGCAGTCTGTCCTGTATCCACCAACATCGGACCCGGGGCTTCACCAACAAAATTACCACTCTTTTCCCCAAGCAGGGCCTCACTCATAGAAGATGACAGCTGAGCAAATTTCTTTGCATTTACATTACTGATAGTATACATCAGAACGAAAAATATCATCAAGAGGGTAATCAGGTCAGCATATGTAATGAGCCATCTTTCATGGTTGGGCGCCTTTTCCGGCTCGCCTTTGCGTCTGCCCATGCAATCACCCCTATTCCTTGGAGGCTATGTTTTCCTGACGTACTTTTGTTGCTAAGAAGGCTTTCAGTTTTTCCTTTACAATACTCGGGTTGTCACCTGCCTGGATAGAAAGTATGCCCTCAAGGGCTATCTCCATAACAAACCGCTCCTGCTTACTCTTCAGTTTTAACTTATGACCGATAGGCAGCCAGGCTACGTTGGCAAAAGCCACACCGTAAAGTGTCGCAATAAAAGCTACTGCAATTGACGGGCCCAGGGAATCCGGATCAGCCAGGTTACTGAGGACGTGGACAAGACCCATAACGGTTCCGATAATACCCATGGTAGGTGAATAACCGCCAGCTGCTTCAAAGATCTCGGCCCCAATTTTATGTCTCTGATCGGTGAATTCTATCTGTGTCTCCAGAATATCCCTTACCAGGGCCGGGTCGGTACCATCCACCACAAGCTGTATCCCCTGCTTGAGAAAATCATCATCAATAGTGGCTGTCTCCCTTTCCAGGCTCAGCAGCCCTTCACGCCTGGCCTTTTCTGCAAAACTGCTTAAAATAGCAATAAGCTCCTGGACCTCATATCTCTTCTCAGTAAAAGTGATTTTAAACAGCTGCGGTACCTGTTTAATGTCTTCCATCGAAAAACTGGCAATAGTTGCCCCTGCAGTACCACCGAATACAATCATGGCCGCAGTCGGTTCCAGAAGGGACGTAAAATGACCGCCCTCCAGCAAAAAGCCGCCTACGAGCATTACAAATCCGAGTACAAGTCCTAAAATTGATGATAAATCCACGCTTGGCCCACCTTCTTAATCACATTTATTTATTATAATAATTGGCTGTTTTTTCGTCTTTTCCTGCAAAAATTATGGATAATTTGACATTTTTTTCACTTGTCTTATATCTTCAGTTAAAAAAAAGACAGGAATCTGCCCTTGCTTGACATTTAGTATTAATTTATTATAATTAGGTTATAATTAGTGTGAGGTGATTACACTTTATGGAACGAAAAATGTTCGATAGACTGGTATTATGGAAGAATTCAGATAATAGAATGCCCCTGGTATTATATGGAGCAAGACAGGTTGGCAAAACCTATACTGCTCTTTCCTTTGGTAAGGAATTTTACAAAAACACTGTCTATATCAATTTAGAAGACAGCCAGGAAGTTGCCGGCATTTTTGAGCGGGACTTAGACCCGGAACGCATAATAAAGGAACTTTCTGCAAAGTCCGGACAAACAATATTAGAAGGTGATACGCTAATCATCTTTGATGAAATACAAGCCTGTGAGCGTGCTTTGACGTCGCTAAAATATTTCTGCGAAAATGCGCCGGAGTATCATATGATAGCGGCCGGCAGCCTTTTGGGAGTCGCTGTTAATCGGGAAAAATATTCCTTCCCTGTCGGTAAGGTGGATATGTTGACACTGTATCCTCTTGACTTTGAAGAGTTTTTGTGGGCATTAGGTAAGCAAGATCTGGCAAAAATCATCCGCAATTCTTTTGAAACAAGTGAACCCTTATCTCTGCATGACACTGCTATGGATTTATATAGAACCTACCTTGTAACAGGCGGTATGCCCAGGGCAGTTTTAGAATATATTGAAAAGCAGGATTTCAATTTTGTTTTGGCCGCACAAAAGAATATCAATGATGCCTACATCGCAGATATGGCAAAGTATGCAACACCGGTGGAAACTACAAAGATTATGGCTGCATTTAACTCCATACCGGCACAACTTGCCAAGGATAACCGGAAATTTCAGTACAAAGTTATTAAAAGCGGCGCCAGGGCTTATGAATACGAAACATCGCTGGAATGGTTAAGGGCATCCGGAGTTATCATAAAATGCCATAAGGTGAAGGAAGGCCATCTTCCCCTGACTGCATATGCAGATAACTCCTCCTTTAAGGTGTATATGACCGATACCGGGCTGCTCTGCTCAAAGTTTGACATCCCGGCTAATGCTGTGCTTATAGATGTGCCTGGCTTCATCGGCTTTAAGGGTGCCCTTGCAGAAAATTATGTCTGTTCCGCTTTGACCGGCAATGGTATTAAACCTTTTTACTGGGAGTCCCGGGGTAAGGCTGAGGTAGATTTCGTTATCCAGGATAAAGATGGGAATATTGTTCCGGTGGAGGTAAAGTCTGCAGAGAACGTGAAATCGAAAAGTCTTGTCCAGTTTATTAAGCAGTATCATCCGCCTTATTCCATACGAATATCAGCAAAGAACTTCGGGTTTGAAAACAGTATTAAATCTGTACCGTTATATGCAGTGTTTTGTATATGATAACGGACTCTTTGCGCTTTAGCGCTTAGAGCCCGTTTTCTGCTAACTGCCACAGCACTTTTTGTATTTCTTCCCGCTTCCACAGGGACACGGGTCATTCCTGCCGACCCGGTTTGCCACCTTCCGCGGCTGCCTGGGTCCGCTGTCCTCGTTATATCTGTTCTCAGTAACATTCTGGTGCTGGGCTACGGGTTCCTTGACAACATTTACCCTGAAGATATAACGAACGACATCCTCCTGGATAGATGAAATCATGTTCTGAAACATCTCATATCCCTCAAACTTGTATTCCACCAAAGGATCTTTCTGCCCATACGCCCGGAGTCCGATACCCTGCCGCAGCTGGTCCATTGCATCCAGGTGGTCCATCCATTTTTCGTCAACCATGCGGAGCAGAATTACCTTTTCGATATGCCTGGCATTTTCCTCACCAAGCTCCTGTTCGCGGGCATCATACGTATCCATTGACTTTTGATACAACAGGTCTTTGACCGCATCCCTGCCCATGTCTGCCAAATCCTCAGGAGTCAGTTCATGATGGGGCAGGTACAATTCACCTGCGTGCTCAAGCAGCCCCTGGAGGTCCCATTCCTCGGGGTGTACCCCCGGGTTGCAGTAAACATCCATATCGCTGTCTATCATTGTCTCAATCATCTGGTTGATGGTTTCCCTGAGGTTTTCTTCAAGAAGCACCCGCCGGCGCTGTTCATAAATTACTTCCCGCTGTTTGTTCATTACATCATCATATTCCAAAACGTTTTTCCTGATATCGAAGTTGCGGTTCTCCACCCTCTTCTGGGCTGTCTCAATAGACCTGGTAATCAGCGAATGTTCAATCGGAATATCATCTTCCATCCCCAGTTTGCCCATCAAAGAGCTGATATTATCAGAGCCAAAAAGGCGCATCAGATCATCTTCCATAGAAATATAAAACCTGGTGGACCCGGGGTCACCCTGCCGTCCGGTACGACCGCGGAGCTGATTATCAATACGACGGCTCTCATGGCGCTCAGTACCTATAATATGGAGGCCTCCGAGAGATACAACTTTTTCGTGCTCCTGATCAGTTTCGGCTTTAATTTTATTGAAAAGTTTTTCATAGTTTTCCCGGTCAACCTGTTCGTTGTCACCCTTCTTTGCCTGTTCCTGTGCCAGGAACTCAGGGTTCCCCCCCAGGAGGATGTCAGTACCACGACCGGCCATGTTAGTGGCAATAGTAACTGCACCAAAACGACCGGCTTGGGCTACGATTTCCGCTTCCTTTTCATGATGCTTTGCATTAAGTACCTGATGCGGAATACCCCGTTTCTTCAGCGTCATACTTAATTCTTCAGATTTCTCAATGGAAATGGTACCCACCAGAACCGGCTGCCCCTGGGCATGCCGTTCCGCGATTTCGTCTACGGCAGCATCAAACTTGGCCTTCTCGGTCTTGTAGATAACATCCGGCAAATCTTTCCTTATCATTGGTCTGTTAGTAGGAATAACTACCACATCGAGCCCATAGATTTTGCGGAACTCGTCCTCTTCAGTGATAGCGGTACCTGTCATTCCCGCCAGCTTCTCATACATCCGGAAATAGTTCTGGAACGTAATGGTGGCTAGGGTCTGAGACTCCCGTTCAATTTTGACCCCCTCTTTGGCCTCAATAGCCTGGTGCAGGCCTTCACTGTAACGGCGTCCCAGCATCAGCCGCCCGGTAAACTCATCCACAATGATTACTTCACCGTCTTTAACCACATAATCACGGTCCCTTTTCATCAGGCCATGGGCCTTGAGCGCCTGGTTCAGGTGGTGGGTGAGTTCGATATGGTCATCTTCATAGAGGTTCTGAACCCCCAGGATTTGCTCAACTGCGGTCACACCCTCATCGGTAAGAACAACGGTATGAGCCTTTTCATCAACAGTAAAATGTTCTTCCTTTTTCAGTCTTGGCACTACTTTTGCCATTGTGTAATAAAGGTCGGTAGCCTTGTCAGCCTGTCCTGATATAATCAGCGGGGTCCTGGCCTCATCAATCAGAATACTGTCAACCTCATCCACAATAGCATAATAGAGGTCCCTCTGGACCATGTTCTCTTTTTGAATTACCATATTATCCCTGAGGTAATCGAAACCAAACTCATTATTGGTTCCGTAAACAATATCGGAGTTGTAGGCCGCAATTTTTTCATCATAATCCAGCCCGTGTACTATCAGGCCGACAGAAAGCCCCAGAAACCTGAAAATCTGTCCCATCCACTCACTGTCCCTTGTGGCCAGGTAATCGTTTACAGTTATAATATGGACTCCCCGCCCGGTAAGAGCATTAAGATATGCCGGCAATGTGGCTACAAGGGTTTTACCTTCACCGGTCTTCATTTCAGATATTCTTCCCTGGTGAAGGACTATCCCACCTATCAGCTGGACATCAAAATGCCTCATTCCCAATACTCTTTTTGAGGCTTCCCTGACTACGGCAAATGCCTCTGGAAGAATGTCATCAATATCAGCGCCATCAGCCAGTCTGTTCTTGAACTCTCCTGTTTTCCCCTGCAGTTGGGGGTCTGTCAGCCTCTGAAGCTCCGGCTCAAGACCATTTATTTCATTAACGGTTTTCTGGAGCTTTTTGATAATCTTGGCATTATCATCAAACAGCTTCTTCACAAACCCTAGCATAAAAACACCCCTTTTTTAAAATAAACAAAAGAGACCTGTGCGGCCTCACTAAAACACAGTTATACACATTTTAGATTTTAGCACTTTTGGCAGGAGAGTTCAAGCCGCGGCGAAATGGGGAATATTAGTGTTTCAGGGATGTTATTGGGTTTTACCCCGTATCCCTTTTACTATCAATGCCAAAACTCCTGCATTTAGCAGGATATCCCCTATGCTGATCAATTGATGCTGGTATGGCAATTTTATATAAAATATGTCTGCCAGGAAAGCCAATGTCGTCTCCCCTGTCATTAAACCGTGGGTCCCACCCTTCCCGGAGGCCAGGGCCTCTGCCATCTGCGCCGGAATCACATCGGCGCGCACCGGCATCTGGCCGGCATTTAACGCAATGACCGCAAAATTAAGCAGGCTGCCGGCAATAATCAGCTGCATCCCTGGTATGCTGCGGTTTTTAACTAAGGCAAACAACAGGATCAGATATGAAATGGTGTGCAGATAGGAATATCCCCCAAACTCCCACCTGGGGGCTCCAAAATCAATGCCTACTTGAATTAAGTAGGCCAACACAATAACATATATGAATTTGATATTTAACTGACTGAGGTTGCTGAAACGTCCCCCGGTCACCATACCGATAATAACTGCAGCAATTATAATTTCAAAAAACATCTAGATCTCACCCCGTCTGTAAAGTACTTTTTTAAACTTTCCAATTAAGTTAGGGTCAAATTGGGTACCGGCCAGTTGTTCTATCTCCGCAACCGCCTGCTCCGGAGTTCTGGCCCCTCTGAAGGGGCGGTCAGTGGTCATGGCATCATATGCGTCTGCCAGAGCCAATAACCGTGACACAAGCGGGATATTTTCGCCCTTCAGCCCGGCAGGATAACCCGTACCGTCATACCTCTCATGATGGTGCATCACAAACGGGGCTTTAGACGAAAGAAATTTTATTTTGTGTAGAATTTCTGCCCCCAGAACAGCGTGCTGTTTAACGGTCTCATACTCCTCATAAGAAAGTGTCCCGGGCTTGTTAAGTATTTCGTCAGAAACTCCGATTTTTCCTGCATCATGAAGGAGGGCAACATACTCAAGCTTCCGGAGGTCTTTTTCCGAGAAACTGAACTCCTTTGCCAGCGCCAGGGTCAGCTCTGCCACCCGTTCAGAATGTCCCTTCATGTACGGGTCCTTGGCCTCGATAGCCTTAGCAAGTGTCCGTACAGTTTTCAGATAGCTCTGCTGTATATTCAGTGACAACCTGAATGCATGACTAACCAGCATGACCGGAACAAAAAAGAGAAGGAGAACAAATAACTGTGATTCCATAACACTGTGGCTAATTATATAAACTAAGAGATATGTTAAAAATGCCAGGGCAAAATAATTGCCTCCAATTGTCTTTATCGCTGAAGACCAGTTGGCATAAAAAGAATCTCCTGTATGCCGCATACCTTCAACAGCAATAAATACCGTATATACCAGGAAATAAACCACTGATGCCATTACAGATGCAGCAACCGGAGGCAAACCCGCCAGGTAAGCCACACCTGCCGCCCCTGTAGCCAGAGCCATCTGGGAAGACAGTTTGACGATACCGCCAAAGGACTCGTCCTTCCCAAGAAGTATGGCAAAAAACCCGGAGGCAAAAGTTGTCACAAATCTTGTTATTATTGCTGCAGGAACACCGTAAAGGGCGAGCAGTACCAAGTCCAGGATAAATGCCACCGAAAAAACAGTACCCTGTGACAACTTTACCGGCATCAGCTGGGCAATAAAAGAGAGCATGGCATATATAGCCACCGGCGAAAGGAATTTTTCATTTACATGAAATATGCTGATGAACAGAACCAGTAATCCACATGTCACTGTGAAAACTGTTACTGCCCGGTGACCGATAATAGTTGTTTTAGAAACAGCCCCTGTTTCCATAGACCCTCCCATACTATCTTCCCGCTTTTCACTTCGCTACTTCTCGGCAGCTGATGCGGCCTCCAAAAAAGCGCTGCATTCTTCTGCCGGCTTCCCATTTCGCAAGGCCAAAAAAGCCTCTACGAGTTCGGGGTCAAAGTGTGTCCCTGAACAGCGCCTTACCTCCTCCAGAGCCTCTTCCGGCGTCATCTTGCTGCGGTAAGACCTGTCAGAAGTCATGGCATCAAAGGAATCTGCCAAAGTGATTATCCTGGCGCCAAGAGGGATGGCCTTGCCTTTGAGGCCGTCAGGATACCCGGAACCGTCGTATTTCTCATGGTGACTCCTGACAAAATGTGTAAAAGACCCGAGGTAATTGAGGTCCTTTAAAATATGCTCCCCAATAACCGGATGCAGCTTGATTTTGTCAAACTCACTGTCAGCCAGCCTGCCCACCCTGGTTAAGAGTTCATCACTGATACCTATTTTACCTATATCATGCAAAAAGGCCATGTGGTGAATGGCTTCCACCTGGTCTTCCCGGAGCTTCATCTGGCGTGCCAGTTCCACAGCATAATTGGCCACCCGGTCGGAATGGCCCCTGGTATATCTGTCCTTAGCGTCCAAAGCACCGGCCAAAGCCTCCAGGGTATTACTATAAACCTCCCTGGTGTCCATGTAAGATTTAAATATGTAGCGGGCCAAGAGCAGTGGAGCGAAAAACAGGATTACTCCCATAGGGCCGGTGTAGGTATACAACTTAGCCATAAGAAGCCCTAGCGGGGCAAGCAACAACATATTAGGAATAGCCCAACGGATATGGGATAACCAAACCACATGAATAGATACCCCATTAACTAAAGAGAAGGCAATAGAAAAAGCTATTGCATTAACGGCGATATAACAAACTGCAGCACCTATATAAGGGATTAAGTTATTAAAACTAACTGCGTAATTTTCTCCACCTAAATGTTGAAAAACCAGTCCAGCGGATCCTGTAGCTAATACAAATTGGGCGCAATTAAAAGCAAATTTATATAATTGGCTTTTTGAGAGAAGCTCACTGATTAAGTTTGCAAAAATCATGATACATACCGAGACCATAGGCCCAAACAAAACAATACTTGCATAAGCTACCGCCACCGTAACTGTGACGCGTCCTCCACGTGGTAGTGAAACGGGAAGCGAATCAGTGATAGCCGCTAACACTGCAAAAAACACAAAACCCGTAATAGTTTCCTTGTTAAAATTAACATCATTACTTAAGAACCATAATAGTATTGAGGCTACAGAAATAATCATCCAAATATATATTTTGGCTAAATAAGGATAATCTTTCATAAATAAGACCACCTTAAAAAAATAAGAGACCGACAGTTGTTACTCTAAGTGAAATGGCAGATCATTTTCTACAGTTTCCAACCTGCACCACCTGCTAAAACTAAAGTAACAATAGCCATAGCGATCTTAACCAAAGTTGCTTTCATGTAAAGTAACCCCCCGTTCCGTCTCTGACTCAACCGGTAACCGCTATGTACCAGCCGGTATCTGGACTTCCGCTCGGGTGGTTCCGCTCGTATGTTGCACTTTTTTTCTGGTCATACTTTACCGAAAAACAATTTCAAAACAAAGATCTGGCCTCTGTCGGTCCTTTAAAATAACATTACTATTTGGGTATCAATCATTAAGCAGCAGCGCCATCCGCCTGTTAATAGCGGCAAGAGTTGCTTTGACGGCTGCTTCCCTTTCATCATGATTAAGAAATGCTGAGCCAATCAACCTCTCTTCTCCCACATTTGTTATCAGGGAAATCGAAACTGCAACAGCATCCCTTCCGGCAAGCAAAAAACGCGTAATATCCTCTGTCACCATATTGCAGGTTCCCTTCATATAGCTTTCTATAGCAAAAACAGTAGCCTGTGCGATAACTCTGAGTTTATTATTTGCCGTGCTTGGCCCTGATGCAATGCCGCCATACATTTCGCCGCCAATTTCAAGCTCAACCTTGGCCTCAGTCTTCCTGCCTCCCGAACTAACGGTCACAGCAACCAGTTTAGGCCTTACTTCCTGCATGGGTCCAGGGCCTTCATCATCCTGCATCTGAGCAACACTTACTTTTTTATGGTCAATACTGATTCCGAACTGAGCCATGAAAGCCGATTCAATATCCCGCACTATCTGTTTGGGACTCCGGCTGGACCCAGAGAGCACATGTATTTCGGCAATGTCACCGGCCTCATCTGTTACAATTCGCGCGGAAATGACGTCTTTTATCTGCCTGATAATGTCCTCATAATCAGTAAGCTTACCTTCGACGTACCTGTCTGGTGCCATAAAAACCCCCGCGTTTCTTTCTAATTTTTTTATAACTGCATTCAGTACCAAGTTCTGAAAATTTATATTTCTATTTTCTACTTTTAAGCAGTTTTTCCTTCTTTTTCTTATACAAAATAATATAAAATTTTTCCGAAATTCTGTTAATTTATATTTTTTTGTTTAAATTGCCCAACATCTTAGTGATTCAAGAGTTCTTGGCCGCTCCCTTCACAACTGTCTGACAACATTAAAGGACCCACCTGTGAAAGGTGAGCCCTTTTTGTCATTTAATATATTAATAATTTTTAGAACTCTGGCTCAATTAAGCCATAATTTCCATCCTTCCTTTTATACAACACATTCACTTCTTCAGTCTCTGCATTGGAAAAAACGAAGAAACTGTGACCCAGCAGGTTCATTTGCATGACCGCTTCCTCTACCGGCATTGGCTTAACAGCAAACCTCTTGGTCTTCTTGATAAAAGGTTCCTCAAAGCTCTCGTTGTCAGCAGCGGCAGGGGCGGCTTTGCCTTCGACCCTGATCTTTTTGCTCAGCTTGCCCTTATACTTGTTGATCTGTTTCTCAAGTTTCTCAATAACCAAGTCAACCGAAGCATACATATCACCGGTTGCCTCTTCCCCTCTAAGAATCATTCCATTAACAGGTATGGTAACTTCCACCTTGTGGGTATCTTTCACAACTACCAAAGTAACCTGTGCCTCGGACAGATCAAGGTATTTTTCTAGTTTTACAAGTTTTCTTTCGACATAATCTTTTAAAGCATTAGTAACTTCAATATTCTTTCCCCTGACAATGATCTTCATAAATGGCCACTCCTTTCGGTCACTTTCTTTATTATTATTCCCTTAATATGGGCAAAAATCCTTCCTGTAGCGGCAAATATTCTGTATACTTTGGAAATATCTTTGCCATTCCCCTTTTAAAGGGTAATTATTATTTTTATCCATGTATTGCCTTCCGCCTAAAGCCACTTAAAAACCCCAGGGAATCGATCCCTGGGGTGAATTCGCTTGGATTGTACTAATTTACAGTTTTACAACATTGGCAGCCTGAGGCCCACGAGCACCTTCCACGATTTCGAATTCAACACTCTGACCTTCAGCCAAGGTTTTAAATCCTTCTTCCTGGATGGCGGAAAAGTGTACAAATACATCTCCTCCGTCTTCCCTTTCAATAAAGCCGAATCCTTTTTCCTGATTGAACCATTTTACTTTACCCAACATTCTTTACATTCCCCCTAAAAAATATATCAGTGAGCCTAGGTAAACCCACTACTTCATCCTAACATAGCAGCTAAATTTTGTCAATACGTAGAAAATTTCTATCAGATTCATAATTTTGCCATATAAAGCCACAAAAATCCAAAAAGTAAATGTCGAAAAATTACTATTACAAAACCCGCCTGTGAATACTTTTGTCTGGGGATAATGTGGATAAGCCTGTTAATAAGTATTAAAATCAGGGGTTCAACTGGGGATAATTTTGTGAATCCGAAAATTTTGTCAAATTTGCCTGGTCTATTTGTCGAAAAGCGACCGCCGGTTTTGCTGCGAATAATTTCTTCAGATAATTAAATAACCCGGATTTCTCCGGGTTATCGACAATTCTGTTTATCTTCTGCTTTCAAAGCAGTCACGGCAGTAAACCGGTCTGTCATTCCTTGGCACAAAAGGTACCTGAGTTTCTGCTCCACAATCAGCACATACGACGGTGTGCATCTCCCTGGGCCTTCCGTTGTTCCTGCCTCCGGAACGCCTGTTGGAGCGACAGGTTTTACACCTCTGGGGCTCGTTTTCAAAACCCTTCTCGGCATAAAACTCCTGTTCCCCGGCAGTGAATATAAATTCATTGCCACATTCTTTACATACCAGTGTCTTGTCTTCGAATGACATAATAGAACCTCCCACTTCTTAGGTGATTCAACCTGGATCCCGTTTGCCACCTAAGAAGGAGGCCTCAGTTGCAGGTTGGATTATGAGTCAATTATATATTCAGTTTAGGTATTTTGCAATAATTTTCCGTAAATAGGGAGTATTTTTCCGGGTAATATAAAGTTTTTCTGCATTTTCTTATTTCTTGCTGTCAAGAAAACGGGGTTCCGGGAATTTTTCCGGCCTGTCAAGATATGTCTTCTGAATCTGGTGGTGCTGCTTTATCTTTTTCAGCTCTGCCGCTACATCCTGCATCCTGTTTTCCATAGTCGTCTGGTTATCATGATCAATTTCAATAATCTCTTTAATCATTTTTTCTATCACTCGTTTTTGTTCAAAAAACTCTTTTCTCAGGTCAGCATTAATTAAGTCTTGAACCTTGTCTAGATTAAATTCTTTTAGGTGTAAAATATTCATTACAGCTTCCTTGTGTGGTCGAATATCCTCTTCCAATTTGGCAATATCTTTTATAATCAGTCTTCTGTCAGACATTATCTCAGTAATGTGTACAGACAGAGTTTCGGAGGTGTCGGCAATATCGCCGTCAGCAGCTTTGGCCGACTCTTCGGCAAGCGTTTTCCCCAGCTTTTGTGACATTTGGAGCAGTTTTACGTACAACTGGCCCTGTTGCTTAAAGCCGGTGACAATATGCTGAATATGATTGTTCAGATTTTTAACCTTCAATATTCACACCACCCGCAGCCGTTGTTGGCTGACCCGACTTATATTTAAGAGCAGCTTCTACCCACGCGTCACGCATTTCCTGTACCTGTTCCATGACTTGTTCAATCAGAACGGGGTCCTTTTTTATGTTTGCTTCAATGAGCATTCTGTTCCAAAAATCATAAATATTGCGCAGGTTAAAGGCAATTTCACCTGTATTCATGTCAAGGCTGATAATAAATTCGTTAATAATATCCTGGGTTTTGCAGATATATCTATTTCCTTCTTCTATGTTCTTATACTCCATAGCTTCTTTAGCAATCCGCAGAAATTTAAGGGCCCCATCATAAAGCATAATGACCAGGCGTTCAGGACTGGCAGTTTCCACCGATGTCTGTTTGTAGGTATTGTAAGGATTAGCCTGCATTAAAACTCCACCTTCTTTTGACTCATTATTTTTTTAAAGCATCAAAGCCTTAATAAAGTTACCTGTCCAAACTTATTATCGTAGATTCAAATAATTTCTTTACACAGTCCTCACTCCTATACCTTTTTAGTCATTCGAAAAATTCGTTTTTATGAAATTAAAATTAATCCTCTGTTAATCATTTCGCTGACCCTTCTGATTTTTTGGTCTTCTTTTTTATGGCCATAAAAACTAACATCAAATTTAATATGTCCTCGCCAAAACTGAGAACTGGTTTCATCTTTTTCACTAATTGAATTATAAAGTCTGAGATAAAAAGACTCTTTCGTTTTTTTATAACTTAATAGAGGCACAGAATACATCCCACTTTTATGGGTAATGGATGCTACAGACTTTTCATCATCCCCAACACTTACCCATCCCTCCGTAGAGCCGAGACAATGGCTCGTGGAAAACCTGGGGTCTACAGAGGACTCCTGGTTAATATTCTGTGAGCTTAACTGAAAAGTTTCAATATCATTACCACCGTTTGCAGTAACATATCTAAGGTTGCCTGCATCAAAAGCCTGTGGGTTTACTGTAAGCATACCCATTCTAAAGGATTGGGGATGCAAATCCTGCAATCTAAAATGATAGCTTAAATCAATCCTTGGTTCGTCAACGTAGACAAATACGGTTTTCCACAGCTGGCCAACCGGTAATTTAATTTTAGCCTTAACGGGTATCCGGATAGGATACCTAGCTAAATTATCGGGTAACAGAGTATCTGCCTTATTTAGGTCCGTTACTTTACCTAACTGATGATCGTCAATAATTACATGTCCCGTGTACTGGTCTGTAGATAAATCTACCTGATCATAAAACTCATGTGATAGTGTCCCTACAAGAGGCAGATTATTAATCTGTGGAAATGTTAATGACTTTATGGCAAGTCCTCTTGTTATATTAAATTCAGCTTTTACGACAGGCGTTTCGATAGTATACTCGGCAAAAGTGACATTAGGGGACTCCTCAACCTTGTCTAAAGGTACTATCTGTCCTTTTCCCAGCCCCATGGCAGGAATTTCAGGACACACAACCAAAGCGGCTTTACGTACGCTCCCGTCCTTATAATATTCAATGTTCTCTACCTGATGCAAAACCTTTTTACAGTCTATATTTACTGCAAAAGGGTATCGAACCTGTCCCGGTTTGAATTTCAGTTCAAAGGCAAAGGGGACTTTGTCCCAGTCTTCTTCCAAAGGGTTTAGTAGTAAAAAGCCATCCGTACATGTGATTTTATCAATTAAACTCTGCCGTAAACGGTCCGCCTTTTCTAAATTGTATCCCATAAGATTATGAAACCTATCCTCTTTTTCCTCAGTTGTAAAGGTACGAAAATCGCTGCCCCAGAGGTAACAAAGGTCACGCCAGCTTTTATCCAGTTCATCCACACCCAATACCCCAACAGACGCAAACTTATCCAGAGCGCTTAAGTTCTGCAGGTTATGCATTAACCTGTAGCATTGAGTGTTCTTCTTAGTATTTTCCCTGCCGCAAACAGCCCAGCGGGTAACATTATACTTGACCTGCTTTTTACAGGGAAGCGGGTACTCAGGTGAAACTACGTTTATTGTTTCCCCTTCAGGAAATACTCCTGTCACTTCACTGGGTGTCAGCAAAGAAAAACGTTCCTCGGAAATTATTGCTTCCAGCATATTTTTAAACCTACAGATTTCTTCTCCGTTATAAGAGATGTGAAAATAGTCCGGATTACCCGGGCGGTAATCAAAAATTTCCCAATCAGAACCGTAAAAAGGAAAAGAACGGTTTTCTCCAGCCTTCCAGTGTGACAATAAATATTCAATATATTGTTCCAGAGATAAGTCCCCATGAATGTATCGTTGAAATCTCTGAAAAGAGATAAAGCTGTTCCAAATTACCTGGAGTTTGCTTCCCTGGCCATGTTCTATCATTTGAGGAGCATACCGGAGCTCTTGGGGAAGGGGGCAGGCCATGCTTGTATTATCCCAGTCTACAAAAATACTCTTATAGCCGTTCTTAAGGTATAACTCAGTCAAACCGGATGCATATACCTGTTCGTTCACATATGCTACAGACGGTTTTACGCCTAGTATGTGCCAGTATTTTCCATTACCTAAGACCGCGTTATAATTGTTTACCTGAGCAGGTATTAAAGGATAAATGTTTTGTGAGTAACCCGAACCTATTAACTCACATTTTTTCCCCTCAATTAAGGATTTCAGAGCGTCGATAAAACTTGGGTCCATACCGGCTATTGTTTCAAGGGTGAATGCGGGAAATTCTAGGCCCAGCTTGATTGGCAGGTCCCGGCATAGTTCCAGTATAGGCCAGTAACACCTGTCTAAAATCAGGGGATATTGCTCTTCCGGTATACCGGAAAACTGTAGATTTGCGTGAAATATTCCGTATAAAAAAAGTTTCCCCAAACCTATTCCCTCTCCTTTAACCACTGCACCTCTGCAGTTATTCCTTCTTTAAAACTAATCCTTCGCTTATAATTTAAGACCTTTTGAGCTTTGTTTATGTCTCCTGATGTATCCCGGACATCGCCCTTTTGTTTCTCTACATATTTTTTATTAGCTTTTTTGCCTTAATCTCCTCTAATATTGATATAATTTTTATTAATAGTTACCTGCCAACCACTTTACTATATTGTTTTTTCCATCGCCAGCCAAAATTGCTTTAATAAAACGATTAAAGGCCATGTCAGGGCGCTGTCGCGGCCCAAACACGGTAAAACACCGTAATCGATACTGCAGGCACCTTATAATTAGCTTACTGACTCCATAAGGGGATGTGAAGGTATTTTCAGTAACAGGAAATTGATCTGGATTTCAGCTTGAACAGTATTTAAGACTAATTTATATTCAATAGTCTTTTCGTCACATATCAACACATTTAACCCCCGGTAACATAATTCCCACATCCTTACGTATGCTAGCATTAATCCCTTTATTCCTAGTAGTCACCACAACACAATCGGTATTTCTTGATAAAATTTCCTCTGGGCTATATATTGGTATTTCAAGCATTTTTTTACCTTGCTTCAGAGGGTTTCGGTCCACTAATATATAGTTAGTTAATACTTTCAATTCCGGGTAACTACAAATTACATCATAAAGCTCTGTCGATGCGCCCCAGAGAACTACGTTCCTGTTTTGCTGAAGTGTGTTCATTAGCCTTTCCGCAATCTCCTTTACTTTCCGTTTCTTAATGTTAATTTGTCCCAGGAAAACTTCTTCTCCTAATAAAGATGGTGATATTTTTCGGGCGATAATGTGTAGACAAGGATAATCGAAATCATTACTGTTAGACTGATGAACTACGGCAAACCCCAAATCGTTTACGAGATAGGCTAAAGCTTGTCCAGTAAAATGATATAAGTGAATTTTATTAACGTTTTCTCCAAATCTACACTTTGTGGAAAAACGGGATAACAGTTCACTTGAGGGAACTTCAATATATAAGTAGCCGCCTTCCTTAACTGTACGCGCCATCTTATCTAAAAATGCCCGCGGTGATTTTACGTGCTCCAAGACACACATCGCTATTACAATGTCAAATTCCCCAACCATTTTTTCATTTTCTAGATCGACATTTTCAAAAAGGCTCTTAACCACTGGGATACCAACTTTTTCTGAGTATTCACAACAGTCTTCAGAAGGCTCTATTCCAAAAACCTCTATTTCTAATTCCTCATGAAGCATTTGCAAAAATACGCCTTTACACGACCCTATTTCTAAAGCTTTGCCTTTTGATAGACTAGTGACTTCCTTAATCATTTGAACTCTGTGTTGGTAAACATCGTTTTTATAGTTTGCAATCAAATAGCCCTGGCTGGTAGCATAATATCTTTGGAGCCTATCCTCTTCAGGCAGGGGGTACTGGCTAACGGTGCCACAATGTTGGCAGACGACATAATTGGCCTTCAAATCCTCCAATGTAAAATCATGTTTACCATAATCGAGGCCAAGAGACAGCTCCGAAAAAATAGTTTTCGATATCTCACTACGACATATATCACATTTAAAATTAGTTTCGGAATTCAAAGTACTCATTAACTTCCTCCTTTGTAGGGAATGGCTAATACACAGGTTCAGTTACGACATTGATCATTTTATATACCCATTTAATTCGCTCCTCAACTTCTTCTCGTGTCTTTCCTTCAACCATAAATACCCCAAACCGATGAGCATGGCTTAGAATTTCCGGAACCAAGTCACCTGTTTTGTACCAAAATTCCAACTTTTTTATCCACTTCTGGGCGCACACTTTCTCTACCCCTTCAATCCTAACCAATTTCCCCGGTTTCGGGAAAAAATAACGATTAGCTACATGTCTAAGCATCTTAGACTTTAATTCCTTGAAATCAACTTCCTCACCGATCGCAAGTTTCACTGCAGCCTCTACATAATTTACACCCGTACTTAATGGAACTAAACCGGCCGAAAAGTCACCACCGCTAAGGCGTGTAGCCATCTCAATAACTTTGGGTCCTTCCTTGGTTAGTACAATATCACCTTTTGTAATTCCGTCTGTTACACCAAGAGCCAAAGAGGCCCTAATCACCAATTTTCTAACTTCTTCCTGTTGAGCAGGTTCAAGAACCGTCGGCACCCAACCACCGTTTTCAATAATCCGGGGTAGAAATCGCTCCATAAATTCGTAATTTCTATCAGCAAAACCAGGGGTAACGCCACACCCTCTGAACATGACTGTTTCCGTACTGATTTGTGAGCCTTCAAGAAATTCTTCTACAAGGCAGTACCCGGATCTGGAAAATGATAGGGATCTATTAAATAGATTTACTAAATTGCAACTTTTATCAAGTTTAAAAACGCCTCTTGATCCAGCACTATCTATCGGCTTGAGGATAAGGGGAAAATCCCTTTCTGAAACTACACGTTTTAACTCTTCCAGCGATTTAATTCGTTTGAACCAAGGAATAGGGATGTTCTTCGCCTGAAAAGCCTTTTTCATTTCATATTTATTAACTGACAAAAAAGCGGATTGCGTTGAAATGCTAGGTGTACCCAGAAAACTGCTTATAGCCGCCACCACATCCGGAATATCACTTCCCATTGTTATTACTCCTACTACTTTATACCCTTTAGCCTGATATAGTTTTAGATAGGCACATATTTTATCTACATTCCTAGTACTTATTACAGCACTATCATCAGATACTTTTAAGCCTGGGGATTTCGGATTCATATCCACCGCCAATACTCTTAGACCCATGGATTGAATCGTTCTGATTAAATAAACTTGGTCCTGACTGGCACCAAGTACCAAAACTGTCTTTTTTTGATTTGAAGTACTAACCAAGATAAGCACCCCCACTTACACTAATTACTTGTCCGGTAATGTAGTTTTGTTCTTCTGATGCAAGTAGAATGCAAGTGTTAGCCACATCTTCTAAGTTACCTGGCCTCTTTAATAAAGTCATATCTATAACATTTCTTCCCGCAACACTAGAAAGCTCATCTCGCGTTTGGTCTGTAAGAATTATTCCCGGAGCAACGGCATTAACTAAGATATTATGAGGTGCACCGTACCTGGCAATAACCTTTGTTAAACTATTTAACCCTGCTTTAGATACTGCATAATGAACAGTCTTAGGACCATGATATTGACCTGCCACGGAAGAGATATTTATTATTCTGCCTGAACCCTGTTCCTTCATATAAGAAAAAATCTCCTGGCAGCAAATAAAAGGCCCTTTGAGATTAACATTCATAATCATGTCCCAATCTTCGTCGGTAATTTCAGTAAAGAATCCTCGCTTATTAATCCCCGCGTTGTTTACCAATATATCAATACGTCCAAAATGCGTTATAGCCTCAAAAAAGAGTCTTTGAATATCTTTTCTTTTTGTAACATCTGCTTGTATTACAAGCACACTTCTCCCAATATCTCTTATTTTCTTTTCTATCTGAGCAGCAGATGTTGCATCAGAATAATAATTAATAACCATATCGCAACCCTCTCGAGCAAACGTTTCAGCAATCTCCCTACCTATACCCCGACTTGAGCCGGTAATTACCGCCACTTTATCTTTTAATCTCATAGAATCACACCTTTAATTCGCTCTTTTTATTTGGTAAAAAACAATTCTGGCCAACGTTTATTAATTTTAGCAAGTATACCTGTTTTTTCAAGTCCGTAAACTTTACAAAGTTCTGAATTAGATCCGGGTTCCACAAACTTACACGGAATTCCAATGCGCAGCATTTCACATCTAACATTATTATCAATGGCCAGTGCAGCTATAGAGCTGCCAACTCCTCCATCTAAAACCCCTTCTTCCAGTGTTACTACCCTAAGAGTATCACGCATTAAATTGACTAATTGTTCTTCTGGTAATGGTTTTAAATACCTCAGATTAACTAGACCAGCATTTATCCCTTGATTCTTAAGTTCCTCCACAGTATCACGTGCAGCTAAGAACTTATTCCCTACAGTAATTATAAGAATTTCTCTACTCTTTTCTATTACTTGTGCCCGCCTGAAAACTTGTGGAGGCTCATCCAGCACGCTTTCATCAATTATATCTACAGGCCCGTAAGGCATCGAAATAAGTACCGGTCCGGTTAAATTCCTCAAGTTATCTCGTATCATACGCTCTAGCTCAAAACGATCTTTGGGATACATAAGTCTTATGTTTGGAAGTCCGCGTAGATAAGCAAAGTCATAAATACCATGATGAGTAGAATTGTCATAACCTGCAAAACCGGTCCTAACTGTCAACAAAAGAATTGGTTTATTCATGAAACAAACATCATGAAAAAGCTGGTCATATGCTCGCTGCAAGAATGTGGACTGGTAAAAAACAATAGGTTTATAACCTTCAAGTGCCAGTCCTACGGCCATTGTCATTGCATGCTGTTCTTCCATACCCGGATCATAACAACGATTAGGAAACCTATCAAATACCTTTTGCAGTCCCGTGGCATAGAGTGTGGAAGGCGTAATAGCAATTATTTTATCTTCATTCTCCATCTCTTTCTCAATAATACTGGCAGCTATATCCTGGTACCCTGTAGATAATAGTTCCTTTTGTATTTTCCCCGTTTTTTTATCAAAAGGGAAAGAAAAATGCATTTTAAAAGGATGATGTTCGGCTAGTGGTAATCCACAGCCTTTAATAGTTTTAGCATGCAAGATTGATACTTTATCTATGCTTTTAGCAAATTGTAAAGCTTCCGATAGCTTTTGAATATCATGTCCATCAATTGGTCCAATATAATGAAAGCCCAAAGAAGTAAAAAACGTTTCTGGGCTTTTATCGCCCAACTGCATTTTACTTAAGTAATTATGTAATGCTCCGAATCCGGCACTTATGGCATAGCCGTTATCATTAAGAATAATAATTAACCTGGTCTTTGTAACCGCTGCGTGATTCAATGCCTCCCAAATCATGCCCTCAGCCAAGGTTCCATCTCCGACCACCGCAATAGTATAGTCATTTAAACCATTAAGTTTTTTTGCCAAAGCAATACCGAGAGCAACTGATACAGAGGTGCCGGCATGGGATGCTTCAATTACATCATGCTTACTTTCAGTCCAGGTTATGAATCTGTTCATGCCTCCATATTTATTTAAAGTAGTAAAAAGGTGGGCTCTCCCTGTAAGTATTTTGTGAGTATATCCTTGATGCCCAATATCCCAGATAATTTTATCTCTAGGTGAATCGAAGACATAATGTAGGGCAATAGTCAATTCAATTGTTCCTAAATTTGCTCCAATGTGTCCACCGGTTTGTGATATATTATCTATTAAAAAGTTCCTGATCTCGTTGGCCAGGTGCTTAAGTTCATTGTAACTTAACGATTTAATATCCTCAGGATTCTTTATATCCCTAAGAGAAATCATATATATGCTCCTTT
This sequence comes from Thermincola carboxydiphila, assembly GCA_016841725.1. Taxonomy (GTDB): domain Bacteria; phylum Bacillota; class Thermincolia; order Thermincolales; family UBA2595; genus Phosphitispora. The sequence continues at coordinate 127,391 of JAENYP010000003.1, read as the reverse complement.
CAAGTATTCTATATTTTTTTACACACTATGAACCAATGAGCTATTCGACGATTAGAATCCTCCAAAAGGGTTCTTGTTTTATGTCCATACTTTATTTCTTCAAATGCGGGGAGCTCTTGTTGTATATCCGCTTCATTGTAATATCTAAATAAAAGTTCTGTGCTTTCATAAGCATTTGACTTTTGGAATACATTATTATCTTTATTTGTACATTCCGAATCTTCTACAGACCTCAATGTAAGTGCAAAGTACCCGCCGGGCCTAAGCACCCGGTGGATTTCTTGCAGCGTTTTTTTCGAATCTTGGGTGCTTATGTAATGTAAAACTCCCCAACCCACAACGGCATCAAAAGATTCGTCATCATACGGTAATCCCTGAGTAACATCTACTAAATCAAACCTTCTTTTCTCTGACGCAAATGATGTTAATTTCTCCGCAATATCAAGAGCATTTTGCGAACTGTCTATCCCTGTAACTTGCAGCCCCTCACTAACCATCATCAATGAATGTCTGCCGCTCCCACACCCTAAATCTAATACGTTTTTAATCTTATTCGGTATAAAAAACTTTTTTACTATACGGACTAGGTCCTCATCGGGATAAACCAAATGGTTTTTGTTTTCTGCATTCCAACTATAAGTTTTGTCCCACCATGCTATATTATTTTTCATTTAAATAACTACCTACCCTTCTGTTAAAAATGTTAAAAACCAGCAGTATTTAAACGCCTTGTAATTTCCTCTTCTAATGATTCTCTAGAGTCATAACTTATTATTTTAAAAGACCGCCCCCTGATGAGCCCTTCCCCTTTTTCGTATAAAACAGCTGTGGGGGAGAAGCTTGGTTTAACAGGCTGTAATTTTTGGCCTGCCAAAACTTTTAAGTAATAACCCAACACATCAAAATCTGTACTTGCAGGTATCAATTCATCGAATATTAAATCTCCTCCTAAGTCAAGATGAATTTCAATTAATTTAGGGGTACCGCCTTTTTCACATCGACATGACATTAAAAAGGATGTTGTTCTTAAACCAAAAATATCTACTATCCTCTGAGCAAGTGTGAGAATCAATTCTTCTTCCCTGGCACCGCTCATAACGGAAGGAATCGCAAATCCCATTCCACGGGTGACCCCAGCTTCATCGCACCCATTTATTTCATCAAGAAGTGTAATAGGAAAAACCGTACCCTCACTAACTATTGCCATCAATACTACGTCCCGCCCTGGGACAAACTCTTCGATATTAACAACACCTGTTAAAGAAGCTTTCTTTGCTTTCTCAAAAGCATCTGCAATTGCTGCTTTATTTTTCACAACCGTCACCCCGCTTTTCCCTACAAGAGAAACTGACGGTTTTATAACACATGGAATTCCTATCCGGGAAATGTCATTTTCATCTATCGAGCTTAAGGAAAAGCAGGTAGGTGTTAACAATTTTTTGGAAGCGCACATTGAAAGTAACTCTGCTTTATTCAAAATGCATCTAGCTGATTCGATAGATATACCAGGTAGGCCTAAAGCCCTGCAAATCTCAGCATTTGTTATAACCGGCGGGCCAGAAGATCTATTGATAACACCAACAATGTTGAATCTGGTCTGAAGTTTTTTGATTTCGGCTAAGATAGGTTTTGAATCATAAGTACTCAAATTAATTCGTTTATCACTTTCAGCAAAACCCGGTGCATTAGGATTTCTATCAACTGAAATAACAGCAAATCCTAACTCCTTAGCCTTACGAATCACTATCAGTTGAGACATACCAGCCGCCAGACAGATGACAGCATCAGGTAACTTCATTTGGGGATTCAAACAATATCCCTTCTTCCCTTCAGATTTACGTGGATAAGTTATAGGATTGTATTAACTTGTAGATTTCCTCGGATACCCTTAATGCTCCTCCTCCATCTACAATGGATGCGTTTTTTTTTTCAATTTGTTGAAATGATTCTGTTTGAGATAAAATGGTTTCCAATTTTGATGCAAGTCCCTCTACAGATATATCATTGTGGTAACCCAAATTTAAGCATAGACCGGTCTTTTCTAACTGTTCAGCATAAATGATATCTTTGGGTGTATGCGTGATAACAACTGCCGGAACACCTAGAGCAGCCATTTCGTACACTGTAACACCAAAAGCAACTATAGCTACAGCTGCCGTCTTAAAGTACCTAACAATATCAGATGGATTTTCAACCACCTCAATTTTTCGTTTACAATTGTTCGTAAAACTAAATAATTCATCTTTATGTACATAAGCTGGACCAATTATCACCGTAATATTATACCTGTCACGGGAGGCTTCCAGGGCCCTTAAAACCTTAAGGGTGATATTGTTAGGGTCGCTACCTCCCATAGATACTATCAGGTTGTTTTTATCCTTTTGCCTTAACCTCCCTATTCTGTGTTCCTTTGAAAACTCCTCGCCAAGAATTATGTATTGAGGCCCTATTAATAGTTTAGCTTTTTTAAAAGTTGGCTCCTGGTTATAAGGTACATGCGCTGCAGGTATCACTACTAAGTTGGCCATTTCACATTCGCCATCAACTTTGTCAATGACAGCTATTAAAAGATTAGGAAATTCTCTTCTCAATCTTTGGATTAAACCCTCACCATAATAGTTCTTAGTATCAACTACTAATACGTTAATCAAATCATTTGAATATAAATCTCCAAGACACTTAACAATATCTTCACTATCAAGTATCGCCCTAACGCTAAAACCCCTTTTGACAATCCTTTCAGTAACTTTGGGATCATTGTTAGTGATAAATTCAATCCCACAGTGATAAGATTCATGAAGCACCTTTGCCAGGCTCAGGCAGCGCCTTAAATGACCTAATCCACTCTGAGAACCCCCTTCAATTAAAAAGACTACCCTGTAACTTGCCGCTCTGACACTCTTTTGACTAATGTGTCTATTTAATTCCCGGATTTCTGGATGATCCTTTAGCAGTGCTATAACTCTTTTTAAATCAAGAATCTCCCCGGGAATGTATAATCTTTTGTAGACTTCCTGCATAAACCTGAAGTCACAATTATTATCTACTGAAATCCTATATCCCTCACCTTTATATTCGGGATCTGTATCAGCATATTTGATATTAAAAAGGTTCGAATTCTCTTTGATATAGATAGTCACATGTTCCCGGTGATAATCTTCTGAAGCCAACTGATCGACTTTCCTTAGTGCCTCAATTGAAACAACCTCAAACCCTTCATGAATTACAGGTTCAGAGGGATTACAGATAACATACTCTGCTTTTTCTTTTTTAGCTAACTGAATCATAGTATCAATAGTTGGCGGGTCGATTAATGGACAATCCCCTGTTATTCTAATTATCAACTCAGCCTGTGACATCTCTGCAGCTTTAAGATAACGACTAAGAACATCATCCTCACTACCCCGAAAGCAGCAGATACCTAGCTTTAACGAAAACTCCGCCAGTTGGTCGTCCTTTTCATTGGTTGTGGTAGCCAAAACAATATCATCTAGAGAAGGAACCCGTTGGAGACGTTCAACTATATGTTCCAAAATTGGTTTGCCACATATTTCTTTAAGTACTTTTCCAGGAAGTCTGGTTGAACCCATGCGGGACTGAATAATCGCTACAGTGCGCATATATTAACCTAACCACTCCTTTCTGACAGTAACAAATGGCCTCAACCCATCTGAAGGATCCGCCCGCCATAAGCGGTCCGGCATCTCGGCTGCAGTAGGAATTTTCAGACCGTCTCCGTCAGCTGCTTCACCAGATTTAGTGTTTTCTATCACCCACTTAATTTGTTTTGGCAGCCAACAATGCCCGGCACTAAATTCTTTTCCCCTGCCGTCTAAATCCAGGTGAAATTCAACTGCCTTAGCCTTCCAACGATAAACCGCCCTTAAAACAACTCCACTGCTTACACTATGGTCTGACCATCCAACCGGCAAATTAAAATTCTTTCTAAGGGTCTCTATCGCAGCTAGATTACACTGCTCTACAGGTGTGGGATAACCCGAAACACAGTGAAGCAGAGTTAAATCGGTACACCCATTTTCATTTATAATTTTTACAGCTTGAGTAATTTCATCCATAGTGGCCATCCCTGTTGACAACACTACTGGTTTTCCCGTTCGGGCACAATTTATCAATAAATCATTCCAGGGCAGTTCATAAGACGCAATTTTATAAAAATCCACATATGGGAGCAGCTCTTTTACTGCTTCCAGGTAAAAAGGTGTACAGGAAAACTCAATCCCTACCTTTTGGCAGCGTTCAGCGAGTTTCGGTAAAAACTCGCACGGTAGTTCCCAGGCTTCCCTATCGCGATGAATTTTACTTTTCGCAAGTATTTCCGGAGCAAAAAGTTCGTTAACTCTGAATAATTGGAATTTCATTGCATCACAGCCAATTTCAGCAGCTACATCCACAAAACTCAAACATCGCCCCAAATCCTTATTATGGTTACTAGAAACTTCTGCAATAAATTTAACCACTATTAGTTAAACCTCCCGGTGCACACTATTTGACAGATTCTAACCATATCACGTTATCATATAGTTTAATAACATGAATCCCATAATCCTCATAAAATAAGATTTCATCATAAATTTCTTCTTGAAATTTATATGAAGAAATTATTACTGCACCGATTTCTAGGTTGATTACTTCGTCAGGCCTATAAACCTTGTATCCAAAGATTGTTTGACCATGTTTTTCGCCATTCTTATCACTTAAGCCTACAATGTCCAATTCTGTTAAATCGCAATTGTTTAAAAGAAACTCTGTGTTGAATCCCGCACCATAAAGCAGAACCTTTTTGTTACTTAACCTTGTTGCAAACTGTCGGATTCTAGAATTAATAAGTTCAATATTTTCAACCCTGTTCACTTGATACCTTCTAATAATCTCAACGGCCGCCGCATAATCATTTTCGTATCTGATTCCCGGGACATTTTCATCCTTAGTCGCCAATATTCTTAAAGCAGGATAACTGCATTCTTCTTGATAAATAATTTTAAAACCAACCTTGTCCAGTAAGTTGCGTAAAGTGACAGGTGAGAAGTGATACAGGTGCTGAAATGAAAAAAAGTCATTAAGATCAGTAGTAAAGGGCTTATATAAGTTAGGCACTTCAATAAACAAATATCCAAATGGCTTTAGCTTCGAACAGGCCAACTGCAGAAAATATTTCGGGTCTCTTATATGCTCTAAAACATTGCGTATAGAAATTACATCAAAAAATTCCTCCATAAAATTACTCTCTTCAAATATACCGCAAAAGACCTCTAAACCGTAGCGCTCACGGGCAATTTTAACGGAAGATACAGAAGGTTCTATACCATAAGGTTCCCAACCCATATTTTCCAGAAGATGGAGAAAATATCCCTCGTAGCAACCAATGTCTAAAATTCTACCGATTCTACCGGCAGGCAGGTTATTTATCAAGAAATCTTTTTGTTGTATTCTGATCCAGGCTCCATTAACTTTATCGTTACTATTAATCTCATCTCTAAATTGGTTGGTATAAAAGAATTTCGCCTCATCCTCGTCAAAACGGGGATTCTGAAAAACTAATCCACATGTTTTACACACTACATTTCTTACGTCAATATTTAAGGACCCCTTCGTAGTAATAATCTCAAAATCTTTTGTCAGAAGGGCTTCTTCAAATTCGTTTCCGCCGCAAATATTGCACCTAACGGTTTCCAAACATCTCACCCCCGGGTCCTATTTCGATAAAAATTAATAACCTTCTTTACTGCCTTGATTACATCATTTACATCCTGTTCTGACATTTTAGGAAATAACGGTAAGGTTATTATTCTGTTATACAACTCTTCTGCATTTGGGCAGAGACCTCTCTGATAACCCAGCTTAGTGTAATAAGGATGCTGGTAAACTGGAAGATAATGTACATTAACTCCTATGTTTTCCGCCCTAAGTGCCTGAAATATTTCTTTTCTGCCAACAGAGAGCATTTCTGTCCTTAACTGAATTACATAGAGGTGCCATGCTGATTTAGTACCGGCCTTCTGGAAAGGGATGATAAGCTCCGCAAAATCTAAAAATCCTTCGTTATACATGTCCACATACTTTTTCCTTAATTTAAGAAACTGTTCAATCTTAGCTAACTGCGTCTTTCCAAGTGCAGCCTGCACATCTGTTAGGCGACTATTGTACCCCAGATTATTCATTTCATAATACCATGGGCCGTCATTACGTAACATCAGCTCTGCATCTCTCGTTATGCCATGAGTTCTGAACAAAACCAATTGCCTATAAAGGGCGCTGTCATTTGTAGTAATCATTCCACCTTCACCGCTGGTAATATGTTTTACCGGATGAAAACTAAAGGTTGTCATATCACTTAAACCACCTACCCGGCGGCCTTTATACTCTGCACCCAATGCATGGGCAGCGTCTTCGACAACCGCTAATCCATGTTTCTTTGCAACACCGTGAATTTCGTCCATCTCACACGGCTGACCGGTATAATGCACCGGAATAATGGCTCTTGTTCGTGATGTAATATGCCGTTCTATTTCCTTTAAGTCTATGTTATAAGTCTCAGGGTCAATATCGGCAAAGACGGGGGTTGCCCCCATATAAAGGACACAGTTTGCAGATGCTGCAAAAGTCATGGGAGTTGTGATTACCTCATCACCCGCACCAATCCCGGCAGCGAACATTGCGGCATGTAAAGCTGCAGTACCATTAGACACGGCAACTGCATATTTGGCGCCTGAATATTTGGCAAACTCATCTTCAAATTCTTTTATTTTAGGCCCTGTGGTAAGGTAAGGACTCCGCAAAACATCAATAACTGCCTCTATATCATCTTCATCCAGCCATTGTGCCGCATAAGGCAGGAGACTCTCCCGCACAGGAGTTCCTCCGTCTTTGGCCAGTTTAATATTACTTCCCACAATTATGCCTCCATCCAAGCTTAATAAAAAGCCTTAACCAAAGGAGGCTCTGTATGACCTAGTTCACCGTCAAGATAACGGTCAACAATATCATTATTAAAATAGTTATATATCAGCCTCAAATGTTGCGGCCTCCAATCGACCCCTGTAAACAGTTTTCCACTGGTCTTTTGTCGTACACCCAATACTTCTCTTCCCGAACCAACCAATTCCAAAATGGTAATCAGATCTTCAGCTGCCTGAATAACCGCCCGGCTGGCAACGTCATGAATGCCATCCCCTCTTTTTAACTCAGGTACGGAGTGGTGAATTATGGCTCCTCCGTCTATCTTGTCTGTAAGCTCATGAATAGTCATACCTGCCCAGTTGGGCTGCAGGAAATAGAAAGGCCAGAACAGGGTTATATTTCCCCTGTACCATGGGGACAACCCGCCGTGAATGTTCCAAGCCAACTGGGGAAACTTATCCAGAAGACTTTTTTCAATCTTATGAACGCCATAGGATAAAACCACATCTGCACATCGTTTGACAATCCATTCCTCAACCTGAATGCTGTTTAGCCTTTCAGGCGGCATATTAATCATTTCAATTTCTTTAAAAATACCGGTATCAAGTCTGCCGAATGCCCTTTCCTCCGCCTCAGCCCGCTCACGGAAATGCCTGATAAAATTATCCTTATCCTGTGCCGACAAGCCGGAAGGCGGCGATGGTACGAACTGTCCCCTCTCCTCAACAAGGAGTCCTTTGAGATAACCCGCTTCCAGTAATCTGCGTGCTACATACAGATGACGTGGATGTGAGCCTGTTAACAGTACCAAATTCATTAGAACCCCACTCCTTTCTCAATAAAAGGCCCCTTTATAAGTCCTTTATTTATAAGAAGGTCGATTATATCTTTAAGGTCAAAAACACTACAATTACACTTTTTTGCAATCTCAAGCAGAGTGTGTTCACCATCTGCAAAGTTCAGCAAAGTCAATATGCAGTTTAACTGTTTGCGCTGGTCCATTACCTGGTTCGTTGAGTGCTTTCGTGCACCCGGTGCATTAATATCCGGATACAAGCCATGCCTGTCCAGTTTTACTTCACCGTAGGGAGATTGATTAATATAAATACCGTCTAGCTCTAGCCCCCGTAAAATCAGTTCAATTTCATTGACACTTTGATATAATGACTTAATAGTCATTGTATCCTTATCATCAAGGGAGTTGTGGTACCCAGGATATGATCCGTAAACCATCCTCGCAATTTGCCCCACAGGAAGGTTAAAACCCGGTGAACAATACTGTCGTTCATCTGAACCGCCTATTGGTGTAAAAGGTCTTAAAGTTCCCTTCAGTACCCCGGTTTTAAATAAGTGGTTCACCATGTTGTCTATAGAACTGTTTTGCCTTCGAGATAATTTATAGTTTAAACCTGTTTGCCCGCCCAGACATGTAAAAACCAGCCCGGAATGAAGCTTGTCGATTAAATGCTCCCCAAATCTGTTTAAGTAAGTAATACTTCCTATTGTTTCTGGAGCAAATACAAACCTGTAAGTAAAACGCCGTTTCTTCCACTTTGCCAGACGGTTATAAAGAAAGGCTGCCACTATGGGGCCGCTTAACTCATTATTGGCCATGGAGGGATGACATACATAACTGCTGATTAGAATTTCCCTGTCGGTCTGACCGGGAAGAATTGTCTGGCTGTAATTTAATTCCCCGTTAATAAATTCACTGTCGATAAATACATGGTATTCTCCGGGACTAAGCTTTAGATATTCATTATGGCTTAAGCAAAACCCCCATCTTTCTTTATAATAAGAGGTAACATAAGGGATGGCATCAGGTAAATTAGGATCAGTAAATAAATGGTTTTTTAATTCCTCAAGTTCAATTTTTCTATTAACCGGGGCACTGTAATTAACTACATGAAGGTTGTTTTTCTTAAAATCTGCAATTATTTCCCCATTCGGCCCCTTTAACCATGCATTTCTGATATGCCATTCTTTGGGGATTTCCCAGTCAAAAACCCTGGTCCCGGTTTTGACTCCAAATTGTTCAAGGGGCAGATATTCCCCCAGAATATCCAGAGTCTCACGCAATCCCGGTCCTGTAATACTTCTGCAAATGGGGAAAAGCCTGTCAAAGAGATAATCCATTGCTTCAATTTCATTATGGTATTCCATAAATATCTCCTCTGACTAAATATTTTATTGTGTAAGGCCAATGTTGTTGCGAATCCAATCCCTTGTAAGTTCAATTCCCTCTTCCAGGGAAACTGCAGGTTTCCAGCCGAGTAGTTTATCAGCTAATTCAGAATCACATAAAAGTTTCTGAATTTCACTTTGTGGATGAATATGAGGGACGTGTTTTACTTTATCCTCCGCACCGGCTATCAACCGGGCCAAATCGTTTATACATATATCCTTTCCTGAACCTGCATTAACAACTTTTCCATTAACTTTATCTGAATAACCGGCTTCCACAACAAACCTAGCACAGTCTTCAACATAGAGGAGGTCACGGGTCTGTGTCCCGTCCCCATAAATATTAAGAGTTTTACCCTCTAAATCCCTTTTAATAAAAATTGCCACAACTCCCCCCTCACCTGAAGATTTCTGAAAAGGGCCATAGGTATTAAAGGGCCGGACGACAGTAACAGGAAGTCCGTATGCATAATAATACGATAGTACCATATTCTCTCCCGCAATCTTAGAACCTGCATAAGGTGAAGCCGGTTTCACCGGCCAGCTTTCACCAATCCCTTTATCAGAAGTAGCCCTATCATAAACCATACATGTGCTCATAAAAACCATCTTGGTTCCCGTTTTGCGGCACTGTTCCAAAACATTAAAAGTACCGATGGCATCATTTTCAAATGTTGTTTTAGGGTCATCAATACTGTCCTGAACATTTATACTTGCAGCTAAGTGATAACAAATATCAAAATTGTTCTTAAACAGCAAACTTAATGTTGCGACTTCTTTTACATCACCTACGGTCAGCCCCATGAATTCTGAATGTCCAGCTAAGCATTTTAAGTTTGACCTGTTACCATTTGATAAGTTATCAAGCACCCAAACTTTATGCCCGTCTTTTAAAAGGTGATTAACCGTCCACCTGCCTATAAACCCAGCTCCTCCTGTCACTAATACCTTCATTATTCTGGCCTCCCAAACTTTGGTGTAATTCTATTCGTTCTCTGCGCCGGTCGAGAATTTTTTCTTCTCTTAAAAGCCTTTCAACCTGTTCTTTACTCAAATGTACTACCTCATCAGACCGGTATGTTTTTACAGCCGCCGGTTTTGCTCCTCTGTAACTGTACCTTTTTCCGGCAAAAACAGGTGGCACTGCAAACATATGTGGAAATTCCATGGCGAATTTCGCTTCCTCATAGGTCATTAATTCCTCGTACATTTTTTCTCCGGGTCGTAGGCCGATAGTCTTGATACTTATGTCTTTGGGGTCCTTACCACATAACGGGGCAAAATCTTTGATAATGATTTCAGCTAAGTCACCCAAACATACCACGGGCATCTTTAGAACAAAAGTCTCTCCGCCTTTTGCTCGGAAGGCCGCTTCCAAAGTCAACATGACTGCCTGGCTTACTGTCATCATGAATCGTGTCATTTCAGGTAAAGTTACAGTCACCACGCCATCCTTTAAAATTTGCTTCTTAAATAAGGGGATAACCGATCCCCTGGACCCCATCACATTACCAAACCTCACCGCAGCAAATACAGTTTTTCTGTCACCTTTATAATAATCAGCTGCTGATATTAATCTTTCAGCGACTAGTTTTGTAGCTCCCATAGTATTAGTAGGGCTGATAGCCTTATCACTGCTGGTATAAACAACTCTCTCGACCTCGTTTTCCAGGGCAGCCTCAATTATGTTCTGAGTGCCCATAATGTTGGTCTTAACACCCTCAAAGGGATTATACTCACAGGCCGGGACATGCTTAAGGGCTGCTGTATGAAATACTACATCAATTCCTTCCATAGCCCTGTTAAGGCGTTCTTTATCCCGAACGTCTCCCAGGAGATAACGGACACCAGTATATTGACCCAATTCAAATTGCAGGTCAAATTGCTTGGCTTCATCACGGCTGAAAATCCGTACAACTTTGGGATCATATTTTAGAATCTCCTTCACCAGAGCTTTCCCTAACGTGCCTGTCCCACCAGTAACTAGTATTTTTTTCCCTGTAAAAAGGCTTTTCATTCGCCTTCCCCCTCTAAATATCCGAACTCATTTTTCGCCCTGTTTATGGTTATATTTACTATCTGTTCTGCAGTAGCAGCAACCTGGTAAATCCCTGAATATAACAGAACATTTTCATGCGATATCCTTTGACCTTTATCTCTCTCAGTTTCATCAGGTGATTTCTTGTCAATAAAATGACTCAAAGATGTTATAAATGGCTGAAATAACAAATTAATCATCTTTGATACCTGCTGATTTTCCTTTATCTTAGCGTCAATTCTCTCCAAACTTTTAATGGTCTTCCTGATTTTTCTATAATCCAGTGTTTGTCTATCATAATACTCTCTTAACTCTTGGGCCTTCTGAAAACCACGCCAGGCTGCTTTTCTTATTTTCCCCACCTGTTCCTTAACCTCTGAAATCCTGTCCATCCATTCCTTTACATCGAATTCCAGTGGACCTACATCTCTATGTATTTCAGAAAGCCATTTCTCATAATCAGTTGTTTCATACTGATTTACGGCCAGAAACTCTTCCAGCCTCATCGCCCTAGTACCGGGAATTCTTGCCCCACCCTCAGAAGCATTAATAAAATCTATTCCCCCATGTTTTTTAATATAAGATTCAAACCATTTTAGAAAGCTGTACAAAGCCCTGTCAGTTAACAGTGTCTCCCCATTTATACCTTCAACCTCAAGATACCTCTTACTTTGTTTCAGATTTTCTACTGTTCTGACCCCATGCTTGGTACCTGTTGCATGAGATCGTCCACCGGTATATGCTAAATCCTGACCAACAAATATAATTGGGTTAGCCCCCATTTTGACCAATAAATCCAAACCTATATTGGCTACCGAAGGGCCAAGATTTAATCTGCCTTTATCTTCAAAAACTACATAGTCCATTTCCCTAATAAACTGCTCATTACAATGGGCCACAAACTTAATACCCGGATGTTCTTCCACAATACGGTGATGCAGCATGGGGTCAAAAACTAACGGTACCTTATGGTTTGTCAAGCCTTTAAAATGACCGTAATTTCCTATCCCTCCATCTATGGAAATAACTAAATCAGGAATGATTCCCTCATTTAGTAAAACCCTCAATATGCTTCCTACACACAGGATAAAAACCTTGTTCTTGGCTTTTTTAAGCAGGTGTATGTTTTTTTTCACAGATGGCCCGGCGGAAACTAATATGGCGGGTTTATTATTAAGCCTGCCGAACAGGTTATTAACTCCGGGATTTATGGTTGATTCCTTTAGGTTAAGGAAAAAATTCCGTGTCCAATCAAAGGAATATCTCAAAATGGTATTAAGAGTAAATAGACTCATTAATAATTGGTCAAACAATGTTCTTTGGAATAAATCATAAGATGTTTCATGAATTCTGAGCAGTGGTGGATATGCTTCAATCTTTATTTTATCAAGTCTGTAAAAGTCGTATTTGCTTCGAAAAATACGGATAAGTTTTAAAACATCATCTCCCAAAACAATATGAATGTTTTTTGATTTCAGCATCACACGAAAATCACGGTGATAAAACGCTTGTTTGAGTAAACCAGGTTCTGTTTCCACTATGATTATCTCGATATCTTCAGGAGCATCCTTCAAGATTTCAGTAACATGATATCCCATCCCGAATCCTAAAATTATCAATAAATCCCGTGTGCTTAGACTGACATTGGCTGCCCAGCGCCGGGCCTCCCCTTCTGGGTCATATGAACTGTGCACAAAAACCTTCCTGTCATTAGCCTGAACCTGTATAGTGGGTTTACCGGTTTTGGCAGTTATGACATGATACGCATCGCAATTCACCGTTTCCAAAAAGCGTGCATCGGTAGGATAACGTTCACTAAAGGCAGCTAAATTTAATTCATATAGATTCAATTTCGTCTCTCCCTTTAGTCAGACAAATCTCTGATAATAACTTCTTTTGATTTCCAATATCTTCGGTCAACAATTTATCAATGGCCTCCCGAGAATCTAAATACGGCGCCCCGGTAATAACTGCACCTTCCGGAGATAAGTTGTAAAAAATGGTTTTCCCATGGCTTTTTTCAATACGCCGTTCTACCCATTTTCTATAAATATTCAAATTTAATGGAGCTTTAGTAAGACCGCCCTGATTGCCCTGTACTTCAACCAACCTAAACCCATCTGCTGAATCAACCTTAATACCCCCCACATCTTTACTATGACTTCTTCCTTTTATATATGCGAGGTCCAAACCGGCAAATAAAACGGGGCTGCAGCCCATACGAATTATGATATCCAGAGCAGTTGTTGATACAGAGCCTCCTGTTTCAACCAACTGTTCCCCCAAGACAGCAGCCATTTCCTCCGCTTCGTTCATACCGGCTTGAAAGGCTACAAGCTTCGCACCGGAATAATTACGCATGAGGTTTGGGTGAACAGTGGGAAGTAAGACGATAGGAACACCAATATCCAAACCTTCAAGCTGCGAAGAATATACAGAGGGCTGGGGATCAGTTATCACAACCAGGTCCGGAATTAATCCGAAATTCAACAAGGATTTCAGAGCTCTCCCTACACAGATAACCAAACACCGGTTCCTTAGAGACGGTAACCATCTAACGGAATCATCCAGACTGGGTCCCGCTGCTACCAGCAAGGCCGGTACTCCTTTAAACCTGTCAAATAATTTACTTACTCTAGGAAGATTTTTTACAGAATTAACATTTTGAGAAAAATTGTCACTGAGCCGGGATTCAAATCTCGATATTGTATCTTGTCTGACCCGCCATTCCAGAAACAGCTCCTGCAAAGGTTTTACATAATCTGACATGAGTTCAAGTGAGGCTCGGTGAATAATGAACTGTCCTTCTTTTTCTAAAACTAAGTCCATCCAGTGACTAAACAGCTTTGATAATTGAGCTATATCCTCTTCCAATATAATTTTCAATCTGGACTCGGTTAAAAACTGCTCCATATCTATATACTTCAATGCTTCTCTAAAAATCTCCTTATTGGGTTCTATTACCACGACCTTAGCATTATCACCAATCACTCTGAGTACTTCTGCAACATGATACCCTAAACCGAAACCCAAAACCAAAACCATATCTCCCGGCTTCAAAGCTTTTCTGCCTACCAATTGTGCCGCTTCTTTTCCGGGGTCATACTTACTGTGAAGAAAAACCCTGCGCTCTCCTGTTTGTATTTCAAGAGTCATATCTCCTGTGCGGGTCATAACGGGCTTAATAATCATTTTTTTATCAAAAATCCCGGAAAGCATTTTAAACCCCTCGGGATTTAAACCTTCCAGAAGCATCAGGTTTTTTTTGTAAAGTCCTGTCAATTCTGTGTCCCTTCTTTAATATCATTCATTACTTTATCTATAATAGGAACTATTTCGTATTCAATTAAGTCCCCGATTAAAACCATGTCCATATTCTGCCATGCCTCTAATAATTCGTTGAGCTTGTCATTATAAGTCAATGTTAAACCGGAGTAGGTATTTTCACTGTCACGGAACCTTCCCAATGCAGCCAATACGGTACCAAACCACTCCAAACCTTCAATGGATTGTTGGAATAAGCTGATTCCCTCTCCTTCCTGTCCTTCCCGAAATAATGTAACTACTGACATAAGTCCCTCTTCTAACTTTGGCAAATAATTAATACCGTCACTTACTGCTTCATCAAGAATCTTGTTGGCAGAACCTGAATCCATATTATTTAACCTCCCTGATTATTTAAGTAGTACCCTCCGCCCGGTCCCCTTCTGGCCTTTATCAGTCCCAGAATCTGCATTTCATTGGCCTGTTCCCTGACATAAGAAGGCGTTACATTAATTGCCCTGCTTATCTCCATAGACGAGATAGGACATGCATATGAGGCATAATTCTGCTTTAAAACATTTAGTATTTCTTTTTGTACATCAGTGATTTCTTTCTCCAAATTCCACCACTCCATATACTCTTCCTTACTTAAGTCGACACTTTACTCCTAAAACAAGCAGCATGGTTATACCAAACTGCCTGTATCAATCCAGCCTCTACCGGACTATTATATTACTCAAGACCGTTAAGCTGGCCCGCCAGCCACGTAGCCTGATTATTCATGGTTGATAGGGCTTGTTCCATTGCCGTAAATTGTGCCCAAAGATTTTTTTCCCGTACTTTCAATCGCTCTTCAAAAGCGTCGATCGCCTCTGTAAATCCCTTAATTGTCTTATCAAAAGAATCAATCGTATTAGAAATAATCCCCTTTTTAACAGTAGCTCCTCCCGCACTTGTAGTAGAAGTACTCGTTAGGGCCTCAAGTTGTTCACCTATTCTGGTTAATACACCTTTTTCATCAAATCCAATGTTACCATCAGAATCAATATCTACGTTACTAGTGAAAAGCTGAATAACTTCATCGGGATTAGATGCCAATGCTTCTCTAAACTTGGTTTCATCAATCTGCAGTTTACCGGAGGTCCCGTAATCATCAGCAATAGTCGTGATTCCAATGACTGAAAGACGGTCATTGGCAATAGATAGACCGACCACAGGATCACTTATATTTCTACGCAGCGTACTTTTAATATTCATGAGAATAGTGCTACCTTTTAGAATCCCTTTTTTCCGATCAGTGTCAGACAGGGGATCCTTTACTTTCTTTTCGCTCAGTTTGCTGTTAATTAAGTCCATAGTACTGTTATACTTATCGATGAAATCCTTGACTGCATTTAAAGCGGTGTCCAAATCCTTTTGGACAGAAATAGTTACAGCAGTAGCGCTTTCCGCTTTCAAATCTAATGTTAATCCGGAAATGACATCATTAAGGCTGTTATTCCTGGAGCGGGTTATGTTCATACCATTTACCGTAAACTGTGCATCTTCAGGATTTTGTAAAACATTAAGGTTTACCAGGCTTGAATTAACCACACCAAGGGTCTGCATTATGCCAGATGAATCATCTGTTACAGTTACGTTATTTCCAGCCCCTGTCTCATCATGTGAAAGAACGAGGGTATTATCAATAATCGAAGCAGTAATCTTCAAATCTTTGGATGAATCTGTATTATCTTTAGCCTCATTTATTTTATCTGCCACGTGCTGCAGGTCATCTGTAGCTGAAATACTTATTGTGGAACTATATGTGCCATCAGAAAGGGTAAAAGTACCGGCACCTGATACCCAGGTATCGGCCATTTTACTGCCCCTTATCTGGTGATTTTGGGCCAGGTTAGTGACAGTTATACTGTAATTGGCTTCAGCAGCGGCAGTATCTGCCGTTGCAGTCACAATATTCTCATCTGTGGAAGAAACCGTTCTTTTCTTAAAATCATCGGCAGACAATAGTTTTTCATTAGCTGTTTTTAATGCCAGTAAGTTTGTATTTATTTCCTGCCATAGTTCCTTTTTAAGCTCATATTCATGTTTTCTGTTCTCCAGCAAAACCATTGGCTGTTTTTCAATTAACATAAGTTTAGAAACGATGTCCTGTGTATCCAAACCCGATACTATACCACCAAGTTTCAAATCCATAATTTCACCCCCTACGCCCTTTCATCAACCAGAAGACCCACAAACTGTTTCAGCCTGGCCACTATGTCAAGAATTTCCTCCGGAGGGATTTCCCGTATAACCTTGTCAGTGTCTGTGTCAATAACCTGAACCATAATCCGGTCAGATTCCTTATGCTTAACAAAATGTAATTTATGGTTAAAAATACTTACCGCTTTATCAACTGTATCTATAGCTTCATTTATTTTCTTTTCAAGGACTTTCTGATCATTTTTCTGATTTTCTTTTTGAACCGGAGAATTCTTAGCCATTCCAATATCTTTTCTCTTGCTGGGGATGTCCTCACGGTCCTCTGGCATTGAGCCCTTAGGCATCAGAGAAGCATCCCTATTTTCTTTCAATGGAGGCGCATTATTTATACTGTTAACCTTCACTACAAGTCACCATCCTCGGCAGTACAATGCCGGTGATATTAAAAGGCCAGCCAACCTCAGTTGGCTGGCCTGCTTAACCTTAACCCAACAGCTGTAAAACAGCCTGAGGCTTCGCATTAGCCTGGGCAAGCATTGCCGTACCTGCCTGCAGGAGGATTTGATTCTTGGTGAACTTAACCATTTCAGAAGCCATATCTACGTCACGGATACGGGATTCAGCAGCAGTAAGGTTCTCAGCAGAAGTTTGGAGATTTGCAATGGTGTTTTCCAGCCTGTTCTGCTTGGCACCCAATTCAGAACGCTGAGTTGATACAGAGCTTATAGCGCTATCAATAGTAGTGATAAGAGCACTTGCCGCACTAATTTGAGCAGTTGCTGTCCCATCAGCCAAACTGACTGCTCCGGCGGTTAGTGCTAACGCAGTAGCCCTCATATCTTTAATATTGAATTCAATGGTCTGATTTTCATTAGCACCAATCTGCAGTTGCAGAGCTGTACTTGAGAAACTGCTGTCCAAAAGTTTTTGGGTGTTAAATTCGGTATCATTACCAATCCTGGTAATTTCCTCTTTTAACTGCTTTAACTCATCTGATATTTTAGTCCGGTCAGATGTAGTGTTTGTTCCGTTAGAGGCTTGAACAGCCAGGTCTCTCATCCTCTGCAGGATACTGTGGCTTTGATTTAAAGCACCTTCTGCTGTCTGGATGAGGGAAATTCCATCCTGAGCGTTCTGAATGGCCTTATTCAAGCCACCTATCTGTGCCCTCATTTTTTCGGAAATCGCCAGACCTGCAGCATCGTCACCGGCACGGTTAATACGATAGCCGGAAGACAGTTTTTCCAACGATTTAGCCAGGTTAGTGTTAGTTGCCGATAACCTGTTGCTGGCGAATAACGCCTCAATATTGTTTTGAATTCTCATAAAATATCATCCTCCTTGAATTTGATCTGAGCATCCTTGCTCTTCATTTTTTGTCAGCTCAGCTATCCCTTCTCTCTATTCGGTCGGCCGCACCGGATAAAGTGGAAAATACAGCAGAGTTAACCTTCCGTAATATGTATCGGTAAAAACTGTTAAATCTTTAAATCCAAAAGATGCTGTTTGCAGCCATTATGGCCGATAAACAGCATCTTATCTTCGTCTTACTCTATATTTCAGCTTATTTCGAGTTATTTAGATTTTTTTTGTATGTTTTTTCGTTACCTCAACAGCTTCTGATAAGACTCCGTCCAAATCATTCGGGGAAAGCCCAAGTAAATCAGCAGCTGCCTGGTTTTCAGCCTGAATTTCATCATAGATTTCTTTCCTGTAGATTGAAACTTCTTTCGGTGCCTTTATTCCCAGCCGTATCTGGTCTCCTTTAACTTCAACCACAGTAATTTCAATCCTATCGCCTATTACAATGCTTTGTCCCACTTTACGTGTCAGTGCTAACATTCCTTTGCCCTCCCTGGCTAAAATCTATTAATCCTGAGTCTCCTGCGGAAAAATATAGTGTTTTGTCGAATAACGTTCGTCTAACAATACAACCTGTTTTCCCTTCCGGTTCTCTCCGTTAACTATAACAGGCGCCTTTAAATTTGTAGTAATTTTTTTCGGGTCACCAGGAATCAATATGATGGTATAAACCAGAACTTTTTCCCGATCCTGAATCCCCAGAACCTTTACGTCATTATCTTCCAAATCAAAGGCATAATCCGGGAAAAAATAAAAAGGCTCAGCTACCACAAATGCGAGTTCCGGATTATCTGTGGACTGCAGCCATTTAAATACAGCATTACCCGGATGGTTCAAAATTATAAAATTTTTAGCCTCCGAAAATCCCAAAGGCCCTTCCACAAACCTAAAAATATGCTCTTCCTGACATTCAACCTCACCAAAGCGCGAAGTCTTAATTATCACGTATCTCACCTCATAGTTTCTTATCCCGAAACATTTATCCAGTTTCCTGTCACCTTAACATTTAATTCAGGCCTAAACTTTAGATATACTTTTAGATTTGCCCTGGTTGCCAATATTTCGGGGAAGTTGATTCTTGACCGAACCGTGACTTCTCCCCAAGTTGCCTTAATGTCGGTTTTGCCGGTAAAAGAAATATCCGGCGCCACCTTCGGCATTAGTGCCAGATTAAATTCCCTTTTATCTCTAAAGGACTCTGCTGCCATAGCTGGGATAGGGTCTTCACCAGAAACAATTCTTCCCATCCGGTCACCCTCAGTAACTGTTTTTCTAATGCCAGATAAAACCGCACTTCTGCCCTTTTGGGCAAAATGTTTCTGAAAAGCGGTTATGTTCCTGTACCCCATACTGGCCAAGGTTTCAGTTTGATTAATATGAACCGCAGGCCGGTCTCTAATTATCTTAATTTCAGCAGGTTTTTGAGATACTTTTACATCCGGCGGCCGGATGTAAATTTTAAAAGAAGCCTTTTTTTGTCTGATCCCAATTTGCCCAAAAGTCTGGTCAATGCTTACCTGCATCACGATGAATCACCTCTAGCGCAGGAAGTCTATCAGGGTAGGCTGAATAATCCTTGCCCCAGCTGCTAAAGCAGTCTGATATGTATTTTCCTGCATTTTCAACTGCGTAATGACCTCGGCGGTGTTTATGTCTTCCGTATTTGACAGGATTTGATTTAAATTGAGGTTTGCATCTTCCAACCGGTTGTTAGTTAATTCAAGGCGGTTTGTTTTTGCTCCGACTTCCGTACGAAGTGATAATACATTATCTATGGCCTGATCCAGTTCTCCCAGCCTGGTTCCAGACAGGGAAGCCGTGTTCCCTCCACTGATGTCATTCTCAATATCTGTCAGCAGTGCAAATGCATCCACTGTATTTATTAAAACATCATCACCGGTGAGGTTAATCGGCACGGTGATATTAACTCCTATTTCATAGTTCATGCTTCCCGTATCTCCTGCATAAGCACCTGCTGCAAAGGGAGGTTCAGTGGTCCGGAAACCCCCGAAGATATACCGCCCGTCATGGGCAGTATTGCCAATCTGTTCAAGCTGTTCCCTCAGCTGGGAAACCTCAGCAGCTAAGGCATCCCGAGCCGACTGGGACAGGGAATCAGCAGCCCCGGCAATAATTATCTCCCGCACCCGGTCCATGACATCACACGCCTGCCCCAAAGCAGTATCGGTGGTATTCAGCCACCCCATGGCATCTTCCACATTGCTTAGGTATTTTTCGGTTTCCGTCAGACCGGTATACAGTCTGAGGGACGTGATGACCCCCACAGGGTCATCTGAGGGCCTGTTTATTTTTTTTGTTGTTGAAAGTTGTTCCTGAATTTTGTTCATATTTCGGTAGTTGGTATTCAGGTTGTTGAGGAAGTTGCCGACCAGCATACCCTGAGTAATGCGCATCAATGACACCCCTTTGGTTTATAATTAGTAGATATATTATGCGAATAGGAGACAGGAGTCAGTAGTCAGAATTCAGAATACCCCGTGAATATGCTTCTAACAATTTACTGACCTCCTGTAAAAGGAGTTTGAGTTCGGAAACATCAGCATATCCAAGATCCTTAGTAAGAATTAGGTAGTATCTGCACTCTTCAACAGAACCTTGTGCAATGTTAAAGAAACGGATTTTATCAGCTTTGCCGCGTTTACGAAAACCTTCAGCAATATTCGCTGCTATAGAGGTGGCGGCCCGCCGAAATTGAGAAGACAACCCGTATATCTCATACTTCGGAAACGTCCCTGTTAAACGATAAACAGCAAGCACGAACAAATGCGCCTTCTGCCATACTACCAAATCTTCAAATGTTTTCGCCGGATCTCTCATTTCCTCTCCTGACTCCTGTCTCCTGTCTCCTGACTCCTAACTCCTATCTTATCTTCCTACCAGGCCAAGCCTGTTAACAACAGTATCCAGCAGTTCGTCCATTGCAGTAACCACACGTGCCGCCGCATTATAGGCATGCTGAAATTTTATCATATTTGTCATTTCCTCATCCAGGGAAACCCCGGATACCTGTTCCCTGCGGTTCCCCAGCTGGGCCACCAGCAGTTCCTGGTTGTCAGTCATTCGTCCGGCTTCCTGAGCCTGGACACCCAGCTCGGCAATCATACCACGGTAATAATCATCAATACTGGCAGTACCAATGAGATTCTGGTGTTTCAATCCCACGATGTTTATCGCATTTGACCCGTCACCGGCATTCGCCCCTGGGTCAAGCGGGTCACCGGGTGTCGTTGCTGCAGCAATATTGTCCAGGTTGGCCATGATCGCAGCATCAACCGCAATATTGGCTGCAGTGATGTTATCTGGATAGCTGGGGTCAAGAGGGTCAATGGGGTCAAAGAAGTTAATTCCGCCAACATCATCATCCAACCCGTAACCCGCAGCGTGGACAGCATTCAACTCCACTACCACTGTCCTGGCCAGTTCATCCAGTTGGTTCAGGTAGCTTGGTACAATATTATCTCTGTTGTCCAGCATGCCTTTGAGTTCCCCTGACCGTACCATAACAGCAGTCCCGTCTGAATCCCACTGCAGTTCAGCATAGCCGTTATTGCCCGGGTCCGGTACCGCCGAGATGCCAAAGGTCTCTGCCCCCGAAACCAAGGCCCTTCCTCCTATGGTAACCTTAAGTGAACCATATTCATCCTCACTGACAGTAACCTGGATGCTTTTGGACAATTCGTCAACCAAAAGGTCCCTCTTGTCCCTGAGATCATTGGCATTGTCATCCTGGACCTCTATCCTCACAATCTGGTCATTTAGTGTTGCTATCTGGCTGGCTATATTATTGATTTCGTCAACCTTAATCCTTACCGATGCATCAATATCAGCAGCCAGTTCGCTAAGCTGCCTGTCCAGATGATTAAAGGTCTCCGCAAGGGTTATCCCTCTCTCACGCACTGTCTTGCGGACAGCTTCCAGTTCAGGTTTGCGGGACAAATCCTGCCACGCTTCCCAGAACTGGTCCATAACAGTTCTCAGGCCGGATTCAGATGGCTCATTAAAAATGACTTCCAGTTTTTGCAAGGCATCTTGTTTCTCTTCCCATTCGGTGAACTTATTAATTTCCTGTCTCACCTGTAAATCAATAAAGTCATCCCTTAACCTGCGTATTTCCTGGACCTCTACACCTGTCCCAATTTGTCCTGCTCCTATCGGCCTGTTATAAGAAGGCATGGCGAACGGCTTGGTTGCAGACATAACTGCCTGCTGCCGGGTAAACCCTGTTGTATTGGCATTGGCAATATTATGACCGGTTACATTAAGGGCAGTCTGCTGTACCTGCAGCGCCTTTCTTCCTATTTCCAGTCCGAAAAATGTTGAGCTCATAAAGTACTACCCGCCTTTTCGAGGTTTTTTTAAACTCAGACCTTCCGGTCAAATATCTTGGCAGCATTCCCCTTTGGGGAATCCTCCTTATCTCCATATGAAGGAGCGCTGTCATTATCAGTAAGTATATTAAAACAAAAATTCACAAACTCAAGTGAACTCCTTACCAGCTCCGTATTGGCCTCATTAGTTTCAGCAAGCTTCTGCAGCACATCTGTCATGTTTTCCATAACCTGCCTGAACTGCACACCGGTTGGCTCATCAACGCGGTTGATAATCTCAGAGACAGTTAACTCTTCGGGAGAAAGTGCGAAATGGCCGGCCAAATCCCGGTGGAAGGACAACCTCTGCTCCTCCAGCCTGCCAACCTGTAAAATCAACCTCTCTTCTTCCCTTGTTATCCTCTCAAGCTCGTGGAGGTCACCTTTTACCAGCACCGGCTGTTTTTCTGAACCCAGGGAAAGCACTCTTTGATACAGCTCATACTGGCTCATCATGTTTTCCAACAGCCCGGCAAGAATTTTTTCCACCTTTATTCCCCCGTATCTTTAATGAATCTTTTCCATATGCCCCAAAGACGCTTATACCAGTTTATCAACCAGGCTCCTCCCGATCATCTTTTCAGCAACCTCTTCATCGGTTACCTCATAAGTACCGGACTGTACCTGTTTTCTGATATTGGCCAGCCTGTCTTCCCTAATCTCAGGAAGGGAACTGATAACCTCTTTGGCTGTCATGTAGGCCTGGGCATCACTGGAAACAGAAATCTGGTATGCCTCTTCGTTAAACTTTTTATGGCCTTTTCCGGGGCTCTGGGCCTCTTTCTTGTCCTGATTGGCATACATGGCAATCAGGGACCTGATCTGACTGTTTGAGATAATCATTCCGGCCACCTCTTTAAAAATACTCAAATGGATTTAACCTTTTCGCAACGTTAATGTAACTTACAGTTAATGTCGGCAAAACGTTTATTTTTATTTAGGCCGGAATTCCTCATATTATCTCACAATTATTCAGTTTTTCTTTATATTGCATCAGTTAGCTCCCCAATAAGGCTGCCTGCCGTTTTGTCTGAAAATTATGTTATTTTAATCACAAGCCGGGAAACACTTACAATTCCTGCCCGGTTTAGTCATCTCTCATCCTGTCGGCAGTATACATACCCCTTCTTTTTTCCTTTTCGGGCTCTTCCTGCCTAATTATCTTCTGTCCCGCAGCGCCTTTCATCTGGGCAGACAGCGTTTTGGCACAATTGGAACAAAAGTTGCCTGTCCTGATACTGGTTCCACAGCTCTTGCAGGTCAGGCCGCTGCTGCCGTCAGAGAAGCTGACATCAACACGCCCTTCACGCATCCACCTGAGTACTTTCTTTTCCTCAACCCCGGTAATTTCCACAATCTCCTCAACAGAGGCATTAGGGTTGTCTTTCAGATATTTTCTCACATTCTCAAAGGCGACTTCCTCTTTGTCAATACAGTCCGGGCAGAGGTTTTTATTAATTTTGACAAATACCTTACCGCACTCGGGACAATTTCTCAAATCACCCATGCTCATACCTCCCGTTCAGAAAACCGTTTACTTTCTCTGTCATCCTTCGACAAATTCCTGCATTTTCCTTCTCTGTAAAGGAAAGATTTATATTTTTTCCTGCAGCCCTGATGCCAGTGTTATTACATAGATACTTTCGGCTCCAGCCCTGAGCAGAACCCGTGAACACTCAGCTGCTGTTGCTCCGGTGGTAAGGATGTCATCCACCAGCAGGACTTTGGCGTACCGCCGTTCTATTGCGCCGGGCCCGCCCGGAGACCATACCGGCCCATTAATGTTAAATGCGCCTCTGATGTTATTCTGCCGACCTTTTCTCGTCAGCTTACTCTGGCTGGGAGTGTCAATAGTGCGCAGCAAACACCTGGCCACCGGAAGATTAAGCAGTTGCCCCATTCGTTCTGCCAGGAGTTCGGACTGGTTAAACCCCCTTATCCTCATCTTTTCTGCACTCAAGGGGACTGGCACTATGATACTCGAATCCCAAAAACACTGCTCTTTAAGGAAGAGTTCTGCCATCAACATTCCCAGAGAGCTGCACAGAGACCGGTATCCGGTGTATTTGTACATATATATCACCTGTTTCAGGTCCCCTCCATAAGGCCCCAGTGACCTGGCCATAAAAAACGCCGGAGGCGCTTCCCGGCATTCCGAACAGTACCGACTGCCTTCACCGGTTTCGGGCAGATAACGACCGCATCGAGGGCATAAAGAAAAACCCTGCCTGCTGCCAATCCGCTTCATACAACCTTCGCATATGATTTCTGCCTCGGCCGGACAGCCACAAACAAGGCAGCTGCTTTTTTCAGGGAAAAGCACCCGCAGCATCTTTTCCAGCAGTCCCAAATTGCCACACCTCCCTTTTTAGGGTTTTCAGCATCCTATTGGAAATTTTACAGTCCTGGTTTCAGATATCCCTGCTCTCTGGCTGTCCTGTTAAGAAAAATTATTTTTTTCCTGGCATTTCTCATAGCATCACTGATGGTCTTCCCGGCAAACACTACTTCCCCTTGGGGGTACTCAGCCGACCTCCCTGCCCTCCCGGCCATCTGAATCAGGGTCCCTTCGTCAAATACCTGTTCCCTATCGGCTTCCAGCACCAGTACATTGGCTTTTTTAACCGTTATCCCGCGCTCCATTATTGTAGTGGTAACAAACAGAGGGAATTTCCCATTCTTGAAATCATCTCTTTTCCGGTCCCGCTGTGCGTCTCTGGCGTGACTGAAACGCAGCAAATCATCACGGGAGGCGGCTTTACAACCGGCATTTACGGTATGTGCACTGCTCTGAACAGCAGCAAAAACCGCATCTGCCAGCACCGGTCCATATTCCTCAACCATACCGACTGTCGGCAGAAAAACAAATACCTGCCGGCCCGGATCAGAAAGCCAGCCCAGCAGCAGGTTTATAATCACCTGATTAACTTCCCTGCTGTTGCGGCCACAGTTATGGCCGCTGTCACGGCTGCTGTCACGATGCCTGTTAAGAAGCAGGGCAGCCTTTTCCAGCTGTGGCTCGGGCACCGGATAACCATGATACCTGGCCGGAATTGTCACCAACCCGGTGACCCCGCTCCTGGTATTTACCAGCATTGCTCTGTCGGGAGTCGCCGTTAGGTAAATAGTTCCTCCTTCAGGTTTTACCGCTCTCTGTACAGCCATACGGAGCATATCGTTCCCCTGGTAAGGATAGGCATCAACCTCATCAAGAATAACCAGATCAAAATTCCTGTAATAACGGACAACCTGATGTGTTGTAGCTGTTACCAGCCTGGCCGGGCGGTATTTCCCGGTACTCCCGCCATAGCTGGCCAGCAGCTCCACATCTGTAAATGCAGACTGCAGCCGCGGCGCCAGTTCCCGGACGACATCCCTTCTGGGGATAGCATACAGGACCCGGCCTCCCCGATTTAGAGCTTTAGCAATTGCGCCAAAAACAACCTCCGTTTTGCCGGCTCCGCATACTGCCCATATTAATATTTCTTTTATATGCCTTTTTGGCTTTCTCCAAAAAACTTTCCCGGCAGTTACGACCTCACCCGGTCCTTCATCCCGGTCTTCTTTGCTCTGCAAAGCCGGTATCCTGCCGACAAAGCGGACCAGTTCCTCTGAAGCAGCCTGCTGGGCAGGTGTCAGAGGAGGAACCCCCCGGGGCTCAATGCTTAGCTCCATCTCGAGAGGCCGCTTACTGCCCGGAGCAGCATATAAGCCGCGGCATAGCCTGGAATCCCCTAGAGTATTGCACTGTTCACAATATACTGAGGGAAATCCACACACCTGGCAGCCCGCCCGAAACACCTGCCCATTGCGCCCGGAAAATTCCGGCTCCCAAAACCTGCTCCGCAGCTCTGTTCGGTTTCCACACCTGAAACAGGTTACCACAGTTAGTCTGGTGAAGCCCAGCGCAGGCAGCACCTCAATTTCACCCTTCAGGGCAAGAACCTGCAAAATATCTTCAATTTTCCATTTCCAAAAGCCACATTCCCCGAAACTATCTCCGGCGCTGTGACTGTTTTCCGCCAGGCTGATTTCCAATTCTTCGCGGAATAAGATACGACCACTTAAGGCGCCCAGCACCTCCTGGCAAACCGGGGGTTCCGGCACCCTTAGTGTCTTCAGGTTTTTCATCACCAGCCTGGCAGGATAACCTTCCATACTCTTCAATAATGTCCCCTGTCCGAGAATCCGCTCCAATTGTGCCAGAAGACTGTATACTTCTTTTGCCCTGGCCTGAACCAGAGTTTCATAAGCTGTATCTTTACCATTCATCCTTTTGCCGGCAAAAACCGTTTCCAGCAGAAATGCTGAAATCCCCACAGGCAGGTAGGGTGTGAGAATCTCCAATGCAGCACAGTCCTGCTCAGGAAACATAAACACAGCATCAACCCTGGGGTCATGGGTCATAAATGCATGATAACCGCCGCTTTTCAGTTTAACCATATAAATACAAGTATGTAAGTCCTTCATGAAGATATCAATTCGACACTTTACAGTTTTTTCCTTGTAATTTTATGTTAAAATATGGTGAGGTATTGTACCGATTTCCCGCACAGCCGCCGGAGGGAATTTTATTTATCCAGGGCATCGCTCATCTGTTTTATTGTAAGGGAGAGGCAGGTGTTTTCCCAAGGGCAGGTTTATTTTAAGTGGAAGGGTAAATATTTTGGGTAAAAGTATGAAGTGGTAGATATGTTCCGGAAGAACGAGTCTGACGTCCGTTTGTCGGTTCCCGCATAGCGGGAACCGGTAACAAACTGAGTCGCAGCCGTTCTGGAGGAATTTATCTACCACTTCATACCTTAATAGCCAAATATAAATAACTGATTCCACTTATAAAAAAACTAAAGGATGCCTCCTTTGAGACACCCCTGCATTCTTATCCATCGGCAAATATCCTGACCTGATTCCGCCCACCCTGTTTGGCTTCTGCCAGGGCCAGGTCGGCATGGCTGATTAGTTCGCTCTTATTCCTGGAATCACCGGGATAATGCGATATCCCCGCACTGACTGTAAAAGTTACCTGTTTGCCGGCCGCCGTTTTGATTGTGGTATTTTCGATAATTCTTCTGATTTTTTCTGCAGTTTCCACAACCTGCTGCGGCTCAAGTTCGGGGAAAATTACCGTAAACTCCTCGCCCCCATACCTGAAAACCGTATCCACATCCCGGACATTTTCCCGGATTATCCGGCCTATCTCCGACAACAGTTTGTTTCCGGTCAAATGCCCATGTAACTCGTTAAACTGTTTGAAGTGGTCCACATCCAGCATCAGCAGGCTGACACTACCGGCCTTGTTCTTTTTGAGTTCCTTGTCCAAAGCTATCTGAAAATACCTGTAATTGTAAAGCATTGTGAGTTCATCTGTAATCGCCAGCTGTTCCATTTCTTTATTCATCTTTTCTATGATTTCAGTATAACTTTGGAGCTGCTCATGGGAAGATGACAATTGGTGATAAGCAGTTTCCAGTTCTGAAGTTATTCTCAGAGTACTGGCCCGCTGTTCCCTTAATATCCTAACGATATAACCGACAATTGCCGCAATGAGAAAAAAGAATATAATATTGACCAAAACAGCCGCATCAATAAAAGCTTCTTTGGCTGACCCGAACTGATTATACCTGAAAAACAGGGTCAGGGCGCTGCCAAAAAATGCGGTCAGGAGCGCATCGAGAAAACCACAATATATTGTTGCCGCAAAGATTGGCAACAGGAAAAAGCCGGGGTAAAAAATACTCTTTATCCCCCCTGTAAACTCAATCCACAATACAGCTATCACCATGTTGATACCAAGCGCAAGAGTCTTTTTGAGCCAGTTGGGTTCCTCCTTAAACAATATAAATGGAACCAGGAACCCGTTAAAAATAACTGCCACGGCAAACAAGTAATAAATATGAGGAGTTTTTAACAGGCTGAGGTCATTAAAGGCCAGGATGGCAAAAGGCACACTGGCTATACCCGTGATAATCCATAAATTCCTGTTGGTACTGCTGTCTCCGGTCATTAACCCTTCCCCCTGCACATATCAGCATTTGTTCCCAAAAACCCTTGGTCTTTTGCTCCGGTTATGTTCCCTAAAGCCGTTTAGGAGTTTGTCGACACATGATAATATTTCGCTAAAAAACGCAAATTTCCTTCATCCAAGCTGCTTTTTGTCATATTTTGCCCAAGCACTGGTGAATGCCGGTTTAGCCGTTATCAACCAGTGCGTTGACAGGTACTTCAGACCAGACCGATATCTTGTTTTTGCCGGTTTCTTTTGAATAATAAAGCGCCTTATCAGCCAATTCAATCAGGTCATTAGTACTTTCAGCATCCTGTGGGCAGGTGGCTACACCAATACTCACGGTAATGTGTACCGGAGGATGATCCTCCGAAACAGAAAAGTAGGTATCATGGACTGCATGGAGAATTCTTTCGGCAACCACCCGGGCGCTGGCAGCATCAGTCTCCGGCAGGATAACAGCAAACTCTTCCCCGCCGTAACGGCTGACTACATCAAGCATACGCGTACTTTTTTTGATTACCTGGGCCACAGTGTACAGGGCATGGTCTCCGGCACGGTGACCGTATTTATCATTGAATCTTTTGAAATAATCCAGGTCAAGCATAACAAAGGAAAAAACAGTCCCATACCTGCGGTATCGCTCCCTTTCTTCCTCCATTTTCTTATAAAAGTACCTGTGATTGTATACCTTTGTAAGGCCATCGGTAATAGCCAGTTTTTCAATCTTTTTATAGAGCATTGCATTGGCCATGGCAACTGCAGCCTGACCACCCAAACTGCTCAATATCTGGACCTGCTTCTGCCCAAAGGCGTATGGTTCTTTTTTGCCAATGGCAATTACGCCTATCAGTTTACTATCCATGGCAAGCGGAATAATCAGGATTGACCTGAGGAACTGATTTATCCCGGGAATACTCCTCAGCCTGCTGTCTCTTTTGGAGTCAAAAACGATTTCCGGCTGACCCGTTTTGGCAACCTGCCCTATCAGCCCCTCTTCCAAAGGATAAACAATACTCTTAAGCTTTTCTGCAAAGGGGCTCCTGATAGCGGCCGGGACTAGCAGTTGTTCCTCCTCCTCCCAGAGGTAGATTATACCTGTATGGTAATTAACCACCCTTTTGGTTTCAGAAAGAATCAGGCCCAGAGTTTTGGACAGTTCCAGGTTTGAGCCAAGGTTTTTAGCCACCTCATAAAGGGCAGAGAGCTCCTTGTTGGCTGTCTCCAGGTTAATATAAAGTCTGAGCAGATACTTTAAAGTCAGCAGTGGAATAAAAAGCAGCACCGCTCCAAGAGTCCCTGTTTTCTCGTAAATCATGGCCATCAGAATTCCTATGGGAGCCGCAAACAGGTAAGTAAGGCAGTCCCATTTCATGGCCGACCTCCATACAGTCCACCTCTGCATGCGGAAGGATGGCCACAAAAACAGGGTAACCAGAAAATGATTTACAAAGAAATAGGTCAGGACAAAAAGCGCAAGTGGAATAAAGTTCGGAGCCGATATCTTATCAACTATCTGCCCGCCTGTATATAAATATACTGTCGATGCAGCCACGGCAGAGATTGTATACTGGGCGCCATTGAAGAGTGTCGACCGGAAAAAGCTGTCTTTGCTGATGATGCTGTTAGCAATAAAAGCGCTGAGTACACTTACCAGCACAGTTGTGGTTGCATCAAACCTGATGAAGGAGACAAAGACAACAGCAAACCCCAGAGAGAGACTTCCCTGGGGTACAGAGACTACGAACCATTCAGCCAGGACCCCGAGAACGACCAATACTGCATATTCTCTCCAGAGGTCTACATCCAGGGGCTTTGCCTTCAACATGGCAGTAAGCATACCATAACCCAAAAAAATAATCAGCCATACATAAAGTCCGTGAAAAAAGCTCTTTCTGGCCCCACTCATGGTCACACCCCCTGTAACCATATTCGACATACAATATACTAATCCCTGCAAATTTGCCAAATAAAGACAAGCATTTATCCAACAGCTAAGTGCCACCGGGACTTGTTGCTATGATGTATAGGCAGGTGAAGATCACCTTTTCAGGGTTTCAGGGAAAACATTCAGGCAGTCATTTATTGAGGTTCCCGTAGAACTAACAGTACCTGCGGGTAATTCAACAACAAAACAGGCCTGCCTGACATTGGGGGTAATTCTGAAGGGAGGCAGGTTTTCCGCCAGGTAGACTATCCTTCCGGAGGTGTCAATAAACAGAATGTCAAGATTGAACTTCATAAAATGGGTGTGTACAGATTTGCACGGGGTGATTATCAGGCAATGTCCTTCCGGGAGCCGGTCCCTTCCCAGAAGGCCTTTCAGCCGGGTCAGCCACGTCCGGGCAATTTCAACCCGGTCAGCAAGAGTGGCGTTTTGGGTAAGATTGATAACACTGTCAGCTGCAATAATTGATTCCATTAGTACACCAGCCTTTTCATTGATGCATCCACACCCGCTTAGAAGGTATCCATTATCTGCAGAGCAGCCGGACCCAGGACCACGATAAATATGGTCGGGAAGATAAACAGGACCAGCGGAATAAGCATCTTGATCGGCGCCTTCATCGCTTTTTCCTCAGCCCTCTGCCTCCTTTTCTGGCGCATCTGTTCCGACTGGAGACGGAGTACATTACCGATACTGACACCCAACTGGTCAGCCTGGATAATTGAACCCACAAATGAAACCATATCATCTACTCCGGAACGGTTCCCCAGATCACGCAAGGCATCACGCCTTGGTTTGCCCATCTTTATTTCCTGTAACACCCGGTTAAATTCCCGGGAAACTACCCCCTTGGTCTTTTCCACAACCTTAACCAGGGCGCCATCAAATCCAAGGCCTGCCTCAACACTTACAGTGAGCAGGTCCAATACATCCGGAAGGTTATCCTGAATTTCTTCGCGGCGTTTTCCGGCACACATTTTCAGGTAATAATCCGGAAGTATGAATCCAGCAGCCACTGCCAGAGACAGACCTGCAGCCGTAGAGGTCAGGCTCCAGCCCATTGGCAGAGCTGCCAGCAGCAAACATATCGGGAATCCTACAGTAAACCCGTATTGAATGACCACAAATTCATTTGCCGATAAGCCTCCCGGATTGCCTGCCATGGAAAGCTTTTTGTTCAGGTCAATCTTCTTCTTAACAGGTGTCAGCTTACCTATAATTATTGCCATTTTTAACAGCACCGGGCGAAATACCCGTTCCGTAAAAGGCCTGCTGAGTTCCTCGTCAAGCTGTTTTTTCCGCCGGATAGTGTTGGCTATTTCCTGCATCCTTCGGGTAACCGCAAACCGCTCCTTATATACGGACATGTAAATACCATAAACAAGGAGAAAAACCGCCATAAAGGCCAACCCTAGAATTACATGTTTCATGGTAATCCCCCTTCTTATACCTTTATGTCCACAGTCTTTTTAATAAGAGCTATCCCTATGGTCTGGGAAATTGCTCCCGCTGCCAGCAGCGCCCATCCCAGGGGGTTGGTAAAAAGGGCTCCGATGTATTCCGGGTTTATAAATGAAAGCAATACACCTATAGCAATCGGAAGAATTCCTACAATCATCCCGGAAATACGTCCCTGGGCAGTAAGTGTTTTTATCTCTCCTTTGATTCTGATACGTTCCCTGATAGTATGGGATATACCGTCAAGCACCTCTGACAGATTGCCCCCAACCTGCCTCTGAATAAGAACAGCTGTGATGACCAAATCCAGGTCATCACTCTCTATCCGTTCCGTCATATTCATCAGCGCTTCTTCAGTTGGGGTACCCAGGTTCATTTCCCTTAAGGCTCTGGTATATTCATCACTGATCGGAGAAGGCATCTCTTTGGAAACCATCTCCATCGCCTGAAGGAAGCTAAAACCGGCTCTCATGGAATTAGCCATTACAATTAGAGAGTCTCCTATCTGCAGGTTGAACTTCTGGACCCGCTTGGTTTTAGCCCTTTTAACCATGACCCGGGGAATAATAAACCCGATAACAGCGCCAAACCAACCAAAAAGAATATTTTGGGTAACCAGAATTAATAGTATGCCCAGCCCCAGCATCAAAAGAATAATCATCATTACGAATTCTTCCCCTCTTAAGGGGAGATCTGCTTTCATCAATTCCTTTTCAACCTTTTTGGTAAACTCCTTTGCTGCAAATATTTTGCTGGCTTCCTGGAACGAGGTTTTCCAGTCAAGGTTTCTCATTTTCCCCTTTAATCCGGAGTTGCCTTCAAGTTCACCGGCTTTTGCCGTAAATGTATGCATCCTCTGGCTCAATTCCCTTTTACCTGCAGTAGCAGTAAGATAAGTTCCGTAGATAAGGGTTGAAACAAAAAAGAAAGTCAGCACCAGGATTATTGACAGGTACAATATTTTCCCCTCCTGTACGTGCAATTAAAACACAGGCGCCGCAAAAATATCATCAGGCACTCTGACTCCCGAGGCCTCAAGTTTGCTCAGGAACTTAGGCCTGATGCCTGTAGGTTTAAATTGCCCGACTATTTTCCCATTATCGTCCACGCCTTTTTGATCAAAGATAAAGATATCCTGAAGAACTACCGTATCTCCTTCAAGTCCCAGGACTTCGGTAATATGCGTAATCTTCCTGGACCCGTCCTTTAACCGGCTCTGCTGGACAATCATATCAACGGCAGACGCCATCTGTTCCCTGATGGCTCTAACAGGAAGGTCCATGCCCGCCATCAGGACCATGGTCTCCAGCCTTGCCAACATATCCCTTGGCGAGTTGGCATGGCCGGTGGTCAGGGAACCGTCATGGCCGGTGTTCATAGCCTGCAGCATATCAAGGGCTTCACCGCTCCGGACCTCTCCGACAACTATCCTGTCCGGCCTCATCCTCAGACAGTTCTTAACCAGATCCCTGATGGTCACGGCGCCCTTGCCTTCTATATTTGGCGGACGGCTTTCCAGAGTGATGACATGCTCCTGCCTGAGCTGAATTTCAGCAGCATCCTCACAGGTAACGATTCGCTCATCATTGGGAATGAAGGAAGATAATACGTTAAGTGTAGTTGTCTTCCCTGAACCGGTACCTCCCGATACCACTACATTCAGCCTGCCCTTAACACATACCTCCAGGAATTTAGCCATCTCAGGAGTCAGAGACCCGAACCTGATCAGGTCTTCGATTTTCAGCGGATCTTTAGAAAACTTCCTGATGGTTATACTTGGCCCTTTCAGTGAAAGGGGCGGAATTATTGCATTAACCCTTGACCCGTCCGGCAGACGCGCATCAACCATAGGAGAACTTTCATCCACCCGCCTGCCTATGGGAGCAACAATCTTTTCAATAATGTGCATAACGTGTTCATTATCCCTGAAAGTGACCTCTGTGAGAGTCAGCTTCCCGTTACGCTCAACATATACCTGCTGTGGATGGTTAACCATTACCTCAGATACAGTCGGATCATTAAGCAGCGGAGTTATCGGGCCCAGTCCGATTACTTCGTCAACTATCTCTGAGATAATCCTTGACCTGTCTGTCCGGGGAATATAACCGGCCTCCTGGTCAAGCATCTTATTTACAATAACATCAATTGTTTCCCTGATTTTTTCCACATCATCATCATCTTTATCATCAGCATGCATTGTCTCAGCATCCAGTTCCTCAATAACCTTTTTATGGATTTGAATTTTAAGGTCTCTGAAGGGGTCCTGCTTAATCACAACAGTCTTTGCCGCTTCAACTGCATCTGTCTTCTCAGAATGGGCGGTTTTCTCTTTTTCCAGTCTTTTTAATAATGACATCCTCTAACACCTCTCACCCAAACAACTTTACCAAAAGGCCTTTCTTCTTCTCACCGAAAACAGTCTTCTGCGGCTTAACCTCATCCTGCATCACCAAATGGGTCAATTCCCTAATACTCTCAGTAATTTTGGTATGAGGACTGGAAATAACAAAGGGGTTCCCCTTGTTGACAGACCCGATGACAGTCCTGCCATCACTGGGGACATGTGCTACAACTTTGAGCCCGATGCTTTCTTCCATATCTTCACATTTTATGCCGATGTCTTGTGAGGACCGGTTCAGAATAAGCTTGACTTTTCCCTTCAGGTGCAAGGAATCAAGTACCTCCAGACCCAGCTTCACATTCTTTATTGTTGGCAGGTCAAGGGAAATCAGCAGTAATATCTGGTGGCAGAGGTCCAGAGCGCTCAGGGTTGTCTCATGAAAAAAGGACGGGGTATCTATGACCACATAGTCATAGGTTTGTTTCAGAATACCCAGAATTTTTTCGACATGGCTTCCCGTAATCAGTTCTGAATACTCAGGCCTGGTGGGACAAGGAAGCACCTTTACCCCAGTCGGATGTGTAACCAGATAACTTTCCATGAGCTCTGCATCCATCTGCCCGATGTCCTGAATCAATTCGGTAATGGTCCTTTTGGGGACTACATTCAGCATTATAGCCACATCCCCAAACTGCAGGTCCAGGTCAATTACGACCACTCTTTTTCGGGTCTCCTCAGCCAGACTTATCGCCAAATTGGTGGCTACGGTAGTTCTGCCGACCCCGCCCTTGGTAGAGAAAACGGTAATTATCTGCGGGTCCCGCTGCATTTCCCGGACGATGGACGGCTCACTTAATTGGATTCGGCGTTTCTGTTCCAGTTCATAAACCTTTCTGATAGTATTTACCAGTTCATCAGTACTGAAAGGCTTTACCATGTATTCACGGGCTCCCGCCACCATGGCTTTTTTCAGGTACTCCTGCTCACCCTGGACAGACATAATTATAATTGCCGCTTTGGGATGCTTAAGTGAAATTTCCTCTGTTGCCGTAATTCCATCTTTTAACGGCATATTGATATCCATTAGCAGGATATCAGGGTTGAGCTTTACCGTCTGCCTGACAGCTTCCTCTCCGTCAGCGGCCTCACCGACAATCATCATATCCTTTTCAAAATACAGCAGGCGCTTGATGTTTTCCCTGGTCTCTGTGACATCATCAACTATCAGTATTTTAATTGCCATTTTACCGTTTCACCTCCTGTTACCTGAGAAGCTCCAATGCATCCATTGAAGGCCGCTCTTCCATGCTGTTATCCGCCGGCGCCCGAAGTGTAAGGTATAGATCACCCTTGGCAGCAATATGGGCTAATAACTGTGTCTTTTCTGCAGGTACAGACAAGGTCACAGTTTTGGCAGGTTCCTGTTTAACTTCTTTTTGCTCCCCATCAACAATCACCGGTTGTCCGATGTTTTTGCCAACAGCCAGTACTTCAACATTTTGCAAGATAACATGTGTCTTTGTTTCTCTAACGGTATTAATATTAGGGTCTGTGCTAAAAATCTCAATCTCCACCGTCCCCAGGACATCGACACGGTCTCCGTGTTTAAGAAGCCCGCCAACACCTGTCTGTTCATCTACTTTAATGGCTATTGCCCTCATCCCAAGAGGGACCGAATAAGCCAGTGATTGTTGATTGCTATCCCTCTTGACAATTTTAGTCTGTAATATCTGTTCTTCGGTTTCAATTTCAGCCCGCGCCGTTGACCCCACAATCTGGGACAGGTCAGTAACTGCATAGCTGTTGACATATTCTACCGGAATGTCTTTCACGGTAACCATGTTAGCAGTTATCAGGGTCCTTTCCGGAATCCTGACAGTAGCCACTGCCACAGCTCTGGTTTTTATATTGGTAGCTGCTTCCTGAACCGACTTCAGGTAGAAATTCAGTGCAACTGCGGTCAGAAGGCCGCAAATGAGCGCCAGCAGTAAGACTTTTTTATTGGACATTCCTTTCCCTTCCTTCCACTGTAATGAAAAGTGTTATTCCAGCAGCTTTACACTTGTTAACCCAAATCCAACAAGAGAATCGTCAGTCTCTGCAGATACTGTCTCAAAAACGAATCGGCCCACCACATCACCGTTATTGCCCTGGTGGTTTTCCAGTCCTTCCAGGAAAAAGGCGGCAAAACCCACTACCTCAACCCTTCTGTTGCCACCACTCCCGTCATACTCTTCCACGATGGGCACATAAATGACCCTGGGACATTCAGGTGCATGGTTATCCCATGTACACGAAGGGATATGATTACAGCTTTCGATGCGTTCCTGAACACCGTCAGCAGTCGGCCCGGCCATATTTCCCGGTTCAATATCAATAATATCCCCTATGGAAATTTTTTCCGAAAAACCTTCTATAATCATATCTTCATATTCGTTGGCGCCGCCTCCGCCCCCGGTAAAATCCAGGGCGCCAAACCAACCACACCACCTGGACCCGTCAGAATCGGAACCGCTGGCGCCCTCCTTTAAAACATAAGGCTCACCATAGTAAAATGTCTGATTCTTTATAGAAAAAGGGACCGCCCCGTTAAGGCTTTTTACCGGAGATACCTGTGCTGTTACAGAGGCGCTGACATCAGAGGCATCATACCCAAAAACCCTGGCAAACACCAGTTCAATAGTTTTATCTATAGACACCTGTATCTGCCTGTTGTTACCACTTATATCCACAATAACCTGTTCCGGGTCAACCCCATTCATTTCTGCATATTCCTCCGCCAGTTCTGCGGCCCTTCCGGGATTACCCGGCAATTCCTGAGCCCCCGCCAGGGCAGCAGCATCTGCGGCCCTGACGAGGCGGGTATGCTCTACGTACATTACTCCCGCATCCACAGCCAAAGCGGTAAATCCCAGCAGCACGGTAAACGCGGCTGCGATGATAACCGCAACCTGCCCGTCTTCATTATTGATGGATTTTCTGAAGAACTCATACATTTAAAACACCTCTTTTCGACTCACCACATTTGGCTGATGAAGGCCCCAAACAAAAGAGGTTTTCTAAAATCGCTGCGGAACCCACATTCTGCTACTCAATCAACTTAACACTGTTCAGGTAAGAATCTGTGATGGTGTCATCTGTTTCCGCTGATATGGTATGATTTACATACCTGACGTATACCTCATTCTCCAGCCCGTGGCCAACAACCTTTTCCAGAAAAACACTTACAAAACCTACAATTTCAAGCCCATCAGTAGGAAGATCCCCAAGATTCCGGTAAACAGGGATAAGTACCACACGGGGACTATCAGGGCTATAATCTACCCAGGTCTCATTAATCCCGTTAATTCGTTCCAGAATACCCTCTATGGTCGGTCCGGTGGCATTTCCGGGAGCCTTCCCCTGAGTTTCACCAATACCAACAATGCCGTC
Source organism: Thermincola carboxydiphila (assembly GCA_016841725.1). GTDB lineage: Bacteria > Bacillota > Thermincolia > Thermincolales > UBA2595 > Phosphitispora. The sequence continues at coordinate 89,849 of JAENYP010000003.1, read as the reverse complement.
ATAGCCATTGGCAGCAGCTTCTTTATAATCATCTTTCCCTGACTGCCCCGGATATTCAATGATTCCGGTCCACCCTGTGTTGGGAGCACCAACTTTAATAATATACTGGTGTCCGGCGCTCAGGGGAAGCAGGCTTTCATCAATACCCAGGGGAAGTAAGCCGCTGACTCTGGAAACGGGAGAAATCCTGGCAACAGCCCTGCCGCTGACATCGGACGCATTAAACCCCAATACCCTGGCAAAATAAAGCTGGACACTTTTCCTGATTTCGACCGTAATTTCTCTGTTATCAGGGGCAAAGGAAATTGTAAGACTGCCGGGTACAGCAGTATCAACATCATTTTTCTGGAGATATTCCACAGCTCTGGCCTGTGCCTTAAGATTATCCGGCAGCTCTTGGGCCCCAGCAAGGGCCGCGGCATCTGCCGCCCGTGAAATACGCGTGTATTCCACATAAAGGAGGCCCCCGTCAACAGCCAAAGCTACAAAACCCAACAGAACTACAAAGGCTATAGTTACAATGACCGCAGCATTGCCACTCTGATCTGCCAGTGTTCTTTTTATTAAATTCATGAGGTTACATCACCCCTCTACCCGCATCGTGGTCTGCGCTCTGACAGTATACGGGTCCCCGATTAAATTCCCGATTATGGGGGCAATGATATCAACATCATAAGAAACAACAACCGTGACCGATGATCCTCTGGACCTCGTGCCGGCAGATATCGGGTCAATCTCTATATTTAGCAGAGCAGCATCAAGACTTGCACCCATTTCTACCGCGTCAATAATTTCGGCATCTGTTCCGCCGACCGCACCTTCCCTGGCCCCCTCCCGGGATATGTTTGTCACTGTCATATAGGTATTCAGAATCCGTCCAAACTCAACAATGCCGAAAACCAACATAATCAGTATGGGGAGTACCAGGGCCATTTCCACCACAGCCTGTCCATGCTGTGTTTTGCGGAAATCATGCAACCATAACATTTTAATCACCCCACAAGATATGCCGCTACAGTTCCGATACCTATGGCCACCCCATATGGCAGGGATTCATCATATTCAGCTTTATCCAGGCTCTTCAGCGTATTTACTTTAAACACGCTCCCGACAAAGTAATACAGGCTGATACCTATTCGTTTAAGAGTAGCAAACAATCGTTTCTGCTTAATTAAAACCAGTACAGCCAAGATCCCGCCAGCTATTCCCGTAGCGGCAAAAGCTTTAAGTACGAAAACAGTTCCTTTTAATGAGCCTATCGCCCCGATTAATTTAACATCACCGGCGCCAAATCCGCCCAAAGCAAACAGGATAAACAGCAATCCGATTCCTGTTCCCAGACCCTTGAGGCTGAATAACAGCCCCTCAAGTCCGGCGCTGATTGTGTTCAGGGCCAGTCCTGCAAGCATGGCCGGAAGGACCACGATGTTTAGAATTTTCCGTTCCTTGACATCGGTATATACAGAAACAATTACGATAACAGCTACGACAATATCTATTAAATATGAAATTACGCCGTTCATCAAATTCACCCTTTTTATAAACGAACCCTACTTTGTTAATTAAGTAGGGTCTGTCATCTTATCCAGATGTATCAGGCGGTGGGTTGCACCACCGCCTGACTTATTCTGTTTTTCTGATTAGGGAGTAGTAGGAGTAGGAGCCTTATCAAGTTCAGTTTGAACATCTGTAAACTTTTGGGCAATTTTCGGGCCGAGAGTGGCCATTACAGCGATTACCCCGATAACCAGCAGCGCCAAAATCAGGCCGTACTCGGTCATGCCTTGTCCTCTTTCTTCACTCCACAGTCTTTTTACCATTGATAACATAATATTACCTCCTTCAATTTTTTTGATTTATTCCGTCCTAGTTTTTACCAAAACATAAAACCCTTCTCCACACTGCCTGTAGAGAAGGGTTGCTTTTTATACACTCCCCCCTTTGGCAGCCTGGCGATCATAGTGTTACCACCTTAGACCCATGGCTTTGCGCCGCCGTCTTTCAACGGTTTTGCCTTTTTCACTGAAGGTATCATTTTCAGTTTTATTTTAACACATTTCTACTAACTGTACATCGACCCTGGGTCTTATTTTTATATAGGACCGTGGTCCTATATAAACTCATTTTAGTACCACCCAGTATCGACTCAACCGTTCTGTTAATTAAACTGTAGTTTACCGAACTCGTCAAATCGAAACAATAAACAACATCACTTTGATACAAATCCATTACCTTTTTTGGAATACCTTTTTCTTCCCCACAGCAGGCAAAAAACCTCAGACCCGGGTAGTCCCTTGCCAGCCGTTCCAGGATCAGTCCGGTCTTATCGGAAGACCCAAAATCAAATACCAGAACTTCAATAGGAATAAGATAGCCGTATGCAAAAATTTCACGCACCAGGCCTTCGATAATGTCTTCCTGATTCCTGACCATCAATACCAGACTTGTCTTTTGAAAAACTTTACTGTTCCCTGACTTTTTGCACATCACCACCGTCCGTGTATAAAATGTGAAACAATATATAACAATTAACAGTACGGTTACCCCAATTAACCAGCCAAGGTACATCGTTTTCACCTCTCATAAGATTATTCCTTACACCATCTTATGAAAGAAACGTCTCAACCGCTAATCAGATAAGTGATAAACAGGGGCGTCCCCCTTTATTATTTTTGGAACCGCACTATTAAAGGCAGTGGAAAGAACAAAAACCTTTCTCCAAACTGCAGTCAAGAGAAAGGTATAACTACCCTGGCTCTTTTTCGGCAGCTTGGCAATCATAGTGACAGACACCTTAGACCCATAGCTTTGCGTCACCGTCTTTCGGCGGTTTTGCTATTATCGACAGAGTTGCTATATTAAATTTACACAAAATAGTAATTTTATAATACAATATTTTACTTTGCTTGTCTATAGTTTTTTAAAAATTTTTTTCACTGTTGTTTCGTTGACAGTCTAAAGATTGACCAGCTTCAATTTAACTGCAGATATCACCGCCTGGGTCCTATCTTCAACATTAAGTTTCCTGAAGATGCTTGAAATGTGATTTTTCACTGTTTTCTCACTGATAAAGAGGCGCCTGGCAATATCCTTATTATGGATGCCGCTGGCAATGTGTTTCAATATCTGTACCTCTCTCGGAGTAAGGCAGACATCCACGTATTCCCCTGGACACGGGGAATCAACTCCGCAATGTCCTTGATTACCGTTTGGTTCACTGCCCTTCTGTCCCAGTTCCCTGCAGAGCATTGCCGTGATCCCCGGGTGGATCACCATCTCTCCTTTATAGACAGCCTTTATGGTTGAGGCCAGAGCATCAGGATCAACATCCTTGAGGATATAACCACTGACTCCTGCACGGATAACCTCGACTACCTTTTGCTCACTGTCTTCAACCGTAAGAGCAACCACCTTGATATCAGGGAATCTTTGTTTGATTTGTTTGGTGGCTTCCAGGCCGTCCATCCTGGGCATATTAAGGTCCATAATGATAATGTGAGGGCGTAATTGCGCAGCTTTTTCGATGACCTCTTCCCCATCAGCTGCTTCACCGATAACATCAAGCGAAGGGTCAAGCCTTATAACCTTAACCAGTCCCTGGCGGATAAGCGGATGGTCATCGGCAATCAGTACCTTTACCCGGTCCATACAACCTCCTCCTACCTGGCTACCGGAACTACAAAATGGACTTTTGTTCCCATTCCCGGCTTAGCTTCAATTTTCATTTCCCCACCGAGAAGGTCAGTTCTTTCTCTCATACTTACCAGTCCAAAATTGTCTCCGGTCTGATTGGAAAGATAATCATTAAGGTCAAAACCTATCCCGTCATCCTCAACGAATGCCCTCACCAGATCATCCTTTAATTCCACAACAACCTTCACTTTTGAGGCATGGGCATGTTTTACAACATTGTTTAAAGCCTCCTGTATCAGGCGGAACAGGGCAATTTCCAAAACAGGTTCCAGCCTGGCCTCTCTCCCAAAAAAGTTCATCTCAATATCTATATCGTTTTTTTCGCGAAAATCTTCAATATATCTTTTGAGAGCAGGAATCACACCCAGATCATCAAGCGCCATCGGGCGCAGGTCAAAAATGATTTTCCGCATATCCTGGAGGTTGCTGCGCACAATACCCTTAAGCTCTTTCAACTCCTGGCTCACCTTGGCCGGTTCGACTTCCATCAGTTTTTCACAAAATTCCATCCGAAGGACAACATTAGCCATAGACTGAGCGGGGCCATCATGGATTTCCCTGGCCACCCGCTTCCGTTCCTCCTCCTGGGCCTTTACAATCTGCAGACCCATCTGCTGCCGCTGCTGCAGGCTTTCCAGTTTAATATTTATATCCCTCAGGTTTCCCCCAATGAAGTCCATAACAACTCCAACCTGGGAAACCATGTTTTCAGCCTTTTCTGCCGTCTGCTGGAGATTGAGCCTGCTGGTTTCAAAGTCCTCTTTTTTGTGCAGCATTTGGTCCCGCCGTTCCTTCAACAGGGTCAACCTAACCTGCAGCTCCCTGACCTCCTCATAGGCAGCTTTGATTTCTTCCTCGGAATGCCTTTCAAAAGCTCCGGTAACTTTGGCAACCCGCTCCTGAACAATGTCTTCTTCTTGTTGGGCTGCTGCCAGTTCTGAGTTAATAGCTGCCAACTGGCTATCTGTCTCCACCATACTGTTCTTAATCCGTGAACACTCACTGCGGGCATTCTCGGCCACGGCAAATAACTGTTCCCTGCCCGCACCCAGGGTCCTCATGGTTTCTTTTATCACTGTATCAAGGGCTGTCAACTCAAAAGAGCTTCCATTACCGCCAACATTAGTCATAATATACCTCCCAATAACAAAATTCGATATATTTTCCCAAAATCCTGCAAACAGGAAGCCCTTCCCATGGTAAACATAACAAAAAAGCACGCATATTTCAGTTCCTAAAACACGAAAAAGAGGAGCCGTACGGCCCCTCTCAGCTTACAATCCCAGCATTTCCCTGGTAGCGGTCTGTAAAATCTTCACCTTTGCTTCATTCTCTGTTTCCACATAAATCCTGAAAAGCGGCTCTGTTCCTGAAGCCCTTATCAGGACCCAGCTGCCGTCCTCCAGGAGAAACTTCTTTCCGTCAACTGCCACAGTCCGGGTTACTGCTTTCCCGGCAATTTCCCGGGGAGCCAACCCCTGCAGGTTTGTGAGCACTTTTTCCTTATTTTCCTCAGTTGTCCTGATATCCAGTCTCTGGCTAATGAGGACACCAAACTCCCTTGCCAGTTTCTGAAGTATCTCCCGCACCGGCAGCTTTTCCACCGCTACCAGCTCGGCAATCAGGGCAGCAGCCAAAATCCCGTCTTTTTCCGGAATATGTCCGGTCATACTCATACCGCCGCTTTCTTCGCCACCTAAAATGCTGCCCCTTTTCATCATGGATTCACCGATATATTTAAAACCAACCGGAGTCTCATCAACTTCAAACCCGTAGTGAGCAGCTATTTTGTCTAACATGTGGGTAGTGGCCACAGACCGGGCCACCGGTCCCTTAAGCCCGCGAAAGTTAATCAGGTGGTAATATAAGAGGTAGAGAACCTGGTTAGCAATTATGTATGTCCCGTCACTGTCAATGATGCCAAACCGGTCGGCATCCCCGTCCATTGCCAGCCCCAGATCAGCCCCGGAAGAAATCACCCGGTCCCGGAGTTCGGTCAGAACCTTGGCCGAAGGTTCAGGCATAGACCCCCCAAAAAGCGGGTCCCGGTATCCGTGAATCACCTCCACCTGGCAGCCGGCCTCTTCGAGAACCCGGGACAGGTATCCTATCCCCGCCCCATACATGGGGTCAACAATTACCTTAAGACCGGCCCGGCAAATAGCTTCCAAATCAACTATCGTCTTTAGGTGCTCAATGTAGTCATCAAATGGATCTATACCGGCAGCCAGTCCCCGGTCAACCGCTGTATCGTAAGGTATTTCAGTAAATTTTTCTTCACCGGTCACCCTTTTCAGGTGTCCTTCGATCTCGTCTGTGATATAGGGCAGAGCAGGCCCCGCATACTCCGGAATAAACTTAATCCCATTATATTCCGGAGGGTTATGGCTGGCGGTAAGCATAACCGCCCCGGCGGCCTGAAGGTGTCTCACCGCAAAAGCAGTCACCGGAGTAGGTGTTGCCCTCCCGGTCATCCAGACTCTGACCCCGTTGCCACATAACACTTCGGCAACTGCCCTGGCAAAATGTTCTGACAGGAACCTGTTATCATAACCGATAACCACACCGCGCCCCGACATCCCGTGACCGGCCACATAATCCGCTATGGCCTGGGATACAAACTTGACATTCTCAAAGGTAAATTCCCTGGCGATAATCTCTCTCCAGCCATCTGTTCCAAATTTAATTTTTGACATTAATCGTCCCCCTTATATCGGAATCCAAAAAAACAAACTATTATATTCTATTTCTGTATATGTGCAAATATTTCCTTTTGGGGAACCAAAAGTTTCTAACGGATGTACTGCAGGTTTTGCAGCAGAATTATGCTTCCCGGCTTTTAGGCAGAACACTTAGCTGCCCGCTGTTCTCCAAAACAGCAAACTCGACATCATTGATGTCAAAACACCCCTTTTGCCGCAGCTGGGTCATCAGATCGTCGTCCGAATACCTCAGCCGCACCATGTTTTCCCGGAGGATCCTGCCATTGTGGACAACCACCACAGGTTCTCCCCTAAGCAGTTTCCTTAATGGCCTGCTCTCCAAAACAAGGTAGCCGTTAAGAATCATCAGGACAACAAAGGTCAATAGTGCTGCAAAGACCCCCCAGACATTGATAGTGAGTCCTGCTGCCAGCAAAGCGCTCATCCCTCCAAGGGCAGTCCCTGATACAAAGTCAAAAAAAGTCAGCTGGGAAAAACTCTGTTTCCCGGCCAGCCTGGCCAGCACCAACAGCGCAATAAAGGCAAAAACCGCTCGCATAACTCCTTCCATAATTACAGGCATTTTTCAGACCTCCTAAACCTTTTATCAACCCCTGTATTATTTGTAGCTGCAAGGTTGATTATGCCTGAAGGTCCATCCATTCAACAAAAAAAGCAGGCCCTCAGCCTGCTTTCTATCATGATTATGCTCCGAACTTCAAGCTCGGAATTTTATGCTCCGTAATTTGATTTATTCTCAGCTTCCACATATTGACGCTGTACCCGGCGTCCCGCCCTGGTGCTGAGGACTCCCACCCGGTTGGCGCCTATGAGTACCAGCAGGGTAATTCCGATAAATGCTGCAAAAGCCTGTTCACTGGTCATGAATGTCATCATTACCGCACTACCGCCCAGCAAGCAGCTGACTACGTAAATTGCCAGTACTGTCTGCCTGTGGGAAAGCCCGATTGCCAGCAGCCTGTGGTGTAAATGTTCCTTATCTGCTGAAAATATCGGCTGGTTGTTGATATATCTCCTGAGAATAGCGAACAGTGTATCAAATATGGGAATCCCAAAGATTAAAACAGGGACAAATACTGAAAACATGGCAGCCTGTTTGGTCAGGCCAATTACAGACATACCTGCCAGCATAAAACCTAAGAAAAGGCTCCCCGAATCCCCGAGGAATATTTTTGCCGGATAAAAGTTATACCTGAGGAAACCTATCACAGCGGCGCTTAAAATAACCGCAGGAAGTACTATCCACATCTGGCCATTGACCCATCCCACAACCGCCAGGGTCAGGGCTGCAATTGAAGCCAGCCCGCCGGCCAGACCATCGAGGCCATCTATCAGATTAACGGCATTGGTGATACCCACAATCCACAATATGGTTAACGGAATGCCAAAATTAATCCCGAAATGCGTCAGGCTAAAAGTGCCGCCCCATGGATTTGTGATAAAGTCAACCTGAATCCCGAAAGCAACCAGTACAGCTGCTGCAATAACCTGTCCCAGAAGCTTGACCCTCGGTGAAATATCCTTGATATCATCAGCCAATCCCAGCAGCATTATCAGAGTTCCGCCAATAAGCAGCCCCTTCATGGATTCAGTTAGATCTCCCATGATAAGTACCGTAACAGTAAAAGCAAGATATACTGCCAGCCCTCCCATGCGCGGCATCAGCCCCGAGTGAACCTTCCTGGCATCGGGCCGGTCTACAGCGCCAAACCGAAATGCCAGTTTCCGGATAACCGGGGTAACCGTCAGGGAAATCAGAAACGCAATTATAAAGCCTTGATACAGCCCCGCCATTATGAGTCTCCTCTCTGGTGCAGTTTCTTTATCTCTCTCTGTAACTTTATCTCTCTCCGAAAATTGGTCTCTCTAATAGGACGTTTTAGTCAAAAATAAGTTCGCAAAATTTGTCCAAAACTACAAAGCAAACAGACAAGGTGAGCTCCCGTCTATTTTTATGCGGGATTCCTGCAAAAAATAATAAATCCTTGTCCCCTAATTAAAAATTTTATCATAAGTTATTACAGATGTCACCAAAAAAATCAAAATTTCGTCTGCCGGACCTATTAAATTACTGGCCTATGGCAAACATAAACTCAGCCTCTGCTGCCAACTGGTCTTCAACCATAGCCCTTGCTTTTGCTTTTCCAATTTTGCCCCGCAGCTTAATAACCTCCACTTCTATGATAAGCCTGTCCCCCGGAACAACCTGGCGGCGGAACCTGGCATTGTCAATACCCGCAAAGAAAGCCACCTTCCCTTTATATTCCGGTTTGTTCAGTATCCATGCCGCTCCCACCTGGGCCATGGCCTCAATAATAAGCACTCCGGGCATAACCGGATAACCGGGAAAGTGCCCCTGAAAAAAAGATTCGTTGGCACTGACATTTTTAAGTCCCACAATTTTATTGTCATTCATTTCCAGTATTCTGTCCACAAGCAAAAATGGATAACGGTGGGGCAAAATTTCCTGAATTTCTCTGATATCAAGCATAGGCGCAACCTCCAGACAAATTAATTTGATCAATAGATTTATATTATTGATTCTACATATGAAAACAATATCCTTTAATAGTTATGGTCAGGTCATCAGTCATAATCATGCCTGTCCCCTGACCTTCTTATACATTCCCCTGAGCAGGTCCATGGCTTCCCTTATTTCAGATACTTCGAGAACTGCCAAAGCAGCGACATAGACGATAAGCCCGAAAATCACCGCACCTGCTACCTGAATCATCCTTCCCATTCCTGTACCCAAGTCAACCCTCAGGCCTATTATACCGCCGCAGAAATAAGTTAAAACACCCATGACAACTGATGCTGCTGCCAGTTTTACCAGCAGGACGGCAAGGCTTCTGCCCTGCAGCTCCCCAAGCCTGCCTGACAGGAGGATGTAGAGGGCCGCTGCCTCAACCAGAGCAGTAAGGACCGCACCCAGGGCCAGGCCTCCAATGCCCATGAATCTGACCAGTATAAAGTCCAGAACCACATTCAAAATAAATGCCGCTACAGTTATAACAACAGGGATCAGCGTATTCTGCAGTGAATAAAAACCCCTCCGGAAGATATCTCTTACAGAAAAAGGCAGCAAAGCCAGGGCATACAGTGACAGTGCATATGCTGTCGGCACCGTGTCACCGGCATTAAAGGCGCCCCGTTCAAAAAGCAGCCTCACGATAGGTACACTTAACGCTATCAGGCCGGCACAGGCAGGCAGCATAATCAGTGACAGGACTTTCACACCCTTGACCAGGGTTTCCCTGAGCCTGTCCAGCCTGTTTTGGGCCGCAAAAGCTGACAGGGCGGGAAAAAGCGGCACACTAACCGCCATCAGAAACAGTCCCAGGGGCAGCTGCATCAGCCTGAAGGCATAGTTCAAAGCGGAAATACTGCCTGTATCAAGGCCTGAAGCCAGCCCGCGCTCAACCATCAAAATCAGCGAAGGAGCCATAGAAGCTGCCAAAACCGGGAGCATCAGTTTAAATACCCTGACTACCCCCGGATGGTCAAGGGCAATTTCCAGCCGGTAACGAAAACCCTTCTTATACATTACCGGAACCTGCAGCAAAAACTGACAGGCAAAACCAGCCATAGTCCCCACGGCCAGTCCTCTGATACCCATAACCGGTCCCAGGATAACAGCCGAGGCTATAATAACCACACTGGTTATCATCGGTCCCAGCGCCGGAAACAGAAAATGCTGGTGGGAATTGAGAAACCCTGAGGCAACACCCATCAGGCTGACAAAAATAAGAGCCGGAAACATGATCCGGATCATTTCTGCCGTCAGTGGGACACTGTCACCCTCAAAACCGGGGGCAAGCAAATTCACCAACAAAGGGGCATATGCCATCGCCACTGCCACCATTAGCAGCAGGACTACAGCCAATACATTTATCAGGGTGCTGGCAATTTTGTTGGCATCATCTCTTTTATCCTGGACCAGGTAACTGTTCAAAACCGGAATAAATCCCGCGCTGGCCCCGGCGGAAATTGCCATGGCTATGCCACTGGGAACAGCAAAAGCCACCAGATAGGCATCGGTCTCCCATGTAAGCCCGAAGTGGCCGGCAATGACCATCTCCCTGAAAAACCCGAACAGACGGCTTAGCAGTGTTGCTGCCATCACTACCAGAGCTCCCTTTGCTATCGACTTTCCTGTAATCATATGTTCAGCCCACTTCCAGTCTCAGTCATTTCCTGGTAAAGGGCCGCTGTTTCTGCACCCATTTTCTCAGCCGAAAATTTCGCCTCAATGGTCTGCCTGGCGGCAGCAGCTAATTGTGATGCCAATTCTCTGTCCCCGGCCAGGGTCCTGATGCCCTGAGCCAAGGCCTCAGGGTCGCCGGAAGGAACTAAAAGCCCGTCCCTGCCTGAGGTTACCACCTCAGGAATGCCCCCGACACGAGTTGCCAGGACCGGTTTCTGCATTGCCATAGCTTCCATAACAATAAGTCCTAAACCCTCAGAATGAGACGACAATACCAGAAAATTCAGGGCCGCAATAACTTCGGGGACATCTGAGCGAAACCCGGTAAATATCACTTTATCCTTAATTCCCAGCCCTTCGGCTGCCTGTTCAAGCCTTTGGCGCTCTAACCCGGAACCCACAACTAACAGTACCAGATCCGGAAAATCGGGGGCCACCCTGGCCATGGCTTCCAGGAGGCTGTCATGCCCTTTTACCGGGTGCAGTCTGGCAATAATGCCCGCAATCGTTTGTTCCGGACTCAGACCCAGTTCCTCCCTGACTGTCAGGCCTGACAACAGGGGGTTGTATTGGCCGAGTTCCAGCCCATTATACACCGTTGTTATCCTGTCCCCGGGAATACCTTCCCTAACCAGTTGTTCCCGGAGCATTTCACTAACTGCAATAAACCTGGATGTAAAGCGCCGGGTAAGGTTTTCACACAACCTGTTCACAAGCCTGTCCAAACGCCTTGGGTAGTCAAAGTGCAGCACACTGTGGACGGTTGTCACCACCCGGCTGACCCGGGCCCGTCTTGCTGCCAGGCGGCCGATCAGATTGGCGCGCACCCCATGGGTATGTACAATACAAAAGCCTTCCCTTCTTATTAGAGAGGCTATCTCATTGACAGGTGACAGATCAAATTTGCTCTGCATCGGAAAAACATATGCCGGAAATCCCTCATTAACAACCAGTGGAGCCAGGGGCCCCGAAAAAAAACAGGCTGCATGCAGCTCAAATTCTGCAGGATTTACATGCCTCATCAGGGTGAGCAGGTGCTGTTCCGCACCTCCGAACTCACCACCGCCGATTATATGCAGTACCTTAATCCGCCCCATCTGCCTACCCCCTGTCCATGCTGTCCGGTCTCCAAAATTCCAGTGTGTTTTGCAGACCCTCTTCAAGTGAAAACTGCGGCTGCCATTCCAGGGCCGCAATCGTATTTTTAATATCCATACACATATGCCTGATGTCACCTTCACGCTCAGCGCTATAGACCGGAGCGGAATCAACCCCCGCTATTCCTGACATCGTGTTATACAGCTTATTAACTGAGACCCGCAGTCCGGTACCCACATTAAGGGTTAACCCGTCTCCCCTGCCTAGGGCCTTAACATTAGCCCGGGCAACATCGCCCACATAGATAAAATCCCTGGTCTGTTCCCCGTCTCCGTGAATACAGAGTTTATCCCCACTAAACAGCCCGGCTGCAAATATGGAGACAACCCCGCCCTCACCTGAGGCCCCCTGCCTGGGTCCAAACACATTGGCATAACGAAGCACTGTATATTTAAGTCCATATAGCCTGCCAAATACTCTCAGGTAATATTCAGGGATCAGTTTGGAAATTCCATAAAAGGACATAGGCACCTGGGGATCTGATTCGGAAACGGTAATACCCGGCGGATTCCCGTACACAGCCGCCGAAGATGCATATACTACCTTCTTCACGCCATAGATTTGGCAATTTTCCAGGATATTTACTGAACCGGCAGCATTTATCATACAGTCTCGCACCGGATTGTCAAGAGACCCGGGAACACTTACCTGTGCTGCCAGGTGAATAACACATTCAGGCCTGTGGCGCAGAAAAACCTCAGACACCTTTTCTGAGGCGATATCCATAATAACAAACTCAGCTTCGGATGGAAGATTTTCTTTTGTTCCGGTTGACAGGTCGTCAATAACCACCACATCTGCCCCGTCGCTAATCAGTTTATCCACTGTATGGGAACCAATAAAACCGGCCCCGCCTGTGACCAGCACTTTCAAGGTCTTCATCCTTTCTCAGGGCCTCATCTCCCCTATTACTATATTTTATCAGTTAGAAATGGGTTTAACAAGTGGCAACAGTCAGGGCCCGGCTATTTTAAGCCAGGCCCCATGTTTCTAACTTTTGGTCGGCTCATCTGAAAAAAGAATTGACAGATAGCCCCTCTTACCATTTAAAATGCGATGAACTGAAACAAATTCTCCCTCAACCTTATAAAAAATAAGATAAACACCGCAAATAAGGAAGCGGTAATCCGTATTTATATCAACCTTGGCACTAAGAGAACTTCCCATTTCAGGAAAGTCAGCTAGCTTTTCTATCATAGAATAAATGTCATTCCCCATTTTTTCTGCCGCAGCCGGACTGTCCTCAGAGATATAAGCCCTTATCTCCTGAACATCAGCTATTGCCACAGGGTTAATTCGAATTTTCATTTTACTCAGACCTCCAATGCCTTCTTGAGATCATCGAGTGATTTCCATTCCTCCCCTGTTTTAATAGCATCCTCTGCCTCGGAGAGCTTGGACAGCAGCTTTATCACAGCCTGCTGTTTTTCGTACTCCTCAATATCCAGAATAACATAACGACCTCTGCCATTTTTAGTCAAAAATACAGGCTCACCAATATGGCATGAGCGAAGAACATCAGTATAGTTTCTTAAATCTGAGATCGGTTTAATATGTGGCATTATTCACACCCCCACAACTTGTTGTTATTATTATATGCTAATATGCCCCAAAATACAACGTCATATTTTACAGCAGATGGCAAGTTAGCCGATCTTTTTCTTTCCTATCTGCCAACAAAAACAACCGCCCCAAACCCTTTTTAGGTTAAGAGGCGGTCAGCTCCCTGAATTCCTTATTCTAACAACTGTACTTAATTGCTTTCAGACTCGTAAGACTCCTTGTATACCTGCCATTCATCCCCTGTCTTCATCAGGTAGTAATGTATGGGCATGTCGGCTTCTACATAGATATCGTCCTTCTGGAATGTGGCCAGGCTGTCATATACAACTTCGGCCCAGTATGAACTCTTGTTTACCACCCGGCCCCGGGAGGTTATCTCATAACCGAGGAATTCTCCCTGTTTCATGGCATCTATCATCTTCAGGGTTTCCGCATCCGCCATGTATACAGCCATCTCCCCTGTCAGATAGGGCAGCAAACTTTCCACACCTGCAGAACTACCGTCATTTATCAATGACTCGATCCCACTGCTTACCTCAGCGGTCTGTGAAAGAAGGGTATCATTGTCCGGTACATCTGACTTGTCATTTATAAGATACCTGTACAGCATTACCATAACCTCATCCCGTTTGGCTCCCTGTTCGGGGGCAAAACTGCCATCAGGGAACCCTGTTATCAGACCCATTTCTGAAGCCTTTTGGATGCTTGGATAAGCCCAGTACCCGGTCGATACATCTGGGAAAACACTTTCTTCATCTGCAGCTTGTGCTTCAGTCTCATCTGTATCGGGCTCATCAGATACAGCCCTGACAAGCATGGCCGCGATTTCTGCCCTGGAAATCTGCCTCCCTGCCCGGAAAGTGCCATCCGGATTCCCCATCACTATTCCATTTGCATAAAGAGTGTTTACTGCGTCTTCCGCCCAGGACGGAATCTGGTCGTTAAAATGTGCCTTGGCTTCTGCCGGCTCAAGATTCAGGGCTTCATAAAGAATTTTGGCAAACTCCGCCCTGGTAATTTGCTGGTATGGTTTAGCTGTCTGGACTTCTATGTACCTTCCCGTATTCCGGTCATAAATCCTTTCTGTATACCCCTGGAGTATCCCCATGGCGATAAGCTCGGTCATTTCTTCATACGCCCAGTGCCTGCTTCCGTTTTGGTCTGTAAGGTCATAAAAATCCGCGGTAAGGTAATCTGTCCTGTTAGCCATTACCGGTACATAATACAGAGAAACCAGTACTGTAACCATTAATACAACTGCTGCCGCCTTTTTCATATGTACTTCCTCCAAAAATATAATCGCTTCGATAACTATTATTAAATTCTAAGGGTAATAAATTCTACAGACCCTAGAAATGTCCTGCTTTTGGAGGTTGTTTCTTTTCTGGTAATTAATGGTCAGAGACACAGAAATGACCATCAATAATGCAGCGTTCCCTGACTGTAAAGTAAGGAAGGGGTAGATATATTCCTCCGGGATGGCTACAACTCAGCCGGCTAGCCACTCGCACGGCTCGTGGGCCGGCTGACGTCAGACACATCCCTCCGGAACACATCTACCCCTTCCTCATTATACTTGGGGACTGCATGCATAATCGGCCGGCCTTGCAGCAAACTTGATTATTTACCAGGAAAGAACCTCGATAACAGCACAGCAGCCAGGAATCTGGGGAGCTGGAGCATCCTCCAAAAGCGGGATGGCTGCCTGAGCAGCCGGTACAGCCACTCAACACCCGCATCCTGTACCCATTTGGGCGCCCTTTTAGCTTCCCCGGCAAAAACGTCAAAACTGCCGCCAACCCCTATGCTTACCGGGACCCCGGCAGGCTCCACCCTTTCAGCAATCCACTTCTCCTGTTTGCCCATGCCAAGGGCTGCCAGCAGAATATCCGGCTTCTTGATTATAATATCCTCAATGATTTCGTGATCATCGGTAAAATAGCCGTGTTGAATCCCGACAATCTGAATCCCGGGGTAAGACCTGCTGATATTTTCCGCTGCTTTTTCCGCAATTCCGGGTTTTGCCCCCACAAAATATAACCTGTACTTCTTAGCAGCTGCCTGTTGAAATAAGGCTGTAGTTAGGTCGATCCCGGTAACCCGTTGTTTGAGGGGCCTGCCCAGCAGCCTGGCAGCAATAACTATCCCTACCCCATCAGCAGTCACCAGCAGGGCATCATCAAGACAAGCCTTAAAATCAGGAGCCTTTCTTGCCAGCATGACAATCTCCGGGTTAGCGGTCACCACCAAACCCGGTTCCCTATTTTTAACGTACTCCTCAATTTTCCCCAGAGCCTCAGCCAGGTCAACATTATCAATGCCGACTCCAAGGACCGGTACTCTCTCTGCCTTACACATCTCTTTGTCATTGGCATTCCTGCTGCCATCCATGAAACAACATCTCCTGAAATGATAGTAAAAAGGGACAGGCATTACCTATCCCTCACAAACTTTTTTTCATCTGTTACATTATCTCAATATTACCCATTAACAACCGGGGTTGTGGCGCTGTTTGTAGTAGTTTCACTGCTGACCGGCAGATCCTGTTCATCCACTGAGGAATCCTGCTGCGGGCTGACAGGAATTGTCGGGGCCGCCGGGTCTACCGGTTGGGTTGCATTGTCTTCCACCGGGTTAACAGGTGCAGGAAGCCCCTGAGGCGGCAGGCTCGGGTCAGTCTGGCCCGGCTGACCGCCAGTACCCGCTCCGCTATTACCAGACCCCTGTCCCGGAGTGTCACCGGTCTCCTCTGGATTTCCCGTTTCCCCGGTGCCGTCTTCCTGACCGGGTGCCCCTGTTTCAGAATCGCCATTTTCCGGAGTTTCCGTTTCCTGAGCCGGTTCCTCAGGTTTCTTAACTTCCCGCGGCACGGTAATATCAGGTCCCGTAATAGTAGCTAGCTTCACCCCGCGGAACAAATCATTTAATACGATTTTGGCCTTTTCATCATCAGCCTTCCAATAACTTACTCCCTTGTAATTCAGGAAGGTTCCGGGCAGTGTCGCTGTGACTATACTGTCGGAATCCAGATTTGCCCCTGCCTTTGCCAGGAAAATGGCATCCTTGATACCCAGGTTGGTTTCCACAGCATCCATAAGCTGCGGCACCAGCTTAGGCAATTTAATAATAGTCTTGGCCCTAAGCATTTCCCTGGTCAGGGAAGCTAAGAACTTTTGCTGGCGTTCTGCCCGGGTAATGTCACCCAGGGCGTCATGCCGGTATCTCACATAACCCAGGGCGTCATCACCCATCAACCTCTGCTGTCCGGGCCTTAAATCAATATCCTCCTGGGGGTAGTACATTCGTTTTTCCACTTCCAGGTCTACCCCGCCAAGGGTATCAACTATGTCCTTAAAACCTTCAAAATTTGTCTTTACATAATAAGGTATCTTGATGTCAAGCAGACTTTCAACGGTCTCTGTTGCCAGATCAGCTCCGCCAAAGGCATTGGCAGAATTAATTTTGTCTGTGCCATGCCCGGGGATTTCCACCATTGTGTCCCTGGGAATAGAAACCATGGCAATCTTCTTGGTATCCCGGTCAATGCTGACCAGGATCATCGAATCAGTCCTGGCATCCGCTTCACCCGGACGGGCATCAACTCCCAAAAGAAGTACATTTAACCTGTTAACCGGAAACTCCGCTTCATCCTGGGCAACGGTCTCTAAGCCGTCACTCTCATCCAGACCTGAATCCCCAGCCAGGGTTGCTATAAATTTCCCCCCAAAGAATGAAACCGTAAAAACCAGCAATAAAGCCAGAATCTTTAAAGGAGAAGCCTTTCTGCGTTTGGCTGGCATCATCCCGCAATCACCTCAAATCACTCGAAATACTCCCACTGAATTGGTCCCTCAAATAATTTTACCGTAATTTGCTAGCACAATCAATATTAACTTACTGGAAATAGTTTTCCGGCAGACAGAGCAGTAAACTTATGGCTCATTGCCGACCGGCAGGGTAAAGTTAAGCTCCCACGGCTCAATATCCGGCGCATCCGGGACAGTCCTAACCCTGAGGGTGGCACTAACGGCATCAGCCTCCGCCGGAATTATTGCTCTGCCTCCCCTGGTAAAGTAGAGCATACCATTAATTTCTATAAACCCTTCAAAAGGTTTTTTGGTATATCTGTCCCTTACCTGAACGGTGACCAAGTTTTTCCTGCCGGGAGTTATCACCTTTGGCACAACTCCAACAATCAATTTACGGTCCTCGTATTTGTACTTTCCGATATCCTGACCTTTAAGGGATACCTCCAGGTCATAATGCGATTGTTTCAGGTCATAGGCACTGAGGGCTGCCGAGGTATATACAACCGCCTCCCACACACCTGCGGAAGGGAACTTGCCCACTGCCGCTGCCTCCGCCACATAAGCCCCGGGGTTATTGCCGGCATACCCGGACTCACTGACCAGGCGCCCTGATGGATTGTAAAGATACACCATCGACCGGCCCCTGTTCTCGTCTACGGTCAGCTTAGCAGTAACCGCTTCCGCACCGGGAGGTACTTTGAAGAAATATCTCTTATATTGGGCTGCGTTTTGCTCATCTTCAATCTTAACACGATATTTATTGTCTTCTGTTAAGTAATAAGGGTTAATTATTGTGGTTAATATCTCAGCATCTTTGCCATAAGTGGAAGAATCGTCCCCGGTTATCATGAAGGAGAATAACCCCTTTTTCTCGGGAGAATTCAGCTGTAAATCCAAAGTCCGTCTTTGTCCGGATGGGATATTTGCCTCATCTTGCCGAAAATCAACCCATGGTTCATTATTCAATTTCAAATCAAAGTTTCTGTCAGAATTATTTTTCAGCTGTACTGTAAGTTTTTTAGGTAACCACTCTTTAATAAATATACCGCCTCCGTGAAGAAGCCCTGGATTAGTGGTTTCAATACCTATATTGGGAATTTCATCAATAGACAAAATTGCAGCCCAGGACATAACAACATTTAACGCACCGTGACCCTGTTCAGCAGGACCGTAACCAGGTATAGGCTGGGCTCCGTATTCGAGAGCCTTCTTAATAACTGCCGGAGACGCATTTATGCTATTTCTATCCGCAACCTCCATTAATAAGGCAATACTTCCGGTAACATATGGAACTGCCATACTGGTTCCTTCACTTAATGAATATAACTCTCCATTGCGCAGTGGTACGCTAGATAAAGCGCTTCCGGGAGCAACTATTGACGGGGACTTAGAACCATCAAGCCGAGGACCTGCTGCACTAAAAAACCAAAGACCCTTTTCAGGAACATTCCAACCGTAGTCTGTTTTCCAGATTTGTGGGCTGCTAAAAGCACCCACGCTTATAGCTGCCGAAGAATCAGCCGGAGACATAACAGTAGTAAGGCCGGGACCCTGATTACCGGCAGCCACTACGAATACAACTCCATACCTTTCTATTAAAGCATCAAATATCTGTGTTAAGACACCATCATCGTCATCGGCACTTACAGGAAAACCTAAGCTCATATTAATAATATCGGCTCCATGTTCCGCAGCGTAGGACATAGCCTTAACGAAAGAGCTTAAATTCCTGTCACCATATCCCCCTGAGTCCAAAACCTTAAGAGCCATTATCTGGGCACCGGGGGCAACACCTTTTATTTTTCCATTAGCTCCGGCAATTCCTGCTATATGAGTACCATGGTCATTACCGTCAAAGCCCAGATTTATTAAGGCCCCTCCACTATCAACCTTTGTCAAAACAAAGTTAAGACTGTCTTTCCCCTCTTCACTCATAAATGTTCCATATACAGGATTTAATGAAAACAGGGTCAGGGGCTGTTCATCAGAAAAATCCTTATTCATATTGGTATCTACATAAACGGTGTCATAGCCTCCGTTTCTCTTGCTATCGACAACAATAATTCCAAAAATATCACTTGCATTTTCATTAAAATTGATATCCATACTGTTGCCACCGGCATTGACCAAGTCAATTTCCCTTAAGTAGCCGTACCTGAACTTCCCGCTGATAGAGGCAATATCGCCAATCTGATACTCCCCGTCGGCAAGATTCAGATACTTCCCGTTTGGGACAGCAACCGAGCTTGTATCAATATCCCCTTCACCGGTAAAATCCTGCCAGTCTACAATTTTCCGTTGGTTATGTGAGGTAAGCTGCAGGTCTGGATGACCTGGATCCACACCTGTATCAATAATGGCAATTGTCTGGTGTTTGCCATCGGAATTTGTCAATTCAACAAATTCAGGTGCATTTATTTCTTCTTTGGCAACAGATAGGCTTCTGCCAGGATTCATCACATTAGTTAAGGGTTCTCCCTCACTTCCGGACCCGGCCGTTAAACTTTCAACTTTTACTTCTTGATCAACAGAAATCCATTCAAGCTGATAACTCTTTTTTAAATCCAGATATACTTCATTGGTAATATCCGCAATTAGAAGACTGATATCTTTGTTAATATAATCAATCATACCTGAACTGTTCTTCACAGTCTGGTACACCTGATCAAAATATCCGTCTTTTGCTATCATGATAGCTGTTAATAAATCTTTTCGGGGTAAGTTAAAACCCTGTACAGCCCCCAGAGCAATACCAGCCGTGTCATCTTTAAAACTGAGAGTTAATGGCAGAACCTCATCTATTGACTGACTGAGTAACGCCGGTTCACTTGCCTGGATAAACTTTACCACACCGTTATCATCCAATATTATGGAAACTTGGCTGCCTGATTTTAGATTAGAAATAGACCCTTCATTATTGTCAATCCAAACCTCTGCCTGAGAACTGACCGCAAATGTCTCCATCTGGCCAATGATATCCATTGTCAGCAAATTAGCTGAAACATTTGTACTCTGTAAAATGCCGGAAAAGGTAAATTCTGCTCCCATTTGTTTTAATACCTTTTCAATAAGCGCTGCCGTCTCTCCCCTGGTGGCATTTCGTTCCGGTCCAAAACTTCCATCTGGATAACCATTTATCAGGTCATAATTACAGGCTGTTTTGACGGCATCATAAGCCCATACCGCAATCTGACTTCCATCAGTAAATGTCTCCTGGGGATCCTTCATTTTATCATCTGATTCCAGTTCCAATGCTCTAACAAGAATTGAGGTTATTTCGACCCGGCGAATTTGGGCAGACGGTTTAAAGCTGCCGTCCGGGTAACCGTTTATCAAACCCATTTCCCTGGCCACAATAATATCACCTGCAGCCCAATGGCCGGCAGCCACATCAGTATATCCAGTTGGGATGCCTCTGACAACCTCAGCTTCCCCAGCGAGTCCTAATGCCCTAACAATCATAGCCGCAAATTCTGCCCTGGTAACTCCTGCTTGTGGATGGAATTGTCCGCCAAATCCATTCACTATTTCCAATGCAGCCAGCCGCGCAATGGAATTCCTTGCCCAATAACCGGAAGTATCAGAAAAAGTTAGTCCATACGCCGGTAAAACACTATATAATATTAAACTAATAATCGTAAACCCTGCGACAATTGCTTTAGTAATGGCTCTTAGAAACATTGTTCTCCCCCTAAAGGTACTCCTCCATATTTAGACGACGGAGTTCCTCCAATAGTTCCCTAACTTTATCACTTTCTTTTTTATGGCAGACAAAAGTTATATCATCAGTTTCCACAATTATCATGTCTTCAGCGCCAATTACTGCTACCATGCGCTCCCCCGAGTGAATAATACTGTTTTTGGTATTAAGGGAAATCACCTTGCCCTTGATTACATTCCCACTGTCATCAGTCCCGAAAACACGTTCCAAGGCATGCCAAGTCCCCACATCATCCCAATAAAACTCTCCCGACACAGTGAAAACACCGGCAGCTCTTTCCATAATGCCATAATCAATAGAAACCCTGGTAAATGTGGGATATATCCGCTCTAATACCTGCCGGTAATTCTCTTTACCCACAACATTGCTTATCTCCTTTAGACCGGCATACATTTCAGGAAGGTAGACGCTGATTTCTCTCAAAATAACCGAGGTCTTCCCGACAAAGATTCCGGCATTCCAAAGGTAGCCTCCATCATCAAGGTAATGTTGGGCTAACCCCGGCCCCGGTTTTTCAACAAAACGGTCCACCCGGTATGCTGTTTTGCCGATTCCGGCAGCCACCTTCTCCCCTATTTTCAGATAACCGTACCCGGTCTCCGGCCTGGTAGGAGTAATACCCACAGTTACTAACCCTTCACCTGTCTCTGCCAGGACCGCTGCTGTCTTCATTGTTTCACTAAATATATCCGTATTTTTAATCAAGTGGTCAGCTGGGAAAATCGCCATGATTCCCCCAGGGTCTCTTTTTTCAATAACCATTGCTGCCAAGCCTATACAGGGTGCTGTATTACGGCCCTCAGGCTCAATAACAATGTTTTCTTCAGGTAAATCCGGCAGGCATTCCCTGGTTGCTTCCCGGTATTCCGCACCGGTGACCACAAATATCCTTTCCGGAGGCGCCAGTAATAAAGACCTGCGATATGTAAGATAAAGCATGCTGCCCTCACCGGTCAGGTCGGTAAACTGTTTGGGTTTTCCGGCCCTGCTGCGGGGCCAAAAGCGCTCCCCCCTGCCTCCGGCCAGGATTACAGCATAAATATTAAGCCCATTCTTTCCTGAAATTTGATTCATCCAGCCTCTCCTTGTGGTTATTTACGCTTGTTGCCCTTATGGGTAAATCATATCTTTAATTCGACAACTGTTTTCATTTTTCCTGCGTAGTACCGGCAGCAAAACTGTAACGTTTTACCAGTAACAAAACCCCAATATGAATTGGGGTTTACAATTTTTCAAAATCCTTTACTTTTTACCAAAAATACTATCTGTCAGCCAGAAGTCCATGCATAATGACATCAAGGACCGGTTCAACAAAATCTTTGGCATTGACATGATCTTCGGAAAATACAACCGGCGAAAACAGGGCTCCAAGTGACCCCATAAAAACCAGAGCAACCGCCTGGGAATCAATCTTCCTGAACTCCCCTCTGTCTATGCCTTCATCAATTATCTGCTTCAGCATTTCGAGCTTTTTGGCCCGGTACTCCCAAATCCATTTGCGGAAGTCCTCATTAAAATACGCATGTTCTGTCATAGTAATTTTGGCCAGGTCCCTGTAATTGCTGACAAACCTCAGGTGAAGCCGGGCAATTCGGGAGAGCTTCTCTTTAGAGGATAGGTCTGGACTGATGTCATTAATCAAACTGTCCAGGTAAAACCGGATCCCGGCCTTAAACATCTCCTGAAACAGTTCCGTTTTACTGGAAAAATATTCGTACACCGTCCCTTTCCCAACATCAGCCAGTTGGGCTATTTCCTCAACCCTGGCTTCATGAAATCCTTTCCGGGAAAAGACTTCAACTGCCGCTTTGATGATCTTTATCCGCTTATCCTTTTCAGCCGGGCGGTCCATCATATCACCTGCTTTTAAAATAATTCCTCTTACATTTAATCTATGAACATATCCCTGCTTAGGGTGTAAAGAGTTGGTATTTAAACTGACTCTTGGTTAAATTGTAATCATAGATACTATTTGAAAGGCTTTGCTCAGCCTTTTCCAGGTCTATGGCAGCATTTCTGGCATCCAGGCTGGTAGACAGTCCGGCCTCGTACTTCAGCATGAAGACCCGCGCATTTTCCCTGGCCTTTTCCACTTCCTTGGTCTGCCAGTCTATCATTTTCTCCAGGCTGAACAAAGTCAGGTAGCTTTTTCGGACAGTGGCCCGTGTATTCACTTCCTGTTTGCGGACAGTTGCTTCAGCGCTCTGTTTATCAATTTCGGCAGTATCGTAAGCAATTATCCCCTGACCGTAAAACTTCTTGGCCACATCATACTGGACTTCCTTAAGCTCCAGTGTCTTTTTCGCTGCCAGGATATCGACATTATCCTCAAGGGCCTGATTAATGGAATCCTCAAGATTGATGGAATCTCCCGCTTTTTCCACAGCAAACTTTGAGGTTAACTTAAGGGGTGTATCCAAATCCAGTCCGGTAATACGGTTTAAATCCAGCACAGAGGTCCGGTAGGTATTTTCCGCGCGGGTAACCGATGCCTGATAACCTGCCACAGCAGCTTCAGCTGTGGTCACATCAAGTTTTGCTTTTGTGCCTATTTTATAAGCCGTCTCAGCTATTTTTAATTGATCCTGGATATATTTCAGCCCGGCACGCTCTATTTCCAGGCTTTTTTCAGCCCTAAGGACATCATAATAGGCCCTCTCAACATCAAGCTTCAGTTTCTTTTCACCTACATCCCGCTTCTTTTCTTCCATTACCAAGGCAACTTCCTTCGCCTTGGGGTTAAACCGCTTTGCTATATCAATTTCATAAGTATTAATATCTAGTTCTTTCGCATCATTTTTCGCATCGTTAGCCTGATCCCTGGCTAACTTGTGTTCCGCTTTGGCCTTCTCCACAGCTAAACCGGCTATTTCAATATCAGGGTTGTTTTGCATTGCCAGTTCAACAGCCTCTTCCAGGCTTAAATTCTTAACTTCAGGTCCATCTTCCCCAACTGCGTAATTGATCCCCAGAGCAGACAGCATTAACATGGAAACCAGGAACCCTAAAATAAGTTTATTGACAGATATCCGCTTAAGCATTGAATCTCCCCCTTAATTACTACCTTTTGCATTATTGACGGTATCCTTTGCATTTGTGACGGTTACCTTAGTCTTGTCTGCAAGTGAGTGTTGGCCTTCTGTGACGAATTTTTCACCCTCTGACAGCCCTTTCACAATCTCTGTCATGTTATCTGTCTCAATCCCTGTCTCCACCTGGCGCTGTTCCACTATACTGCCCTTCACCACATAGATTACCTTCCCGGAACCTCTGGTTATCAGGGCTTCTTTAGGAATCACCACAACACTCTCTTTATTTTTGGTTACCAGCTCGATTTCAGCAAACATCCCCGGTTTAAGCTTGCGGTCTGTATTATCTATCTCAATTTTAACAGGATAGCCCTTTGTCTGGGGATTGGCCACAGGACTCAGCAGCTTTACCTTTCCCGTGAAACTGCCTCCGGTCGCATCTACCCTGACAATCACCTCTTGCCCCTCTTTAACCAGGGCAATATCGCTTTCTGATATAGTCCCTTCCACAAATACCCTGTCAATATTCACTATACTCATTACCGGTGCAGACGGTCCAGCCATCTCACCAGGGTCAATCTGCCTGGTGGCTACTTCACCGTCTATAGGTGAAATTATCGCGGCATCTGCAATCTGCTGTCTGATGCCTTCAACCTGGTTCATGGCAGTCTCCGATACCGGCTGGCTCATGGCATCCTTTGCCAGGTTATACTGCAGTTCGGCCTGTTCCAGCTGCTGCTGGGATACAGCTCCTTCCTGAAACAGGGACTTCATACGTTCATAATTGGCTTTGGCGTTATTATGGTTCAGCACTGCCTGGTCATGGGTAAGCTTTGCATTGGTGAGGCCATTAATGGCGGCGGTAAGCTGTATCTCCAGGTCAGTGGTGTCGGTTTTCAGCAGCAGGTCACCCTTTTTCACTTTGGAACCAATATCCACCGGTACCTGGGCAACCCTTCCGCCAATCTTGGGAACGATTATTACTTCAGAGGACGGGGCAACCTTTCCGGTTATCACCGTCTTTGCCGAAATATTGTCCTTCGTGGCCTCCATTGCCGTAACCGGTACAGCTTTGTCCTCACCTGTGGCATTATTGTCTTTGTTCCCGCATCCGGCAGCTAAAATCAAAGCAAAGGCCAGCAGCAGTAAGACCGGAAGTCTGACCACCCTGTTATAGAACATATTATTCCCCTCCATTACATTTCCGACCGACGGGTCAGTCTAAAAACAGTATACCTCCTATGCCCTGTATTTGTCAATAACGAGCCGGCGAAAACGTGTAGCGAAAACGTAAAACCGGACAGGTTAACCCTGCCCGGTAAGTTTGTCCCCAAACCCCTCCGGGTGATTCAGGTGCCATTTCCAGGCTGTGTCCACAATGGTATCAATACCTGCAAACTGTGGTTTCCACCCCAGCTCCTTTCTTATCCTGTCAGACCCGGCCACCAGCACGGCAGGATCTCCTGCCCGCCGTTCATCTTCCATAACAGCTATCTCCCGTCCGGTCACCCTGATGGCTGAATCGATTACCTGCCTGACGGAAAAGCCTTCCCCATTGCCCAGGTTGAAAATATTGGAGGTACTTTCCCGGTCCAGGTACTCCAAGGCCAGGACATGGGCATTGGCCAGGTCTGTAACATGGATGTAGTCCCTGACACACGTCCCGTCAGGTGTGGGGTAATCAGTCCCGAAGATCTTGACGCTGTCCCGCTGACCCATGGCGGCCTGCAGCACCAGGGGAATCAGGTGGGTCTCCGGGTCATGGTCTTCACCTATTTCTCCCGAAATGTGCGCCCCGGCGGCATTAAAGTAACGCAGACTGGTATAATTCAACCCATAGGCCCGGTCAAAGCTCTTGAGAATCTCTTCTATCATTAGCTTAGACATACCGTAATTGTTAGTCGGCGTTTTGGCAGCATTTTCCGTAATCGGACAGTGTTCCGGTTCGCCATAAACGGCAGCGGTTGATGAAAAAATAACCTTATTAATTTTATTTTCCAGCAGGGTCTCAAAGAGCGCCAGGCTTCCGGCCACATTGTTCCTGAAATACGGCGCCGGGTCAACCATCGACTCCCCCACCAGGCTGAAGGCGGCAAAATGTATGACCGCCTCGATACCGTAACGCCGCAGGATATCATCCACCAGCGCCCGGTCGGCAATATCCCCCTGTTCAAAAGAAATTCCTGCAGGCACCGCGCCAATGTGTCCCTTGCATAAGTTGTCCAAAATAACAACCTCATGTTTATTCCGCATCAGTTCCCTCACTGTATGGCTGCCTATATATCCGGCGCCGCCGGTAACAAGTACGCGCAAGGTAAAAACCTCCTTTGACAAGAATAAGTGGAACGCTCCCTTACTCAGAGTAATCTTCAAAAAGCTTACCCCAGCGGCCCTGTGTCCGCAAATGCTCCATCCTTTTTCTGCCCTTCACAGGCCACCAGAAGTAATCATGATATAAAAACGACCCCAAAATGAACAAATACACCAGGGGTGTATGGAAAAAAATATGCTGCAGCCGGCGCAGCGGCCCAAACCAGAGCAGCCTGCCCACCCCGGATGCCGGATTGACGCCGACTCTGAATCCAAAATTCACCCCTCTGATATCTGCCCCGATTACTTCAATATTTTTAGGGGCGCCAACCCCCAGACCACGTTCATGGGCCATCCTGATATATGGAATTGTCATCGGGTCAAACCCCATCATTTTGGCCGCTATGGCATCTATAGCCACCTGGTCATCTCCGGCCAGGATATAATCCTTCTCAACCGGTGTCATGGTGCGCGGCCCCGAACCGCTGCCGCAGACAGTGCCATCCATCACCGCAAATATCCCGGAGTGTATCTCCTGCTGAATCATCAGGAGATCAACCAGGGCTTTATGGATATCACTGTGGGCGTAATACCTTTTAGTATTCAGCAGTCCTCCAAAGGCATTTTTCATGGCCCCCGTAGTCGTGGTATAAACATGGCACTTGACAGTGGGCAGATGCACTATGTTTTTGCCCATAAAGTAATCAGGAATAAAGATGCCTTCGGGAAATATCCTGTCCAGAGCAAGCATTTCGCCCTTTGGTTCATACCTCACCCATTTCATATCCGCATCCCTGAAATTATACAGGACAGGGATGCCGTACTTCTGCAGTACAGGCTGGTACTTGTTCAATTTTTCCCCCTTAAAGGGGTTGGTAACCACTGTTTTGTTGCGAACACAGGTAATCCGGGAAAAGCCCTGTTCCCGGAGTCCCTTAATAACCCCTTCCAACTGCCACGGTGTGGTATTGGCGCCGAGGCAGGGAAAATGCCAGGAAATATTGTCTTTGAGGATTGTTGTTCTCCCGGGGTCAAGAGAGTGGCTGACCCCGGCCATTTTTAACAACCTGGCATAGTCGTCAAGCACTGTTTCCGGATTGGTTTTTAATACATAAACCCTGCTCATCGGTCTCCCGCCCTTATTTATAAATGATTCTTATGTATAAATAATTATAAGTGAACTGAGAACCCAGCATAACACCGTTAAATACAGAGGCCTGTCCCCCAGCAGAGCGGTTTCCGGGCTGCCCCCCAGGCGCCTATGGTATATCAGATACCGGTATCTGAAAATGCCGAAGGCTACCAGAGGTACGGTTCCCACAAAATATACAGAGTGATTCTGGCTGACTGTATACAGCGAATAGCCGATAACGGCGGCCAAAGCAGCAGCATGGATCAATCCGTCAAGCATCCCGGGCCGGTATTGGTAAAGGCTCTGCCGGCACAGCCGGGAAACATTGTCATAAAGCAATTCATGCCTGCGCTTAGCCAATGCCAGGAACAGCGCCAGGAGAAAGGTACATACCAAAAAGCTCCCGAAATAGCCGTCACTGCAATTATACAAGCAGAAACCGCCCCAAAACCGGTGCTCAGCATACCTGCTGCCAGAGGACCCCGGCAAATATAATCAGGTTCTTGGTCCACTGTACCGGGCGCATGGTTTTAATTGTCATGGTGGTTTGCAGGGCTCTAGTATGCATTTCTGTTTATCAGGCCCTTTATAATAGTTAACAGCATTATCTTTACATCAAACAATAAGTCCCAGTTTTCGATGTAATAGATATCACACTCAATGCGTTTTTCTATCGAGGTATCCCCCCGCCAGCCATTGACCTGGGCCCATCCGGTGATACCCGGCTTGACCTGGTGTTTAACCATGTATTTGGGAATTTCCTCTTTGAACTGTTCCACGAAAAACGGGCGTTCAGGCCTTGGCCCGACCACACTCATGTCACCCAGCAGGACATTAAAAAACTGTGGCAGTTCATCAAGGCTGGTTTTCCGGATGAAGGCCCCGAACCAGGTCTTGCGCGGGTCATCTGCAGTCGTCCATCCGGTATCTGAGGATGAATCCCCAGCAACACGCATGGAGCGAAATTTGTACATATTGAAGGGCCTGTTGTTCAGCCCAACCCGTTCCTGTTTAAAAAGGATAGGACCGCGGGAGGTCAGGGTAACCCCGGCTGTTATGATAACCATCAGCGGCAGGGTAATTATTGTTGCCGTCAGAGAAACCACAACATCAAACAGTCTTTTAATAAACCTGTTAAAGGGGTCATCCAGGGGGACATGGCGGATATTGAGCAGGGGGATTTCATCAAATTCCTCCACCTTGGGCCGCCCCGGGAGATAGTCGAAGTAGTCCGGGATAATGCGCACCCTTACTCCTGCTTTTTCACACACATTCACAATGCCATGGTATTTTTGATAAGCGCTCAGGGGCAAAGCAATAATAACCTCATCCACGCTCTTGGAAGCAAGCAGTTCCGGCAGTATGGTGCAGTCCCCCAAAACCTTTCGGTTGAGGACCTCACTGCCCTTCTTATCCCTATCGTCATCCAAAAACCCCACTACATTGTAGCCAAATTCTTTGTTGACCATGGCCTTTTGGGCAAATTCCAGCCCCACCGTGCCTGCTCCCACAATCAGCAAATGTTTCTGGTTATAGCCGATGGAACGCAGGTAACGGAGCACCCGGCGCATGATGAAACGGTCCATGAGTATCAGCGCCAGTGAAATAACCCCAAAGGTAAACAGCACTACCCGGGAGTAAATGTACATTTTGGTCAGGTAAAGCAGGCCATAAATAAGTATCATCCCTACTGCATGAGACCGCATGACCAGCAGCATTTCCTTACGGAGCATCCGGCTCCGCATGGGTGAATATACTTCCATAAAGAAGTATACGGTGAGCACCAGGGGAATCATCCACAAGGGAGCTTTAAGGTACAGGTAGTCCATCTGGCTGATCGGGTAAAATCCCCACTTAAAGACATAAGCGGCAAAATATGATATTGTCAGCACAAGCCCGTCAAGGGCAAATATTATCAGGTTGAAAAACCGCTGGTACTTTTTAAGCAAAGCTATCTCCCCCAAAAACAACTATCTGCCATTCTTTTTGAAATCCCTGTATCTATTTTCAACAAAAATATAAATGCGTTTTTTAAATAATTCCCGGTCAAAACTGAGAGCATGCTGACGGATTAACCCGGTTTGGTATCTGCCCGGGTCAAACCCGGCGACAACCTCAGCCAGGGCATCTGCCGTCTGGGACTGAAAAAACTCTCCGGTTACTCCGGAAACGACAGTTTCCAGACATCCGCCGGCGCCATAGGCAATCACGGGCCGGCCGGCAGCCTGGGCCTCAACCGGAGTGATGCCAAAATCCTCTTCCCCGGGAAAAATGAAGGCCTTGCACTCCGCATATAGTTTCTTCATTTCGGCATCAGAAACCCGGCCCAGAAACTCCACACTGGGTCCGGCTATCTCCTCCAGCCTCTTCCGCTCCGGGCCGTCTCCAGCTATTTTGAGGGGTAACCCCAAACGGGTGAAGGCTGCAACGGCAAGGTCAATCCTCTTGTAAGGTATCAAACGGGAAACAATGAAATAGTAATCTCCGATTTCATCAGCAGGAGTAAAATACTCAGTATCCACAGGCGGGTAAATTACCGCTGCTTCCCTGCGGTAATGCTTCCTGATCCGCCCGGCCACATTGCCGGAGTTGGCAATGAAATAGTCAACCCGGTCAGCAGAAAGCCTGTCCCACATGCGGATATAGTTCATCAGCCAGGGGATCAGCATTCTCTTGACCCGGCCCACCCCCGGCCCGTTCAGGTACTCATGGTAGAAATCCCAGGCATAACGCATGGGTGTATGGCAGTAAGTGATGTGCAGGGTATTGGCCCCTGTAAGCACACCTTTAGCCACTGCATGGCTGCTGCTGAGGACCACATCATAGCCGCTGAGGTCAAACTGTTCAACTGCAGTAGGCATCAGCGGCAGGTAAGACTGGTAGGCAGTCCTGCCCCGCGGCAGTTTCTGGATAAAGGAGGTCCGAATATCCATGTTATGAAAGGCCGGGTCAACCTTATCCGGATTGTACACAGTGGTATATATAGGGGCATCGGGGAATATCTCCTTAAAGGCCAGGACAACTTTTTCGGAACCGCCCATGTTGGCCAGCCATTCGTGGACTATGGCAACTTTCATAGCTGATGCTTCCCTCCCCTGACACCAGGACTGGCTGCTTCCCGTAAAATCTTTATCAGCTGCCCTGAGTAGTTTTCAATATTGAATCTGTTCTCAGCCTTTTCTCTGGCCTTTTTCCCAATTGACTCCGCCATGTCCGGCTGCTCGATTAATTGAACTATTTTATTGGCAAGTTCTTGATAGTCCCCAGGGGCAAACAACAGCCCGTCAATACCGGGATTAATTATCTCCGGGGCGCCCCCATGGGCAGTGGCAATTACCGGCCTGCCTGAGGCCAGCCCTTCCATGACAACTCTCGGGCACGGGTCAGGCTCCTTTGACGCCAGGACTATGATATTCAAGGCATTCATTATCTGTGGGATATCCTGCCGCGGCCCAGTGAAAATGACATTGTTTTCAAGACCCAGTTCCCCAATCAGGCTTTTCAGATAGTCAATAAACCGCTCCCCTTTTACACCGTCGTACAAAGGGGCTCCTATAATCATGAACCTGGCCCCGGGAAACTTTTTTACAACTTCACCGGCGGCCCTGATAAAGGTTTCATGTCCTTTCCACTCAGATACCTGGCCGATGATCCCTATCAACGGCATGTCTGGGGCTACGGGAAATTCCTTCCTGAACTCAGTCCCGTCCCGCTCCGGATTAAACCTGGCGAGATCTGCCCCGTTATATACAATATCTGCTTCCGGGTCTGACTCTCTGTCCAGGAATGATGCGGCTACAGCCCGGGAAACTGTAATAATCCGCGCCGGTTTAAGTCTCAGCAGGGAACGGGTAAGCCTTTTTTCGAGCCTGCGCCCCAACATACTGTGCACATGCCAGACCACGGGAACACCAGCCAACCGGGCAGCAGCAGTACCCCATGGGAAAGTCCTGGGAGCATTGGCATAAACCAGGTCAATATTATGAGCCTTGACTATCCGTAAAATCAGAGGCACCAGGATTATACTCCTAAGAAAGTAATTCAGCATATCCCAAAGGCTTTTCTTCCCTGAGGAATAGCCTCCCACAGGCACCTCCAGGTTTTCCACTCCTATGCTGTGAAGCCGCTCCGTTAATTCACCTTTCTCCGGGACAGCCACAACCGGATTGAATTCCTGCCGGTCTAGCCTTTCAATCAGTTCCAGCAGGCATAATTGGCCCCCGCTTATTTTACTGTATTGTTCCAAAAAAAGAATGTTCATTTTTACCTCTTGCTACTAAAGGTTTTATAATTCGTGTTTGACTATATATAGCATTATTGTTTCGTTGATATCAGCACCATGCTGTTAAAAATTCCACTGAATTTGTCCTCATATTCGGAAAAACGTATTTGGGTCGGCATTTTCATGCCTTCAAGTTCATCCAGCATGTCACGGCCAAAGTCAGTGTAAACTAGCGCCCCTTCATCATTTAGTGGGTCTTCATGATAAACCGGCGGCAAAACATGAATGTCATTTCCCCGCGATATGTCAACCCTCCGTGCAGTATTCTTACAAATATTCAATGGCAGGGTAAAGACATGCTTACCACCTGATTTCAGGACACGCTTTATTTCAGTAAATGCCTTTCGGTAATCCCTAACATGTTCCAAGACGTCCTCAGTAATTATATAGTCAAAATTATCACTCCCAAAAGACAGGTTTTGCAAGTCCTCGGACCAGATTCCCCTTTCATCAATAGTCCCAAAAGGGATTTCAGGAAGATATTCAGAGCATAAATAATAACCACTATCAGCTAAAGCCCGGTGAATACTGCCACAGGCATTTGTATTGTATATACGGACACCCGAATCTTTAACTGCCTCTTTAATTGATTTAGCTCCCGGAAGGATAGATTGGGCAAGTATTTTAGCAATATGACGGTTTCTGGAGGAACTTCTGCAAAAAAAACAGAATAAATCTCCCCTTAGGCTTTGAGGGTCTTTACAGATAAAAGCAGAGTATCTCCCGCATACAGGACAAGTCCCCCGTAGATGGAACCTTCTGTTCTTATACAAGTGAAATAGGCGCCTTGGAAGTCTGGTCATATATAATCCTCCGTGGATCTTTTAATAACGATACCTATACAGCACTCGCTCACCTTCCAGCATCTTCTGAACTGCTGCCGCCAACCCCACCAAAAACCAGAAATTCATCCCTGTGGGCGGGCTGCTCATGGCTCCTTCTATCAGCCCCTGAATCAGGTATGCAGCAAGCGAAATGAAAATTCCTTTGCCATACCCATGGAGAGGCAGTTCATACCGGTGCCAGGCGTTTAGCAGTGTATGACCCAGTTTGAATAAAACCGGGCTTATAATGGCAAAAAAGAGTATTAAACCAATCGCTCCTGACCATGTATAAAGGGTCAGATAAAAGTTTTCCGAGGCAAATAACCAGAATTCCTTAACTTCCTGCCAGTGTTGCCAGGCCCCGACACCAAAGAGAATTCCCTTACCTGACAGCATCGGAATGAGCCGTTCGAAACCCTCAGTACGGCCCCCCAGGCTTGGGTCGAAAAAGCTGAGAATCATCCGGGCAAAAATAAACTTGTCCAAAAAAGTCAGGAGAAAACTGTACAGGAGACAGCCGGCAACCAGGAAACGCTGGGACCAGGAACGGAGAACCAGAATCATCAGCCCGCTGCCCAGAAAAGTGCCAAAAAACACACTGCGGGCAAGGGTGAAAGGCATAATAGTAAAAATTGATACTGCCGCAATGATACCGGCAAATTTCATCTTTCGGGTTCTGCCAAAAAAAGTTGCCGCCCAAATTATGGGAGTAACCATGGTCAGGAATGTGCCAAAAATATTGCCATTCTGGAAGGTTGAAGTTATTTTGAGAAGGCTTCCCCAGCTATTGCTTTTAAAGGAAAACACATTAGGTATCAATGAATCGGCATATGATATGGTTATGCCGGGAATCATCACCCTGTAATGTCCAAAAAACTTCTGCAGCAGTCCATAAAAACAAACTGCTATGGTTGAAACAATTATCAGCCACATCAGGTTATCCAGCTTTTCCTCACTGTTTACCAGGGCCCTGGTCACCGGAAACATCCAAAAATATACGGCAAAAGGTACAAATACCGGCACAGTCATCTTGAAGGCAGCCACCCACTGGCCCTCGAAATTAATCAGCCACAGCAGAGGGATTACTGCTGCCAGATACAATAAATAAACGGATTCAAACCGGGTAATAAGCGGCTTGTGGCGGCGTACCGAACTAACTAACCACCACAGAAGCAGCATGCCAAATAAAATATTGGGCACAGTTAACGGAACACCGGATATCTTGGTCCCGGCTCTCGGTATGATAAATGACATCCCTAAAATGATAAAGTAAACAATAAACATAATTGTAGTCTAAACTCCCGTCAAAGTATCTGTTTCTTCATACTTTATATCTTATACTTCTTGGCCGACTCCACCAGGTCCTCTATAAGTTCAGTGTACTGTCTTCCGTTATTTTCCCAGCTATACATGCCGGTTACCTGCTTGTAAGCGGCATCCTCAAGCCGTTCTCTCTCTTCATAATTGCCAAACAAGTTTATTATGTGGCAGGCAAATTCAGCAGGAGTATCTGCCAGCAGAACATGTTCCTCAGGGATAACATTAATCCCCTCTATGCCAATACTCGTTGTGACTATTGCCTTACCCATTGCCATGGCTTCCAGAATCTTATTTTTCACCCCTGTACCCGTCCTCAGCGGGCAGGCGTAAACAGCGGCCTGCCAGACAAATTCCCTGATGTCTTCTACTTCACCGGTTACAATTACGTTATCTCCGTCAGCCAGTTCGCGAACCGCCCGGACCGGATTCCGGCCTACAATCAAAAACCGCGCCCGTGGTATCGCCTTTTTCACCCTTGGCAGAATCTCCCCGGCAAAATACCGGGCAGCATCGATGTTGGGGGGATAGTCCATAACTCCGGTAAAAACAATGTCGAAGGGATTTATTTTTGACCTGTTTGGGGTAAATTTTGTCAAATCAACCCCGTTGGTAATCACGGTAAAATTGTTTCCTCCCGTAAGCTGACGGGCAAATGCCGCATCATTCTCTGAAACAAAAACACACCGGTCATACTTGGGGTAATAAAACTTTTCATAATTTCGTGCCAGGATTTTTTTTAGAAAATGATAAAAATTCCCCCTGAGACTTTTTTCTGCAGCTCCAATTCGGGTAAAAAGCAGGGTTAGGTTGTCCCTGCAGATAATAACCTTAGGAATTCTAAAGCTGTAAGCATAGATACAGTAAAAAAGTTCATTCAGAATCAGGTCATAATCATTTTCATCTAAGATTCGTGCAACAGTTGACTGCACCTCTTCGGTCCCGTGCCACAAAAAGACCAGTTTATTAATGAGCTTTTGTTTTATAGGGCCTTCAGTCCTGAATAACACCGCCGCGATAAACCTTTTAATCCATCCCCCAACCCCGCCCGGAGAATAAGGCAGAGAAATCACCCGGTGACAAAGCCTGCGGATTTCCTCAGGCACGGCAGCGTTTTTTTCCTTTTTTTCAACCACAAGAAGGGTCACCCGGTATCCTGCATCTTTAAATGACTTTAACAGATAATAGTTGGGCAGGCTGGCTCCGTCCCTGTGGACGGGATAAGGTATATTCTGAATAAGAATTAATATGTCCAATTAGTTTCCACTCCGTTTAAAACCGTTTTCCCGTCTGAGACTTGAGGAAATGGCTGTAGGCTTTAACTAATGCAGAAAGCTTACGTCTTTTCCTGTCCTCCAGCAAACAAATCCGCAAAACCAGTTTCAGGTCTTTAATAATCCGCAGCGGCCAGTTCCGAAACATTTTATGCATCTTTAAAAACACTAGCCGGTTACGTACAAAATAATAGTAGTATAAAGGGGACCTTGAGCCGGTTGTGGCCGACTCCTTATGATATATAACCGACTCTGGTACATAAACAGATTTATAACCCAGCTTTCCTGCCCTTAAGCACCAATCGGTTTCCTCAAAGTAAAGGAAAAACTGCTCATCCATCAATCCAACTTCCTCTATCATTCCCCTGCCTGCCATCAGACTGCATCCGGTAATATAGTCAACCTCCCTGACATGATCGTATTGACCTCTGTCAGTTTCTCCCTGACCGGTATGTCCGGTATCACCCTTCTGCCAGTCAATAATCCCACCGGCAAACCAGATTACCTCAGGACTGTCATGATAAAGAATTTTGGATCCTGTCATGCCTATCGATTCATCTGCTTCCATAATACTTACTAGAGCCTGAAGTGCATTTGGTTCAACAACGGTATCATTGTTAAGCAGCCATATATACCTGGCCTGTCTGTCAAGGGCATATCTGATGCCGGAATTACATCCACCGGCAAATCCCAGGTTTTCACCTGTCTGCAGCATTTCAACATCCGGAAACCTCTCACGGATAACTGCTTCAGAACCGTCAGTGGAGCCATTATCAACTACCAGGACACGATAATTGGGGTAAATTATCTTTTGGCAGGAAGTAAGACATTCCAGGGTATCCCGCCAGCCATTCCAGTTAAGAATTATGACATATACTAAAGACCGGTTAGCATTCACCCCGTTCACCTCTTAACAATATAACAATAAAAACATTCCCTGTTTCAACCGTTCACCTTGTCAAACACCCGGGCAAGGTCCCCGGTAAGTCTCCTCCGGTCAAAACCAAATCTGATTTTATCTGAAACACAGGTATCCAACTGACCGTCCCGCCACAATGTATATATTTTTTCCAGAGTTTCCTTTATTTTTGTAATATCCCTGGGTGGGACAACAAAACCCAACCGGTACTTTACAATCATCTTCCCAAGTTCTCCTTCAGGAGGTGCCAGAGCAAGAATCGGCCTGCCTGCCCTGATATATTCGAAAACCTTACCCGGTATAACCTTTAACCCATCTTCTTCAGGATATAGAATGACCATCAGTATATCTGATGCCGTCATGTAACCAAGTGCCCTGTGGTGAGAAACCGGACCGCTTATACTAAATACCGACTTTAACGGAGATAAAAACACTTTTTCGGTTTCATCTTCATCAACAAAACCGACAAAGTTAAACCTGACTTTATCTTTGGGCAGAGTGGCACCTTCCAATGCTTTGAGCAGAAACCCCAAAGGCCTGGACCGTCCGATACCCCCAACATAGCTGAATGTGAGGAAATCAGGCTCTACTGCTGTATTTATGCCGGTAAAAGAATTTTCATCATATCCGTTAAATATTGTGGTTACCTTGTGGTCTAAACTGTACTTTTCAGCGATATTTTCCGAAAGACTCTTTGTAGTAGTTATAACTGCAGCAGCCTTCAGAACTGTCTTTTTTTCCAAATACCTGTTGATGCCCCTTCTAAAAGGTGTTTTGCCGTTAAAAATAGGGTTATCGCTCCAACCATCACGAAAGTCCATCACATGCGGTTTAGAGGTCATGAAAGCCGCAATGCCTGCAATGACATGAGGGGTATGAGGCGGTGAAGTACTATAGATAACATCTATTTGTTCCTTGTTAATTATGCTCAGAGCTTTCGGCAGGGCTGTCAATGCCCAGGCAAAAGACTCATCAGGTAAAAACAAAAACTCATCTCTTAAAAAATTCAGTCCCTTTTTGATATCTTTAATAAAAGTCTTTTTCAGGTATTTTTTTATCCTTGCCTTAAGAGGCCTTTGTGACATCTCTGCCGGACCGGTAAACTGAGTGGGCTGGTCTTTATATCGTATATACCGCATAAAATCTTTACTCCGGTATACTGTAATACCCTCCAATTCCCGGCTGAGGTCTTCATCAGGCATATAATAGTCCCTGCGGCCGACCGTCAAGATCACCGGTTCCCATCCATACTCCCTGAGATACCTGGTATATTTAACTGTCCGCATAACTCCACCGCCACCGATAAAAGGAGGGAAATCGTAAACGATTATTAAGACTTTGTTAGATGCCAAATATATCATCCTTATCCTTAATTGTCAGTTCTTGGGCTTCAGTTTTTTCAGATAGTTAATCAGGTATCTGGCTGGTTTTACTAATCGGGCAAATTCCGGCTGTCGCTTCTGTTCAAATTCCATAGCTTTTCGCGCCGCAACAGTCAAATCTGTCTGTGGCCTCTTTCTAACTGAGGAAAACAATTCCGCCAATGAGCCGGAATTAGATGTCCAACTGAGATTTTGTTCGGCATACTCCCTGGCCTGCCGCTTCAGTTCAGGAATCCGGTAGAAGTTTTCCACATACCATTCCATATGAAATCTTAGATCATTCCGGTTTACCAGACACTGGGGCCAATAATAACCGTCAGCCCTGGAGACAAAGCTGTCAATCTTAACCAAACGACCGTTTTCTCCGTGTTGCACAAATTCATTCATAGGCGGGTTATCACTTGTAATAACGGGCAGTCCACAGGCCATTGCCTCTGCTATGGTCAGTCCGATTCCCTCTAAAGTCGAAGGATATAAATAAACATCTCCCATATGATATAAACCCGGTGCTGGAACAGTATTTTCATAACATTTTAGCCGACCGCTTTGTTCCATTGAATCTATTTTCGGTTTAAAATCCGGGAACTCTTCTCTGATTTTTTTTTGGGAATGAATAACAAGTCTGGCCTTATCTTTAATTTCGGAAAAAGCCTCTAAAACCGGGCCTGTCCCTTTTCTCTTAGGATTCATGCCGGCAGAGTGAAAAAACGTAATCATTTCAGGAGATACCGCATCAAAGGTACGAGATTTGAAAATTTCCGGTTCAGTACCCCAGGGTATGTAAAAACACTGTGGATGCCACCTGAACACTGAATGGTGCCTCTTTGTGTTACAAATCAGGAAATCATAATTGTTGAAGAGAGGCGCTGTTTCTTCGGTATAATAGTCAACATAAGCGCCCGTAAGCAATCCCATCTGATTACAGAGAATAACCGGATCCCACCAGCGCTGTTCATTAAAAAAGACTATATCTATTTTTTCTCTTTCTAACCATTTTTTAAAATCTTTAAGATCAATTGCTGAATGAATAGGGATAACCGAAGGACGTCCCCAGGTAACCCTGTCGTTATCCCATACGGGGTCACCTGTGGCATATGATTCTCCACCCCTGGCATATATGAAAACATCATGTTTTTGGGAAAGACTGTTGCAATACTGTCTGGAAACGTAGGCCGCTCCTCGCTCGAACCAGACAGTTACTATTCCTATTCTCATGATAATATCTCCACCCAGGAAAAGCGATCTGAAGTGCCTGTTTTTACTATATCAAGCATCATCCCAACTATATTCTTACAGTTGTATTGATGCAGCATTTTTTGCTGACCTGCCGCAGCTATGGCTTCCCGCTCCCCTTGTTCATTAAGATAGTATGTTAATTTGGAATCCAGGTCCTCTATACCTGTAAAGGACACGATTTCTTTTCCTACCTCAAAAAGCTCTTCAATTCCCGGAAACCTCCATGGTAAATAAAAGGTGCCAAAAGTCAGGTAATGAGACAAACGGTCACTGGTATACCGAGGTATATTCTGAAAAGCATTTACACCGACACCGATACTGGCGCTTTTTATAGCAGCAATATACTCCTGACCTCTGACCCAATCGGATTTACTCTTAAAATACCTTCCCAGGAACCGTATAATCCTGTTCCTTGAATTATCTGTGGTTCGTTCCGCCCCTCCGAAGAATGTGACATCAGTCCTTGTTTTAAGATAGTTGACGGTTTGAAGCCGCTCAGTACCAACCAATCCGTGGCTTGTCCCCGTAAAAACCACGTCGCGTGTGCAACGGGGTATGCTGCTGTATTTATCACTAAGTTCGGGATCAGAGGGGTTAAAATAATAAGCTGCCATTCGGGGACTGCCTTTCACAAAGTATTCACGTAGCGCATCTCCACCAGAAGACATGAAAAAGAAATCAACTTCAGGCAGCAAATTGATTAACCAGGGAGCAGGTTCAGGAAGCATATCGCCATACCATAAAACAACCTCGACACCACGATTCCTGACGGTCCTTAAGGTTTGAGGATTAAACTGTTCTCCCTTTCCAATGAATAAAATATCCTTATTATCAATTTTTTCGACAAGCTGTTGTAACATATACTTGGTGCCATATTCTAAGGCAACAGAACGGTAATCAAAACGCTCCACATCACAACCGTTTTGCTTTAACCCTTTTTCGAAAATTATGTCTCCACCAAGTTCGTGGTCCTTAAAAATACCTGCATGAAGCACTTTCATATAGTAATCCCTCAGTTTTATCTCATGTTTATATTTTAAAACCTACAAATATATCGGAACCCTACAAAGTGCCTTTTAGCTGCAACAATACCCACCTTTTGCCAAATTGCGTATATTTCATCTTTATATCAAATGTGTAGATATAAGAAAGGTCTTCTAAAAACGTATAGTGGTCAAAATCATCAATTAGTATCCATGCATCCGGCTTAAGGTATTTATAAAATAGAGGAAAAGCCAAAGACCGTCCATCGCCGTGGGGCCCATCAACAATCATTCCATCTAAGGAATAATCATCTTGTATATAATCGTGGTCTAATTCATAAAAAGCATTATGTATTCGAGTATTCTCAATCTCGCAGTCAGGAACTGATACTGCTTTGGATTTCCATACTTTGTTAGCCTCCGCAGGATTTGAGAACATCAATTGTTTTCCTTCATTGTCAATTTGATATAATGGTTCATAATGAATTTCTATTTTTTCTAAACTTATTTTTTGTTTCAATTGATCTATCCATTTTAGATTATGTTCAAGTGTAATCACTTTTAAATCTAGATTACTATTATTTATAAGCTCTTCCCAAAAAAGTGTCGACTGTCCTCCTCCTAATTCGATCACATATGGAGCAGAGTTATAATTCAGCAAATTAACACAAAAAGACCTAATTGCACTTTTTGATAAAGCCCAGCCCCTGTAGCCACCGTCAATCTTTTCTACATTATTTAAAGCATCTTCAATATGGTTCGCCCATTGTGAGTGTTTTTTACTCATTTGTTTAGAAAAAAACTCTTCAATCAAGATTCCATATTTATTAATAATTGTATTAATCACTTGTGCCTTTGACACTTATCATTTGCCCCCAATAAACCAAAATAGAAAATCATTTTAATCAATTGACATTTAGATAAAACACAAATAGTTTATTAAATTAAAAAACTTTCTTTTTGAGGACAGCTCTAAAACAATATAAATTGTTCTCTACTGAATAAATAGCATTTTTAGGAATATCTAAATCGGCACCCATCAAAAACTCCAATCCCACTTCTTCCAATATTTTGCACAGATAATTTATATTTATGGTTGGATAATCCATCGTCAATATCACTAGACCATCATCACTTAAAACTCTTTTAAATTCTCTAAGAACATAATATATATCGCGCTTACATAGCTTATTTGCTAACCCCAACTTATTTAAAATCGGATACTTATTTAAACAATCATCTAGATGCTCAATCACGGAGATACAATATATTTTATTAAATGTGTTGTTCTTATAAGGTAGATTGACTAGGGATGCTTTTGAATAACAGATTTGTTTAAGATATCTCTCAGGTAGAGTATTCGCAGCCTCTTGTCCAAAAATATCAGTAACTTCTTCTAATATTTTGAGGGGTGAAGTTATCCTATCATCAATATCACAAGCATATACCTCTTGACAATGGTCACTTAAATAAAATTTAAATGGATGGCAAATGCCGCTAGCTGCATCTAATGCTATATCATGAGCTTCGGCAAATTCTGAAGCCCATGCATATTCATAGGGACGACTCCACCAAGTTACTGGCAAATCAAAAATTAGCTTATCAATCCTGTGATCATCAGTATTAAAAAATCTTGAAGTGCTTTTGTTCATGTTGACCTCACTTTTTTCCTGAGAAAGATAAAACTCGCACCTGATAACTCTTTATACCTCTGTTCCACAATTTCTTCTATTTTAAAATTAGGAAATCCCTTTTTTAGATATTGTAAAGTATCCCAACACTTTATATGCGAATTTGGTTCCGTTTTCAACTCTACTATATTCGTATACAAGATTACGTGCCTAGAAGAACAAGAAAAAATGTCTTGAAGTGTTTTTAGAAGATCTTTTTCGTCAGTTATATGATATAAAACGTCCATACAAACGACTAAATCAGCACAAAAAAAACCTTTATTCAAGAAATGACGCGGGTGATATAATAAAAAACTTTTATTCATGTCATCTTTAAAAATAGACCCACATTTGTCAATTGCAGAATTTGCAATGTCTAATCCTAAATATTTTGGATAATTCATAAATTTTAATTGGTTCCCATCACCACAGCCAAACTCTATTACTGAATTGATGTTCCATTGCTCTAAATATTCATTAACCACATTTGCTTTATATTCTGCTAAAATCCCGTATGAACCCGCCCCAGAAGTTCCTCCCACAGAGTACCTGTCTTCCCAATAATCTTTATAATTAAAGCCAAGATTCTTTTTAACAATTTTTTTTAATAAAGCCTTTAATTCAACCACGAGGTTAGCCTCCCCCAAAATCCCAGTTATGTTCTGTAAAAACTACTCCTCCTTTAGGTGATGGTTCTTTACCCGTTCCATAAACATCTGTCGACTCAATGTAGAATTTTTTACAATCAGTGATATAATCCATACATTCACCTATTTGGCCCAACCAAATCGAAAGGCTGTACTCCCCGGAATTTAAACAGTTATTTGAGAAATGACAGGTGAACTTCGACAAATTAAGATTTATAATTTCCGGATAACTTTCATATGAGTAAGCTCTTATTAACTGTTCTATCCAACCATTAGACACAATTACTCCCACCACTGCATTATTTAAAGAACCCTCATAACAAACCTCTACACTAAATGGCTCTCCCATTTTGATTGAATCAGTTTTATCGCCTACACTATTTCTCAATAACACCTTTGTCGTTTTAATCTGACCATTTCCTA
The DNA here is from genome assembly GCA_016841725.1 of Thermincola carboxydiphila. Taxonomy (GTDB): domain Bacteria; phylum Bacillota; class Thermincolia; order Thermincolales; family UBA2595; genus Phosphitispora. The sequence goes on along the minus strand of JAENYP010000003.1, from coordinate 47,547 downwards.
TTCTATCTTTTCTGTTTTTTAAATCAGTTTCACCTGAATTATTATGAGATAAGTATTGAACTATGACGTCACTTGCCTTTCCGTTACTTATTACTTTTCCCGAATTTATACATATCGCATAACTACATAACTGTTCAATCGCCGCCATATTATGGCTGACAAACAAAACAGTCCTGCCCTCTTTTCCCACATCCTGCATCTTGCCCAGGCACTTCTTCTGAAACTGGGCATCACCAACTGCCAAAACCTCGTCAACGATTAGGATTTCCGGCTCTAAGTGAGCTGCAACCGCAAAAGCCAGCCTTACATACATACCAGAAGAATATCGCTTAACAGGAGTATCTAGAAACTTTTCAACTTCTGCAAACTCTACAATCTCATCAAACTTCTTTTTTATTTCAGCCTTGCTCATTCCAAGTATAGCGCCATTTAAAAAAATATTTTCTCGTCCGGTCAGTTCAGGGTGGAAGCCAGTACCTACTTCCAGCAGACTGGAAACACGACCCTTTATTCGTGCACTGCCTTCTGTTGGCTCAGTTATTCTGCTGAGAACCTTCAAAAGCGTGGATTTTCCGGCACCATTACGGCCTATTATTCCTACCCTGTCACCCTGCTTTACATCAAAGGAAACACCTTTCAAAGCCCAAAACTCCTCCTGGTGGGCTTGAAGACCCCCACCTGAAAAAGGGTGAATAATGCGTTTCCCCAGCTTTTTAACTGACTCTGCCATCACATCTCTTAAAGCTGTATAGCGTTCTCTCTTCTGATGGCTTAAAATATATTTCTTTCCTAGATTTTCAACGATAATTGCCGTAGTCATAGTGATTTTCCCCACTTTTTATAACCTTAAATAATATCTGCAAAAGATCGCTCTGTTTTCCGAAAATATCTTAATCCAAATATAAAAATCAACAATGTTAGACTTATTGAAATCATAAATCCAGGCCAGTAAATGCTGGTTTCACCGCCAAGAATAGCCCAGCGGAAACCATCAATAACACCAACCATCGGATTAAGTGAATATAGCAGCCTCCATTTTTCAGGCACCACATCACTGCTAAACCCCACTGGAGAAATGTAAAGACCGAACTGAACAATAAAGGGAACGATATAACGGAAATCACGGTATTTAACGTTCAAAGCTGAGAGCCATAGCCCAAATCCCAAAGCCGCAAATAAGGCAAGCATTAGAAATAAAGGAAGTGTAACCATTCTCCAGTCCGGAACAAATTTATACCATATCATTAATAAAACCAAAATGCAAAACGAAATTATAAAATCCACCAAACTAACTATCACTGTGCTTGTCGGTACGATTAAGCGAGGAAAATAAATTTTGGAGAGCATCCCGGCATTACTGATAAGTGAGTTACTGCTCTCTGTCAATGAGTTTGCAAAAAACTGCCAGGGAAGCATTGCGGCATAAACTAATATCGGATAAGGTGCCCCCCCTGAAGGCAATTTTGCTAGTTTGCCAAAAACAATGGTAAATACAATCATTGTCAGCAACGGCCTAACAACACTCCAGGCAATACCTATAGCAGTCTGCTTATACCTAACAAGTATGTCACGCCAGGCAAGGAAATAAAACAATTCCCGATAATTCCATAAGTCCTTCCAGTATTGTTCGAAACCTCCGCCAGGCTTGATTAAGATTTCATGTTTGGATATGCCTTTCAAACTAAATCTCTCCAGTTTTTATTTATTATAATAGCTCACTCTTAATCAGTACAAATTTTCATACACCAACTTAAAAACTTCTAGAAACCTCATAATAATTCCTTCTTTTCGTGGCTTTCGACAATATTTACCTATATGATATTATTATAATTAATAATAAAACCCCGTAATTAAAACGGGGCCTAGTTATTATGATAGACTTTATTGTATCCTGATTTACACTGAACTATATTCCGCTTATCATCTGTTTCGCCTGTTCCATGGCCTCAGTGATATTCTTATCCACACTGGGAACCGGGCCGTGTCTCCAGACCTTGCGCTCATCCGGACCAAGCTTGGCTACCTGCCTGTCAATCATTTCCGGTATTGCCATGACCTTTTCCAGAACTGTCCGGGCATTACCCTGCTGCCCCATCTGAATCAGGTAATTTCCGGAAGATAAATAAACCCGTGCCAGGTTATTGTAAGCATCCTGCCGCCACGGCACTGCCTGAACAGCCTCTTCCGCAGCCGCCGCAGCTTCAATAGGCATCTGGGCGCCCAGGTAGGTCTCAGCCAGCGCCCATAATGGCTGGGCGGCCTTTTCGTTAAGCTCTGCTGCCTTTTTGGCATTCTCCACCGCCGTCCTGGTCAGCAAGATGTTCTTCTGCTGGTAGGCCTGATAATTATATATTTGCGCCAGGTACATGGGGTAATTATAGTTCAGCGGGTCATATTTTTTAGCTTTTTCAAACAGGTCTATGGCCTGCTGCACATTTCCCGAATTATAAGCAGCGCCTGCCTGTCTTTCCGTGTACGCTGCAATGGACAAGCTGCAGGATATTACCAGGAAAATCCCTGCCAATATAATTCCAACAGCTTTTCTGACTGTTGGCCCGGCTATTGTGTTTCCGTTAATTCCCTCTCTGGTTCCCAACCGCTCAACTCCCCTTGTCAGACCAACCAGAGCCCACATCAGGATAGCTACAGCCCCAAGAGAGAGCGAGAAATCAATTACACTGTGCATGGACACCGTCAAAGCTGCCACCCCTGAAACCCATGCAGCGGCACGGTATTCGGGTGACTCCACCTTTCTCATAATCCTGTATAATGTTATCATAAGGCCAATCCAGATTAATACATAAAACAGAAAACCCACTGTCCCTGTCTCCACCCAAACCTGCAGCGGATGACTGTGTACTTCGGTAGTATAGTAAAGCAGAGACTGGTAACCGGTATATGCTGAATTCCAGCCACCGCCCCCGACACCAAAGACCGGATAGTCCTTGACAACTTCAAAGGCATCACGGTAAAAATAAAACCTCTCAATAACGCTCAGATCCTGCAGGCTGAAATTGGAAAGCCTGTTGGCAATGGAAGCAGGCATAATTTTATGCCCCATAAACAGTATCAACCCTACCGAAACCACGGTTATTCCTATGCCCGTAACAGCAATCATTTTCTTTCGTGTGGCAGCAGAAAAGTTTGAAAACTTCTCTATAAGGTACTGGCAACAGCATCCGATAATAAATCCACCCAACAACCATAACCAGTAATAGGCCTCACTGTGGGTTTCGAAACTCAATACCTGCTTTGCAGTGATCACAAACGGAATTAATACTGCAACAAATCCCAGGAAAGTCCTAAAACGGTACTTCTTTGGCATCCCAATTACCAGAAGTACGAGCCCTATCGGAGCCACCAGCATAGCCCCTCTAGACCCGGCGCCATATGCAGTGGCAATTATAATATAATTCAGGCCGCCTGCCAGGACCCGCATCCATACCTTATTAAGTGTGGCTGCCAGGTAAAATCCGATTATCCCGCATCCTATCAGAAAAATGGCAGCCGCATTGTGATACTGAAGTGTGGAAAGTATCAGGCCTTTGTCATAAGCCCCATTAAACCAAAAAGTTCCATAGGCCGTACCCAGTCCGGCAAGGGCCACCCCAACACCGGCAGCAAAAAGCACCGACAGGGCGATTTTTATTTCCTTGATATTGGTCACCGCATAGGCAAGGACCCAGTAAATAACAAAGAAATTAAATACTCTCAGGGCGCTTTCCAGTGCAGCCCTCTGGTTAAAGGCAACAAAGTTGGAAATTATGTATGCAGCTACAAGTCCAATCCAGGCGTAATCCATTAGGTTCCGCGGCAGTCGGATATAATCCCTGCGAACTATTACATATGCTCCAAGGATCAAAGCAGCATATATGTGGGCAATGTCTGCCTCGTAATCGAAAAAAAGTCCCCTGAACCGCGGGGGCAGCAGCAGCAAGGGCAGGACCAGGTAGAATATAATCTTTAGATTATCATCAGTCACGAATTGTCTATTGTTGTTAGCAGTGATGAGTTTCTTCTTTGCAGCCATGCTTGTCCTCCTGAATAAGAAATGTTTTGGTATAATAAGTTTATCTATATGGTTCGACTAATTCCCGTAAAATCCTCCCTGCCCTATAGACTTCTCACAACTGAAGAAGAACCGTGTAAAAAAGTAGACCGGCTGCTGAATGATACTATTAATTTCAGATAATAATTTTAAAAGGGAAGTATTGTAATTTATCGTGTACCCGTTGTATAATAAGGGTACAAATTGAGCATAAATTAACTAGGGTGTTACCAGCACCCTAGCACGTACAACTACCGCAAGTGAGCGGTCGGTTAGCATAAGAAAGAAGTAGTACACTTTGCAGGTGGGACTACTTTTTTCTTATGTAGTATACTAAGACAATCAGTGAAATGATCAGTGACGCAACACCCAGAGTATACATCCCAAAGGATAGCATTAGATATATTGCCTCGAAAATTGTCACTGGCCTCACCCCCTTTCTATGAGGGATTGGCCGCCCACCCGCACTTATGCAGTTGTACAACTAAATTTTACCATAAAAACATAATATCGACAAATACCTATTGTATTAATTAAATTTGTGCTGCTTTCATAGTAAGATTATTATTTACGCTAACCTTAAGTTCTTTACTATACTCGTTATTCTTTCTTGCCATACAAAAACCCCCTTACAGAGACACACTTTAGAACCAATTATAAGGTTCTCTTTTTTTGTGTGTCTATTATAAGGGGATTATACTACCTTGAGAGACCTTCTTTAAAATCAACAGAAAATTATTTACAGTATTTTCTCTGCCTTAAGCAGCATAGTCACAGCTTCGGCCCTGCTGGCGTGCCTTCCGGGACCAAAATTATCATTGGGATACCCGCTGATAATCTCCTTTTCCACAGCAATCACAACAGCGCCCCGGGCCCATTTCTGTACCTGTGCCGCATCACGGAAATCAAGCCCGTCGTTCCGGGCATCATCCGCCTCATCCTCAAGTCCGGCTGCCCGGATCAGGATAACCGCCATTTCCTCTCTGGTAATCTGACGGTTGGGTCGGAAAGTGTCGTCAGTGTACCCGTCAATCAGCCCCTTATCCACAGCCCTGGCAATATACCCCTCTGCCCAGTCAGGGATTGACCCCCTGTCTTTAAAGGACAGATGCGGGCTGCTAACCGGTTTGTACCCAAGGGCCAGAACCACCAATTTGCAGAATTCCGACCTGGTTACAGTCCGATCCGGCTTGAAAGTGCCATCCCTGTATCCATTAGTGATACCCTTCTCTAAGCCCTTTTGAATATTAAACTCGGCCCAGTGGCCTGAGATGTCTTTAACGCTGTAATCAGGCGAACAGCGAATAGTGTATTCTTTGGACCAACTGCTCCGGTTGCCGACTGCATCCTCTGACCGTAGCTGAATTGTATTGGTCCCCTTTTTTAGCATTACTTCAAGACTGAAGGAGCCTTTCCCATTGGCAGTAGTCTCATATTCGTCTCCGTTTAACTCTATTTCCACTTCAGTGTATTCCTCAGCGTTCCCTGACAGAGTAATAACTCTCCTGTCAGTGGAAGAGGAATTTTTCAGGGTTGGTTTATCCGGTTCCGTGGTATCGGCGAGGAGGGCAAAAACCGTCAGGTGATCAGTCATGGCTGTCGCCTTTTTGGAAGAAGAAGATACCGTGGTCTCCAGGGGAGCCCAGACATCATTGGCCTCATCCCAGTAATAAATACAGAGCTTGCTGCTTTTGGTGCTCCCTAACTGTGATGTGGTATAATACATGGTAATTTTTATTTCATCCCGGAAGCTGGTAACTTTCGACCCACTTGCCTTTGCCGTAACCTTCACCGGTAAGCCTATCGTCTTGTATCCGGAATTGGAATGTTCACCGAAACTGCCTGTTTCCAGCCTGAAAGTGGTATCTTTGGTTATCGCCTCAGAAGGTACATCAATTCTCATAATATCTTCCAGAATCACATAACTGTCCCTGTCTTCATCAATAGTCTTTTCTACTGCTTCAGTATCTCCGTTTACAGTGATAATGCCGGTACGGTCCGATTCATTGCCTGCGGCATCATATGCAGTTACGTAATATTTGTATTCTCTGTTATCATTTAATCCCTTATTATTGTAAGATGTCCCGGAAGTTGCAGCTAAAAAGGCATAACTGCCTGAGTCCACGGCCCTGTAAATCTTATAGCCGCTTACTCCTCTATTGTCTGTGGCAGCCCCCCATGACAGTTTGACTTCCGAATCACTGATAACTGAATAGCTGAAATTCTTGGGTACAGTGGGTTTTGTTGTATCACCATTAGTAATGACGGTTACGATGTTGCTGACGTCCGACGTATTTCCAGCCGCATCCTTTGCCCTGATATAATATTTGTAGGTCTTATTGGAACTCAGGCCGCTGTCATAATAGGGTGAGGAATCCGGCCCGGCAATCCGGGAAAAGCCTCCGCTCCCCACAGCCCGGTACAGGTCATACCCGGTAACACCAATATTGTCCGTTGCTCCTGACCAGATGATTTTTACCTTACTGGTACTCACAGCAGCAACCCATATCTTAGGAGCAGCCGGCTTTTGGGTATCAGCAACTGCGGCAAGGGTATCAACTATGAGGGTATTCGTAGGATTAGCCGAAGTGTTTCCGGCCCCGTCAACAGCATAAACATAAAAGAAATACGAGGTTTTGGGAAGAAGGTTTTGTACCGTATACTGGTTGGAATCTGTAGTTGTCAGGAGTTTGTATTCGGTTTCATTTTGCTTTTTAGAATACAACTTGTATTTTATGATATTACTGTCATCTCGCGACCCGGTCCAAATCAGCGGAATAGAAGCTGCCGTCTGTGAACCGTTAAGCCTTAAGTCTGCCGGATCTGTTGGCCGTCCGGCATCCAAAAGAACCTTGACTGTGGTCCGGGTTGACTCTTCCTGGTCTTTCAGGGCTGTGACCGCAAAATAATAGGTCCGGTAACGTACCAGATTTTCGGCAGTATAAGAAGTAGTGGTTCCTGAGACTTCTCCGGCCTCAGAAAATGTCGTCCCATTTTCACTTTTATAAATCTTGTAACCTGTAGCCCCGCTGACAGAGCTCCAACTCAACCGGACTGAGGTATCGCCGGTCACATCTGCATCCACATCAGCCGGCACCGCTATGGCTGCCAGCGCCGCTGCCGGAAAAAGCATGCCAACACACATTATAAACAGCATCAGCAATGTACCGGTATAAAACTTTTGGGTTAACCTTTTCTCTGTGAATTTAATAAACAAGCAGACCGCCTCCACTTTGTAACACATATGCCGACCCGCATTGTGTCAAAATTTAATCTGCCCCAACAACTTACTATTACTATTATTTCCCTCCCTTCCATTATATTCCTAGCAAAATTATATCTATATCGATTATAGGAAAGCAAACAAAAAGAAAGGGGAAATTTGTAGTGTTTTGGAGAAATCGGGCAGCAAAAAGCGCCTGCCGTTTAAGCAAGCGCCTCATTTCCAACCGGTTTGCCGGTATCCAGTTCTTTACATTGATAATCACCTGAATATCCTTCGAATCGTTCCTCTATTGTTAAATGCTTTTTCTTGGCCCGCCTGATGATAATACAATCGTGTTCTGCCGTAATCTCCACCCGGACACACCCCTTTGAATTCAGTATAACAAGTATATACATCGGTTAACTTATTTTCGCCCACCAGTCCCTGTTATCGAGATACCACTTTATTGTCATTTCTATGCCATCCTCAAAAGATGTTGCCGGCTGCCACCCCAGTTTACTTTGAATCTTTCCTGAATCAATGGCATACCTGCGGTCATGGCCTAGTCTGTCTTTGACATATTGTATCATAGTCTCGGGTTTCTTAAGGCCTTGTAAGATGAGTTTCGTTATCTCCATATTGGTCTTTTCATTATTACCGCCAATATTATATACCTCACCAACCATGCCCTTTTGCAGGACCATATCAATTGCAGCACAGTGGTCCTCAACATACAGCCAGTCCCGGACATTTAACCCGTCACCATATACGGGCACCTTTTGGCCGTTCAGCAGTTTCTTGATGAAAAACGGGATCAGCTTCTCGGGAAACTGGTATGGACCATAATTATTTGAGCAGCGGGTGATAAGTACCGGCAGGCCATAAGTCTCATAATAAGCCCTGACCAGCATATCTGCACCTGCTTTGCTAGCAGAATACGGGCTGTTTGGGGCAATTGGGGTTTCTTCGGTAAAATATCCGGTTGGTCCCAGGGACCCGTAAACCTCATCGGTGGAAACCTGCAGATAGCGCTCCACACCGTGCTTTCTAGCAGCATCAAGCAGAACCTGGGTCCCCATCACATTTGTCTTAATGAATAACAGCGGGTCCTCTATACTGCGGTCCACATGGGATTCGGCAGCGAAATTAACAATATAATCAACACCCGGTACAACCCTGTTGACAATCCTTGGATCGGCAATATCACCTTTGACAAAGGTGTAATTGGGGTTATCAGCAATATCTTTAAGGTTCTCCAGATTGCCAGCATAAGTGAGGAGATCGAGATTAATGATTTTAACATCAGGGTATTTGTCAAACATATACAGAATAAAATTTGACCCGATAAATCCGGCCCCTCCGGTGACCAGAAGTGTTTTGCCGTTCATTTTACCCGTCCTTTCTGGTCCAGTCATAGGGAATATCGTTATCGTGGGGATGCACGCGGAATTCATCCGGCTCATTGTAATTGTACGGTTCAGTGGGGAAATTGACCACCATGGCCTCCTCATCACTGATACATTTAAAACCGTGATACACATAAGTGGGGATCTGCAGCAGGATGGGGTTATGCACACCCATAAAGAATTCGTTAACTTCGCCTTTGGTGGGCGAATCCTCCCTGCTGTCATAAAGGACAACCTTCATCATCCCTTTGACGACAACAAAGTTGTCCAACTGCTTCTTATGGTAATGCCACCCCTTGACAACACCGGGATAAGCAGTAGTCATATAGGCCTGGCCAAATCCGGCAAACAGTTCGTCATCACAGCGCAGCATTTCCATAAGGCGACCGCGCTCATCAGGGATGACCCTGAGTTTTTTTGTTTTTACACCATCTATAAGGTTCAAAACTTTCACTCCTTTAAATAATCCTCTCTTCTTCATCAGCCAGATGGTTCACCCAGAACAATCTGGTTATCCACGATCACGCCGTGTTAGCCGGCTATTTTTTCACCGTTATCCAGTCTGACCCCATTGGCAAGTTCATTGGCCTTCAGCAGTGACTCAAAAGTACCGGCATCGGTCCACCAGCCGTTTAGAATACCGTAAGTAAGGCTTCCTTCTGCAATATATGCATTGTTGACATCAGTAATCTCCATTTCGCCGCGTCCGGAAGGCTTGAGTGTCTTAATAATGTTAAAAACCCTGGAATCGTACATATATATTCCGGTTACACAGTAATTGCTTTTGGGCGCCTGTGGTTTTTCCTCAATTGACAGAATGTTGGAGCCCTGCAGTTCCGCTACCCCGTATCGCTGGGGGTCTTCGACCTGTTTCAGGAGTATTTTCGCCCCTTTTCCCTGAGCAATAAAATCCTTGACGCTGTCTGTTATCTCATCATCGAAAATATTATCCCCCAGAATAACGGTACACAGATTACTCCCGACAAACTGTTCTGCCAATCCCAGGGCCTGGGCAATCCCCCCGGGTTGGTCTTGGACACGGTAGGTAAACTCCATGCCGAAGTCGTACCCGCTGCCCAGCAGGTTGACCACATCTCCCATGTGATCTTTCCCTGTGACTATCAGTATTTCCCTGATACCTGCATTTTTCATTTTAAATATTGGATGATAAATCATGGGATACTGGCCGACGGGAAGAAGGTGTTTGTTGGTTACTTTTGTCAGCGGGAAGAGCCTTGAGCCTGTCCCACCCGCAAGTACTATGCCTTTCATTTTATGTCCTCCTTGGTGAGTGATTTGAGGTAATCAGCCAAAGCCTCTTTATAATGGCGGAGAGGATGATGCCCCTGCATCCGCCAGTTGTAGTTATCGAGAACAGAGTTCCTGGGCCTTGGTGCCGGCCTGTTTATTTCCTCTGTGGTGATGGGGTTAACCCTTACCCCTCCGATGCCGGCCTTCCTAAAGATTTCAAGGGTGAATTCATACCAGGTGCAGGTGCCGCTGTTGGTAATGTGGTAGGTTCCATATGCTGGTTCGGTGATTAATTCAGCGATTGCTCTAGCTAAATCTAGAGTATATGTTGGAGAGCCTGTCTGATCATCGACTACGCCAAGTTCGTCGCGTTCCTGTGCCAGGCGCAGCATGGTAGCAACAAAGTTTTTGCCATGCTCACCGTAAAGCCACGAGGTACGAATTATGTAGTGTTTGCTGTACAATTCCCGGACATGCTGTTCGCCTGATAATTTTGATTTACCGTATACACTTTGGGGATTGGGTATATCTGATTCTTTATAGGGAACCGTGCTCATGCCGTCAAAAACGTAATCTGTGCTGATGTGAACGAGGGGAATGTTGAGTTCATTAGCCACAACAGCCAAATTTCGGGGACCTGTTGCGTTTACGGCGAAGGCAAGGTCTGCGTTGGATTCACAGCCGTCGACATCGGTATAGGCGGCTGCGTTGATGATGAGGTCAAGCTTTTCTAACGCCAAACTTGTTTTTAGTGCAGACAAGTTGGTAATATCCAAATCAGGCAGGTCAAAGCCTGTCAGTTTATGCTGTTTTGATAAAACGGCTGTCAGGGCATGGCCGAGCATGCCATTGGACCCGGTGATTATGATATGCAATACTCTCATTCCTTATATCAACTTTTATAAATACCTATACCAATTACATTATACTTTTAAGTCTTTTTTAAATCAATTATCGATAAGGTTTAAAAACCCATACTGTAGTTTCGATTCACTTTCAATAAAGGTAAAAAAACTAAAAGTTAACCCATGCCCTATTTGCCAAACATAGGATAATTAGGGCAAAAAAATCCTATAGGAGGCGGTATCTGCGGCTTGGATAAAATCAGTGACATAAGGGAAAAGCATCCCCAATGCAGCCGAAAACGTACCTTCAAGCCTCAAAACAGACCATGGACTGTACAGCAAATTCAAAGTCTATACCACAAATTCTAATCATAATCTCCCGTTAACCTGCTCAATCAAGATTTTGAAGTAGTTGGGTGGGCCGTAGCAAAACACATGAGAACAGGGCTTTATGTAGGGTATTGGACAATGCAGTTATTAAGCATCGACCGCCTAAGAGATCAATACATCATTCAAGTATGCAATATGAGCCTTAAAGGAAATTGCTGGGATAATGCCTGCGCCGAAACCTTTCTTAGCACTATTAAAAACGGTACGGCTCAAACATTGAATAGATGCCACCCTATGAAAATAGTGATATTCTGTGAAATCAAGAGAAAACCTAACTCTGGAGTGTCCATTTTATCTGGGCAAGGTCAATTTTCTTAAAATTGATGAGAGATTTGAATGAAATTTGATTTATAATAATCGACAGCTTTAATAATACCTTCGAAAAAGTCTACACAAGGACTCCATCCAAGCACTCCATTTGCACGAGAGATATCCAAAATATTAGAGGGAACGTCAAAACCCCGAGATTTACAGTAATAAACGTTTAGCTTATACCCAACTACTTTTTCTATTTCACCGATTATTTCATTTAACGAAAGACCAACCCCGCTGCCTATATTGATAATTTTTTCCGAAACATTATTTTGAGTTAACTTCAATGCTGCTGTAACAACATCGGAAACATGTATAAAATCGCGAACAGCAGAACCATCACCCCAGATTTCGATTTTATCTCCTTTTAAAGCTTTGTATATGAATACAGCTATAGCACCCTGACTACCTGTTGGCCTCTGGCGTTCACCGTACGGATTGGAAACGCGCATAATCGTATAATCCAAACCATGTAAATAATAATTTAATGCCAAATACTTCTCAATTGTCAACTTATGAATACCATAAGAGCAAGTAGGATTAGTAGGATGGTCTTCAGGAATTGGAATGATCTGAGGTACGCCATATACTGTACCTCCGGAAGAGAAAAATACTATTTTACGAACATCCGCGGCTTTTGCAGCATCCAATAGATGAAGAGTTGAAATAACATTAGAAGAAATGTCATAAACAGGGCTTTCGTTAGAACTCTTTGGCAACGTCGTGCTAATTAAATGAAATATTACTTCCATGTTGTCAACTGCATCTTTTAAATGTTCCGGGTTAAGGAAATCTCCTTCAAACCAATCAACCTCTTTCTCCAAATGACTTAAATTGACTTTGCTACGACCTTCTTTTTCAAAAACACGCACGTGGTGACCATTATGTATTAGTCCTTCACACAAATGGGAACCTATAAACCCCCCTCCCCCTAACACCAGACACTTCATTTTGATTTTCCCCTCTCAGATAAAATGTTTTTGTATATACCTTCCAATTCATCAACATAAGTGCATAAAGTCTTTGGTTGCTTAGCTTGCTTCGAAAACTGGGTTAACAGCGCCCTGTCATTAATTAGTCGTTTAATCTGTGCGGCAAGACCGCGGGCATCCCCTTTGTCAAAAAACAAACCATTTCTTTCATGTTCTATCACGTCAGCTATTCCCGGAAGATTGCTGGCAATAACCGGTATTCTTTCAGCCTGGGCAGAGTAAATAACCAAGGGAGTATTTTCGTACCATAATGAAGGAACAACCAAAACGTCCAGACCGGAAAATATTCGGCCTATCTCAGAATTCGGAAAGGTACCACAGAATTTCACACGGGGGTCTTTCTCTGCCATCCCTTTTAATCGCGCAAAATACTCGGGGAACTCTTTTCCCTCTCCGTAAATTTTCACCTCTATTGGAGTACATTTATCCAAGTAATTAATAGCATCTAATAAAACATGCACTCCCTTATGTTCGCTTAGAGTGCCAATGAAGCCAATTCGCAGTTTCATATTAAGGGTTTTAGCTAATGCTTTTTTTTGCCCCAAATTAATCCCAAAAGATTGTATAAGAATACGGTTCTGGCGTATACCATTACTTACTAAAATATCATTCATAAATCTTGTTGGCACTAAAACTCGGTCCACTTGATTCAAAGCATTACGTAAATAATCTTTTCGGCTAACAAGAGAAGCTATCATTGGGGAGTATTTTCTTTCCGACCACCAATTATTTCTCGATCCTCGGCATATGAATGTTAAAACCCAATTAGGTAAACAGTTCAATATATTATTAACCGCTTGGGGTTGAGAATTAGCAACAATATGGCGTAAGCAATTCACCGAGTGGCGGTCGGGACCTAGACAATCAGCATTATCAGGCATTCTTAGCTGGGCAGTGGGACAAATCATCCAGAAGTCTGTAGCAGTATAAACCATTGGAAGTCCAAGTTCCCAACCAGAGTGTATTATGTCAACAGATAACCCGTTAAGGTGAAAAAAGTGAATTATATCCGGTTGATACTCTTTTAAAAAATCGCCGAATGTTTGTGCAAATTGACGGTTTTTATATCCTACTTCCACCTTGTTGCTTAACGCCGCAGTATCAGTAACATTTAGGTTGTATCTCCGAACTGGAATGCCTTGGTATATATATTGATCAATGAAACTGTTGGCTTTGGTAGGATTTCCGGTCCATACTACTACATCGTGTCCTCTTTTTTGAAGTTCTTTGGCTGTCTCGAATGTTAGAATTTCAGTTCCAGCAGAATAATCCGGCAGAAATTGGTGAACTGTCAATACTAGTCTCAATTTTATTCTCCTATTTAAATAATTAAGCTTTTTACCAATTCGTTTAGGCCTTCTGGTCTTGTTAGCGACTTCTTAATACTACAATATCCTGGAAATCATGAATTGCTCCCGGATGTACTTTAACAACCTCAAACCATTTAGACCAATTTGTATTTATATATTTTTCGGGAATGAAAGTAATGCCGTATTGGTATTTCTCAGTAGTCAAATGGCCCTGTTGTAGTATAAAAGAATGCTTGCCTTCATTAAATTCAATAGAAGCTCGTTTTAATGATTTTCGACTAATGCTTAGCATTTTAAAAATTACCTCTTCATTAAGAGCACGGTCTAGAGCGCGGTTACCGTGTATAGTTAAAAATATATAGCCTTGTGGTTTAGTTATTCTCATTAGCTCGCCTAATAAATAATCTTGATATTCTTGTGTTACATGTGTAAAAAGTGAAATTGAATATACACAGTCAAAATAGTTGTTCGAGTATGGTAATGGTAAATCAGGCTTTGTGATTTTGCCTTTAACAAATTTGAGGTTATCAATTATCCAGCTAATTAATTTATTATCAATATCGAGACCATGTAATTCTATATCATGGTCTTTAAAAATTCTTGCTATTCTTCCACACCCGCAAGCCAAATCTAATACTGTTTTAAAGCTCGACCAAGCAACCGGTGATACCTGCATTAGCGCCTTGTAAATATGAACCCCGTGCGCAGCAAAATCAATCTCATTCCTTAACCCAGAGACTATATACATTAATTCTTGCGGCGGAAAAGGTGCAATTAATTTCTTTAATTCAGGATTTTCTTTTATACCCTCAAAATTTAGCCATAACCAGTCTGTAATCATTCCATTATCAATGCCTGCTTGTTTTAACGTGTTTTTAAATGACATAGATTTACTCCCCTCCAAAAGAATATATCCTATTAAATAGTCAGTGTTTTTAAAGTAAATTGTAATACTTTACCGTTATGCATCTTGATAATAATTCAGTGTCGTATTTACCCTTTTTAAGTGTATTTTTTGTATAACTGCTCTGAAGCCTGAGTAGTCTAAGTCACTCGCCTTACCATAAGCACTAGTAACATCAGGTCTTCTAACCGTAATTGCCTCAAAAACATAGGTCTTCTCTTTTGAATTCAGCAATATAATATATTGTTTAGTAGAAATATCTCCCTCAACGAACGCCCATCCCTCAATATTGATATTGTTTGCTTCTTGAAAAACTCCAAGGGTATTTTATTTCCAATTATTTCGCTGGGGTAAATTCATTGATACACAATAGCGGTTATTCCCTTAACAATTCATCTCCATCCTTAGTGACATAATAATCTGTAGTCTGAAAAAATGAACCCTTAGCATTATCTATATAAATTCCAATGTTATATTTTCCATCAGGGACAGCATTTTGGAATATTAACGTCTTAAAGCCACTATTATCTAAGTCAAGGTTTAATTTTTCAAAGTGCTTTGTAACATCCGGCCTTTTTGCGAAAACCGAGTCAAAAACATACGTCTTATTTTCCGATTTCAGTACAACAAAAACATTTCTATCACTAGAATCCTGGTCATTTACAAAAGCCCATCCCGAAATTATCAATTGTTTTTTCTCAGGCTCTAATTTGACCATTTCTATTGAAGAAATTACATCCGTGGATTCATTAGGCAAATTTACTATTTGTTGTTCAGAAATAAATCCCTTTGAAACGCTATCACGATTTTTCACCAAATATTCATCGCTGTAACTATAAAACTCCTTTGTGCCATTCTTTATATAAAAACCAATTTGGTAAACTCCATTTTTAATTTTCTCGTCTGAAATAAGTACCCTAAAACCGCAATATTCTAGATCCAGGTTGTTTATATTAAACGTTACTGGTATGTCGCCTCTAAGCTCTTGAGAAGTACTTAAAATATAGTTTTTGTCTTTTGAACTCAATACCACATAAACTTTGTTGGATTTCGCACTGACCCCATTGATAAAGGCCCAACCTTTTATTTGAATCAAATTTTTCCATTTCATTTGCGTAAGCCGTACTTCATCCACGCCGCAAGAGATTTTACTTGTTATTTTAGGTAATGCAGATTTCTGCAAGGTACTTTCACCTTTAATAAGTAATAAGTCATTGAAAATATAATCCGAAAAACCTAAGTAAACTAAAAGGCTTATTAAGATTGACATATGAATTAAAAAGTTTTTTCTAGTAATTATCTTTTCTTTAGCCATCTCACTCCTCCGGTAAGTCTAGTTTTTCATTGAAGTACTTGTCAAATATCAACCTAAACGTATAAATTGGTGACATGTTTTGACTAATAATTTTGTTATCCAATCCTGGCAAATAGTACGAATAAAAAATTTCGTACATATAGTTCTCTGGAATAACCATTCTTTGATTTGGTTTTGGTCCGTAATTTGGCCTAGGTCCATGATCTGATTGAATTATTATAATTGGCGGATTTGTTTTATCCTTTAACAACTCACTAACCAAATTGTTCACCTGTTTAGTGATATAGATGTATTGGCCGAGATAGTATTTTTTTTCTTTCCAATTGTACCAATCAGCTTGGTCTATTTTGTTTCCATCCTTATCAAATACAAATGGAGCATGAGGGCTTAGAATATGGGCAAAAACGAATTTAGGGCCACCAACATTCATAGTAGACACCTGTTTAAGCCTTTCAAAACTATAAACAATTGCATTACCCTCTAGACTATCTCCACTACTTGTCGTCTCAAATAGGTATGTGAAGGGCCTAACCATAGTTCCCTTGAATAGCATGAGAGCAAATTCATCAATATAAGTTTTATCTGAATCTAAAAAATAATTAAACTGGTAATCCGCATTTAATTGATACCTATTTGCATCGTACCAATTCCCTATATATACATACTTATAACCTTTCTCTTTTAAGTATTTTGCTGCTTTGTTATTACTTATTAATTGATAACACGTTAGAGTACTAGCATTCTCGTCAACATACTGCATGTTCAGATAACTCGAAATAGATCGGTATGTCTGATTATATCTTGTCTTACTATTTTCAGCTACATAAAACCCCTTGTCTTTTAACGAATTTGTAAACCAACTATTATTGTAATTCCAAATATCTTTGATAGTTTTTGAATTCGCGTATTCATCTAGAATTATGAAATAGATGTCAGGTGAATTTGCCGGAGCAATTGATTTTACTTGTCTATCCGCCGTTGTAGGCTTTGAAAAATTTACCTTTTTTACTTCAATTGGAACTAAAACAACAATGTTTACAACAATCAACACAGAAATAATTACACTCAAAATCCGAAAAATACAATCTACTAAGTTTTTTCTTTTTATTATCAAGATAAAATATGAAAGATATCCTGCAATTAACAATACAATTGGAAAAAGATGCCGATGCTTTACACTAAACAACTTTAGGCTTAACAGACTGTCAAATAAAGACCCATAAGAAAAAAAGAATATGAGAAAAACAATCGTAATCAATCCCGCTTTTAATCTGTCTTTTATTACCAGACTTAAAAGACCCCATATTATTAATGTGCTTAATAACGATACCCCTAGAGGAAAATAAATCTGGCCAATATTCACTTCTTGAACATTATGAGCATATAGAAATACAACCGGGTAAACGGCAAATAAAACAGGAGTAAATCTTAAAATATTCTTCATTACTAACCCTTTCTTTGCATCAAATACAATGTGCGCTGGGAATCATCAATTGAAATGATGTCCAGGATTTCAAAGTAATTTTTAAATTCTATTTCGAACTCATGTTGTATGTATTTCAAAAAGATGTCTTCTCTTGTCGCCAGCAGCTTTTTTACCTGAGTATCTTCTTTGGACACAAATTCAATTATTAGGAAGTTACATATCCTGCTAAAGAAGTTGGCAACCTTATCTAATGGAACATTGTTTGAGATAGCAAGATGATGAATTAGAGCTAAAGCTAATACCAGGTCAACTGGTCCCCGATCCATTAGTGATGCTCGCTCATTGTTTTCCCAACCTATCGCCGGGCTGGGATTTGTTAAATCAAGCAACAAAGGAATAATTTGAGTCTCCCCTTTTTCGATACTTTCAAGATAATTCTTTTCAACAGCTGCCGGGTCAATATCGAAAGAAACGGTTTGTATTCCTTGGTCGCTGGCAATCCTGCTAAAAATCCCAATGTTGGCACCTAAGTCCCAAACACTTTTGGGATTAATCTGATTAATAAATTTCTCAACATAATGCATTTTTTCCGTCATCATATTAGAAGAGTAATTAGTAAAACTATAGTAATCTGCCCACTCAGTTCCTTGGGGACTCCACTTTAGACTGTTTACTGTTGATTCGATATTGTCTATTAACCCCAGTAAAGATTTGAGAGGTAACTTATGTTCCTTGACCTTTACAACTTTGGTCGAGTAATGCTTCTGGCTTTTTGCATGGAAATGAATATGCAATAGTAACCCCAGTTTTACTTTTGTTTTAAAGGGCAGAAGAGCACTAGCCAAATCCAATGGAATCCCGTCTATATATACTTTAAGCAATTGATTAAGTCCGATATCCGTATAACTCATTAAGGCTAACGGAGCAAGAAAATGCTGGCAAAACTGTTTATATGCAGTCCAAGGCTCTCCCTTGATATACTTTTTTAATGAAAGTGTATCAATGAAAACCGGCTTACCTTTATAAAATTGAATATTATAAGCGCTCGCATCGCTCAATATCATGCCATATTCAAGGGAAATTTTTATAATCTTTAGTGTGGCAAGAGCGGCCTGTTTCAATTGGCTAAAGCACCATTCATACGGATAGGAAATGAATGGAATAAGGTCCGGTTGAATAAATTTGTAAACTGCTTTGTTCTGTATTCCAGGCATGTCTACTTCTCTATGGGAAATTAGAAGACCGGTTTCAGTCAAAACTTTGTATAAGCCGCTATCAATACAGTAATCATAATGTTCTTGATGTACCTTGTTTATTTGGCGATAAACTTGACCATCCAAATAAAATATAAATCCACTCGGGTCCCGAAACGAGCTTGGCTCGTGTTCAATATTTTTCAATTTCTTCCCCTTCTTTTTAAAAGTTTAGCAGTCGAAGACTTGATGTTTTTCCAAAAGGTTTTGATTGTAAACAATAAGCCAACCAAAAGACCCATTAAAACTTGCAGCATATAGCTGCCAGTTCCAGGATCAAGATAAGCATAAGCTCTTATCGGAACCATCACCTGAATAAGACCAATCCAAACCAATGCTTCCAAAACCATTCCCGTTTTTGAATTCAATTTCTTTTCCACATTCAATCTCCTTTTTCATAAATTTTTGCTCAATAACCCACATATTGGTTGTTTTGATTTGTTTAAATATTACGTTCTTTTCGATACCCGATGTCTCTCTGAAATGCATTCTTTATAAATCTGCAACAATTCCTCCACATTATCTTTAATAGATTTTTCGTAATTGGCATTGTGGGATATACGGATTAAATCTTCGGGGTAATCAATACATTCCTTTAACTTTCTATATAAATCTTGCATGTCTCCGGGATCAAAAAGCATTCCATTGAAATCATGTTTAATAAATTCGTTCATTCCGTCAACATCAGATGCTATGACCGGTGTTCGGGTAGCCAGAGCATTCAGTAACACTAAAGGGGCATTCTCATACCATAGTGAAGGTATAACTAAAACATCAATATTATGTAAAAACTCACCCAGTCTCTCCCTTGGGAACGTACCAAGCAATTGAATATTAGGATTATCTCCCTTTAATAAGTTTAGTTTTTCCGTGTAATTAATATCTTGATTTTTATCACCATAAATCATTAATTTAAGCTCAGGGTCATTTAACTTGTTAAAGGCTTCCATCAATAAGTCGACACCTTTGTGCCAGTACAATTGTCCAATATATCCAAACGTTAGCTTTTTTTTGAAACTGTTTCTTGGATGCGTGTATCCCTCTAATGGCTGGCGATTTAGACCAAAAGTAATCTTTTGAACCTTGTCCCCGGGGTATCCGTTATTAACGTAAGCCGTTCTTAGGAAGCTTGTAGGGGCAATTAACCTTTGGAACACTTCGTAGTGTCTCTGAATGGTTGCTTTTCGTTCTGTAATGTAATTCACTTCCTGTATGAGGGGTATTTGCCCTGATTTTAAAATTTTTGCCACAAAAGCTAAAGGAACAGGGGAACATAATTTTCTCAAAAACACGGACTTATTTTTAATTGTATCCGATTTTCTTGTTTCTGCAAAATAGCATTCCAAACAATTAGAGGCAAGCCAATCAGGTCCTGTGCAAAATTTCCCGTTAAACGTTTGTAATTTGCAATTCAAGCAAACACCAAAAAAATCTGTTAAGGTAGCCATAGCAGGAATTCCCATGTCTTGAATATCCTTAAGAAAAGTTACGGTTAAATTTATAACATGCAAACTGTGAACAATATCGGGCTGAAACTCTGCTACAATTTGTTTTATTACGTTATTAATACCATCTTTAACATAGGTATCTTTAAAGCTGGTATTGGGAAAATTGCTAGTGTCCAAACTTATTACCGGAACAGAGTCAAACTCATAACGAATATAATCTCGGCCATCTGCCGGTTCAGTATGTGAGTTTGTAGTCAAAACACACACATTATGACCTAAAGCCTGTAAAGTTCGGGCAATTTCAAGGGTGTACGTTTCAGTACCAAAAATATGCTTGGGATAAAAACAATGAACGGTAAGTAATATTCTCATAGATTTCTCCTAAAAATACAAAATTTTATTCTTTTATTGTGATAATAATGTTTCATATATCTCTTCATATTTGGAAACCATTACTTTTACACAGAAATTTTCTTGTGCCCGTTGCCGCATTTCTTTTCCCTTTCTTTCTAATATCTCAGGGTTATCGAGTAAATTGATGATTATATCTACAAGCTCATCAATATTGCTGGCAAGAGTGTCTGTTCCATTGAGTATCTCGGAAAGAGCACCGATATCGTATCCAGCTACTACAATTTCCTTGTTCATTGCGAAAGGAGAAACCTGACCAAAGCTTTCTTTCCAAACAGGAGCAACAAATACCGAAAATTTGTCGTAAATCTGCGGCAGTTGGGCATAAGGCACATAGCCGGTGAAAACGAAATTATTACGGACATTTGCCTGATACACCTGTTCGAGATACTTATTGAAAAAGGTTCCTGAACCTACAATATAAATTAAAGTTTGTGGCCGCCTTTTAGCTAATTCTATAAATACCTGGATAGCGTCTTCCCGGAGCTTGTCCCCTTCAAGTCTATATACCATACCTACAGCGTCCGGTCTATTTTCGGAATTGCTTGGGGTAAAATGGGTAAAATCTATCCCGGGGTAAATGACGGAAGAATTCTCAGGCCATTTGCCAAACATCCTTTGAGCGTATTCACTTACATATACATAATGATTCACCCGGGGGTTAATATAAGCCTCAATAGGAGTGTTTATGTTTTCAACTAATTTGCAGCTATATGTCTCTGTAGCTTCGAAGATTTTTTGATACCAAGGGGTATCTCCTTCTCCCCAATAATGAATATGAACAAGGTCAGCCTTCTTGCTTTTCAGGAACTCTGCCGCTTCTTCTCCAGATTGAATTCCACTCAAGTCGTGGATAACAAGTCCTTTATGTTTACCGATGGGCGGAAGAGCATAGGTTATAATTTCCATATCGTACTTGTGACCTAAATATTCTATTAAATCAATTATTAGTTGTGTGGAGCCACCGACGAAGGTATTCGGAATTGCATGAATGATTTTGGGTCGTGTAACATTAATCGGTTTTTTTACCCTCACATCATAGAGTACCGGATTTGCAGTCATCGTTTTAGCCCGCAACCACCAAAATACTTGGTGAAGCCATTTTGTTTTAGAAATCTTTAGCTGCCACTTTTTAACACGTCCGTTCGAAACAGGTATGGTGCTTACTTCGTTAATGTACTTTAATTTAGTTTTAATAAGCCTAAAATTATAATTAAACTTTTCAGAAACAACCTTGGAAATCAATAGTTTAAGATTATCAGCCACCCAACGAACTGGTGCAGTTACTCTCCATGAATGCGAGTGAAGAACACTCGACAATTGCGCATGACTTTCTTGTAAGCTCACCGTCACTGACAAAAATTCATCATTTAGCGATTGCAGTCGCTGTTGCTGGTCTACCACCTGCAACTCTCTCTCCTTTAAGCTGGTTGTTGTTTCGCTCCATTTAAATGTAGTTTCGTGTAACTCAAGATTTGTTTCATCTAATTCATGCTTAGTTTCATCTAATTCATGCAATAATTGCTCCAGTTGTTGCGTTGCTTTGTCAAGTTCATTTGTCTGTTTTTCCAATTGCCTAGTTTTGTTGAAAAGCTCCTTTTGCATACAACTAACTTCAAGCAAAGCATTAACAGGCATGTTTTCAGTATTTCTCATGGTTACTTCCAGAATTAGTGGTTGCCCATAATCAACCTCGGGCAGGGAAAAGATCATTTGTGGATCGTTACCAATACAAATATACCTTTTGTATTTGCCGCTATGTAAGAAAAGCAACCCAGCACCTGGAGATAAGCCAATAAAATTATTTTCGTAATTCGAATACGCAATCACGCCTTTAACTCCGGCTGCATCCGAATTTATTGCCTTTATACTGATATTTTTGATCTCCCCGTAAGCATTAACGTTCCCCGGATCTATTCTTAAGTAACCCTTTACCTTTGAGGGTAAAGGCACCTCGTAAGTTACCATCCCACCATCGTATTGTAAAGGAACCTTTGCTGAATCTGCCTCCAGAAAATCACTAGCTTTTGTACTCCAGAAAACCTGTAAATAGCTGCCGCCATTGTTCCTTGTAGAGAGATCTATGCAGCAATTCTTTTCATTTACATCAGTTAGCCTCTTGGACACCGTGATATACTGGTACACGTGATTATCCTCAACATTTTTAAGAAAATCTTGAACAGTTTCAGGAAAATTGGAGTATTTTTGTTTGAACTCAGTATCTTCAGGTCGATTAATAACCGCTAACCATTTTACAGGACACAGTTCTGCTCTTGCCAATAAATTTAAAATACTTTTACGTGTAAAAAATCGGATATGAGTGTCATCAAGCAGTCCAGACCTTTGGTAATCAAATCTCCCTTGGAGAAGTTCCATTATAATTGCACTATGACCTATATTGGGAATTGAAGTTATTACAGTCCCACCTTTTTTTAAAAAATCGGCCGCACGTTTAAGTGCTTTCCAAGGATTTTTTAAGTGTTCCAGTACATCGGCAAAAATTACGTAATCAAAATAATTTTCAGGTAATTCTTCTGTCCATTGTAAGCAGTCTATATCTGTTACAATCATCTTTTCACAATATTTATTGGCAATCTCTGCAGCTTCAGTATCTATTTCTATACAATAAATCTTACACCCTAATTTTTCTTTCATATATTTTGTCATATACCCGGTCGCCGGACCAAATTCCAATATTCGGGAACCTGGCTTGATCCGTTGTAATATAAGTGAAAACGAATTATCTGTTGTCATATCAATTTCGCAGTCATATTTCATTAGTCTTTCTACTCCTTAAGTCATGCAAAAACTATTTAAATAAACATGATCTTTTTTAATAGGTAGTTTTTTATCAAAAATACACAATTCTTATAAAAAGAAAAATGAGGCTTCTCACAAATTAAAACAGAGTCTTTCCACAATTCACTGCCATCATTATAATGATGTTGGGGTTCCCACTCAGTATAAATTTCAAGCTCTTTTAGTCCAGAAAACTTACATAGACTTTTAAATCCATCGGGATAGAATCTCCAGCAATCAACGGGATATCTATGCTCATATCCCCCCGAAGGAGCGATAATGCAACATAAGCCCCCGGGCTTAAGTACTCTTGTAATCTCAAGCATTGTTACCCAAAAATATTCAATATGCTCAAAAGCTTGTCCACTTATCACTACGTCATAAGAATTTGATGCAATTTCCTCCCAATTATATATATCATTCAATACTATATCTACATTGTTTGCAGGTACTATGTCTGCTCCTTTATATATCCATAGACCGTTGTTAAATATCTGTTTGTAGCTTCCGTTGGCATCATTGCTCACGTTTTGACTTCCAATGTCTAAAATCCGAATCGCTTTCTTGCCAAACCGTTCGAGATATCTCTTTTTAAAACTATTCATTTTTTCCAAGGAACTTTTATGCATATTGTCAACTCACTTCTATATCAATATCATCGAAAACGCATAAGCCGTGACACTCAGCGAATTGGTCATTTCTTCTAACTTCTACAATAATTACATCGTGAACCCAATGATGTTGAATGTGATTGTGCAGCGTTCCATTGGCAATAGCTAGAGAAAAAATATAGTAGTCATTCTTTATATTTGGGAACATAAAGCTAAAACGAACAATTAGAGTATCTCCCTTTTGTAGAGGTTCGATATTTCGTCTAAGAACAGCCGTATTAGTTGATAAAATCGTAAAACCAATCTTGTTTTTCATAGTAAATCCGATAATTGGACTATCTATATAATCATTTAATTTAATTCTTGCTACCAAGTCAACCTTTTCCCCACCTTCAAGAACTTTTATTTTACTTTGAAGTTTATGCTTGAATAGACTAGCACCGATTATTTTTGCGGCCCCTTCTCCAAAGCTTGCTACTCCCTCCGGCAGAGGGTCAATATCCATCAAACTGTGGTTTTCATCTATGGCCATTTCAGAGTCAATAATGTCATTTTCGGAATTATAAACCATATAAGTGTAATAATTCTTTATAACCTTAGCCGGAGTGTCATCCTCGATTATTTCACCATCATTAAGCCAAATAACTCTGTCGCAAAAATTCGTGACTGCCCCTAAATCATGGGATACAAACAGTATTGTTTTGTCAGTCTTAATTTCCTTTATTTTTCTATAGCATTTCTGTTGAAACC
This sequence comes from Thermincola carboxydiphila, assembly GCA_016841725.1. GTDB lineage: Bacteria > Bacillota > Thermincolia > Thermincolales > UBA2595 > Phosphitispora. The sequence goes on along the minus strand of JAENYP010000003.1, from coordinate 22,871 downwards.
TTATATCTCCAACAGCTAGAGCTTCGTCAACTATTAGAATATCAGGTTGAACATTAATTGCTACGGAAAAAGCCAACTTAACAAACATACCACTAGAGTAGACTTTTACTGGTTGATGAACAAATTCCCCTATATCCGCAAATGAAATTATTTCGTCTATACGCTTATCCATCTCCCCTTTGTTGACTCCCATAATAGCTCCATAAAAATAAATGTTTTCTATGCCTGTCAATTCCGGATTAAACCCGGTTCCAAGCTCTAGAAGCGCAGATATTTTCCCGTTCACAGCAAGATTACCCGATGTATGTGAAAGAACACCAGTTATTATCTGAAGCAAGGTTGATTTTCCAGACCCGTTTTGTCCTATAATACCAACCGCCTCTCCTTTTCTAATATTAAAAGACACATCTTTTAAAGCATAAAAGGCTTTATGGTATTTCTTCCTAAACGGGTTGATTGCCTCCTTTAATCTATCTATGGGTTTATCATATAGCTTATATAATTTCGATACATTCTCTACTTTTATATCTATATCTTTATCCATAATTTCTCCTTATAAAACATCTGCGAAGTGAGGTCTCAATCGTTTAAAAGCTATAGCTCCAGTAATAAACATGGTAATAGCAATAAACCAGAAATATAATGTCAAATACCTGTGTTCCCAAAACCAAGTGTGATAAATAAGGCTATCCCTGTATCCCTCAACTAAGTAATATACTGGGTTAAGTTTTAAGATACTTTGATACCTTTCGGGTACTATTTTTAGGGACCAAAAAATTGGGGTCATCCAGAAACCAAATTGTAATAACATTCCAACTATCTGACCTACATCTTTTAAAAAAACTACCAAAGATGATGTTAACCATGAAGTTCCCAAAACTAAAATAACCGTAGCAGCTAAATAATATATTACTTGAAAGTTATAAATACTAGGCTTGTAACCGTAAAAAATAAACATGAAAAATAAGAAAACAATGAAAAACAAATGAATAAACAGCGACGAGATTATCTTAATAATAGGCAAAATACTAACTCTGAAAACAACTTTTTTAACCAAATAACTATTTTCTATTACTGCATTGGTGGCACTGTTTATGGCTTCCGAAAAGAAGAACCACGGCACCATACCACATAAAAGCCACAGTATGAAAGGAAAATTATCCACAGGTACAGATTTAAATCCTACCTGAAATACAAACCAAAAAATTAGTATCGTAATTGTCGGTTGAACAAAGGCCCAAAGTATACCTAGGTAAGACCCTAGATACTTTGCCCGGAAATCCTTTTTTGCTAATTCAAACATAAGTTTTCTACTTTTTAATGTATCTGAGAAAAAATTAAAAAATTGCTTTAGCAAACTCATTTTCGCGAAAATTACTCCTCTCAAAAATTAACTCGAAAATGTTCTTCAAGTTTCCTACAAACGTCTTCCCATGACTTGCTTCGAGTTATCTTTCTGCGTCTTTCCCAGTATTCCTTACAATCTTCATTTAGCGCCTTTCTCAATGCTATTGCAAAATCCCCGGCACTCTCTGACAAATACACAATCCCTGGCCCATATTCACTGCCAAGCCGTTTTAGTTCCGGCATATTCGTTGCTACTATAGGCAGCCCCATTACCATATATTCATTGATTTTTGCAGGCCTCATTTCATTTACATAAGGTGTAGATATATATGGTATAAGCCCGACACTACATTTCTTCAAAAAAGCTCCCAGTTGGGAATACTTTTCAAACGGCGGCAGCCAGGTAACATTTTGGCCTGCTCCTTTACAGGGAAGTTCTCCATATTCTTTAGGGCCTACGAAAACAAAATTCACTTCAGGCAGTCTCTCTGCCATAGCAGAAACAGCATCCCACCATATTTTATTGTTAACCCCTCCTATGTAAACCACAATCGGGTTATCAGGATTATTTATCGGTACTTTTAAATCAACTTGATTTTGAGCCATGTTATATAAATTAGTTGAAAACCCATCCTCAAGTAGATGCAGCTTAGCGAGGCTTTTGTCATTAATATACAGTTTAGTCGAATTCACAACAGGAACCGATGCACAGAAAATCACGTTTGCCTTTTGGAGCATCTTCCGGTGATAAGGCACAATGCGCTCAGCGCCCGGAACCTTACAGGGGTCACTGACCAAATCAACCACAATACCTGCCCATGACACACTTTCAGCCAAATGCACTGCCAGAGGTGTCGTCATGTATGACCATAGCAAAATTCTTTTTACTGGAACTCCCGTGTTCCTGCTAAAGTGATCAATTTCCCGGCGAATCAGTGCACTGTTCAATTTCCAAGCTAACCGGGAGTATGGGAAAGGCAGGGCCATTGGACTCAATACCTTAATATTATTATGACTTTCAGTTAAATTAGTTCCCTTGGCCGGCCGAATAATCTTTTTCAACCTTTGCCAGACCCGGGGTGCATCTTTGATATTCGGAATGCGTACCCCTGTATTCTCAACAAACAACACCGGATACCCCATCGCCGCGAACTGGCTCATTATTTCCTGAGTCCGCTGCCATAGAAAATCCCAATCTATCTGTGACAGGCAGACAATAGCATCAAATTTTTTCTCACCGGAAGTCATCATATATCCTCTCCGGTTTTCGGCTTTAGACCGAAATAATCTGCATAATCATCTACCATTCTATCAATCACATACCTTCTGTTATAGCTGACTTTAGCTTTATTACCCATATTTTCTGCTAACTCTCTGTCTAGCAATAATTGCATTATATGTTCAGCAGCTTTCCCTTCCTGATCAAGAGAAAACAGATAGCCATCCTCCCCATGGTTAATTATATGTCGCGTGCCTATTACATTACTTGCGACCACAGGAGTTCCGGTTGCCATTGCTTCTATAATAACCAGCGGACAGGATTCGTAATTTGAAGTAAGTAATGCAATGTCAGTATCCCAAAAGTACTGACCGGCATTTTCCAAATCTCCTGTTAAATGCACATTGCCAGTTATTGCCCCTACATTGAGATAAGCCTGGCATTCCTGTCTCAAGGGCCCATCCCCAATCAGAACAAAATGTGGCGTTGCCAGTTCCCCTGGGTAACTATCCAAAACCTTTTTTGCAATTCTGATAAATAAGAGTGGATTCTTCTGAAATGAAAGTCGCCCTACCATGCATACCAAGGGTGCGGCACAGTCAATCTGCAGCAACTTCCTAAGTCCTTTATCCGGTTTCCCGGGAACCGCCCTCCCATTAGGTATTACTTTGCATTTCTCCCGGTCCAGGCCAAGCGAATTCATGGCAAACATATCATCAGGAGAAACAAAAATGTATTCGTATTTTAATGGCAACATCATTCTCTCAATATTTTTATATATCAGTTCACTGACATATGAATCCCCGGATATATATGAAAGACCGTGTACTGTAACACAAATCCTCTGGATACCGGCTATTCGTGCCGCCAATCTGCCCAACCAGGCTGCCTTAGAACTGTGGCAGTGAACTATATCGTATTTATTTTTTTGACATAAGCTTTTTATATAAAGGAATGCTTTAATGTCATCTTTCAAATTAATACTTCTTTTTAAATAAGGAAGCTGTATTACTTCACCTCTAAAGTTACTTGGTAAGGCTTCGGTTAAATAATTACCTTCCCCAAAAACCACATCAACCTCAGCATCAAAGCGTTCTGTAAATCCTTTAACCAGATCAACAAGAACATTCTGAGCCCCACCAATTTCACCCAGAGTTATGATTTCAAGTATCTTCATAACTACACCGCCAGATAATAATCGTTTCGCTCCAGGCTTAATGCCGGGTGATAATAAGGGTCGCCTCTTTCCAAAAACTCTCTGTGAACAGATGTGAACAGGTTAATTTCCTCTTCATTCACGAATTCTCCCCTTGTCAGGGATTCATGATGCAGCAGCCTGGCATGCGGGGTATATATATTATATAATCCTACCCTGAGCAGTCGAATACACAGGTCAATGTCATTCATGGCAACCCTGAATGTAGTATTAAACCCTCCAACTCTGTTAAACTTGTTTTTTTCTATCATCATACATGCAGCCGTTACAGCAGAAACATTTCTAACACAAGCCGCCAAATTCATATATCCGGGAGAATCCCCGTTACATTTATAGAAGGCATGTGAAGCGCTGCCTCTCATACCGATGACCACCCCTGCATGCTGTATCAATCCCCCGGGGAAAAGCAACAACGCTCCCACAGCGCCAACCTCAGGCATCTGGCTGTGTTCCAGTAAAGCCTCCAGCCAATCGGAAGAGATAACCTCAGTGTCATCATTTAAAAATACCAGGTGACTGCCCCTTGCTTCTGCTGCCCCAAAATTATTTATGTCCGGATAGTTGAATTCACCAGGATACCTTAATACCCTAAACCCTTTCAAACCTTCCAGTGATTCCAGGTAATTCAAGGTGTTTTTCTCAGTAGTACCGTTATCTATAACTATTACTTCATAATTGCAGTAGGTAGACTTCTCCCGAATGCTTTCCAAACATCGCCTTAACACTTCTGCATTGTTTTTTGTCGGGATTATAATGGAGATCGGCTCTACCTTCCTTATATTCAAGCGATAAATAAACGTGTCTGTCACCTTGCTATGGATAACCCTGGAATCATACCCTTTTCCGAGAAGAGACTCCCGAATAGCCCGGGATTCTTGACTTGCTTTTTTTTCTGACTCATCCTTCCAACTATCATTTCTTATTTTACTGAATAATACCTGAGGAATTCTTCTTATACTTGAGTTGTAATCAGTAAGTCTCAGAAGCATGTCAAAATTCATGCACCTGCTGTAACCTTCCCGGAATCCCCCAAGTTTCTCAAACAAATGCTTCCTGATAATCACCGGTGACCCGACATAATTAAATGAATACAGCAGGTTGGGGGACCAGCCTGGTTTAAAAACAGGATTTGAGAGTATGCGGGTTTCAATATTCAGGGTATCTTCATCACCATATATCACATCAGGATAATTTGATTCCCGTGCTTCCCCGGCAAATGAGCGAATCGCATAGGGCCTCAAAATACCGGTTTCTTCAAGCACTAAGACATACTCGGACTTTAAGTTATTTACAACCTTATTAAGAACAAGGCCTGACTCCTCACATTCCTCATTTTTTACAGTCAGAATACGGTTATCTCCTTTAACTAGTTGTACCAGAAATTCCTTCACAGCATGTGCAGAAGACCCGTTTTCAAGGACAACCAACTCCCATTGGTCTGTATCCTGGAGTAATATAGAGCCCACCATAAGTTTAAGGGTATCAATACAAGGCTTGGAAATCACTATTATTATACTTATCAATGGAAAAGGTTCCTTTTCTTCGGTAATTCCCTGATGCCTGGCCACTCCCTTTTCTCCAATAGTTGCCTCGTTTTTCTTCAGCCACTTTTGGTACTGTGAATCCATATCATCCGGAGCCAAAATTCTGCGCCATTTATATCTTTTAAGATATTTCACAGTTCTCCGAAAGAAATAAAGTACTCCGTAAGCCCGCAAAATCCGCAGGCCTTTTCTCCCTAATTCAGTTACCCTCTCAAGTACATTACTCATTAAAACTTATCCCTGTTTCGAAATTTCTTCACTATGATGCCTTATCCCTCATAAACAAAACCTTCACCGTCTGCAGCAGTATCTGCAGGTCCACCAAAATATTATTCCTCTTGGCATACAGCAGGTCAAAAACCAGCTTCTCCCGCGGGCCGGTATTATACTTGCCGGCTATCTGAGCTATCCCGGTGATACCTGGTTTTATTCTATGCCTGTTCTCATAGCCATAGATTTCTTTTACATACTGTTCCACAAAAAACGGCCGCTCCGGCCTGGGGCCAACCATACTCATATCGCCCCTGATTACATTGACCAACTGGGGAAGTTCATCCAACCTGGACAACCGCAGTATTCTGCCTACCCTGGTAGCCCGCTGGTCATCTTCACACGCAAATACCGGACCCGTACCCTGCTCTGCGTCCTGCACCATGGTGCGGAATTTATACAGAGTGAATAGTTTACCACCCTTGGTAACTCGTTCCTGTTTATAAATAATTGCCCCGGGAGAGTCTAGTTTAATTATAAACCCAATTAATGCCATTATTGGCAAAGTAATAACAAAAGCAGCAATTGCAACAAATAAATCTAAAAATCTCTTTATAAAATTACCTTCTCCATTGGTGTTCTTTACTCCGAAAACCGGAATATCATCTATCAGATTTAAGTCCGCTTTTACAAGAAGAACCTCATATAAAGCAGGGATTAAAAAGACCTCTTTCCCAGATGAATAGCAGAGACATACTATTTGTTCTTTTAATCCAGCATCAAGGGACGGGATAATAATCACAACATCACAGACAACACTGTTTATTATCTTATCATACTCATCTATACTACCCAGCACTTTAAACTTTTCACTACCTGCTCCCGAGAAGGAAGCTTCTTCTGATATTATCCCGATTATCTCAATATGACTCTCGGAGAATTCGGCAAACCGCTCAGCCATTTCCAGGGTCTCCTGCCCACTGCCAATTATTATTGCCTTCTGCACCCCCAGAGCTTTTTTAGCCGCTCTCCATAAAAAGTAACGCCACACAGTCAACAAAATAACCTGGATTAGTCCGCTTAGAATAAATACGGAACGGGGAAAGGCATAATTGGCGCTGATATATGTAAGTGATATGCTCAGCATTAAGGTGAGTGACACAGCCAGGACGATTGAATAAAACTGGTTATCCCACTTGGTCCTGGGAGATACCGAATATAACTGATACATATTAAGAAAAAAGAGGCTTCCCAGTGATATCCATAAAAACAACTGCAAGTAGGGCTCAAAGTTATAGGATGGCAGTGTACAATTAAACCTTATCAGGTAAGCCAGAATTATACTGATATTTATAATCAGGACATCCATAAGCATTATTATTATGGAACGTCCGGTTTTTCTATCAGAAAGCCACATTGCCAAATCCTCCCCTAAAGGGGTATTTTTCCGCTAATTTACAGGTAACTTTGTTAATTTTCTACTTCATATCCAAAATTCCTTCCTTAATCGCTATTTTATATCACAGTAAAATTACCCTTTTTGAGATAAGTTTTCCTGAAACTAAAACCACTCAAGAAAAAACACAGGTTTCCCAGTGTCAATCCTCTTTAACTGTTAATTTTTTCCGCCTCACTGATATTTTTTTCGATAATCGGGGTTACCTTTAGAAAATCTGCTCCCGGTCTCCACAATTTACGTCCCAGGTCAGGCACTGCAGCCATTTCCTTATTAATAGCATCCGGGATTTCCTGAAGTTTAATCAGGTATGGCTCTGCCTTCGCATCTTCTCCCTTTTCCAGGTAATGTTGTGCTACAAGCAGGTAAGCACTTGACAATGAGTCATAAGACTGTTGGTCATACTTGGCTAACTGACCTGACCTTTCTATTTCAGTAACGCCTTTATCAAGGTCACCTACAGCCAACAATATCATTCCATATAGCTTATGATATTCAGGTGTCATTGGAGAAAGAGCAACAGCCCGTTCTGAAAACTCCAAACCCTTCTTTATCACTGTACGGCTGTTGGAAGCGGCTCCCTTACCATACCAATAGGCCGCCACCCCATTATAGTACTTATCTGCCAGAGGATTAAACATAATTGCCTTTTCAAAATACGTACTGGTAGCATTCCCACCTTTGGCCAATTCCTCCATGCCTAACTGCCCATACCTGTTACTGATAAAAAACGACCCGGAAATCAATATATATACAGCCATCATACCTGTCAGTGTATAAACTAGCCCCTTGGAATTCATGGGAATAACAAACTTCGTTCCTTTCAAATAGGACTCATAATTACCTCTAACAACTCCAAACATACTCCACAAAATAATTGAAATTGCTCCAAAGGATAGGTTAAAATCAATCAGACTATGCATGCCAAGAGCAATAGCAGCACAGAAACATACCCATAAAATCATCTTTTCTTCAGGGTTGTCCATCCTTCGAACCAGTTTCGCGACCATATAAAACATTGTAATCCATAACGCCAAAAAAGCTGCCAGACCTAGCGTTCCAGCCTCTACCCATATTTGTGCAAAATGGTTGTGGATCAAAGCGGCTATATACAAGTGGCTCCTGTACTGCCTGTAAAGAATTTCCCAACCCCCACCGCCGACACCAAGCAAAGGGTTTTCCTTTACTATTTCAATTGCATCCTTGACAAATACTATCCTTTCCTGTACGTTACGACTGCTAAGACTTATATCACCCAGTCTTTCAAAGCCACCCGATTTCAAGTTATGTCCACCGCCTTGAATGACGAAAAAAAGCCCAGCGGAAATTACCAGACAGATCAGGATTGCCGGCACGTACTTATATTTTCTTTGGCTAAACTCATGTTTTTTTGCCATTACCTTATATGAAATAACTTCAATAAGTGCAACTGCAAAAAGTCCTGTCAATACCCATATGATACTATCTGGTTGATAAATATTATCTGTATAATATTTTAGTGAGATTAACACAGAGACTATTAATAGAAGCAAACTCTTTACTATTAACCTCATCCTGTAACCCTTCAGGGGCCCAACTATCAGAATCAATAATATAAGAGGTAAGACCAATAGTCCTCCTCTTGACTTGGTCCCAATGAAAGTTAGGATAACGATAAAATTACCCATAGCCATTAACAGCCTGTATTTAAACCTCTGCTCTGTAACCATTAAACCAATCCCGATTACCATGATTGCCATAAGATATGCTGCCAGCGTATTGGGATACTGTAAAGTTGAAGTGATCCTGCCATCAACAATAGCATATTCTAATCTGATTATGTTGCTCGCACTTAGTAATCCTGTTAAGGCAACGATTGTCCCACTCAGGAATAAGTTCTTTAGTAAAATGTTGATTTTCCCTTTAGAAGCATAATATGATATCAAAATAAAGATAAAAAAATAGTTGATAATACCTAAAGTTTCAACAAGTGACTCCCGAATATTAACGGCACCAATCGTAGCAGCAATATAAATTACGATAAATCCAATCCATGCATAGTCAACCGGACTTTTGAATAGTTCCAGTTTTCTCTCTCGGCTGTCTCTATATAATAAAATTATCATCATGACCGCTGAAATTATGTTGGCCGCCAAAAGCTCTTTTTCAAAAAAAAGTCCTTTGAAAAAAGGAAGGCAAAACAGGAATACCATTAATAACCCCAGCAATAATTCTGGCTCCGTTACCTTATTAAATTTATGCTGTTTCTGCTTCTTCTTACTCAATCAGTCTTCACCTCATTATGTTTCAGTTAGTGTTTTTATTAGTATCCCTTTTCGACCTCTATTTTCAATTTCCTTCAATAATCTACTAATAATTGCGGTCACTATTTCGACCCGCTGCACATTTTTTTGCTTTTGCACAAAAATAAAGAGCACCCCTTTCGGAGTGCTCTTTATTTTTAATGCTTACTGTAACCACTTAAAGCTGTCGGTACTTGTAAGCTTGAAGTCTTCTGCAACTACTACTACATAATCTGCAGTTGCACCGTCATCATCGGTGTCGATCATCAGAACCAAATCGTTCTTATGAACACCGGAAACGGTTTTCAGTGCTGCACCATCAAAGATTTCGAAGTACTTGGTACTAGAGTTTACCGTGTAGTATGAAGTACTACTAGCTATGCTGCCGGAACCCGTACCATCTACCAGGTAACCTTTTAGTGAAGTGCTTGAAGCGCTGTCTACCCTTACATACTTCATGGAATCGATGTCTGCCGGGTTCAATGTAGCATTGGAAATTGCTTTCGAAGTAGCAAGGATTGTAAAGTCATCAATACCATCTGAATCGGTGGTGTATTGGATGAATTGACCCTTAGCCAATGCACTTGGTGAATTATAGACGTATTCGCCTACAAAGTTAGCATTTTCGCTCCTGATAGTTTCTTCACTTCCGTCAGGCAGTACCACAACTACTGCATCATCACCATCTAAATCAACAGTAAAGCCCTTGATTACTCCGTAAGAGTTATCAGATGAAACACTGCCACCCATGATGAACAAATATTCAACTTCATCACCGTCAGTCGAGAAGTAGATATTGCTTAGAGAACCGTTCTTTATTGAACTCCAGGTAACAACATCAACATCATCATAACCTGCTGTCATATCAAAGATGTAAGTGCTGTCAGTTACGTAGAAGTCACCATTGGGAAGCTCAATAGTGTTATCATCCTTATCGATAGTCGAACCGTCGCTATCATTATCATAATCATCAGTAACAACTTCAATCTTACTAAGCTTTCCGCTGCTGTCAAGAGTTACATCTACCGGCAGGAAGCTGTCGGGATATAGGGTTGTGTTACTTGCTTCTAATGTATTTACGAAATCAGTAGCATCCGGATCGGTCGTTTTTGTTCCGTTGACCCAAAGTTCCACATCATCAGGATCAAAGGTATAAGTTACCTCTGTACCACTGATATTGGTGACTTTAACCCTTACTTCATCACCATACGTACCCGGTTGGGCATCACTGGAAACCACACCGATGTTGGAATCAGAATCAATCTCTCCGCTGAGAACATGAACTACTTTACCGTCCGCATCCAGGTAGAGAGTTACATCCTGGCCGTTAAGGTCAGTTAAACCACTCTTATCTAATGCATTAAAGGTATCATTTTCGTCATCGGAGTAAGTCGCCGGATATATTCCATTGAATCCGGCAACATCGTATTTCGTGCCATCAACATAGATGTCAAAGGAATCAGGCCTGTTGGCATCATTGTAGCGAACATCGGTAACTTCGCCTTCAACTTTTTCACTGGTAACGACGATGTAAGCCTCTTCATCAGAGTCGTCAATCAGGATGTTGAGAACGTCATCTGCACTTATGTCACCCAGTTCAATCTGAGCGCCATCCTTGTAGATAACATAATCATAATCCTCAAGTTCTAAGTCAGAAAGGTCATTTTGGAACTCGATAATTTCATCTGATGTATCAACAGAATCTACTATACCCAGTTGAGTGTCGCCATCATTATTGTACCACTCAGTGACCACTGCATATTTAACCTGATCATCCGAATCAAGTACAACTTTAATGTTACGTCCTGCTAAAGCGTTAAGTACACTGGCATCGCCGCCATAGATCTCGGTGTCATCAATGTTCTTGAATACTTCAGCACCTGAGGCAATCTTATAGGTCTTGTTAGAGTCATCCAGTTTAACCTCATCAGTTGCCTTGTCAGTAGCACTTTCAATCTTGTCGGTATAAACTTCTTCTTCACCGCTCGCGGCAATGTAAACGATTTCGTCATCATCATTAGCCCAGAATTCTACCGACTGACCAGCAAAATCGTCCGGATTAATATAAGCAGGTACCGTGAAAGTAGTACTTGCAATATTATTAAAAGTAATTTCATCTGCATCCATAGTAGAAAGGTTGAATCTGGGAACATCGTCTACTACAGGATACTCATCGTCATTTGTATCATCATCATCATAAATTGTGTAATCGAGGTAATCTTCAAGGATGGTCTTGTCAACTTCTTGCCAGTATTGATCGCTGCCCCATGTAACTTGCTCCATTAAATCAATGGTTAATGAGTTAGCGGCAGCGATAATAACATCACCGCGAAGCATGGGTTCATTAGCACCACCACTTACCTTCTTGGATACACCAATGGAAGCGGCCTTAGCCATTACTCCACTTGGCCATACAGTGCCTTCAACAGTCTTGCCATAACCAAGCATTCTTACCAGCATAGCATATGCTTCTGCATAGGTTACAGGTGCATCAGGCTTAAATGTGCCATCAGGATAACCCTGGATGATACCTTTTCCTACAGCAATATTAACCAGTCCGCTAGCCCAGTGGCTTGCCGGAACATCAGCAAACTTGGTGGTACTCTGACCGGCTCCTTCAGCAATATCCAGTTCCCTGGCAACAATTGCTGCAAATTCAGCCCGGGTTACGTTACTCTCTGGCTTTACAGTACCATCGGGGTAACCTTCGATGATTCCAAGAGCAATCATTTTCTTAGAATCAATTTCATACTTAGTGCCTTTTACATCTTTACCGATAGCTGCTTTATCAACAGTTGTATCAGCTGCTCCGGCAGGAGCTGCGAATGCGAGAACGAACAGAGCTACAGTTACGAGAGCAATCATTCTTTTAAACTTTCTCATTCTTCTAAAATCCCCCTTTGCTTATTTTCTCTTTCTTTTGAAACCAATAAAAAATCCGCCTATTCACCTATCTTTTGTTGCAACACCCCCTTCAAGAGATACTTATCTAGAACCAATAATACTAAAGGTTTATACCTTTAGAAATTTTAAGCCGCATAATTTTAGCCTATTCGTTTTCATTCTACATACTGGATAAGTTTTCCTTCAACAAGGCGGAATTTTTTTATTTTTTTGTCACTATTTGTTCTGGTTTGATTTAGGCCTGCTGCTGTTCCCTTCCTGCACTGGGACTACATTAACTCAAAAGGATTATTGTGCCACAAATCTGAATTAATTATACCTAATTCCCGACCCACTAGTCAACAGCTTTCGGACAACCAATATTTAGGGAATGTTTCAGTAATCTCCCTCTCTTTTTATATTCATATTTATTCGGGGGTATGTGTCGGTTTAATGGGGTAGGAAAGAATTTTTTCTTTAATTATTTTTTACTTTTGCCAGTAAAAAAAGCTGCACCCCAACCCAGGATTGGTTCCCGGCAGGTTTACAGCCTTTTACTTCCGAAGCAAAATTTTTCTCCTCTGCTATCTATTCTCTATCAGCCGTATTGCTATCTCACTGTTCCTTAGCGCCTTTTGCCGCAGTTCCTTCCTGATATCCTGCAGGTTCTTCCTGACAATTTCCCTGTTATTAAATACCTGCTCCACTTCCTCCACAAGCTGTCTGGCAGTAATACTCTCCAGATCTTCCAGGACCGGCTGCCCGATACTCCTGAGGAAGTCAGTTACCTTAGGGTCATAACTGAGCCCGGCCATCGGCGCGGCACAGGAAGCAGCAATTATCAGGGCATGGAGCCTCATCCCCACAACCACATCCATTGCCCTTACCAGCTCTGTAATCCGGGAAAAGCCCAGGGCCTCTTCTACCAGTACCGGGTCATTGTCCATCATCCCGGCAATTTCCCTTGCTGGGGCCGCATCAGCAGGGTACTGCATAGGCACAAATATAACCTGCCTCCCTTTTGCCAGCATGGTGTCGGCAAACCCGGCCACAGCCTCCTTGTACCCTTTCTGCCCCTGCCATTCCCGGATAAATATCCCCACAACCTGCCCGGCAGGCGCCGGTATTCCCAGCGCCCTGAATACTTCTTCACTGGCGGCACACGCTTCCGGCTCCATGGCAAACACCGGGTCAGCAGTAACCTCAACCGGCGGCCGCCTCACCCCGATCTGCCGCAGCAGGCTCGCCGAAGTCTCATCCCGCAGTGTAATCATATCCACCCTGCTGCCTATCAGCCTGATCAGCAGCTTACCGATACTGCCATTGACCGGACCTATCCCCTGGGCATAAAACATGACCGGCTTTCCCATCAGTTTGGCCAAAGCGACAATACCCAGGTAATACGGTATGGTCAGCGGCCCCGTTACATCCTGCAGCAGGCTGCCGCCTCCGCTTATGAGAAGGTCGGCACGCCTTAAGGCGGATAGAATCTGCGACAGGCCCAGCCTGTTAACAGCCTCCACGCCATAGCGCCGCGTAGTCTCTTCTGGCCTGACTGATAATACAATTATATGAATACCCGGCATTTGTGATTTGAGCGCCTTTATAATAGAATCCAGGAGCGCTTCATCACCTGTGTTTTCATACCCGTAATAACCCGATACCACTACAGTTTTCATCAGTTTTGGTCCCTTTCCGGTAAAACTTTTCCTTCATTATTATTCACGTTATTATTCTCGTTATTTTTGCCGGCAGCTCCGGTAATAATTTCATCCATCAAAATCTGAAGTTCTGCTTCATCGACCACGTAGTAACTGGCTCCGTTTATATATTTGGGGCTTCCCGGTATATTTATAAATTTCATGTTTTCCGTACCGGTATTTTTAAACCGCCCCGCCAGCATAATGATTTCCCTTATAGGGAGATCAGTTTTCACATTGCTGCGCAGTTCACCGGCAATATCAGGTATTTTTAACAGGGTCCCCGGTTTTAGAACCTCCTCAGTGAGTGCCGCCAGAAACTTGTGCTGGCGCTCAATTCTGGGCAGATCCCCCCCACCATCGCTCCTGTACCTGACATATCCCAGGGCATCATGTCCGTCAAGACGCTGGTAACCTTTACTGACATCAATTCCTTCGGGTGGATAATACATGTTTTTTTCAACCTCCAGGTTTACCCCGCCAATGATGTCAATTATGTTTTCAAAACCGTCAAAATTAGTTTCCACATAATTGTGTACCGGTATCCCCAGAAACTCTTCCATCGTCTTCCGGGTCAGCTCAATTCCGCCGTTGGAATGGGCATGGTTAATCCGTGTCGCGCGCTCCAGGCCCGCTATCTTAACCCTGGTATCACGGGGAATGGATACCACGTAAACCTTCTTCTCCTTCATGTTAAACAGTGCCGCCATAAGCGTGTCAGACCTGGCCGGTTCGTTTTTCCGCTGGTCCACACCAATCAGCAGTACATTCAGCCATTTTGTTTCTGCAGTGACCGGCATCTCGGCTCCCCCGGCAACCGTCCTGCTGTTATAGTACATTTCTGCAGCCACGCTCCACAGGTCCGCCTGATAAGCATATGCTGCCAGCATCACAACTGCTGTTAATAGCAAAGTAGTCAGAAATAACCGGCGCTTTCTTACTCTCCTGAGTTTCAGGCGCCGTACCCTGGCAGTCCCGGGATAAGATTCCTGATCAAAGCTGCGAAAATCCTGCATAGTCTGATGTCCTTCCTAAATGTCATTCCCATTAATCCGAATTGATTTCATTCCCGCAATTCCGATTCCCAGAGTCAGTATTCGGCAAAATCCGCCTGTTTCCTTTTTTTATTGCGTATGAAAAACCCCGGCAGCAACGAACCACCAGGGCATCAACCGATCTTCCGCCTTTTATCTTATTCATTGTCCCTTTTCCTGGTCTCCTGACTCCTGACTCCTGACTCCTGTTCTCCTGACTCCTGTCTCCTTTTTCACTTCGCCCTCCGGGCCGGGTCCATGGCCTTCGCCAGCAGTGCGGCAACTTCTGCCCTGCTTACAGATATCGCGGGACGGAATGTTCCATCGGGATACCCCCTGCTGATACCGTTATCAGCCAGTGTCAGTACCGCATTATATGCCCAGTAATCAGTCCGCACATCCTTAAAACCGGCGGTAGCGCCGCTTTTCTCCAGCCCGTATGCCCTTTCCAGCATTATAGCCATCTGGGCCCTGGTCACATTATCATTAGGCTTAAACTCTCCACCGGGGAACCCGGAGATAATGCCTGCTTTCTGGGCTGCCGCTATATATCCATAGGCCCAGTGTGCGGCGCTGACATCCTTAAAGTTGACCTCGGCCCCTGCCACCGGCAGGTCCAGGGCCTTGACCAGCATCGCGGCAACTTCAGACCGGCGCGCCGGACTGCCGGGGGCAAAGGTGCCGTCACCCATTCCGTTGATTATGCCTCTGTCCACCATATACTCTATGTCACTTAATGCCCAGTGCTCAGCAGGCACATCGGAAAACAGGGGTCCATTCAAACGGGCCAATGCAGTTCTCAAATCAGAGGCTTCACCCCTGAGAGACTGCAGCTCTGTCTTTAATGCGTAAACCTGTTCCTGCACCGGTTTTAATACCTTATCAGCATAACTCTTGGTTATCACCGGGTTTGAACTGCTTCCCGGCGGCCCTGACCCTGCGCTTACCGCCTGAGCAGCAAGAAACCCCAGTAACACAGGCAGCAGAATCAGGTATCTTAACTTATTTCGCATTAATATCACTCCGCAATTTCTATTTAAGCTTATCTATTTCACTTCTCAAACCCGCTATCTCACCTCTAAGGGTATCAGCCTCATCTGTCAGTTCATCAATCTGAACCTGCAGCTTACCTGCTTCTATATCTACGTAGCTTTTGGTGACCAAAGGGTCATTCTGGTCCCCCGGACTGCCGATAGCTGCATTCACAGCCTGTCCCAGCACAAAACCCGCCAGTGTCAGGATCAATACTGCTCCAATGATCACCGCTTTTTTGCCAAACATAACCGTTCCTCCTCATTATGTACTAAACCTCTCACAAAACTATCTTTATAACTTCGAGAAACGGTCACCTATTTCCTTTTCTGCCGGCTTCATTTTTCAGCAAAATAATATATATTTGGCGCTCTGCTGTTTCCAGATGCTTCACTGAGTCATCTCATATATAATGTTTTTCCAGGTCTGTTCCGACACAAAAAGGTATTTTGACCCGGGAGATTTATACTCATATCCCGCCAGGGCAGTTTTACGCATCTCCTGAAGTTCCATCTGCCTGCTCAGGTAAAAAACCGCCAGCATTTCCCCCGTGGTAAAATTCGTTGTCATATCTCGGCTAAAAATCCCCAAGAGCTCGGGAACTCTGGTCAATATCCGGGGCTGTACAATCTCACACGCCACTGCTCTGACAATATCATTGTCATCAGTCCGGACCCCTGCTGCAGTCTGCTCAAATGCCTCCAGCATGCTTGACCTGCGTCCGTTAACTTCTATTATTCCGATGATGTCACTCAGTTTTTCCAGGGCTGTTTGTTTCACATGGACATAATTCTTTATCTCAAGGTCCAGTTTTTGTTCCAAAAACCGTATGACACCCTCACGCCCCTTCTCCCGGTATAGATCCCTGATGGTGCTGTATTCCCCGTTTAGTTCCACAACCGCGGAATTATCGGTTACCGTATACAGCGGAATTACCACAATAGATGCCTGTTTTGTCTCCCTGTTAAAAGTCGTCACCGAAATTACCTTTAGCATATCTTCATCAGTCCAGATATACATAATATTCAGGGTATCGGTAGAACGATTAAGGGCTGTTTGGGCCGCTTCCAGGTGCACTACAGGGGCTCTTTTGTATTGGAACGCCGAACTTCTGCTGTTAAATTCCTGACCACTGTGATCAGCATTTCCTTTGAAACCATTGCTGCCCTTGCTGCCTTTTATCCCGTGTATCGCCGGAACATACCAGCCGTCATCCGCCGTCTTCAGCCAGTGCCCTTCCTCTGGCGGTACTCTTACGGGTGCCGCTTCTCCGGGCCCCTTAAAAAAAGGCTTTGCTTCTGCGGGCCCTTTTACAAAGGCCGCCCCGATCCCGCCATTATGTAAAAAAAAGACCGCCAGGGCAGCCATTAATGTACTTACAAATATCCCGGAAACCATAAAGGGCAGCCTGTGATTTATCCTTTTCATAAAAATTCCTCCTTTGGTCAAACAATACTATTATTGACCACAGAAGGAAAAATGATGCAGGATATTCAATCAACAAGCATTTCCATTATTTTATTTTTCTACTTCCTCGCAAACTGCTGATATATCATCTCAGCAAGGCCAAGTTTACCTCTCTCGGCAGCCTTGGAACTTATCTCATAATCAAGCATCCCGGTGAAAATCTCTTCTCCCATGGACTGCTCAAACAAGCCGCCTTTATCCACCGTCTTCCTCATCTGGGAATACATCTGGTAAATAAACATGGCCTCCATCTGCTTGGCAGCTTCCTGCAATTCTTTATCTTCCTTGGATGCCAATGCCTTGTCAAAAATATCCCTGAAACCTTCTTCCACAGGCCTGCCGCCCCCAACCGGAACTGTTTGCGGCAGCACTGCGCCCAGGCCGTCAATCTTCATCAAAACCACCTGCTTTCAGTTTGTCCGGTTATCTCCTGAACAGTGTGTTGGCCATTCCCAGCATTTCGTCAGCTGTCTTTATAGAGCGGGAACTCATTTCATATGCCCTCTGGGCCATCATCATATTAACCATTTCTTCGGCAACCTGTACATTGGACATTTCCAAAGAGCCCTGGCTCACTTTAAAATCAGCTGCCTGCTGGGCAGCGCCTGAATTATCAGTCTGAATATATAGATTGGAACCTGTCTTTTCAAGACCTGCCGGGTTGGCAAACTGCACAATGTTCAACCTCCCCATCTCAGTGGGGATTCTGACCATTCCCTCACTGTCGGCAGAAACAACATCCCCTGCCTGCAGCGGAAGTTCCCCGGCTTCCAAATCAATAAAAACCTCAGGCTCCAGGGGATACCCCCCGTCTATGGTTACCAGCCTGCCCTCTTCATCTATTTTGAAACTGTTCTGGGCAGTATAAGCCGTTTCCCCGTCTGGAAGAATTACCTGATAATAGGTCTGATAAACTTCTTTCTCTGCGGAAGCTATCGGGTTGCCTTCCTCATCAGTAAGTTCTTCCACATCTTCAAATTCTATTTCAGATAGAAGCACTGCCTCACCTGATTCATCAGTGGGCCGCATCAATCCTGACTCCAGTTTTTCCAGCGCCCCGTTTCCGGTAAAGGTATAAGCCTCCAGCTGAAAAAGCTCCCTGTCCTGATAGATAGCCCCATTGGACCCAATATTGACTTGACCGGTTCCCTCAGTAAAGGTCATCAGTCCGCCGTCTTCAGCTTCCATATTGATTATATACCCCTGAGAGGTAACCAGGTATCCGTCCCCGTCAATCTTGAATTCTCCATCCCGAGTATAAGCCCGGGACCCATCTGGCATGATTACTTCAAAAAAGCCGTTTCCGGAAATGGCAAAATCGGTGGGATTATCCGTTTGCTGCAGCACACCCTGATCAAACATCATCAGGGTCGCGGCAGGCCTGACACCACTACCCACCTGCAGTCCGTTTCCGATAACCTGACCGTTGCGCAGTTCTGTTCCCGGTTCCCTAACCTGAGAGTACAGGAGATCCTGGAATTCGGTACGGTTTTTCTTGTAACCTGTTGTATTCACATTGGCAACATTGTTGGCAACATTGTCCATTGATATCTGCTGAGCAAGCATACCTGAGCTTGCTGACCACAGTGCCTGTAACAAGGCTCTCCCTCCTTTGGCAAACCTCTTTCAGGTCTAAGTCCTGACGAGGTTAACTTGACTGACAGTACACCGCCTCAATCGTTCGGCGGCTGAGAGGCCTCCGCTATGCGGTCCGGCCCTTTCGATTACCTTAACCTGCCTACATCCATTGCCTGGCTCAAGCTATTGTCATGTCCGGAAATTATTTTCTGATTAGCCTCATATGCACGCATTGTTGCAATCATATTGACCATTTCTGTAATTACATTGACATTGGATGATTCAATAAACCTCTGTTTAACCTGTCCATTAATCCCGTCAACAGCCTGTCCACCGGTAAACAGCGAATCCCCGACCTTTGCCAATTCCTGCGGGTTAGCAACTGTCACCAGGCTTAGTGTCCCGATAATTTCATCATTAACCGAAATATTCCCCGAGCCATCCACGGCCACATTACCGGCATCACCCAGTATGATGGGGCCTGCCTGTCCAAGTACCATATCTCCCTGGGATGTTACCAGATAACCCTGACTGTCAACCGTGAAACTTCCGTTCCTGGTGTAATATGTCCCATTGTCGTTCTGAACCACAAAGTATCCTTCACCTGATATTGCCAGGTCAAGGGGATTGGAGCTTTCACGAAGTTGGCCCTGTTCATGTATGGTAACAATTTCGTCAACAATCGCTCCCGTACCCAGCGCTCCTATTACCGGTTGTGGTGAAATGTCAGTCTGCTTCTGGTCATCCACCCTCTGTATCAGCATCTGGGCAAAAGCGCTGTTAACTGCCATATCTTTTTTGTACCCTGTTGTATTTACATTTGCCAGGTTATTTGAGGTTACATCATTTCTGGTCAGTTCGGTTAACATCCCGGAAGCCGAAGTATAAAGCCCTCTGATCATAGCGTCTGTTTCACCTCCTTACAACTGAAATGAAATTTATTTTTAGATAATCTTTTTTACATGACTTTTCTTGCCAGTTTGTTTTCCGGCAGCACACCTATCATGGAAAGCGCTTTTCCGGTACCCAGGGCGACACATGAAAGCGGATCATCAGCTACATAAACCGGAAGGGAGGTCTCTTTGCTGATCAGGGTATCCAGGCCGTTCAACAGGGAACCGCCGCCGGTCATGACTATGCCTTTATTAATTATGTCTGCCGAAAGCTCAGGAGGGGTTTTTTCAAGTACCTCCTTGACTGCGCTGACCACGGCTTCCACCGTCTCCTGCATGGCTTCAAAAGTTTGTTGGCTGGAAACATTAACAGTTTTGGGAAGCCCGCTAACGAGATCGCGTCCCCTGATATCCATTTCATTGTTCTCAGTTCTTCCCTGGGGATAGGCTGTCCCGATATTTATTTTGAGTTCTTCAGCTGTCCGCTCCCCAATCATCAGATTAAATTCCCGGCGGATAAACCTGACAATTGATTCATCGAACTTGTCCCCTCCGACCCTCAGCGAAGCGCTGGTAACAATGCCTCCCAGGGAAAGCACTGCTACATCGGTGGTACCGCCGCCAATATCGACTACCATACAGCCGCTTGGTTCAGAAATCTCCAATCCCGCACCAAGAGCAGCAGCCAAAGGTTCTTCTATCAGGTGAGCCTGTCTGGCACCGGCCTGTAAAGCCGCCTGCCTGACCGCACGTTCCTCAACACCGGTCACCCCTGAAGGAATACAGACCATTATCCTGGGCCGGAAAAAAAAGCTCCGTCCACAAGCCTTGGTTATAAAATAACGAAGCATTTTCTCGGTTACGTCATAATCTGCGATCACACCTTCGCGAAGGGGGCGGGTTGCCACAATATTGCCCGGGGTACGCCCCAGCATCCTCCTGGCTTCCTCCCCCAAAGCGATAATTTGTCCCGTATCCTTATCCATGGCCACCACGGACGGCTCTTTTAATACAATGCCCTTACCCTTAACAAACACTAGCACACTGGCTGTTCCCAGGTCAACCCCGATGTCATTGCCAAACCAGAACATTAAGTTTTCCCCTTTCAGTGTATGTATCGAAAATACTTGTATAGGAATTTAGCACACAAAGTGCCCAGATTTTGCTAACTTAATTAGTTCTACACCTTAGGGGAAATTCCTCTTTTTTTTGTATTATTCCATCATATCCTGATATTTTTTTCGGGTGGCCTCTCCACCCCGGAGGTGGCGTTCCGCTTTATTGAATTCCAGGATATCCTTGATCTTGATTGCCAGTTTTTTATTTATACCCGGCAGCCGTTCCGTCATATCCTTGTGAACAGTGCTTTTGCTTACTCCGAATACCGCCGCTGCCTGCCGTACAGTAGCCTTGGATTCAAGTATATAGGAACTGATGTCTAACACGCGCTTCCTGATATATTCTTGCATGTATTTACCTCCCCCATGGTTACTAATAAATATATATGCGGGTGAGGTGAATAAATGCGAAAAAAAACAGGTCCGGAGAACCTGTCAGTACTCTATTTTTTTCAGTTTGACACCTGTGTAATAGTGGCTAATGATTTCTTCGCAGTTGTTCCCCTGCAGGGCCATCCCGTTGGCCCCATATTGACACATCCCGACTGCATGACCCTTCCCGGCAGAAGTAAACATAATATTGTCACCGTCAAGGTCCCACTTTAACAATGTAGAAGACAGACCAAGGATTGTTCTCAACTCGGCTCCGGTAATCTTTTGCCCCAATACGCTTACTTCCTGCAGTCTGCCCCTGGAACTGGTATCGATACTTTCTATGGGCGGCCTTTTCTGTGCGGGGAGCGTCACCGCGACAGATAGCAGTTCGCCCAGTTCCGCCGCCAGATTCTCCATGGAGATTTCCTTTTGATATACAAACTCTGACTGCTTATATTCAGTGTCACAGTTAACACTTCTCAGATATGGGACCATATTAGTCCAAACATCCTCCGAATTTTCGGTGCCTTTTCCGCCACAGGAGCCATGGTATACCGGATCTATCAACTCATTATCATAAGTAATTACTGCTCCCCTGGTGTCTCTTACTGCCCCTTTTATCTTGTTTATGTTAACGTAGTACTTAAGTTTCCCCCACTTGCTTTTCAGCTCATCAGTACTTTCCCATGCCTGGCAGTGTGTCGGGTCAGTGCATAATTCCGCTTCAGTGTGCCTGTCACCGGGCTTAGCGCCAAACCTGTACATCCTCCTGACAGCATACGTCCTGGCAGCTATTGCCTGTGCCTTCAGGGCTGCCGACTCAAAATCTGCCGGCATCTCAGCGGCCACCACTCCGATAAGATACTCTTCCACTGGCAGTTTCATTAACTTTCCTGTTTTCGCATTGAGAACCCTGACTTCCGGCTGGCTGCTGCCATCACCGGCCAATTCTCCATTATCCACAGACCTGACGACTACCCAGACAGGCACACCCATTATCAGCAGTACAACTGCAGCCATGAGCAGAATAAGCAGTTTTTTCATCAAACCCCTCCGATTTTCGGGCAAAAACCATTGGCCTTTACAATTATTAATATTTAAAAAAAGGCAAATCTAGACCATTTTTTTACTTTTTTAGCCAGTAGATAACTAGAAATGATACCGTTTTTGTAAAAAAAACAACCTCCCTTCCGGAAAAGAAGGGAGGATCGGTTAGGTCAGTCTTATTCAGCTTTTTTAAGTAAGTCCAGGCTGTCGTCAAATCCCTTGAGGACACCTGTAACTTTGGTAACACCCATTTTAAGGTTGTCCATCTCTGCTTTTTGTATTTCTTTGTTTTCAAGAATAGCTCGAAGCATTTGACCGTGTTCTTCTTTGATTCCCCCGACACCCGTTTCTAATATCTGTAATTTTTGCCCGTGTTTTCCCTTGATTACTCGGACATCTGCTTCTAATATCTGTAATTTTTGCCCGTGTTCTTCCTTGATGCCTCGCACATCTGCTTCTAGCATATTTAA
>JAENYP010000002.1:94766-262705 GCA_016841725.1 Thermincola carboxydiphila | reverse complement strand
GTCCGGAAGGCAGGCCGCAAGGTGCTCGTCCGGAAGGCAGGCCGCAGGGCGCTCGTCCGGAAGGCAGGCCGCAGGGCGCTCGTCCGGAAAACAGGCCGCAGGGCGCAAAGCCAGGAAACAGACCACAGGGTGCTCGGCCGGGTGATAGGAGACCAGGGCAAAGACCTGGCGGGAGGAGACCGGGAAATGGCAGAAATAATTTCAATAAAACCAGGTCGGATGCAGCTCCTAAAGTTGAAGTTAAAAACCTTAAACCAGTAGTTATCGGGGAATCTGTTTCAGTTAAAGAGCTTGCCATGAAACTGGCTAAACCGGCTACAGACCTGATTAAAAAGCTTATTTCGTTAGGTGTAATGGCAACAATTAATCAGGAAGTTGACTCTGATACTGCTGCTATTATTGCCGGTGAATACGGACGTGAACTTGAAGTGAAGATTGAAGAGAACATCCTGGAAACCATTGACCAAATAGAGGATGATCCGGAAGACCTGGTATTACGTCCCTGTGTAGTCACAGTAATGGGACATGTTGACCATGGGAAGACATCTTTGCTTGATGCCATAAGGGAAGCGAACGTAACCGCCAGTGAAGCGGGAGGGATAACACAACATATCGGGGCGTATCAGGTGGTCCATAATGGTAAAAAAATAACTTTCCTGGATACACCGGGTCACGAAGCCTTCACTGCTATGAGGGCAAGGGGGGCCCAGGCCACCGATATAGCGATTATTGTAGTTGCTGCTGATGATGGTGTAATGCCACAGACGGTTGAAGCTATCAACCATTCAAAAGCGGCAGAGGTACCTATCATCATTGCTGTAAATAAAATGGATAAACCGGGTGCTAATCCTGATAAAGTTAAACAGGAACTTACCGAGTATGGTCTGGTCACTGAGGAATGGGGCGGTGATACCATTACTGTTCCTGTATCGGCTAAAACTCAGGAAGGTTTGGCTGACCTGCTGGAAATGATTCTGCTTGTGGCAGAAGTCCAGGAATTCAAAGCCAATCCCAAAAGACCCGCCAAAGGTACTGTAATTGAGGCAGAACTGGACAAAGGCAGGGGGCCTGTGGCCACTATTTTGGTCCAGACAGGAACTATGGAGATTGGTGACTCGATTGTTGCCGGCCAGGCCCATGGTAAAGTAAGGGCAATGGTTGATGATAAGGGCCGCCGGATTAAAAAAGCCGGACCGTCCACTCCTGTTGAGGTACTTGGTTTATCAGATGTTCCGCTGGCCGGGGATTCATTCCATGTGGTCAAGGATGACAAGACTGCCAAGGAAATTGCCAATAAACGGATAGATAAAAGGCGCGAAGAGGAGCAGAAGGTTACTTCCAAGGTGTCACTGGATGACCTCTTTAAGCAGATTAAAGAGGGTCAGGTTAAGGACCTGAATATTATTATCAAAGCTGATGTTCAGGGTTCCATTGAGGCCCTGAGACAGGCTTTGGAAAAACTTTCCAATGAAGAGGTCAGGGTTAACCCTATTCACGGAGGCGTTGGCGGGATTACCGAGACTGATGTTATGTTAGCTTCTGCATCAAATGCGATTATCCTGGGCTTTAATGTGAGACCTGATGTGAATGCCAGGAAGGCTGCTGAAAAGGAAAAAGTGGACTTGAGGACATACCGGGTTATCTATGACGCCATTGAGGATATTAAGGCGGCAATGGTTGGCATGCTTGACCCTGAGTTTAAAGAGGTAGTTATCGGCAGGGTTGAGGTGAGGCAGACATTTAAGGTCTCCAAGGTCGGGACTATTGCGGGCTGTTATGTCCTGGAGGGTAAAATTACCAAAAATGCCACAGTTAGGGTAATCAGGGGTGGCATAGTAGTATTTGAGGGACAGCTTGATTCTCTAAAGAGATTTAAAGATGATGCCAAAGAAGTTGCTGAAGGCTACGAATGCGGCCTGACGATAGTTAAGTTCAATGATATTAACGAAGGGGATATAATTGAACCGTTCGTAATGGAACAGGTTCAAAGAGAACTCTAAAACCGGAGAAAACAAAAGGCAGTTGGGGGTGAGTCTGATGACATCCCATAGAGCGAACAGGGTTGCTGAAGAAATAAAAAAAGAGATTACCCAGATGTTAAGAGAGGAAATAAAGGACCCGCGAATAGGTTTTGTTACTGTTACGGGAGCTGAAGTAACTCCTGATATCCGTTATGCCAAGGTTTTTGTGAGCATTTATGGTGATGATGATACAAAAGTACAGTCAATGCAAGCGCTTGATAAAGCTAAAGGCTTTGTGCGCAGTGAACTGGGAAAGAGAATAAGGCTGAGATATACTCCGGAAGTAACCTTTAGGTTTGATTCTTCTATCGAATACGGGGCCCGTATAATGAAATTACTTGAAGAAGTTAAGGATACGGAGAAAGATATATGAACACTCTGGCTGAAATTTCCCGCTGTTTGAAAAAAGGTAAAAGAGCTGTTATATGTGGTCATGAAATGCCTGACGGGGACAGTGTCGGGTCTGTATTGGCTATGGGGTTTCTGCTGGCCAAAATAGGAGTTAAGAGCTATATTCTGACTCCTGACCGGATTCCGGCTGTCTACGATTTCCTGCCCCAACCCGGTGATATCCGCACAGCGGATAACCTTCCGGAGAAATGTGATTTGGCAGTTATTTTGGACTGTACAGATCTAAACCGTCTGGGGGATAAGCTAAGCCGGTATATCTCCGGAATATCTGTGGTGGTTAACATTGACCACCATGTCAGCAACCGTGAGTTCGGACACTACAATTATGTTGACTCTAAGGCTGCTGCTGCCGGAGAAATTGTTTTTGAACTGATTAAACATATGGGAGTTCCGCTGGACCATGACATGGCAGTTAATCTTTATACTGCCATTGTAATGGATACAGGTTCCTTCAGATTTGACAATACTACGGACAGAACACATAAAGCAGCGGCAGAATTGATTGGCACAGGTCTTGATATTGCCGGCATAAATCAGAATTTATTTGAAAAAAAAGATTTTGCGCACTTAAAGCTGCTTGGATATGCCCTTGACCGGCTGAAAACGGCAGGCGGCGGACGGATAGCCTGGATAAGCCTGCCCCTCGGGATAATGCATGAATTAGGAGCAGCAGATGAACATGCGGAAGGCATAATTAATTACCCACGGATGCTGGATGGGGTGGACATCGGGCTTTTGTTCAGGGAAATTGCTCCCGGGAAGGTGAAAGTAGGATTGCGCTCCAATAAGCATAGTGATGTAAACACACTGGCTGCTGCATTTGGAGGCGGTGGGCATCCCCGGGCTGCAGGATGTCTGGTTGAGGGCAGCCTGGAAGATGTGGAGATAAGGGTAATAGATTCGTGTGCCAGGGCGCTGCAGACAGGGGTCAATATTTAATTTCGAGTTAACTGGTGGTTGATATGATAATGCAGTCCAGTGGGATAAACGGAATACTCAATGTTTTTAAACCGCCGGGAATGACATCTCATGATGTTATAAACTATTTGCGCCGGACCTTGAAGGAAAAAAAGGCCGGTCACACCGGGACACTCGATCCCGGAGTGGCAGGTGTGCTGGCTGTATGCCTTGGAAAGGCAACCAGGATTATTGAATACCTGGAGGACAATGTCAAACGCTACCGGGCAGAAGTTACTTTAGGCTGCAGTACCGATACCCAGGATGGTTACGGGCAGGTGTTAAAGATAAGTGATGCCTCCGGTATCTCATGGCAGGAGGCGGAAAAAGCGCTTTTAGCCTTTAAGGGAGTTCAACAGCAGCTGCCGCCAATGGTTTCGGCGGTAAAATACAAGGGAAGAAAGCTTTATGAACTTGCCAGGGAAGGTTTGGAGGTCGAACGCAGACCCAGACCGATAGAAATTCTTGATATAAAGATAATTAAGCACCAGAGATTCGGCACATCCAGCCCGAGACTGTTATTTGACATAACCTGCTCCCGGGGAACTTACGTCCGGACAATATGTCATGATTTAGGCGAGAGACTTGGGTTTGGAGCCTACATGTCTTTCCTGGCAAGGACAGGAAGCGGGCCATTTTATTTGGAGGATTCATTGCTTTTGGAGGAAATTGTTGGTTTGCATGAGCAGGGGCTGCTTCACAGTAAGCTTATGCCAATTGACACAGTCCTGCCTCTTGAAGAGGTATGGGTATTTGAGGACACATTAAAATCAATTCAACATGGTAATAAGGTGTATCAGCCCGGAGTTATGCGGCAGCCTGCGACGCTTAGGGAAAACGAGTATGTGAAGCTGATGAGCCCCGAGGCAGGGTGTCTGGCTATTGCCAGGGTTTCTATCCGGCAGAAGGAAAAAGCCCAGTCCCCTGAATGTCGAAGCGGGCTGGTCTTTCAACCGGTTAAAGTATTCTGCTAGGGGGAGAGATATCAATGGATATCCATCATGGACTGGATGAAATTTCGGGTAAATATGATAATGCAGTAATAGCCCTGGGGAATTTCGACGGGGTACACCTTGGCCACCGGGAACTTATAAAAAAGGCGATAGATTTAGCAGACCGCGCAAAAGGGGTATCGGGTGTCTTTACATTTGCTCCACATCCGATGACAGTAATTCAGCCGGACTGCAGCCCGCCTATGCTGCTTACAAAAGAGGATAAAATTAAGATTTTTTCAGAACTGGGTATCGGGGTCCTTATTATATGCCCGTTTTCGCAAGAAATCTCCCGGCTGACTCCTGAAGAGTTTGTCAGGGATATACTGGTGAAGCGGCTACAGGTAAGTGCAGTGGTAGTAGGCTATAATTATAGTTTTGGCTACAGGGGTTCAGGGACACCGGAAATGCTCACTGAGTTTGGCGGTAAATTGGGCTTTGAAGTAATTACAATACCACCGGTGAAGCGCCATGATACCGAAGTGAGCAGTACCCTGATTCGAAGCTTGCTTCTGAAGGGGGATGTTTCCGGGGCCGCCGGTTTTTTAGGTTATTATCCGTTTGTGGTTTCGCGGGTTGTCACCGGAGACAGAAGGGGCAGGCAGATTGGTTTTCCGACAGCTAATCTCAATCTTCCGGAAAACATCCTTGTCCCAGCCAATGGGGTTTATGCTGTGAGAGTACATATTAAGGGGAATTCCTACAATGGTGTGGCTAATGTGGGAATAAAGCCGACCTTTAATCTTAACCAGCCTAAAAACCTCGAAGTTCACTGTTTTGATTTTTCAGATGATATCTACAATACCAAAATCAAGGTAGAGTTTATTGGCAGATTGCGCGGTGAAAAGGGGTTTTCTTCGGTCCAGGAACTGGTAACTCAGATTAATAGTGACGTTAAAAAGGCTAAGCTCTTATTACAAGCTTACTAAGGCATAAACAACGCTATTTTAAAATATACTACTTATAAGATGATTAACATTTAGAAGATAATTTACATGTGTAGCAATATGTGTTAAAATTATTATCGGTAACCGCCCTTAAACCGGGGGGAGGCATTTGAGATGGTAATTGCTGTTTCCGATTCCAGGGAAGAGGAAATGAAAAAAGTAGTTGATCAGGTTGCAGAAGTATGTCTCAGCAAAGAATTCAATGATTTAAGGAAGGAACTGGAAAACATTTACCTGAAGGATGAAATTGATAATGCACTTTTAACCGCATTTCAGGATGCCTTATATTCAATTCTTACCGAAAGGGAAGAGCTTGGCGGCGAAAAACATATTTATTAGGAAAGGTCCGATATGCGGATTTTGATTACAGAGCACGCCCGTAAGCGGCTAAGGGATTTACGCCAGGAGAAAATTACCGCGGCTGACATTGTTAATGCGGCCAGGGAGATTCCCGGGAAGATACCTACAGCCACAAGGTTTCGTGGGTTTTTTGCCGAGTCAGGGCGCGTGTTCGATATAGTGGCTAAGGACATCCCCCAGGGACGGTTGGTTATTACTGTTATTGGAAAATAGTCAGCAAGGTAAGGCGGTTTAGCAGACCGTTTTGCTATAGAGAACCATCAGCTAGGAAATTCGATTCTCCGACGATTGTCTTGGCTAATGGGGATATAATAAAAGGAGGTGACATCGTGGTACTAGCTACAGATCAAAAGAAGCAGATAATTGAAAAATATAAGCTTCACGAGTCAGATACTGGCTCTCCCGAAGTTCAGATTGCCATTCTTACTGAACGCATCAATTATCTGACAGGGCATCTTAAAACCCATAAAAAAGACCATCACTCCCGGCGTGGTCTTCTTAAAATGGTTGGTCAGAGAAGGGCGATGCTTAATTATCTGAAGAATAACAACTTTGACCGTTATCGTGAAATTATCGAGAAGCTTGGATTAAGGCGTTAAAAAAGCGGGATTTACCCGCTTTTTTTTCCGCGATAGGGTTGACGGAGTCAATTTTCTTGCTTTGTGTATTTTTGCCATCAATAGAAGGAAATAATATGATAAATATCTAAATTAAATTATTTAGGTCTGAAAAAAGACAAAAGGAGGGGAAGTATCCCTTTATGACTCAGCAATCTAGCGGTATTATACGAAGCCTGCCGGTTGGAGGCAGGGAAATGTCCATCGAAACCGGAAGACTTGCGAAACAGGCAAGTGGCGCTGCCCTGGTGCGTTATGGAGACACTGTGGTCCTGGTGACTGCAACTCGTTCAGAAGAACCCAGGGAGGGGACCGACTTTTTTCCACTGACAGTTGATTATGAGGAAAGGCTGTATGCTGTGGGACGGATTCCCGGGGGATTCATAAAAAGGGAAGGCCGGCCCAGTGAGAGGGCAATTCTTGCTGACAGACTGATAGACAGGCCTATTCGGCCTCTATTTCCTAAGGGTTACCGGAATGATGTCCATGTTGTGGCAACCATTCTTTCTGTTGATCAGGATAACCCCCAGGATGTAACAGCTCTTACAGGAGCTTCTGCAGCGCTTACCCTGTCTGATATACCTTTTCAGGGACCCATTGCGGCTGTTGTGGTAGGTCGGATTGATGGTAAATTTATAATCAATCCCACCCTGGCCCAATCTGAGGTCAGTGACATGCACATTACTGTTGCCGGGACCAGAGATGCTGTCACTATGGTAGAAGCAGGAGCTAAAGAGGTTCCCGAAGATGTAATGCTTGATGCTATCATGTATGGACATGAGGAAATCAAGAAGATCGTGGAATTTATTAGTGAATTCAGGGAAATCGCTCTCAGGGAAGGTTATGCCAAGCCTGATTATGATTACACTGTATTTGCTGTCCCTGAGGAGATTGAGACAGAGGTAAGGGCTTATGCCCTGCCAAAGGTGGAAGCGGCAGTCAGGGAGTGTATCGAGAAAAAATTGGCCAAACAGGCCCGGGAAAAATTCCTGAAGGGGCTTAAAGAGGAAGTCAAACAGTATTTTGCTGAAAAGTACCCTGAAGAAGACCGGGCAAAAAGCGTCGGCAATGCTATGGACAAGCTGGAAAAAGAAGCTATGCGCAGGTCCATCCTCGAGGACCGGATTCGTATTGACGGTCGCGCTCTGGATGAAGTCAGGCAGATAACCTGTGAGGTATCTGTGCTTCCGAGAACTCACGGTACCGGACTGTTTACCCGGGGACAGACCCAGATACTCAGCGTTATTACCCTTGGTGCAGTAGGTGATGAGCAGATTCTCGACGGCCTTGGAGTGGAGGACTCCAAACGTTACATGCACCACTACAATTTTCCGCCTTACAGTGTTGGTGAAGCAAGATTTATGCGGGGGCCGGGCCGCAGGGAAATTGGACATGGCGCTTTGGCAGAACGCGCCCTGGAACCGATGATTCCACCAGAGGAAGATTTTCCTTATACAATAAGGATTGTATCTGAGGCCTTGGAATCAAACGGGTCTACATCTATGGGCAGTGTCTGTGGTTCTACTTTGAGCCTGATGGATGCCGGTGTTCCAATTAAATCGCCTGTATCCGGTGTAGCCATGGGCCTTATCAAAGAAGAAGACAAGTTTGCCGTACTTACAGATATCCAGGGAATGGAAGACCACCTCGGTGATATGGACTTCAAGGTTGCGGGGACTGAAAAGGGGATAACCGCAATTCAGATGGATATTAAAATAGCAGGGATTAACAGGGACATCCTGAAAGAGGCCCTGGAACAGGCCAGAAAAGGCAGAATGTACATCCTGCAGAAAATGCTGGACGTAATTTCTGAGCCGAGGCCCGACCTTTCACCATATGCGCCCAGGATTATTACCACTACTATTGATCCTGACAAGATAAGAAATGTTATCGGGCCGGGCGGCAAGACTATTAAGAAAATTATTGATGAAACAGGAGTCAAGATTGATATTGAAGATGACGGCAGGGTGTTTATTGCAGCTGTTGACGGTGAAGCAGGCAAAAAAGCCCTTGAAATTATTGAGAGCCTTACTGCTGATGTTGAAATAGGCAAGATTTATCTGGGGAAAGTTGTCAAAATCACTGATTTTGGCGCATTTGTGGAGGTGCTGCCCGGTAAGGAAGGGCTTGTGCACATTTCACAGCTTGCTGAACAGAGAGTCGGTAAGGTTGAGGATGTTGTCTCTGTCGGAGACGAGATCATGGTCAAGGTTATCAAAATTGATGAGCACGGCAGGGTGAACCTTTCCAGAAAAGAAGCCTTACGGGCCCAAACAGCAGAGAAGTAAGCGTAAAAACCGATTAACAATCGGTTTTTACTTTTTATTAATTCAGGTTAATTCAGGTTAATTTAGTGGTTGGAGGATTGGTTTATGAGAGTAGGTATCCATACCTCAATCAGCGGCGGTTTTGGAAAAGCTGTTCAGCATCTTGTGGAGCTTGGGTGCAATGCCTGCCAGATGTTTTCCCGCAGCCCCAGAGGAGGTAAAGCACGGGACCTAAAAGAAGACGAGGTCATCACTTTCAGGGAACTGTGTTCTGCAAATGATATTAACCCTGTAGCTGTTCATATTCCCTATGTGCTCAATTTGGCCACTTCTGACCCTGATATGCACAGGTATGCGGCCCAGATGGTCAGGGAGGATATGGAGAGGGCAGATGCTCTTGGGGCTGCTTATCTCGTACTTCACATGGGAAGCCATAAGGGTAAGGGAATTGATGAGGGACTCAGACAGGTAGCGGCTGCTCTGACCACTGCATTGCAGCAATATAGGGGCAAAACCGTTTTATTGCTTGAAAACACCTCAGGGGCGGGTACAGAGGTAGGCTATCTTTTTGAGCACCTGGCAGCCGTTTTGGAAATGCTTGAGATTGACAATACAGGCATTTGTTTTGATACCTGCCATGGTTTCGCGGCCGGGTATGATCTTTCAACAGGTGAAAAGGTCCATGAAACGTTAAGTCAATTCGACAGCATTATTGGGATTGATAAACTCAGGCTTATTCATGCCAATGATGCCATGTTTCCCCTGGGTTCGACCAGGGACAGGCATGCTGATATCGGGGCAGGGTATATCGGGGAAAATGGCTTTCGAGCCATCCTGGGCCATCCTCTGCTGAAGGACAAGCCCTTTATCCTGGAAACGCCTGCAGCCGGTGATGACGACTGGAAGAGGAATCTTGATACTTTGAAGGCACTATCTGAAGGTAATAATTAGTGGTTGCCTGACCCTCTTTTTTTTAGTATAATCCATTAGTAACTTCCTGCCGGACAAACTGAGAAAAAATGTAATTACAGATAAAACAGTTTGACAGGAGGGATATTGATGGATAAAGTAAAACAAATGATTTTTTGTTATGTTACCGGAATTTTTGTAATGCTGATGTTAGCGGTTTTTCATATACCGGGAGCAGATAATGCAAAGGTTACCAGAGACCTCGCCTTGGGTCAGGCGGGTTGGGATGTCCGGCAGACTCAGGAGGAGCTCGGTAAAAAAGGTTATGACCTTGAACCTGCAGATGGAATATTCGGCTTAAGAACCTATCAGGCCGTTGCCGATTTTCAGAAAGAAAACGAAATCAGGGCAACGGGTATTGTGGACAGGGAAACCCGTGATGCTATTTATCAAGAAGAATCGGGTGACCGTAATTCTGTGCGTGTTGCTGTACGTACGGATGATGACCGTAAGGCTGAAAAGTCTGTTTCCCGGGGAGTTTCCCGGAAGGAAGTAATTATGCTGGCCAGAGCCATATACGGTGAGGCCAGGGGAGAAAGCCTCCAGGGACAGGCTGCCGTTGGCGCTGTTATCGTAAACAGGACTCGTTCCGGGAGTTTCCCTGATACAATAGATGGGGTTATTTTTCAGCCCGGAGCCTTTGATGCAGTTGACGACGGCCAGATATGGCTGGACCCGGATCAAAAGTCTGTTAAGGCAGCAGAACTGGCTTTAAGCGGATATGACCCCACGGGTGGAGCCATCTATTATTGGAATCCGGTAACCTCTACCAGCAGGTGGATATGGTCGAGAGCGATAATTACACAGATTGGTGACCATGTTTTTGCCAAATAAACAGGCGGTATTCAATATACCGCCACAGCTTATATAGACAGGGGTAGATTAATTCCTCGGGCCGGTCGGACGACAGACTCTGCCCTCCGGAACACATCTACCCCTGTCTTAATAGCATTTCAGGCTCAAAATTACTGACTTTGTCAGCAGCCTGTAACAGCAGCTAATATGCCGCCATAAATTGGATAAAAAGTTCCCAAGCATCAAGAAAATGCCTAAAATGCCGGTATGACTGGGGTTTTAACAGTCGAGCGGCCGAGTTTTGTGGTTTTTATTTCCACTAATGAGAAAATGGGTGTTTTTAAATGGGGGTTTTTTAAAATTAAATTTCTTATTCATGAGGTTAACAGCAGAATACAATCCTGAGATTGTCCATCCCCTTATCAGCCACTATAATTGAATAGATTGACGTAAAAGGCAGAAAGGGGAACAAAATGCACCGAAATAAAAAGAAAAGAATTTTTTCCACAGTCAGTTATGCCCTGATATTCAGTATACTATTTTTAATTACGCCGCAAATTACCTGGGCCGCACCACAGTCATGCAGCAGCGCTGCCAAAGGCAAAGGATTTATAAACCTGGTCCGGGAATGGAATGACCGGTACTTGCGGACAAACAACGACAAAGAGGTTTTGGGATACTACACCAAGGACTGGGCCACTGATACCCTGTCACAAAGGTCTCTTGAAAACAATATCGGAAGAATCACCGGTGTTGCCACTTTTTCCTACACATTAACCTCCTCGGGTCAAATAACAGGAGAGACCCCCAAAGAAGCGTTGGAAACAGCCAAGGCGAATGATACCGAAATTTATGCCCTGGTTCATAACCTTACAAAATCAGGTTTTGACCGGACCTTAATACATAATGTATTATCAAGTCCCCAACTGCGGGCCAAAACAGTTGACAGTATATACACAACCTTGGTTTCTAATGACTTTGACGGGGTTAATATTGATTTTGAGAATGTTCCTCCAGGGGACCGCCAGGCTCTTAATGAGTTTATGACCCTGCTCAGGGAAAAACTTGCGCCAGAGGGATTTATGGTTACCATATCTGTCCCGGCAAAAACACGTGACAATACCATCGATGGATGGAGCGGGGCATTTGACTACCAATATCTCGGCAGTGTGGCAGACCGGATTATGTTAATGTCTTATGATGAACACTGGGTTGGCGGAGAACCGGGGCCTGTGGCGTCAGCTCCATGGGTAGAAAATGTGGTTACCTATTCATCTGGGGTGATCCCAAAGGATAAAATCCTTTTAGGTATAGGTAATTACGGTTATGACTGGATTGTGGGCAAGGGGGGCTATAAGGCTGTCCCGGCCAACAGCGCTCTGGCGCTGGCAGAAAAATACGGCGCTGTCATTGAATGGGACGACTATTCCCAAACCCCCTATTTTTATTACTGGGAAAATGGCCAAAAGCATGTGGTCTGGTTTGAAAGTCCTGAGAGCGCTGTCTTTAAGCTGAATCTTGTTAAAGAACATGACCTTAAAGGGGTTGCCCTGTGGCGGCTGGGATTCGAGTCCTGGGGATTCTGGGAAAAGGTCGAGGAAAAGCTTGTTTGAATGGAAGCTGAAGGTGAACTTTAAATAGGGGTAGATGTATTCCTCCGGCGGGCAACGTCTCAACCGGTTACCCAAACCCACCAAGGCGGGTTTGGACCGGTTGACGACAGACTCCGCCTTGCGGAACACATCTACCCCTATCCTAATTCTCATTTTTAGTTTCATCAAATAAAGCGGTATGTTTTTCCATAAGCATAGGAAATGCCCATAATTGATGTTTTTTCTGCCAGCGGCCCCGAAAATGGCTTAATGTAATATGGTGAGGTGTTGTACAAGGTTTTCCTTGCACCATACCTCACTATATTTATGCAATCCATTTCCGGCTGACTGCTGGATTAGTGAGAATATATGGATGGGACAGTGAATAAACATTAATAGCAAAAGGTGGTTAATTAGAGACTTGGTTCGGACGGAGGGATTGGGTTGAGGATATATTATTTGAACTTTAATTACCTGGTCAGGAGGGGCATCACTGTTTTGCTGGCAGTGTTATTTATACTGCTTTTGTTCAAGGTGGTCCAGTATAATCTCTGGAAACCCGCCATCAGCAACTTCGACCCGATTTACCAAGGCAGCACAGACCAGAAAAAGATTGCCCTGACCTGTAATGTGGTCTGGGGTGAGGAGTATATTCCCGGGATGCTGGAAATTTTAAAAAAAAACAATGTCTCGATGACTTTTTTTATGGGGGGTAAATGGGTTGAGGATTTTCCTGACCTGACAAAAGAGATTGCCAAAAACCATGAATTAGGGAACCACAGTTATTCCCACCCACACCCGACCTTTATATCCAAATCGGAAAACATCAGTGAAATAAAAAAAACAGACGAAGCAGTTTATGAACTTACCAAAGTAAGAACACGCCTGTATGCCCCTCCATATGGTGAATTCAACAAGACCGTACTGGAAGCTGCCGGGGAGAGCGGCTGCCGCACAATTCTCTGGAGTATAGATACTATTGACTGGGAGCGGCCGGCACCGGATACTATCGTTAAAAGGGTAACCGAAAAGGCACATAATGGCGCTATAGTCTTGATGCATCCCACCGACCCCACGGTAAAAGCGCTTCCTTCAATAATCGCCGCATTAAAAGAAAAGGGATATCAACTGACCACCGTTTCCGATGTCCTGGGCATTAAGTAAGGAGAGAGCAGTTTGGCTAAACCCCTGAAAATAATAATAACGATTTTGGTTGTGATTTTCTTTTTTGGCATCACTTCGGAGGCGCCGGCAGCGGAAATTACCGGAATATCGGCTGATGCGGCAATACTAATGGATGCCAGGACAGGGCAGGTTTTGTTTGCTAAAGAACCCTTCAAAAAAAGGCCTCCTGCCAGTACCACAAAGGTGTTGACTGCTTTAACAGCTATTGAGACCGGCAGCCTTAAAGACATGGTGAAAGTCAGTGAAAGGGCAGCAGGAACAGAAGGGTCCAGTATATATCTTTCTGAAGGTGAGACCCTCACCCTGTCTGACCTGCTTTACGGAGCCCTGATGAAATCAGGTAATGATGCCTGTGTGGCTATTGCTGAGCATATTGCCGGCAGTGTCGACAGGTTTGCCCAACTGATGAACATTAGAGCTTTAGCTATGGGCACACTGAACACGCATTTTACCAATCCCCACGGTCTGCCGGATGAGGAACATTATACGTGTGCTTATGACCTTGCCGTCATTGCGCGGCATGCCCTGGAAAATGAGAAGTTTTCCGAGATTGTCGAAACCAGAGATAAAGTTATCGACTGGCCTGGCCAGGAGTGGGACCGGAAACTGCATAATACCAACAAGCTCCTCTGGAGTTATTTATGGGCAGATGGTGTCAAAACAGGCACTACAGATGCTGCCGGAAAGTGCCTGATTGCTTCAGCCAGCAAGGATAACCGGCGGCTGATAGCTGTGGTGCTGCATAGCGGGGACAGGTGGGGTGACTGTATCAGGCTTTTTGAGTATGGATTCAATCAGTATGAATACTCCCAGGTGGCAGTGGCCGGGGAACAGTACAGGATGCTGCAGGTTCAAAACGGTGTCCAGGAAGAGTTTCCGGTTCTGTACGAATCTGACCTGGGGATACTTATACCATCCGATGATTCCGGGGCCCTGGAAATAAGGCCTGAAATCAGGACTTACCCCCCGGCCCCTCTGAAAAAAGGAGAGGTTATCGGTTTTGTAAGTTATTATATCAATGACAGTTACACGGGAAAAGTTAACCTTATTGCCGGGTGTGAAGTAAAAAGACAACAGCCCTGGCATAGATTAACCGGCTGGCTAAAGTCATTGCTGATATAATGGGGCAACATTCCAACTCGATTTTCCGATTATCATGGAGGATTTTCGATAAATGTCTCGAATTTTAAACAGATATCTATACGTTTGACATCGTCGTTTAAGGGGAGGACATTATTAGTGTATAAAAAAGAGACATTAGCAAACGGAGTAAGAATAGTAACTGAAGAAATTCCTTATGTAAGGTCTGTTTCCATGGGTCTTTGGGTGGGCGCGGGTTCCAGGGATGAAAATGAGAGTAATAATGGTATTGCTCACTTTATTGAGCACATGATGTTTAAAGGCACTGCCAAAAGGACAGCCAAGGGTATTGCGGAGGCTCTTGATGCAGTGGGTGGGCAGCTTAATGCCTTTACGTCCAAGGAGTATACCTGTTATTATGCCAAGGTCCTGGACGAGCATATCGATGTAGCAGTAGACCTGCTCAGTGACATGTATTTTAATTCCCTTTTCAGGGAAGAAGATATTGACAAAGAGAAGAATGTTATCATTGAAGAAATAAAAATGTATGAGGATACACCCGATGAACTGGTACATGATATTTTTACCAGTACCCTGTGGACCGGTCATGCACTGGGCAGGTCTGTCATCGGTACTGAAGAGATAATCAGGACTATAGACAGAGCAAAGCTGCTTAAATTCAGGGACGAAAATTATGCACCGGATTCTCTCGTGGTTGCTGTAGCCGGGAATATCAAACATGAGCAAATTGTCGCCAAACTGGCTCCTCTGTTTGGGACGATTAAAACCTGTACCAGAGAGAGAATATACTCTCAGCCGGTGACTGAATGCCGGATAAGCACGAAAAAGAAGGATACCGAACAGGTACACCTGTGTGTAGGGACCCCCGGACTGCCAATGGAGCATGACGATATTTATGTCTTACACCTGATTAACAGCGCTCTGGGAGGGGGGATAAGTTCCCGCTTGTTCCAGGAGGTCAGGGAAGAACGGGGATTGGCTTATTCTATTTTTACCTATCATAGTTCATACAGGGATGCCGGTCTTTTTTCCATATATGCCGGACTCAGCCGGAACAACCTCAAGGAGGTACTCTCCCTGATAAGTGCGGAGTTAAAAAGCGTCAGGAAAGAAGGCATAACCGCAGAAGAACTGGCAAGGGCCAAGGAACAACTAAAGGGCAGTGTGCTTCTTGGACTGGAAAATGTGAGCAACAGGATGACCCGGCTGGGTAAATCTGAGCTTTCAGTAAACCGTGTTATTTCTGTAGAAGAAACAGTGCAGAAAATTAATAAGGTCGGTTTTGAAGACATAAAAAGGCTGGCAGACAGCTTTTTCAGGTGTGATAATATTGTTATAGCCTGTGTCGGCCCAGAAGTGGATGAAAAAGAACTTAGAGTATCTATCGATTAATGGAGGCAAAAATGGACAAGGTCAGGGTATATGTTAGCAGAACAGATGCCGGCAAGGGGCTGCCCTTGCCGCAGTATATGACTCCCGGGGCTGCCGGAATGGACTTATTTGCCGCAGTGGAGCAGACAGAGGTTTTAATGCCGGGTGAGATAAAACTAATCCCCACAGGGTTATGTTTAGCGCTGCCACAGGGCTATGAGGCGCAGATAAGACCCAGGAGCGGCCTGGCGTTAAAATACGGCATTACTATGGTAAATACACCTGGGACCATTGATTCTGATTACAGAGGTGAGATAGGATTGATCCTGATAAACCATGGACATGCCCCGTTCGAAATCAACAGGGGGGACCGGGTTGCCCAGATGGTGATTAATAAATTTGCCAGGGCCGAATTTGCAGAAACGGAAAGCCTGGATGATACCCTGAGAAGCTCAGGAGGTTTTGGGTCTACGGGAAAATAATTTTTAACAATTCTATGGAATAGCCTGGGACACCCTCTAATAAACATTATATGAGGGTGTCTTTTTAATTCGGCAAATTTTCTGCAGATAAGTCAGCAGAGACAGGCGATTTTTATTTGAAGAGGGTGTGAAGATTGGGGTATTTGAGAATGAGTGACCTTGAAGGGAAAGAGGTTATTAATATGGTAGACGGGGCAAGGCTGGGAGTGATTGGTGAAGCTGATATGGTAGTCGACTGCCACACCGGTGAAATTCAATCGATAATACTGCCCCGCAGAAACAATCTTTTCAGTTTGTGGATGGACCGGCAGCACATTATTATTCCCTGGCAGTCAATAAAAAAGATTGGCAATGAAGTGGTAATTGTTGAATTGGACGGGACAGTACCCAACCTGACCAGATACCCCGGATAATATTCTTACTTCATTCAAAATTTGTCGAATCGGCGTCGTAAAAAGCGGACTGTAATCGGTACCAGGGCAAGTCCTGCAGCCAGGTATGCCGCAATCAGAAAGGCCTTGAAGGCCAGTGATATTCCTTCAATATAGCGGCTGTTAATAAAATTTAGCATCGCATCATAAGAGGTAATACCCGGCACCAGAGGAATAATGCCTGATACTATATAAACGGTAGCAGGCTGTTTCTGTATTCTGGACATTATTTCCGCAAAGCCTCCAATAACAATAGCGCCGGAGACTGATGCAAACAGTGTGGAAAAGTTAAGTTGTAACATGATATTATAGACCGTCCACCCAAACATACCGGTTAGACCTGCGGTAACCAGCGCAGATTTTGGAGTCTGCAGTGTGATTCCTGTGAACAGTGTTGTCAGGAAAGCCAGAAACATTTTGATAACCATCCGATTTTCTCCTTCTCTTTATTAAGTCTCAAGGGGTAGCCCCCCCGTTATGTTCAAGGTCTATCGCCTTGAATTTTCTGTTTTACTTCATTTTATGCTCCCGGAAATGACCCGTGTAATATGGTGAGGTGTTGTACAAGATTTTCCTGGCACTGCCGCCGTCATGAGTCTTGCTGCAAAGCACCGGCATCAGGGCAGGGAGTCCCCGCATGTCCGAAGAGGCGAAGGCCGCCGGGAAGTTTTGGCCTGCCAAAACGAGAGGCGGCTACCCCGTGAGACAAGCCCAATGAGCCATCGAGTTCGGGGACGCTGTCCTGATGCCGGGGATTGGCAGTTTAGACTCATAGGTAGCAGTGCGGAAAATCGGTACAATGCGTCAACATATGCTGCCAGGTTATTTCCGGAGCCAACATAAAGTTTAAAACAAATAGTCCCGGAGATAACCATGATACATGGACAGGGCTGCCCCCACCCCGTTGGCAAGGGCTGCAGCAATAAGCAGCCCTTCGACCATCCTCAGGGTCCCGGACAGCAGATCCCCGGAGATAAAATCCCTTACCGCATTTGTCAGGGTGACGCCGGGATAAAGCGGGAGCAGCGCCCCCACGATGATCTTATCCATATGATAACCAAAACCCAGGTCAACAAATAAGCTTCCGGAAAACCCGGCAAAAATCCCTGCCAGGAAAATCTGCAGCACATATGCCAGGTTAAATGCCGTTACTCCAATTACACCTCTAACCAGGGCAGCTGCCATAAAAGCCGGAAGGAAATCTGCCCAATATCCCCCCAGGAGGATTGTGGCCGAGCCTGAAGCGATGCCTCCCGCGGCAAGGTTACCCCAAAAAACCCTGCGGCCCGGTTTACCGGTATCCAATTCCCGGGCAATGGCCAGTCCCTCATCAAGTGAAATCCTGCCACAGGCATATTTCCGGGAAACGTCATTTACAATGGAAATCTTGTTGAGATTGGTTTCCCTGGCGTGTATCCTTTTGGCTCGTGTAACCCGGACATTATCATAGATTGCATTTATGATAATACCTGTCGGAAATACAATTACCTCAATCTCCGTAAGGCCTGCTGTTGAACATATCCTATGTACCGTGTCTTCAACACGGGGTGTTTCAGCGCCGTTTTCCAGCAGCAGTTCCCCTGCCAGGCCGGCAAATTCCAAAGCTTGATGTCCCTTATCATTCATTGAGTGTGACCACCCTGTATTTATAGGTTGATATATATTAGTTTGCCAGGGCTTGGGTGATATATTCGCACAGGTTAGTCAATGTTTCGCCCTTGACATCTGAGCCCATTTATAAGAAAATAAAGTTTAAGGTATTTGGTGTAAACTGGTCAGTTATTGTCCAATTCACCGGTACAGTTCTGGAAACATACAGGAGGTCTGGATATCTCATGCTAAAAGTAATCGTGGCCGGAGCCGCCGGCAGGATGGGACGGGAAGTCGTTAAAGCAGTCCTGAGCGAAAGTGATTTGTCACTTGTAGGAGCTGTGGATATAAACAATCATGGAGAGGATATTGGTCTGCTGGCAGCCGGAAAACCCTGCGGGGTGCCCGTTACCGGCAACCTCGGACGGGTTATTGAGGAAACCCGGGCAGAGATAGTTATTGACTTTACCACTCCGGATAATATCAGATCCAATCTTAATACCGTTCTGACTCATCACGTGCATGCCGTAGTCGGTACAACAGGGTTGTCTGCAGAGGATATTGCCGATATTAACCGGATGGCTGGAGAGGCAGGAATTGGTATCGTTATAGCCCCTAATTTTGCTATTGGAGCGGTGCTGATGATGAAATTTGCTGCAGAAGCAGCGCGATACCTGCCAAATATTGAAATAATTGAACTGCACCATGACCGGAAGCTGGATGCTCCTTCAGGAACTGCAATTAAGACAGCTGAACTGATAAAGGGCAGCAGAGATACATGCCGCCAGGGCCATCCTGATGAAGAGGAGAAATTTCAGGGCGTCAGGGGCGGGGAATATGACGGGATGAGGATTCACAGTGTCCGTCTTCCGGGATTGGTTGCCCACCAGGAAGTTATCTTTGGCGGGCTTGGTCAGACTCTGACCATAAGACACGACTCCATCAGCAGAGAGTCATTTATGCCGGGAGTAATCCTGGCAGTTAGAAGAGTCGCAGAACTGAAAGGAGTGACCTATGGTCTGGAGAAACTTTTAACTGAATAAGTGAAACCGGTTCTATACAAGCACCTCCCTTTGCATCAATTCATATACTGTCAGTAGTTGGTGTACAAAGGAGGTTGTGGCATGAGTTCGATACTCGCGGGAGTATCCGCTGCGGTCCTTGGAGGAGACGACAGGGAACTTATCCTCGTTCCTCAGCTGGCGCGGCTGGGTGCTAACGTCAGAGTGGCCGGAATAACTAAATTCATCGGGAACAATCTGGTCCAATACTTTGAATCGGCGGAGGAAGCAG
This sequence comes from Thermincola carboxydiphila, assembly GCA_016841725.1. Classification (GTDB taxonomy): domain Bacteria; phylum Bacillota; class Thermincolia; order Thermincolales; family UBA2595; genus Phosphitispora. The sequence goes on along the minus strand of JAENYP010000002.1, from coordinate 243,324 downwards.
TTAGTGGTGCCCGTTTCGTTATCCTGCCCATGTCGGGCATTGATGAACAAGGTAATATAATGGCCAGGTATGCGCAGAAACCCCTCAGGTTTACTAAGGACCTGATCAGATCCTGTATTGATGACTGTACTGTCATTGTTGGATTTGCCCGCCCGCTGCTCAAACAGCTGGTTGCTGAACGAGGCCTTGGGTTGGTGGAAATTGCAGGAATGGATGAAGTGGCCATTATGAATTCCATCCCTTCTGCGGAAGGGGCTCTTCAAATGGCTATGGAAGCCACTGATATCACTATCCACGGAAGCAGTGCAATTGTGCTTGGTTTTGGCAGATGTGGCCTAACCCTTGCCCGGATGTTGTCTGCTCTGGGGGCGAAAACTTCTGTAGCTGCCAGGAAGCCGGCAGACCTTGCCAGGATTGCCGAAATGGGAATGGAGCCTTTAAAATACAGTCAGCTGGATGAGTGTATCAAAAAAGCTGATATAGTATTTAACACCGTTCCTTCCCTTGTATTGGATGAGTCTCTGTTAAGAAACACAAAGCCTGCAGTGTATATTTGTGATATTGCCTCAACGCCGGGAGGTGTTGACTTTAACGCGGCTGAAAAGCTGGGTCGGAATGCTGTTCTGGCTCCGGGACTGCCGGGAAAAGTCGCCCCCCGTACCGCAGGATTGATATTGTCAAGAGTTATTCCGGACATAATGGTAAGCGAACTCGCCAACACTTCGTCTTTATCTTCTCTGGAAGAAGACAGAAGGTAGTCGGGGGTGCTTTAATGGAACTTAATGGTGTTAAAATAGGTTTTGCTGTTACAGGTTCACACTGTACCGTCAGAGAAGTCCTGAATCAAATACCCCGCCTGATTGAAAGCGGGGCGGAAGTGTACCCGGTTATGTCATATAGTGTTGATTCTATTGATACCAGATTTGGTAAGTCAAGTGAATGGAAAGAACTGCTGAAAGAAGCGACCGGGCATGATATAATAAAAACAATTGTGGATGCAGAACCGATTGGGCCAAACATATTATTTGACATTATGGTTGTTGCGCCGTGCACCGGTAATACCATAGCCAAACTGGTCAACGGAATTACCGACACCCCTGTTTTGATGGCTGTAAAAGCCCATTTGCGCAACCAGAGACCGGTGGTCATGGGAATAGCAACAAATGACGGTCTGGGTATCAATGCTAAAAATATCGGCCTGCTGCTCAATATGAAAAATATTTATATGGTTCCCTTTGGACAGGATAATCCACAGGTAAAGGCCAATTCCCTTGTGGCCAATATGTCATTAGTAGCCGAAGCCATAAAATCAGCCCTGAAGGGAAAACAATTACAACCGGTAATTATCCAATATTAAATAGAATAATTTCTGGGGATGGGTGTGCCGGGCAAGTTGACTTGTACTCGTCGGTGTGAACAATATATATTTTTTATTCAATTTACGGAGGGATATTTGTGAAAAAAATTAATCTAGCGGTCGTAGGCGCCACCGGCGCGGTTGGACAAGAGTTATTGAAGATTCTGCGGGAGAGGAATTTTCCTGTTGGAGGCCTGAAGCTTCTTGCCACTGAGAGGTCAGCCGGTACCAAAATAAATTGGGAGGGCAGGGACTATACAGTAGCAGCTACGGCTAATGAGGCTTTTGAGGGTGTTGATATCGCCCTTTTTGCCGGGGGCTCAGCCAGCAAAGAGTATGCCAGGGAAGCCGCCAAACGAGGGGCTGTGGTTGTTGACAACAGCAGCGCTTTCAGGATGGATAATGATGTGCCTCTGGTAGTTCCTGAAGTAAATCCGGAGGACGTTAAACAACATAAAGGCATTATTGCCAACCCCAACTGTTCGACAATAATAATGGTGGTTCCCCTTAAGGTAATCCACGATGCTGCCAGGATTAAAAGGGTTGTAGTGTCAACATACCAGGCTGTATCCGGGGCGGGTAAGGAAGCTATCGAAGAACTGGCCGCTCAGGTGAAAATGTTTGCCGAAGGACAGCAGGAAATCAATCCGAAGGTTTTCCCCCATCAGATTGCCTTTAACCTCATTCCACATATAGATGTTTTTTCCGATATGGATTATACCAAAGAGGAATGGAAAATGGTCAATGAGACCAAAAAGATAATGCATGATGACAGTATCGAGATAACCGCGACAACTGTTAGGGTTCCTGTATTTAGAAGCCATTCTGAGTCGGTAAATATTGAAACAGAGCGCAGGATTACACCGGCAGAAGCGAAAGAAATACTGTCCAAAGCTCCCGGGATAATTGTTCAGGATGACCCCGGAAAGAGGGAATATCCCATGCCTCTGTATACCTCTGACCGGGATGAGGTTTTTGTCGGACGAATCAGAGAAGATAATTCAATCGCCAATGGTCTGAATATGTGGGTAGTCTCTGACCAACTGCGTAAAGGCGCGGCCACTAATGCTGTCCAGATTGCGGAACTGGTGGTAAAATACGGCTGCTTTTAGGAGATGATTGTGTGAAATACCTGGTGCAGAAGTTCGGCGGGACATCACTGGTTACTCCTGAGTTAAGGGAACAGGTGGCCCGTAAGATAATTGCCGCTAAAGATGAGGGATATGCTCCTGTGGTAGTTGTCTCAGCCATGGGACGGCAGGGAGACCCATATGCTACTGATACCCTGGTAAAATTCGTTGAGGGTATTAATTCATCAATCTCTCCTGAGGCTTTGGATAATCTGATGGCCTGTGGTGAAATTATTTCCGGAGTAACCATGGTGGCTACCCTTGAAGGCCAGGGACATAAGGCCGTTTTTCTGACAGGGGGTCAGGCCGGAATTATTACAGATAACGGGCACACTGATGCCCATATAATTAAAGTTGACCCTAAACTGGTTCACCAGTATGTCTCTGAAGGAGTTATTGTTATCGTGGCCGGTTTTCAGGGGCAGACAGAAAATGGCATGATCACGACCCTGGGACGCGGGGGCAGTGACACCACCGCAGCAGCCCTGGGAGTAGCCCTTAATGCTGAGGCCATTGATATCTACACTGATGTGGATGGGATTAAGACAGCCGATCCCCGGATAGTTGAGAATGCCAGAACCCTGGATGAGATTACGTATAATGAAATATGCCAGTTGGCCCATGAAGGGGCCAAGGTGATTCACCCCCGTGCCGTGGAAATTGCAATGCAGAAAAACATTCCTATCAGGGTCAAGTGTACCTTTTCCGACGCTCCCGGAACCCTGGTTACCGCGTACTATGACAAGCGGGTGGAAATCAAACGGGACCGCATTATTTCAGGTATTACACACATTCCCAACGTAACCCAGATTGAAATTACCATATCTGAATTTCCATCTTCAGAGTACCCTCAGCTCAAAATATTTAAGGCAATGGCAAATGCCGGAATCAGCGTGGACTTTATAAACATACATCCCGATGTGGTAATTTATACCGTAAAAGACGAAGTGGCCGGTAGAGCGGTAGGTCTTCTGGAAGACATGGGGTTTTCGCCGATTGTGACCCCGAAATGTGCCAAGGTTTCGGCAGTGGGCGCCGGAATGGCCGGAGTTCCGGGAGTTATGGCCAGTATTATCGAAGCCCTGGTGGCGGAAGATATAGGGATACTCCAGACTGCTGATTCACATTCCACAATTTGGTGTCTGGTAAAACAGGATGAAATGGAAAAAGCTATAAGAGCCCTGCATAATTATTTCGCACTGGGCGAATAAGTATAGTATGGAGGTTGGAAAAGTGGTGAGAGACTTTGGGCGAGTGCTGACTGCCATGGTAACCCCTTTTGACTCAAGTCTGGAAGTTGATTACAGGCAGGCCAGGAAGTTAGCCGGATATTTGGCAGATAACGGTTCTGACGGCATAGTTGTGGCCGGAACGACGGGTGAGTCTCCCACACTCACCAGAGAAGAGAAAATCAGGCTTTTTGAAGCCGTGGTTGATGCGGTGGGTGGCAGGGTAAAGGTAATTGCCGGAACTGGGTCAAATGTCACCTCTGATTCGGTGATGTTAACCAGGGAGGCCGAGAGAGTCGGCGTAGACGGTGCCATGCTGGTTACACCCTATTACAATAAACCGCCTCAGAGAGGCATGTATCAGCATTTCCGGACAGTAGCCGAGGCCACAGGTTTGCCGTTAATACTATACAACGTCCCCGGCAGAACCTCGTCACATCTGCTGCCGGATACTATTGCCGAACTGGCAAAGGTTGAAAATATTGTTGCCGTTAAGGAGGCCTCCGGAAGCCTGGTGCTGGCAGGAGAAATCAGGCGCAAAACCTCTGAAGAGTTCCTGATTTACTGTGGTGAGGATGCCATCATATTACCAATGCTTAGTGTGGGCGGACATGGAGTTATCAGTGTTGTTGCCCATATTGTGGGAAATGAGCTGCAGGCAATGGTCAGGGCATTCCTGGCAGGTGACGTTGATACTGCCAGAAAGATTCACCTGGACCTTATTCCCGTATTTGAAGGCATGTTTTTGACCACAAACCCGATTCCGGTGAAAACAGCCATGAACCTGATGGGCTTTCAAGCCGGCGGGCTTAGACCTCCGCTGATTGAAGCAACAGGTGAGGAAACTGATGCCATCAGGAACCTGCTGGAAAAGTATAACAAAATTTAACCTGGCCGGTTTATTACTTGCTAAACCTGCTAAACTTCTGTTAAAATAATTAATGTAACTGATACCCAAATTCTCTCAGTAGTAAATGAGAGGGTTTGGGTTAATTTATTAATAAAAAAGGGAGCATCAGAGCCATGGCAAATGAACACATGTTTTATTCCCTGCTGATTATTATTTTGGCAGCTTTTATAGTCCCGTTTATAACAAGCCATATCAGGTTTGTCAGGCTGCCGGTGGTCATAGGTGAAATCATTGCAGGCCTGATCCTGGGGGTCAGTGGCTTCAATCTAATAGAAACAGGGCCGCTGCTGGAATTTCTGTCGGCATTTGGATTTACCTACCTGATGTTCCTGTCAGGGCTCGAAATTGATTTTCAGACCCTGGCTCTGGCCCTGAGGAGCAAAAAAAGCGCTGGGGCAAATCCGGTGCTGCTGGCCTTTGGAACTTTTGGACTGACCCTGATATTTTCTTTTTTGATCTCAATGGGCTTAACTGAACTGGGCTATATCAGAAGCCCCTGGCTGGTTACCCTGGTCCTGTCAACGACTTCACTGGGTATTGTTGTTCCTGTGCTTAAGGAGAAAGGTATTATAAACACTTCTTTTGGTCAGACCATACTCCTTTCAGCCCTGATAGCAGATTTTCTGACCATGCTTCTGATAACTGTTGTGGTACTAATGCTTACATCCGGTCAGATGAAAGACATATTGCTGGTGTTGTTCCTTTTCCTGGCTTTTTTCGTTTTTTACAAACTGGTGAATATCCTGAACAGGCTGCCCATAATCAAGAAACTCGCTGATGCCACTTCCCAGATCAGGATCAGGGGTTCCTTTGCCCTGATACTTATTTTTGTTGTTTTTTCCGAGTACCTGGGTTCTGAGGCTATCCTGGGTGCCTTTCTCGCCGGGGCTATAGTTTCCCTGGTGTCTGAGAAGAGGGAAGAATCCTTTGTACTGAAACTTGAAGCAATCGGATATGGCTTTTTTATTCCAATCTTCTTTATTATGGTCGGGGCAACCTTTAATATAGCTGAGGCGGCAAAGAGCGGCGACTTTCTGATTCTGCTGCCACTGTTAATTATTGCATTATACCTCGTAAAAATAATTCCCGGGGCCCTTTTCAGGCTGGCATTTTCTACCAAGGAAGCTCTGAGCGCCGGTTTCCTGCTCTCTTCACGGTTGAGCCTGATCATAGCTGCTGCCGCTGTAGGCCTTAAAATAGGTGAAATCTCAGAAAACACCAATGGGGCTATTATATTGTCAGCAATAGTGACTTGCCTGGTTTCACCCCTGTTGTTTGAAAAGTTCGCTCCTCAAAAGGAAGTATCAGATAAGCGGGTAATTATCATCGGCGCTGCTGATACCTCGATACTGCTGGGAGAACGCCTGACCAAAAGCGGTGAATCAGTCACGCTGATAGATATTGGGGCAAAACAGAGAGCAAAAGCCAAGATTGCCGGGTTAAACGTCCTTCATGCTGATGCGACTACAGATGAAGGGTTTCGGACTGCCGGAATTACACCTGAAGACACCATTGTAATAACCACCAACAGTGATGACGTAAATCTCAGGATATGCCGGACAGCGGTTGAAGACTTTGGTATGAAGGGAGTTATTTCTGTTGTCAATAATAGTGCTCATACCAGAGAATTTAAGGACCTTGGGGTGAGGGTTGTCAGCCCGGCCTTTTCAACACTCATGGTACTGGAGAACCTTGTAATTCACCCGGCAGCATTTTCTCTTCTGACTGAAGGTGAAGATAACCTGTTGGTCGAAGAGGCTGTACTGGCAAATGCCGCTTATGTCAAAAAGCGCCTTAGGGACATCAGGCTTCCGGGAGATACCCTGATTATGTCCGTATCCCGTAATGGTGAAAATATTATCCCACACGGGAATACTGTTCTGGAAAGGGGCGATCTCATCATGTTTGTCGGCAGCAGGGATGCGGTACAAAAGACAATGGCCTTAATCGAACATTAGTACTCCCCTGTATTTTTGGACCGGAAGGTGTCTATAATAGTACTAACTGAAAAGCGCTTACAGCAAAATATAACTCTTGTGGAGTAAAAGGAAATACTGTATAATATTTTCAGGTGTTTATGGGCGGCTATCTTTTGTAACCTGAGAGTCGGGCGGACAAAACCAATATTTTTCTCCTGCTTCTTCTGGTTTTCTCAATCATTAATCAAACTACCAGTTTTAGCGTGTTTTTTTGTGTTCAGGAGGTGTAGGAATGGCAAGAGATTCGAAATTATCGTTAATCCCCCTTGGAGGCATGGGGGAAATCGGAAAAAACATGATGGTTGTGAAGTACGGAGAAAATATTTTGGTTGTTGACTCAGGTTTGATGTTTCCCGAAGAAGAGATGCTGGGAATTGATATCGTAATTCCTGATATTACATATCTTCTGGAAAACAAGGATATTGTAAGGGGAATAGTACTAACCCATGGTCATGAAGACCATATTGGCGCGCTTCCTTATGTGCTTAGAAGAATAAATGTACCGGTGTACGGGACTAAACTGACGCTTGGTTTGTTACAGGGAAAACTTAAGGAAAACAATGTTGCCGGAGGAGTATCACTCAATACGGTGAAATCGAGGGATGTCGTGGAGATTGGCCCGTTCAAGGTCGAATTTATCAGGGTCAGCCACAGTATTCCGGATGCGGTGTCTATTGCGGTACATACTCCAATCGGCACAGTGCTGCATACCGGCGACTTTAAGTTTGACCAGACACCGGTGGATGGGCAGATAACAGATTTTCAGAAATTTGCTGAACTGGGACAGAAGGGTGTCCTGGTATTGTTATCTGACAGTACAAATGTGGAGCGGCCGGGACATACCCTGTCTGAGAAAGTAGTGGGTAATACCTTTGACGAGACTTTCAGAGCGGCTCAGGGAAGAATTATTGTGGCTTCATTTGCGTCGAATGTACACCGGCTGCAGCAGGCTATTGCCACCGCTTTTAAGTATGACAGGAAAGTGGCTATTGCTGGCCGCAGTATGGTGAATGTTGTCACAATTGCATCAGAGCTGGGTTACATGGATTTCCCTAAAGAACTCTTTGTTGAGCTTGATGAGATTAATCGTTTACCGGCACATAAAGTAACTATTTTAACTACCGGAAGCCAGGGTGAACCCATGTCGGCCTTAACAAGAATGGCAATGAGTGATCACCGGCAGGTAGAAATCATTCCCGGAGACACGGTCATTATTTCTGCTTCGCCGATCCCGGGAAATGAAAAACTGGTCGCCCGAACCATAGACCACCTCTTTAAACAGGGAGCAGACGTAATATACGAATCCTTTTCCGGAATCCATGTATCAGGCCATCCCAGTCAGGAAGAGCTTAAGATGATGATGAACCTGGTTAAGCCAAAATTCTTTGTTCCGGTTCACGGGGAATACAGACATCTGATCAGACATGCCAATTTGGCCGCAGAGATAGGGATACCGCGCAGCAATATTTTTGTGGTAGAGAACGGACATGTCCTGGAATTTAAGAGAAATTCCGCGCGGCTTAATGGTCGGGTAACAGCAGGAAGAGTGTTGGTCGACGGGCTTGGGGTCGGTGATGTGGGCAATATTGTCCTGCGTGACCGTAAACAGCTGTCCCAGGACGGTATCTTAATAGTTGTTGTTACAATTGAAAAGCAGAGCGGTACCGTAGTAGCCGGTCCGGACATTGTTTCCAGGGGATTTGTCTATGTGCGTGAATCAGAGCAGCTGATTGAGGATGCCAAGGAAAAGGTAAAGCAGGCTCTCGAAAAATGTGAAGAAAAGGGCATTACCGAATGGGCGTCAATTAAGTCCAATGTAAGGGATGCCACAAGTAAATACCTGTATGAGAAAACCAGAAGAAGACCAATGATACTACCAATCATCATGGAAGTTTAATATGGTAAGTTTCAGGTGAAATTCACAAACGCTGAAAGCCGCAGTTGATGCGGCTTTTTTGCGTTTGTTTTTTCAGGCCGTTATTTTGACATTTTACGCGATATTTATGCTGTTTCGGTATGAAATAAACAAAATGAAATTAATTTCAAGGTAAAATAAAAGTGAATACATATTGCTTGGATAATTTTAAAAACTTCACAAATTAACGGAAGGAGAGGTTAATATGCCAGCGAGTGGATTTAGAAGAAAAAAGTTTCTGCAGAGTTTCATATTGGGCATGATGATAATATTACTACTTACATTGACCGCGCCGGGTGCTTTTGCATCAGAAACCAATGATGTAGAAGAACACTGGGCGGGTGATGTGATTACTGAATGGCTGGAGGGAGGTCTGGCATCAGGCTATCCGGACGGTGTCTTTAAACCGGACAACCCTGTTACCCGGGCAGAATTCATGACAATGGTTAACAGGGTCATGGGCTTTAAAGACAAAGCAGACATTGATTTCCCTGATGTAAAAAAAGAAGGATGGTATTATGACGAAATTGCCAGAGCGGTGGAGGCAGGATACATAACAGGCGATACCGGTGGTGCCATGAGTCCCAACAGAGAAATAAGCCGCCAGGAAGTATCGGTAATTTTATTCAGGCTGCTGAGACTTGATGCAGAAAAACAAAACAGGCCTGTCGATGGTTTTCAGGATTATGGGAATATCGGTTCATGGAGTAAAGAAGAGGTTAATGCGGTAGTGGCAGCAGGATATCTTGAAGGCTATCCTGATACGACTTTCAAACCAGACCGGGCCACTACCAGAGCAGAGGCTGTAGTTATTTTGAACAGGGCGGTTGGTGAGCTTTATAATAAAGAAGGTGTCTTTGGAGCTTCAGAGGATGTGGTTACAATAGATGGAAATGTAACCATATCAGCAGCCAATGTAAACCTGAAAAACATGATTATAAAGGGAGACCTTCTGCTGACAGCCGGAATTGGAGACGGGGATGCCCGCCTTACCAATATCACAGTAGAGGGAAGGACTGTGGTCACTGGTGGTGGCGAAAACAGTATCATTTTTACAGACAGTACTTTAAATAAGGTAGTTGTTCAGAAGAAGAACGGTAAGGTAAGAGTAGTGGCACATGGCAATACAAATATTAAGATAGTCAGCCTGGCAAGCGGCGCCAGGCTGGAAACAGATGCTCTTACTGATAAGAGTACAGGTATTACCACTGTATTTGTAACCGGAGATGAAGAAGTAATCTTAACCGGGAAATTCGGCACAGTCAGCATAGAGCAGGAAGGAGCCAGAGTTTCTCTTGTTGGCGGCAGTGTTGAGAATTTGAACATCACAGAAACTGCAGTCAACGCAAATATTACTGTTTCCGGAAATACTAAAGTAACAAAACTGGAGGTCTCTGCCCTAGCCTCAGTAACAGGAAAGGGTACTATTGGCACAGTTGTGATGGCAGAAGAAGCTGAAGGCTCAACAGTTGCCGTAACAACAACTACTTCCGGGTCATCCGGTGGTTCTCAAACAACACCGAATCAGGACCAGGATGCTCCCACAGGCCTTTTGGGTGTGGCTCCGGGCAGGTTTGAAGGCAGTGACGGGAAGATTCACGGTGTGGATAATACTATGGAATACAAGCTGTCAACTGATACAGAGTGGACTGCTGTAACCGGGACAGAGATTACAGGTCTGTCTGCAGGGACTTATAATGTGAGATATGCCGCCAGAACAGGCTATAACGTGGGGACAGCAGCTGAGGTGACAATACCTGAGGGAGAAAAAAGCAGTGATGTAAGCTTAAGTGTTTTCACCATTGGCGGGATGGATGCAACCGGACTCGAAGGTATGGCAATCGGTTTCCCTCCCGATGGAAATTACAATGGAGCTGATTTATTTGTTGAGGACTTTACGGATTTTGCCGGTATTGTGGCAGAACCCAGAGATCCAAAAGCGGTGGTAAATGGAATATTTAAAAACAATGTTCCGGTTGTAGATGCGGCAACGGAGATTATCAGTGAAAATGACCGGATTATGGTGTGGGTGATTGCAGAGAACGGATTCGAGGAAATATACAGTGTGTATGCCAGAGCTCTGACTTACAGTATTGAATTGAGTGCATCTGATCCAACAGACTTAGGTACTGTAACAGAGGGTTATGGACCGGAGACTCCGGCAGAAATTACTGTAACCAGAACCGGGACAGGTGATATTACCAACCTGGCAGTGGCCTTAAGCGGAACTAATGCAGACAGCTTTACAATTACTCAGCCGCAAGCCGCAACGCTGAATGCAGGAGTATCATCGACAACCTTTACAGTAGTACCAAAAGACGGGCTGGCAGTCGGAAGTTACACTGCAGATGTAAAAGTAACATCAGATAATGGTGTCAGCGAGTCTTTTGCCGTTAGCTTTGTGGTTGAAGCAGCCACATATAGCATCACGACGAGCGCAGCAGGAGGGACCGCTGTTCTCACCACTGACCCGGCTGATGAAGCAGAAGAAGGTGCAGCCGTAACTGTGAACATTACCAATATAGAAGCCGGCAAGTATCTCAAGTCAATTGCGGTAACAGATGCAGACAGTGCTGCCATTTTGACAACTGAACTAATTGCAGGAGAAAGCTACACTTTTACTATGCCTGCCAAGGCAGTAACCGTAGCGGTTGAACTAAATAACATTCCGGCAGCAGTTGATGATACAATAAGTGTTGACGAAGATGGTAACGTACTTGTTGCTGTATTGGCAAATGACACAGATGCAGATGGTGACACTCTAAGCATTACAGGGTTTGACCAGGGCACAAATGGTATAATAGTACAGGAAGGAAACAGCTTAAAGTATACACCGGATGCTGATTACAACGGAGCAGACAACTTTGGCTATGAAATAAGTGATGGCAATGGCGGCACAGCGACAGCAACAGTGAATGTGACAATTAATCCGGTTAACGATGCACCTGCAGCAGTTGATGATACAATAAGTGTTGACGAAGACAGTAACGTACCTGTTGCTGTATTGGCAAATGATACAGACGTAGATGGTGATACACTGAGTATTACAGGGTCTGACCAGGGAACAAATGGTACAGTAGAACAAGTGGAAAACAGCTTAAAGTATACACCGGATGCTGATCACAATGGAGCAGACAGCTTTGGCTACACAATAAGTGATGGCAATGGCGGCACAGCAACAGCAACAGTCTATGTGACAATTAATCCGATTAACGATGCACCTGCAGCAGTTGACGATTCAGCAGTTGTAGACGAAGATGGTAACGTGGTTATTGCTGTATTGGCAAATGACACAGACGTAGATGGTGATACTTTGAGTATTGCGGAATTTCCCCAGGGCAGCCATGGTACAGTAGAACTAGCAGACAATAAGCTGCGCTATACTCCGACCGCCAATTACCATGGAACAGACAGCTTTAGCTATGGAATAAGTGATGGCAATGGAGGCACAGCGACAGCAACAGTGAATGTGACAATCAATTCAATTAATGATGAGCCGGTGGCAGCTAACGAAACGGTAACTGTAAACGAAGATAGTACGACATTGGTTGATGTACTGGTAAATGATACAGATGCAGATGGTGATACATTGAGTATTACAGGGTTTGCCCAGGGAACAAATGGTACAGTGGCACAGGAAGGAGACAGTTTAAGGTATACACCGGATGCTAATTACAATGGAGCAGATAGCTTTAGCTACATAATAAGTGATGGCAATGGAGGCACAGTGACAGCAACAGTAAATGTGACAGTAACTCCGGTAAATGATCAGCCGGTGGCAGCTAACGATTCAGCAGTTGTAGACGAAGACAGTACCGTACTAATTGATGTATTGCTAAATGATACTGATATAGATGGCGATACTCTGAGTATTACAGGGTTTACCCAGGGAACAAATGGTGAAGTAGGACAAGAGGAAGACAGTTTAAGGTACACTCCAAATGCTAATTACAACGGAGCAGACAGTTTCATGTATGAAATAAGTGATGGTAATGGTGGCATAACAACAGCAACAGTAAATGTGACAATTAATCCGATTAATGATGCACCCACAGCAGTGGCTGGCCAGGCTGTACAAACCGGAAATGCGACACCGGCGGCAGTCAGTGGTAATCCGGCAGCTGCAGCGTACTCCGGTAATATGGCAGGCTGGTTTGAAGATATTGATGCAGATGAATTAACCTATGTAGTGGTATCGGCAGAAGATGAAAGTCTGAATAATGTATCAGGAGATGTGGTGACAGATGGAGCCGGCATTACATATACCCCTGCAGGAGCACAGGCTGACCAGGACGTAACTATTATAGTCAAAGCAAATGACGGAACCATAGACAGTACAGGCAATGTAACAATTACAGTGACCGTGGGCTCAGTACCGGCAGATGCCGACCTTTCCGAATTCAGCGCAGGCTTGGTAGAGGCCGGGGACAAAATCCAGGGAATCATCTTTGGCCTGGCAATAACGGGAGCCAAAGATACATCAGGTAATAATCTCTCCGGAGATATCAATGTTACCGTAACCAGCAATCAGGCCGATGGAGAAGTATTTAATGGTACACTTACTTTTACAGGCGGGGCAGGTAATTTCCCGATAAATTTACTAACAGTGGCAAATCACACCCTGACTATAGCAGTAGCGGGTGTCACTGACTCTGTGGAATTACCAGTGAATGTAGTGGCTTCACAGCGGGCAATCAGTCCGGGTTCAGCAGCATTTGCCAATACGGATGCAAGTGCGACAATAACGGTTACAGCAATGACAGATGCAGCAGGCAATGATGTTTTGGCAGAGTTTACAGCAGATAATGGAAGTATGTATTCTTACATGCTGAACGATAACGCGACAACTTCAATTGATGTGGCAGTAACAAAAGCAGCAGGCAGTGCCGACTTAGTCATCGCAAATCCGGCCCAGGCAACTGCAGCAGGCACATATACCCTGATGATCGGGAAACCGGATGGGAATATGTGGGAGATTAATGTAACCGTTACCTAATAGTTAAAGCTCCAGCAATTGTTTCAGCAGCTTGACATTGGTCCTGCTGACCGGGATTAAATCATCTATACCGGTCAGCTTGATATCAAAAGAGTAATTAATTTTCGGGATAATTTCGGCAATCTTTTCAAGATTAACCAGATACCCTCGATGGGGCCGGAAAAAGTTTAGGTTTTTCAGTTTGTTTTCAAAATAGTGAAGAGGATGACCGGAGTCATATGACCTGCCCTGAGTGCGGATACGGACAGATTTGTTGAGGGCTTCAATATAGTAGATATCTTTAAAGCTCAGGAGGATAATATTATCTTCTTCATAAATAAAGAACTTTTTCACCGTCTCCTCATATTGATTGCTTAAGGAACAGAAGTCAGTAGCAATGTTTTTTTCGATTTTTTCTTCCAGCCTGGAAACGGCCTTTTGGATTCTTTCCAATGTAACGGGCTTGAGGATATAATCCACAGCATTGAGTTCAAAGGCATCCAGGGCATACTGGTCAAAGGCCGTGACAAAAATTATTTCCACTTCGGGATGGGTGGTCATAATCTGTTCTGCCAGGTAAATGCCGCTGACTTCAGGCATGTCAATATCTAAAAAGACTACATCGGGATTTAGTACAGATATATTGAAGAAGCCTTCAAAGGGATTGGTAAAAGAGCCTGCTATTTGAATATTAGGAAGGCTTTCCAGTTGTAATTGCAGTTCCTTAAGGGCAAATACCTCATCATCAACCAGCATTGCTTTTAACATAGCTTTGCTCACTCCTTAACGGGATGCTTATATTGCTTAACGGGATCTTTATATTAATAGTGGTACCCGTATTTATTGCGCTGGTAATACTTAAACCGGTTCCATAAGCAGCATTCAAGCGCTGATTTATATTATTAAGACCGGTCCCGAGCTCTTTAGAATCACCTTTTGTCAGTGCCAGCATTTTAGCTTTTGGCATTCCCAATCCGTTATCAGAAACTGAGAGCATTAAGTTGTTTTCTTGAAAAAACGCGGAAATAACTATAATGCAAGCTTCAGGATTATTTCTGAAGCCGTGTTTGACCGCATTTTCTACCAGCGGCTGGAGGAGAAACGGTAATATCTTATAGTTTAGGGCCTGTTCCTCTACCTGATAATTTACTTTCAAGCGGCCATTAAACCGGACTGACTCGATTGCCAGATAGGATTTTACAATACCCAGCTCGTATTCAAGAGAGACAGATGTGTTTTTATGATATAAGTCAAAATTAAATTTGCCATGAAGATAATTGCTTAATTCTGTAAGCAGGCTGCGGGCCTTTTCAGGGGATTCCCTGGTGAGATGGATGATGGTATTCAGGGTGTTATACAAAAAATGAGGGACAATCTGTGCCTGTAAAAAAGCCATCTCAGCTTTAGCCACTCGCTGTGCCTGTTGAAAAACATCTGCTATATATAAAGATAATGAGTGCATTTGACAAAGAATAAAAATAATTAGTCCGATGGAAAATGTATAAGCCAGGTCATAATTATTATGAACCTTATAAACATAACCCATATCTATCAAAGCAGTTAGAAGCAGGAAACAGGTACCAAAAAGCAGCGTACCTGCACCCGGCTTCTTTTTTTTGGCAGCAGCGGCAATAACGGTAATCAAATAAATAAAGGCAATGACGAAAAGAATTAAATACAAGTGCATCAGAGGCCCAAATATTTTTAAGGGGGTAAAAATGATAATAATTATGTAAACCGAAAAAACAGTTACAATAGTATGTAAAACCTTCCTGGGGAATTCTGCCTGGTACAGGCTGTACAATGATAATGCCAGGAGAACAGGCCCTGAGGGGACTGTAATGTATTCCAGCTTTGATATGAGGTTGAAGGATATGTTGGGAAACAGTAAAAAAATGACAACCTCTCTGACTAATAGCTCCCTTAACCCGGCCATTAGAGAAAACATGGCCAGATACAGACTGGTCATATTGTTTTGCATTACTGAAAAAATGACCAGGTAATAAAGAACTGAAATGAACAACACGCCAATCAGAATAAAGCTGAGCAGGAGGTTCAATTCCCGGTTTTTGTAAACCGCTGCTTCGGTGCCCAGTACAATGGACTCCCAGATGCCGCCTTTTACATGGTGAAAGTTAGAAACGTGAATCACAATATCCAGTTGGCTGGAATTAGTGTTTAAACTCTTAATCAAGGGCTTCCATTGGGGGAGTTCTTCTGTCGGTGATGTCCCCACAATGCCATTGGAGGATATCTCTTCACCGTTTATAAAAAGACGGTAGCTGCAGGACATATCAGGTACTTTCAGGGCTAGTTTTTCTTTGTAATCAGAGGGAAGTAAAACCTTTAGTTTATATGTACCGTAACCGGATGAACCAATTTTTGCCCCGTTATATTGAAAGGAATTCCATAAACCGGGGACAGTAATAACTCCATGAGCTGAACCCTCTTTGTTATCAGGTTTGACAAACTGTTGATAGAAAAATAACCATTCGCCGTCAAGTGAGTGTAATGGGTACTTGGTAAAATCCCAATCAGTTAAATCAAGTATGCCCTGTTGAGCTGTAAGTTCAGTTCTTACTATGCCTCTGTTATTTTTAAAACTGTTGTATTCAATAACAATAATCAGGGAGACCAGGGAGATTATTAATAGATAGATTATGTAACCTTTGTAATGCTTCATCTAGTTTCCCCCTGTCATTTATATTTCAACTTTCGCTGCTTCTGTTCTCTGGTTCTTTTTCTTATCTCACATTTTACCATAATTCGACATTATATGTAGTGAAAACTTATAAGAAAAAATTCAAAAGTTTGATTAATTGCTGTAAGTTTGATTAATTGCTGTAAGTATGATTGAGGCTGTAATGATACTAGTGATAATTCATTGAGTAATTTGTTAACAGTTGTAACATACTAAGGGTGAAATAATATCAGGAGTGTGATAAGATGTCTGAATATTACTGGACACGTTACCCCGGACCGATGAATTCCGATGGTTCCGTACCGGGACGGTTTCCTTTTACAGGGGGACAGACACCGTTTGACCCCAATTATTTTAATCCACAGTCCCCTGTGGCTCCCGGCCCTCCGGGAACACCGGGGACTGATGAGCCGGGGATACCGCCGATTCCCGGCGGGGACCCACAGGCAGAACCACAGCGCGGCAGGAAAACAAAACAGGGGGTCAATAAAAAAGGAGATGTTGTTGATACCATAAAAGAACTGGGCCAGATGACTGTTCCCCAGACCAAGACCAATATTCACTGTATGACCATCGTAGGTCAGGTAGAAGGTCACTTGGTGCTGCCACCGCAAAATAAGACAACAAAGTATGAACACATAATACCACAATTGGTAGCCCTGGAAGAGAATCCTGAAATTGAAGGAGTTCTGATTGTGTTAAATACTGTTGGTGGTGATGTGGAGGCCGGTCTGGCAATTGCTGAAATGATAACAACTATGTCCAAACCCACAGTTTCTCTGGTATTGGGCGGCGGGCACAGCATTGGTGTTCCCATAGCCGTTTCTTCTAAGTACTCATTCATTGCTGAGACCGCCAGTATGACAATACACCCCATCAGGCTTACCGGCCTAGTTATCGGCGTGCCTCAGACCTATGAGTACCTGGATAAAATGCAGGACAGAGTGGTGAACTTTCTTACCAGGCATTCACAGGCTACAGATGACAAGATCAGGGAGTTGATGTTCCGGACCGGGGACTTGGCCCGGGACATTGGTACGGTTCTGATTGGTAAAGATGCTGTAGAGTCCGGCCTGATTGATGAAGTCGGAGGCATTTCTCATGCCGTTAAAAAGCTGAACCAGTTAATTGAAGAAGGCACAAGCTCAGGGGGACTGGTGCAATGACACTGATATACACTCCGCTGCCAATAGAAATGGTTCTTGAGGGGATTGACAGAAACGGGCCCAAGTATCAGGAACTGGAAGTCCAGGGAGTTAAACTTCAGGTCGAACAGTGTGGTGTTGACAGGTGCCGGATTGTGCGGCTGATAAGCACCGACCCTATGGATTACCTGAAAAATCAATATCAGCCGGGCACTGAAATTAGGTTTGTGCCGCGGTTTGCGGATAACTGACTTTAATCGGCTGGAGGCTGCCCCGAAAGGGGCGGCCTTAATTTGTTTGGGATAGGAGACAGGAGTCAGGGAATGGACAGGATGAAAATGACTGTGGTGTTCAATATTCAATTGATTTTATCTTGGAAATTCTCTATAATGTTCATTGTAGCCGTTACTTCTTCAGCAGTAAAGTCGGCAGGCGTTGCCAGGCGATTTTGGTTAAATGTGTGAAGCATGTGTCCTTAGCATTCAGCTCATTTTTGATTCTGCCTTCTGCCTTCTGCCTTTTGCCTTTTGACTACTGTCTACTGACTTCTGACTTCTGACTTCTGGCTACTGACTACTTTTTTAAAGGAGTTATCACATGAGTATTCTGGAATCCATAATTCTTGGAGTGATTCAGGGCCTGACAGAATTTCTGCCCATAAGCAGTTCAGGGCACTTGGTTTTATTTCAGAGGCTGCTGGGGGTTGAAGAGGGTGTCCTCACATTTGATGTTCTGGTACACCTGGGGACACTGGTTGCGGTGATCGGTGTGTTCCGAAATGATATCATATCAATAATCAAACGTCCCTGGCAGAAGCTGACCTTCCTCCTTCTGGTGGCGACAATTCCAACAGGAATCATAGGGCTGACCTTTAAAGATTTTTTTGAAAGGCTTTTTGAATCAGGAAGTACTCTGGGAATTGAGTTCATCCTCACCGGCCTCATTATATGGTTTGCCGACAAGGTCAAGGATCGCGGCAAACAAATGGATGATATTTCGTATTTTGATGCAGTGATTGTCGGGACTATGCAGGGGATAGCAATTCTGCCTGCCATTTCCCGTTCCGGGCTGACCATTGCCGGGTCTTTATTTAGGGGTATTGACCGGGAGACTGCGGCACGGTTTTCCTTCCTGGTATCCATACCTGCAATAGCAGGGGCTACCATTCTGGATCTCAAGGACCTCCATGCCCTGCCGGCCGGAATGGGACTGCCTTTTCTGATCGGTCCTCTGGTGGCTGCTGTGTCCGGCTACTGGGCCATCAAATTTATGATCAGGGTCCTGCAGAAAGGAAGTATGAGAGGGTTTGCCTATTACGTGTGGGGGCTGAGTATTGTGGTAATAGCGCTCCAGTTAACTGGCAGGCTGTAGATTAAATGTTATTGGGACAGGGGTAGATGTGTTCCGGAAGGCGGAGACGTTGCCCGCCGGAGGTATACATCTACCCCTTACTTTTCTGGACTCAGCACAAAGGAATTGATTCAAGAATGTAGAATTTATTACTGTTGAGGTGACTTTTTGCATGGCAAAGGCTTCGGAACGGCAGAAAAATAGATTTTATCAAATAGTTGGCATTGGGTGCCTGACTTTTGCAGTCCTTTCCTTTGTCAGCCTGTTTTCAAGTTCAACCGGAGTGGTTGGAGAGTTTGTGGTTAAGGCCATCGATTTGGTAGCAGGGGAAGGCAAGTATGTATTCCCTCTGGTAATCGCATTTCTGGGCGTGAAAATGATGATGGAGTGGCACAAGGCAAGGTTTGACAAGGAAATGCTGGTTGGGGTCGCCCTGCTTTTTGCCCTGATACTGGTACTTCTACACCTGCAGCTGGACACTGCCCCAAAGGACTTATACAGGGCCGGAATTGAGGGTAAAGGCGGCGGAATAATCGGTGGGATACTGGCGGTTATCCTCCTTACGGCTTTTGGAAGAACAGGAACCTACATAATTCTGGTCGCCCTTGCGGTAATTGCAGTGATGCTGACTACCAATGTATCCTTTCCCACCATGTGGAAGTATGTCAGCAGTCAGGCAGTAATGATGTGGAACCGCATCAGGGATATGGTCTCAGGTTTTATATTTACTGAGGTTGAGGAAGATGATGAGGATACCGTTCCTGAGGTTCTGCCCAAAACAGTGCCCGAGAAACGCCGGGTACTGTTCGATAGCAGCATATTCAGCTTCGGGAAGGAGCGGGACAGGGATGATGATATCACGGTAAAGGCTGAAGAAGATGATTTTCCCAAGATCAATATATATCCGGAACCTATCGAAAAGGTTCTTGCAAATGAGGAGAACAGGGAGCGGGCTGAGGTAATCAGTCTTGAAGAGAGGAAAACAAGAAGCAAAAAAACGGAAAGTCAAAAAAACGAAACTCTCCAGTTATCTGCAAATTTAGCCTCGAATTTCATCCTTCCTCCACTGACACTGTTTTCAAAAAATACAAAAACCAGAAGCCCCAGGATGAATAAAGATATCACAGATAATGTAAGAATACTGGAGGACACTCTTGAAAGCTTTGGTGTCAAGGCTAAGGTAACCCAGGTGTCCAGGGGACCCGCTATAACCAGGTATGAGATCCAGCCTGCACCCGGCGTGAAGGTAAGCCGGATTGTAAACCTGGCAGATGATATATCACTGGGGCTGGCTGCATCAGGTGTGCGTATTGAGGCGCCGATACCCGGCAAAGCAGCAGTGGGTATAGAGGTTCCCAATAAAGAGATTTCGGTTGTAACTATGCGTGAGCTTTTGGAGTCTGAAGGGTTTGCCAAGGCTTCTTCCAGGCTTGCTTTTGTTCTGGGTAAGGATATTGCCGGGACAACGATTCTGGCTGATCTGGCCCAGATGCCTCACCTCCTCATCGCCGGGGCCACCGGGTCAGGTAAGAGTGTGTGTATGAATACCCTTATAGCAAGTATTCTTTTCAGGGCCAGACCTGATGAGGTCAAGCTCCTGATGATAGATCCGAAAATGGTTGAACTGACAACATACAACGGAATTCCACACTTGATTTCACCTGTGGTCACTGATTCCAAGAAGGCTGCCACATCACTGAGGTGGGCTGTCAGGGAGATGGAAAAGAGATATGAACACTTTGCCAGGTCAGGGGTAAAAGATATATACAGGTTTAATCAGGCTGTGAAGGCCGGGAATGCAGAATATGAATCAGGATATATGCCCTTTATTATGGTAGTTATTGATGAGTTGGCTGACCTGATGATGGTGGCACCTGCTGATGTGGAGGATGCCATATGCCGCCTGGCCCAGATGGCCAGGGCTGCGGGCATGCATCTGGTAGTGGCCACCCAGAGACCTTCTGTTGATGTAATTACAGGGCTGATTAAGGCCAATATTCCTTCGCGGATTGCCTTTGCCGTATCATCCCAGACAGATTCAAGGACTATTCTTGATATGGCCGGCGCCGAAAAGCTGCTGGGCAAGGGTGATATGTTGTTCTTCCCTGTCGGAGCTGTCAAACCCATCAGGGTTCAGGGAGCTTTTATGTCAGACAAGGAAGTGGAAGCCCTTGTTGCTCACCTTAAACAGCAGGGAGTCCCGCAATTTGAGGAAGGGGTCATCCAGGACGATTCTCACAGTACTGTGGACAGCGGTGAAGTAGATGAGCTGTTTAAAGAGGCGGTCCAGATATTGATTGAAAGCGGCCAGGCATCTATTTCTATGCTGCAGAGACGATTGCGGATTGGGTATGCCAGGGCTGCCAGGCTGATAGACATGATGGAAGAACGCGGGATTGTTGGAAAATATGAAGGAAGCAAGCCAAGGGCGCTGTTAATGACAATGGAACAGTTTCTCAGGACCTTTGGGGATGAGCCATAGCAGGAGGGGAAAAGATGGCGTTAAGACGTGCAGTAATATGTGGTTTACTGATGGTAGTACTTTCTATCATTGGCGGCTGCTCCGGGAAGGCTGCCTCTGAACAACAGGAATATAAACAGTATGGCTCTCTGGGACCGAAAAGAATTGGGGTTATTCTGGGGTCTGCGGCGAAGACCGGAGGCTTATTGAATACCGCTGCAGCTTCAGGGGTGAAAGGATTAGCCGGAGAGCAGGGCCTGGAATACAGGATAATGTCACCCGGCGACCTGGTGAACAGTTCAGAAACAATAAGGTTTCTGGCTGAAAATGGCTATGACCTCATTATTGCAGTCGGCCCGGAGTTAGAAGAGGACCTTAACCTGTTAGCGCCCAAGTACCCGGATACGGCCTTTGCCGTTATCGAGGGCGAAGTGGACCGGCCTAATGTTTTAAGTATAAAAATCAGTGATGACGAAGGCGTTTTTCTGGCCGGGGCTGCTGCGGCAACTCTGACCAAAACAAATCTCGTTGGTTACATTGGCGGGGAAATGACTGACACCAGGCAGGAAAAAGCCTTTGCCCGGGGTGTTCAGTTTATTAATCTGGCTGAAGGGAAACAGGTAAAGGTTATTGCTGTCTATGCAGGGGTTACCAAAGAGGCTGCCGCCGACCCGGAACGGGGTAAAGTACTCGGGAACAGTCTGTTTGATGTAGGGACTGATGTGGTCTTTACGGCAGCCGGCAATCTCGGGAAAGGTTTAGCCGGGGCGGCTGCAGAAAGACGCAAAACTGCCCTCGCCAATGACAAACAGCTGTTGGAAACAATGCCCCGGAATGTTTATGGCGCAGTTGTGCAAAAAGCTGAAAAAGCAGTTTATGATGCTGCTGCCGGGATACTGCAAAAAGGTGTTTCAGGTGGCAGGGCTGCTTACGGCCTTAAGGAAGGCAGCGTTGATTTTGTGTTAAGCCAGGCGGTTTCCCCGGAATTAACAAACAAAATTAACGGTTTCAGGGAACAGGTTAAAAAGGACCAGATCAAGCCCTATACGGTACAACTTCCGGAAGGACTGGTCACTAAACTGAGTCAGCTTCCGGCTGACCAGAATAAGGCTTCAGGAAACTAATTAGTGAGATGTTAATTTTTCTTAAAAAGTGGGAACGAAAAAAGGCAAATCAGGAAGACCAGCGAAACATAGCCAAACAACGGGTACAATGTGCCTACCAGACCGGAAAATCCAAACTGGCTCAGGACCAGCGCCCCAATCAGGAGTACAATGGTAACACTTAAGTAACTGAACCTGGTATCAGCTGTAATCCTGGCTGCAAGGCCATAGATGGTGCCGATGATAGTTGTGAAAATTTCAGCCCAGAGGACAAAGGAAAAGACAGTCTGTATCAATGTGGTCATTGACCCGGCTATAAAGAGGCTGGGGATTTCGTAACCGGCTGAATCCGGGTAGTGGCTGAGGATGGCAAGATTAATCAGCATAGCCAGCCCACCAAGTCCAAGACCGCCAACGACACCGCCGTAGATAAGGGAACGGCGGTCTTTTATTTCATTCCCCAGGGGGGCCAGGACAGATACACCGAGGGTCAGATTATAGGCAGCATAAAGCAGGGCCGAGACATACCAGAGGCTGGAAGCTCCTCTGGAGACAGGACGGAAATCCGAACAGATGGCCAGAAGCCTGTCGCCGGATATGGCCGGAACAATGGCCAGAAGACATATAGTAATCATTAAGGGAACAACTACTGAGTTGGCATTTATAATTCCCCTGATTCCAGAGAGGACGATAGCCAGTGAGATTAACAGGGTCACCAGTGTTCCCAGCCAGTATGGCAAGTCCCACTGCTGGCAAAGTACTGCTCCGGAACCGGCCAGCATTACACTGAGACTGCCGAAAAGAAACACCCCGAGAACAAGGTCAACCACACGTCCCAGCCTGCTGCCACAGACATATGTTACCACATCACCGAATGAGCAGGCCTTCAGCTTATGGCCCAGTATCATGATGAGGGTTCCCCCGGCACAGAAGATGATACAGCTCATTAAAATACCGATAACCCCTGGCAGCCCGAAATGGCCGAAGAACTTCAGGATTTCCTGTCCTGATGCAAAGCCTGCCCCCACGATTGTACCGATAAAGGTTGTGGCAACTTTCCAGGTATCCCTGATATGTGACGGCATTGGCACAACTCCCCATTTAATCTTTTGATCTGCAAATGACTGTGTTTTATCCCGGTCATTTCCGAGAGCCTATAATCAATATATTTTTGTTTCGGGAAAAGATTACCTGACCAGACCAAACAGGTAGTTTTTTTGTGCTTTCGAGGATAATTAACCCTGATTCGTAAAAAGCTAATAAAAAAGTGGGGAATCTGATGTCTAGAATAACCAGAAAAGATGAACATATTTTATCAGCCCTGAAACTGGAACCCCAACCTCAGGTATCCGGATTCGGGGATATCACCCTGGTTCACAATGCTCTGCCTGAAATTTCGGAAAACGAGGTTACTCTGGATACAATGCTGCTGGGCAGACAGATATCGGCTCCGATAGTTATTAATGCCATTACCGGCGGAGGGTCGGTACCGGCCAAGATCAATGAAGCATTTGCAATCGCCGCAAGAGAGACCGGACTTGCTATGGCTGTCGGTTCCCAGTCTGTTGCCCTGGAGCGGCCTGAGGCTGAAAAATCATTCCGGATAGTAAGGAAAATAAATCCCGGTGGGATGGTGCTGGCCAATGTTGGTGCCAATCTTCGCCCGGAGGATGCCTTGAGAGCAGTTGAAATGATAAATGCTGACGCGCTTCAGGTGTACCTCAATGTGCCCCAGGAGGCAGTAATGAAAGACGGTGACCGGGATTTCCGGGGTTGGACTGCCAATATCTCCAGGCTTGTTAACATTTGCCCTGTCCCGGTAATAATAAAAGAGGTTGGTTTTGGAATCAGCCGGGAAGTCGCCCGAAGACTGCATGATATCGGTGTGGAGCACTTTGATGTTGGCGGCAGAGGGGGGACAAATTTTATTTCAATTGAGTGTATCAGAAATGACGGCAGGCAAAGGGCTCTGGAGACCTGGGGAATCACCACTGCTGCCAGCCTGATAGAAATTGAGAGTTCTAATCTGGCCACAACGATCATGGCCACCGGAGGGTTGGCCAGTGGTCTTGATGCTGCCAAGGCTCTGGCGTTGGGAGCAAATGCCGCAGGCATCGCGGGGGCTTACCTGAAAACGCTTTTTGAGAGCAATACAGATGGGCTCATCAGGAGGATTGAAAACATGAAGGCTGATTTAAAAAAAGTGCTTTTAATGCTGGGGGTCAAGAGCCCCCGGGAGATGAATAAAGTGCCTGCTGTTATTTCAGGAAAGACCCGGGAATGGCTAGCTGAGCGAGGCATAGAAACCCGCAGTTTTTCCTGTCGGCCATGGTCGGTCTGATAGCGGGAAATGTCTGGACAAAATAGCCCGCACTTTGAGAGATTTTGTATAAATCCCAATGGAGCAGGGAACTCTAGAGTATGCATCCATTACAAACATATTTTTGAAAGGAGAGTTTCTATGACCAGGTTTCCATTGGGAATAATTGCTCTTATTATTGTATCAGTGCTGGTTTATTTTGGCCTTGCACATAGGATTCTGGACCGTCTTAGAATATCTGATAAAGCTGCCTTGGGGATTTTGGCCGCCATGGTTGTGGGAAGTTTTATAGATATTCCCATCGCTTTTGGCCGAATCGATGCATCTGTAAATGTTGGTGGCGGACTTATCCCTATTGGACTGGCAATATATGTATTGACAAGAGCAGGAACCAAGAAGGAATGGTTCCGGACTCTGATTGCAACCGGGGTCACCGGAGTTGTCATTTATTACATAGGGTCTGTTCTGATGCTGGGAAATCCGGGAGGCCCTTTTGACAGGCTGGACCCCATATGGATGTACCCGATTGTAGGGGGGCTGGTGGCATATATCGCAGGAAGATCCCGGAGGTCTGCATTTATTGCCGCCACATTAGGGGTACTTCTTTTGGATGTCTTTAACTGGGTTTACCTGCTGACCACAGGCACCCCGGGAAGAATAGCTATTGGAGGAGCCGGGGCCTTTGACTCTATCGTCCTGGCAGGGATTATTGCCGTGCTGTTGGCTGAAATTATCGGAGAGTCCAGAGAAAGGCTTCAGGGCGGGCCGGCCAGCCGTGGTCGGGACCCCAAACTCCTGAGTAATCTAGAGAACGCCGAATATGCCAGTACTATGGGCATTAAAGACAGTGGCATTAAAGACAGTGGCATTAAAGAGAAAACGGATATGCAGGATTCCTGTCCAAAGAAAAAAGAGGCGGGTGATTCTAATGAATAGAAAGTCACAGCTGATTTTCGGTATCATAATAATGGTATTCGGGCTCGGGTTAATGTCAGTTCCCCTGGTAAGGTTAATTCCCGCAGTGGAACAATCATCAACGATACCTTTTCTGGACAGGTTCGCTTCCGGCGGTTTTGAACAGGAACTCAAGGCCGGGGAGTCTATAACCGTAGTTGATGAAGAGACCGGAGCAGTTGTGGATATGACCGGAAGGGTAGTATATGTCGGAGATGAATTTATTAATGAAAACAATGAACAGTATAGAATAACTAAAGTCAAGGGTGACCAGGCCTTTGCCAAAAAGACGGGGGTGGCTTCTGACATCGTCTATAAAGACGAATGGGATACAGCTCCTGCTGCAGGGCTTAGCGGCACCGGGAATAACGGGAAGGCCCAGATAGCTATTTACCATTCCCACACTGATGAATCCTATGTTCCCACTGACGGAACAGAAAGCAAGCCCGCCGAGGGAGGGATACTAAAAGTCGGCAGCAGCCTGGCCGACAAACTGAAGGCTAAGGGGATAACGGTTTCTGACGATAAGACACCCCATGAGCCGCATGATGCCAATGCTTACCATAGGTCGAGGAAGACCGCTGTCAGGCTTCTCAAAGACAGTCCTGTTGCTCTGCTCGATATCCACAGAGACGGGATTCCTGACCCTGAATTCTATGAAGAAACTGTAGAGGGTGAGGATGTCACCAAAATCAGGATGGTTATAGGAAGACAAAACCCCAAGATGTCCACCAACCTGCAGTTTGCCAAAGATATCAAGGCATATATGGATAAACATAAGCCAGGGCTCATTAAGGGGATATTCATCGGTAAGGGGAACTACAATCAGGACCTGGGCCCAAGAGCAATATTACTTGAAGTAGGAACCCATACCAATAAACGGGAAAGCGCTGAGGATGGAGCGGCCTTGTTTGCAGATGCATTTCCCAACATCCTGAATCTGAAACCTGCCGGTGAAGGGGGCGGGGCAGGTGGGATAACCACCCCCGGTGAGACACCCGGGCAGTCGGGCAGTGCCTGGTCGACTCTGGGCTGGATAGTCGGGATAGTACTTGCAGCAGGGGCAATATTCCTGTTTGTCAGTACCGGAAGCATCAAGGGTGTCACCAGTAAACTGGGTGAATTGAGGAAGACTGAATTTGCCAACTTCTTTGGGCTTAAAAAAGAAACCATGAATGACCATGAAAATAATAAGAAGCATCTTGAAAATAACAAAAAAGATAAGGATGAATAAGTTATGATACACAGAGGCCTTCCGGATGGATGAATATGGCATGACTATTGGTCTGGGGGTACTCATGGGAATCCTGGCCAGAACATATATGTTAAGATCTGATTATCGCCAGTATCCGGGTTACCCCCACGGTTTTGTAACCCATTTATCACTTGGTTTTATTGCAGCAGCTTTGGGGTCGGTTGCTCTACCAGCAATTGCAGAAAAGGAATTTGCCGCAGTTACGTTTCTGGCTCTGGCGGGCCAGCAGTTCCGGGAAGTACGGAACATGGAACGAGAGAGCCTGGCAGCATTAGAAGCAGCAGAGCTTGTACCAAGAGGACATGATTATATCGAAGGAATAGCCAGGGTATTTGAGGCCAGAAATTATCTTGTTATACTGACTGCACTTGCATCAAGTTCCGCCAACTACTATACCCGCCGGCCCCTGTTATCAATATTTGTGGGAATTGTTTTCACCTTGTTATCAGGTATTTTGATGGGAGGCAGGGTTATTGGGAACATTGCCGAGGTGAAGGCCGGGAAACTTAGTTTTAAGGGAGCACTGCTCCTGGTCGATGAAATTGATATTATGAATATCGGGCTGCCTGGGATGAGGGAAAAGATATTAACTGACGGCCTTGGTGTTGTCATCCACCCCAAAGATGATAATGCCAGGGCAACTCTCCACAATATGGGCCAACGCCAGGCAATAGCCCATGTAGCCACAACCATACTGGGAACCAAGAAAGATGTTGACACACCTGAATTCACACCTATGGTCAGAAAAAACATAGATACCGGCGCTATTGCCCTGTTTTGTGTACCTGCTGAAAAGGATATTGACAGCCTGGTGGCTGCAGTGGAAAGGGTCCCGGTCCTGGAAAGCGCCAGGAGAGCGCCGTTAAAAACAAAGGCCGGCAAAATTGCCGCAGACTGAGGAGGCCTTATATGAGCGCCGAAGAACTTATGGCAGTTGTCACAATAAATAAGGATGCGGTAGGGGGAGATGTCCCCATCTTTTTTGCCAAGACAGATGATGAACAGGCCAAGATAGCAACAACCCTGGCCAAGGTACTTAGGGGAATGGTTCACGATATCGGCAATGGCGCTTATATAATAGTCAGGCATTAAATAATCTTTGGGGAGGCCGGAGATGAAAATTATATATCACTGTTACGGAGGCGCCCATTCTTCGGTAACAGCAGCAGCAGTTCACCTGGGGTGGCTGCCTACAGACCACATTCCCGGGTCAGATGAGATAAAGGCAATACCTTATTTTGACCGGCCGGTAACCAGTGACCATGGAAGGCTGCAGTTCATGGGGAATGATGAATTCGGTAATGACATATATGTAATCGGGCGGCGGAATGCTGCCAGGATATTTGAAAATATGGCCATTGGGATGGCTCAGATTTATGGTTTTTGCCCTGAGCAGCTTGTCTTGGTCAATGTTATGCCATATGTCAACTGGAAGATGGTTATCGGCGGTTTTACCTCCCGGAGACTTGGCTTTACGGCTATCGGGAGACCGGTGGTTACTGCAGGTGTCAAATCTGCTTACTGGAAAATTGTAAGTATTGTTAACCGTATCAAGGTTTGCACAGCCTCGGGAAATACAGGGGAATTGATGCAGGCAAACTAAGGGGAGGAGCAATGAAGGTTTTTTTTATTTGCCGGTCAGGGCACCATACTTCGGTTATTGCCGCATTCCTGTATCTGGGGAGGTTGACCGGAACGAAAATAAATAGAAAAGATATTTTCAGCCTCCCGGGCTTTGATGAAATAGATTTCAGGGAAACCGGAAGGCCCTTTTTTGCCGGGGCAGATCACTCAGGGACGGAGGTTTATACCATTGGGGCATTATCTTATGGCAGTTTATTAAAAAAGGCAGCTAATGAAATGATACAGCTCTTCAATGGGAACACTGCAGACTGGCAGGTTATTGATACCTCTTCGTGTGTCAGCAGGTGGACAGTGTGGGGGCTAAGAACCAAAAGGCTGCATCTGAGGTTTCTGGCCAAGGCTTTTTTCTGTCTGGGAGCAAGAAAGGAGACACGCCGCCTGGCAGGGCTGTTAAAGACAATTGACAATTGACAATCGACAATTAACAATTGACCAATTGGTATCTAATAAAGCGCATTTGGCGCTTTTTCTTGACTTCACGGTAAACTTAGAGGATAATTATTGGAGAAAACATACAACTAGTAAAGTTGAGAATTGACAGTTATGGAAGGGTTGGGGTTGAAACAGGGTGGGTGATCAAAAACCGGTTGTGGATGTGGTCAGGGCAGGCAGTATTGCTGATGAACTGGGAATTGAACAGGGTGACAGGCTTCTAACAATTAACGGCAGCCGGCCCGGGGACCTGATTGACTATAGGTTCTTGTGTGCTGATGACTCCATTCAAATTGAAATAATGAAAAAGAACTGCGATGTTTGGGCCTGTGACATAGAAAAGGATTTTGATGAAGACCTGGGCATCGGTTTTGCCCGGGATACCTTTGACGGAATCAGGAACTGTGCCAACAGGTGTATTTTTTGTTTTGTCGACCAGATGCCTCCCGGTATGAGGGAAACCCTTTATGTGAAGGATGATGATTTCAGATTGTCATTTCTGCATGGCAACTTTATTACCCTGACCAACCTGACAGATAAAGATATGGAGCGGATTGTCGGTATGAGGCTGAGTCCTCTCTATATATCGGTACACACCACCAATCCTGAATTAAGGGAAAAACTGCTGGGAAGTCCCAATGCAGTTAAGATAATGCAGCAGATGTCCATCCTGGCAGAGGCAGGTATTGAAATACATGCCCAGATTGTTCTCTGCCCAGGGATTAACGATGGCGCCGAGCTTGACAGGACTATTAATGACCTGGCTTCATTATATCCCAGCGTGAAATCAGTGGCCATCGTTCCTGTGGGCTTGACCCGGTTTCGCCGGGGTCTGGCGGACCTGAGGAAGTTTACCCGAAAAGAGGCAGAAGCCCTCATTGGACACCTGCAAAGTATCAGGGAGGAGTTCCTTGAAAGGTTTGACGACCCGCTTGTTTATCCGGCAGATGAATTTTTCGTATTGGCCGCGCAGGATTTTCCGCAGGCGGGGTATTACCGGGATTTTCCCCAGACCGAAAATGGTGTCGGTCTGGTACGGCTGTTTTATGACAGTTTTGTCGGCTGCCAGGGGTTACTTCCGGAAGAACTGGCACAAAATAAGAGTATTGCCATAGTTACCGGGGTATCCGGCGGCTATGTGCTGGAACCGGTGGTCAACAGGCTTAATAAGATCAGGAATCTCCATGTGAAGACCATATGTGCGGTTAATGCCTATTTTGGCGAAGATGTAACCGCTGCCGGGCTGTTGACAGGCCAGGATATAATTGATGCCCTTAAGAGGGAGGAAACCTGCTTTGACCTGATTCTGCTGCCCTCTGTTACCTGTAAAAAGGATGAACCCGTTTTCCTGGACGGCAAAACACCGGATGAACTGGAACAGGAACTGGGGGTTAAGGTGCAGGTAGTTGATACAGAACAGGGAGCAGAACACCTGATTAAGGCGATAATTGGACTGAGGGAAAGCGATATTTGACTGAGGAGGTCCTGTTGTGGCAAAACCTATCGTAGCAATAGTGGGGAGGCCTAATGTGGGCAAATCCACGCTGTTTAACAGAATAGCCAGCTCAGGAGGCATGGTGGCAATCGTTGAAGACAAGCCGGGGGTGACCCGAGACCGGCTTTACCGGGATGCCGAATGGCTAAACACAGAATTTACCCTTGTAGATACCGGAGGTGTCGAATTCCGGGATGTAACTGACACCATTTCACAGGGAGTGCATCTCCAGGCCAAACTGGCAATAGATGAAGCCGATGTTATCTTATTTGTTGTTGATGCCAGGGAAGGTCTGGTACCAGTTGATGAAGAAGTGGCCCGGGTGCTGCGGAAAGCCAATAAGCCTGTTATCCTGGTATCCAATAAAGTTGAGGATTTTTCAGCAGGTTATGATGTTTATGACTTCTATAAGCTGGGGTTAGGTGAACCGGTAATGATATCGGCTGCCCATGGCAAGAATATCGGTGACCTGCTGGACCGGGTAATCGACCTCCTGCCTGATTCGTCAGGGGATGAGGATGTTGATGAGGATACCGTGAAAATTGCGGTGATCGGGCGGCCAAATGTGGGGAAATCTTCAATCGTAAATTCAATCCTGGGAGTTGAACGGGTGATTGTCAGTGATGTTGCCGGGACTACCAGGGATGCTATTGATACATACTTTGAGCAGGGTAACCAAAAATATCTCCTGATTGATACTGCCGGAATGAGAAAAAAAGGCAAGATTAATGTACCTACGGAACGTTACAGCGTAATCAGGTCATTAAGGGCTGTTGACAGGTCTGATGTTGTTCTGATGGTCATTGATGCAGTTGACGGTGTAATTGAGCAGGACAAGAAAATAGCAGGTTACGCTCATGACGGGGGAAGAGCCATAGTAATTATTGTCAACAAATGGGACCTGGTGGAAAAAGATGATAAGACAGTCCTCAGGTATACAGAAGACATCAGGGAGCAGCTGGGTTTTATGCAGTATGCACCGGTTGTCTTTGTTTCAGCGTTGACCAGGAAGCGGGTCCCCAGAATTCTGGAACTGGTAAACTATGTCGCTGAACAGCACGCGATGAGGATTTCCACAAGTAACCTCAATGAACTGATTCAGGAAGCTATTTTGCTCAATCCGCCTCCGTCAGACAAAGGTAAGAGGCTGAAAATACTGTATGGGACTCAGACTTCGGTTAAACCACCTACATTTATTATCTTTGTTAATGATACTGAACTGATGCATTTTTCTTACCTGAGATACCTGGAAAATCAGCTGCGGAGCAGTTTTGGGTTTGAAGGGACTCCTATAAGAATGGTTGTCCGCCAGCGTAAGGAAGATTAATAAGTAAAAGTCTTGGACAAAAATTCTATTTCCGAGAGTCTGGAGGGGAGTCAATGAGCGGTTACGTGGCGATATTTGCCGGTTACCTGCTGGGGTCGGTGCCTTTTGGCTACCTGGTGAGCAAATACTGGAAAGGCATCAACATTCTTGAACACGGCAGCGGTAATATCGGGTTTACCAATGTGCTCCGCACCTTGGGGTGGCCCCCTGCGGCAGTTGTTCTGGTGGGCGACATAAGTAAAGGCTCCCTTGCTGCATGGCTGGGATTATATACCGGTGGAGAAGTGTTTGGTATTATATGTGGATTGGCTGCCCTGGTCGGACACAGTTTTTCTGTTTTTCTTAAATTTCGGGGGGGCAAACTGGTAGCCTCCGGTTTTGGGGTGCTGCTGATGCTTGTTCCTGAGGTCGCTCTCACAGCACTGGCGGCATGGCTTGCTGTGGTGTTTTTGACCAGATACGTATCCCTGGCTTCGATAACTGCCAGTGTGGCCATGTTCCTATCCATGTTCCTGTTTCATGAATCTGCTGCTATGAAGATATTTGGCGCTATTGCCGCAGTTTTTGTTATCCTGAGGCACAGGAGTAATATAAAAAAGCTGCTTAAGGGAGAGGAGAATAAGATCAGCCGAAAAAACAGGTAAATTTGTTTTAGCGGTGTTAACAGGGAGGTAAAAAATGGAGAGAGTAACTGTCATCGGTGCCGGAAGCTGGGGTACGGCTATAGCTGTACTTCTGGCAAGAAAGGACCTGCAGGTAAAAATGTGGTCAGTGGAAAAACCGGTCGTGGAGGAAATGAATACTAAAAAGACAAACGAATCCTATCTTCCGGGAGTTATCATCCCGGATGCTGTTTCCGTTTACCATTCTGTTGCAGAATCGCTGAAGGAAGCCAACGTTATTGTAATGAGTGTCCCATCACAGGCATTTCGTGAGGTGGTGCAAAATATTCTCCCATTTCTTACCGGGGAAGAACTGATTGTAAATACCGCCAAAGGAATTGAGGAGGCATCTTTAAAGCGGCTCTCTGAGGTGTTTTATGAAGAAGCGGGCAAGGATTTATATGACAATTATGTTGCCCTGTCAGGCCCCAGCCATGCTGAAGAGGTGAGCCGGGAAATCCCCACCACCGTTTCTGTTGCCGGTGCTCGCAGGAAAAGCTGTGAAAGGGCTCAGGAACTGTTCATGTCACCAAGGTTCAGGGTATATACCAATCCGGACCTGGCGGGAGTGGAAATCGGAGGGGCCTTGAAGAATGTAATCGCTATATGTACAGGTATTTCAGACGGGCTGGGGTTTGGTGACAATACCAAAGCAGCCCTGATGACCAGAGGTCTTGCCGAAATATCCCGGCTGGGTGTGGCCATGGGCGCTAATCCCCTTACTTTTGCAGGTCTTGCCGGGGTGGGAGACCTCATTGTAACCTGTACCAGTATGCACAGCCGTAACCGGAGATTCGGTATAGAAGTGGGCAAAGGCCAAACAGTTGCAGAAGCCCTGAAGACTGTAAGGATGGTTGTCGAAGGCTACCGGACCACCGGAGCGGCATACCGCCTGGGCAAAAATGCCGGGGTAAGCATGCCAATAACCGAACAGGCCTATAATGTACTCTATGAGGGCGAGAACACGGCTGAATCCGTATCCAAGCTGATGATGCGGGGTAAAAAACACGAAATGGAAGAGGTTGTCGAGACTGCTTACCCCGAATGGTAAGGACTGTTTTGCTGAGCTGTGAGGTGATTACCTTGCAGTTCGTTTTTTTTAATCTGGAATGCCCTTTGTTAATGATGATAAAAATAATATCAACTTGACTGAAGATTAAAAATAACATATAATCATAAGTATATGGAGGGATTATTTGGTGGATACTAATAGACAAATTGAGGAAATTAAAGGAAGACTTAAAATAATTGAGCAGAAACTTGAGATTTTAACTGAGAACAGAGAAATATACCTTACTTTAGATGTGGCTGCAAACGAATTGGGTAAATCAGAGTTAACTGTCAGAAGATGGGTTCAGGAGGGCAAGGTTAGTCCTGTGCTTACCTCAAAAGGACAAATGTTATTTACCCTCAAACAAATAACTGAGTTAAGTGAGGAACTTCAGGTTGGGAGTTCTTATGGCCTGAAAATTTTATATGCGAATTGGACTCGGGAGGCGCCTGAGAGGATTGCGTTTCCTAAAAACAGATATAACATAGCAAAAAGTATGATGCCGGGTATGTTGTGTTTGGTTTACCTTACCCATCCAATAAAAAGGATTGTAACTGTAACCGAGATTACCGGTACCATTGAAACAGGTGCAAAACGATGGCCTGACCAAGAACGGGAATATCCTCGCTGGCCTTATGTTGTTCCGCATAAACAGATTTTGGGTTTGAAAGAAGGGCTGACTCTTAAGGAAGCAGGAATAGATTTTAGACCACGGCCAGGCGATACGTATTTAAAATTAGATGAAGAAACATTTAACAGAATTGTTAACACTTTAAAAGAACAGCCAGATTATGACTGGTGCAAATGGTTAGAAATGTATAGTGATTATTGCGAAAGTAATACACGATGAGCAAACTCTATTTTAAAGGGAAGCATAAACGATAATTAAGCCTTGTGATTGTAAAGGAGGAACACAAAATGCGTTTCAAAGCAGAACAAAAAAGCAGCATGCGAAACTCTGTCAGATTGAATAGTATTGTGACACTTAGATATCAATATGCTGTTAATGACGAAAAAGAGACGGCCTATGAAACCTTTAAGATTGTGGGTAGTTCTGAAGATGAGTCTATTCACAATTGCGTTAGTTTTAACAGCAAAACCGGAAAGGCTCTATGGGGCGGGGTTAAGGATCAGAATGTTTCAATTGAAGGATATGAAGCTGCCTCAATTGTTAAGATAGTAAACAATGCGGCCTGTCACGGGGTTGACGAGGACAGCATTATAGAAATCGAGCTATACAAAGACTTTGATTGTACAGAATTTGTGGGGACAAAAGTGCTTGGTAGTAAAGATGATATTAGGGGTCAATTTAAAAATAAAGAAATCAGCAGTGTCGTAAAATTATATCACCCCAGAAGCAGACCGGAGTTTGCCAGAATAAGAGGAACTGTTTCTTGCCGGGAAGCACAACTGATTAAAGGGGCAGATATGATACCTTACCTGGATGACGGCGATTACCGAAAAGCCCTAAAAGCTGTCAGCGGTATTCAAGAGTTTATTGTGGATTCTGGAGATATCACAGAAAATACAATTGATATACTTGAAAAAATGGTAATTTGTTACCTGAATACAGATTCTGTTGTTGATGCTATAAATGCACTAAACTATTTGCTTAATTTTAAATTTGACAAGGGTCTCATGAACAAAGTAAAATTCATGATAAATATATTGATGACAGTTAAGGCCGATTTTGAAACTGCTGCCATTGAGGACGAGGCGCCGGCTATAGGCAGTAATATTTATAGTTCATATACTGGTTTGGGCAGAATCTCCACTGATTTGGGTGTCTTTAGCGAAGCAATCAACTTTTATAACAAAGCGATAAAGACCGGCCGTGATCAGCAGTGTAGGGAAGAGGAGTTAATTGAGGCTTACAAGGGATTGGTGACTGTATATGTTAAAACCGGAGATGTCGAAAAAGCCCAACAATATGCTGAACTTTGGAATAGTATAGCGGAAAAGAACATGAATACCGACCTGCAAAAAACATTAAATTGTATATCGGATCTATTGAATACATTTTCTGATAATCCACAGGCTAAGGACACGAAGAGCAGGATACTTGCTTTATTGAATTGTGCTTAAAGGAATAAACGGCGCTGTAAACCTGGTGTATTAAATATACGCCTGGATTACGGCGCCGTTTATTCTTTGACATACAGAAGTGTATTGTATACTTAGGAGGTTTTTTAAATTAATCATAATAAATTTGAGACTAAACTGAAAACCAATGGCAATACCTTTAAAGAGCTTTTTCTGCGGAATCCGAACAACCCGATTTTGACGGCCAATGATTGGCCGTACCCAGCACATACCGTGTTCAATCCAGGGGCGACTAATTTCCGTGGGAAGGTTCTGCTGCTTGCCCGGGTGGAGGACAGACGGGGATTTTCCCACCTTACCAAGGCCATTAGTGAAGATGGGGTTGGCAACTGGCAGATTGACGCAGTACCGACCATGAAGCCTGATCTGGATAGTCACCCTGAAGAACGATGGGGGATTGAAGACCCTCGGATTTCTTGGCTTGGGGAACTGGACAAGTGGGCTATCACGTACACTGCTTATTCTCGCGGCGGGCCGCTCGTAGCTATGGCGCTAACGGACGATTTCGTAAATTTTAAACGGATTGGACCGGTTATGCCGCCGGAAGATAAAGATGCCGCGCTTTTTCCGCGCCGGATTAATGGGAAATGGGCGCTCATCCATCGTCCGATTGTTACTAACTACGTACCAGGCGCACACATCTGGCTGTCATACTCCGATGACCTGATCCATTGGAGCAATAGCAGGGTCCTTATGTACGCCCGGCGAGGCGGCTGGTGGGATGGCGGCAAAATCGGCCTTTGCGCCCCTCCCTTAGAGACTGCTGAAGGCTGGCTTATGATATACCACGGGGTGCGCCATACAGCTGCCGGGGCGATTTACCGGCTTGGGTTGGCATTGCTTGATTTGGAAGATCCTCTTAAGGTCTTGCGGCGGAGTGATGAATGGGTGTTTGGCCCGGCGACGCCGTATGAACGGCAGGGAGATGTAGCCGATGTGGTTTTTTCGGGCGGCTGGGTGATGGACGATACGGCCGGACTGCTAAAAATGTATTACGGGGGAGCGGATACGTGCATTGCTTTGGCTACAGCTTCCATAAGCGATTTACTGGAATACCTGCGCAAGTGCCCGGAGCCAAAGGATGAGGTGAATTACTGAAATAATGACAAAAATAATGACAAAAATAATGACAACAATGATGACAACAATGATGATGCTGAAATGTTGAAAAGGAGGGAGCCGGTGAAGATTAAAAAAGTGAGCCAGACAAGGAATATTACGTTTTTAAGCACATATCCTCCTCGGGTATGTGGGTTGGCTACATTTACGGAGGACCTGGTGAATGAAATCGACAAAGGGTCTGTATTCCGACCGACGGTTATTGCGGTTACCAATACAGAGGAATACGAGGACTTGCGAGTGGTGGCCAAACTCAGCCAGCATAACCGCGACAGCTACTGCCAAACTGCCAGATGGGCAAACCTACATACCGACTTGCTGGTTATTGAGCATGAATATGGGATATTTGGCGGAGACTGTGGTGAATACATTATCGATTTAGCCAAGAATTTAACGGTACCTTTTATAATCACGACACATACAGTACTTATGAATCCATCCCAAAAACAAAGACTGGTTTTACGGGAACTTGGACGACTGGCGTCAATGGTGGTGACGATGGCTGAAAGTGCAGTCCCGCTATTAACAGAGACGTATGGTATTGAGCCAGGTAAAGTAATGGTTATTCCCCACGGGGTTCCAAGCATGTCAGTTAAACCGCGGGAAGAACTAAAAGTCAGTCATGGCTTGGATAACAAGCAGGTCATAAGCAGTTTTGGGCTCTTAAGTCCGGCTAAAGGGCTGGAGTATGGAATTGAAGCCGTGGCCAAAGTTGTGCCGGAATACAAAAATCTGGTTTATCTCATCCTCGGCAAAACCCACCCATGTGTTAAACAACTGGATGGCGAAAGTTACCGGGATAGCCTGATTGCCTTGGCGGAACGCCTGGGGGTGGGGGATAATGTCCGGTTTGTCGACAAGTACCTGACGAAAGATGAAGTAATAACATATCTCCATTTGTCTGACATGTACATGACGCCTTACCTGTCCAAAGAGCAGGCGGTCAGCGGGACATTGGCGTATGCTGTGGGATGCGGGCGGGTCGTCGTATCGACCCCATATCGTTATGCCCAGGAATTGCTGGGCGGTGGCCGGGGTATGCTTGGTGAATTCAGGGATGCCGGATCTTTGGCGTCGTGCATCAGAGGTGTACTTGACAATCCTTGGCAAAAAAAAGAAATGGAAAAAAAGATCTTGGCAGTCGGACAGCAGATGACGTGGGCCAAAGTAGCCGGTCGCTATACCAGGCTGTTCATAAATCTCATAGATGCACCCAAACAAAAGGGAGTGTCCCTGCCGAAATCATTGAAGTACCCCATTGACGGGAAAGTGGGTAGAATAAGTGGATCAATTTGCAGAAACCTTTAATGATGCCCATATCTTCCGAATGACAGATGACACAGGCATGTTCCAACATGCGCGCTATAGCCTCCCGGACTTGCTGGAGGGTTATACCACCGACGACAACGCCCGGGCTCTGATAATGGCGGTGATGCTTTATGAGAGCCGCCGGAAACCTGAGTACCTTGGGCTGGTCTACCGCTATCTGTCGTTTGTCCTCTATGCTCAGAATGAAAGTGGCGGATTCCGGAATTTTATGACTTATAGTCGAATATTCAAGGAAAAAGAAGGCTCAGAGGATTGTTTTGGCCGCTGCTTGTGGGCTTTGGGATATACACTGAGCTCGTCAGCTATGCCTTGTGGAGTAAAAGAGGCGTGTACTGCTGCAGTTAAGCGTGCCCTGCCCAGGATTCCCACTCTGGAATGGTCACATGGCCAGGCGTATGCCCTGATTGGCCTGAGTCTTATTGAAGGGCCTGAAGTTGATTGCCTCATGTCCGGACTGGCCGATTCACTTGTTAACCGGTTTGCACACTTCGCCGGGGAGACGGAGTGGCGGTGGTTTGATAACAGTCTCACTTATGGCAATGCAGTGCTGCCGTGGTCTTTGTTCGCGGCTTACCGCCGCCTTGGACAGGATAAATTGATTCATGTGGCCCGGGGAAGTCTGGAGTTTCTTGACCAGGTTACTTTTTATGACGGCTGTTTCCGTCCGGTGGGTTGTAAAGGATGGTTTGTGCGGCATGGTGAGTTGGCCAGGTATGACGAGCAGCCTATTGAGGCATGTGCGGCTGCTTTGGCTCACCTGGCAGCACATCAGGCCACTGGAAACAGCGCAATGCTGGAGCTGGCGCGGCGGAGTTTTGCCTGGTATTTGGGCGAGAACTCTTGTCGTGAATCCCTGATTGACGCTGAGACCGGGGGATGTTGTGACGGCATTACTCCCGACGGCCTTAACCGCAACCAAGGGGCTGAAAGCATAGTCGGCTACTGCATTGCCGGCCTGGCTTTGGCGCAATATGAAAGGAAAGTGATTCTTTTATGAAAATCATCATTCTGGCAGGCGGGGGAGGAAGCCGCCTGTTCCCTCTTTCGCGCACCAGGTTTCCTAAGCAGTTTCTGAAATTGAATGGCGAAAAATCGTTGCTGGCCCAGACAATAGGGCGGTTTGCGGAACTGGTTAAGCCATCAGATATAGTCATTGTGACCAATCAGGAATATGTTCATCATGTAAAAACTGAGCTGATCGCATCCCAGGCCCAAGAAGCACATGTTTTGCTGGAGCCTGTGGCGCGGAATACCGCACCGGCCATTGCCTTAGCGGCCAGGTATTGCGTGGATCGACTGGGCTGCGGTTTGGATGAGGTGGTAGTTGTGACTCCCGCCGACCATATCATCCGATCAGTGGAAACATTTACTGCCAATCTGCGCCAGGCATTAAACATGGCTAAGATGAACAAACTCGTAACGCTTGGTGTAAAGCCGGATAGTCCGGAAACCGGCTATGGTTATATTCA
This sequence comes from Thermincola carboxydiphila, assembly GCA_016841725.1. Lineage (GTDB taxonomy): Bacteria > Bacillota > Thermincolia > Thermincolales > UBA2595 > Phosphitispora. Next base: position 203,909 of record JAENYP010000002.1, on the reverse strand, counting down.
GGCCGGCCAGCCATTGGGCAGTGGTTTTGCCGTTGAGTCGTTCCATGAGAAGCCGAACCGGGTAACGGCCGAGGCTTATCTCACCGGTGGGAGTTACTATTGGAATTCCGGGATGTTTGTATTTACAATTGGCTGTCTTATGGATGAGTTACGGGTACATCAGCCGGATATTTACGCACTCTCTGACACGGTCCTGGGAACCATGACGGATAATTTCGCTGAAATGCCTAACATCTCCATTGACTATGCCATAGTTGAGAAATCGAAACAGGTGGTGATGTCGCCGCTTACGACAGAATGGAGTGACATCGGCTCGTGGGATGCCATCTTTAACGTATTGGATAAAGATGAGAATGGCAATGCTATTCAGGGTGACTGTATTCCCATTGACTGTTCAGATACATTGATTTTGGGACACAGCCGTCTTATCGCCGGTATTGGGCTGGAAGATCTCTTGGTAGTAGAGACAGACGATGTTATCTTAGTCGCCAAAAAGGGCGAGTCGCAGAAGGTAAAAGACTTGGTGAGTGAACTCACGGCACAGGGCCGGGTGGAAGCGGATGAGCATACAACCATATATCGCCCTTGGGGGCACTATACGGTGCTAAGTTCCGGGCAGGGCTATAAAATGAAGAAGATCGTTGTTAATCCGGGGCAGGTACTTAGCCTGCAGATGCATTATCACAGGAGTGAGCATTGGATCGTTATCAGTGGTACAGCAAAGGTGACTATCGGTGAAACCCAACAGATGGTCCACGAGAACGAAAGCGTGTTTGTGCCGCAAACGACCAAACACCGTCTGGAAAATCCGGGCAGGCTTCGTCTTGAGATTATTGAGGTGCAAAACGGCAGTTATCTGGGTGAGGACGATATCGTACGATTTGAAGATATGTATGGCCGGGTAAGCACATAGAAGAGGGGGGACTGCAGTGATAGAATTTGGTACTGACGGTTGGCGCGGGATTATCAGTGAAGATTTCACTTTTAATAATGTCCGCCTGGTTTCTGAAGGCATTGCAAACTATGTTAACAGTAACCGCGAAGCCGGAAAAGGCATTGTGGTTGGTTATGATGCCCGGTTTTTGTCGGCGGAGTATGCGGCTGACTGTGCGGCAGTGCTGGCCGGTAAAGGAATTAAGGTTTGGCTGGCCGATGGTATTCTGACAACCCCGGCGCTTAGCTGGCACGTAAGGGATTACGCCGCTGCCGGTGGTGTCATGATTACGGCAAGCCACAATCCGGGCGAATATAATGGGCTCAAATTTAAAGCCGCTTACGGCGGGTCTGCTTCGCCGGAAATCATGACCGAAATTGAGAAATGTGTCAGGCCGCTGGAAGAGAGCGGACGTACGTTTCCCAAGCCGGCCATGTCGCCGGAGGTACAGTATTTTTCGCCGCGCGCTGCATATCTTGAGCACGTCAAGGCGATGCTGGATAAAAAGTCGCTGGCTGGTTTAAAGGGAAAAGTCATATTTGATGTCATGCACGGCGCGGCGATGGGATACCCGAGTGAACTGGCAAAGGAATACGGGCTGAATCTGCTTGAACTGCACAGTGAGTTTAATCCCTCCTTTGGCGGCACAAACCCGGAGCCGATTGAGAAAAACCTTGCTGCACTAAGGCAGGCCATGGGGGAACATCAGGCATACATCGGCCTGGCCACAGATGGTGATGGTGACCGCATAGGCGCTATGGACGCCGACGGCCGTTTCATCAACCCCCACCAGATTATGGCCCTCCTGATAAAATATTTTGTTGAAAAGCGTGGCTGGACCGGTGGGATTGCGCTGACGGTAACAGTATCGGAACTGGTGAAGCAAGTCGCCGGGAAGTATGGCCTGAAGCTTTACGAAACGCCGGTTGGGTTTAAGTATATCACTACACTGATGCTAAATGAGGATATTTTGCTTGGTGGTGAGGAGTCAGGCGGCATTGGTCTGAAGGGTTATATCCCTGAACGGGATGGCATTATGCTGGGATATTTTTTAATTGAGATGGTGGCCGCTTATGGCAAAACGCTGGGCCAGTTAATTGATGAGATGATGGGGGAACTGGGCCGGTTCTGTTATGAACGGGAAGATATCCACCTGGAATTAAAAAAAAAGGATCACCTCATGAAGACACTTGCCGGGAACCCGCCGAGGATGTTGGATGGGCTGGAGTTTTTGTCAAGCAATTTATCAGATGGATGCAAACTATATTTGTCAGATGGCTGGGTAATGTTCCGGGCTTCCGGTACGGAGCCTATCGTGCGTATCTATGCCGAGGCTAATGACCCCGGCCGTCTGAAGGAAATCATAAATAAAGCCATACGCTATGCGAACAACGCGTAAGGCCTCTTTCCCGATAAAACGGATAATTTACATATCTATGGTTAAGCCGGCGATGCCCAAAATTGGCATCGCCGGCTTATTTTTTTCTACTGGGCCTTCATTACACTTAACTGCTTATTGTACTTGGCCCGTTCATCTTTATTCAGGACCTTTTTCCTCATCCGCACATTTGTTGGCGTTATCTCAACAAGTTCATCATCATTAATAAACTCAATGGACTCTTCAAGGGACAGCAGCCTTGGTTCCTTCAGTTTCAGTGTCTCGTCGGAACCGCTGGCCCTCATGTTGGTCAGGTGTTTGCGCTTGCAGACATTAATCTCAAGGTCTTTGTCACGGTTGTTCATGCCTACAATCATACCTTCATATACCTTTGTTCCGGGCTTTATAAAAAGTATGCCCCGGTCTTCAACCTGCAGCATCCCATAGGTTACTGCCTCTCCGGTTTCCCATGCTATCAGGGCTCCATTGTATCTGGCCTTGATCTCTCCTTTGTATGTCTCATAGCCGTTAAAGTTGTGGCTCATAATCCCCCGGCCCCTGGTTTCGGTGAGAAACTCGGATCTGAACCCGATTAGTCCCCTGGCGGGAATGTTAAACTCGATTCTTGTCTCACTGGTGCTTATCGGGGTCATATTAATCATTTCACCTTTGCGTTTGCCCAGATTTTCAATAACCGTTCCCATGGCATCCTCAGGGACATCTATCACCAGGTATTCCATTGGTTCCATGAGTATACCGTCTATGGTTTTATAGATAACCTCCGGTTTGGAAACCTGCATTTCGTAACCCTCACGCCTCATGTTTTCAATCAGGATGGACAGGTGAAGTTCACCACGTCCCGAAACCTTCAGGGCATCGGCGCTGTCAGTATCCTCCACCCTCAGGCTGACATTAGCGTCCAGTTCCCGGTAGAGCCTTTCCCTTAATTTGCGGGAGGTGACGAACTCGCCTTCTCTTCCGGCAAAGGGACTGTTGTTGACCATGAAATGCATGGAAAGGGTGGGTTCATCGACAGTGATTACCGGAAGCTGCTGGGGATTGTTGATATCTGCCAGTGTCTCCCCGATGTTGACATCCTCAAAGCCGACCACGGCAATGATGTCACCTGCTTCAGCAGTGTTGATCTCAGTTTTTTTCAGCCCTGAGTAAGTGAAAAGCCTCGCAATTTTGCCCCGCGCTATAGTTCCGTCATGTCTGATTACCGCAATTGTGTCAGACTGGGAAACGGTGCCCCGGTTTATTCTGCCGACAGCATACTTGCCAAGGTAATTATCATATTCCAGGTTTGCCACCAGCATTTGAAAGGTCCCCGCTGCATCACAGGAAGGAGCATCCACGCTGGAAATAATTGTTTCGAACAGTGGTTTCATATTAGTACTGCTGTCTTCAAGTTCTTCTTTGGCCCAGCCGTCTCTTGCAGAGGCGTAAATAACGGGAAAGTCCAGCTGTTCATCGGTGGCGCCAAGTTCCAGGAAAAGTTCAAAAACCTCGTCGATAACCTCATCAGGCCTGGCATCAGGCCTGTCTGCCTTATTAACCACAACTACGGGTTTCAGACTTGCTTCCAGGGCTTTGCGCAGCACAAACTTGGTTTGCGGCATGGGGCCTTCAAAGGCATCTACCAGCAGCAGTACGCCATCCACCATGCTGAGGGCGCGTTCAACCTCTCCACCAAAATCGGCATGGCCTGGTGTGTCAACAATGTTTATCTTAATTTCATTGTACATGACCGCTGTGTTTTTGGCCAAAATTGTGATGCCGCGTTCTCTTTCGAGGTCATTGGAATCCATGATTCGCTCCGCAACTGTCTCATTATCCCTGAATATTCCGCTCTGTCTGAGCATACAGTCGACCAGGGTTGTTTTTCCGTGGTCCACGTGGGCGATAATGGCAATGTTCCTTATATTTATAACTTCTGTTTCATGACTCATTAAAAATCACACTCCTTATTAAACGCAACATTCTTAGTATAGCAATATAGACGATATCTATCAAGTTATTTAATTTTAAATTCTTTTTTTTTACCGTCATAAAGGGGGGTTAGTCTCATATATATATATTGTTAATGTATGCCAATGGTAAAAAATTCAGGGACCTGCTATTACCAAATTTGAATTTTATTTGATATCTTATTAAAGTGTCCGCAGAGGAGGGATGGCCAGGGGAAAAACCTTAACACTTCAAATAGAATTTGCAAGAAAGGAGTGTGTGTAGTTGGAAAAACTGGACATCTTTCGGGACATAGCTGAGAGAACCGGGGGAGACATCTATTTGGGTGTCGTCGGCCCGGTGAGGACTGGTAAGTCAACTTTTATTAAGCGTTTTATGGACCTGTTGGTTATCAATAATATTAAGAATGTGCATGACAGGGAGAGGGCCAGGGATGAGCTGCCTCAAAGCGGCGCCGGCCGGACGATAATGACAACCGAACCCAAGTTTATACCCCAGGAAGCTGTGGAGATTCCTGTGAGCGCCAGCTTGAAGGTGAAAATGCGGGTTGTCGACTGTGTTGGTTATTCTGTGGAAGGAGCCTTGGGCTATGAGGAGAACGAGGGCCCAAGAATGGTTAGAACACCCTGGTTTGATGAGGAGATACCCTTTCAGGAGGCAGCGGAAATGGGAACCCGGAAGGTTATTGCCGACCATTCAACTATTGGGCTGGTAGTTACCACTGACGGGAGTATCACCGAGATTCCCAGAGCCAATTATATTCCGGCTGAAGAACGGGTAGTGGAAGAACTTAAGGAACTTGACAAACCCTTCATTGTCGTCTTGAATTCTATCAAGCCCAAGGCTCCCGAAACCCAGGAACTGGCTGAGTCGCTGCGGGAAAAGTATAATGTTCCTATTCTGAGTTTGGATGTTGCCGAAATGATGCCGGAAGATATCCTGGAAATCCTGGAAGAAATCCTCTATGAATTCCCCGTCAATGAAGTTAATATTACCCTCCCCAAGTGGATCGAGGAGTTGGAAGAGAAGCACTGGCTTCGGGAAAAATTTGAGGATGCTGTACGTAATACCGTAAGGGGAGTCCGCCGGTTGCGGGATATTGACTATGCCGTTGACCAGCTGGGGACTTTTGATTTTGTTGGGATGGTAAACCTTAGTGAAATGAATATGGGCACAGGTATTGCCACTATCGACATGGATGCTGAGGAGGGCATGTTTTACCAGATTCTCCAGGAGGTCTCCGGTTTTGAAATTGAAGGTGAACATACCCTGCTGCGCCTGATGAGAGACCTCAGCTTTGCGAAGAAGGAGTTTGACAAAGTCGCTTCAGCCCTTAATGAAGTAAAGGAAAGTGGATATGGTGTGGTAACCCCGCGTCTCGATGAAATGAACCTGGAAGAACCGGAACTGATTCGTCAGGGCAGCAGGTTTGGTGTCAGGCTTAAGGCAAGCGCCCCGTCCCTTCATATTATCAGGGCTGATATTACCACTGAACTGACTCCTATAATAGGAACCGAAAAACAGTGTGAGGAATTGGTTCGTTACATGCTCAATGAATTTGAGGAAAACCCGCAAAAAATCTGGGAGTCAAACATTTTCGGCAAATCACTCCATGACCTGGTTAGGGAAGGCATCCAAAACAAACTGCACCGGATGCCGGAAAATGCCCAGGCCAAACTCCAGGAAACCCTGCAGAGGATTGTCAATGACGGCAGTGGAGGCCTAATCTGTATAATAATTTAATCTGATGCCGATAGCAGGCTAAAAGCATTTATAACCCGTTTTAAACGTTTGTTGACATATTGTTATGTCAATGCCGGTTAGGACGGGTTTATTATTTAACTGAATTCCGGTCACGCTGGAATAATTAGGAGGAATTTAGCGATATATGTCGAAGTGATAGGCAGTTTAAGCATTTATTTTTAAGGGGGCGTGGAATTCAGTGATAAATAAAAAGGGCGCGGCTTTAGGCCTGATTATTTTTTTAATAGTGATAACCGGTTGTGGTGTGGCCCAGAAACAAACAACCGGCACACAGACAAGCGACCAGGTCGTCAGGTATAATCTCGGCGCTGAGCCGGAGACCCTTGACCCGGCCAAAATGACCGGTATGGTCGAAGGCACTGTTGCCAATGCGCTTTTTGAAGGTCTGGTCAGGTATGATGATGCCAACAGACCGCAGCCGGGAATTGCTGCTGAGTGGCACATTTCTGATGACGGCCTTATTTATACATTTAGGCTGCGGGATGCCAAATGGTCAAACGGTGACCCGGTAACTGCCGAAGACTTCAGATTCAGCTGGCTGCGGGTTTTAAACCCTGATACTGCTTCTGACTATGCTTACCAGCTTTATTATGTCAAAGGGGCTGAGGAATACAACAGCGGCAGAGGAACGGCTGAAGATGTCGCTGTAAAGGCCAAAGATGCCCATACCCTTGAGGTCACCCTTAAAGCTCCGGCCAGGCAGTTTCTCGGTCTGACTGCCTTTCAGACCCTGATGCCGGTAAACAGACAGACTGTGACAAAAAATCCGGACTGGTATACATCACCAGTAAACTATGTGGGAAATGGCCCCTTTTTATTAAAAACATGGGAACACAAGCAAAAGATCACCCTGGTTAAAAACCCCAACTACTGGGCTGCCGGAGACGTAAAATTGGATAAACTGGAGATTTATCTCCTGGAAGACGACAATACTGCATATACCATGTACAAAACCGGCAGACTCGATTTTGTGGAACGCACACCGGCCCAGGAGATTGCGTTGAAAAAGAACGATGCTGATTTTCGTATTTTCCCTGACCTTTCAGCAGAAATATATTGGTTTAATACCCAGCGGAAACCCCTGGACAGCCCCAAGGTCAGAAAGGCCCTGGCGATGTCCATTGACAGGGCAGCCATAGTCGAACATGTGACCCAGGCAGGAGAGAAACCTGCTTATGCATGGGTACCTTTTGGTTTCACCGAAGAACCGGCACCGGCGGATTTCAGAGAAACAGGAGGGAACAGGTATTTTACGGAAGATGCAGCAGCTGCCCGGAGTCTCCTGGCAGAGGCCGGATACCCCGGCGGCAGTGGGTTCCCAAAGCTTACCCTGCAGTTTAACAGTAATGAAAGACACCGTAAGACAGCTGAGGCCATCCAGGAGATGTGGCGACAGAACCTGGGTATAGAGATTGCGCTTGCTCCCAAGGAGTGGCAGGTTTATATGGCAGACCAGGCAGCCATGAACTATGATATTTCAAGGTCAGGATGGGGGCCGGATTACCTTGACCCGATGACCTTTATGGATGTATTTTTGTCCGGCGGGGGCAACAATATTACCGGATGGTCAAATTCCCGCTATGACAGCCTTATTGCCCAAGCTAACGGAACCGGTGATAACTCTCTTAGAATGAAGGCAATGCATGAAGCAGAAGCTGTTCTTATGGATGAAATGCCGGTCATGCCGTTATATTTTTATGTGAATGATAATCTTATCCGGGAAAACATTCAAGGCATTATTGTTCCACCTTTTGGGACTTATGCCGATTTTAGGAATGCATATGTAGAATAGGGTGGAGACCTTGGCTGAATATATTATGCACAGGCTGGTAAACAGCCTGCTGGGTCTGTTGACAATTGCAACACTGGTGTTTTTTCTGATGCACGCTGTTCCGGGCGGTCCCTTTGCTTCTGAAAAGAAGCTTCCCCCTGAAATCATCCAAAATCTTAATGCCAGGTATCATTTGGACCAGCCGCTTTGGAAGCAGTACTCCGACTACATGGGGGGGCTGTTCCGGGGTGACTTTGGCCCTTCCTTTAAATATCCGGACAGGACTGTAAATGAACTTATCCGGGAAGGTTTTCCCATTTCTGCCACCCTAGGCATAGCAGCTATCTGTATTGCGGTTACTGTTGGATGTTCTCTGGGGATTTTTGCTGCATTGAATCACAATAAATGGCAGGATTTCCTGGCAGTAGGCCTGGCGGCGCTGAATTATTCCATTCCGGGGTTCGTTATGGCCCCGCTTCTTATTTATGTGTTTTCACTCAAGCTGGGTTGGTTTCCACCTGCCATGTGGGGTACCGCCGAACACCTGGTGCTCCCTACACTGGCGCTGGCCGCCGGTCCGACAGCTTTTATTGCTGCCCTGATGCGTTCCAGCATGCTGGAGGTCCTTCGCCAGGACTATATCAGGACTGCCCTGGCCAAAGGACTTTCCAAAAAGGCCGTTATTTATCGACATGGGATTAGGAATGCCCTGATACCTGTTATTGCCTACCTTGGGCCAATGACTGCCAGTGTATTGACTGGGAGTTTTGTTATTGAAAAGGTCTTTGCTATACCGGGGTTAGGGGAATATTTTGTTACCAGTATTACTAACAGGGACTATACCGTAATCATGGGGGTTACATTATTTTATAGTGCGATCCTCCTGGCCATAAACTTTATTATTGATATTGTATTTGTCCTGGTAGACCCCAGGATAAACCTGAAAGGGTCTGGGAGGTTGAAGGGATGAACTATGCCGCCTGGAATGTTTTAAAAAGAAATAAACCGGCGGTGCTGGGGATGATAGTAATAGGACTGCTGGTAATTATGGCTTTGGCCGGGCCGGTTGTCAGCGGCTATTCTTATGTGGAACAGGACCTGGAGAACACCAATCTGGGGCCTGGCAGGGACCATTGGTTTGGCACAGACAGCCTTGGGAGGGACCTGTTTACCAGGGTCTGTTTTGGAGCAAGAATTTCGCTGGCAGTAGGTATTTTGGCTTGTATCGTAAGTGGCCTGCTGGGAATCGCATTTGGCGGGTATTCCGGTTATGCCGGAGGCAGAACAGATGATATCATGATGCGGATCGTGGATGTTTTTTCTGCCGTCCCTTTTATTCTGTATGTAATCCTGTTAATGGTTGTAATGGAACCGGGACTGATAACTGTCTTTGCGGCCCTGGGTATTACCGGCTGGATGAATATGGCGAGAATTGTAAGAGCCCAGGTTCTCAGCCTGAAGGAAAGGGAATATGTCCTGGCGGCAAAATCTATCGGAGCCGGCACCGGGCAGGTGCTTTTCCGGCATATTATCCCCAACACCGCCGGGCCTGTGATGGTTACTATGATATTTGGCATCCCTGAAGCAATCTTTGCAGAGGCATTTCTGAGTTTTCTCGGACTGGGGGTAAGTATTCCCAAAGCAAGCTGGGGGGTGCTTGTCAGTGAAGGGATTGGCACGATAGGTCTTTATCCCTGGCAGTTGTTTTTCCCCGCTTTATTTATCAGTATTACCATAATGGCCTTCTACTTCTGGGGCAATGGCCTGAGGGATGCCCTTGACCGCTGTTGAATCTTAGAGTCTTTATTAAGGGCTTTTTTTCATTTCGTTTTTTTTTCTTTCTTCCTTGACAGGTAAGAGAACTGCAGAGTATAATCAAGGAAAAGATACCCTAGGGGGGTATAACTAAGGGGGATTAACATGTTAGCCAAAATTTTTCACTTTCCTTCGAAAAATCTAATTATAGCCATACCGGTTACATTGCTTGCGGGGTTTATTGCCGGGTACTATACAGATACATCATTTCTCAAAGCAGCAATTTTGCCTTTAACTTTTCTGATGATTTATCCCACAATGGTAGGTTTTAAGGTACAGGAGGCCTATAACCTGACACATATCAGGGTACTTGGGTTTTCACTGGCAATAAACTTCATAATAATACCGCTGCTGGCATATTTACTGGGTATATTGATGCTGCCTGATCAACCGGAAATGATAGCCGGACTGGCTTTGGCATCACTTCTGCCTACCAGCGGGATGACCATATCCTGGACGATGATATTTAAGGGGAATGTTCCTGCAGCCATAAAAATGACTGCTGTCGGGTTAATCACAGGTTCACTCCTGGCTCCCTGGTATTTACTTTTTATGGTGGGTAAAATGGTACCGATTAATGTTACTCAATTGTTTATTACTATATCTGTTATTGTTTTTTTGCCTCTTGTTTTGGGCAATTTAACCTTTAAGCTACTCATCAAAAGGATGGAACCAAAGGAATTTCAGTCAGCAGTGAAGCCTCTCTTACCCAGTTTCAGCATGTGGGCTATGCTCCTGATTATATTTTCCAGTATCAGTATGAAGGCAAAGATGATAGTCAGCCAGCCGGACTTGATTATAACAGGTTTCATAGTTCTGCTCCTGTTTTATATACTGAATTTTATAATTAGTACTGTTGCGGGCAGGGTCTTTTTTGACAAGGGAGATGCCATAGCCTTGGTCTATGGTACTGTGATGCGGAACCTTTCCATCTCTCTGGGAGTGGCCCTGGCTGCATTTGGCGTTAAAGCCGGACTCATTGTAACCCTGGCATTTATTATCCAGGTACAGACTGCCGCCTGGTATGGCAAGTTGAATGAGAGGTATGGGTTATTCAGGGAAAGGACCGCACCGGCAGAAAATTAGGAAGGTCGGCCTCATATTTTAAGCATTAAATTCTAATATGGACAGGGGTAGATGTGTTCCGGATGGCGGAGATGTAGCCCGCCGGAGGAATTTATCTACCCCTGTCTTATAACATTTTAAGCTTAAAATCACTGACTTTGTCAACAGCCTGAGGAGCGGGACATCCTTTTTCTATTTTATTCTTCGGGAAATCGGCTTGATATTTTATTATACAGATGGTATACTTGAGAGAAAGTCCGCGCATGGTGGATGATATTCCGCGTGGGGGAGACGGTGGCGGCATATGGTAAGAGAAGAGGCCAGGCAATATTATATTGTTGCTGTGGATATTTTGCCTGAAGCAATTAAAAAGACTGCAGACGTTAAAGAAATAATGGCCCGTGGCGAAGCTGGGACCGTGAATACTGCTGTACAGAAAGTCGGTATGTCAAAAAGCGCTTTTTATAAATATCGTGACGGCGTATTTCCTTTTCACCGGGCGGTACATAACAAGATTGTCACGGTATCTCTTCTCCTGGAACACAAGTCAGGAGTCCTGTCTACCATTTTGAATACAATAGCGGCAGAACAGGGTAATATCCTGACAATTAACCAGGGTATCCCATTACAGGGGCTTGCCAATGCGACGGTATCCATAGATACAGCCGGGATGACAGTACCTGTAGCGACTCTTTTACAGGCGGTTGGCCTCATCAAGGGCGTAAAAAAAGTTGAAGTAATCGGACAGAGTTAGCATTGACAACTAAAAGGAGGGCTAAAAATGGGAGAGAAATGCATTCAGGCAGCTTTGTTAGGATGCGGCACTGTTGGCGGTGGAGTATGGAAGGTTTTAAACAATAACCAGGATATTATCCGGAAAAGGGCCGGTATTGATATAAAGATTAAGAAGGTCCTGGAAATTGATTTTGAGAAAGCACAAAAAGCCGGTGTCCCGGAAGCTGTTCTGACGAAAAACCCGGATGACATTATCAACGATAAAGATATTGATATCGTAATTGAGGTTATTGGGGGAACCACCCTATCCAGGGAACTAATTCTAAGGGCAATGCAGGCTGGGAAGAGTGTTGTTACTGCCAATAAAGACCTGCTGGCTCAGGATGGTGAGGAACTCTTCGGCGCTGCCGGAAAATACAAGGTCGATTTACTGTTTGAGGCGAGCGTAGGTGGTGGAATTCCCATAATCCACCCATTAAAGGAAGGCCTGTCAGGCAATCAGATCAAGGCCATTTACGGAATAGTTAATGGGACGACTAATTATATGTTAACCAAAATGAGTCAGGATGGCAGCAATTATGCAGATGTACTGGCAGAAGCCCAGGAGAAGGGCTATGCTGAGGCTGACCCCACCTCTGATGTTGAGGGATATGATTCTGCCCGCAAGCTGGCCATACTGTCATCTATTGCCTTTAATACCCGGGTTTCCTTCAATGATGTATACTGTGAAGGTATTGCAAAAATTACTGCCAGGGATATAATGTATGCTAAGGAACTGAACTACGTTGTCAAGCTTCTGGCAATAGGGAAAGAGACTGATGGCGAAATCGAAGTCAGGGTTCATCCCACGTTTATTCCACAGAGCCACCCCCTGGCAGCGGTAAACGATGTTTTTAATGCCATTTTTATTCAGGGTGATGCTGTTGGAGATGTTATGTTTTATGGGCGCGGGGCCGGTGAATTGCCGACTGCATCTGCGGTAGTAGGAGATGTAATAGATGCCGCCCGAAATAAAGTCATGAACATCAGGGGACGTATTGCCTGTACCTGTTATGATAATAAGATTATCAGGGATATTGGGGATACCAGGGCTAAATTCTATGTGCGTATGAAGGTCATGGATAGACCGGGTGTATTGGCGGCTATTGCCAGTGTTTTTGGCAACCAGGAAGTAAGCCTGGATTCGGTGATTCAGAAGCGGAACATCGGAAGTCTGGCTGAAATTGTATGGGTTACTCATGACGTTCTGGAAAAAAATATTCAGGATGCCTTGAAAATTATCGGAGGCTTATCTATAGTTGAAGAGATATGTAATGTTATCAGGGTTGAGGGCGAATAAGCGGCAGATTTCGGAGGATTGGAAATGATTCGAGTTCAAATACCGGCCACTACGGCCAATATGGGTCCGGGTTTTGATACCCTGGGCATGGCATTAAAACTGTACAACATTGTTGAGCTGGAAGAGACCCGCACCGGGCTGCAGATAGATGTTGAGGGAGACGGTGCGGAAAAAATACCCCGTGACCCCGGAAATATTGTGTATATTGCTGCCTTAAGGGTCTTTAAGCATACGGGGTATGAACCACGGGGCCTAAGGATAAAAATAATAAACAATATTCCTGTTGCCCGGGGTTTAGGCAGCAGTGCTTCTGCAATAGTGGGAGGGCTGGTAGCCGCAAATATCCTGTCAGGAAACCGCCTTGGGGAGAAGGAGTTAATTAATCTGGCCACAGAAATTGAGGGACATCCGGACAATGTGGCTCCGGCTCTTGTTGGTGGAATAGTTGTTTCAGCACAGGCTGACGGGGAAGTGAAGTACTCCAAAATTGAACCGCCGGCGAAACTCAAATGCATTGTGGCTATCCCTGATTTTGTACTGCCCACCAAACTTGCCCGGGAGGTGCTGCCACAGTCAGTATCTCTTTCTGATGCTGTTTATAATATTGGCAGAACAGCACTTCTGGTCACTGCTTTGATAAAGCAGGACTTCACCCTTCTGGCGACGGCAATGGATGATAAGTTACACCAACCCTACAGGGCGAACCTGGTGCCAGGTATGAAGCGGGTTTTTGCAGCAGCGAAGCTGGCAGGGGCCAGGGGAATATCATTGAGCGGAGCAGGGCCGACATTGATTGCCTTTTGTGATCATAACACTAATCTGATCGCTTCTGTGATGAAGGATACCTTTCTGCAAAGCGGGATCAAGGCCAGAGTGATGGAATTGGAGCCTAACCCTGTTGGTGCTGTAGCTCTTGAAATTATGAAATAAATTAAATGATGCAGGCTGCCGGTGTACTATGGACTAATGTCCGAAGTTGCCCTGAGCAGCCTGCATCTGTTTTTTTGAGGACTCTTGGTGCTGACTTATCACGCAGTACGAGTGACTGCCTTGTTATTGTCCATGGAGAAACCCAGTTCCTCCACAAGCACTTTTACCAGGTCGGAGTCAAACTGGGTGCCTGCACCTGAGATTATTTCATTGATAGCTGTTTGCTTGGATACAGGATTGCGATATGACCTCACTGATAACATGGCATCAAAAGCATCAGATACGGCAATAATCCTGGCGTGAAGGGGAATTTCGGTACCCTTCAGACCAAAAGGATATCCGGTGCCGTCAAAACGTTCGTGGTGGTAAAGTACAGCAGGTGCTACATAACTTAAAGAATCAATTGAAGAGACAATTTTTGCCCCTATTTCGGGGTGTTTTTTTATGCGGGTAATTTCATCATCTCCCAAAGTCAGGGGGTTGTTCAGGATACCTTCATCAATACCGATTTTTCCAATATCATGGAGAATTGCGCCACAGTACAGTTTGGTAAGGTCATCCGGGGCCAGGTCAAGCTTATTGCCTATTAACATCGCATATTCAGTCACCCGGTCAGAGTGACCTCTGGTATACTTGTCTTTAGCCTCAAGAGAAGTGATAAGGGCTCTGATGACATCTTGGTAGGATTTCTCCTTGACCATGGTTTTTTCCTTATCAGCCTGAATAATATTCCCGATTATCTCCTTATGGATAGTAGAAATTGTCGCATAGAAATATAATATCAAAAGAGCAGGCTCGGCTGCAAGGAAATGTACCGGCTGGTCGTTAAGTAGATATAAATTGGCCAAATGGATAAGCTGTTTTACTACCAGAACAGATGTTGCGATAACCAGGCCTCGTTTAATGTGCACTTCAGATTTTGAGATGGTCCTAATTGTATAAATCAGCAGAAATGTATTCCATAACTCAAAAAACGATTCTTCTACCATGCCAATATAAGGAGGTTGAGTTACGGTGCCGTTATGGGACCATAAGGCTCCCATAACAGGGGTCAACAGAACTAATACTGCCACGTTAACCATTATAAATCTGGAGCGATAGACCGGTTTTGCGGTGACAAATGCGGCAGCGATAAATATGTAACTAAGGGTTCGTAAAGCATGGTCAGCGACCGGAATTATTGTAGAATGATATGAGAGGCCTGAGACTATGGAATATAGATTAATGATTACGATAAGCGAAATCTGCAGCAGCATTGTGCCAAATCCCAGGGCAAGATATTTATAGACAGTATTTCTAAAGCGGCGCCATTCTACCAGGGTCATCTGGGTGAGCAGAAGGGCAATCACGAAAGAGAAAACTTTAATGTAAAGGCGGAAAGTTGTATAGTCAAAATTAGAATAGTCGAACAAAAAAGCTCCCCCCCTATTTGACAAAATATTCTCAATAATAAATATTCGTCGGTAAGTTAAAATTTCCTTCAAAATGTTTGAATATTTAAAAAATTGCTTTCAAAAAAATTTTGAGCGGCAGATGTACTGCTCCGATGATGAACAGCAGGCTCAAATAACGGCAGGATACTGAACATTATCAGCACCCTGCCGGTCAAATAATCGGATTAAATTAAATGGTCGGAGCGACATGATTCGAACATGCGGCCTCTACCACCCCAAGGTAGCGCTCTACCAAACTGAGCTACGCCCCGACACAATAAGTATTATATACTAATAATCTTTTTTTTGCAAGATGCATCATCTGGTAAGACTTCAAAAGTTTTTTGCATTACTTATTGGGGAATTTCAACCCTCAATTCCGGCATTTCACGCCGGTAAAACCGCATTTTAGGCCGAATGCGAAGGGAAATGACGAATAGTGTCGAAGAAACGCAGGAGGATTATTGAAGGAGAATAATTGGCAAAAGAAGGCGGGGTTTTAGCTATGTATAAATGCCCACTGGGAGAACAGTGTTTTCTCCTGGCAACAGATGACCTATTAATGGTGTTAAGAAAAACTATTGTAAAAATGTACTGTAACAGAAATTACGAAAAATGCATCAGATACCAGCTCTTCCTGCAGGGCAGGAAAGTGCCGAAAAATCTCCTTCCAAACGACAGAGAATGCCTTACAATAGAATAGATAAAGCATACATATTAAGAAGCCTCTTGAAGTGTTAAGCAGGCTTCTTAACCATATTATCGAAAAATATATCGAAACATGTCGAAGGAAAATGCTTATTTTGGTAGAATTAACTTAATTAACAAGATCTTAGTTAGATTTGGTTATCCTGGGAGGATGCACATGGACCAGCTTACCTTAAGTAAAATATTAATGAAGATTGGTGATTTACCTTCACTGCCGCAGGTTACCTATCAACTTGTCCGGATAACCGAAGACTCCAGGGCAAATTCTGCTGATGTGAGCAGGATTATATGTCAGGATCAGGTATTGGCTTCAAAGGTGCTGAAGATTGTTAATTCAGCATATTATGGCCTGCACAGGAGGGTAGCCACCATTTCAGAGGCAGTTACCATACTTGGCATGAAAACACTAAGGACTCTTGTGCTGGGCGCATCTGTGCATAAGACTCTGAGTACATTAAAGGGCAGGAGAGCTGTAAATCCGGAAAAAATATGGCGTCATTCTTATGCGTGTGCAGTATCAAGCAAATTACTGGCCCACAAAATGGGGGTCCTTGAAAAGGAGCAGATATTTATTGCCGGATTGCTTCATGATATCGGCAAAATAGTTTTTAATTTCTTTTTGCCTGACGACTATGCCGAGGCTGTCAAATTTGCAGCAGCTAAAGGATGTTCACTCTATCAGGCTGAAAAAGAAGTGTTCAATTTAACACATACGGATATTGGCAGACTTGTAGCCGAAAAGTGGCACCTTCCTGCCGCTCTGGTTGATCCGATTGGTCTGCACCACACTCCTCTGGCCCCATGTGAAAACTCCGAGACAGTTCAGGTGGTGTACTTTGGCAGCATATTGGCTGTGCTGGCAGGATTCAGTGAAATCGGAAATGACAGCATCATGCTTGATAATAAAATGCTGGAAAAGTGGAATTTGACGTATGAGATGCTGCATAAGATGGCAGAAGAAATAAAGGGTAACATAAGCGTAGATTTCATTTAATTCAGACCGCCTGAGAGCGGTTTTTCTTTTTGCCCCCGGAGAAAATGAAATTATTGCCGGCACAGGCAAAGTAAAGTGGAATTCTTGCCTAAACCAGCCATAAGGTGTTAAAATTGTATTTAGGCTTTTGAAAACATGTTCGACTGAGAGGGAAACATGCTATGTCCTTGAAAATATTTTGTAACAGAAGTATCAGGGCGCTGCTGCTTTGTATAACAGTTTTAGTTGTCTTGGCTGCTGCCCAACCTCCGGCAGCAGAAGCCGATACGGGCAGGAAAAAGGCTGTTGTTCTTATTGTGGATAATATCGCGCTTCAAGACCTGTCAGAAGGAGACCTGCCGAATTTCCGAAAAATAATTGATTCGGGCGGACTGGGACTGATGAATACAAGGGTACAGTCATATACGGGGCGGAACCGGGCCAGCGCTTATCTGTCTATTGGTATGGGTGTGCGCACATATCTTGATACTGCTGAGATTGCTGCGAAAAACGGTAAACCCTTTGGGCCTCTGTATGAGGTAACAGTGGAAAATACCGCTGACCTGAAAAAGGTTATTTCCAGAGATTTCCCTAACTATGTTTTTGGACAAATTGGAGAAACAGCCAGGCAGCACGGGTTTAGGACTGCTATTGTCGGTAATGCGGATACCGACAGGAAAATGCGGGAATCAACCCTGCTGGCGATTGACAACAAGGGGAAAATAACCTGTGGTAATGTCAGTGATGATTTGCTTTTAAAAGATGAAAAGGCTCCATGGGGCCACCGGACCAATACTGACAGGCTGCTGAAGGATGCAATTGCAGCCATGGAAATCAGTGACCTTGTCTTTATTGATTTTGGCGATACTGCCAGGGTATATGAGGCACAGCAGAGGCTCGGTTTAGAAGGAGACGAACTCAGGAAGGCCAAACTCAGGGCTTTAACAAATGCCGATACATTTCTGGGCGAATTTCTCGGGGGAATGGATGATAGCACAGTTCTTGCCGTTATCAGTCCTTCCCCGCCTGATTACAAGGGCAGCAGCACACTTACACCAATTATAATATATGACAGAACCACCCCGGTTTCCGCTGTACTTGTTTCAGATACCACGAAACGGACAGGATTGGCGGCTAATATTGACATCGGTCCGACACTGTTTAACAGGTTAGCATTTGTGGAACCTGCCTCGGTTTTTGTGGGGGAAGAAATTACTGCCTTAGCCGACAATGATAATATGAACACCGTTTCCGGCAGCCTGTCCAGGTTTATACACTTAAACCGGTCCCGCTATGTGGTTCACGGCCTGTACACGTTTTTGCTGGTCTTTTCGCTGTCGGCGCTGTTTTTGCCAATGACGGGCAGGAAGGTATTGCTCAATCCCCGGGCGGGACGAGCAGCGGCAGTAATGGTCCTGGCCCTTCCCATTACGGTTTTTGTGGTGTATACACTTAGCAAAGACTTATTTGCCGTAAGGTATTATATCGACGCTATGCTTACAATTATTATAACGGCAGTTCTCGGCATCGTTTTTTCCAAGAACACGGGGCGAACCCTTGCGGGAATGGCAGTACTAAGCCTGGCAGCTGCAGTATTTCTGGTGACCGACCTGTTGACCGGCTACCGGTATGTTATTAACACTCCACTTGGGTTTGATAATGTTTTTATGGGGGGCCGTTACTATGGAATAAATAATGATTGCATGGGTATTCTGCTGGGGTCAGCGGTTTTTGCTCTCTTTTATATGTTGGAAAAATTTAAGATTGGCAGGTATCTTAGACTGTTCCTGGTTTTTTGTGCCTTTATCCCGGTAATTCTGTCACAGGTCCCGGGTAATGGTTCCAATGTAGGGGGGACCATTGCGGCTATGAGTACCGCAATTATTGCGCTTCTAGCCTTGGTTTCCCACTATCCTGTGAAGAAGAGGAGGCTCTTTTTAGCTGTTATCATTGTATTCCTTCTGGAACTGTTTATAGCATATCTGGATTATTTGTTCGGTGAACAGACTCATGCCGGAAAAGTTATGGGAACGCTAATTTTACAGGGAGTTGGGTCCAAGTTCCTGGAAGTGCTGATATCCAAACTTACACTGTTTGCCATAACACTCGCACTGCCGCCATGGAATGCCCTGTTTGCTATCCAGTTATATATTTACTATTTTGTGATTAATAAACAGGCATTCGGTATCAGTCGGGTTAAAGAACATTTCCCCATATTGTTCCGCGCTTTTGAAGTTATCCTGTATGGCGGTATTATCGCTTTTCTGTTTAATGATACCGGCCTCATAGCCACAGGGCTGATGTTTACTTACATGACCATGCCCATGGGAGTACTGGCAGCTGAAAATGAGATTTTTCGCGTATACACCTGTAAGCAAAAACAAAGAATATAAGCGAGATTATGCAAGGAGATGAGAAGTTGTTGACAAATTATCTCACATTACTTATCTTTGTTTTTGTTATCCTGGGGCTGCCCGGGGGAGCGGCAGCAGATGTAAAGCCCGCGAAGGAGGCGCCTGCAGGAAACGTTGAACTGGTTATCAGTGTGGACAGGCAGACACTGACTGTTTATGATGACGAAAAGGAATTCAAGGTATACCACGTTGCTGTGGGCAAACAGGAAACACCTACACCGATAGGCGTCTGGCAGATAAAGCGCAAGGCCAAAAACTGGGGTACCGGTTTTGGTTCCAGATGGATGGGACTGAATGTACCTTGGGGGATTTATGGGATTCATGGCACCAATAAGCCGTGGTCAATTGGATCACATGCCAGTCACGGATGTATCCGGATGCACAACCGTGATGTTGAAGAACTCTATCAATGGGTCGAACCGGGTACGGTTGTCAGAATAGAAGGGAAGCTGTATCCGGCTTTATATGAACTCCGGGATAAAGTTTACCGTGGGTCCAAAGGAAGTGTGGTCATGGAAGTACAGAAGGGGCTGATCAGAGAAGGGTATCTTAAAGGACCTGTTGACGGTATATTTGGAGGCGGCACCGAAGCGGCCCTGAAGAAACTGCAAAAAGACCGGGGTTTTGAGGTAACCGGTCAGGTTGATGTTGACATATGGGGAGTACTGGGGTTATAAAAATTGGGTTGGATGAATAAATCAATATGGATAGGGGTAGATGTGTTCCGAATAAGGCTAAAGCTGCCGTCGGAGCAATTCATCTGCCCCTTTACGCTGGACATTGCTGGGAGGGGAAAAGGGATTATTGTCGAATAGAAATATAATAATTCTTGAAAAGCGGGGTAATCACTATGTTTCGGAAGGTACGGTTTTGCAGTTTGAGGTTTTGTAAATTAACGATAATTGTAGTTATAGTTTTGTCAGCCTATACAGGTATGGCTGCACCGGCTTTTGGTTCACCGGAGGATGACAGGGACAGGAACGGCAGAGCAATTATGGTAGTAATTGACCGCATCACCTGGGATGATTTGATGAAGGCAGATGTCCCTGTAATGAAAAGACTGGCTTTAACCGGAGCATGTGGGTTGATGACCACAAATCCTGCGACCGGTGGGTCAAGAGAGCCTGAGAACACATATGCCACAATTGGTGCAGGAACAAAAATTCTGGGCGGATCGTCGGGGGAGATGGGCTTTAACCTGGTTGAGCCTATGAAGAATGATACAGCGGGCCATGCCTATTTCAGACGCACCGGAATCCGGGCTGGTAATGGACAAGTGGTGCATCTGGGGATTGCTGAAATGGAAAAGGCTAATCAGAGGCAGAAATATGGCTGGAGTATTGGCTCTATCGGAACGGTCTTACATGATAACGGGATGAAAACTGCGGTGCTGGGAAATGCTGATCTGCCAGACAGCAGAAGCCCTCAAAAAGGATTGCGGCGGCAGGTGGCAAGCATTTCCATGGATGTTAACGGGATCACGGACCTTGGGGATGTTTCAGATAAGACATACAGGTCTGACCCCGGAAGTCCTGCAGGAGTTCGGACTAATTTCACCTATATATTAAATGAAATTGTCAATCTTGCGGGTGAGGCGGATTTTATAGTAATTGAAACCGGTGATACGTCAAGGATTGATGAAAAAGCTCCGGCACTGGATGATAAAGTAATGCTCAGACACAGGTATGATGCCATTAAACGGGTTGATGATTTCCTGGGCAGGCTTTTGGGGGAAATTGACCTGGAAAATGATATTCTGCTGATCGTAGTTCCGGGACCGCCCGGGGAAGCTATCAGGGACGGAAACCTGGTGACACCTTTTATAATGGCCGGTAAGGGTGTGGAACAGGGACTGGCCTGGTCAGGCACAGTTAAAAGACCGGGCCTGATTGCCAATGTTGATATAGCCTCAGCCGTGATTGCATTTTTTGACTTGACGGGGAAAACCGGAAGAGATAACGGCCCGGGACCCTTGCTTCCGGGACAGGCAATTGTCAGCCGGGATGTCATCGGATCGGGGACAACACAGGCTGATGTTTTTGCCGGGGTAAGCCGGCTTAATGAAGACCTGGTGTTTACTGCAAAGGCGCGGAAACCGCTGGTCAGGGGATATCTTAATATAGAGCTTATAGTGATAGTTGTATGCTCACTTGCTGTTGGCCTCAGAAGACCACTGGCCAGACGGGCAGTACCGCTGTTGGTGGCTCTGACTGCTGTTCCCGGTGTATTGCTGTGTGTAAACCTGCTGCCCCGTTACGGGATGTCATTAATGATCATCGAGGTTGCTGCCCTGACTGCTGTGATAACGTTTCTGGCCATAAAACTGTTTCCTGCGGGTTCACTGGCACCTTTTGCAGCCACTACAGGGTTGACAGTCCTGCTGATTACTGCTGACCTGTTTGCCGGGACCCCACTGGGCAAGACTTCTCCCATGAGTTATGACCCCATGGCTGGGGCCAGGTTCTATGGAATAGGTAATGAGTATATGGGTGTATTGATAGGGGCAGCCCTGGTATTTAGCGGACTGCTTCTGGATGCTGTGAAAGACTCACATTCCAAGTGGGTGAAGCTTCTTTTAGGGCCCTTTTACATAACGGTGATTCTTGCTATTGCAGCACCCGTACTGGGAACAAATGCGGGAGGCACTATTGCGGCTGTTGCAGGTATGAGCAGCGCCGGATTGATTCTCTCCGGAGCCGGTATCAACAAAAGGACTGTTCTGGCAGTTTCGGCAGCGGTTATCCTTAGTATAATTTGTTTTACGTTTTATGACCTGACGAGGGCTGTAGAGGCACAGACCCATATCGGAAGAACCGTTGGCCTCATAAATGACAACGGTTTTGCTGAGGTTCAGAACATAATTTCCCGAAAACTGGCAGTAAACCTGAGACTCTTAAAATCTACTACCTGGAGTTGGTTTTTCTTTAGCAGTATTTTGGCTATACTGTTCTTAAGGAAAGGGTTTCCGGGTGAATTTGAAGGCTTCAGAGAGCGGTATCCGTGGTTTAATAAGATGCTTACTCCGGTATTTACTGCAAGCTTTATTGCTTTGATATTCAACGATTCCGGGATTGTGGCTGCAGCTGCCATGATTACTTTTGCGGTGGCACCATTTTTGGCCGGCCTTGCCCTGACAGACAGGCGGGTGTGCGGACAGAGGCAAATGTAGAAGAGGAGGGAAAACGAAGGTGAAAACAGGCTTGGATTATCTTGTAGTAGGAACTGATAAAAAGGAAAGTTTAAGAGCCTATGCCGCAGTAACCACCGGATTAGCTGAAGAAGCCAGGGGGAGGCATGGCACATCACCGACAGCATCTGCGGCGCTGGGACGTGGGCTGACAGCCGGGGTGCTCATGTCTGCAAATCTTAAGGGAGATGACCTCCTGACACTGAGAATAATCGGTGACGGTCCATTGGGCGCCCTGATAGTGACTTCAGATTCGGCAGGCAATGTCAGGGGATATGCTCAGTATCCTGAAGCAGATCTCCCATCACGGAACGGGAAGCTGGATGTAGGGGGGCTGGTAGGGGAAAAAGGTGAGTTATATGTAACAAAAAACATGGGCCTGAAGGATACCTATACCGGCAGTGTTCCTATTGTATCAGGTGAGATAGGTGAAGACATAGCATACTACTATGCAAGGTCAGAGCAGATACCTTCTATGGTAGCTCTGGGAGTACTGGTAGATACAGATATAAGTGTCAGGGCTGCAGGGGGCTATCTCGTGCAGGCCTTTCCCGGCGCCGGAGCAGAGGAACTGGCAGCTCTTGAGCAACGGGCCCTGTCTTTGCCCAGCATCAGTGCACTCATAAATGAGGGGTCTGCTCCTGAAGAAATTTTAAAAATACTGCTGGGAGAATTTGTGGAACTCGATAGAAGGCCTGTAAGTTTCCTGTGCCGGTGTTCCAGGGAAAAAATTGAGCAGGTGCTTATTGGCATGGGAGAAACAGAAATCAGGGACATCATTGAGCACCAAAAAAGGACCGAAATAAGGTGCCATTTTTGCAGCGAGAAGTATTATTTTGAGAAACACGAAATGGAGAAACTGCTTAAAGAGGCGCAAAGTTAGAAATAATAAGTTAACAATAGAAGTACTTCCTAAAACAAAAGTACTCCTCAAAAAACCAAAAGCCACTTGAGAGTGGCTTACAGCTTGTACAAAATATTGCCTTATTATATATACCGTGCGCAACAATACTTCGCCGGGCAGTTAAACTGCCCTGTTAACTTTTCCGGAACGGAGGCACCTTGTACATACATTTATCCTGGTAGGAGTTCCGTTAACCAGGGCGCGCACTTTTTGAATGTTTGGTGACCATGTTCTTTTAGTACGGATATGGGAGTGACTCAGCTTGATTCCGGTTTTTACTCCCTTGCCGCAGATTTCACATTTAGCCACGGAGATCCACCTCCTTTATGAATTCATAGCTTTACTATTGTAACAAAAAAATGGGTTTTATGCAAGAGTAGAGAAATTATTAATTGTGAATTATTCATAAAGAAGGATTTGTATTAAGTTTCATAGAACTTGTAAATATAATATTACCAGATAAATAGATATAATAATATAATATATAGCAAATGACGGTGTAACAAAAAGGAGGGCAAGGTATGTTTAGCAAGGAGATGTCTATACTTGAGGCCCTGCAAGCCCATCCGAAGGCTAGAGAGATTTTCAGGCAGCACGGTATGGCCTGTTTAAGCTGTATGGGAGCTGTGGAGGAGTCTATTGAGGCCGGTGCCAATATGCATGGGATAAATATTGATGTCCTGCTGAAAGACCTGAATTCATTGGCAGACAACTCATGAGTCTGTGAAGTTAATTTTTGCTGTTAGGCAATATAAGATGGGGGGAACCTCATCTTTTTTGGCAGATAAGCTGAAAACTGCTTGAAGGGAGTGGAGAGTTTTGAGTAATCACAGTGATATGGGAGCAGTTAATATATCTGAAGAAGTCATTGCAACTATTGCGGGCGTCACCGCAGTAGAGTGTTATGGACTTGTCGGTATGGCATCCAGGAAACTGAAGGATGGTATTTACCAGCTGCTTGGAAAAGAGGATATCAAAAAAGGGGTAGAGGTAGCCATCAGCGGACGTGAAGTAACCCTGAGCCTTTACATAGTTGTGGGCTATGGTGTTAATATTGCTGAAGTTGCTAAAAATGTTATTGAACGTGTTAAATACAGTGTGGAAAATCAAACAGGACTTGTTGTCAAAAAAATCAATGTAAATGTTCAGGGGGTTAAACTGAATACCTGACAGTCAGCTTCAGGGGAGGGACATAAGTGGAAACTCATAATTTAAATGGCTATGATTTAAAGGCCATGCTGGATACAGCTCTTTTGTGTCTGGAAGATAAATATAAGACAATTGATTCTCTAAACGTATTTCCGGTGCCTGATGGCGATACAGGCACCAATATGTATCTAACGATGGCTGCCGCGGTTGAAGAAGCTGCTAAGGCCGGCAGCCGGTCATCGATCAGTGAGGTTGCTGAGGCTGCTTCCAGAGGCGCTTTGATGGGGGCCAGGGGGAATTCGGGTGTTATACTTTCACAACTTTTAAGAGGCCTGGCTCTTGGGCTTAGGGGTAAGGAAACCGTTCCCGGGGCAGTATTTGCCCAGGCTCTCAATGAAGGAGTCAGAGTTGCCTTTAGGGCTGTCATGAAACCTGTTGAGGGAACTATTTTAACTGTTGCCAGGGAAGCTGCTGCGGAGGCGGTCAGGACGGCTGGGTATAATGCGTCTGTTGCAAGAATTCTTGCCAAAGCATGTTCTGTTGCTGAAGATACCCTTAACCAAACCCCTGAACTGCTGCCGGCTTTAAAGGAAGCCGGAGTTGTTGATGCAGGTGGTATGGGATGGTTGGTTATATTAAAAGGCTTTTACCTTTCTATTGGCGGAGAACAGCCGGTCGCTTCGCAAAAACCGGTTTTCACTGCCGTTCCCGATGAAAAAGATGCCGTGTCTTTGGAAGGGGACCTTACATATCCCTACTGCACCGAAGTCCTTATCAGAACCCAAACTGGAGGCGGACAGGAACTGAGAGATCTCCTGGAGAGACTTGGTGACAGTCTGATAGTTGTTGACAGTGATGGGTTAACTAAGGTCCATATCCACAGTAACCATCCTGGGGAGGTACTCGAAATATGCCTTAAATTTGGTTCCCTTATCCAGGTCACGGTCAGTAACATGAATGAACAGGCAGAGGCCGCTCTTGAGAGCAAGAAGGAAGAGCAGGCAGAAGGGCCGAAAAACTTTGGGATAGTATCTGTTGCCTTTGGAGAAGGACTTAAAAGCATTATGGAAAGCCTGGGGGCAGATATCGTAGTTTATGGGGGACAGACAATGAACCCCAGCACACAGGAACTAAAGGAAGCGGTTGACCGGGTCAATGCCGGTACAGTATTCATACTGCCAAATAACAAGAATGTTATTATGACCGCAGGGCAGGTGGAAAATCTTACAAATAAGAAAATTAAAGTCATTCCTACCAAAACCATGCCCCAGGGAATTTCTGCTTTGCTGACAGTCTCTCCCGAACTGGGTATTGAAGAAATTACCGGGTTGATGCTGGAAACGCTGAAACACGTGAAAACAGGAGAAATAACATATGCTGTGAGAGACACCAGTGTAAACGGCACTGAAATAGTAGAAGGAAGTATCATAGGTTTGGCTGATGATAAAATTATCATTTCCGGAAAAGACCTCCCTGAAACGGTATCCGGACTTTTGGAAAACATGGTAACTTCAGATGATGAGGTGTGTACCTTGTATTATGGTGAACAAATAGCCCGGCAGGAGGCAGAAGAGCTGCTGGATGTGCTTGAAGAAAAGTTTCCCCATATTGAATTTGAGGTACACTTGGGGGGACAGCCGTTATATTATTACATAATATCTGTTGAATAGGAGAAATGAGGTTTTGAGATGGGTAATGTCAGAATTGTCACAGACAGTACTGCCGACCTGCCGCAGGAGCTTGTAGAAGCGCTGGATATCGTAGTAGTGCCTCTGAAGGTTTGCTTCGGGAAGGATATTTACCGTGACGGGGTTGATATCTCTTCAGATGAATTTATTAGCAGGCTGAAAAAAGAAGATTATCTGCCGGTTACTTCCCAGCCTTCCCCGGGAGAATTTGTCGCAATATTTGAACAGCTTACAGCCAGGGGTGACAGTGTTATCTCAATTCATATTTCGTCACAGTTGAGTGGAACTGTCCAATCGGCAAAAACAGCCACGGCAATGGTGGATTCCCGCAGTGTTTATATTATTGACTCCGGTTCAGCCAGCATGGGACTTGGACTCACTGTCCTGGCTGCTGCCAGGGCGGCTAAAGAAGGGGCCTCCGTGCGGCGGGTTCTTGACATTGTCAATGAGAGGGTGGATAAGGGGTTTATTATTTTCATGGTGGAAACTTTGGAATACCTTGAAAAAGGCGGACGCATAGGTAAAGCAAATTCTTTTTTGGGGAGTCTCCTGAAGATAAAACCGATACTTACACTGGATGAAGGAATGGTCGTTCCTCTGGAAAAAGTAAGAGGGGAAGGCAGGGCCATTGAAAGAATGGCAGAAATAGTCAGGAATATGACTGAAGGGTCAAGGCGGTATAGCACTTCTCTGATTTATGGTAACAATTATGCAAGCCTGATGCGGCTCAGGGAAAAAATAGTGCCTGGGTTTAGCCTCCAGGCTCCGATTATAGCCAAGCTGGGTCCCGTAATTATGTCACATAC
Source organism: Thermincola carboxydiphila (assembly GCA_016841725.1). Classification (GTDB taxonomy): domain Bacteria; phylum Bacillota; class Thermincolia; order Thermincolales; family UBA2595; genus Phosphitispora. The sequence goes on along the minus strand of JAENYP010000002.1, from coordinate 176,945 downwards.
CGGGCCGGAGGTAATCGGAATCGCCGTTTGTCCGGAATAACCCTGTAAAGTTAATTCCCGTTAGTTATTTCCGGACATCAGTTGAAAAGTTGGTGCTTTATATGGACAGTGTTAACAAATCACCTGACAGATGTAAAAAAGCAGCTTCCTCCGGACTGCAGACTTTAAAAGGTGTTGGCCCTAAAAGGGTCAGGCTGCTGAGCAGGCTGGGAATTCATACAATTGAGGAGCTGCTGTATCATTTTCCCCGTAAATATGAGGATAGAAGCCTGGTAAAGAAGATATATCAGCTTCAGAACGGGGAAACCGAAACATTATTTGGTATGGTGACCGGTGTCAGGGATATCCGTCCCAGACGTGGCATGACCATAACCAAGGCTGCTCTATATGACGGGGCTGCAACTGCCTATGCGGTGTGGTTTAATCAGCCATATATCAAAAAACAGATAAATAAAGGCAAGAAAATTATTGTCACAGGCAAGGTGGACCGAAAATATGGTGAGATACAGCTTGCTGTATCTGATTATGAGGTCATTGAAAATGAAGAAGCTGTGAATGGCGCAGGGGTTGTGCCTGTTTATCCGGCAACAGAAGGCTTGCAGCCCAGAACGCTGCGGTTAATTATTAAAGACGCCCTTGAGCAGCACCTGGATAGTGTCGAAGAATTTCTGCCATCTGATATGCTGGAGAAATATAACCTGCTGCCTATTGACCGGGCTATCTGTAGTATTCATTTTCCCATGGATCTGGATGAGGCGCAAAAAGCCAGGCACCGGTTGGTTTTTGAAGAACTCCTGGTGCTGCAGACCGGTATCTGCATGCTGCGGGGGACAGCATCTCAGACGGTGGGAATTTGTCATAAGAAAAACGGTCCTCTGACTGCGGAGTTTATGAGGAGACTACCCTATAAAATGACAGGTGCCCAGGAAAGGGTTCTTAATGAAGTCAGCAGGGATATGGAGAGTAAGAAGACCATGAACAGGCTGATTCAGGGTGATGTGGGTTCAGGAAAAACCGTAGTAGCTGCTGCCGCACTTGTGAAGACTGTTGAAAGCGGATACCAGGGTGTGATGATGGCACCAACCGAAATCCTGGCAACCCAGCATGCCGAAGGCCTGATGGAAATGCTTGGCCCTTTGGGGGTACAGGCAGCCCTGCTTACAGGAAGTATGGGGAAAAAGGAAAAAGAAGGGGTTATTCAAGATATCAGGGAAGGCAGAATTGACGTCGTGGTGGGGACTCACGCCCTTATACAGGATGAGGTCGCCTTTCAAAAACTGGGACTTGCTGTGACTGATGAGCAGCACCGTTTTGGGGTAAAACAGAGGGCAAAGCTTAGAGACAAGGGCCAAAAACCTGATATTCTGGTGATGACCGCAACCCCGATTCCACGTACTCTTGCCCTTACGGTATACGGCGATCTGGACATTTCAGTAATTGATGAACTTCCACCCGGACGCCGTGAGATAAAAACATACTGGATTACTGATAGTGAGAAACAACGAATATACAAGTTTATCCGGGAACAGGTCAAACAGGGGAGGCAGGTTTATTACGTGTGTCCCCTGGTAGAGGAATCGGAAAAAATGGATATCAGCGCTGCCCTCGAATTGGCAGGTCTGCTGCAGTCGGATATTTTTCCCGACTTTCAGGTTGGTCTGATGCACGGAAGGCTGAAACAAGAGGCCAAGGACCTGGTAATGAAGGCTTTTAAGCAGGGGAGTATTAACATTCTGGCAGCCACCACGGTTATCGAGGTGGGAATCAATGTACCTAATGCCACAGTAATGGTTATTGAAAATGCCGACAGGTTTGGGCTGGCCCAGCTGCACCAGCTAAGGGGCCGGGTAGGCAGGGGAGCACACCAATCCTATTGTATACTTATTGCCAATCCGGCGACTGATGAGGGCAAAGCACGAATGGATATAATGACCCGGACTAATGACGGGTTTTTGATAGCAGATGAGGACCTTAAACTGAGAGGCCCCGGAGAATTTTTCGGAGTCAGGCAGTCGGGGCTGCCTGACCTGAAGATAGCTGATATCATCAGGGATATTAAAACCCTTAGTACTGCCAGAGATGAGGCCATAGCCTTGTTGCGCCGGGACCCCTGTTTAAGGCTTCCGGAAAATATTAAACTCAGGGAAAAAGTAATGGCCAGATTTAGAGAGACAGACAATTATTTCAGCATCAGTTAATCTGGTGTTATTGACAAGGGGAAGGTTTTGGCAATATAATTTCCATAAGGCAGGTCTTCTGCCCGAATTGAATCTTGATATAGGGGAGTTATGCTGGGATGCCGGAAAACACACTTGTTTTTACACCTGATGAGGCGGAAAAGGTTATTAAAAAAAGGCTCACAGACGTCTATGAATTCACCAGGCCTTTGTTCAATGAAGAAGATATTTGCAGTTGTGTTACAGAAACAGATATTATTCCTTTTGCCTATGTTAAAATACTGGCAATACACCGTCATAATTTCAGCCAGATTCTGCACTTTGACGCTGTATCTGCCGGTTACCCCACACTTGACAGTTTTAAGGAGGCCTTGGTAAAGAAAACTCCAAAGGCCGTCAATGAGGGGACTAAGGTTTGGCACATTATTTTTGAGTTGCTAAAATAAAATTTAATCCATGCTTGTTGCTGACCCCTGTAAATCATACAGGGGTATTTCTGTATAGGGGGTATGCAGCAGCTGCCGGGAACGCTCGCTTAACGGTTCACCCAGGAATTCGTCATAAAGCATTTTTATATAGGGGTTTTCATGAGATTTTCTGATTTTTTTCAGCTTATCCTGCTGAAAAAGGGCTTCAGCCCTTTTATAACGCTGTTCCATCTGACCGTCCCAGGTGTCCAGCCCGGGATAAACAGGCTGTCCGCCGCCCCCTACACAGCCACCGGGACAGGCCATTATTTCAATAAAATCATACTTTAGTTCACCGGATTTGACCCTGTCAATAAGCCTGCGGGCCTCACCGGTGGTCCTGGCCACGGCACAGCGTAATTTTCGTTCTCCCAGGTCTATTTCTGCTTCCTGTACTTTTTCAAATGACATTACCTCCCGTAAGGGTACTTTTTCCAGAGGTTTGCCTGTCATCTTCTCATATACTGTTCTCAAAGTCGCTTCCAAAACCCCGCCGCCGGAACCAAAAATGACCCCGGCCCCTGAGGCATAGCCCATGGGATTATCATAATCCTCTTCCGGCATATCTGCAAGATTTAAGCCTGCAGTGCGCAGCATCTGTGCCAGTTCCCTGGTTGTCAGGACAACATCCACATCTTGTCCCCCGCTTGCCCTGGTGCCTTCCTCTCTAACGGCTTCCCATTTTTTAGCCACACATGGCATTACTGAAACACTGAAAATTGATTTAGGGTCCAGGCCCGCTTTTTTAGCATAATAAGTTTTCACCAGCGCCCCAAATAACTGTTGTGGAGATTTGACACTGGACAAGTGTGGAATCAGTTCCGGGTAAAATAATAGGCAGAACCGCAGCCAACCCGGGCAGCATGAAGTAAACTGGGGCAGGGGTCCGCCATTTTCCAGGCGATGCATCAGTTCATGCCCTTCTTCCATAACCACTACATCAGCCCCAAAGCAATCATCAAAAACCTTATCAAAACCGAGTCTTCTTATGGCTGCCACCATTTTTCCCGTGACCAGGGAACCTGCCGGCATGCCGAATGCTTCACCTATTGTGGCTCTGATTGACGGTGCCGTTTGAATAATCACATGTTTATTGGGATCATTCAGGGCTTCCCATACCTTTTCCTGGTCTTCCCGCTCATGTATGGCAGCAGTAGGGCATAAGAGCAGGCATTGCCCACAGTAGATACAAGGTGTTTCTGCAAGGCTTTTCTTAAATGCCGGTGATGCCACTGCATCAAAACCCCTTTCCACTATCTGGTATATTCCTATTTCCTGAACATCCTTGCAGACCCTTACACAACGCCGGCATACGATGCATTTGCTGGGTTCCCTGACCATAGCAGGTGACTGGTCATCTTTTGGTGGTTTTTTTCTTTCGCCTTTTACCAAAAGATTTGTTATATGGTATCGTTCAGCCAGAGACTGTAGTTCACATCTTTGGTTTCGCACACATGTCAGGCAGTCAAAGGGGTGGTTGGACAAATAGAGTTCCAGGACCATTTTTCTTGCTTTAACCACTCTCGGGGAATGGGTACTCACAATCATTCCCTGGGCAGCCGGCATTGCACAAGAAGGCTGAAGCGTTTTTGTCCCTTCTATCTCAACCAGGCATACCCGGCAGGCGCCTGTTACATTGAGTTCTTTTATATAACAGAGAGTGGGTATGTAGATTCCGGCGCTTCTGGCAGCTTCCAGAATTGTTGTACCCGGTTCAACACTAATTTTTCTTCCGTCTATAGTTAATGAAAACAATATATCCACACATCCTTTCCGTATTTTATTATACCCATTAGGAAGAATCAAATTTATAAACACGAAAAATATTGCTGTTAAATGAACCAAGAATTACACAGTATTAATTAAATTATACTGACGATAATACTTAATGGGAGGTGATAAAACTGCATAAAAACAATAATTTCAATCAAAACAATAAGATAGATAATCTTAAGAACAATAAGATAGATAATCTTAAGAACAATAAGATAGATAATCTTAAGAACCAGGCGAATTTGGAATTTGCCAACAGCAACTTTTTTAAACCATTATCACTGGACCAGAACTTCGCAACAGACCAGGGATTTACCAATCAGGTATTTGAGGAAAAAGCAATTGATTCAAGAGATGACATTTAATGAAAAATAAACTCATACTTCAATTTAACTGCTTAATTGCCAGTTAATCATTTCTAGTATAACGCACTTAATGAGAGCCTATACTAAAATTAGCATCAAGGAAAGGAGGTGATAAAAACATGGGTACTGGTCAAAAACGTAACAAGCTGGTTGTACCTCAGGCCCAACAGGCAATGTACCAGTTTAAGTATGAAATGGCCAATGAAGTTGGTGTTTCTAACCAGATTCAGGGTGGCTACTGGGGACAAATCTCTTCAAGAGACTGTGGCGCTGTCGGCGGTAATATGGTTAAAAGGATGATTGAGGCTTACGAACAATCACTGGCAGGGAAAGCCTAACCAGCCCCAAAGTAAATCCAGATAATGAAACAAGCTCGAAGGGAGGGATTTTTACTAATGGGTGTAGGTCAAAAGAGTAACAAACTTGTTATTCCTGAAGCTGCTCAGGCAATGTACAACTTTAAGTATGAAATGGCTAATGAAGTTGGCATAACCAATCAGATTCAGGGTGGTTACTGGGGCCATATTTCGTCCAGGGATTGCGGCGCCGTTGGCGGTCATATGGTTAAAAGGATGATTGAAGCTTATGAGCAGTCTCTGGCCGGACAACAAAAACCCCAGTTCTAATATAGATTGGTAAGCAGGTCTTAGGGGCCTGCTTACCTTTTGATTTTTCAATGAAGATACATGTGAAACTCTTCCGGGTCAACTGATGGATGTAAAGCGATAGAAATCCCCCCGGAAATAATCTTTCCTATTGCTTCAATTAATTCATCTATTTCCTTTGGTGTAACCATCAGGTTTGTCTTATATGGTCCCAGCACTTCCTTGACTATATTCTCCAAAATGATAGGGTTGAAGGAACCGGCATTCTGCCCAACGGCAGCAGGATTATTCGCCATCTCCTTCAGGAATCTGTCAATGGTACCCTGGGCAATGACTGCCGCATTGACCACGGTAGGAACTCCAATGGCAATAACAGGCACCCCCATTGTTTCCATGTTAATTCCCATTCTCTGGCTGCCGATGCCGGAGCCCGGGGATATTCCGGTATCTGCAAGCTGGATAGAAGTTACAATTCGTTCCGTATTCTGGGCTGCCAGGGCATCAATGGCAATGATAAGGTTTGGCCGGGTTTTCTCTACGACTCCCCTGATAATTTCAGCTGTCTCAATCCCGGTGATTCCAAGTACACCAGGAGCCAATGCGCTGACTGAACGCAGACCGCCGCTTAAGTCCTGGGGAGCATATTTTTTTAAATGCCTGGTGACCAGGGTATAGTTAATTACTCGCGGGCCCAGGGCGTCAGGCGTGGCATTCCAGTTGCCAAGTCCGACCAATAACACACTGTCATCAGGACCAAGCCTAAGCATTGAGCCCAACTGTTCCGCCAGAACTTCGGCAATTTCGTTATGTACCTGCTTATTATTTTGCCTGATTTCCGGAGCATCAATTGTTATATATGTACCGACCGGCTTACCCATCATAGCTTGTGCAGAGTTGTCCATGATGCGTATAATGGAAACTTCCGCATTTTCATAACTCTTTTTGTCCATCACGACTCCCGGCACTTCCTGACCGGTATCTCCCCTTACGATATCGTGAGCTTCCAGGGCCATATCTATACTAATGCCCATACTTGCATACATTTCCCGTTTTCCCACTTTTACCCCCCTAAACATTATGATTTGGATAAAAAATAATCATGGGATTAAAATAACCAAAATGGTGCAGATTATGCAGGCAGAGATGTTGTATACAATATTTTTTACTGAAAGGTGAGCTAGATGCCGTAAAAAACAAAATGTCCAAGGCATATAGCCTTGGACATGAAATAAAATTCTAGAATAAATTCACTTAGAGCGAGTCAAATATGAAGCCGTGTTCTTCAACCTCAGTCCTGTCGTACAGGTTTTTAGTGTCAACGAGTACCGGCGCACCTGCCTGGCTCATCAAGCTCTTGAACAGCCGGTAATTGGCATAACCTATTCCGTTCTGTCTGGCAAGTACCAGAATGGCATTAGCATCCTGAACAGCTTCCTCAAGGGAATTTACCTTATAACTGTGTTCAGTGGGAACCGCCGGATCAAATGCGGCTACTTTGATTCCGGACATTTCCAGGAGTTTAATGACTTCCAGGGCCGGACTCAGCCTGTCATCACTGGAGTAGTCTTTCATAGCCAATCCCAGCACAGCAACTTTAGCATCTCTGGGAGCAACGGGCAGGTGTTTGGTCACCATGCTGACCACAAATGCAGGCACATCTTCATTTATTTTCCTGGCGGTGCGCAGCAGTTTAAGGGGTACACCCAGTTCATCAGCTTTTGGGGTAAGGTAGTGCAGGGCGTTAGGGATACAGTATCCACCTACACCGGGGCCAGGCACTAAGAGTTTGACCCGTTTATGGGTATTTGCCAGTTTGATGACCTCAAAAATATCGATGCCAATTCCTTCACAAAAACGGGCAAACTCATTGACCATGGCTATGTTTACATCTCGGGAGATGTTTTCCATTACCTTGGCAGATTCCACCGCCTCTATTGAACTGGCAAGATGAAGTTCGGCTTTGGTAACAATACCCATAAGCTGACGGGCTTTTTCACGGCTGGCATCGTTAAATCCGCTGACAAGGGTAGGCATGTTTTCAAATTCATCAAAGGCCTTTCCTTCGGCGATACGTTCTGAGGAATATGCCAGGTAAAAGTCTTCCCCTGCTTTGAGCCCTGATTCCTCCAGAATGGGTCTCACAAAATTCCGGGTCATTCCCGGCACAAGGGTGCTTCTGACAAGTACCAGATCGCCTTTCTTGAGCCCTGACGCTATTGTCCGTGAACATGACTCGATATGGCTGAAATCATGTTCATTATTTACAACAGGTATACCGACTGTCATTACAAAGTAATTGCAATTTGCCAGCGCTTCCGCGGAATCGGTGGTAGCCCTGAACTTTCCTGAGCCTAGCTGCTCTTTTAGAATTTGCTGAATGGAAGTCTCATGATATTTTTCCAGGTGATGTGTAATCCCACTGTTTAATTGTTCCACAAGGTGAGAGTCAACATCCACACCGGTAACACTGCAGCCACGCAATGCGTAACTTAGGGCAAGGGGAAGACCCACAAACCCAAGACCGAAAATAGCTACTTTTACCACTGATGGGTCAAGATGTCTGTTAGACACTACCGTTTCCTCCTTTGAACATGTTTTAACTTTTATATGTTTATATTTTTCCATTATCTTCTCAGACATAAATTCAACCCGGCTTTCCCATGAATTATCCCTGGCCCTTTCCAGGCGTTTCCTAAGCTTTTCAGAAGTCTCCTGAGACAGGGCCCGTTCAATTCCGTGGATAAATTCATCAGAACTGCCGGCAATTTCAACAACATCAGCGAAATCGGATACTCCCGGCATAGCGACAGATACAATCGGTTTTCCCGAAGCCAGGTATTCATAAAACTTCAATGGGCTGACCTTATCGGTCAATTCATTAATCTTAAAAGGGTTGATACAGACATCAAATCCCTTTATATAGCGGGGAAGGTCACCGACATCCTTACGGCCCATGAAATATACGTTCGGCTTAGCTTTTAGGGATGATACGTCTATTCCGGGGCCTACCGGGCCAATCATAACAAAAGACCATTCGGGATGGGCTGTTGCTGCATCCTTGACCAGGTCAAGGTCAATCCAGTCCTGAATGACCCCGACAAAACCGATTACTGGCCCGGGAATTGCTGCCATTTCATCGGGAACAGGCGTATCCGGGTCCTGAGCCTTCATGAAGTGTTCTATATTTGCCGCATTGGGGAGGAAATAAATTGTTTCAGCCAGGTTTTTTTTGGCCTCATAGAGGCCTCTGGCAGTTACAAAAACAATATCACAGTTTACCATCAGGTCTTTTTCCATATCTGTCATCGTTGCCTTGTTGATAATTCCTGTATATTCTGAGTGTTCATCAACACAGTCATATATAAGCATCTCATAGTCTCCGATGCTGCTAAGCAGGTCAGCTGTGTTTGGCATATATGTCCATAAAACCGGGTTCCTAAAGTTAAGGGATTTTATCGCCTTTTTCAGGAAAAGTGAAATCCACCACTGGTTTAACCGGTTAATCAGACGGAATTTGTTGCCAAAGGGCAGTACTACAGGCGGGGAATACAGGAATATATTATTATTGAGCCTGCGCAATCCCTGAAACCACATCCGCCATTTTTTCCACATATCCGGGTCCTTAAACGGGGAAAGCAGTGTAATAGGTGGTTCTACATAGAGAATGGTGTTGGATTCCGGCAGCCGGGACATTACCTGCTGCTTTCGGGTCCAGATAGGGTCCCAGTCAACTGAAGATATGCAAATAACATGCTTGTTTTTAAAACCCGACATTCCAGGCCTCCGCGTTCAATTTTTTATGTATTAATTCCCCGAAATTCTATCTTTTCTATCATATTACAACTCAAATAAAAAGTAAAGAAGCTTGCAGACAACGCAAAGTTTTCAATATTTCGGGTAAAAGTGCTGTAATAATTTTGCGGGTGTATGTATTTTAAGACATCTGATATAATAGTAACAGAGGTGTATAATTTATGCATTTTATCAGCCCCACGAGAGGAAAGCTGGAAACCGAAGAGATGTGTGATGATATAGGTAAATTTGTCAGTCAGCATCCCAGGGATAGGTTTCGCCTGATAATCGGCACTGATTCCCAACCTGGAAAGGCGACTTGTTTTGTGACGGCAATTATTGTCCACCGGGAAGGAAAAGGGGCCCGGTTTTATTACCGCCGTACTTATGATAAAACCCCTTTTACCCTGAGACACAGGATATTTGAAGAGGCTTCCAGGAGTCTTGAAATGGCAGGGCATATTATCCAATACCTATCAAGTATGCTTCCTGAAATGACAATTGAGATTCATGTCGATATTGGTGAAAAAGGACGGACAAGAGACCTTATCCAGCAGGTAGTCCAAATGATTAACCTGAGCGGGTTTGCTGCCAGGGTGAAGCCTTTTTCGTATGGAGCTACCAAGGTGGCAGACAGATTTACAAAATAGCGACAATGGAGGCAGCCCATAAGAGGGCTGCTTTTTTGGACAATAAAAGTTCAGGAATGGCAGACATATTCCTCCACGACGGCTACGATTCAGCTTGTTACCGGCTCCCGCTTGCGCGGGGCGCCGAACAAGCGGACATCAGACTCGTCGTTCCGGAACATATCTGCCATCCCTTATTCGTGGTCAAATAATAGCCTTTATGGACTACTCCTTTGTCCCCAATTTTTAACCGCGAGTACCGTGTTACCGTGTATTGTACGGGCAGTATTTCATACAAAGGGCACAGGCCAGGTTGTTATCCGGGTCTGATGCCCAGTACTTTATACAGGCATCGGCATTGAGAGGCCATTTACTGACCCCGCGGACAACGGTTTTTTCGCCGTCTGGAATGGCATCAGCCGGACATAGCTGGGAACAGATAGCACAGTAATTACAAAAGTCCTGAATATGGTTGTTGGTGGGTTTGTCAATTTCCATCGGGAGGTCGGTAGTTACCACACCTGTCCTGAACCGGGGGCCAAAATCAGGGGAGATGACATAACCGTTGCGACCCAGTTCTCCCAGGCCGGCAGCGACCGCCAGAGGGGCGTGCAATACCTCTTCCTGCCTAAAATGATGTGCCAGGGCCGGGTATCCCAGCTCACGGATAAACTCCGCAAGCATAACTGCTATTTTGGCTGCTTCTACATACGCCCTTCCGGTTTCCGCATCAGATTCATAACTATTGGATTTTTCTATGCGGTCAAAATCCATTACGTAACCTACCACTATGGCATACTTATGTTTATTGACAATTTCTTCTCCGAAGGTCCCGTCTTCCAGGTCGGTGTTCCGGCCGCGGTGGGTATATACATAAGCCTGGTCCAGAAGAGTGATACCGGCCAGGGAGGCCCCGAAGAATTTGGCCGCCTCCTTGATTTTTTGGCTGGTTTCACGAGGGGTGTCCGGCTGTATCAGGTCTGCTTTAACCGGACCGTTAACAGCCCGGCGGAGGTGCCAGACAATGCTGTTTTCCTTTCGGGTATAGGCATAAAGCATGCGCCAGAAAGGGTCGGGAGATTCGCTCATCCAGCGGTTTTTGACATCTTCACCAAGCAGCCCCATACCCAACCGGGTAAAGGCGACATTGCGCTGGTCAAAACGTTCCTGGCGGCCGACTATTTCGGTACTGCCTAAAAACTTCTTTTCTTTCATATATTAGCTGCTCCTTTTAAGATAATTCGATTTTAGTCCGGCTTTTTTGAAAACAATATCAAAAATTCTATTTTTTTATAAGGATTCCTCCCCGGAACAGGAATTTTTATCATACAAAAAATAGCGAGAAAATGGTAAGATAATTATAAAGGGAGTGGGAATGGTTATGAGATATACAATGGGTGTTTATATCGAAGTTAATTCTTTACAAGTGGGGATGTTTGATTTAAGAGGCCATCACCTGCATTTTTGGGAAGAGGGTCTGGACAGCCATGAACCGGGCTTTGTTGTGGAAAGGTTGGCTGCAGGTGTTAGGTACCTTGTAGATTACCGTGGCTCCAAATATGAAGATGTTGCCGGCATAGGTATTGCTATTGACGGCCAGGTGGATTTTCAGAACGGGGTGGTCATAGCTGCACCTGATCTAAAGTGGGGAAATGTGCCAATAGCCGGGATGGCGGGACAGGCTTTGGAAAAGCCGGCATTTGTAGACAATCTCCTTAATGTGACTGCCTTGGCGGAAATGAAACATGGGGCCGGATGGGGTCAAAGCAACACGCTTACGGTGTATTTCGGAGACCGCTTAGAGGTACGGGTTATCCAAGACGGCAGGCTGCTGAGGGAAGGTAATGTAATGTTCCCGGGCGATGGCGGGGATTACGGGACGGTAAAGGAATGGGACCGGAAACTTTTCCCGGAACTACGGAGGCTTGCCGGGGAAATGAGCCCAGGAGTAATTGTCTTTCACGGCCTTCAGGGACTGGGAAATGAGAACTGCTGGAGAAACGTAAACTTGTCCTGGCACAGGCATGCCGGTAAAAATATGCCGGATATCCTCCCTGCGGAACTCGGTGAGGAAGCGCCGCTTTCCGGTGCGGCTGTTTTGGTCACATCTGAAATAAAATAATGACCCTTTCAGAAAATTTTTAAGACTTAACAGAATCTTAACATGGTATCAATTGCATCTTTACATTAATCATCTATAATCACAATTGTGGGTAGTTAAACACCTGCAAAAAAATAGCAGAGCAAAGGGAGGATAATCAGAAAGATGCATACTTTAAAAAGGTCAAAACTGACAGTATTGCTGGCGCTGGTAATGATTACAGCAGTATTTGCTGCAGGCTGCAGCGGTTCAGAACAAAAAGGTGACGAAAATGCTTCCGGTATCAATGGAACGGTCAAGGTAGCCGGTTCCACATCAGTGCAGCCTCTGTCGGAGGAACTGGTAGCCGCCTTTGAAGAACAATATTCTGATGTGATGGTTAATATACAGGGTGGCGGGTCAAGCGCCGGAGTAGAAGCCGCGAATTCAGGCACAGCTAACATAGGCGCTTCTTCACGGGACCTTAAAGATGAAGAAAAAGGCTATGGTCTGACCGAAACAGTTATTGCCAGGGATGGAATCGCTGTGGTTGTTAACCCGGCAAACAATCTGACAGACCTTACCCTGGAACAGGTAAAAAAGATATTTACCGGTCAAATCGAAAACTGGAATGAAGTTGGCGGAGAAGATAAACCGATTACGGTAATTGTACGTGAGGCCGGTTCAGGAACCAGGGGCGCTTTTGAGGAAATAGTACTTGGAGATGATGCCAAATTTATTGCTAATGCGATTATCCAGAACTCCACCGGTGCGGTTAAAAAAGGTGTCATTAGTGACCCTAATGCAGTTGGATTCATCTCCATGGGTGCAGTTGACAATGCGGTGAAGGCTCTGAAGATTGACGGAGTAGCAATTTCCACTGATGCGGTTGTTGACGGCTCTTACCGTATTGCCAGGCCGTTTCTGTATCTGACTAAGGCAGAAACCGATGCTGCGACCAAAGCATTTATTGATTTTGTACTAAGTGAAGAAGGCCAGCAAATAGTTGCTGAAGAGTTTATACCTGTGAAATAACCGGGCGGACATTGTCCGCCCTAATCTCGTTTGGAGTTGATGCATATTGGATTACAAGGTGAAGGAAAAAGTATATGAAAAAATCCTTTTGTTTAGTGCATTCATATCTGTAATCACAGTAATTTTAATCGGGGGGTTTATTTTCACAGAAGGACTGCCTCTCATAAAAAAGGTTGGCGTAATTGATTTTTTGCTGGGGAAAGAATGGTATCCCACCAAAGACATTTTCGGGATTCTGCCTATGATAGTGGGTACCTTTGCGGTTACCTTCGGCGCCCTTATTCTGGGAGTACCTCTTGGGGTGGCCACAGCTATTTTCCTTGCCGAATTTGCTCCTCCCAGAGTAAGTAAATTTATCAGGCCGGCTGTTGAACTCCTGGCCGGTATTCCTTCAGTTGTATATGGCTTGTTTGGGATGGTTATAGTTAATGAACTGTTAATGCATATTGAAAGGACATACCTGGTTAACATCCTGAGACCCGAATACCAGAGAGGGTACAGTGTGCTGTCAGCTTCTATTATTCTAGCCATTATGATTTTACCCACTGTGATTAATATATCTGAAGATGCCATCCGTTCCGTCCCCCAAGAATATAAAGAGGCTTCACTCGCTCTTGGGGCGACTGACTGGCAGACGATTTACAAGGTTACTATACCTGCTGCCAGTTCAGGCATCATAGCTGCCGTTGTTCTGGGAATGGGACGCGCTCTTGGGGAGACCATGGCAGTCATTATGGTTGCGGGTAATACAGTTGCTATCCCAGATTCGATTTTCGCCCCGGTCCGTACCCTTACCGGGAATATTGCCATTGAAATGGGATATGCTGCCGGTGACCACGTCAAGGCCTTGTTTGCCACCGGTATAGTCTTGTTTCTCATTATCATGCTGCTTAATGCAGTGGCCAGCTTTCTTGGGAAAAGGGGGGTTAGCCAGTCATGATTTCAGTTAAAACAAGCCAGAAAATAGCCAAAACAGCCCTGTGGATTGCCGGTTTTTCCACTGTAGCTATATTGATGCTTGTTATTGGATATGTTCTTTTTGAAGGTCTCCATGTTGTCAACTGGGAATTCCTGACCGAGAAACCCAGGAAGATGGGGTCTCAGGGCGGGATTTTCCCTACAATTGCAGCCACGATATATTTTACGGCCTTAACACTGCTGATTGCTACTCCAATTGGGGTCGGGGCTGCTATTTTCCTTACCGAGTATACCAGGGAAGGGAAAGTTACCCGGATAATCAGGTTCGGTACGGAAGCTCTGGCGGGGATACCCTCTATTGTATTTGGCTTGTTTGGTTTTGCTTTTTTTGTAATCCTGCTGGAACCTATTACTCACGGATGGTCCCTGATATCAGGCGCCCTTACAGGAGCGACCATGATCCTGCCCACCTTGGTAAGGACTTCTGAAGAAGCCCTAAAAACGGTGCCGGCTTCATACCGCGAAGGCAGTCTGGCCCTGGGTGCTACCAAGTGGCAGACTATCGTAAGGGTCGTATTGCCCAGCGCCTTACCCGGGATAATCACAGGTGTTATCCTTTCTATTGGCCGTGTTATCGGTGAAACCGCTGCCCTGATGTTAACCCTGGGAGGCTCCCTGAGGCTGCCGGAAAGCGTGTTTGACCCGGCGCGGACAATGTCAATGCACCTTTATCTGGTAGCTATGGAAGTTGGTACAAAAGAGGCTACTGAGAAGGCTTTTGGTACGGCAACAGTTCTAATTATCACGATTTTTATTATCAATACAGTGGCAAACCAGATAATGAAAAGGTTTATTGCTAAATCTTCTTGATAGTGTAATAATAAAATCGATTTTTAGTTGAATTTGTGTTATAATTTGGATGTGCTAAAAATCCTCCAAAGAGGTGAATGGAACAGGTGCGGGTAATAACCGGTACTGCCAAGGGACGCAGGCTGAAGTCACTAAAGGGTATGGAAACCCGGCCTACAATGGACCGCACAAAAGAATCCCTTTTCAACATTATCAATGAGTGGATTCCCGGCTGCCGGTTTCTGGATCTTTATGCAGGGACCGGGGCAATTGGCATTGAAGCAATCAGCCGTGGAGCCGAGAGGGCTGTATTTATCGAAAAAAATCCGCGGGCTGTTAAAATAATCAGTGATAACCTGGAACTGACCGGCCTGTCCGGCAGTGCGGAGGTTTTTTGTACAGATGCGGATAATGCTGTGGCGGTGCTGGCAAAAAGAAATCAACAGTTTGATATTATTTATATGGACCCCCCTTACGGCAGGGGACTTGTGCAGAAGAGCATGGACCGGGTGTGCCGTAATATGATACTTAAGTCTGAAGGGGTAATTATCACAGAGAGCAGTAAAGCAGATTTGCTGCCGGAAATGATATCCTGCTTCAGGATGTTCAGGTGCCAGAAGTATGGTGATACGATGCTGTCATTTTACCGAATGGAATCCGGGGATTTTACCAGCGGAGAGGGGCAGTGTTATCAGAAAGGTGGCTAACCATGAAACTTGCTATTTATCCCGGCAGTTTTGACCCTGTGACCAATGGTCATATCGATATAATTGAGAGAGCTGCTGTTCTTTTTGAACATGTTATTGTATCTGTTTCCATAAATTCCGGCAAGACTCCTCTGTTCACTCTTGAAGAGCGGGTAGAACTACTCAGGGAAGCCCTTAAGTCATACAACAATGTATCGGTTGACAGCTTTAAAGGCTTAACGGTTAAACATGCAGCGGAAAAAAACGCCCAGGTAATTATAAGAGGGCTGCGGGCAATTTCGGATTTCGAAAATGAATTTCAAATGGCCCTGACAAATAAAAAACTTCAGCCCGATATTGAAACTGTTTTTATGATGTCACAGGCAAAATGGTCATTTGTGAGTTCAAGTGTTCTCAAAGAGGTGGCTTCACTGGGAGGATGTATCACTGACTTTGTTCCCAATATAGTGGAGAAAGCTTTGCAAGAAAAATTCGAAGAATTATGGCAGAAACAGTGAAAACTCCTAAAATTGTTTACACCATAAAAAGGGAAAACGCCTTTCCGGGTTGAAATATATTGTAGTTTCAGGTAAAACATTGTTATTGGGAGGAATGGACATGGATATCCTGGATGTCTTAAATGAATTGGAAGAACTGGTCGAAGAAAGTACCAAGGTCCCCTTAGTCGGTAAGATACTGATTGATGATGACCTGATTCTTGATATGATTGACCATATTCGTACCGCTCTCCCCGAAGAAATGCGTCTGGCCAAGTCAGTAGCTGTGGAGCGTGAAAGAATAATTGAGGAAGCCAGAAATGAAGCCAAAAGAATTGTCAGTGAAGCCCGGGAGGAACTGAGCCGGATGGCCGGTGAGGATGAGCTGGTGAAACGGGCAAGGGAACAGGCTTCAGAGGTAATGGAACAGGCTAAAACCGTTTCCCGGGAAATTAAAATCGGCGCTTACCAGTTTGCGGATGATTTATTGGGCAAGGGTGAGGATAATATCGAAAAAATTCTGAATCAGATCAGGAATGCCAGAGAAGAACTCCGCACTCCGCCGAAAAGTGAGCAGGAAGCTGCCCCCACTGAGTAATATATGGCATGCATAAATACATCCAGGAAACATAACTCGTGCGCGTGTTTTTGAGACATGCGCATTTTTAATTGTACAGGGCTTTTTGACATACTTCTTCACCTAAATGCGCATTCGAATGATAGAAAATGTACGAAATATGTAAACAAGCAGGGCTGTGGCAAACCAGATTGCCAGTGTATAAAGGCAGATTCTACTGCTTAGGGAGAGGCTTAACCACCAGGAAAAAGCATGCCCTGAACCCGGTACAGCCACTGTTGGCTCTGCCAGCCAGGTCAGTACCGGTTTTAAATTAAGCATAATGGTACATATCAGGCCGGCCAAACAGCCGTGAAAAATTCTGCTCAGTGTAAAAAGTTTCATCTTTAGATCTGTTTCCCCGGTCATTGCAGCTACCTGCGCCAGGACTGACAGTCCGCTCCAGCCAAGAATAATACTGGCTGCAGCAGCTCTTTGGGCTAGTGGAGACACTGCTTCTGAAGCCGCTTTAGTACCCAGGGTCATTTCAAAAAAACCCTGGCCAAGTGCACTGACAGTTGTACGAGAAAAGCCGGCAGGCGCCGCCAGAATACTCAGTGCCTGAGTTATCAGGGACATTATCCCGGTAAGCATGGCAACCCTGATGATAACAGAAAAGACAATCACAAAACCTCCGATCAGAAGGAGTTTGTTAACAGAAGAACTTATCGCATTCCCCAGCGCTCTCCCGAAGGGGAGCGGGTTTGCCTCTATTACCTTATGCATTTCCGCAAAGGCCCGGCGCAGGATACTATCTTTTCGTTCAACCCCGGGTGTGAATTCGGGGTCATTTGTCCTGTAAAAACGGAGCAGCAGACCAAGGATGAAATTAGCTGCATAATGAGCCAGGGCAATGATAATACCCAGGCGTGGATTGCCGAACATGCCGACCCCAACGGCTACCAGCATAAACAGGGGAGAAGCATTATTGGTGAAGCACATCAGACGTTCACCTTCATATCTGGTGCAGAGCCTTTCTTTTCTTAAGCGAGCGGTCAGGGAGGCGCTGATGGGAAATCCGGAACTATATCCCACAGCCATGACAAAGGAACCTGCCCCGGGAAGGTTAAACAGGGGGCGCATCACAGGTTCCAGGAGCACTCCCATGAACTGGACGACACCATAGCTCATCAGGAGTTCGGAACTGATAAAAAAGGGCAGCAGCGCCGGAAACACAATGTTCCACCACGCGCTTATTCCTGTTTTGGAAGCCTCAAAAACGTCTCTTGGATAAATAACCATACACAATATTAAAAGGACGATTGCAGGAACAATCAGAGTTACAACAGTGATTCTGATTTTTCTTTGGTGTGGTCGCATAAACAAGTTTCCCCCCATATAACGTTATGCCGGTAGAAATTCGGCACTAAAATTATATCGGGGGAACCTGTCTGGTAGAACGAAAAAAATCAGCAGTTCGGCGCTGCGGCTATTAGGAATGAACTACTGGAATGAACTATTGAAATGAACTATTAGAATGAACTATTGAAATGAACTACCTGACATAGGGCATGATTTTGCAGTCAATGCCCTGGCGTGTTATGGTTTTGCCCGGATAAAGCAGGGTATATATATCTGTAGCCCTGACATCAAAAGCAAGCATTTGAGCTATATTGTCACCTTTGCCAAGGAAGGGTGATGTCCTGGTGATGACAGGCACTGAGGCCTGCTTTTTTATTTTTTTCAGGGATGCCCGGCCTTTGGCCGAGAGCCCGAGAACCCTTATATATAGTGGGCCGTTTTTTTCAAAGGCATGTGCCATGTCCCTGGTATAACCGAGGAGGATGTAAGAGAGAATCCTTTGTATCCGTGTCCAGGTATAGCGTTTTGTCTTGACTCCCTGCAGCAGTTTCCTGACTGAATCAGCTGCCAGAGATACCTCCAGAATACGGTTTTCTAGACCCTCGCCAACATCATTTAAAAGGGACAGGTATTCATGAGAGAGGGTTCTCAGCAGGTAAAACAGAACCCTGTCATAGTTGTCAATAAAAACAGGTCCCTGACCTCCGGCAATCTCGCGTTTAATCACTTCCAGAGACGCAGTCGGGACAACCGCTGCAATACCATCTGTGCGGTTATTGTCACTTATCAGGCGTTCCCGGATACTGGTGGCGCTGGCTATATTGGCCGGGCCATTATTGGCGCTGCCATTATTGGCGCTGTCCACACCGGTACTGACTGGGTCAATCTCCCTGTCGTGGTAGCCGGCGGCAAATCTCTTTATGGCCGAAGGCACGATGCTGCTGCCGGTATTTATCAGCGCCTTCAGATATTCAATGCCAAGGATGTTGTTGGGGCTTTTAAAGGTTTCTTCCGGAAGATTAACTCCCTGTTGGGCAAGGTAACGGGTTAAGGCTTCGGCCCGGGCTGCAGGGTAGGGCAGACCGGTATTGAGCAGTGTACTCAGGATTTCTTTAAATTTTACCGGCTCACAGGCAAGCACCCGCGCTGCAGGCCACAGTATATCCGTATTACCTGCCTCGCTGCCAAAACAGACATGGGTGACCACACCCATTCTATCCAGCAGGGAAATGGAACCGAGGGCAAAGGCGCTGGCGCTGCGTACTGAAAATGCGGTCGGGAGTTCCACCACCAGATCAACACCGCCGCGCACTGCCATTTCAGCCCGGGCCCATTTGTTGAACAGGGCGGGCTCCCCCCGCTGCAAAAAATGCCCGCTCATAACGGAAACCACCAGGTCGGCTGCACATTCTTCCCTGGCTTTCCGGACATGATACAGGTGCCCATTATGAAATGGATTGTGTTCAGTAATAATTCCGACTATATTCATTGGTGCCTCCTAAATTTCCTCTGTCTGTTTCCGGTGTGTTCCCAGCCTGACAAAGAGGTTAGTTACTATATTATTTCCATCTTAAGCCAATAAAACCTGCCACAGGTTAATCTTTGGTTTTATTTTAGCTAAAAAATTATGATGAAAACTCCCTCTTTGTGTAATAACTATAATAGTTGTTCCCGGATGAAGGGGGAGGACCATGAAGCTGCTTAAAGAGATAAGGGAAAAGGCAACAAAGCATTTGGCCAGGATAGTACTTCCCGAATCTACCGACCCCAGGGTACGGGAGGCTGCGGAGGTAGTAGCTGACACCGGTGTTGCGGAGGTCATGCTGTTAAAAGGCAATAGGCATAATATACGCTGGCCGGTAAAGCCGGGAATAAAATATGTAGATTTTCCACAGGACCATAAGGAAGAACTCAGTAGACTGCTCTATGAGTTAAGAAAAGGCAAAGGGCTGACTAAACAGGAGGCGGACCGCCTTTTGGAAAACCCTCTGTATTATGGAACCATGATGGTCAAGGCGGGATATGTCGATGGGCTGGTTGCGGGGTCATTGAGCCCCACGGCAGATGTTCTCAGACCGGCCCTGCAGATTATCAAGACAGCGCCCGGCATATCAGTTGTCTCCGGAGCATTCATAATGATAATGGGCAACCGGAACTTTGGTCAGCAGGGTGTGATGATTTTTGCCGATTGTGCGGTTAATCCTGACCCAACAGCGGAACAGCTGGCTGAAATTGCTTACTCTTCTGCGATGACTGCCAAAACCCTGGCCGGAATTGAAGAACCGCGGGTTGGGATGCTCTCTTTTTCCACCAAAGGCAGCGCTGAACACAAGATGGTTGTTAAAGTGCGCCAGGCAACGGCCATAGCGAGAGAACGATATCCATTCCTCAGTGTTGACGGGGAGCTGCAGGCAGATGCGGCCCTTATTCCTGATGTAGGAGCGAGTAAAGCTCCTGAGAGCACTGTGGCTGGACGGGTAAATGTATTGATATTTCCAGACCTTCAGTCAGGAAATATAGGCTATAAATTGGGGCAGAGGCTTGCCGGTGCGGAAGCGATTGGCCCAATTCTGCAGGGGATAGCCCAGCCGGTAAATGACCTGTCAAGAGGATGTAGTGTGGAAGACATAGTGAATGTAACGGCTATAACTGCGGTTCAGGCTCATAATATGGAAATTAAGGCAGGGGAAGTCACTTTTTCCTTGACAAAGTAAATCCATAATGAGTATAATACTTGTTGTGATACTATGAGGTGAATCATATGTTCATCGATCTAACTAAAATCAGGAAAATTCCAGGGAAAACATTTCATTTTGACCTCCTGGAGGATGTCAAGCCCTTGATATTAGGGAATGACAGGGTTGAATTCCTCAGTCCGGCCCAGGTTTCCCTTGATGTCAAAAACACCGGGAAGGTAATTGCTTTCACCGGGAGATTTGACGGTGACACTGAGCTGGTGTGCAGCCGGTGTGTTGAGCGGTATCCGTACCATGCAGGCTTTGACTTTAAGGAAGAATTCTGCCATGAGTTTGATGCCCCGGGGTTGTCTGAAGAGGTCAGGGATCCGGAAGATGTTCACATTTTTCAGGGGAACAAGGTGGATTTTGGCAGTGTTTTAAGGGAGAACCTTTACCTGCATATTCCCATGAAGTCCGTGTGTGATGAAAACTGTAAGGGGTTGTGTGTTCTTTGCGGTGTCAATCTGAATAATGAAACCTGTAAATGCACCAAAGAAGAGATAGACCCCAGGATGGAAGTCCTGAAAAGGTATTTTAACCGCTAAGACCTAAAGGAGGTGTAGGAAATGGGAGTACCGAAGAGAAGACATTCCAAAACAAGGAAAAACATGCGCAGAGCACAGCAGAAGATAGAAGCCCCGGGGTTCATTTCATGCCCGCAATGCCATGAACCCAAAATGCCTCACCGGGTTTGCCCGGAATGCGGCTATTATAAGGATAAAGAGGTTATTGCAACCGTAAATGAATAATTACACCGGTCGTATCAGGTTTTTAACTGATCAAATATTATGGCAGGCTGTCAGAGGACAGCCTGCTTTTTTACGGTTTGAACAGTTGTGTGAGTATGGAGGAATAATTTTCTGTGATGTATTGCAATATATAAGGTGGTATTATATACTAATGTTAGGACCAGGTACTAAATTTAAATCAATTTCAGGTGGTGGGCCATGATGGGGAGTGTGAATCTGCCGAAACCCATTAGACACAAAAGACTAAATTCATATATTGCAGGGAACCCGTTTGTTACAGATGAGGAACTGGCCCGCATGTTTAATGTCAGTGTACAGACTATCAGGCTCGACAGGCTTGAACTGGGTATTCCTGAACTCCGTGAAAGGACAAAGCAGTATGCTGAGAATTCCTATGTCAAGGTCAAGTCCCTGGCAGGCAGGGAAATAATTGGTGATCTGATCGACCTTGAACTTGAAAAGTCCGGCCTGTCTCTCCTGGAGATAACCGGAGACATGGTGTTTGAGAAGAACCGGATTGCCAGGGGGCATATCCTGTTTGCCCAGGCAAATTCATTGGCTGTAGCCATTGTTGATGCCGAGGTGGCTCTTACGGGTGTGGCCAGGGTGTCGTTTGAAAGGCCCATTTCCCTGGGGGAGAGAATTGTGGCAAAAGCGGTTATAAACAGCAAAAGTGGTAATAAATATAATATTTCGGTAACATCCAAATCCGGTGCCGAGGTGGTTTTTAAAGGCAAATTCAGAGTATTTGCCGTTGACCTCGAGGAGGGAGCAAGAATTGAAAATCGCGATTGATGCCATGGGAGGCGATTACGCCCCTGTTGAAACAGTCAAAGGCGCAGTTGAAGCTTCACAGGAGCTTGGCTTGGAAATAATCCTGGTCGGGGATGAGGTCAGGATCAAAAAGGAATTGGCCCAATATGAAATCGGAAATGCCGCTGTTTCCGTGATTCATGCTCCGGAAGTAATTGAAATGGGAGAAGCGCCTGGAGCAGCTCTTAGAAGGAAGAAGAATTCATCTGTCGTTGTCAGTACCAGGCTGGTAAAAGAAGGCGCTGCTGATGCGGTTGTTTCGGCAGGCAATACGGGAGCGGCTATGGGTGCGGCCCTGCTGGGACTGGGCCGGATAAAAGGCATTCACCGCCCGGCTATTGCCAGTGTGCTTCCCACAGTAAAAGGCAGAAGCCTTTTTCTGGATGTTGGCGCAAATGCGGTATGTGACCCCCAAAACCTCCTTCAGTTTGCGGTTATGGGAAGTATTTATTCTAATAAGATTCTTGGTGCAGCAAACCCCAGGATTGGCCTGCTTAATATCGGTGAAGAAGAAACCAAGGGGAATCCCCTGTACGTGGAAGCGTATAAGCTTATTAAGGAAAGTGGGCTGAATTTTGTGGGCAATGTCGAAGGCCGCGACATTACGGGCGGCATTGCCGATGTTATTGTATGTGACGGCTTTGTGGGCAATATTGTCCTGAAATTTGGTGAAGGCCTGGCCAAGGACCTTATGTCTATGCTCAGAGAAGAGTTCATGAAAAACATCTTTGTCAAAATCGGCGCTGCCCTGGTATTTTCACAGGCCAAGGGCCTCAGGAAAAAAATTGATTATGCTGAAAGCGGCGGAGCTCCCCTCCTGGGAGTTAATGGAGTAGCGGTTATCAGCCACGGCAGTTCACAAGCCCGGGCAATCAAAAACGCCATCCGGGTGGCCAAGGAATGTGTTGAGATTCATGTAGTTAATTGCATAAAAGACAGTATTATGGAGAAACCGAATGGAGATGATGACAGTGCCAGTGGGTAACATACCGGTGGGGATAACCGGTACCGGTATTTGTCTTCCGGAGAGGGTATTAACAAACCAGGAACTGGAAAAAATGGTTGATACCTCTGATGAATGGGTGAAAACAAGGACAGGTATCGGAGAGCGCAGGATAATTGACCAAACCATGACAACTTCTGACCTCGCCGTAAAGGCAGGAGAAATGGCGCTGGAAAATGCCGGATTAACACCTGATGCAGTTGATTTAATTGTTGTGGCCACTGTAACGCCTGATATGTACTTTCCGTCAACGGCCTGTCTGGTCCAGGAAAAGATAGGCGCCACAAAAGCTGCAGCATTTGACGTTTCCGCAGGATGTACCGGTTTTGTCTATGCATTGGCTGTAGCCGGTCAGTTTGTTAAGACCGGTATGTATCAGACAGTTTTGGTTATTGGAGCAGAGGCTCTATCCAGGGTAATTGACTGGGGTGACAGGAATACCTGTGTTTTATTTGGAGACGGTGCCGGTGCGGTAGTGTTAGGACCAGTGGCCCAGGGGTTTGGTATTCTTTCCCTCGAACTGGGCTCCGACGGTTCCGGCGGCGAGTTGTTAAAGCTCAGCGCTGCCGGGTCCACGTGCTGCGGGATACCGGGAGCTGCAGGAAAAGACAGCAGGGCCGGATACGCAGAATATTTACAAATGGCTGGTTCCGAAGTATTTAAATTTGCCGTCCGCATTATGGGTGAATGTGCTGCCAATGCTGTTTTAAAGGCCGGGATGACAAACGGGGACATAAATCTCTTTATACCTCACCAGGCCAATATCAGGATTATCAAGGCTGCAGCAAAGAGGCTGAGACTGCCGGATGAAAAAGTATATGTAAATGTAGCTAAATACGGAAATACGTCTTCGGCATCAATACCGGTTGCCCTGCATGAAGCATTGCTTGAAGGGAGAATCAAAAAAGGTGACAATATTGCCCTGGTGGGCTTCGGAGCCGGCCTTACCTGGGGGGCCGGGGTAATCAGATGGGCAGTATAGCCGGGAGAAGTTTTGGAATAATCACTGTAGGAGGAATTAGATGAAAAAAACTGTGATCTGTGATTTACTGGGTATAGAGTATCCCATTATTCAA
Source organism: Thermincola carboxydiphila (assembly GCA_016841725.1). Taxonomy (GTDB): domain Bacteria; phylum Bacillota; class Thermincolia; order Thermincolales; family UBA2595; genus Phosphitispora. The sequence goes on along the minus strand of JAENYP010000002.1, from coordinate 152,775 downwards.
GGCGGGATGGCATGGGTTTCTACAGCTTCGCTGGCAGCGGCCGTATCTGAAGCCGGGGGCCTGGGTATCATCGGGTCAGGCCATAATGACGGAAAATGGGTCCGGGAACAGGTAAGAAAGGCCAGGGAAATAACGGCTAAGCCTTTTGGGGTCAATGTTATGATGATGTCACCCTTTGTTGAAGAGGTAATGCAGGTAATTCTGGAAGAAAAGGTGCCGGTGATTACAACCGGAGCCGGAAACCCCGCAAAATACATTCCTCAGCTTAAGGAAATAGGGACCAAAGTTATCCCTGTTATTCCGTCTGTGGCCCTGGCTCAGCGGCTGGAAAAGGCAGGAGTTGATGCTGTAGTGGCCGAAGGTACGGAATCAGGAGGGCATATTGGTGAATTAACTACAATGGCGCTGGTTCCTCAGGTTGTTGATGCTGTGAAAATACCAGTCATAGCTGCCGGGGGAATAGCAGACGGCAGGGGAGTGGTTGCGGCTCTTGCCCTTGGAGCAGCAGGAGTGCAGATTGGAACGAGGTTTATGTGTGCCCTGGAGTGTGAAATTCACGGCAATATCAAACAGATGATTTTAAAGGCAAAGGACAGGGATACTGCAGTCAGCGGCCGCGCTACCGGGCATCCGGTAAGGTCACTGAAAAACAAGCTGACCAAACTTTATGAAGAAATGGAAAGAAACTGTGCACCTGTTGCGGAAATGGAGGAACTCGGCGCCGGGAAGCTGAAATCGGCAATGATTGATGGTGACACAGAAACAGGCACTGTTGCCTGTGGACAGATAGCGGGCCTGATAAAAGAGATTAAAACAGCTGAGGAGATTATAAATGAAATAATCACAGGAGCCCGGTCAGTAGTGGTCAACCTGGAGGTGTAGCCTTGAAAACTGCATTCATTTTCCCCGGACAGGGGTCGCAATATGTAGGTATGGGAAAGGAATTATATAATAATTTTTCGGCTGCCAGGCAGGTTTTTGAGCAGGCTGATGAGGTCCTTGGATTTGACTTGAAGAAGCTGTGTTTTGAAGGCCCTGAGGAGGAGTTGAAATTGACCTCCAATACCCAGCCGGCAATTCTTACCGTAAGTGCGGCCTGCCGGGAGGTACTGCGGGAACATGGCATAACTCCTGATGCTGCTGCCGGGCACAGCCTTGGGGAATACTCTGCCCTGGTGGCCGCAGAGGCCTTGGCATTTCCGGATGCAGTTCAGTTGGTCAGGAAACGGGGACTTTTTATGCAGGCTTGCTCCTCTGATGCCGGGATGGCAGCGGTTCTGGGGCTGGATACCGATAATGTGCGCAAAGCCTGTCAACAAGCCTCGCTGGAAGGTGTAGTGGAAGTTGCCAACTATAATTGTCCCGGCCAGATTGTAATCGCAGGTGAGACACAGGCCCTCAATAAGGCCATGGAGTTATGCCTTGAATATGGGGCTAAGAGAGTCGTTCCATTACAGGTGAGCGGACCTTTTCATTCAAGTTTGATGCAGGAAGCAGCTGAGAGACTTGCTGTAGAGCTGGAAAAGGTTACATTTAATGACCCTGTCTGTCCGCTGATTTCAAATGTTACCGCCGAAACGGCCGGTTCCGCTGCCGAGGTCAGGCGGCTGCTGACAAGGCAGGTCAGCAGTCCTGTAAGGTGGGAAGAGTGTGCCAGGCAGTTGGTGGAAATAGGTACAGAAGTATTTATTGAAATAGGCCCGGGTAAGGTATTGTCGGGATTAGGCAAAAAAATTGTCAGGGAAAAAATATTTTTAAATGTCGAGGATGTAACGTCATTGGAAAAGACCCTTGATAATTTGAAGGAGGTTATATAGAATGGTTCTTAGAGGTAAAACTGCGCTTGTTACCGGTGCCGGACGCGGTATAGGAAGGACGATAGCTCTCAGGCTTGCAGAATGTGGAGCTGATGTGGCAGTAGTTGACCTTAACCGGGAATCAGTTGCCGAAGTTGCTGCCGAAATCCGGAATATGGGTCAGCGGGCCCTGGAACTATCAGGAAATGTTACTGTTGCCGATGAAGTCAATGATTTTGTAAAAAAAGCCGCAGATGAATTTGGCAGAATAGATATTTTGGTGAATAATGCCGGTATCACCCGAGATACACTGTTATTACGGATGAAAGAGGAGGACTGGGATGCAGTTCTCAATGTAAACTTAAAAGGCACGTTCCTTTGTACCAAGGCTGTTTCCAGGATAATGATGAAACAGAGGTATGGGAGGATCGTCAGCATATCGTCTGTGATTGGTCTGATGGGGAATGCCGGACAGGCCAATTATGGGGCTTCCAAGGCAGGAATTATCGGTTTTTCAAAATCGGTAGCCAGGGAGCTGGGTTCGCGGGGGATTACATGTAATGCCGTAGCCCCCGGGTTTATTGAAACACAGATGACAGATGCTCTCCCTGAGGATATGAAAAAAGAGCTTATAAACCAGATTCCTCTTGGCAGGATTGGAAATCCTCAGGATGTGGCAGATGCGGTTTTGTTCCTGGCATCTGATGCGGCCAGTTATATTACTGGGCAGACCATCGCTGTTGATGGCGGGATGGTAATGCAGTAATTTGAAAATACTTAGATGTTTACTGGAAGGAGGTGCTGGAAATGTCAGCTGTTTTTGACAAGGTGAAAAGTATAATCGTGGACCAGTTGAGTGTCGAAGATGACGAGGTAACCTTGGAATCCACGTTTGTAGATGACCTGGGTGCAGACTCATTAGATATAGTTGAACTGGTTATGGCTTTTGAGGAGGAATTTGATATGGAAATTCCTGATGAGGATGCTGAAAAAATTAAAACTGTGGGAAATGCTGTCAAATACATCGAAGAAAAGGAAAACCAGTAAGCATGGTTTACCGGAGTCCCGTGGATACCTGCGGGACTCCTTACGAATTATTCTGACTGGTCTTTGAGGGTTTTTACTGCAGAGTTTGTCAGCCTTGTGTCCTTTCTGCAGTGAAGAAATGGAGGAGAGAAATGAAATTTCCGGACTTTAAGATCGGGGACTTAATACCTGACATGCCTATAATACAGGGTGGCATGGCTGTAAGGATTTCAACAGCCGACCTTGCCGCAGCTGTTGCTGAAGAGGGTGGAGTAGGCTTGATCGCGGCAACAGGGATGAGTGTTGACGAATTAAAAAGAGAGATTGCCAAAGCCAGGGATTTAACCAAGGGGATAGTAGGTATAAATATAATGTTCGCTGCCAGGGAATTTGCCAACCTTGTTAAGGCTGCAATAGATGAAGGTATTGACCTGATTGTTTCCGGGGCAGGGTTTTCGAGGGATATGTTTACCTGGGGAAAAGCCTCCGGGGTGCCGGTTGTGCCTATTGTATCAACACCAAAACTAGCCCAGCTTTCAGAAAAACTGGGAGCCGCCGCGGTAGTTGTTGAAGGCAAGGAAGCCGGAGGGCATTTGGGTACTTCGGAATCAATGAAGGACCTTCTTCCCAAAGTAAAAGCCGCTGTTAAAATTCCCGTTATTGCAGCAGGCGGAATTATTGACGGGAGCGCCATTAAAGAGGCTTTCAGGCTGGGAGCCAATGCTGTCCAGATGGGCACCAGGTTTGTAGCCAGCGAGGAATGTAATGCCTCAGAGGAATTTAAGAGAATGTACCTTAAGGCCGAGCCTGAAGATGTTGTTCTTATCCAGAGTCCGGTGGGACTTCCGGGAAGGAGCATTATGAACAGTTTCATCAGGCGGCTGTTTGATGGAGATAACCTGAAACCCGAAACCTGTGACAACTGTCTCAAAAAATGTTCCCGGTCCTTCTGCATTCTAAAGGCTCTCATCAGGTCACAGGAGGGTGATATAGAGAACGGACTTGTTTTTTCCGGGGAAAGAGTCGGTGAAATAAAAGATATATTACCGGTAAAAGAAATTTTTAAAAGACTTCTTCTTGAGATGGATAAGGCCGAGAGTGGGGTGTAGCAATTTGGATAAAAGAGTTGTAGTAACCGGAGTAGGGATGGTCACACCAGTCGGCACGGGCCGGGATAAGTTCTGGGATTCAATTGTCAACGGCAGGAGCGGCATTGTGCCAATCACACGGTTTGATGCACACCAGCTGCCTACCAGGATAGCCGGTGAAATCAGAGACTTTGATCCATTAGACTATCTTGATAAAAAAGAGGCCCGCAGGATGGATAGATATACCCATTTTGCCATTGCGGCCACAAATATAGCTCTGGAGGATGCCGGAATCCAACCGGATCAACTGGAAAAGGAGCGTGTCGGCATTCTGCTGGGTTCAGGTGTTGGGGGCATTGAGACCGTGGAAAATCAGGCCAGGGTTCTTATTGAAAAGGGCCCCGGCAGGATAAGCCCTTTCTTTGTCCCGATGATGATTGCCAATATCGCAGGCGCCCAGGTAGCTATTAACTATGGTTTTAAGGGACCCAACCTGACCAGTGTCAGTGCGTGTGCGTCCAGTACAAACTCTATCGGAGAAGCCTTCCGGCTTATCCAGAGGGGTGAAGTTGATGTAATGGTAACAGGAGGCACCGAGGCCCCGATTATACCTCTGGCCATGGCGGGGTTCTGTTCCATGAAGGCTATGTCCACGAGGAATGATGACCCTGAGAAGGCAAGCCGTCCCTTTGACAAGGAACGTGACGGTTTTATTATGGGTGAAGGTGCGGGTGTTCTGATTCTGGAATCACTTGACCATGCCCAGGCCAGGAATGCCCGGATTTATGCTGAATTGGCCGGATATGGAGTAACTTGTGATGCTTATCACATCACTGCTTCAGATCCCGAAGGGGAGGGTGCAGCCAGGGCTATGGAACTTGCTCTCAGGGATGCCGGTATTGACCCCGGAGCAGTGGATTATATTAACGCTCATGGCACATCAACTCCGGTTGGTGATATTAGCGAAACCAAGGCCATTAAAAAAGTTTTCCGGGAACATGCCCGGGATATTGCCATAAGTTCCACCAAGTCGATGACAGGTCACCTGCTTGGCGCTGCCGGGGGCATTGAAACCATTATTTGTACTCAGGCGATTCTAAATAGTATCATACCCCCGACGATTAACTATGAACACCCGGACCCTGAGTGTGATCTATACTATGTGCCCAACAAGGCTGTAAGCCGTAATGTCAATGTGGCGATGTCCAATTCCTTCGGATTTGGTGGTCATAATGCCACTGTGGTAGTGAAAAAATATGAGTGAATTCCTAAATAAACTGAAAGCAAATTTGGGTATTGCATGGGATAACAGCGGTCACCTTACCCTGGCTCTTACTCATAGTTCTTATGCCCATGAAAACAAGAGCGCTGAGATGGAGCATAACCAACGGCTGGAATTTCTGGGAGATGCGGTACTGGAACTGGTTATCAGTGATTATATTTACAGGCAGTATCCCCAGTATCCGGAGGGGACCCTGACAAAGATCAGGGCAGGTATCGTATGTGAGCCTTCATTGGCAGAAGTGGCCGGTTCGCTCTGCCTGGGGGATTATTTGTATATGGGAAAGGGAGAGGAAAGGAGCGGGGGCAGGGAACGTCCCTCAATCCTTGCAGATGCCATGGAATCCCTTATCGGAGCAATCTACCTTGATCGTGGAATGGAGACAACCTATAAGTTTATCCTGGATAAGCTTGGCCCGGTTATTGATAGGGTGGTTAAGGATGGGGGTATTATCACAGACTACAAGACCCACCTTCAGGAACTAATCCAGAAATACTGTGACAGCCCTCTTTCTTATGAGATCATGAAGGAGCATGGTCCCGACCACTGCAAGACCTTTGTTGCCGGGGTGAGTATCTTGGGCAGGCTGTGGGGCGAAGGAACCGGACGGACTAAGAAAGAGGCCGAACAGCTGGCGGCAAAAGATGCCTTAGAGAAAATCAATAATGGTGATCTTGACTTGGCAGGCTTCTGGAATAATGAATAAATCACATTATATTATTCCTGTCTTTGTTCCCGACCTTGGCTGCCCGCACCGGTGTGTCTTTTGCAATCAGAAGAAGATTACCGGACTGGAGCAAGTTCCCGACAACAGGGAAGTGAACAGAAAAATTGAATCTTACCTGGAAACGATGCCTAAGGGTGATGGGATTGTTAGGGAAGTTGCTTTTTACGGAGGAAGCTTCACAGCAGTGGATAAGGATCTGCAGAAGGAACTTCTGAAGCCCGCCTACGAATTCATGGTCAAAGGCGATATTAACAGCATTAGGGTTTCTACCAGGCCTGATGCTATATCTGAAGACATTTTGGTCCTGCTGTCAGGATATGGTGTTTCCACTGTGGAACTGGGAGTCCAGTCTATGGATGATGAAGTTCTCTGGAAGTCAGGCAGGGGGCATACCAGCAGAGATGTACTGAGGGCAGCAGCTTTACTCAGGTCATGGGGTTTCTGCATGGGACTGCAGATGATGATCGGGCTTCCCGGGGCTGCTGAGGAAGCGGACCTGTATACCGCGTCTGAACTGACAGCGCTGGCACCGGATATGGTGAGGATTTATCCATGCCTGGTTTTAAAGGGAACTCATCTTGAGGAAATGTACTTTAAAGGTGAATACCTTCCTCTGGAACTGGGGGAGGCTGTGCAGCGCTGCAAAAAACTCCTGGTTATGTTTGAAAAGGAAGGAATTAATGTAATCAGAATAGGGCTGCAGCCAAGTGAACAGATCAACCTCAGTGGAGATGTGATCGCCGGGCCGTACCATCCTGCTTTTAGGGAGCTTGTTGAGAGTGCGGCGGCAAGGGATATGCTTGAACATCTCCTGATGGTTGTGGCCGGGATTTCCCATGCCCGGGAAATAGTAGTTGAAGTTCCGCAACAAGATATTTCTGTGGTTAGGGGACATTCAGCAGGCAATGTAAAGTATTTGGCCCAAAAAATTGGCCTTGAGCGCCTGATTACCAAACCAAACAGCGTTTTGGCCAGGGGCAGTATTAAGGTTGTTGGTATTGACGGACAAAAGGTCTGCTACCAGATGCACAGGACAGAACTTTAGTTATCTGATTTATCAGGCCCGGACTGAGTTCGGGGGCTATCGACTGGTGACCAGTTATTAGGCTAGTCAGCAGTCGGCAGCTCAACAGTTATTAATAAAGAGGCAGATGTGTTTCGGAAGGCGGTAATACTGCCTGCCGGGAAATACATCTGCTTCTAATGCTCTGGAGAGGGTTTTCCAAATTAATGTCGAACCATGAAGATATTGGACTTTACATTACCACACCAGAGGAGGATTTCCATGTACAGGAATTTTTGCAGGCCGCTTAGCACAGTTATCTCAGTTATTTCAGTTATCACACTGCTATGCTTTATTGGACCCAATTTCGTTTCAGCACAGGAAAACAGCAGCGCCGGTTCCTTTGAGTATCTGGACAGTGTTATGGACTTCGTTCAGGAAAATTACCGGGATGATGTTTCTGACAGGCAGCTTCTGGAAGGTACACTTAAAGGAATGTTTGCCGGGCTTGATGACTATTCCGTCTTTTTTACTCCGGACGAGGCCAGTGATTTTCTTTCAGATATGCAGGGTGAGTATTTCGGTATCGGAGTTATGATTTCAAAGGCTGGGGAATATGTGGTGGTCACCCAGGTGTTCCCCGAATCCCCGGCTGAAACTGCAGGAATTGTCTCTGGAGACCGGATTGTTGCTGTAGATGGGGAAAATATAATTGGTACCGCTATCGATAATGCTTCAGCATTGATCAAGGGGGAGGCCGGGACTACGGTTACCCTGGATATTATCAGAGGCGGACAGCAAGGCGTGATAAAGGTTGAGGCAGTCAGGGGGCCTATCAGGGTCAACCCGGTTTCTTATGAAATTAATAATGAGATAGGATATATAAAAATCGATGTCTTTAATGCAAATACCGGGGAATTTCTTGCCCCGGTCATGGAAGATATGGAAGATAAGAAAATCAGGAAAATTATCCTGGACTTGAGGGGTAATCCCGGTGGGGAAGTGGATGAGGTAGTTGCAGCAGGCAGGTTTTTTGTTCCCAAAGGTTTGATTACCAGACTTGACTTCAAGTCTGAAGAGGCGGAAGACAGGGAATATTATTCTGACCAGGAAGAGGTCAGGTATCAACTTGTGGTACTGGTAAACGGTATGAGCGCGAGCGCCAGTGAAATTTTGGCCGGTGCGGTTCAGGATACCGGAGCAGGGGTTTTGGTGGGAACCAGGACCTTTGGCAAATCGCGGGTTCAGAATGTAATTCCACTCTTGACACCCGAGGCATCGGAAAAGTATCAGAAAAGGCTTGGGGTAAAGATTGTTGACGGTTTTCAGCTGATTTCCCGGTATAAGGTTACTCCTGCCGATGATGAAATAGTTGGGTGGGTGAAACTGACTACGGGAGAGTACTTTACGCCGGCAGGCAGGACTATCGACGGGGTCGGACTGACACCGGATGTTGTTGTAGAGGACCCTGTACTGCTTAACGGAATCAGTGTTTACAATGTTTCCCCGCTTTCCTTGACGGCAAAACCTGCTGTACATACTGAGGGCATAGATGTCTTTAATGCCGAAAAAATACTACAGATGCTGGATTATGAAATTGCCGAACCTGATATGAAATTTGATGAGAAAACCCTGAGGGCAGTCAACACATTCCAAAAGGATATGGGCTTGTATCCCTATGGGGTCATGGATTTCACCACCCAAAATGCCTTGAACAGAGAATTAAAACGGCTCATTAAGGAGACAGACAAACAGTATGCCAAGGCGGTAGAGCTGTTGGACAGTTAGACCTAAATCCCTTCTGACCTGAGAACTCTATTGATCAGACTTGGAAAACACTCATTTCCTCGATCATATTATTGGCCCATGATTTCATAAACCCCATTTTTATCAGTTCATGGCAGTGGTAAATACTCTTTTTTAGTGATTCCCGGTCAAGCTTGTGGTTTTCGTAATAGACCTGGGCCAGGTTGGCATGTATCCAGGCGGTGTCTTCGTCATTGCCGGAAATCGACAGGGCATGAATAAGCAGCCGCCGGGCAAAGTCAAGCTTGTTTTCTGGAATTGCATTTGCTGCCGATGCCCAGAGCAGCTGGGCCCCGTTTTGGACAAGAAAACAGCTGTCACACCCAGGACTGCATACAGTTTTGTCCGGAGGACAGACGAGATACCTGGAATACCGCGCCAGGTCCCCTTTGTCTGCAACAGAAAGGGAAAAGTAAAACTCAGTAAGCCCGTAGGATTTGATTGTCTGCATTAAATCTGGCAAATTAACCTACTCCTTGACCAAAGGTATTTGCCGTTAGTGTTACCAATAATATACAAAATATGTGTTTGGGTACGGATGAAATATTTAGCTCTATGAGGTATTTATGATGGATTCTAAACAGTTAAAAGAAAAAATTAATAATCTCAGTATATGGAAGAAAGGTGATCAAAGAGCCCCTCATAAGCCTCTCTTAATTTTATATGCACTTGGACAGTTGCAGAACGAAGGTGCTAGGTTTTTTTGCTATGAAGAACTACGGGAACCTATAACCAATTTACTAAAAGAGTTTGGTCCTCAGAGGCAGTCTTATCATCCAGAAGAGCCATTTGTTAGATTGACAAGAGATGGCATTTGGAATTTAAATTCGGATATTAAATCTGTGCACATTAATAATTCCTGGTTATTAAAGCATAAGATTTCAGGAGGATTTAATGACGAAGTGTTTGAACTATTACATAATAATCCGTCTTTAGTATATGAACTTGGAAAGATGGTATTATACAGTCATTTTCCTGAAACTATCCATGAAGACATAATAGCGGCAGTGGGACTTGATTTTAATTCTGGGGTTACTGGTTTCGAAGGACATGATTCTGGGGGTACAAAATTTAGAGACCCTAAATTCAGAGAAAAGGTGTTACGGGCTTACGAATATAGTTGCGCTGTATGTGGATTTAACGTGAGATTGGGCAATAACTTAGTTGCAGTCGAAGCAGCTCATATTAAGTGGCATCAGGCTGGCGGTCCTGATAGTGAAGAAAATGGTATTGCTTTATGTGCCATGCATCATAAAATGTTTGACCGGGGTGTATTTACTATTACAGATTCCAGGGAGTTAGCAGTCGCAGAAGAAGCAAATGGCAGCAGTGGTTTCCAAGAATGGTTGATGAGATATCATGGACAATTTATCCGTTCACCGATACATCCCGATTATCAACCAAAACAAAGTTATGTAAATTGGCATGTTCGTGAAGTATTTAAAGGTCCTGCTAGATATCGGGTCAGTTAAATGAAAAGTTACTCAGGCTATTATTGGTTGGGCTCCAGGACTAAGGCATATGGTGAGGTGTTGTACAAGATTTCCCCCGTGGCAGCGAGGAAAATCGGGTACAACACCTCATTATTTTACATACCGATATCCTTAAAGGTCCCCACTTCATGAAGCATTTTTATTGATGCATCCAGCACCGACATGGCCAGGGCGGCTCCGGTGCCTTCCCCGAGTCTCATTTTCATATCCAGTATCGGCCTTAATCCTACGCATTCAAGCATGGTCCGGTGAGCCTGTTCTGCGGAACAGTGTGATGGAATCATAAAACTGACTGATTGGGGAGCCAATCTGGCGGCAATCAGAGCACCGGCACTGGAGATGAAACCGTCAACAACAACCGGGATCCTGTTTGCTGCTGCCGCCAGTATGGTTCCGGCTATGCCGCCAATTTCCAGACCGCCTACTTTTGCCAGGACATCTACAGGGTCATTTTTTTCAGGATTGTTTAACTCAATGGCTTTCTGAATTACTACTGCTTTATTGGAAAGGGATTTATCGTCAACACCCGTTCCCCGACCGGTAACCTCTTCAGGGGTGAATCCGCCCAAAACCGAAAGGATGGCGCTGCTGGGGGTGGTATTGCCGATTCCCATGTCCCCGGTACCCAGGACCCGGGCCCCTTTGCTGATCTCATTATTGGCTATCTCAATTCCGGTTTCAATTGCTTTGACGGCTTCTTCCCGGGACATTGCCGGACCCTTGAGCATATTATCAGTCCCTAATTTTATCTTCCGGTTGATAACCCCCGGGTGGTCTACCGGTCCGGCCACACCGATATCTACAGGGACAATCTCTGCCCCGGCATGCCTGCCAAGAACGCAGACACTGGCAATTCCATCGGCAAAGGTAGGCATCATGGCTATAGTGACCATTGGGGGGAATGCGCTGACCCCTTCCTGGACCACACCATGGTCAGCACCCATGACAATGATTACTTTTTTCCCGGTTTTAGGCATAGGGTCACAATAGATGCCGCTAAGCTGAAGGACCATTTCCTCGAGTACGCCTAGGCTCCCGGGGGGCTTGATCAGATTGTTCAGCCTCTCCTGGGTCTGTTCCATGCTGGCACGGTCTAAGTCCCCAATTTGCTGCAGGGTCTTTTCAAGTAAACTCATTTTTGTTTCCTCCTTAGATTTTAATAATTTTTTTGTTTAATTTTCTTTGTATATTCAAGGCTTTATACCTTGGATTCTTTATTTATTTCCCTCTTTAGCTCAAAGCTTTGCACCTTGGACTTTTTGTTTTGTTATTTTGCCAGCAGGCTCTGGAAATGATCTGGGAATATGGTGAGATGTTGCACAAGATTTTCCTGGCACTGCCGCCGTTATGAGTCTGGCTGCAAGTCACCGGCAGCAAGGCAGGGAGTCCCCGCATGTCCGAAGATGGCGAAGGCCGCCGGGAAGTTTTGGCCCGCCAAAACGAGAGGCGGCCAACTTAAGAGACTGACCCCATGAGCCATCGAGTTCGGGGACACTGCCTTGTTGCCGGGGGAGTGGCAGCTTAGACTCATAGGCGGCAGTGCGGAAAATAGATGCAATAGCTCACCATTCCCGGTCATTTCCAAGAGCCTACCTGCCGGAGAAAAAACAAAAAGTTCACAGCTTATAAGCTGTGAACTTTGCCATCATTCACAAATACCTGCATCATTCCACGAAATGCAGCGATTTGACGGCTATGGCAGGTCTCCTGGCTCGTGATCATTACATGCGTTTCACCTTCCCCGAAAAATCCGAGTGGCCTGTTGAAGGCATGCTAACACTTACAGTGGCGGGACCGCTTGGGACTTTCACCCAATTCCCTATTCTCCTCATCAGAGGCACCAATAACCTTTTGGGATATTTTTTTAAAAGTATATTATTTATTATAAAAGAGTTCAAGGTAATTATCAATAAGTAATTTCCAAATAAATTTTGCCAAAATAAATTTGACCGAACACGAAGAAGCAAAATATCACAAAAATTGCAGCCCGGCATACCCTGATTAAAAAGGGTGTATTTTTGTGACCACTGTTTACTGTAATGAACAATGGTGCCGCTGGAACCGCTCCGGGAAGTGGTGTATCGCCAAAAAGGTATCTATCAAAAACAAAAATGGGCAGATGGTCTGTGAAACCAAAGAAATGTTTTATGAAGAAAGGGTATGAGAAGGAAAGTGCCCTTTTTTTGTTGAATTGATTAAAACAGAAAAGCCTTAATTAATACCGTGCCATTTAAGGCATGGTCTTTTCAAAATGTAAGGAGGAAACCTTTTGTACCTGAAGAGAATTGAGGTCCAGGGCTTCAAGTCCCTGGCTGATAAAATAGAACTCCAGTTTAACCCGGGCATTACCGCTGTTGTAGGACCCAATGGGAGCGGTAAGAGTAATATTGCCGATGCTGTCAGGTGGGTGCTGGGTGAGCAGAGCGCCAAGACCCTCCGGGGCGCCAGGATGGAAGACGTGATTTTCTCCGGCAGTGACAGGAGAAAGTCTGTAGGGATGGCTGAGGTTTCTCTGACCCTTGATAACAGTACCGCCATATTTGCGCTGGATTACTCTGAAATAACGGTTACCCGGAGGGTTTACCGTTCCGGTGAAAGCGAATTCCTGATTAACAAGTCTCCCTGCAGGCTGAGGGATATCCATGAACTCTTCATGGATACCGGAATCGGCCGGGAAGGGTATTCTATTATTGGACAGGGCAAGATTGACGAAGTCCTCAGCACCAGGTCCGAAGACCGCAGAAATATTATTGAGGAGGCTGCCGGAATAGTAAAGTATAAGAGCCGCAAACAGCAGGCAGTCAGAAAGCTTACTGACACAGAACAGAACCTGGTCCGTATCAGTGACATCATATCTGAACTGGGTACTCAGGTAGGTCCCCTTGAAGAGCAGTCAAAAAAAGCCGGGGAATACCTTGAATACAGGAATGAGCTTGTTGAACTGGAGATAAACCTATTAATTAACCAAATTGAGGACCAGAAACTGAAACTTGATGGAATTAACGATCAGGATGATGAACTGAAACAAAAGATAATTGGTTTGGAGACCGGGTTAAGAAACCGCGAATCTGAGATAGAAGAACACAAACTTCTTAACAGTAAACTTGATGAAGAAATTGCCGCTCTGCAAAAAGGGATATACGATACCGGCAGCCTGATAGAAAAAAAGGAAGCCGAAATTACGGTGGCCCGCCAGAGACTACAGGATATCGGGAACCGGAAAGAGGGTCTCATCAGTGAAATAGAGGAACTGAAATGCAAAGAAGAGGCTGAGCGCAGCAGACATGCCGGTGATGCCCAGTCCCTCGGGGAACTCAGAAGCAAGCTGGCTGATACCGGAAAAAAGCTGCAGCAGGCTGAGGATAAATTATTGCTGCTGGAAAAGGAGCTTGTGGCAGAACAGCAAAAAATCGAAGAAAAGAAAGCAGATATTATAGATTTATTAAATGAGACTGCCGGAGTCAGGAATGCAATTAATTCCGGTGAAATTGAAGTTAAGAACCTGGGCCGCAGGATAAATGATCTGGAGCAGCAGGGTGATACCCTGAAACAAGAATACAGCCGGATTAAAGAGAGGGAAAAAGAGCTTGATTCGGGACTGGGGGCTGTCAGAGAATCAATAGCAGGCCTGGAAAACCAAAATACCGGCTTTGAGGAGAGGAAAACAGGACTGTCAGGTCAGCTGAAAAAACTGGCCGGGGAACTGCAACGGGATCGTGAGCTGCTGGGCCATAAATCGTCCCGTCTCAAGGCTTTGGAAGACCTGCAGAATGATTATGAGGGGTATTTCAGGGGTGTCAGGGAAGTGTTGGTGGCAGGCAAAAAAGGCCGGGAATGTCCCGGTATTTGCGGGGTGGTTGCCGAACTTATCAATGTTCCCAAAAAGTATGAGACTGCTGTCGAGGTTGCCCTTGGAGGCGCAGTCCAGCACATTGTGACTCAAACAGACGGTGATGCCAGGAAGGCTATCGAATATTTAAAACAAAACAGGTTCGGCAGGGCAACCTTTCTGCCTATGAACACTATCAAACCTCATCAGGAGAAGAAAAACGGAACCGTTTCTACCGGCAATGGTATATACGGCAGGGCTTCCGCTCTGGTGGAGTCTGAAGCCAGGTATTCACATATAGTTGAGTACCTCTTAGGCCGGGTTATCATTGTTGATGATATAAGGGCAGCCGCTCAGGCTGCCAGGGATACCGGATACAGCATGAAGATAGTCACCCTTGACGGGGATGTTGTTAACCCCGGGGGGTCCATGACGGGCGGGTTCTACAAAAAAGGAAGCTCCAACCTTCTCGGGCGGAACAGGGAGATCACAGAAACCAGGGGCCAGCGGGATACCCTGAGAATCAAGGTTGCCGAATTGGAGCAACAGGCTGCCATTCTAAGGGAAGAATACGATGAGTGTGGGCAGCACATTGCGGAAAATGAATCCCGGCTTCAGGAGCTTTGGATTGAAAAGACATCCCTTGACAAGGACCTGGAGACTTTAAGAAATGATAAAGCCAGGGCTGAAAGCACAGAAAATCTTGTGGAGGACGAAAAAACCAATCTGGTTAATGAATTGAGCAGTGTTCAAACCAACCTCAAAGAGATGCATCTGCGTCTTCAGGAACTGCAGTCAAAAGAAGGCGAAACCAGAAAAGAAATTGAGGCACAGCAAAAGCGGCTTAAGAGCAGGGAAGAAGAACGCAGCCAACTTTCCCGGCAGGTTACCGGAATTAAGGTGGAACTGGCCGGTCTGCAGCAGGAGGAAGTCAACTATGCCCAAATTATGGACAGGGTCAGGGATGCCATCAAGGATATTGAGGTCCAGGTACAGCGCAAACAGGGCCAGGTTATGGAATTTGACTCCCTGAAGGAACAGCTCCGGCAGGAAATCACCGGCCATCTGGAGGCAGTTGAGCACTTAAGCAGGCAGAGGGGTGAAGGTGAAGAACTGCTGAATGAACGTAAAAACGAGAAGCAGTCAGCCATGGCCCACATTATGGAAAAAGAAGGCGTGATTAAAAAGCTGGCCAGGGAGACGGGACTTATCAGGGAACAGCTTCATTCTTCAGATGTGAAAAGGGCCAGACTGGAATTTGAAATCGAAAACTCCCTGACCAAACTGGGAGAAGAATTTGAGATCACTTATGAAGAGGCCCTGTTCAAGAAATCAGTTATTCAGAACAAGAGAGAGGTCACTTCAAGGATAAAGAACCTCAGGGAATTAATCTCCGCCCTGGGAACTGTAAATATTGGCGCTATCGAGGAATTTGAAAGGGTCAGGGAACGCTTTGAATTCCTGACCAAACAGTATGCTGATATGGAGCAGGCAAAGGAATCCCTTTACAAAGTTATCGATGAGATGGACCAGATAATGACCAGCAAATTCAGTACAGCATTTCAGGAAATCAACCGGAATTTTGGCCTGGTATTTTCCAGGCTCTTCGGTGGAGGAAGGGCTGAGTTGGTATTAACAGACAGTGAGAATGTCCTGGAAACGGGGATAGACATTATAGCCCAGCCGCCCGGGAAAAAGCCCCAGCACCTGTCACTGCTATCAGGGGGAGAGCGGGCGCTGACAGCAATATCACTCTTGTTTGCTATCCTAAAAACAAAGCCAAGCCCGTTCTGTGTGCTTGACGAAATTGAGGCTTCCCTGGATGAGGCAAATGTGGATAGGTTTGCCGCTTTCCTGAAGGAGTTTGCGGTAAACACCCAGTTTATTGTGATTACACACCGTAAGGGTACCATGGAAGCTGCGGATGTTATCTATGGGGTAACCATGGATGATGCCAGGGTTTCCAAACTGGTTTCCATGAAGCTTGGTGATGAAATTGGCAAGGTCAGCTGAAATAATTAACCGCATATGAATTTTGTCCCCCGGAAAAGCTAAGCAGAAAAGGGGGTCTAAGGCGGGTTTGCCGCTGGACCCACAAAAATCACGGGGGAATAAATATAATATGACAGAGGTTAGAGGCATTGCCGACTACATTGTTAACAAGCTGGTTGATACTACCAGAGAAATCAGCCAGGGGCGTAATGCCGGCTGTTTTGGTTTCGTAAATGACCAGGGCATAGTGGACCGGATAACACCGGTGGCAGAGGGCGGGCTCAGCGGGATACCCCTCAGAAAATTATTGGGACATATCACGGAGATGAAAGGGAAAAGTGTGATTGAAGGTCTTGAAGCTATCCCGGATAATTCGGTTTTCATTTCTACCAGACCGGGGAAAACGGGCCTGATCACAGATGTCACCGCTGCAGACTTCTTCAATATGCCTGTAATAGCCATCGGGGTAAAGCACGGTGAACTGGCCGGGGTGGGCATTGTATTTCCCCGGGCAAAGTACTTTGATATGGCTACTGAATCAGAGAAAGTTGAATTGAGGATTCTTGCTGCCAGGACAGCCGAGGAAGAAAAAGAGGTATTGCGTGAAAACACCGAACTAAGCCTGAAATACCTGGAGATTTCTGTAAGGCTTGAGATGACGGAAATACCCGAACTTCCTCCATATACCCGGGAAAACCCCAAAGAGTGGAAACTGCCGCAGCATAAAGTGAATTCGATTTCCAGGGAATTTGCGGAAAAGCTTGTTAGTAGGTCTACAGAAGTAGGTCAGGGCAGGGAAGTTGCCGCCATGGGGAAAATAGATGAGAATGGCCACATCGTACAGGAAGGGGAAATAGTAGTCGGGGGAATAGGATATGTCCCGTCGCGTATGCTGGCTTCCAGCAGTGTGGACATTTCGGGGAAATCTCTTCGGGATATATATGCCAATGAGGTATCCCCGGATGCGGTGATTGTGCATACCCACCCTGGAGGGACCGGGGTTATGCATATGGGAGACGCTACCGCCGGCCCCGGTTCCTGGGGACGCCCTATTGTCGCCATTGGGCATGATTCTGCCGGCAAGGTGCGCGGCGCCACGGTAATAGAGGCTGTCAATGATGTTTACCGGTTTGCCGATGAAGATGAAGAACTGGGTCAGAAATTCTTTGAAGCTGAAACCCCGCAGGAAGAAGCAGAAATCAGGAACCGTAAATTCGGCGTGGCCCAGGAGTATACTAATTTGTGTAAACCGATTGAGATAAGACTGTGATTATGTTACAATATTTGGGTTAGGTGAAAACCTGACCCGATTTTTGATTATAAAGAACCATCATTGGAATTGCAGTATATTGGCAGGGGGAAACGCAAATGGGACTGTTTTCAAAGCTTAAAGAGGGTCTTACCA
Organism: Thermincola carboxydiphila; assembly: GCA_016841725.1. GTDB lineage: Bacteria > Bacillota > Thermincolia > Thermincolales > UBA2595 > Phosphitispora. The sequence continues at coordinate 135,328 of JAENYP010000002.1, read as the reverse complement.
AAACCAGGCAGGGGTTTGTCGCCAAAATTGAAACCCTTGTCAGTGGCGGCAAAAAGATTGATGAAGAGTTATATGAAGAAATTGAAGAACTGCTGATTCAGGCTGATGTGGGAGTCAATACAGCTATTGAACTGGTGGAGGATCTAAGGAAAATTGTTAAGGAACGTAAAATTGATGATGCCGCTGAATTAAGAAACATATTAAAAGAACTGATTGCTGATATAATGGGTGAAGAGCAGGTGGGCTTAAACCTTAGGAGTAAACCTGCGGTAATTGTGGTCGTGGGAGTTAACGGAGTGGGGAAAACGACCACCATCGGAAAACTGGCCCACAATTTCAGAGAAGAGGGCCGCAAGGTGCTCCTGGCAGCAGGGGACACGTTCCGGGCTGCTGCTATAGACCAATTACAGATATGGGCCGGCAGGGTCGGGTGCGATATTATCAAACACAGTGAGGGCGCCGACACGGCCGCTGTGGTATATGACGCCATACAGGCCGCCAAAGCCAGGGATATTGACATTCTCATAGTTGATACGGCAGGACGGCTGCACACTAAAGCTAACCTAATGGAAGAACTGAAAAAACTGTTCCGGGTGGTTTCCCGTGAACTGCCTGATTCTCCTGATGAGGTCCTGCTTGTCCTGGATGCTGCCACAGGGCAGAACGCTATCAGTCAGGCCAAGATTTTTGGTGAAGCGTCCGGAGTGACTGGAATTGTCCTTACCAAACTGGATGGAACAGCCAAAGGCGGCGTAGTTATAGGGATTAAAACCGAGCTAAACATCCCCGTAAAGTATGTTGGGGTGGGAGAAAAAATTGATGATCTCAGAGAATTTGACCCCACGGAATTTGTGGAGGCATTATTTGGTGCTTAGAAAGCCGGGAAGGCTTGTTATCTGATTATTAACGGGGGTATTTAAGATGGTGAAAATCGGGATTATTGGCGGGACCGGTGTTTATGACGCCGAAATGCTTGAGGGTATATCGGAGGAGCATGTTAATACTGATTTTGGTATCATAAAGGTAATGGTAGGGGAGTACAAAGGGGTAAGCGCTGCCTTTCTTCCCAGGCACGGTGCAGACCATGCCGTTCCACCGCACATGGTGAACTACAGAGGGAACATCATGGCTCTAAAGAAACTTGGCGTAGAGCGTGTGGTGGCAACCGGAGCGGTTGGTTCCCTCAACCTGGAGATGATACCGGGTGAAATTGTCCTGGTGGACCAGTTTATTGACTTTACCAAAAACAGAATTCAAACCTTTTATGACACTCCGGGGAGCGGGGTTGTACATATTGACATGACTGAACCCTACTGCAGTGATTTAAGAAAAGTGGTGGCTGCTGCTGCCGAGGCGGCTGCCGTTCCGGTTAAGGTGACAGGGACATATGTTTGTACCGAGGGGCCGCGGTTTGAGACTCCGGCTGAGATAAAAATGTACAGTAAACTGGGGGGCGCCCTGGTGGGGATGACCAGTATCCCGGAAGTGGTACTCGCCAGGGAAGCTGAACTATGTTACTGCACACTTGCCATGGTTACCAATTTTGCGGCCGGTATTTCACCTAATCTCCTGACACATGCTGAAGTGCTGGAAGCAATGGAGAAAAATAATGCCAACCTGAAAAAACTTATTATGAAAACAATTGAAATTATGCCTGGCGAAAGAAACTGCCGCTGCGGGCATGCCCTCGGCGAACGGGGTTCTCTGGGTAAGGGGAAGCAAACAAATATTAAGATGAATTAAACTAAATGAATAAAATTAGACGAATATAATCAAATGAAAAACAGGTGTTTGCCGATGAAAACAATGGAATGGTGTGATACGGGACTGACACTGCTTGACCAGACCCGGCTTCCTCTTGAGGTTAGCTATATTACCTGCAGTACTGCGGAGGAAGTGGCAGAGGCTGTTAAAAAAATGAAGGTAAGGGGTGCGCCTGCTATTGGTGCGGCTGCAGCTTACGGTTTGGCGCTGGCCGCGCTTCACTCGGAAAGCAGTGGCCGGAAAGCCTTTATAAATGAAATTGAAGCTGCCGCCCGGATGCTTGGGGCAACGCGGCCAACTGCGGTTAATCTTTTCTGGGCCCTGGACCGGATGATGAAGGTGGTCCTTACTGCCGGTGATTCAGGAGTCCCTGAACTGAAAAAACTGCTTCTGAACGAGGCCCACCTGATTCTGCGGGAAGATATCGAAATGAACCGAAAGATGGGTAAGTTTGGCAGCCGGCTTGTACCTCACAGAGCCAGGATTTTAACCCACTGTAATGCCGGGGCTCTGGCCACCGGTGGTTATGGTACCGCTCTTGGTGTTATCAGGGCTGCCCATGAATCCGGCAAGGAAGTACAGGTTTTTGCCGATGAGACCAGGCCACTGCTCCAGGGAGCCAGGCTGACGGCCTGGGAATTGCAGCAGGACAGTATCCCGGTAACCCTGATTACTGACAATATGGCCGGGTATCTGATGCAAAAAGGCATGATTGACCTGGCTGTGGTAGGTGCGGACAGAATTACAGCCAATGGCGACGTAGCCAATAAAATCGGCACCTATACAGTTGCGGTCCTGTGCCGGGAACATGGGATTCCATTTTACGTTGCCGCCCCTTTTTCAACAATTGATATGAACCTGGAAAAGGGTGATGACATAATCATAGAGGAGAGGGAAGCATTTGAGGTGACCACTGTTTTTGGACAGCAAATAGCTCCCCAAGGTATAAAGGTTTTTAACCCGGCTTTTGATGTCACCCCAAATCATCTGGTTACGGCAATAATTACAGACCGGGGCATCCTAAGGCCGCCATATCAGAAAAGTTTGCGAAAATTATTCACTTAAGGAGGATTACATAATGGATTACATCGTCAGAGATATCAACCTTGCTCCTTCAGGTAAACTTAAGATTGACTGGGTACGGGAGCATATGCCTGTACTTAATGAAATCCGTGAAGAATTTGAAAAGACCCAGGTGTTTAAAGGGGTAAAAGTAGCTGTAAGCATACACCTTGAGGCAAAAACTGCCTATCTGGCCACAGTATTGAAGGCCGGAGGTGCGGATGTTTCCATATCAGGGAGCAATCCCCTGTCTACCCAGGATGATGTGGCTGCTGCCCTTGCTGCAGATGAGATTAAGGTATATTCATGGTACAATGCCACTGCCGATGAATATAAAGGACACCTGATCAAGGTGTTGGAAAACAAACCTGATATAGTCATTGACGACGGCGGCGACCTGGTAAACCTGCTGCATAATGAATGCAGCAGTCTGGCCGGACAGGTTATCGGGGGATGTGAGGAAACCACAACCGGTGTGCTGCGCCTGGAGGCCATGGAAAAGGCCGGTATTCTTAAGTTCCCTATGATGGCGGTTAATGATGCCCTGTGCAAATACCTGTTCGATAACCGGTATGGGACCGGTGAGTCTGTCTGGACCGGAATCATGCGGACAACTAACCTGATTGTGGCCGGGAAGACGGTAGTTGTGGCCGGGTATGGCTGGTGCGGCAAGGGTATTGCCATGAAGGCCAAGGGACTTGGCGCCAAGGTTATAATTACTGAGATTGACCCCATAAAAGCCATTGAGGCACATATGGATGGCTTTACGACTATGAGCATGGATGACGCCGCTGCTTTGGGTGATGTTTTCATTACCGTTACCGGCTGTAAGGATGTTATCCGGGGGAAACACTACGAAAAAATGAGGCCTGGCGCTTTGCTGGCCAATGCGGGACATTTTGATGTTGAAATCAATAAGCCGGAGCTGCAGGCTGCTGCCACAGGCTCCCGCACAGTGAGGCACAACATAGAAGAATTCATGCTGCCAGATGGCAGAAAACTATATTTGCTGGCAGAAGGAAGATTGGTCAATCTTGCCGCAGGTGACGGTCACCCGGCTGAAATCATGGATATGTCTTTTGCCCTCCAGGCCCTGTCAGCCAAGTATATGCTGGAAAATGGCAAGGAATTGGGTAACAGGGTATACAAGGTTGCCGGGGAGATCGATAAGCGTGTTGCTGCAATCAAGCTTAAATCCCTGGGGACCACCATAGACAGGCTGACACCTGAACAGGAGAAGTATCTGTATGGATGGGAGCATGGGGAATAAGCATTATTAGGAGGGGGATTATGAGCAGACTTAAGATAACAAATGCCGTTATTATCCCAATGACTGAGGAAAACCTGATTATTAACGGTGGAGAAATTCATATAGAAGACAGTAGAATCGTCTTTGCCGGCGCTTCCGGGGAGGCACCTCCGGACTGGCGAGCTGAGGAAACCATTGATGCCGGTGGCATGGTGGCCATGCCTGGTTTTGTAAACTGCCATACCCATGCGGCGATGACACTGCTTAGGAGTTATGCAGATGACCTTCCCCTGATGCAGTGGCTGGAACAGCGGATCTGGCCCCTGGAGGACAGGCTGACAGGGGAAGACGTATACTGGGGGACCATGCTGTGCATTCTCGAACTGCTCAAGTCAGGGACTACCTGTTTTGCCGATATGTACTTCTTTATGAACGATGTTGCCCGTGCCGTTGCCAAATGTGGTATCAGGGCCAGCCTTTCCCGGGGTATGGTCGGAGTGAATCCAAACGCTCAAACTGCCCTTGTGGAGACAGAACAGTTTATCGAAGAATGGAATGGAGCGGCAAATGGCAGGATCAAGACCTTGGTAGGGCCTCATGCACCATACACCTGTCCTCCCGATTACCTGAAAAAGGTGCTGGCCATTGCCGGGAAATACAGTACCGGTGTACATATTCATCTGGCTGAAACCCGGGTAGAATTTGATGATATCAAAAAACAGTACCAGAAGACCCCCACAGAGTATTTAAATGATTGTGGAGTGCTGGACTTCAGTGTTTTGGCAGCCCACTGTGTTCACGTTACCGAAAATGACATCAAAATACTTAAAGAAAAGAACGTAGGAGTGGTCCACAACCCTGAAAGCAATATGAAACTGGCCAGTGGAATTGCCCCGGTAGCTCAGATGCTGGCCCAGGGGGTTATTGTCGGCATTGGTACCGATGGAGCTGCCAGCAACAACAACCTAGACATGCTTGAGGAGATGCGCTCAGCCGCTCTCCTGCAAAAAGTCAGTACCGGAGACCCGACGGTAATTCCCTCCTACCAGGCGCTGGAAATGGCCACTGCAAACGGAGGCAGGGTTCTCGGGCTGGATATTGGAATGTTACGCCAGGGATATAAGGCCGATATTATCCTGATTGATTTTGAAAAGCCCCACCTCTATCCCAAGCATGACCTGATAGCCCATACTGTATATGCCGCCCAGTCATCAGATGTGGATACCGTTATAGTTGATGGCGCTGTTGTGATGCGGAACAGGAAACTCCTTACTATTGATGAAGGGGAAATACTGGAAAATGTTCAGAAATGTGCCAGGAGGATGGTCGGGGAGAAGACAATTTTATAAAGAAGAATTGCTTTAGGTGGATTTTATTTTGTACATGAAGTGTACTAGTTGACCTATCCTGTGGCGGTTAGTCATCGGATTAAAATTTAAATGAAATTGAGAAGGAATTTGTTGTATTATGAAGAAAAGTATTGTACAATAAATAGTGAAAGTAATCACAAACACAAATAGCAGCTCTTGTTAATAGCAAGTGATGCTTATGGAGGTGAAGACAATGGCGGGACGGAGACTTATGGCTCTTCAGACGGAAAGAAGCCACCTGATTGACAGGCTGATGAGCCGCAACAGCGGCGAAAGGGCAAAAATCCTCGTGCGGATTATGGACCTTGAAGACGTTATAGAAAAGGCTGCCAAAGCTGAGAAAAAGAACATAGCAAATAAAGCATCTGGAAAGAATAATGTACTTAATAAGAAAGCTTAACTAAAAAATTTCGCGGTCAGGGGGAAAGCCCTGATTTTTTTTTGCCGTTAATTACTTGACAAAGCCGGCCTGTTCTAATAGAATTTTAATGTAAAGGAAAAAACCTTTACAGGAGGTGCGGGAGCATGGTGAAAAAAATACAACGGGTAGCCATGTTGTATGATTTTTATGGGAAACTCCTGACCCTCAAACAGCAGGAAATTCTTTCTTATTATTATGAACATGACCTGTCACTGGGTGAGATAGCAGAGGAGTTTGGTGTCAGCAGGCAGGCGGTTCACGACATCCTGAAGCGTGGCGAAAAAATTCTGGAAGGCTATGAGGAAAAATTAATGCTGGTGAAAAAGTTTACCATCGAGCATGATAAGCTTAACCAGGTATTAGCACTTATTGATAGCCTTAATGAAAATGATCCTCTTAAAGAGAAAATAAGACAGGTAATCAGTGAAATAGTTGAAATACAGCAGGAATAATCAGAACCCAATCAAATTCAAGGAGGTCTTCTGATGATTTTTGAAGGGCTTGCCGAGAAACTTCAGAACACATTTAAGAAGCTTAAGGGCAAGGGAAAACTTAATGAAAAAGATGTTGAAGAGGCAATGCGGGAGGTGCGGGTCGCCCTCCTGGAAGCCGATGTTAATTTCAAGGTTGTCAAGGATTTTATAAAAAAGCTCAAAGAGCGTGCCATTGGTCAGGAAATCATGGAGAGCCTGACACCGGGACAACATGTAATTAAAATAGTAAATGACGAGTTAACCGAACTAATGGGCGGCACCCAGAGTAAAATCAGTATTTCCCCAAAACCTCCCACTGTTATCATGCTGGTTGGCCTGCAGGGAGCCGGGAAGACGACTACGGCAGGAAAACTGGCCAATTTACTGAGAAAACAGGGGAGAAGGCCCCTTCTGGCTGCCGGTGACATCTATCGCCCTGCAGCTATCAAGCAGCTGCAGGTACTGGGTGAACAGCTGGATATACCTGTTTATACCCTTGGGGATAAGACAAATCCTGTTGATATAGCCAAAGGTGCCGTGGAATACGCCCACTCTTATGGGAATGACCTGGTTATTATAGATACCGCAGGGCGGCTGCACATAAATGAAGAGCTTATGGATGAGTTGAAAAACATCAGGAGTACAGTTCATCCCCATGAAATTCTCTTTGTTATGGATGCGACAACCGGGCAGGACGCGGTAACGGTTGCCAAAACCTTTGATGAACAGTTGGGCATTGATGGGGTTATCATAACAAAACTTGACGGCGATACCCGGGGCGGAGCGGCCTTATCGGTCAAAGCCGTTACCGGAAAACCCATTAAGTTTTGCGGCATGGGTGAGAAATTAGATGCCCTGGAGCCTTTTCACCCGGACCGGATGGCTGCCAGGATACTTGGCATGGGTGATGTATTGACCCTGATCGAAAAGGCCCAGACCGGCATGGATGCTGAGAAAGCCATGGAAATCCAAAGGAAAATTAAAGCACAGGAATATACACTGCAGGATTTTATGGAACAGATGGACCAGGTAAAAAGCATGGGGCCTCTCGATGAGATAATCGGTATGATTCCGGGAATGGGGCAGATGAAACAGCTTAAGAATCTCAAGGGAGCTGTTGACGAAAAAGATTTCGTCCACATGAGGGCAATCATTCAGTCAATGACCCCCAGGGAGCGCAAGGATCCCAAAGTGATTAAGGACAGCCGCAAGAAGCGGATTGCCAGGGGCAGTGGAACCAGGGTGAGTGATGTTAACCGTCTCCTGAAGCAGTTTGAAGAGACCAAGAAAATGATGAAACAGCTTACCGGAATGGAAAAAAGCATGAAAAAAGGCGGGGGATTAAAGCTTCCGTTCTTTAAATAGAGCAAAACACGAATAAAAAAGAAAATTATGGAAGACACTATCAAGGAGGTGATAACATGGCAACAAGGATTCGTCTGAAGAGGCAGGGTGCTAAGAAAAAACCCTTTTACCGCATAGTGGTGGCCGATTCCAGATCCCCCAGGGATGGTCGGTTTATTGAAGAAATTGGTTACTATGACCCGTGCAAAGATCCTGCAGAAGTTAAGATAAATGAGGAACAGGCAGTTAAGTGGTTACAAAACGGGGCACAGCCGTCAGAGACCGTAAGAGCGCTTTTAAATAAAGCCGGGTTGATTGAAAAAGCCGCCGAGAAGTAGTACTGAGGGGGTTCCATCTTTATGAAAGAATTAGTTGAATTTCTTGCCAAATCCCTTGTTGATAACCCTGAAGAAGTTGTTGTGGATGTGATTGAGGGAGACAAAGCACAGGTTTTGAAACTGAAGGTGACATCTGATGATATGGGAAAAGTCATCGGAAAACAGGGAAGAATAGCAAAAGCTATCAGGACTATTGTCAAGGCTGCTGCCAGCAAGAAAGGCAAAAAAATCACCGTGGAAATTGTATAGCCGGCAGACGGTGGCAGAAATTATAGTTTACTAAAGGGGCTTGCTAAGCCCCTCTTTTAATCTGAAAAGAGGTATGCTTATGTCTGACAGCTTGACAATAAAAAGGCCTGTAATCGTCAAAGTAAAGGTAACCGAAGGGTTTAAGGCACGAATGGCTGCGGAAATTCAGGAAAACATCAAAAGACTTGATGCTGAAATGCAACAGCTTGAATTCCAGGTAAAAAGAATGGCAGCGGAACTGGAAAAGAAAAATCCCCAGGGTATCCCGGCTGCCAAACAGCATGTGGAAAATGAAAGGCAGAAAAGAATAAATGCTAAAAACAAGCTGACAGAACAGTTGAAGAATATTGGCAGAATTGCCATTGGTGCCGAAGTTGTTCAGGGGTCCCTGGAATCTTACACCGAAATCAACATAGGCGATGACTGGGAAGAAATAATGGGTGTTGAAGTTTTAGTCTGTGATAATAAAATTATAGATATCAGAAGGAGAAATGAAAACTCCGATGGATGAGTATGATCAAATGATTACTGTTGGAAAAATAGTCAAGAGCCAGGGTATCAAAGGTGAAGTCAGGATCTGGCCGTTGACTGATTTTCCCGAACGGTTTAAAAACGACAGTACTGTCTTACTTGATATCAATGGGGAAATTAAACCCCTGACAGTTGAACACTCTTGGAAACATAAGAAGTTTCTGGTAGTTAAATTCAAGGAGATAACTGATATGAATTCTGCAGAGGCTGTAAAGGAGGGCCTGCTTAAGGTATCCCCGGACAGCCTGCAGGAACTTCCCAGGGACACATATTATATTTTTGAAATACTGGGCATGGAAGTAATCACATCAGACGGGCTTACCCTGGGCAGCGTAAAAGATGTTATCCGCACCGGCAGTAACGATGTTTATGTTATCGATGGCCAGGAAAAGGAATACATGATACCTGCCATCAGGGAGATTGTAAAAGATATTGACAGGGAAAAAAGGCTGATAACTGTCGAGCCTATTGAAGGGCTTTTGGACCTCTAAAGCCCAGCAGAAAGGTGTAATTTTATGAAAATTGATATCCTGACCCTTTTCCCCGAAATGTTTGCCGGTCCTTTTGACAACAGTATTATCAAAAGGGCCAGGGAAAAAGGCATGCTTGAAATACACCTGACCAATATCAGGGATTTTGCCCATGATAAACACAGGATTGTTGATGATTATCCATTTGGCGGCGGTTCAGGGATGGTGATGAAGCCTGAGCCGGTTTTTGAAGCTGTGGAACATGTTACGGCAGGGGATAAAGGGAGCGCTGCCAGAGTTATTCTGCTGTGTCCCCAGGGTAATGTGTTTAATCAGGAAACCGCCAAGAGGCTTGCCCGGGAAGAACACCTTATATTTATCTGTGGACATTATGAGGGTATTGATGAACGTGTCAGGGAACGTATAGTGGATGAAGAACTCTCTATAGGTGATTTTGTGCTCACCGGTGGTGAAATTCCGGCAATGGTGGTGGTTGATGCCATTTCCAGGCTCATTCCCGGTGTTTTGGGAGATGAGGAGTCCTTTATTCATGACTCCTTTTATAACGGCATACTGGAACATCCCCAATATACCCGTCCCAGGGAATTTGAAGGGATGCCGGTGCCTGAAGTTCTCCTGAGCGGCAATCATGAAAAAATCCGCCTGTGGCGCAGAAAGATGTCTTTACAGCGGACTATGGAACGCAGGCCTGACCTGCTGAAAAGGGAGCGCCTTTCCCCTGAAGACCGCAAACTTCTGGAACAGACTGAGGAGGATTAAGAGTTGGAGCCTTTAAGTAAGCCCAGTGTCTACATAGGATTGCTTCATTATCCTGTCTATAATAAGAGAATGAATGTTATTTCAACATCGGTCACCAACCTTGATATTCACGATATAGCCCGGATTTCATGTACTTATGATGTGAAACGTTATTATGTAATTCACCCCCTGGATACCCAGCGCAAGCTTATCGGGGATGTCCTGGACTACTGGCAGAATGGTTATGGAGCCACCTACAACGCTGACCGAAAGGCTGCTCTTGACAGAGTGGCGTTGATTCCGGGACTGGAGGAGACAAAAGAGGAAATCCGTAAGGAGACCGGCTCCATTCCCACAGTCGTAACAACCGATGCCAGGATTTACCCCAATACCGTAACCTACCGCGATCTTCGCCGGCGATTGGGTGACGGCAGCCCTTACCTTATTTTGTTTGGCACAGGCTGGGGCATTGAAAAAGATACTATGCTGGAGTGTGATTATATCCTGGAGCCTGTTTACGGTGCCGGAGATTATAACCATCTTAGTGTGCGCAGCGCTGTGGCTATTATTTTGGACCGGCTGCTGGGTGAGACATGGTGGTCCTGATAATCTGGGGCCGGAATATGTACTTTGGAGCTACATTGAATACTCCCCAGGAGCACGCTCCTGGGGAGTACATTTAAATACAGCTTAATTTATGAAGGTCTATTTCACTGTATTGACATCAATGAACGGAGTCGCGCCACCGGTTACAGTTGGGAGTTTACCGTCCCATTTCTCAATGGCTTTGATTTGAGCTTCAATTTCTCTTAAATCAATTAACTCTTGAGTAACCTCTTGTTTTTGAAGACGCAGGGATTCGGCTTCAGCTTTAGCCTGCTCGATTTTTTGCTGTGCCTCAACTTCGATACGCTGCAGGTCAAGCTTCGCTTTTAAGGCGTTTTGTTCAGCGATTTGTTTTTGCTCAATGGCGTTATTGTATTCTGGACTGAACTTGAACTCGGTGATGTTAATTTCATCGAGAGCCATAAAATAAGTTGAAAGTTTAGCGGCAAGGGTTTCCTTGACCTTAGCGCTAACTTCTGAACGTTTGGAAATCAGTTCTTCAGCAGTGTATTGTGCAGTAACTGCCTTAACAGCTTCTCCAATGGCAGGGGATACGATTCGGTCTTCATAGGCTAAACCGACATTTTGATAAAGCTTGTTGACTTCGTCCGGAACGAGGTGAAAGTTTACCGCAACGGTTGTGGTAACAACTTGTAAGTCCTTGGAAGCAGCAGTCTGATCTGACTGGGCTTTGCCAACTCGCACATCAATGGGGACAATTTTTTGAATGAACGGGATTTTAAAATGAAATCCTTCATTCAGGACAAGGGGTTTCACTGCGCCTAATTGAAGTACTATCCCTCGTGTACCTGGTTGAACAACGACGACAGAGTTGAAAGCAATCATGAGCAGAATAAGTCCTACTACTACAAGGGGAATTAGCACCTTGGTAGCTTTTCCGTTGGATTTGGGAATCATGTTCGTGATTTTGTCTTGATCCAATACATCAGCCTCCTTATGTTTAGTTAAATTTACTTCACAACTTATATCATACCTTAGGTAGTTACCAAATAGCTAGTAAATATTTTTGTAAATTCTTTTTGACATCTGCCGGTCAATAATCGTGATGTCAATAATCATAACGCATTAGGAACAACTTTCTTGCTATTCAGGAATCGCTGTGATATAATATCATTTGTTAGCCTTGTAGGATCATGCCTTGGTCCTGCGGCACGAAGGACGGTCCTCTGCCCGTTTTTGAGGGTTATGAACGTTCAAAGGAAGGAGGGTTACATAAATGGACTTTGTTAAGCTCATAGAAGAAGAACAAATGAAAACGGGATTTCCTGAATTTAAACCTGGTGATACCGTTAACATCCACGTTAAGGTTGTGGAGGGCGGACGGGAAAGGATTCAGCAGTTTCAGGGTGTTGTAATCAGAAGACGCGGTGGAGGAATGCGCGAGACATTTACTGTACGCAGAATATCATATAATGTGGGAGTTGAAAGAACTTTTCCGCTTCATTCACCCCGAATTGATAAAATAGAAGTTGTCCGGAAAGGCAAGGTGCGCCGGGCCAAGCTATTCTATCTTAGAAAACTCAGGGGCAAAGCTGCCAGAATTAAGGAACAACATAGATAAAACTAAGGAGGGACTGGGTGACAGTCCCTTTTTGCCTTTAATCAGGGGGGGAACAGGATGGAAGGGCAGAACTCGGGTGAAAACAGAAATATTTCGGAGGTGCCCGTAATTGAGCCTGTAATGGAATCGGCTGAAAATGTTTCAGCCAGGAAGTATCTTTTTGGAGAGGTTCTTGAGTCTGTAGCTATTGCAGTAGTTTTGGCGGTTATCATCAGGGTTTTTTTGTTTCAGCCCTTTTTTATTCCTTCAGGGTCTATGGAACCGACCCTTACTGAGGGTGACCGTATAATTGTCAGCAAAATACATTACCGGCTGGGCAGTCCCAAACGGGGCGAAATTGTTGTCTTTAAATACCCTGTTAACCCTGAAAAAGACTTTATTAAGAGAGTTATCGGACTGCCGGGAGAGACTTTGGAAATCAGGGAGAGCAAGCTTTATATTAACGGCAAGTTTGTGGAGCAGCCATTTTTACCACCGGGATTAAGTTACGGCAGCTACGGTCCGGTTACTATTCCTCAGGGACAGTACTTTATGATGGGTGACAACAGGAATAACAGTGAAGACAGCCGTTTCTGGGGAATGCTTCCCCAGGAGAATGTTATCGGGAAAACACTTTTGATATACTGGCCCCTTAACAGGGTCCAAATATTACACTAGGATACACTTTATAGTGATGAAGCAGGTGAACATAATGGAATTGGATACAATTCAATGGTTTCCGGGGCATATGGTCAAAGCCCGGAAAATGGTTCAGGAGAACCTGAAACTGGTTGATATTGTGGTTGAATTGCTGGATGCACGCATTCCATTGAGCAGCCGCAATCCGGATATAGACTCTATCCTTGAAAATAAGCCGCGGATTGTTGTTTTAAATAAGGCGGACCTGGCTGACGATTCACTGACAGAGCAGTGGAACCGGTGGTTTCGCGAGGGAAGCGGGCTGCAGTGTATTGCCCTGGACTCCCAGCAGGGCAAGGGCATCGGCAGGCTGATAGGGCTGGGACAGGAACTGGCAGTTCAGATAAATAAAAAACTTGCTGCCAAAGGAAGGAAACCAAGAGCGGTCAGGATGATGATGGTTGGCATTCCCAATGTGGGTAAGTCTTCATTAATAAATAAGTTGGCCGGCAAGGGTTACACCAGAACAGGGGACCGGCCGGGCTTAACCCGCGGGAAACAATGGATAAGAGTTGGTAAAGGCCTGGAGCTTCTTGATACCCCGGGTATCCTGTGGCCTAAGTTTGAAGACCCCGAGGTCGGTTTCAGACTGGCTGTTACCGGAGCTATTAAGGATGAAATCATAAACATCGAACAGATAACAGTGAAACTGGTTAATTATCTGGCTGCGAATTCACCTGATACCCTGATTAACAGGTATAAGCTTGAGGAGGTTGGTACAGACCCTTATGAAACCCTGAGGGTAATTGGTGCCAAGAGAGGATGTCTGGTGACCGGCGGTAATGTTGATACATTTAAGGCCGCTGTTATTGTTCTTAATGAGTTCAGGGGCGGAAAACTGGGACGGTTTACTCTGGATACAATTGAAAGCGATGCTAAAATAGTATAATCAGTTTAGTTGACAAACTCCATATTTTTTGAATACTAAACGTAATATGGACAGGGGTAGATGAATTCCTCGGGCGGGCTACATCTCCGCCGGCAGTCGCTCCCGCTTTGCGGTCGCGGGCCGGACGGACGACAGAATCCGCCCTCCGGAACACATCTACCCCTGTCTCATAACATTTTTAGAGTTCAATATTATTGACTTTGTCGACAGCCTGGGACGATGCCTAACAAGCATCGTTTTTTATTTACAATTAAATTTTGGAATAAGGAAGGGTTTTTTCCATTGAAGCAGAAAAAATATTATGTTATGCTTTAGGATGAATTCGGAGGTTCTATGGATTTTTGCAATATGACGGTTACTCAAATACAGTCATTTTTGGCTGGAAACGGTCCGGAACTTGATGAGGGGTTAATAACTGCCCTCAGCCGTGATCCCAGAGCCGGGGTCCGCAAACTCCACCAGCGTATCTGCCGCGAACGGGTTCTTGCTGAACAGGAAAGGGTCCGCCTGGGGGAAATGACTATTTATGAACGGGATGTTTTGGACAAAGGCTTCCGGTTTATCGCAGGCGTTGATGAAGTGGGCAGAGGTCCACTGGCGGGACCTGTTGCTGCTGCTGCAGTTATACTACCTGTGGGGATTTTCCTGCCTGGATTAAATGATTCCAAAAAACTTTCTCCTGCAAAAAGGGATTCCCTCTTTGGGGAAATTACGAAACAAGCGGTTTCCTGGTCTGTGGGGATTGCCTCTGTTGAGGAGATTGACAGTCTCAATATCCTCCAGGCCAGCCTGATAGCCATGCAGAGGGCTGTATCCGGTTTGCAGAAATGCCCTGATTATATATTGGTGGATGCAGTAAGAATCCCTGGAATCAAGATTCCCCAACTTCCGATAATCAAAGGCGACGGGAAGAGTGTATCAATTGCGGCAGCATCGATAGTTGCCAAGGTGACCCGGGACCGCATGATGGACGAATTGGAAAAACTTTACCCCGGATACGGGTTTGCCGGACATAAAGGTTATGGCACGCCGGAACACCTGGAGGCACTAAGGGCAAATGGTATCTGTACCCTGCACCGGAAAACCTTTACCAGGAATTTCACGGCTTCAGAAGTACAGGGCAGGTTGTGGTAGTGTCCGTAAACCGAACTCTGTTAATCAGGTTATAACACAAAAATACACAAACATACAAAAGATACTGAATTTTTGGCAATTTTCTGCTGACAAGAAGGGATTTTTACTTTTAATATAGAATATACATTAGTCAGGTATTAAAGAATTATTGCACAATTAGCATCCGGAGGCGAAGCTGTTGAAGAGGATAGCTATATATAACGCTAAGCCGGATATGGTTATTGCAAAAGAGATATACGGTCGCAATGGCCGGCTTCTTTTGAATAAAGGCACTGTACTGACTCAAAAATGGATTGACAAACTGTATTTATATGGGGTTCCGACTGTCTATATTGAGCCGGAAAGAAATCTGTCTGAACCTGTCAGGGGAATAGAAGTACTCACACCCGGCAGGGAGTTGACGACTGACAGGCGCTGCCGGGAAGACCTTCCCGACATCGTACCACATATAATCAGAGAAGAGGCTGAACAGGCTGTCAGGGAGATAATGCAGGATATCAAAGCAGGCAGCCTCTTTAAAACTAAAAAGGCCCGTGCGATTATCGAAAAAATAATAAACCAGTTGATAAAGAACAGGCATATAGCTGGTAAGTTGGCAGACATAAGAATACTTGATGATTATACTTTTTCTCATTCGGTAAATGTCTGTATATTTGCAATTTCGACAGGGATTTTTATGGGGTATTCCAAGATAAGACTCAGGGAGTTGGGTATTGGAGCCCTGCTTCATGATGTCGGTAAGATGAAAATCCCAGAGGCAATTCTTCAAAAATGCGGTCCCCTGACTGAAAGAGAATTTGAGCAAATTAAAAAGCATACCGTTTTGGGTTACCAACTTCTCAGTGATAACCGGGAGATAACTCCAAATGCTGCTCTGATTGCCCTGCAGCATCATGAATGTTATAATGGTTCAGGCTATCCCCGTGGTATAGACAATAAAGATATTCATGAATACTCCAAAATTGTTGCCATTGCTGATGTTTATGATGCTTTGACAGCGGACAGGGTATACAAAAATGCCATACTACCCTATGAAGCGATGGAAATCATCATAGCCTCCGGTGGTTATCAGTTTAATCCCAAAATCACCAGGTTATTTGTAGAACACTGTGAAATTTATCCCGTTGGCAGCACTGTTGAACTCAACACCGGAGAATATGGAATTATTACCGATGTCAACAGGGCGCTTCCAACCAGGCCTACAGTTAAAATTATAAAAGATGCTCAGGGGAATGAAATTGATAATGGGGCTGAAATTAACCTGATGGAGAAACCTACAGTATTTGTAAACACAATTATAAGTTTCCGCAGAATGCCTTACCTATAACCAGTAGGCAGCCACAGCTGGGGTACTGAATTGCAAGAATTTTCAGAGAAACACCGATTCAAAATACCTGTGGTTCCTGGTGGATATAGATAGAGAAAGCATTAATTAAATAAAAAAAAATTCTAGTGAAAGGAGGGAAACTATGCTGACTGAGTATTCGGGAATACCGATAATAATTGTTTGGGCAATTGTATTCCCAGCCCTGATATTGGGAGCTTCAAAGTTGTTTCACCCTAAAAATCCCACACCGGTCAAGCTGCAGACTTATGAGTGCGGCTTGGAAACCCAAGGGGATACCTGGGTGCAGTTCAAAATCAGTTATTTCATGTATGCATTAGTTTTTGTGGCCTTTGATGTTGAAACTGTTTTTCTTTATCCCTGGGCGATTAAATTCCAGAGCCTGGGTCTGTTTGCCATTGTTGAAATGTTTGTATTTATTGCCATTTTACTAGTTGGATTTTGGTATGCATGGAAGGAAGGGGCGTTAGAATGGATGTAATTAAACCACACGAATATGACGAGTTGCTGCGGAACAATGTTATCCTAAGTACCGTTGATGCTGCATTCAACTGGTGCCGTTCGCGGTCCATCTGGCCCTTGACCTTCGGTCTTGCCTGCTGTGCTATTGAGATGATGGCTGCAGGTGACGCGAGGTATGACATTGCGCGTTTTGGGTCTGAGGTTTATAAACCGTCTCCGCGGCAGTGTGACCTAATGATTATAGCCGGAACAATTACCAAGAAGATGCAGCCACTGGTGGCTCGTCTTTATGAGCAGATGGCCGAACCAAAATATGTTCTGGCCATGGGAAGCTGTGCTATAAGCGGTGGCCCATTTACAGATTCGTACAATGTTGTCAAGGGTGCAGATACCTTTTTGCCGGTAGATGTTTACGTTCCTGGATGCCCACCCAGGCCAGAAGCGCTGCTGTATGGTTTCTTGCAGATCCGGCAAAAAATAGCAAACCCAAAAAAGATTGAGGGGCTAAGGAAACATGGATAAAATTGTTAACAGAGAAGCTCTGGTGGGAGAGCTGAATAAGAAGTTTGGAGACTGTGCCGAGATTTTTGAGGACAACACTAATCAGTCAATTAAGGTTAAACCGGAAAAAATCGTAGAGGTTATGCAGGAAATCAGGGAAAATCCTGATTACGATTTCAAGGTTCTGATGAATCTGAGTTCTGTTGATTATCCGGAAAACTTTACAGTTGTATACCACTTAAATTCCCTGACTTATTATCATAAACTGACTGTTAAAGTTGAACTGGATAAAGCCAAACCTCAGGTTCCCTCGATCACTTCACTTTGGATAGCCGCAAATGTTCAGGAAAGAGAAGTATATGACCTGATGGGGATTGAATTTACCGGACACCCCAATTTAAAGAGAATTTTGCTGTCTGATGATTTTGACGGCCATCCGTTGCGCAAAGACTTTAAAAACTAGGCGCAGAAATTGTCATTACTGACTCCAAAATCGGGATTGTAGAGGTGTTAGAATTAATGTTAAAAACACAAGAGTTAACCCTGAACATGGGACCTCAACACCCTAGTACTCACGGCGTTTTCCGGTGTGTTTTAAAGCTTGAGGGGGAGTATATCAGAGAGTGTGTCAACCATACCGGATATTTACACCGCGGGCTTGAAAAACTGGCTGAAGCCCGTACCTATTCCCAGTTTATTCCCTATAATGGCAGGCTGGATTATGTATCAGGCATGCTCAATGAGCTGTCATATGTCCAGACTGTTGAGAAACTAATGGGAATTACAGAAGAGATTCCGGAAAGGGCTCAGTATCTCAGGATTATTTTGGGCGAGTTACAGCGTCTTGCCAGTCATGCTATCTATGTTGGCACCTTTGCCCTTGATATGGCTGGATTTACGCCCTTTATGTATGCGTTCCGTGATAGGGATAGAATGCTTGACCTTATTGAAGCGGCATCAGGACAGAGATTGATGCCCAATTATATGAGAATTGGCGGCGTGGCTGCAGACCTGGATGAAGAATGGTTTAAGGAACTGGAAATTCTGATGAATGATATGCCTGCCTGTATTGATGAGTATGACGGAATCCTTACCGGTAATGAAATCATGCGGGCCAGAACTATTGGCGTAGCGCCTGTCAGTGCGGAAATGGCGCTCAGCTATGGTTTTACCGGTCCTAACCTCAGGGCATCCGGGTTTGACTATGACCTCCGCAGAGATGAGCCTTACGGCATTTACGACAGGTTTAAGTTTGACGTGCCGGTAAGGAAAGATGGTGATACCTATGACAGGTATTGTATTAGGGTAGCAGAAATGAGGGAAAGTGTTAAAATTATTAAACAGGCCATGAAGGATATTCCTGAAGGACCGATTATGGCTAAAGTTCCAAAGGTAATCAAGCCACCGGTGGGTGAAGCCTTCCATCGCATAGAAAACTCCAAGGGTCACCTTGGGTTCCACATTGTCAGTGACGGTTCCACCAAGCCTTATCGTACCAGGATCTATTCACCCTGTTTTGTCAACCTGGGCTTCCTGCCGACAACTGCTAAAGGGCTGCACCTGATGGACCTGGTTGTTGCACTGGCATCTATTGATATAGTTCTCGGTGAGGTTGACCGTTAAGTTGACCAAGAGATGGAAGGAAAAAAAGGTTATAGGGGAGAAGATGCATGGAAATATTTAATACAATTGCTAACGGCTTAAGAGACTGGCTAATGGGCAGTTTGGGATTCTCCGCTACGGCTACAGAGATAATCACTACGGCTGTTTGGACACTTGTGGCCATTCTGTTTGTAATGATTAACCTGATAATTCTTGTATGGATGGAACGTAAACTTGCCGCTTATTTTCAATTGCGTAGAGGTCCCAACCGCCTAGGACCGGCTGGGTTTTTGCAATTTCCGGTCGATATCGTAAAAGTGCTGGGTAAAGAAGATATTATTCCTGCAAATGCTGACAGGTTTATTTTCAAGATTGCCAGCACCTGTGCTTTTATTACAAGTCTTACGGCATTTGCCGTGATACCTTTTAGTGAAGGAGTGGCTTTGCTGCAGAACCTCAATATCGGGATATTCTACTTTATTGCAGTTGGTTCCACAGCAACCCTGTCACTTCTAATGGGTGGATGGTCATCCAATAACAAGTATTCACTGCTTGGGGGCATGCGTACAGTTGCCCAGATGATTAGTTACGAAATTCCCATGGTTTTTTCACTGTTGGGTGTGGTCATGATAGCCGGGTCATTAAACCTGACTGATATTGTCAATGCTCAGAAGAATACGTGGTTTGTGATTCCCCAGTTAATCGCCTTTATTGTTTTCTTTATTGCAGCTACAGCAGAACTTAACAGGGGACCCTTCGACCTGGCAGAAGGTGAGCAGGAACTGGTTGCCGGTTACATGACAGAGTATTCCGGAATCCGCTGGGCTATTTATATGATCGCTGAGTATGGTAACCTAGTTGCCAGTTCAGCCATAATTTCCATTATGTTTCTTGGAGGATGGAATGCTCCTTTCGGCCTGACATTTATCCCACCGTTCCTATGGCTTATGCTCAAAATTTATCTGGTTATTTTCGTGTTTATGTGGATACGTTGGACGCTGCCAAGGATCCGGATAGACCACTTGATGCACTTCGGTTGGAAATTCCTTATTCCTGTTTCTTTGGCTAACATTTTGGTTACAGGCATAGGAGTTTACGTTTACCGGATGATAACTCTTTAAGGTGGTGATATAATGTTTGGAAAAGGAATTTTTAAAGGACTCAAGATTACTATTGGACACCTTTTTGAGAAGAAAGTTACCCAACAGTATCCAGAGGAAAGACCTGTTTTACCTGCCCGTTTTAAAGGGTCGTTTGATCTGAATGTGGCCAAGTGTATTGCTTGTGGTCTTTGTTCCAATGCATGCCCTAATCATGTTATCAAGATTGAATCTGTTAAGGACGAAAACAATAAGAAGAAGCTGACAGGTTACAAAATGCTGGCTGAACAATGCCTTTACTGCGGTTTTTGCGTGGAGGTTTGTCCTACCAAAGCCCTGCAGTGGAACCATGATTACGAAAGGGCAAAGTTTTTCCGTGATGAGGTAAATCTAGACCTTTATGCAAAATATACCCCGTCACCGGATGATGACAAAAAGGATATACCTGAGAAAAATGTGAAACCTGAAGAAAAACAAGATGAATCGGCAAAGGCGAGTTAGGGGTGAAATAGTTAAATGAATTTTATGTTCTGGCTCATTGCCATAATTACGTTAGGGTCAGCATTAATGATGGTAATGAATAAAAACATCTTTCATAGCGCTCTTTTTATGGTAGTTACCTTTTTGGGGGTAGCCGCAGTTTATCTTATGTTATATGCCGACTTTATGGCTGCCGTACAGGTTCTGGTTTATGCAGGCGCTATTACTATCTTTATTGTTTTCGGTATCATGCTGACTCAGAGAGGAAACATGAAGGAAACCAACCTGTTTTCAAATCATGCAGCTTTGGCAGGCATTGTATCCCTGGCATTAGTTGTGATTAATGCCGTAATGGTTGTTTCAACCAACTGGCCGAAGACTGGAGCTGAGCCGCCCCAGGAAACTGTTGGCAGTATTGCTGAATTAATGCTTACCAAGTATGTAGTTCCTTTTGAAGTCGCTGCAATTCTCTTGCTGGTTGCACTCATCGGAGCGGTAATCATTGCGAAAGAGGTGAAAAAGACCTCATGATCGGATTAGAACACTTTCTGATTTTAAGTGGGACATTGTTTTGTATAGGTCTGTTTGGGGCTCTGGCGAAAAGAAATGCCATCGCAATTTTAATGGGCCTTGAACTTATGCTGAATGCGGTAAATATTAACCTCGTTGCCTTTGCCAGGTATGTTACCACAGGTATCCTGACTGGCCACGTATTTGCCATCTTTGTAATTGCCGTAGCTGCCGCAGAGGTTGCTGTCGGCCTGGCATTAATAGTTGCTATTTACCGTGACCGTATTTCTGTTAATGTCGATGATTTCGATTGGTTAAAATGGTAGTTTCTACTAACGAAGGTAGGTGCAAAGAACAAGATGATTGATTTTGCTCTTCACAACGCCTGGCTGATACCTCTCCTACCGGCAATTGCATTTTTGCTGATATTTCTTGTTTTCAGACCACTTCCCAAAGTAAGCGCTTTTATAGGAATTACAGCAATTTTTCTATCGTTTGTGTTGGCAGTTCACGTAGGTATTGGGGTAATTCAGGCCGGGGACCAGTTTGTTGAACACCCGCTCAAACAGGTGGTAACCTGGTTTGAAATGAGCGGTCTCAAGATCGAAATGGGTGTCCAGATTGACCCGACATCAGCCATGATGCTGTTCATGGTAAGCCTGGTGGCTTTAATGGTTAATATTTATTCACTTGGCTACATGCACGGCGATCAAGCGTTCTCTCGTTTCTATGCTTTTTTGGCTCTGTTTGCCATGTCCATGCTGGGACTGGTTATCGCTCCCAACCTTTTGCAGATGTTCGTTTTCTGGGAGCTGGTAGGTTTGTGTTCATACCTGCTGATAGGTTTTTGGTGGCATAAGTACTCGGCACGGGAAGCTGCTAAAAAGGCCTTTATCACCACCCGTACCGGTGACTTTGGTCTGCTGCTGGGTATCCTACTCCTGCAGATTAACTTTGGGACTCTTGACTTGATGACATTGGGTGAAATGATCCCCAACTTCCAGGAGTATACCAACCTGTCTGTAGGTGGTTTGACAGCTATTGCTGCTATCCTGTTCTTGGGTCCTATCGGAAAATCAGGCCAGTTCCCGCTTCACGTGTGGCTGCCTGATGCCATGGAAGGCCCTACACCGGTCAGTGCGTTGATCCATGCCGCAACTATGGTTGTTGCCGGTGTCTACCTGGTAGGGCGTAGTCTGATTCTCTTCCAAACCGTTCCGGGTGCAATGGCTTTTGTGGCCTTTATGGGTGGATTTACTGCCCTGTTTGCGGCGACTATTGCCATAACCCAGACAGAAATGAAAAAGATACTGGCTTATTCGACAGTATCACAGCTTGGCTATATGATGCTGGCACTGGGTGCCGGCAGCCTCACAGGCGGTATGTTCCACCTGTTTACACACGCCTTCTTTAAATCCCTGATGTTCCTTGGCGCTGGTAGTGTTTTGCATGCCATGAATAATGATGCCGACATCTGGAAGTATGGCGGACTGAAGAAGAAAATGCCCATTACCTACTGGACATTCCTTATTGGATGTCTGGCCATTGCCGGTATCTTCCCCTTTGCAGGCTTCTTCAGTAAAGATGAAATTCTGCTGGTAGTAAAAGAGGCCTCTCACGGAGCTCAGTTTGCCGGACTTTATACCCTGCTGTTCTGGATGGCTACAATTACTGCAGCCCTGACAGCCTTCTACATGTTCCGGATGTTCTTTATCTGCTTCCACGGTGAACCGCGTGACAAG
Organism: Thermincola carboxydiphila; assembly: GCA_016841725.1. Classification (GTDB taxonomy): domain Bacteria; phylum Bacillota; class Thermincolia; order Thermincolales; family UBA2595; genus Phosphitispora. The sequence goes on along the minus strand of JAENYP010000002.1, from coordinate 112,667 downwards.
TCATTCCACCCGCACGAGGCACCGTTTTCGATGGCATTCCCCTTGGTTGTACTCTCAATATTCTCCATTTTCGGCGGGTTCATTGGGGCACCTTGGGTTGAGCATGGCTTCGGGTATTATGTAAGGCTCGGAGAATACCACCATCCCAGTGTGGACTGGGCTATAATCATAGTGTCAACTATCCTGGCACTGGGGTCAATTTTCCTGGCTTACTGGATTTACGGCAAAAAAGCTGTTTCCCATGAGGCACTTGCTCAGAAATTCGCTCCACTGTATAAGATATCATTTAACAAGTACTATATTGATGAGATTTACCTGTGGCTGATCCACAATGTTCTCGACGGACTTGGCCGCGCCCTGTGGTGGTTTGACATCACAGTTGTTGACGGGATTATCAATGGAATCGGAAACGCTGCCAAAATACTTGGCAGTATCTTAAGACGTGTTCAGACAGGTAAACTCCAGCACTATGCCCTGGTATTGTTTGCCGGAGTTGTAATCCTGGTATTAATCATGAGTTTTGCTGATACCAGTTCAGCCAGTTTGAGCCTGTTAGGAGGTGTAAGGTAATGGGTTTTCCCGTACTGACTGCTATTTTGCTGTCACCAATCATTGGGGCCTTAATCAGTGTCTTTATACCCAAGGAAGAATCCAAGATCATTAAAGCAGTAGCCGGTATTACCACCTTCATCTCCCTGGTTCTAACCATTATTCTATACATCGTGTACTATACCCAATATGTGAAGACTGGAATAGGCGGTTTTGCTTTTACCGAAGACATTCCCTGGGTTGCTGACCTTGGAGTCATTTACTCCCTGGGTGTTGACGGGTTCAGCCTGCCGATGCTGCTCTTGACAAACATTATAGGTTTTACATCAGTATTTTCACGTTCCTGGAGTGTGGAAAAGCGTGCCAAAGAATTTTACATCCTGCTCCTGATCCTGATCACCGGGGTTATGGGCACATTTATAGCCCGTGACCTGTTTATCTTCTTCCTCTTCTACGAAGTAGTTGTAATCCCCATTTACATCATGGTTATTATCTGGGGTAGTGGAAGTAAGACAAAGGATGTTACCAAGGAATATGCAGGTATGAAGCTGACCATCTACCTGCTGATAGGAAGTGCCTTCCTCCTCGCAGCCATGATATGGATGTACAAGGAGGCAGCCGGAATTCTCGGCACTCCGACATTTGACATTGCCAAACTGGCAACAATTGATTTTTCAACTCAATTCCAGATTGTAGTGTTCGGGATGATGGCATTCGGCTTTACCTGCCTGCTGTCAATGTTCCCGTTCCACTCCTGGTCACCTGACGGATATGCCGGAGCGCCTACTGCGGTTTCCATGATTCACGCCGGTGTACTGAAAAAGATTGGTGGTTATGGTCTGATCCGGATTGGCCTGTTTATCCTGCCGGTTGGAGCAAAGTTTTGGGCTCCGCTGATAGCGATATTTGCAGTTGCTAACGTGGTCTATGCCGCGCTAATCTGCCTGGCCCAGAAAGACATGAAGTATGTTGTCGGTTATTCCAGTGTAAGCCACATGGGCTTTGTTCTCATCGGGGTGGCATCAATGAACATCATCGGTCTTAACGGCGCTGTTGCCAACATGTTTGCCCATGGTGTAATGTCAGCACTCTTCTTCTCTATGGTTGGTTACATTTATGCAGCAACCAAGAGCAGGTATATTCCTGACCTGGGCGGGTTAGCCCACCAGATGCCGGTTGCGGCTGTCGGTTTTGTTGTTGCTGCTATGGCATCAGCCGGTCTGCCGGGCCTGGTAAGCTTTGTGCCTGAGTTTACGACTTTTGTGGGCGCATTTAAGGAACCATCACTCCAGATTCCGGCAATAATAGCCCTGACCGGTGTGGTTCTCGGTGCTGTCTATGTTTTGCGGATGGTTGCCAATGTATTGTTTGGACCCCGTAAGGAAGAGTGGGATCATGTAGAGGATATCAAAGGCTCATACTGGATTCCGGTTGTAGTCTTAATTGTATTCATCGTCGCCTTTGGTGTATTCCCCTCCTTGCTCATGGATATGGTAGATTCCGGAGTGCAGCCTATTGCGGCTAAACTGGTTCAGGCCACAACCGCTGCAGCTCAGATGGGAGGGAGTATCTAATGGATCTGTCTTTGCTGACTATTGAAATTGCAACTGTCCTTCTGGCGATTGGGGTACTGGTTATCGGTCTGCTGATTCCCAGGGAACAGCGATTTGGACTGGGATATCTGGTAACTATAGGCCTGGCAATTATCCTGTTCGTGAGTTTTGGGTACTATGGTATAAATGCCACGGCATTTGAAGGTATGTACTATGTCGATGATTTTTCGATATTCTTCAAACAGCTGATCCTTGTTGCCGCTGTGCTGGTTACCCTTGCGGCAACACTGTATGTAAAGAAAATGGGCACAAATTATGGCGAGTTTTTCGTGATGACGGTTTTTGCAGCTTTAGGGATGATGGTTCTGTCATCTGCGGGTGAATTTATCACACTGTACCTTGGCTTGGAAACAATGACCATCTCCTTCTATATTCTTACCGGGTTTAAGAAAAATGACAGCAAATCTGCTGAAGCCGGTATCAAATACCTGATTCTCGGAGCAATGTCCTCAGGTATTCTGCTTTATGGTTTAAGCCTCGTATACGGGATGACAGGGACAACGGTTATTTCAGAAGTTGCTGTGAAACTTGCGGAAATGGGAAGCCTGTCACCGGCTATGGTAGTTGGTATGGTCTTCCTGGTGGCCGGTTTCGGTTTTAAAATTTCTGCAGTGCCGTTTCAAATGTGGTCTCCTGATGTATATGAGGGTGCCCCCACACCTGTTACCGCATTTCTTGCCGTAGGTTCCAAAGCAGCGGCATTTGCGGCTCTTATCAGGGTGTTCATGATTGCTTTCCCTGATTACAGTCTTCAGTGGAAGATGCTCTTTGCAGCTCTGGCCGCTCTGACCATAATCATTGGTAACCTGGTCGCTATTCCACAGACAAACATTAAGAGAATGCTTGCTTACTCCAGTATTGCCCAGGCAGGTTACATCATGACCGGTGTAATCGCAGCCAATGCGGCAGGAGTAAGGGGTGTAGCCTTCTATGGCATGTTGTATGTGTTTGCGACTATTGGAGCATTTACCGTGGTTATGAACTTTTCCGCAAACACCGGCAGTGATGAGATCAGGGACTATGCAGGCCTGGCCCGGCGGTCACCACTGCTGGCCGCAGTACTGACGGTTTGTCTGCTCTCAATGGCAGGTATTCCTCCTCTGGCAGGTTTTGCCGGTAAGTTTTATCTGTTCTCATCCATCGTAGACCAAGGCTACCTCTGGTTGGTCATTATCGGTCTGTTGATGAGTATGGCGTCAGTTTACTACTATCTTTCAGTTGCCAAAGTAATGTATATGGCTGATCCTGTAGATGACAGCCCGATTGTGGTTCCGGCAGGGGCAAAAGCCGTTCTGCTGATTACCATGATAGTCACCGTGTTCCTTGGTGTTTATCCACAGCCGCTGTCAGTGCTGGCAAACCTTGCAGCTAATTCACTGTTCTTCTAAAACAGAGAAACGGAAAAAAGAAACTGAAAAGATAAACTGAAAAGATAAACAGTCAAAAAGAAACCTGAGCAATCAGGTTTCTTTTTTTAGGACCATATAAGTAAAAAAATGGTTACAAAGGAAACCAATGGCATGGTATAATATTTCTGAGGTGTTTAATTTGACAGGCTTCAGCAAAAGAGAAATTGGAGTCATCGGAGAAGACATAGCAGCCGGTGTCCTGAAGGACCGTGGCTATGTAATTCTTGAAAGGAATTTCCGATGCAGATATGGGGAAATAGATGTGATTGCCAGAATGGGGGATACCGTTATTTTTGTTGAGGTAAAAACGCGCCGGAACAGGCGCTGCGGTTTTCCGGAGGAATCTGTTGATTATAGGAAACAGAGGAGATTAAGGCTGCTGGCAGAGTACTATCTGGCTAAAAACCACAATTTGCCGCGAATCTTGAGATTTGATGTATATGCCATCAGGCTTGATGAAACTAATAGGCCGGAATCGGTCCGGGTATTGGAGAACTGTTTTTGAGGAGGAGGAATATTGCTAGCAGTCGTTAAGAGTTTTGCCCTGAAAGGACTTGACGGATATCCTGTCGATGTTGAAGTGGATATCACTACCGGATTGCCCGGCCTGGAGATCGTTGGCCTTCCTGACACCGCCGTAAAGGAATCAAGGGAACGGGTCAGGGCTGCGATTCGAAATTCAGGAATGGAGTACCCTCTGGGAAGGATTACCGTAAACCTGGCTCCGGCTGATACGAAGAAGGAAGGCGCTGTTTTTGACCTTCCCATTGCTGTAGGCATCCTTGCTGCCTCCGGACAGTTGGTGAATAATAACTATGGAAAACACGTCTTTCTTGGAGAACTCTCACTGGATGGCTCAGCCAGGGGGGTAACCGGTATCCTGCCATCAGTTATGGGTGTTGTTGAAAAAACCTGTTTTCGGGAGATAATCGTCCCTGTTGATAATGCAGACGAGGCGGCCCTGGTTACCGGGGCAAGGATACTGCCTGTTACCGGTCTGGCTCAGGCTGCGGCTTTTCTTGATGGGAGAATATCAATAAATGCCCATGAAATCAATATAAAAGAAATGATGAAAAGCGGGTGTGCTGCCTGTTCTGAAGATATGGCTGACGTTAACGGACAGTACCGGGTTAAGAGAGCCCTGGAGGTTGCCGCTGCAGGGGGACATAACATTCTGATGACCGGACCTCCGGGGTCCGGGAAAACAATGATGGCCAGAAGGCTGCGTCAGATTGTACCACAAATGACTCTGCAGGAGGCCCTCGAAGTAACCAAAGTATATAGTGTGGCCGGATTGTTAAAAGGAAACCAGCCGCTGCTAACCGGCAGGCCTTTCAGGTCACCTCATCACAATGTCTCCAGGTCAGGGATGATTGGCGGAGGGAACAGTCCCAGACCGGGTGAGATCAGCCTGGCCCATTTTGGGATACTTTATCTTGATGAGCTGCCAGAGTTTGCCAGGGATACTCTGGAGTCCCTGAGACAGCCGATGGAGGATGGGAAAGTATGTATATCCAGGGTGCACGGCAGTATCGAGTACCCGGCCCAAATGATGGTTGTGGCCTCAATGAATCCATGCCCCTGTGGTTATCTCGGAGATACTTCGACACAGTGTATCTGCACTCCGATTCAGGTTAGCCGGTACAAGCACAGGATTTCCGGCCCTTTGATTGACAGAATGGATATCCATATCGAGGTTCCCAGAATTCATTATCGCGAACTTCAGGAGACAAACAAGAATGAAACTTCCGCACAAATCCGCCTTAGGGTAGAGAGAGCCAGGCAGCTCCAGCAGAAACGTTTTACAAGAACCGGCATCCAGTCAAATTCACAGATGGGTGGCCAGGAAATTAGAAAGTACTGTCAAATTGATGATAAAACTGCGGAGCTTATGAAGAGCGCCTTTGAAAACCTGCAGTTAAGCGCCAGGGCTTATAAGAAAATATTAAAGGTCGCCAGAACCATAGCTGACCTGGATAAGAGTGAAAAAATCCGTGAAAAACACATTGCGGAGGCAATTCAGTACAGGAGTGGTGACCGTAGGCATCAACCCGGGTTATGTTAATCTCAGTTAAGTCACCGTTTTTTTTCTTGGTTTTCCTGATTCCAGTCTGTTTCGGAATCTATTTCGTTACCTGATTTATGATTTCCCTCTGACTTATTATACAGCTTCAGATTATTATGCAGCCGGTTCAATTGGTTTCCATTAAATTGCTGTTCCTGCTTTTTCTGGGCCGACAGATTCAGTATGGCAAGTAATGTATCATATAGCACAGACAGTGTGACTCCGACGCCAAACAAGAGCAGTAGAAAAGCGAGTATTTTACCGGGCAGCTTCTATTCCCCCTTCATTTTGTTTTAATGCCTCTGATACCATAATTGTTCCGCTATTCAAAAGGAAATATTCTTACGAAATATTGCTGGAACCATTTAGCTCAAAAAAACAACTATTTAGTGCCGCAGGAACCCGTTTACCTTTCAAAACCGACCATTGCAGGAAAAACTAAAGTCAATATCCCAATGATAAGATACAATAAAAACTGAAGAGGACTGTAACTTGTCATGGGGTGTGAATAAATGATATTATCAAGAAGAGTTGACAATAACCTGAACTGGGAGTACAGCCTCAGTTCCATACTGGACTCTGCCTATAATGGAATTATAGCTGTGGACAAAGACGGATATATAGTAGTATTTAATAAACCCGCCAGGGAAATTTTCCGGCTGTTAAAGGATGTAGGAGGGATGCATATACAGGAAATAATGCCTGAATCATGTCTTCCCGTTGTCCTGCATGCCGGAATACCCGCAACCGGACAGAAAGTTACCATTAATGGCCGGGAATGTATTGCTAATTCCACTCCTATCATAAAGGACGGAGAGGTTGTTGGGGCTGTTGCAGTGCTTGAGGATATGAATGCCTTTCAGGAAATCATTGATGAAATGGTATCGGTAAAAGAGTCCAGAGGGATACTGGAGACTGTTCTTAGTAATGCCCATGAGGGTATAGTGGTGACCGACAAGGATGGCCATATTGAGATATGTAATGAAGCCTTCTGCAGCTTTTTAAGACTTAATAAAGAAAAAGTTATGAGTAAAGATATTTCGGTAGTGCTCCCCGAACTCCAGATCAAAAGAGTCCTTGATAGCGGGGAACATCAACTGGCAGAGCCTATTCAGATAAAAGGCAGTGATGTCATTGTTTCTATAATTCCCATATTTCATGAAAACGAATTGTCCGGGGCTGTTGGCAAGCTAAGGTTCAAACCTGTGTATGAAATGGATTTGCTTGTTAACCAGGTAAATACTCTTAAAAGCAAACTGGAATACTATAAAGATCAGCTTGAAAAAGTATCTGGCGCCAAATATAAGGTAGAAAACATTGTCGGAAAGAGCCAGGTGATTTTACAGCTTAAAGAAACCATAAAAAAAGTAGCCAACGGAGATTCAACAATATTGCTGCGGGGTGAATCCGGTACCGGAAGGGAACTTTTTGCCCACGCTATCCACCTGGAAAGTTCCAGGAAACATGGTCCCTTTGTCAGGGTGAACTGTTCGGCAGTCCCTGAAAACCTTATTGATGCTGAATTATTCGGTTTAGCTGAAAGGACCGTTAGTGGAACACTGAGACATGGGCAGATTGGTAAATTTGAATTGGCAGACCAGGGAACAATATTTATCGATGATATCGGGGCTGTTTCTCCTTCTCTGCAGGCCAAAATTATGAATGTAATGCAGACCAGGGAGATTAAAAGAATTGGGGATGAGCGCACAAAAATTGTTGATGTAAGGATTATCGCTGCTACAAAACAGAACCTTGATGAGATGGTTAAGCAGAACCTGTTTCGTGAGGATCTTTATTACAGGCTTAATGTCCTTACTTTTTACATCCCTCCGCTGCGTGACAGGCGTGAAGACCTTGAACCATTAATAAATTTTATGATTGAAAAATATAACAACGAGTATGGTAAGAAGGTTATCGGGATTTCCTCTGAAGTATACAACATTTTTATTAAACACACCTGGCCAGGTAATGTTAGAGAAATGGACAGTGTTATGGAACGGATTTTTAATGTCATCGAAGACCAGATAATCCAGCCTCACCACCTCCCGGTATACCTTAAAAAGATGTCACAGGCACAGCTTCAGATAAATGACAGGATATCACTTAAAACCATTTTGGAGGATACGGAACGCAATGCATTGATTCAGGCCCTGCAAAGGACAGGAGGCAATAAGGTTAAAGCTGCCAAGACCCTGGGTATTTCCAGGGCTGGCCTATACCAGAAACTTGAAAAATATCACCTCCTTGAAGAGTAATACCGGCAAACAACTTAAAATATGGATTTGATGCAGGATTTCCTTAATTTTGACTAGAATAACTTACAGACACTATTCAGAGGAGGTTTCGAAGCAGAGATTATGGAATTCTTGTTAAATGAAAAACACACTGACGGATACTCAGTAACGTGGAAATTTAGTGAAACAGTTTATACTGAAAGGACTGATTACCAGGACCTGGCTGTTATTGATACTCTGGAGTTTGGCAGAGCCCTGGTTCTTGACGGTATTATACAGACAACAGAAAAAGATGAATTTATTTACCATGAAATGATAGCCCATCCGGGCATGATGGCTCACCCTAATCCCCAAAAAGTACTGGTTATCGGAGGAGGGGACGGGGGTACTGTCAGGGAAGCGGTTAGGTATCAGTCTGTTACCCAGGCAGACCTTGTTGAAATTGATGAGAAGGTAATCTGGGCATCCCGGAAATACCTGCCTGAAATAAGCTGTGCTCTTAGTGACAGGAAAGTAAGGATATTCGTTGAGGACGGACTTGAATTTGTTAAAGGAAAAGAAAACTACTATGATGTTATCTTGGTAGACTCATCAGACCCCATTGGTCCTGCAATCGGGCTTTTCGGGAAGGAATTTTACACAGATGTGTACAAGGCTTTAAAGGAGGACGGCATACTTATAGCTCAGACCGAGTCACCTGTTTTTAACAGGGAACTCCTTTCAGGTGTCCATAGGACCATCAAGGACATTTTTCCCATAACAAGGACGTACCTTACAGCTATCGCAACATATATCGGTGGTTTCTGGACCTTTACCTGTGGCAGCAAGAAATATGACCCGCTTACCGTCACACCTGACCCGGACAGGTTACAGGAGATGAACCTGAAATACTACAATAAAGAAATCCATCAGGCATGTTTCGCTCTGCCAAATTTTATCAGGGAGATATTTGAATAGAAGAACAATAAATATCCTCTAAGTTCAAGGCTTCGCGCCTTGGACTTTTTGTTTTTCCTCTTTTAAGTATTAGTTCCGGAAATGACTGTACAATAGCTCACCAAATCCCATTACCGGTCATTTCCAGGAACTATATATCAATGGAAGAAAAAACAAAAAAACTCAGGTTCAGTGCCTGAGTCCAAGTTTAGTCCTAGTATTTTAAGCTGACCTTACGGGGATAGATACCTTTGCCCGATTTTTGAATTATCAGTTTCGCGATAGCGTTTTCACAGTCAGAACAGGTCCCTCTTGATTTTTCTTCAATGGATATTTTTTCCCCGCATATTTTACATAAATGCATTCATCCCACCTCCGAAGTTTTTATTTTGATATTATCCTAAAATTCATACAATTGCCATAATAATTCTGCGAATAGAAGTTTTTGCCCATCGAACGGTTTTGTAAACGACAAAAGTTGCAAAAATTCTTATTTAGGTTTTCATCCTACAACCTCAAGCATATAATGTTTAAGAAGAAATTAATTCCATAAAACCAAGGTCGTTTGGGGGGGAAGAATTACGTGGAAATACTAAAGGAGTTAGCCGATTACAAGAAGCAACAGGAGGTTCTGCAGTGGGAAGGTATCTTTGCTCAGTACCTGGATATGGTCCTCAAGGATCCCCAAATAGCCCAATTATCTCATGCAAAAGTCTATCAAATGATCAAAGACAGTGGCATTAGCGAAGAAAATGAGAGACTAAAGTATCATTTCTTTGATAAAGAAATCTTTGGACTGGATAAGACCATTGAACGGTTGGTTGAGGAATACTTTCATCCCGCCGCCAGAAGACTGGATGTGCGAAAGCGAATTCTGCTTTTAATGGGCCCGGTAAGTGGCGGGAAATCAACAATCGTGACGATGATGAAAAGAGGGTTGGAACAGTATTCTAAAACTGATAGGGGAGCGATGTACGGAATTAAGGGGTGTCCAATGCATGAAGAGCCTCTGCACATGATACCCAAGGAAATGAGGGAGGAATTTTGGCAGAGGCACGGGATTTATATTGAGGGTGAATTATGCCCTTCCTGTAGGATGATGTTGGAAAGAAAATATAATAACGATGTATCCCAGGTGATTGTGGAAAGAGTTATCTTATCTGAAGAAAACAGGATTGGGATTGGTACTTTCAGCCCGTCAGATCCCAAGTCTCAGGATATCGCGGAACTGACAGGAAGTATTGACTTTGCCACAATTACGGAATTCGGGAGTGAGTCTGATCCAAGGGCATATAGATTTGATGGGGAACTGAATATTTCCAACAGGGGAATTATGGAGTTTCAGGAAATGCTCAAGTGTGATGAAAAGTTCCTTTATAACCTTTTAAGCCTTTCCCAGGAAGGAAACTTCAAGGCTGGACGGTTCGCCCTCATCTCAGCTGATGAGGTGATTATTGCCCATACCAATGAGGCTGAATACAGGAGCTTTATTGCCAACAGGAAGAATGAGGCCTTGCAGTCAAGAATCATTGTTATGCCCATTCCTTACAATCTGAAAGTTTCAGAAGAAGTTAAGATTTATCAGAAGCTCATATCTCAGAGTGACATGACCGATATACACATTGCACCACATGCCTTAAGAACGGCTGCCATTTTCTCTGTCCTGTCAAGATTAAGGGAATCCAAAAAACAGGGTATGGACCTGGTAAAGAAAATGAAGCTTTATGACGGTGAAGATGTCGAAGGGTTTAAGCAAAAAGATATCAATGAACTTCAGGCAGAGGCCGTGGAAGAAGGCATGAGCGGTGTAGACCCGCGTTATGTAATTAACCGCATATCGACTGCATTGATAAGGAGCGGGACGGTCTGTATCAATGCCCTTGACATTCTACGGGCCTTAAAGGATGGTCTGGACCAGCACCCGTCAATAAGCAAGGAAGAGAAGGAACGGCTGCTTAACTTCATATCAGATGCAAGAAAAGAATATGATAATATATCCAAAAAAGAGGTTCAAAAGGCATTTGTCTATTCCTTTGAGGAATCAGCCAAGACACTGTTTAACAATTACCTTGACAATATTGAATCCTATTGTAACGGGGTAAAGGTTAAGGACCCGATTACCGAGGAGGAAATGGACCCGGATGAGAAGCTTATGAGATCAATTGAGGAGCAGATAGGTATATCGGAGAATTCCAAGAAGAGTTTTCGGGAAGAGATTCTTATCAGGCTTTCGAGTTATGCCAGGCAGAATAAAAGGTTTGACTATAGTTCTCATGAACGGCTGCGGGAAGCTATCGAAAAGAAACTATTTGCAGACCTCAAAGATATTGTCAAAATCACTACTTCCAGTAAGACACCTGATGCAGAACAGTTGAAGCGGGTTAATGAGGTTACTGCAAAGCTTATCGAAGACCACGGTTACTGCTCAGTGTGTGCCAACGAACTGCTAAAATATGTAGGAAGTCTCTTGAACAGGTAAGTACAGCTATACTTCGGGAGGTGATGGCGTTGACAGGCACCAGCTTCATTGTGTCCAAGGACGACTGGTCCCTGCACCGTAAGGGGCATATTGACCAGCAGCGCCACATGGAAAAAGTTAAGGAGGCCATCAAGAAGAACCTGGCTGACATTGTTGCCGAAGAAAGCATTATCATGTCTGAGGGCCGAAAAATAGTAAAAGTTCCGATAAGGTCCCTTGATGAATTTCATTTCAGGTTCAACAGGAACAAACAAAAGTATGTCGGCCAGGGTGATGGTGCTACCAAAAAGGGGGATGTACTTGGCCAGGACAGTAGTTCACAGGGCCCGGGAAAAGGGCCGGGGGCAGGTTCTGAGCCGGGAGTGGACTATTATGAGGCTGAAATTACGGTTGATGAACTGGCCGAGCTTATCTTCGAGGATCTGGGTCTGCCCAATTTAAAGGAAAAAAAGCAGCAGGAACTGATAAGTGATTCGTTCCAGTTCAGGGATGTTAGAAAAAAAGGGATTATGAGCAATATTGATAAGCGCAGGACCATCATGGAGAGCATCAGAAGGAATGCAGTTGAGGGCACCGGTGACATTGCTATCAAGCCCGATGACCTCAGGTTTAAGACCTGGGATGAAGATGTCAGGTATCAGTCAAATGCTGTTGTGATTGCCATGATGGATACATCCGGTTCCATGGGTCCCTTCGAGAAATATATTGCCAGGAGTTTTTTTTTCTGGATGGTCAGATTTCTCAGGACCAAATACCAGAATGTTAACATTCTGTTTCTGGCACACCACACTGTTGCCAAGGAAGTCACCGAAGAGGAATTCTTTACTAAGGGGGAAAGTGGCGGTACGCGGTGTTCCTCCGTTTATGAACTGGCCCTGGAAATAATCCAAACTAGGTATAGTCCTGAAGACTACAATATTTATCCCTTCCATTTTTCCGACGGGGATAATCTGCCGTCAGATAATGGGAAGTGTCTGGAACTGGTACGAAAACTGCTTGATTTTTGTAATATTTTTGGTTATGGTGAGATTGAGGGACTTTACTATAATTCCAGTTCTCTTATGTCTGTCTACCGCAAGATAAACGATGAAAAGTTCACCAGTGTGCTCATAAAAGATAAAACAGGAGTTTATCCAGCGCTGAAGACCTTTTTCAAGCCCCATAACGAGACCTGATAAACGGAACTTTTACAATTAACGGGTTAGGTGTGATGGGATGACTTCAGAAGAAATCAAACTGTTTCAGGAATCATTGGAACAGATATCTAATAAAGCCAGGGAATTTGGCTTGGATTTTTATGAGATGCGTTTCGAGATTATTCCGTCTGATATTATTTATACATTTGGGGCATATGGAATGCCGACCAGATATTCTCACTGGTCTTTTGGCAAGGCATTCCACCGAATGAAGACACAGTATGACTATAATCTCAGTAAAATATATGAACTGGTTATTAATTCTGACCCTTGCTATGCATTTCTCCTGGATGGCAATTTACTGATTCAGAACAAACTGGTAGCCGCACACGTTTATGCCCATTGTGATTTTTTCAAGAACAACCAATGGTTTAGGCATACCTCAAGAGACATGGTTGAGTCCATGTCCAGAAATGCGGAACGTATCAGGGAGTATGAATACAGGTTCGGGCGGGAACGTGTGGAATCGCTGCTGGACTCTGCCCTGGCAATACAGGAGCATATTGACCCCAGATATAATATCGGCAGACAGGGGGCCCCGCAGAAGAAACAGTGTAAATATGACAAATGCGGGCAGGAGATCAACAAGAGAGTGACCCCGTATGATGACTTATGGAATATTGGGATCAAAAAAGACACAGGAAATGAAAATGCCAATAAAAAGAATAAGAAACTTCCCAGTGAACCGGAAAAAGACCTCCTTAGATTTATTGCTGTTTATGGCAGAGAGTTGGAGGAATGGGAAAGGGATATTCTGTTTATAGTCAGAGATGAGATGCTGTATTTTTGGCCTCAGGTGGAAACCAAGATAATGAATGAAGGATGGGCCACACTGTGGCATTCAAGAATAATGCGGGAAATAAACCTTAGTGAGGAAGAAACTATTGAGTTTGCCAAAATGCATGCCGGAGTTGTTCAGAAATCGAGGTCAGGGCTTAACCCTTATTACATAGGCTTAAAAATCTGGGAGGATATTGAAAAAAGGTGGGATAAACCTTCTGCAGAGGAGAAGAAGAAATATGGCCGTTTGGGCGGCCAGGGCAGGGAAAAGATATTTGAGGTAAGAGAGACTGAAAATGACATCTCCTTTATCAGGAATTACCTGACCAAAGAACTTGTTGAGGAATTGGACCTTTTTCTGTTCCAAAAGGTATATACCAAGTGGCAGGTGGTGGAAACTGAGTGGGAAAAGGTAAGGGAAGGTTTTGTCACCATGCTGGCAAACGGAGGTTTCCCGTTTATCATGGTTGAAGACGGTAATTACAAGGGTGATGGTGAACTATACCTGTGTCACAGCCATGACGGCAGGGACCTGGACCTGTATTACCTTGAAAAGACCTTGCCACATGTATATAGACTGTGGGGCCGGACAGTCCATATGGAGACTGTAGTGGACAATAAAAAACTGCTGTATTCTTATAATGGGACTAAAATATTGAAACAGAGTATGTGAAAACAGTTTTCTTTGAGTCTTTTAAATTTTCTATCCAGGTAGGGGCAGATGTGTTGCCGCCGGAGCAATACATCTGCCCCTTTTTAACAGAAAATTTAAAAGGCTAAATGTTAAGAATTTTCGCAGTAGTGTGTTTTTTTTATGGGACAAAATGGGACAGATATGTTATAATTTCCTTATATATGATGCCATGGTAAATGGTATCGGAACATACAATTGAGGGAGGGGTAATACTTTGAAACTGATGATTATGGGACCGCCCGGAGCAGGCAAAGGTACCCAGGCAGAAAGACTCGTCAAGGAACTTGATATCACCCATATTTCCACAGGGGATATGTTCCGCGCCGCCATCAAGGAAGGAACCGAAATGGGGAAAAAGGCCAAGGAATACATGGATCAAGGCCAACTGGTTCCTGATGAAGTGGTTGTCGGAATGGTAAAAGACAGGCTGTCACAGCCTGACTGTGAAAAAGGATTCCTGCTGGACGGTTTCCCGAGAACAGCAGCCCAGGCAGATGCCTTGAGCAATACTCTCGAAAACATGGGAATCAAGCTTGATGGGGTTATCAATATTGAGGTTCCCAGGGAAAGGCTGATGGCACGTCTGACCGGCCGCCGGGTTTGCAAAGCCTGTGGCGCCAGCTACCATGTTATTTTTAACTCACCCAGGCAGGAAGGTGTCTGTGACAGTTGCGGGGGAGAACTGTACCAGCGTTCCGATGATAATGAAGAGACTGTTTCCAACCGCCTTGATGTATATGAAGCCCAAACCCAGCCATTGATTGACTACTACAGCGAGCGGGGGGTCCTTTTAAGCATTAACGGAGACCAGGATATCGACCTGGTTCTCAAAGACGTGCTGGCAGCATTAAAGAAATAACTGCAAGTGTAAGGGAGGTGTCTCTATGGAGGCATCTTCTTTTTTATTATTAAAAATACAATAATTGATTAAGAGGAATCACATAATATATTATAGAATTGATACTCTACATGAAGTAACCGGATGAACTAACTTGGGAGAGAAACAATGAACAATAATCTTAACAACTTACCTATTGGTGTATTTGATTCGGGAATCGGAGGTATCAGTCTTCTTGCAAAAATGGTGAGAACTATGCCTGGCGAACATTTTCTTTACCTTTCCGATTCGGCCAATGCCCCTTATGGGACCAAGAGCTGTAACTGTATCAGGGATGTTTCCCTTGCTGCAGCCAGACTGATGTCTGCTAAAGGGATTAAAGCCCTGGTTGTGGCCTGTAACACTGCCACCAGTGCTGCGATAACCTATATCCGGGAAGAATTTGAAATTCCTGTTATTGGCATGGAACCGGCTATAAAACCGGCCGTGGAAAAAAACGGTAAAGGTAAGATAATCGTTCTGGCCACGCCGCTGACATTAAAGGAAAACAAGTTTAACGACCTTTTCCGGAGATTTAACTGCTGTGCTGAAATTATTCCGGTACCGTGTCCGGGCTTTGCAGAGCTTATAGAGTCAGAGGCACAGCCGGAAGAAATAAGGGAGTACCTCACCCATATTATTGGTGATGCCGGCCGGGTAAAGTTTAATAAGGTGTCAACTGTGGTCCTGGGATGTACTCATTATTGTTTTGTCAGGGACGAGATTTCACAGGTTGTGGGGCCACAGGCAGTCATCATTGACGGAACTGAAGGAACCGCCAGGCATGTCCTGAGGACTTTAGAGGCGGAAGGTCTTCTGGCCGCCGCAAGCAGCAGCGGGACAGAAGTGGAGTTTTTGACCACCGGTGCCCCTGACCGGGTCATCCCCCTTTGTGAACGCTTTTTTGACAAAGCCTTGGGAATGATCGGGAAATAATTCCAATTCCGGGTCTTGCCTGTCACTTCGGCAGGCTGCTGACAAAGCCAGTAATTTTGAGTTTGAAATATTATAAACAGGGGTAGATGTGTTCCGGATGGCGGAGATGTAGCCCCCCGGAGGAATTCATCTACCCCTGTCCATATATGTCTCCACAGACAGTTTGCGGAAATACCTGTGGGGTGATGAGTCGGTTATTAAACATGATAAACTTGTATTTAGCCTCACAGCAGATATAATCAGGTACAACCTGGGCAAGGGCAGTAATGTTATTATAGATGCCACAAACCTTACTGTTCGGAGGAGGAGCAAACTGGTAATGCTGGCACAGGAATCTTCTGCCAGAGTTATCCTGCACTGGGTGGACTGTCCCCTGAAGGTTGCCATTAAAAGAAATTTACAGCGGGAACGCCAGGTTCCGGTAAACATAATCACGGCATTGTATAATTCCTTTGAGGCTCCTTCAACCGCAGAAGGTCTGGATGTGATCAGGGTCTATGACCAGGATAAAAGACCGGTAAAAACCATTACTAAAAAAATGACAGTTGTCAGAGGTGGTGTCATACGCATTTTATTTCCCGGTGCAGGAAAACCCAATTTGTCAGCGAAATAACTAAGAACCAAATAAAATGAGGTGCCGGCATATGTTTAGTTTACGTCAGCTTAAAGCATTTGTTTTGGTTGTTGAAAATAAGAGTTTTACTAAAGCCGCCAAAAGGCTTTATATGACGCAGCCTGCCATAAGTGCACAGATAAAAGCGCTGGAAGAAAGGATGGAAGTCCAGCTTATGGAACGGAATGACAAGAGTGTAGTCCTCACTGAGGCCGGACAGTTGTTTTATGAGGAAGCAGGGAAGATACTGCAATTATATGAGGGCTTTATGGAGGCTATTGACGAACTCAAAGGCATTCGCAGAGGTCGGCTCTTAATTTCAGCCAGCACCATTCCGGGCGAGTATGTACTGCCTATGCTGATGGGGGAATTCGGCAGGAAGTATCCCGGTATCCAGCTTTGTCTTAAGATAGCTGATACAGGTGTGGTTGTGCAGCAGCTTATTGACCGGGATATCGACTTAGGAATAATCGGGGCTCCGGTAAAACATGAAACTATTTCTTTGAGTGAGTTTATCAGGGATGAACTAATAATAATCGGTCCTGCTATAGAGGGACACCGGGACTTAGAGTTAACCCCTGGTGAATTGGTAGCGTCAAAGCTGATTCTCAGGGAACCGGATTCGGGAACCAGGATGATGTTTTACGAAAAACTTGAGAACAATGGGGTTGATCCAGAAAGGCTGCAGGTGGTAATGGAACTGGGAAGCACCAGGGCTATAATTACTGCCGTGGAAAGTGGTTTGGGTTTGAGTGTGGTTTCCCGGCTCTCTGCCCTTGATGCCCTCCAATTGGGTAAAGTCAGGGAAGTAAAGGTCAGGGGTATCGGCAGTCTGGAACGTTCCCTGTATTTGGCCTGGAATCACAACAGATATGTTAGTTATTCCGCCCGGGCATTGTTAGAATATCTTGAAACAAATAAAGGCCGTATTAACAAACTAATCTGGAGCCGAAAATGATGATAATTAAGCTAACTAAGCTAATTAAGCTATTATGGAGAGCCCTGGTTTTTATAGCCCGGGATGTATTTATAGGATTTCTGGTGGCTGTCAGTGCTACTCTGGTTTTGTTCAGGTTAAATCCTGACATGAACAGGGTGATTGCTCTCCTGATACCGGTAGGAATAATTGCGGGGTTTTTTAAAGGTGTTGTGAAGTTTATTTTACTAAATATTTTCAGCGCTCTCCCCAGCAAAGGCAACCGGTTTGATTACCCCAAGTATAAGCTGTTGGGATTTTGGCTGGCAGCGCTTTTAGGAGCGCTCTTATTTGCATATGGGACTGATTTAAGTTTATGGTTTTCCGGTCCCATGGACTTGCTGAGAAACAATATAGTTCTGGAATCGTCAGGTAAACAGCCATGGGTGTTTATGGTTGTATTGATTTGCATCCTGGGTATTTCTGCTCATATTTATGAACCTCCATACAATGAAGCTGAAGTTCTGCCTCCTGAAGATGATGAGACCTCTGAAGATGATGAGACCTCTGAAGATGATGAGACCTCTGAAGATGATGAGACCTC
>JAENYP010000002.1:0-94756 GCA_016841725.1 Thermincola carboxydiphila | reverse complement strand
CTGAAGATGATGAGACCTCTGAAGATGATGAGACCTCTGAAGATGATGAGACCTCTGAAGATGATGAGACAAAGTTGGAGTGAATAATGGCATTTGGTAATGGATACATGTAATGTTTACCACCCCTTCAGGGCAGATTAAGCATAAAAGGGGGTGGGACAGTGAACAGTCAGCCGTGTTTTGCTGATTGTATCCATGCTGCTGACGGGGAATGCATGGTGAACGTGATTGGTAATGACAGGCTTGGTGAAGTGGAGTGTGTGTGTGAATTTTATAGAAAGAGAAAAAGAGAAATCCAACAATATGAAGAACTGTCGTGATTTAGCGGACAGGCCGTCCGGAAGCGGACAGCCTTTTTCTTTAATTAGCCTGGCAGTTGCTGCTGTTGCAATTTTGGGACTGTATCTGTATAAACCGGTAAGTCTCGAGGAATTGTCAACTATAGAAGGTACTGTGAGGTATGTAAAGTCTTTTGGGGTAATTATGCCTATAGCCTTTTTGGTAATTATACTTGTTCAGGCTATAGTTCCTGTAATTCCTTTTGTTCTGTTATGCAGCGCCGGCGGGATATTATTTGGAGTGGGTAAAGGAATAGCAATAATTTGGGTGGGAACACTGACCGGGGCTTCAATTACCTTTTTTTTATCGAGAACCATGGGATTCCGGTGGGCCCTTTCAAAGTATGAGGGGAAGGCTCTGGGCTATCTGGAAAAGATGAATGGTCCGGGGGGGTTTCTGGCTGTCCTGACCCTGAGGCTCCTGCCATATTTTCCGGCTCCACTTGTTAATATCACTGCCGGGATAAGCCAGATGCGGTTTGCCTCTTTTTTTTCGGCATCTGCCATTGGCAAACTTCCCTTTATCATAGGTTACACCTATGTGGGCAATAATCTTATCAACAGCAAAAATTACGCCCTGATGCTGGCATTGTTTGCGGCATTGATTATTATTCCTTATTTAATAATGATAACTGTAAAAAAGAATTCCTCTTAAAGAAACGAATAGGCAGGAAATACCATTTTCTGTGTCGAATTACAGGATAAATAATTCTGGATTTGGGAGAAATGATATGCCTGTTAAGAGATGTATTCTATGTGGAAGACCCGCACATACGACAGCCGTTATCGGGGTCAGGGATAAAAATTGGGTATGTTCATCATGCAGGGATATTGTCGACCAAAAGCTGGGCAAGGAAACCTTGGCAGATGATTCTGCAGGTGGACATATCTGCAAAAACTGCATAAAGAGAAGGAACAGCCAATGTCGTTTTTTGCCAAGTGAAAGACATAAGATTATCAGGTGCAGTGACTGGGAGAGTAAGAACTTTGAACGTTCCAAGAGAAGATGGGCAAAATTTGAACAGGAATGAAATTGCGAGCGCCCCAAAGGCCGGTGAAAACAGTATTCATGAATTGATGTATATTTATAACAGGATGTTTGAATACTTTGGTTCCAGGAGTTGGTGGCCGGGTGAAACAATATTTGAGATTTGTGTTGGCGCTATACTGACACAGAGTGTTTCCTGGAAAAATGTTATGAAGGCTATCGAAAACCTCAAAAGAGCCGGTTTTCTTGAACTGGAAAGTATGTATAACGCCTCAGATGAAGCAATTGAACAATGCATAATTCCCACAATGTATTACAGAATGAAAACCAAAAAATTGAAGGCATTTGTTGGGCACATAATGCAAAAATACAATGGGAACCTCACCAAAATGTTCAATAAAGATATGGACAGCTTAAGGATAGAATTACTGGGTATTTACGGCATCGGTCCAGAGACAGCGGACAGTATTATCCTGTATGCAGCGGAAAAACCGGCCTTTGTTGTTGACGCATATACGCGG
Organism: Thermincola carboxydiphila; assembly: GCA_016841725.1. GTDB lineage: Bacteria > Bacillota > Thermincolia > Thermincolales > UBA2595 > Phosphitispora. Next base: position 92,909 of record JAENYP010000002.1, on the reverse strand, counting down.
CGGATTTTCTCCAGATTGGGAATCTTCAGTGAAGATGTAACCTATGACGAAATGCAGGATTATTTTATGAAGAGGCTCTCTCCTGACGTGCCCTTATACAATGAGTACCATGCCTTGGTAACCGGGATCGGAAACAGGTTCTGCAGCAATAAAAGACCAAAATGTAAAGAATGTCCTTTACGTGAGAGATGCTTCTATCCCCAGGGCAGGGAGTAACTCTTATGAAATAATGGTAAAAGTCTCAATTACAGGTTCCCCGGCCAGGTGGATTAGCAGCTGAAGCATCACTTTTTTGGTCCGGGGGTCTTTTTTGATTTCATTTTTGGCCTGTTCATAAAGGGACTCATTATCCCAGAGAGAATATACCAGAAGTTCATTATCGCTTTCTGTACTTTTAGCCAGGAAACTGCTGATGTGTCCTTGTTTACTGGTTCCCAGTTCAGTGTTTTCCTGCATCAGGGGCACTATTTTATCAATGCGGCCGCTGCGTGCTTTTATTCTGGCAATGACTATTAACACCAAAAAACCTCCTTTTAATACTGCCGGTATAAACAACATCTTACCAGCATGGTATATTGTATTCAGGGCGGTCGTCCATGTGTTACTTTTTTAGGGAAATATTGTGATGTGCAAAAAAGATTTTGTCATTTTTATTGAGGGAAATGCATATAATGTTTTGTCTGTAACTAATCGTAATTGAATGGGCTTAAACAGACATTCATATTAGCAGAATGGAGGAATTAAGTATGCTTAAGGAACTTATTGACCGGATTCTCGAAGACATTGGCCTTGAATCCATCAGTGGTTACGAAACGGAAGACAATGGAGGATGGGGAGGAAGAAATGAGGAGTTGACAGACATATCATAAAAAGCGCCGTTACGGCGCTTTTATAATTAAAGATGGTCAAACTAAGCTGTGTTTTGTTTAGTTTATGGTGCGCCCGGTAGGGATCGAACCTACGCTCCAGGTTCCGGAGACCTGTACTCTATCCACTGAGCTACGGGCGCATTTAGTTTAATGGAACAATAATTAATATACCTGAAATCAAGGGCAATGTCAAGATGGGAAAAATACCAAGGAGGATTTATACAGCAGGATGTAGAATGCTTGAACAGTTTCGGACTTGATATTTTAAATTTATAACAAATCTGGCAATGGTGGGACCAGCATGGGTAATGTTCTAAAAAAAGTCTCAATAATTTCAGGGGTTTACGGGCAGCCGGGGGAAGAAAAGGTGTCCGGGTTTCTTGCTAAGAATCTTTCGGACCGGTATGTTATTCTTAATTCCCCAAGAATATACTATCATGGGGCTACCTATGATATTGACCATATTGTGATAGGGCCAAACGGTGTTTTTGTAGTCGAGACTAAAAATATGCAGGGACAGATCAATGGCGGGATAATGGGCAACTGGGTTCAGGAAAGGCGGAAATCGGGCAAGCACCGCAAGGTGAAGATCGGTAATCCCGCCAACCAGGTCCACCAGTATGCCAAAGTGATTAAGTCTTACCTTGGTTCCCGGTGGGCGTACGAAAATGACAACAAAATGAATATCAAGGTTTATTCTGTTGTTGTCTTTGTCCACGAGGATATCGACATATCTAAAATGGAGTTCACTAAACCGGGTTATATCGGCAGGGTAAAGATTCTGGAATTGGCAGAGCTTGTTAATTTTATTAACCGCAGAGAGGGAGCGGAATATACAGACGAAGAAATTTACGGAATGGCTGAACTGGTTGTTCCCGAAGACCAGAGGGACCAGACTGTATATTATTCGGTGGACAAGCTGCAGGAGTTTAGTGAAAGCGCTGCTGATCACTATGAACTTTTTGAAGAAATTGGCCGCGGCAGTTTTGGCTCAGTTTACCGTGGCTTTGATTTTAAACTTGACCGGGAAATTGCAGTCAAGCGGGTTTCCCTGTTGGACCGGTCCGAACATAGCATGATCAGTCGTTTTTATCGTGAGGCCCAGATAGCTTCAGAATTGGAACACGAAAATATTGTGGGGGTATATGACTATTATGAAAAGTCAGGTGAACTCCACATTATTATGGAGTATATTGATGGACAATCACTGGATGAATACGTAAAAGGCAATGATATTTCCGTGAGCGGGGCCTTTGAGATTATGAAAGATATCTGTTCCGGGGTTTCATATGCACATGAAAAACAGGTTGTTCACCGGGATTTAAAACCGTCTAATATCCTGATTTCTCATGACGGGGAGGTAAAGGTCGCTGATTTTGGTATAGCTAAAATCCAAAACTCCACTAAACTTACCATGGAAGGTACAGGCGCCGGAACTCCAATAATCATGTCGCCGGAGCAGATTGCCGGGCAGCCGGTGACGGAAAAAAGTGACATTTTTGCCTTGGGTGTGCTTCTCTATTACCTGGTCACCGGAAGGCTGCCTTTTGACGGAGAGTATATCGGAGAAATCATAAAGAAAATTTCACATTTAGAACCTGAGCCTCCAGGGCATTACAATAAAGAATTAAACGGGGACATGGAATACGTAATTATCAAGGCTCTGGAGAAGAATCCCGATGACCGGTTCAAAAATGTGGCTGAAATGCTAAAAGCAATTGAAGAAATACTGCATACAGGGAGGTTAGCAGTCAAAGTAGGCCGGAAAACATGGCTTAAATACCTCCCCAGGCATGTCAGGGCAGCTTTCAGGTCTGAGCGCAAGGTGTTTACAACCATTACTCTGATAAGTCTGCTTGTATTTACAAGTATTCTGGCAGTTCAGGGATTTAAGGATTCCAGGCAGCTGTCACAGGACGTACTGCTCACTAAACAATACGGGTTTAACAACGAAAACCTGCAGTTGTTATTTGATAACCCTAAACTTTATATGGGGCTGCCGGTTAATCTTGTCGGCAGAATTGAAAAGCTGGTGGAAATCGATAAGAATAACACCCAGTTTACTGTATCTGTAGGAGTTGGCGGCCAAGCGCAAACCAGGGATATTATCGTCAGTTATAACCAGCCTCACTCTGTACTAAAGTTTTCCAATTTCATTGAAATTACCGGCAGCATCCAGCATGTTATGAGGGTGAACGGAAATGAAGAGATACCGCTTATTGTTGCCGATAAAGTGGAAGGTACCGAAGACCCGTGGTCAATACTTGCTCCGGCAAAATATACTATTTACCCTGATAAAACGGTTACCCAAAGCAATAAGGTTGTCCACCTGGAAAAGATTGAATTTGCCGACCGGGAAACAAGGCTTTATGTACAGATGAAGAATATGGGTACTTCAGACGAACTCCTGGTGTTGACAAATACTGTTGGCAAACAGGCGGGGCTAGACTTTAAAGAATTGCAAAACGGTAATTACGGTAAGGAGTTCGCTTCCATAGTTCAGCTCCAGCCCAATCAGGAAGCCAGGGGAGTGATATTTCTGGAACCCATGGACAGCCAGAAAGGGGCAGCTATGGTTATCATGGGATCTACCAATGATGTCCTGATGGGACAGGAACCTTATGCTTTTGATATTGAGTGGTAAGAGGACTGCATTGTTTTTGAGACGCAAAAATGTTGGATTAATATAGGGGTAGATGTGTTCCTCCGGATGGCTACAACTCAGCCGGCTAGCCACTTGCGCAGAGCGCTCGTGGGCCGGCTGACGTCAGACTCATCCTTCCGGAACACATCTACCCCTATCTGATAACATTTTTATATTCAAAAACAAGCAGTCCTTTACATTAAGCTATTCCAGCAAAATAGAGGGCTATCTTTGAACTCTTACTTTTTTTCCACGTAACCTCTGCAGAAATTTCAGGATAGAATACAATAACCAATGTTCGGGTATATTGTCCGGCTGATTATAAAAGAATAAAAATAAAAAGATGTACAAAAGCGGGTGGTTATATGTTAACGGCGCCTGCCGGCAGCCTGTCCCGATACCTTCCCCTATTTGAGAGACTACAGAAGAAGACCGTTCTCGACTACGGATCAGGGAATCTCCGCAATGCCATTTATCTGCACAGGAGAGGGTATAGAGTTTATGCTGTTGACCTGCCTGGCAGGATAAAAAGCAAAACCCTGCCCAGGCTGAGCCTTTTATTTGCAGATGAACTAAAAGATCTCAGCCTGGATGCAAATATAGCTTTATGTACCTTTGTCCTAAACCTGATAGACTCAAATAAGAGAATAGAAGTAATGGATACAATTGCTGCCAATATGGCCAGTGGAGGGTATTTCCTTGTGGAGACGAGGGATTTTACCCTCAGGGATCTGGACCTGCTGATAGTACCCAGGGGGTTTGCCAGGGTTCATGACCAACGCGGGCGGTACACTGTGATAGCATTGTACAAATACCTTGGAGCATATCACTGAGAAATGTTTACAAAAGAGCCGGAGTGATTTACGATATTGTTAACGATATGTCTGGGGAGGTAGTACTTTGGAAATCAGGGATATGCAGCAAGAGGTTGATCAATGGATTGGACAGTTTGAGGAGGGCTACTGGCATCCTCTTTCAATGCTGGCCAGAATGACTGAGGAGGTCGGGGAACTGGCCCGGGAAGTGAATCATATTTATGGGCAAAAGCCAAAGAAATCAGGTGAAAACGAAGGTGACCTGGCTCTGGAATTGGCTGATATACTTTTCATTATAATTTGTATGGCTAATTCACTGGAACTCGATTTAGAAACAGCCTTCAAAGAAATGATGGAAAAGTACCGGCAGCGGGATTCTGAGAGATGGACCCGAAAAAGTGAGTCAGACAGCAGCCGGGAATAGCAGGCTAATATGTACGGCGGCGGACAAAACTCAGGGCATAAACACTCAGGGCTATAACTGATATAACTCCTGCAAGGATAGTTACCAGGGAACTCCCTGTGATTTTAAATGCGCTGAAAAAGAGGGCGGCATAAATGGCAATTGTGGCAGCTTTACCGTAGAAGTTGGCGCTTACCTGAAGGTGTTTCCTAATAACCATGAATAAACTTCCGGTCACCAGAAGCAGTTCCTTTACTATTACCAGGACCACCAGCCATAAAGGAAACCTTCCAATCATAAACAGTGAGGTCATCACAGATATTACCATGAGCTTATCTGCCAGGGGGTCAAGAATTTTACCCAGAGGTGTTACCATATGCAGTTTTCTGGCCAGATAACCGTCAATTACATCAGTTATTCCTGCCACCGCCAATATTAACATTCCCCAGAGAATGCTGTGGGGGCCGGCAGCCCAGAATACTGCAAGAAAAAGCGGAACCAGCAGAATTCTGATAACAGTTATCATATTTGGCAGATTAATCATATTTTGTCTCCTTTGTTGTTGTAATACTATTATAAAACAAAAGACCGCTGATGTGCAAAACGGTTTTGGACAACTTTTACTAATATAAGCCTACCCTTAATATGTCTATAAGGGTAGGCTTATATTAATCCTGCCAGTCTATGGTTTCATCATCAATTGTGGTAAGTTCACTGTCAAGAGATATCAGGCCTTCACCGTCAAGTTTTCTGACTACCTGAAACAGGGATTGACGTTCATTTTCAGGCAGCTTTCTTACATACTCATTAATTTTGGAAGGGGATACATTATTGGTAAATTTTATGCCCCCGTATTTTACAAAATTTTCTTCAGGCATTGACAATCACCTCCCTCAAACATATAATCTGGTTTAGGGGAGATATTATTATACACCCAAACATATTTTTTAATGGAAAGTGGTGACCATGATTGAACGCCAAGCTGTGCCCGTATTGTAATGAATATTCTTATTCTGCTTACATAGGCGCCCAGTGGATTTGTCCCAAGTGTGGAAAAGACATTACAGATGTTGGTTTGATGCCTGCTGAAAATTATTCTCAAAAACAGTGAAAGCCATATACCGAAAAATGAACAAGACTTATAACCCCCTTGGGCGGGACCACGTCAAGGGGTGTTTTTTTTCCAATATGCAGAGATTAATTTCTAATATGCATAGATTAAGTTGGTGGATTAATGAACATAGATATCAAGTTTATGGGGGACAGCGCCCTGGTCATATTATATGGCGCAAAACAGATGAAAGGCGGCTCCTCCACAATACCTCAGGATGAGGACAGGATACAGCTGGAAACCGCTGGAATACAACAGGACTATCTTTGCCTGTACCGTGAAAGGCCCCTGTGGATAACGGATATTGTACCATGTTTCAGCAGTATCGGGGTATACTATAATCCTGTACTAATCAGCCCTGTTGAAGCAGAAGACTTTATCCGAAGGCGCTTAACCCGGGAGGCCGGACCTGTCCCGGCAGAAACTGAGGCGATGTCTATTCCTGTCCGGTATGGCGGTGAGTATGGTCCCGACCTTCAGGCAGTATCAGAAGCTCTCGGCATGACCCCTGAAGAAGTTATCTGTGAACATTGTCTAAAGACTTATAACGTTTGGGCAATTGGCTTTTTACCGGGGTTTCCTTATATGGGAAGCCTCTCTGCAAAAATAGTCCTGCCTCGCAAAGAGATACCGGACAGGAGAGTGACAGCCGGTTCAGTGGCTATTGCAGGGTATCAGACCGGAATCTATCCTTATGATTCCCCTGGGGGCTGGCATATCATCGGCAGGACAGAAATGAAAATGTTTGACCCTGAGAGGGCAGAACCTTGTCTCCTGAAACCGGGGGACAGGGTGCGTTTTGTCAGGATGGGAACATAGTGGTGAGAAGAACGGGGTGATATGGATGCCTTCGATAGATATAAACTGTGACTTGGGAGAAGGTTATGGCATATACAGCTTTGGTCAGGACCGGGAAATAATCGGCCTGATAACTTCCGCCAGTATTGCCTGTGGTTTTCATGCCGGTGGTCCTGAACAAATGTGTGAAACAGTAAACTTATGCTTGCAATATGGCGTGGCTATTGGAGCCCATCCCGGTTATCCTGACCTGCAGGGATTTGGCCGCAGGGAAATCGCATACAGCTTGTCTGAAATCAAAAATATGATTATTTACCAGGTAGGCGCTCTTGCAGCAATAGCCGGTTCTCTGGGAGGCCGGGTGGAATATATCAAGCCTCATGGGGCTCTCTATAATACTGCGGCGGTCGATTCCCTTACTGCTTCAGCTGTACTCGAGGCTGCCGCAGGTTTGGGCGGACTGCCCCTGATGGTTCCCGCGGGGTCCGTAATTGCCCGGTTGGCAGGGGACCAGGGAATGATTGTGATCAGGGAAGGATTTGCTGACCGTAACTATAATGATGATGGGACACTGGTCGGCCGGACCGGGGGAAATGCCATAATCGACAGCCCGGCCAAGGCTGCAGCACAGGTGGTAATGATGGCAAGGGAAAGAAAAATCACCTCTGCCGGTGGGAAGAAAATAGATTTACATGTTGACAGTGTCTGTGTTCATGGTGACAATTCCGGTGCCGTGGCTGCTTTAAAAGAAATTCGCAAGGCCCTGGCAGAAAACAATATCACTGTGGTCAAGGCATCAAAAGTATTGGGTGATTGAAATGTTTGCAGCCGAAATTATTCACCAGGGATTCCTGACAACTGTGCAGGATCTGGGGAGATTTGGAAACAGACACCTGGGGGTTCCGGTTTCCGGTGCAACTGACTGTTGGGCTCTGATTACTGCCAATGGACTGGTAGGTAATGAGCCTGGTGCGGCATGCCTGGAAATAACCATGGCAGGTCCCAGTCTGTTGTTTAACAAAGATTGTATTGTTGCCATAACAGGTGCAGACATGAGCCCCAGGATATCCGGCAGGGAAGCCCCCCTGTGGGAAAGTTTTCTGTGCAGTGCGGGTGATCTGCTCAGTTTTGGTTATCCCAGGAAGGGGTGCAGGACTTACCTGGCAATTGCCGGTGGAATTGATGCAGCGCCGGTTATGGGAAGCCGGTCCACCTTTTTGACAGGGGGATTTGGCGGCCTTGGCGGGCGATGCTTATTAAAAGGAGACTGTTTACCGGTAAAAACCGATCCTGATATCGAAAAATTATCCCTTGAAAATATTCTTGGAAAAAGATATCCTGTTAACAGACGACTGGTTTATTCCGGCAGAATTATTGCCAGGGTAGTACCCGGTATTGACCGCAGCCTGTTTTCAGAATTAGAATATTGTAAACTATTTGAAACAGAATATATGGTAACCGGGCAGTCCGACAGAATGGGCTGCCGTCTGGAAGGTAACAATATAATTATTTCCCGGACAGAGGCATTAGCAGAGTCTTTTCCGGTTGCTCCGGGCAGCATTCAGGTGCTGCCGACAGGGAAACCGGTAATTCTGATGCATGATGCCCAGTCTACCGGAGGATATCCTCAGATTGGTTGTCTCATTACTGCAGACCTGTGGAAAATGGCTCAGGCTGTTCCGGGGGATAGGATAAGATTCATGGAAACAGATGTACCTGCTGCTCTCAAAATATTAGAGGATAAGTATAAGGAAGCAGAGGTTATGGACACGGCTCCACAAACCGGGTTTCACCAAAATACCGGGCAGAACCGGTATGAAGTGACCATAAGTTTAAAACCTTAGCTATAACAAATAAGCGGACAGGGGTGTAACATGATGACTGATTATGATGTAGTAATTATTGGCGGAGGGCCGGCAGGCCTGTCGGCAGGTCTCTATGCAGCCAGAGCGAAACTGAAAACCGTTCTGATAGAGAGGGGGATGCCCGGAGGACAGGCTTCTACAACTGACATGATTGAAAACTACCCGGGATTTCCTGAAGGGATAACCGGTCCCGACCTGGTTATGAATATGGATATACAAGCCAGGCGTTTCGGCGTTGAGCCGAAGTTTACCGATGTGCTGTCAATTGCAGAGATGCCTGCCGGGGGGTATCAGGTAAAGACCGATGACGGGGACCTTGCCACTAAAACAGTGATAATTGCAGCAGGGGCGCTTTCCAGACCCCTGGGTATTCCCGGGGAAGAAGAATTCCGGGGACGCGGAGTATCATACTGCGCTACCTGTGACGGGGCATTTTTCCAGGGCAAAAAAGTAGCGGTGGTCGGCGGAGGGGATTCCTCTGTTCAAGAAGCCATATACCTTACTAAATTTGCGGAAAAGGTATATATCATTCACCGCCGGGACGAGTTCAGGGCTACCAAGGTTCTGCAGGAAAAAGCCCAGTCCAATGCCCAGATAGAATTTATCATGGATTCTGTGGTCACAAATGTAATGGGGAATGAACAAGTTGAAGCTGTAAAGATAAAAAATCTTAAGTCTGGTGAGGAAAAAGCCGTTGCTGTTGACGGGGTCTTTGTCTACATCGGAAAAGATCCCTCAACAGAGCTGTTTAAGGGCTTTGTTGATACTGATGAGCGCGGCTATATCATTACTGATGCCAAAATGCAGACATCCCGGCAGGGAGTGTTCGCGGCAGGTGACGTGCGCCAAACACCGCTGCGCCAGGTGGTCACGGCCGTGGCAGACGGGGCCGTGGCTGCAGTATCAGCTGAAGAGTATATCGAATACTCGAAGTAAAGAGACTATCAAAAGAGAGATAGGGGTAGATGGGCCGGATGGATGGACGACAAACTTCACCTTCCGCAAACATCTACCCCTATCTTTCTTGACATTTTTCCGAAAAAAGCTTACAATGAAAGATAGATACCCCTAGGGGGTATATGTGGGCGGGATGCATTCGTTTCGGGATGTATCACGGTTTATCAGGCTGAGGACACATTAGCAGATGGGAATGATATTGATGGACAAAAGAGCAGTAATAATCCCGGATAAATGTAAAATATACAAGTTATGCAAGGCACGTGAGGTTTGTCCTGCCAAGGCCGTTGAGCAGGAAGAACCGGGTGAACCATATTACATTAACGCCTTTTGCCAGGGCTGTGGCAAATGTATCATACATTGTCCCCACAAGGCAGTGATTATTGTTTGATAATGTTTTGGAGGCCGATATTTATGGATAACGATGAAAAGCTGGCAGTATTGGAAAACCAATTGAGGGATCTGAAACAGAGGTGGCCTGCACATTCGGTCAAGCCACAGATGATTGAGGAAATGGAAAGAATTGAAGATGAGATTGAGAAACTTCAGAAACTCCGGTCCCAAACAGATGTGGGGCCCCAACGGAGTCAGAAGCAGGGAGGTGGCTTTTAATGAGTCTAACAGTAAAGATTCAGGTATTTGGGTCCAGGCTGCTTGACAGTTGTTCAGGTGGCGGCTGAGGATCATCACGGTCTCAGGAGGAGATCACAGTACTTTTCCGGGATGTTTTAAATTCAAAGTATGGCCGACAGGTATCCATACAGTACATTGATATTCAGGACGAAGAGGAGATGGCAGGATATCCCCAGGCCAGGGCTGTATTAAAAGAAAAACCTGTTTCTTCTCTGCCTCTGGTTGCTGTTGATGGGATCCCATTATGGATGGGCAGCCTCTCATACAGCTACCTGGTAAAAGAATTGACCAAAAAGGGAATTATGCCTGCAACCCGGTAAATTTCTGTCGAGTATAAAACTCCACAGAAAGCAAGTTCCTTTATTGACTTTTAAAGTATTGTTTTATATAATTTGCACAACCGGAAAACATAACATTGGGGGTGTAATTATGCCGGCTTATGATTTCAGGTGTAAGAGCTGTGACAGTCAATTTACCGTCAGGGTATCGATAAGTGAAAGAGACAAGGTAAAGTGCCCTGAATGTGGAACTTCTAATGTAAAACAGGTCTTGACACCATTTTCTGTTACAGTTAAAGGCTCTCCGGGAAAAACTTCGTGTGACTCCGGGTGCGGGTCTGGCTCAATGTTTGGCTGAGGCTAACATTAAAGGACTGGTAGTCCTTGTGTCGCAAATATTGAATAACCCGGAAATGAACGGTGCGCGCAATGCCAGGTAAATGGTGCGCGCCTTTTCTGATTTAGTCAAACATAATCCGGGTTTGAAAGATGGAAGGTGTTTTTTATGAATAAAAACGGTAATATTCTGGTGGCAGACGATGAACCGAAAATGCGGGACCTGGTCAAAATGTACCTTGGCAGGGAAGGATTTGAAGTTATTGAGGCCGGAGACGGGGAGCGGGTCCTGGAACTGCTGAAGAAATCAGAAATTGACCTGGTTATTCTTGATATTATGATGCCAAAGGTGGATGGCCTGACAGTATGCCGGGAAATAAGAAGGGATTATGATATACCGGTTATAATGCTCACGGCAAGGGGTGAAGAAATTGACCGGGTACTTGGTTTTGAGCTGGGAGCTGATGATTATGTTGTCAAACCCTTCAGCCCCAGAGAGCTTGTTGCCAGGGTCAAGGCTCTCTTGAGGCGGGTTGGTGCCAAACAGCCCGGTGAACCCGGAAATATCCTGACGTTCCCTGGGCTTGTAATCAGCCATGATGCCAGGGAAGTTGATGTAAAGGGGAATAAAATCAGTCTGACCCCGAAAGAATTTGAACTGCTGGCCTTTTTGGCCAAAAACTCCGGGCGGGTTTTTACCAGGGAGCAGCTGCTGGAGCATGTTTGGGGTTATGATTTTTATGGTGACCTGAGAACTGTGGATACACACGTGAAAAAGATCAGAGAGAAATTATCCCGCTTTGGAGAGGCTGCGGCCTATCTGATTACCGTTTGGGGAGTTGGATATAAATTTGAGGTGGGAAAATGATTAACCGCAGCCTGGTAGGGAAATTGTGGCTGGCAATAGTTGTATTGATTATCATGGTAATGTTTTTTCTGGGGGTCTTTTTATCCCAGTTTTTCGGTGACTTTTACTTTTCTCTGAAATCCCAGGAACTGGTTCGAAATGGTACCGAAATTGCAGATATGATAACATCTGCCCCGGACCGCCAGGAATGGCAGGAAGAGCTTACCATGATAAGCCGGTACATCGATGCCAAGATTGTGGTCACAGACAGGAGGGGTCTTATCAGGTCCTGCACCATTCAGGGCGGGGGCATGCACCGGGGAGATAAACTAATGTACCCTGATGTAGAAAAAATCCTGGAAGGCGATATTGTCACCCAAAGGGGAGAATATCCAGGTCTGGAGATGACTGTGCTTTCCGTGGGAGTACCCATCAAAGTGAAGAATCAGGTAATCGGAGCAGTCTTTCTGCATTCCCCGGTTGAGCCGGTAACCGATACGGTAAAAACTGTTCAGAAGTTTATTATGTATGGTACTGTAGGTACAATTATTTTGGCCACGATACTGGCATTTATCCTTTCCAAAAAAGTTACTAAACCCGTCCTCGACATGAACAGAGTCGCTATGGAAATGGCCAGGGGCAATTTCCGGGAACGGGTAATCCCGGAATCTCAGGATGAGTTGGGGTTATTGGGCAACACCCTTAATTTCCTCTCTGCTGAACTCCAGAAAAACATTGAAGCACTGTCAACTGAAAAGGACCAGTTAGAAAGCATTATCAGAAGTATGACAGATGCTGTTGTCACTTTTGACATCAATGGCAGTGTTTTGTTGATTAACCCGCCTGCCAGAGAGCTTTTTAAACTCAGAACAGAGACTGGGACCCTGCATATCAATGACTTTTCGGCTGTTCCCGTGGTCACGGAGATGTTTCGGGAGGCACTGTCCGGGAAAAAGGAAATGAAAGGTGAGATACCCTTTGAGGAAAGGACACTCAAAGTTGTGCTTGCCCCTCTGCGGAATCAGGATGGGGATATCCGGGGAATTGTGGCAGTCCTCCAGGATGTGACCAAGGAAAAAAGGCTGGAAATGCTGCGGAGGGAGTTTGTAGCCAATGTCTCCCATGAACTCAGGAGCCCTTTAAGCCTGCTGCAGGGATATGTGGAAGCCCTGGCTGACGGGTTGGCAGAAAACGAGGAGGAGCGCGGGCAGTACCTGGACATCCTGCTTGATGAAACCCTTAGGCTGCGCAGGTTGGTTAATGACCTGCTGGACCTTACCCAGATGGAAACGGGAAATATGACTATGAGATTTGACAAGATATCTTTAAGTGAACTGATAAAAAGGGTTACAGACAGGCTGAGGCCGCTTTTTGCGGAAAAAGGTAAAGAAATGATTATAGCTGTTCCGGATGATATACCTCCGGTATCGGGGGATGAAGACAGGCTCCAGCAGGTCTTGGTCAATCTCCTGGATAATGCCGCCAAGTTCACTCCTGAAGGGGGTGTGGTCCGGGTTTCCGCAGTTACCGGGCATGACCGGGTTGACATCAGTGTAACGGATTCCGGCCCCGGAATTCCTGAAACAGAGCTTGAACAGGTATGGGAACGCTTCTATAAGGCTGATAAAGCCAGAACCAGGGATGAGGCCGGGGGTACGGGTCTGGGGCTGGCCATAGTAAAAAATATTATTCAGGCCCACCGGGGCAGTGTAAGTGTTACCAGCGAACCGGGCAGAGGGACGACTTTTAAAGTCAGCCTGAATATATATGATGAAAGTATGATATAGTCCTGCCCGGCACAGGCTGTTCATCGAGGGATGAGCAAAAAAATATGACTGTATCGCAAGGATACAGCCGCAGAGAATAGGGAGAGGAGTTTTAGCATGTATTTGACATTGATTATGTTTAAATATTAATCCTTTACTGAAAATATTTCTACAGTTACTCTCCTAATTGTAAAAAGTCAAAGGTTAACGGTTTCATTTCAGGAAATTATGGAGAATTTGTTTGTGGCATGCCTTTATTTTGTGTTGTTATTACATATGTAGGTGATATTAAGCCCTCAAAACACCCATTTAACCTAGCATATAACCTTTTAGACATATTTATTGTCCAGTTACCAGTAAAAAATCCTAGTTTAATTTTGGAGATAAGGCAATAAATCGGCAGTTCACCTTTTATTTTTGCAGGTTAACCGGAAAACCCTTTCAAATATGTGGTTACATTAATTAAAATGTTGTTAGGAAGCTGGGCAAGGAAAGGGAATGGGGTTAAGGGGGAATTATATTGGAGACTAATGAAATAAGGGAAAAAAGCGCTGAATGGATGACCATGGATGAAATAACCGCTGTTCCCCAACCTGTTAAAAAGATTTTACTGGCTACTGACGGGTCGGTATCAGCAATAAAAGCTACTAAATTCTCTATAGGGCTGGCAAGAAAGATAAATGCTGAAATCCTTGCCGTATATGTATCGGGAAACGAAGATAGTTTCGAAATCCCTAAAGAACTAAAGGGTAAAAAGTTTTTTGGGGGTGTGCACCCGTGTGAAGCAGGGCTTGCGGTTGCCAAGGCGTTCGGTCAGGAGAACGGGGTGACGGTAAATACTACCATTCTGAGGGGAAGTGTGCCCAGGAATATTGTTAAGGCTGCGATTGCGGACAATGTTGACCTGATAGTATTGGGTGAATCCGGGAGAACCGATTTGTCCCGCATATCCCTTGGTTCTGTAGCTGAGACTGTGTTGAGGCTGGCGCCATGTTCAGTGCTGATAGCACGTGACGGAAAGGAAAAATAAAAATTCCGAACCAGATGACAGGTATATTCCCGGACGGTAAGTGTCCTCAGGAATATACCTGTCACTTTTTTACTACAGGAAAATTCTAGTTGGGCAGATTGGTGCGTTTACTTTATCCGATCTGGATGTTTCAGTTGAATCAGTGTTGCCATTGATGTGGATAATGGGTTAAAATCTAATATATACAGTGAAACAGGGAGAAAACAATTAATGGCAGATACTTATATTTTTTTAGATATTGAAACAACGGGACTTAATCCCGAATCTGATGAAATTATTGAAATCGGGGCCATAGCTGTCAGGCAGGGTGAGGTTGTCGACAGGTTTCATACCCTGTTGAGCCCCGGCAGAAAGCTCCCTCTTCAGATTGTGACCCTGACAGGGCTGACAGATGACATGTTAAGGGATGCCCCGGCGCTTCCGGGGGAAGCCGAAAAATTGTGGAGCTTCATGGGCGGCAGCCCGGTCTTTGGACATAACATATCTTTTGATATAAATTTCCTGCAGCAGAAGACAGGGCATCTCTTGTTAAATCCCAGCTTTGACACCTTGGACCTGGTTCAGGTGGTACTGCCGGGGGCTGAAAGTTACCGTCTCGAGACTGTCAGGCAGATTCTGGGGGTAGGCAGCGCCGTTTCCCACAGGGCTTTGGATGATGCGGAAGCAGCTTGGGGAACTTTTAAAAAGTGTATAGAATTATTTGGTAACCTTGACAATGAGGTCCTGTTTCGGGCGATTCAGGTACTCGGAAAATATCAGACGACCTTTGCAGAAGTCTTGGGCAGGCATTTAACTGAAACTGCAACCCGGTTTCCGGACCGGAAAAACGGAGTTCCCTATGCCTTTATGAGTGATTCCGGACCGGGGAACAGGAATCCCGGCGACCACGGGTCAGACCAACTGTTTACTGATAAAACCGGGGGTAAATATCATGTGCCGGATTTTACAGAACTGGAAGAATGCCTGGGACCTAAAGGTGTTTTTGCAGAGAATGATCCCAAATACAGATACCGGCAAGGCCAGGTGGATATGCTGAAAACCGTTTCCAACGGGTTTCGGGAAGGCAGGCATATTGTAGTTGAAGCCGGCACCGGTACCGGCAAATCCCTGGCATATCTGCTGCCTGCAGTCGTCTGGGCTTTGACTGACCGGACCAAGGTAGTTGTCTCAACACACACTATTAACTTACAGGAGCAGCTGCTCCATAAGGACCTTCCCCAAATAAGGGACATTGCAGGAATTGATTTCAAAGCGGCGCTTGTTAAAGGAAGGAACAATTACATTTGTCTCCGGCGCTGGGAAGAGATGCTGAAAAATGCCGCAGAGCCAGGTGATACTGCCGGTGATAACAAATACAATCACAGAGAAACCGTTTTCCGCCTTAAAGTGCTGGTATGGCTTGCCATGACAGTTTCAGGAGAGCGGTCGGAACTGAATATTTCCCCTGACCAAATCCGGTACTGGACTGTAATAAATTCAGAGCAGGATTACTGTCTTGGTCCCGGCTGCCGGTGGTTTGCCAGGCAGTGCTTCGTAAACAGGGCCAGAAGGCAGGCTGAAACGGCAGATCTGCTGGTAGTCAATCATTCTCTGCTGCTGGCTGATATCAAGATCCAGAATAAGCTGCTGCCTCCTTATGACTACCTTGTCATCGATGAGGCCCACCATTTGGAAGACAGCGCCACCCAGCAGCTGGGGTGGACAGTGAGCCTCACTGCCCAAAGGGTGTTTCTGGTATCTATGAACAGGAGTTTTGGAAAGGGCGGGGGACCTGGCCTGTTATTTCTGCTGAGGCAGATACAAAAGAATAATACCTGGAAACTCAGCGATTCTGTACATAAGCTGGGAGGGTTTATCGGTGAGGCTTTGGATCTGGTAACCAAGAACAGTGACTCGGTTAATGAAACAGAAGAATTTTTTATAGAATGGGTAAATCATAATTGTAATGAAAATTTTGATGATAGCAGCTCTGTTCTCAGAATAAGGGAACATCACAGACAGGATGCGTCCTGGAAGGCTTATGCAAGTATAAAGGAGAATTATACCTACCGGGCGTCCCTGCTGGAAAAGATACTGGGGAAAATCGCCGGGTTACTGCAGAAAGAGGACGATGAGGGTGATGGCAAAGAGTTCATATCCCTCATCAAAGATATTGAATATCAACGCGGTTTCCTGAGAGAAGTTATTTCTCAAATGCATTTGTTTTGTGATGGTGAACCAAACTCGGTGCACTGGGTGGAAATACTAAGGGGAGAAAAACCGGAGGTGAGGTTCAGAAGCGCCCCGGTTACGGTCAGCAGGTTATTGAGTGAGAACCTTTTCCTGACCAAAAAGAGCATCCTTTTAACTTCGGCAACAATAAGTGTCGACGGAAATTTTGACCATTTTATGGAAAGAACGGGACTTTCCCTGATCCCGGAAGAAAAGGTGGTTACCCGTCTCATTGAGTCTCCGTTTGCCTATGAGCGTCAATCTCTCCTGTGTATTGTCAGGGACATTCCTAACCCGTCCTCTGTATGTGATGCTGAATACGTCCAATTCATTAACCCGGTTATCAGGGATATTGCGCGGATATTCAGGGGCAGGACCCTTGTCCTGTTTACTTCCCATAAAATGCTCAGGGAATCATATCACAGACTGCGGCCGGAACTGGAGCCCGAAGGGATTACTGTTCTGGGGCATCGCATTGATGGGGGGCGGACCAGACTGGCAAATGAGTTCAGGAAGAACCCCTGCTGTGTCCTGTACGGTTCCAGCAGTTTCTGGGAAGGAATAGACCTGCCTGGTGACATGCTGCAGTGTGTTATCATTGTCAGGCTGCCGTTTTTACCGCCAAATACGCCGGTTATTGAGGCCAGGACTGAAGAGATTGCCAGGAAAAACAGGGACCCCTTTTTTGGTTTTACTGTGCCTGAGGCCGTTATTCAGCTTAAGCAGGGTTTCGGACGGCTTATCAGGACAGAGGAGGACGAGGGCGTAGTTGTTGTTCTTGACTGCAGGCTGGTGGCAAGAAAGTATGGGCGGAAATTCCTGAGCTCTCTTCCAATAAAAACCCATATAAAGGGAGACACTCCAACGGTGCTGCAGAAGATCTCTGATTGGCATACCGGTGAGCGTGCCGGATTTCGGGTCATGAATCTTCTGGAAAATGCCGGTGATATTGAGAAACAGCTTGAATCATGGCGCAGGAAAAGAGCAGAGGATGCTGGTACGTCATAAAACCCTTTTATTATTTATAAAAAGGTGGTAAAATGTAATGAGTTGATTTTTTCAGGAGGTCATTGGTTCAAATGAAACAGCGCTTTATTATAGCAAGCGATGCAGCACCGTACCTTGCCGGTTTAGGGATTCTGACAGCAATTGCCCTGTATCTTTTTCCACCCATTGCGGTGCTTCCGGGAATTTTACTTTTGTTTGTGGCATTCTTCTTCAGGAATCCCAAAAGGCGGATACCTGCAGATGAAGGGGTCTTGGTGTCGCCTGCTGACGGGACCATAATGGATGTAACGGAGATTTATGAGGACAGGTTTCTAAAAAGCAAAGCTGTAAAAGTTACTATTTTCCTGTCGGTTTTTAATGTTCACCTCAACCGGTCTCCTATCAGCGGAACTGTCAAATACCGCAGTTACAGGCCAGGCAAGATGATTCCTGCTTTCAAGAGTCATGCTTCTGATATTAATGAAAAGAACTATGTCGGAATAGAAAATGATACTCTTAAGGTAATGGTTATCCAAATAACCGGGTTTATTGCCCGGCGCATCGTGTGCTATGTGGAAAACAATGATACCCTGTCAAGGGGAGACCTCTTTGGCCTCATTAAATTTGGTTCTTGTACGGAGTTAATTGTACCGGCAGATGTCCATATTATCGTGGCAAAAGGACAGAAAGTAGTTGGAGGGGAAACAGTTATTGGGAGGCTTAAAGATGAACATTAAATTTATTCCGAGCCTGTTTACTTTATCCAATCTGCTGCTGGGAATAACTTCACTGATTTTTACCATGGAGGATGAATATATCATTTCAGCATCCATGATTTTGCTTGCTATGATTCTTGATGCCATGGACGGGCGGGTAGCCAGGAGACTTGATGCGACTTCTACTTTTGGGAAAGAACTGGATTCCCTGGCTGACTTGGTTTCCTTCGGGGTTGCGCCTGCTATACTGGTCTATGCTCTCGAACTGAAGGCCTTTGGCCCGGCAGGGTTGATAGTATGTATAGCCTTTGCTCTTTGTGGCGCTGTTAGGCTGGCCAGATTCAATGTATTAAATGTAACCGATTATTTTATAGGTATTCCCATCACTGCTTCCGGAAGTCTGGTGGCTCTTATTGTACTGGTTGGGCACCGGGTATTTATACCGCCAATGGTTTATCCTGTATTCATGGTTATCCTGTCATACCTGATGGTAAGCAATATTAAGGTGCCTAAATACTGAAGATAAGTTGGATACAAAATAATCAGGCTGTAAAAAACCGTCTCAGGTGATACCGGTTTTTACAGCCCTAAAGAGTGGCAGGAAACATTTGCCGGCTCAGTGATTGTTATCCGCATTACCTGTTTGCAGGCGGTATTGTGGCGATTTGTGGCGAAATTACTGCTAGTTAAATATTTTAATCAATGCTTTTCTGACAAATTGCGGAAGTCTGATGAAGTAAACGCGCAAGACCTCTCACCCCTTTATAATTCCGAATCTGTATTTATATTATGGGAGTCCGGCAGAATGGTGACTGTCCAATTCAAAAGTTCTTCAGAGAGATGTTTCCGGGTCTCTTTTTTTAATTGTGAGTCCACGAATTACGCGGGTCTACAATTTTATTTAATTTTCGGAAAAATTTTTAAATGGAAAAAGGAATTATAAGGCCCGCATAGAATAAAATTATACAGGACATACTGTGTAATTTTATAAATTATTTTTTGTTATAGTTTTCACATGTTGTTATAGTTTTCACATGTTGTTATAGTTTTCATATGGAAATTTGTTCATTTTATTAACCTTTTTAAGGAGGTGTTGGAACCATCCATCACTGATTTTTGGGCTTTTACTTCTGACAAAGAGGGGTTGAGTAATGAGTTCTATGTTGAATTTATCAGCACAACAAAGAGAACACGGCGACTTCGCTGACAGGGTTTTTGAGGAGAGCGGGGTAGATGTCCGTAAGTGCTACCAGTGCGGGAAGTGTTCAGCCGGCTGTTCGGTTCATATCTGCGGCGGCATGGATGTTTCCCCAAACCGTATTATGCGTATGGTGCAGCTCGGGATGGAGGATGAGGTCCTAAGGACAAGGACCATCTGGGCATGTGTATTGTGTTCCACTTGTACAGCCCGCTGCCCCAGGGATATTGATATCGCCAGGGTTATGGACACAATCCGTATTATGGCCAAAAAGCGCGGTATTACCGAAGGCTTTAATAATGC
Source organism: Thermincola carboxydiphila (assembly GCA_016841725.1). Classification (GTDB taxonomy): domain Bacteria; phylum Bacillota; class Thermincolia; order Thermincolales; family UBA2595; genus Phosphitispora. Next base: position 73,142 of record JAENYP010000002.1, on the reverse strand, counting down.
CAATGTGTTCCACGATATCTTCATGAATTCCATTATTAAATATGGTCGCGTATATGAAGCCGGTTTATTTGTGGCCCTGAAATTAAAGCAGTCAGGTACCATGTTTGCCGACCTGCCCATCGGTATTCCGGCAATGATAAGCGCTGCTTTCAGAATGCCGAAACTTCCGCCGAAGATGAAGAATTCGGACCAGGTACGCAAGGTTGTCGAAAATTGCAAAAAGATTGAAGGTGAGAACTAATGCGATACGCTTACTATCCAGGATGTTCGCTCCATTCAATGGAAACGTCCTATGACCGTTCCGTGAAAGCGGTTTGTAAACACCTCGGAGTCGAATTATGGGAAATTCCGGACTGGGTTTGCTGTGGCGCCAGTTCGGGCCATAGTATGGGTCATCTTGTCGGACTGGCCATTCCGGCCAAATCCCTGGTCAAAGCTGAAAAAGAGGGTCTTGACGTTTTGGCCCCCTGTGCCGCCTGCTGGCAGAGGATGGTCTGGGTTAACCATGAAATCAACAGCAGTCCGGAAATGAAAGACAAGATAAGCAGGGCTATTGAGGAAGAAATTAATGGCACCAGTAAAATATTTTCTATAATTGACTTCCTTGCCGCCTTTGGTATGGATAAGTTAGCCCAGGCTGTAAAGAAACCCTTAAAAGGCCTGAAGGTGGCTTCATATTATGGCTGTTACTATGTTAAACCACCAAAAGTTGCTCATGTTGATGACCCGGAAAACCCGCATTTAATGGATGATATGATGAAGGCTCTGGGCGCTGAGGCCGTTGACTGGCCATTTAAAACCGAATGCTGCGGCGCTTCAATGATCTTTCAGGATGTGGACACCACAGTATCTATGAGCAAAAAAATTGTTGAGATGGCTTATAAGGCTGGAGCAGATGTGATTGTTACCGCCTGTCCGGTCTGTGAGATGAACCTTGATATGAGGATGGAACAGATTAACAAGAAATTTAAGACCAATTATAAGATTCCGGTGGTTTATTTTACAGAGTTAATGGCTTATGCCATGGGGTCGGTTCCGCAGGAAATCGGTCTTGACAGCGGACACTGTACCGACACCCAATTATTGTTGGCTAAAATCAGCTAGATTTTAACTAATAAAATCTTACTTTATGGGGAGCGATGCAAATGAAGAGAATAGGGGTGTTTCTTTGCTGGTGCGGCTCCAACATCGGGGGAGTAGTTGATGTTCCCAAAACGGCGGAATATGTCAGGACACTGCCCGGTGTAGCCTTCGTCCAGGAGAACAAGTATACTTGTTCCGAACCGGGACAGGCAGCCATGATCCAGGCAATCAAAGAACACAAAATCGATGCAGTGGTAGTTGCTTCCTGCTCACCGCGGATGCACCTGCCAACCTTTCAGAAGGCTGTTGAAACTGCAGGCCTCAACCCTTATCTGATTGAAATGGCTAATCTCAGGGAGCATTGTGCCTGGGTTCATGCTGCTGAACCCGAGAGGGCAACTCAGAAAGCCATGGAATTGGTCCGTAAGGCTGTGGCCAAGGTAGCCAAACTGGAACCGCTTTATGAGAGCTATATCCCGGTGACCAAGCGTGCGCTTGTTATCGGCGGCGGTATTGCCGGTATCCAGGCAGCTCTGGATATTGCCGATGCCGGCCACCAGGTTGTTATTGTGGAGAAGGAAGCCACGATCGGCGGGAGGATGGCACAGCTTGACAAGACCTTCCCGACCCTTGACTGCGGCGCCTGAATTCTCACACCAAAGATGGTTGCTGCGGCGCAGCATCCGAATATTACGCTTTTCACCTACTCCGAAGTTGATTCAGTAGGCGGCTATATTGGCAACTTTGATGTAACCATTAAAAAGAGAGCTAAGTATGTTGATTACTCCAAGTGTACCGGCTGCGGCATGTGTGAAACCAAGTGCCCTACCAAAAAGGTAACCAGTGAATTTGATGAGGGCATGGGTCAGAGGACTGCCATTTACAAGCCTTTTGCCCAGTCAGTTCCCAACAAACCGGTCATCGACAACAAATCCTGCAAGAAATTAATTGATGGTAAATGCGGGGTTTGTGCCAAAGTCTGCCCGGCCGGAGCAATCAATTATGAAGACCAGGACGAACTGGTAACCGAAAAGTTCGGAGCCATAGTTATGGCCACCGGTTTTGACCTGATCAAATGGGGAGATTACTATCCTGAATATGGCGGGGGAACCATTCCTGATGTCATTGACGGCCTGCAGTTTGAGCGCCTGGTAAATGCCGGCGGCCCTACAGGAGGAAAAATCAAGCGTCCCTCAGACGGAGAGACTCCCCAGACAGTAGTGTTTATTAAGTGTGTTGGCTCCAGGGATACCCTTAAAGCCAAGTCATATTGTTCCAGAGCCTGCTGTATGTATACTGCCAAGCATGCCCACCAGGTGCGCGAGAAAATCAAGGGTTCCGACGTATACGTCTTCTACATGGATGTACGTACTCCGGGTAAGCTGTATGACGAATTCTACATGCGGACCAGGGAGCAGGACGGAGCCAAGTATATCCGCGGCCAGGTATCCAAGATATACCAGGATGGCAGCAAGCTAATTGTTCGCAGTGAAGATACCCTTGTCGGCAAGAGTGTTGAGGTTGAGGCAGATATGGTAGTTGTGGAGACTGCTATGGTGCCCCGCCCGGATTCCGTCCAGGTGGCTCAAACGGTTGGTTTCTCATATGACAAGGATGGTTGGTTCACTGAAGCCCACCCGAAACTCCGTCCGGTGGAAACAAATACCGGAGGTGTGTTCCTTGCCGGATGCTGCCAGGGACCAAAGGATGTTCCTGACACCGTTTCCCAGGCAAGCGCTGCGGCTGTCAAGGTTGTCGGTATGTTCTCCAAAGACCAGATGGCTACAAACCCGCAGATTGCAGCAGTTAATGAGGCAACTTGTGTCGGGTGCCTGCTCTGTAAGCCAATTTGCCCATATAAGGCTATTGAGGCTAAGGAAATTCAAGAAAGAGTTCATGGTGAAACCGTTACCCGTACGGTTGCCAGCGTAAACTCCGGTCTCTGTCAGGGATGCGGGGCTTGTACCGCTGAATGCCGTTCCGGTTCCATTAACCTTAAAGGCTTCACCAACCTACAATTACTTGCGGAGGTGGATGCTGCATGTCTGTAAACGAAAAAGACCTGTCAAACTGGCAGCCAAAGATACTCGGCTTTGCATGCAACTGGTGCAGCTATGCAGGTGCGGACGTATGCGGGGTAAGCCGTTTTCAGCATCCTTCAACCATGAGGGTTGTCCGCGTTCCCTGTTCCGGACGGGTTAACCCGCACTTTGTACTGAGGGCATTTCAGAGGGGGATTGACGGTGTCCTTGTAGGTGGCTGACACCCGGGAGACTGCCACTATGTTAGTGGTAATTATTATACCAGGAGAAGGTTTCTGGTCCTGAAACGACTCCTGGAGTATGTTGGATATGAACCTGGCCGTTTTAATGCACGCTGGATCTCTGGTTCGGAAGGCCAAAAATGGGCTGATACTACCAAGGAAATGACAGAACAGATTAAAGCCCTGGGTCCGAACAAGAGATTTGCAAAAGAATAGGGAGTTGAGGTGTGCTTATGAACAATGTAACTGAAAACCTTAGAAAAACAGCGGCCAAGTTATTACAGGACCAGGAAGTGAAAATGGTAATTGGGTACGGTGCCGGTTCAGAGGCAGGACGGACCCAGCCCGTATTTATAACATCCCCCGAAGATGCAGAAAAACTGGTATGGAACCCGTTCTGTGTTAATGGTTTGACAAAATACCTGTCAGATTTAAAGAATTTTGACGGCAAAATTGCAGTTGTGGTCAAAGGCTGTGATTCCCGCGGTATATTCAGGCTGACCCAGGACAATATCATCCCACGGGATCAGGTTGTTGTCCTTGGTATTCCGTGTGCCGGGCAGATGTCATATCAGAAACTGGCAGCCAAAATGGATGTTTCGGGCCAGCTTACTGATGTGCAGGAAAAAGGCGATAACCTGGAGATTAAGACATCAAAAGGTAATTTAACTGTCAAGAAGAGTGAAATTCTGCTTGACAAGTGTGCCCTCTGTGAGAACCATAACCCGGTTATTGCCGACCATTTGATGGGTGACAAGATAGATATTGCACCCAAGCCGGAAGATTATGAAGAGATTAAGAAATATGAAGCCTTGTCAGTTGAAGAAAAGGCCAAGTTCTGGCTGTCTCACTTTGAACGCTGCATCCGCTGCTATGCATGCCGGAATACCTGTCCGGGATGCACCTGCAGGGAATGTGTGTTTGATGCTATTAAGCCTGACTGGGTTGGCAAGGAACTGAATGTTTCTGAAAATGAACTTTTCCACCTGACCAGGGCCATGCACCTTGCCGGACGCTGTGTTGACTGCGGCGAGTGTGACCGGGTATGCCCCATGGATATCCCTATCAGACTGTTAAACAAGAAACTGCTCAAGGACTGCAAGGAATTATTTGAAATGGCTACTCCGGGTTCATCCGAAGAAGGCGGTTCCGTACTTGGACAATACCGCCTGGAAGACCCCGAAGAATTCATGTAGGATGGAGAGGTGATTAACAGATGGCGAATAAATCCATTAAAAAAGACCAGGTGAAAAGCCTGCTTGATAAGCTCGCTCAGAGCAACCAGCTCATCGCCCCCATCCAAAGTGAAGGGATTACCCTGTTTAAACCTGTTAAATCAGGTGAAGGCGTAGTGCTGGATTACCAGAATGCTCTGGTGCCGCCAAAGGACTTCTTCTTCCCCCAGAGTGAGAAGATGTTCACTTATGATACCACTGATCCGTCATGGGCTATCACGCCTGTAGATGGAGTTCCTAACAGGGTACTGTTTGGGGCCAGGCCCTGTGATGTTAAGAGCATCCTGCTTCTTGACAAGGTATTTGACGCTGAATTCAGAGATGATTATTACCTTGATAAGCGTAATAAAACCACCATTGTGGCGATGAGCTGCACTGATGCCAGGCATACATGCTTCTGCGGCGCATTCGGGATTTCACCGGGTGAGGCTGAGGGAGCAGATATCCTGTTAACAGACCTTGGTGATAAGTATCTGGCAGAAGTGCTGACAGAAAAGGGTGAGGCGCTGGTATCCTCCTGTGGCAGCCTGTTTACCGATGATGACGGCAATGGCCCGGCTGCCAAGGAAAAGGCAGTAGCTCCTGCCAAAGAAAAACAGATGCAGATAGGCCTTGAAGGGGTTAAGGAAAAACTTGACAACATGTTTGACCACCCCATCTGGGATACCGAATCCCTCAGGTGTATCGGCTGCGGAACCTGTACCTTTGTATGCCCGACCTGCCACTGCTTTGATATTGTTGATTTCAACAACCAGAGTTCAATTGGATACCGGTATCGCTGTGCAGACTCCTGCCAGTTTGCCAACTTCACCAGGGCTGCCGGTGGGCACCAACCGCGCCCCAGCAAGAAGGAGCGGACCCGCCAGCGTTTTATGCACAAACTGAGGTACTTTGTTGACCGTTACGGTGATTTTGGCTGCGTAGGCTGTGGCCGCTGTATTGAAAAATGCCCTGTCAACCTCGACATTGCACAAATTATCAACAAAGTAAAGGAGGTTGGCTAATATGTCCTGCAACTGCAATACCAGGGAAATAAAAGCCCCGTTGTTACCCAAAATTGCAACAATACAAAAGATAATCGATGAGAATGATAATATTAAAACATTTCAGGTTACTTTTGATGAAGAGGGAGTTCTAGAAAACTTCGGGAACCTGCCGGGCAATTGTGGTATGCTGTCCATCCTGGGAGTTGGTGAGGTCATGATTTCCATTACTTCTTCACCTACCAGAAAAGGTTTTTTGGAGTTCTCTATTGCAAATGTTGGACGGGTGACCAATGTTATCCACCAATTAGATGTGGGTGAAAAGATAGCCATCCGCGGCCCATACGGCAACCACTTCCCCTTTGATGAGATGAAAGGCAAGAACTGCCTCTTTGTGGCCGGTGGTATTGGTCTGGCACCGCTGCGTTCTCTCATCGACTATGTTTTGGATAACCGTGATGACTATGGCCGTGTTGACATCGTCTATGGCGCCAGGACTTATGACCTGTTGTGCTTCAAGTATGATATTTTTGACAAGTGGCCCAAAATCAAGGATACCCATATCCACATTACCCTTGATGCTGAAGATCCTAAATGGGATGGACGCATAGGATTTATTACCCAGGATTGGTTACAGGAAATAGTACCCAATATTGAAAACACCGTTCCGGTAACCTGTGGACCGCCAATTATGATTAAAATACAGCTGGGCAACTTCCAGAAAATGGGCTGGAAGCCGGAACAGATTATTACCACCCTGGAAATGAACATGAGATGTGGTGTTGGTAAATGCGGCCGCTGCAACATTGGCGAAAAATACATCTGTGTTGACGGACCTGTATTTAACGTGGCCCAGATTAACCAACTGCCTCCCGAGTATTAATTCCAATTAACTTATTGAGAGTTTCCAGATAGAAATATGTGTGTTTTATAAAAGAGAGTGTCCCGTAAATGGGACACTCTCTGCTTTAAGGTCAAAAATAGTGCAGCCCTAAAAGCTGCAACTGTATCGTGTTCTTGGGAGGCCGCCTGATGCATATATATAATACAAAGTTTATTGGCGGAGGTTACACTTATGGGTAATGTAATTGCACGGGCCTTAACCAAAGGGTTGGTTTCACCTGCTGCTTATGGAAGGAACAAAAGGGTCAGTTTCAGGCTTTACCTGGGGACAGGACTATTTATTGCCGGGTTGGTCATCATAGCAGCCGGATTCATTTCTGGAGGCATGTAAAATGTATTAAAAAATTACATAAAGCAGAAGGAGAATTCTGGCAGAGAGTCGAAAAATCAATGTATTAGAAAAAAAAACCGGGGGTAACTTAATGGCCTCTAAGATATCGCAGAACTGTTGTTTGAATAAAAAGAAGTACTTTGCCGAACAATATGTGGACAATTCTGCTTCTGCCATTATTGCAATAGACATAGATGAACAAGTGGTTATTTTCAATCAGGCTGCTGAAGATATAATGGGTATACCGGCAGATGAGATTCTGGGAAGGCCTTTTTGCGAACTTCAGGACCGGAAAACAGGAACACAGGACAGTATCCTGCTAAATACCTTGCGGATCGGAAGGCCATACAGCCATGTGGAGGCCAATATCGAAACCCCTCTGGGAATAATGAATGTAATGGCCTATACAACCCTGGTGAAAGACGAAAGTGACAATGTGATTGGCGGGATTTTGAGCATAAGGGATGTCACCGGTCAGAAACAGCTTGAAGAAAAAGTTGTCAAAGCAGAAAAGTTTTCTGTTATCGGGGAACTTGCGGCAGGTATTGCTCATGAGGTAAGAAACCCGCTTACCTCTATCAAGGGGTTTCTGCAGCTGTTGGCACAGCGTTTTCATAATACTGACCAGGTTCAGCAGTATATTAATATAATGCTGGATGAAATCAGGAGAATTAATTATATTATATCTGAATTTCTGCTGTTGGCGAGGCCGACGGTTCCTATCAAAAAAATTACCGGGATCCATGGTATCCTGGATGAAATTGTTCTTTTGATTGAGGGAGAATTGTATATAAAAAACATCCAGTTAATAAGGGAGTATGATAATAGCTGTCCGGCAATTACAGTTGATGTGGAACAGATAAAACAGGTATTTTTAAACCTGGTTACCAATGCTATTGCGGCAATGCCTGATAAGGGCAGGATTACCGTAAAAACGGCATATGACAGGTTTGAGAATGCAGTCAAGATTTATTTTACCGATACCGGGATTGGTATAGATCCTTCTCACTTGGGCAGTATTTTTGACCCCTTTTTCACCACCAAGGAGGAGGGGACAGGCCTTGGCCTTACGGTTTCATACCGGATTATAGAAAATCATAGTGGCAAAATTGAAGTTCACAGCAGGACGGGGGAAGGAACCAGCTTTATTGTCACAATTCCGGTAAACAAACAGTAATTTATAGTTTCCTGTAGTACTAGAAAAGCGCGCATATTTCAGTTCCCAATGCGCGCGCTTTTCTGTACTACATTCCTTAACCTTTTCCACAGATGTGGAAAAGATATAATTCCTGTAGCACAGAAAAATTTGGAGGAGACATGTTTATTCCAGGCAGGATCCGCAAATGCTGCGGTCTGTGGGAATTAATTTGTCTCCTCCCTGCGTCTGATCGATTCATACTCCACCTGACGCCTAGGACTCTGATGATTATTCGCCAACACCCCAGATACCGCCAAGACCCCCGGCTATTACTGCAGCCAGGGTTTTTTTCAGGACCGTAAATCCAAAAACGCCATGAGGGAAAACAGTACTAAACACTGTTGCCAGGACCAGGAAAATCAATCCGACCCCCAGTCCATGCAGCCAGCCCATCTTACCGGCCCTTCGTGCCGAAACAAGGCCTCCCAGGAAGATACTGACAAACAGTATTGCCAGCCCGATGACAGGGACCAGCCGTTCATTGAAAATGGTGTAAAACATTACCGTGCCGCTTAGGGCCATAAGAATTACTGATGCTATAACCGCTAGCAGAGAGCCATAAAGAATTGCTGTAAAGTTAATATTTCCCTGTGGTTTTACCGCAGTGGTCAGCTTAAAGCTCACTAAATCACCTCCGAAAATTCAATTGTTTGTACAAAAATATTACAGAATCTCCGGAAATATTACTTCAATCGAAGAAGTTGACACCGAGCTGAAATAGAATTAAAATATGAGTGAGTACTCACTCATATGTAGGGTATTTTCTGAAAGGGGATGTTTGCTTTTGGGGGCTAAAACCTCAAAAAGGCGGCAGCAGATAATGGATGCAGCCATAAAGGTATTTTCAAGGAAGGGATTTAATGGTACAACAACAAAAGAGATAGCCAGGGAGGCCGGTGTTGCTGAAGGGACAATTTTTCGCTACTTTAAAACTAAAAAAGACCTCTTTTTAAGCCTGGTGAGCCCCTATGTGGTACAAAGCCTTGCCGATACCTTAGATGAGGTTTCCGGTGAAAATGACGAGACGGTTTTTAGGGCTATTCTCAGGAACAGACTACAAATCATCAATGATAATATTGACCTTGTTAAGTTACTGATTGCCGAATCCCAGTTTCACCCTGAACTCAGGGATCAGTTTGTGAGTAAAATCGTGATGGAGGCAGCGGGCCTGCTGGAAAGGTATATTTCGCAAAGGATTAAGGACGGTGAGTACAAAGATATTGAACCTCCTGTTGCGGCACGCGCTCTAGCCGGAATGACAGGCATATTTGTGTTGTGGAGAGAGTATTTGGCGGGAGATAAATATATTGCCTTTGAAGAGGAAGGAGTTATTGACACAATTACGGACATATTTTTAAACGGAATCAGAAAAAGGCCTGAGGGAGGGAGTATAAAGGAATGACAACACTGTATGGCAGATTTTCAAAAAAAGGGTCAGGAATATTATTAGCAGGTGCTGCATTATCGGTCCTGGCAGTATTTCTGTTAACAGCGACGGGCTGTGGCAGCAAGGCTGATGACGGAATCTATGCTTCAGGTACTGTCTCTGCTACAGAAGTGAATGTGAGCGCTGAGACCGGGGGAAGGATTACCGATATAACTGTTAGAGAAGGGGTTTATGTCAAAAAGGGAGAGGTTTTGGGGCGGCTTGACTCCAAAGTCCAGGCTCTCCAGGTAAACAAGGCAGAGGCCGGACTCCGGGCTGCCGTTGAGAAGGCCAGGGAGACTAAGTCAGGAAACAGAGAACAATTAATAGCTCAGGCACAGTTTACGGTCAAGCAGTTTGATTCTCTGCAGCAGGGAGCCAGGCGTACAATGGAAAATGCCGGCGAGACCAGGGAACGGTTGAGGCGGCTGTTTGCCGAAGGGGGAGCTACCCAACAGCAGTTATCTGATGCTGAGACCGGATTTGCGACAGCAAAGGCCCAATATGAGTCTTATGGCTTGCAAAAAAGATCGGCAGAGGAACAGCTTGAGCTGCTGAAAAATGGGGCTACCCGGGAGGTGGTCAATATCGCTGATGCCGGGGTTGAACTGGCCCAGGCAGACCTGGAAATTGCCAGGACTAATCTGGCAAAAACGATTCTATATGCTCCGGTTGACGGGATCATAAGTTCAGTAAACTTCAATAAAGGGGAAGTGGTTGCACCGGGAGCCGGATTGGTAACTATACTGGTGAACAGAGACCTGTGGATTGATGTTTATGTGAGTGAGATTGAATTACCGGAAATAAAACTGGGGCAGCAAGCGGAAATCAGTATTGATGCCTTTCCCGAGAAAGTATTTCATGGCGAGGCAGCCTTTATCTCCCCCGAAGCTGAGTTTACTCCCAAAAACCTTCAGACCAAGAATGAAAGGGTAAATATGGTTTTTGCAGTAAAAATTACGGTGACTGACGGAAAAGATATTTTGAAACCGGGGCTTCCGGCAGATGTCCGGATCCTAACCCGTAAGGAGGAATAACAGTGCAAACTGCAGTTCAGGTGAAGGAACTGACCAAAAGCTTCGGAGCTCATGTCGCGGTTAACCAGGTCTCCTTTGCAGTGAAACAGGGTGAGATATTCGGTTTTCTGGGTTCCAACGGCTCCGGGAAGTCTACTACGATCCGGATGCTTTGCGGCATTCTGACCCCGACTTCTGGCAGCGGACAGGTATTAGGATATGATATATACTCCCAGGCTGAGAAAATAAAGCAAAATATCGGATACATGTCACAAAGGTTTAGTTTGTACGAAGAACTTACAGTTATGGAAAACCTGGAGTTCTATGCGGGGATTTACGGTCTTGACCGATCTCAGCAGAAACAGCGCATTTCTCAGGTTATTGAACTAGCCAGCCTTGACGGCAGGGAGGGTTTTCAGGCAGGGATGCTGTCAGGGGGCTGGAAACAGAGACTGGCCCTGGGATGTGCTTTGCTTCACAGGCCGCCACTGCTGTTCCTGGATGAACCTACGGCAGGTGTTGACCCGGTTTCCCGGAGAATTTTCTGGGAAATTATCAGGTATCTTTCAAATTCCGGGATTACAGTATTTGTGACAACCCATTATATGGATGAGGCTGAACTATGTGATTCTATCGGTTTTATCCATAATGGTATATTAACAGCTTACGGAACACCGGAAAACCTTAAAAAGGAATTTGGGTATAAAACCCTCGAGGATGTGTTCATTTCGTTAGTGGGGAGTAAGGAACTAAACAGGGTCAGGGAATTATTTGACAAGGAGATATTAATCCCATAAGGGGAGGGAAATAATGAACATACGCAGGATGATGTCAATTGTAAAAAAAGAGATAATCCAGATTCGAAGAGACCCGCCCAGTTTGGTTATGGCTTTTATTGTGCCGGTAATGATGCTGATGATATTTGGTTATGCGGTAACTACAGATGTGGACCACATAAAAACAGCTGTCCTGGATATGTCCAAGAGCCAGCAGAGCAGGCAGATGATCACTGTTTTCAGAAACACCGGATATTTTGATCCTGATCTGTATGTTGAAAGCTCCGATGAAATGACCCGTCTTCTTGACAGTGGGGAGGCCAAGGTGGGGCTAATTATTCCCCGGGACTATGCGGTGAAGCTGCACCGTAGCGAGCAGGCAGCGCTGCAGCTTTTGGTTGACGGGTCAGACCCCCTGGTGGCCCGCACCGCACTTTCAACAGCCCAGGTAATTACTCAGAAAGAGTCCTATGATATAAAGGTAAAAACAATCAGGAAGTCGGGAACTGGCGGCGATTTTCAGCCCGCTGTGGATCTGAGATACAGGATCTGGTACAACCCTGATATGGAGAGTATGAAGTTTAATATCCCGGGCTTGGTGGGCCTGATTATGCAGAACATTACAATCCTTCTTACGGCCTTTGCCTTAGTCCGGGAACGGGAGAGAGGGACACTTGAACAACTGATAATAACACCGGTAAGGCCTGCAGAACTTATTATCGGCAAGTTGATTCCATATACAGTTATCGCTTTTGTTGATGTATTAATCATACTTGGTTTCGGTGTGTTCTGGTTTCATGTGCCGGTAAATGGGAGTATTGTTCAACTGTTATTTTTTTCTTTTCTATTTTTAATGGGCGCCCTGGGGCTGGGCCTGTTTGTTTCCACAATTGCCAAAACCCAGCTTCAGGCAATGCAGATAGGATTTGCTATCATCCTGCCCAGTGTGCTCCTGTCAGGTTTTATGTTTCCCAGGGAATCGATGCCCCAAGTAATTCAGGCGATTGGTTATGCTCTGCCTCTGACCTATTTTTTGGAGATCTTACGGGGAATTATATTAAAAGGGGTTGGATTCACTTTTCTGTGGAAGGATATCATGATGTTAACTGCTTTTGTTATAATTATACTTGTCCTGTCAGTGGTCAGACTAAACAAACGCCTCGACTGAACACAGTGCTCATTTAAGCCCTGTAACAGAAATATAAAATTCCCTTATTTCAGGAAAGATGCCAGTTGATCTTCCTCTTTCATTATGTGATGTCTGAGAACATGGTCAAGCCGGGAACTGATTGCGATGATTTTTTCCGTATCCTGTATCTCCACAGCGTGTGCGTATGCATCAAAGAGAGTATAGAGTTCTTCGTGTTCCCGCAGCATTTCATCTATGAAATCCGACCCTGCAGGGCTCTTTTTTCGAATTTCAGCATAAATTGTGGTTTCCTCCTTCTTAAAATGAGGGATGATGACATTATTGATTACATCTGCAAATTCTTTGAATTCGACAAAAGTATAGGGTGTCGACAGCCCTGCTTTCAGGTCCAATATGTTGCCTGTAAACTTGGCCAACAGCACCAGTACTGATTTGTGATCCTCGTGATATGTTTTCATCCAGTCCATATTAGTTCCTCCTTAGTTGGTTTTTTGTCCGATACGGTGAGTGTTGTTCAAGATTTTCCTGGCACTGGTGGAAAATCAGGACAACACCTCACCGTATTTCATTCCATGAAAACCGCATTTCACACCTTAAAACCTGCATTTCAAACCCTTATGGCAGGAAACGAACAAAAAGATATGTAATAATATCCTCAGATACCGAAAATAAATGCAACGGAGCTGAGACGAATTTGAACATTTCCGGACTCTATACATACCCGTTATCTGATACAGCAATTATATCATCTCTAATCATTATTGCAATCTTTTTGGTGTTTGTATACATCAGAAGCAAACGAAATCTTATCAGAGATGTTCAGAAAAAGGTGTTGGTTCAAAATCCCGGACTTATAGCTAATATGGCTTTTCCGGCCAGGCATGAGAGAAGTGTATCATTTATTGTGGGTTTAACCGGGCTAAGCGGAAGCGGGATATTGACAGTAACCCCGGAGGGGGTTCAATATTTGGGCTACAAAGGTCAGAAAATTCCCTTGAATCTGTCGATTGATGCTGAGGGACTTGAAGTAGTCTGGCTCGGCAAAATTCGGCCTTTAAGCCCCCGGCATTGGTTAGTAGTGAGGGATGGCAGCGAGAAACATTATTTTACCGCAGAAACAGGAAAAATGTTTGCTGACAATCAAGAAGAAACTAAGGAGATTTACGACTGTATTTGCTCAAAAGTGGGTAAATAAAACAGTCAGCTATGAGTATGGAAAAGTCATTGACAGCATGTGATTTAAAGGTAAAAGTATTATCAGCGCTGAAAGCGGTTTGTGAGGCCCGGTTGCTTGATGGATCACTTATGGAATCACCGGTTGTTTTCTCGATTAATGAAATGCGGTCATCAGGAAGCATACAATTTAATTTAGTGGCAGAACTTCGCCACAATTCCGGGAATGGTATGTCAGGCTATAATTACTGGTTCATCAACTGTGATGATGCTGAGATTGTTACAGTGGATATACTGAAGCAATTTATGGTCAGCCTGAGAAACTTCTCAGAGCGAAATATCAGAAAACTATACATTACCTCCAGGTATCCTTTCAACAGAGGAGCCGTAAGGTATGCTTTTGAAAACAGGATTGGTCTGGCGCGTGTTTCTCCTGTACTCGTAAACCAAAAATATGATGCGGGCAGTGATTTGATTATGGGAATCAGTCCTCTGGAACTAAAAAAAGCGCTGTGCAACAATGAGTTTGGCAACAGGAGAAGACCATTTTACGGATTTACCAGCAGGGGTAAGATTGAACACTTTGGATCTCTGGAAAACTATTTCCGCAGGGAAATGTCCAATATAATTCCATGAACGGCATAACTGTCCTGTCAACAGAGGGACGGTTTTTTTTTGGCAATTGATGGCAGGCAGGAAAGCATTAAGCGGGCTGCCAAAGTAAAGGAATAATTAAATTATGTGGCGAATTGTTCCTAAAACCGAAAGAATGTGGGGTGGAGGGCTTGGAATTGCGGTTTATACTGGGCCGTGCCGGTGCCGGGAAGACGAGGTATATCTTTAAACATGTTAAAGAGGAGCTTGAGCGGAGTCCGGACGGGTCCCCCATAATAATATTAGTACCGGAACAGGCGACCTTCCAGATGGAATATTACCTGTCAGCAAAACTTGGCCTGGAGGGGTCTGTGAGAGCACAGGTATTGAGCTTCCGCAGGCTTGCATACAGGGTACTGCTGGAGACGGGGGGAGCGGCGCGAATTCCGGTGGGTGAACTTGGTAAACGGATGATTTTGCGCAGGCTTTTGGAAAAGCACAAGCATGAATTAAGATTGTTTGGAAGTACTGCCGGACGTCCCGGTTTTCCAGATTGTCTTGCCAGGAGTATCGGGGAGATGAAGACTTACCTGATATCACCGGAGAAACTGGAAAATGCGGCATTGGTGCTGGCAAAAAAAGGATTGCTTTTGACAGATAAATTAATTGATATGGCTTTTTTGTACAGAGAACTGGAAAAACAACTTGAAGACAGTTATACAGATCCGGATGATTACCTGAACCTGCTGGCAGAACAGATGTCCAAGGCCGGGACCTTTGATCAGGCTGAATTTTGGATAGATGGGTTTAAAGGATTTACGCCACAGGAACTGAAGGTAATTGAGGCCATCGTGCAGTCAGCCGGCTCAGTGAATATAGCTCTTTGTATTGATTCCACAAGTGTGGCGGACAACCTCACCGAAAACGATGTATTTTACCCCGTATGGGAGACTTATAACAAACTGAAAACTATCGGGGATAGGCTGCAGGTAAAAATCGCCGGTCCAGCCGCATTCTCTGATGAGCCGCCCCGGCGTTTCTGTTCGGCAGGTGACTTGGCCCATCTGGAGAAATACTTTTTTAGTTATCCGGCGCCGCAATATGCTCAAAGCCCGGGAAATGTCAGAATTGTTGCTGCTGCCAACAGGCGGGCTGAAGTTGAGGCATGTGCCCGGGAAATTATCCGCCAGGCGAGAGATGAAGGCAGGCGATGGCGTGATTCCACAGTTTTGCTGCGGGAACTGGAAATGTACCATGACTTGATTACAGGTATTTTCACAGACCACCAGATACCTTTTTTTATTGATCATAAACGAAAAGTAATGCACCATCCCCTGATTGAACTGATTCGTTCCGCACTGGAAACGTCTGTGAAGAACTGGGCTTATGAGCCGGTATTCCGATACCTGAAAACAGATCTGGTTCCGGTTGACAGGGAAAGTATCTATAATCTGGAAAATTACGTGCTAGCCCACGGTATCAGGGGATTTCGATGGACAGATGACAGGGATTGGGTTTACAGGAAACAGGATTCCCTGGGGGAGGACCGGAATCTAACTGAAGAAGAAAGGGCCGATCTGGAACAGATTAACGATATAAGGAGAAGGGCAGCCGGGGCGCTGGCGGATTTTTGCCGTAAGATTGACACTGCCGGGAATGTCCGGGAAATGACAGCTATTCTATATGAACTGCTGGAAGACCTGGGGGCGGGGGATACACTTAACAGGTGGAGGGAAACCGATCATGCTGCAGGAAATATAGTGACTGCCAGGGAGCATACCCAGGTCTGGAAAAGTGTTATGGATCTATTTGATGAGGTGGTTGAAGCCCTGGGAGATGAGCAGACAGATTTGCCTGCTTATGCGGGAATCCTGGAAGCAGGTTTTGCCGGCCTGACACTGGGAATGATACCTCCCGGGCTTGACCAGGTGGTGGTGGGTTCCCTTGACCGCTCCCGCAACCCGGATATTAAAAACGTGTTTATCCTGGGAGCCAATGAAGGAGTATTGCCGGCCAGGATTTCTGATGACGGAATCTTTAATGATATAGAACGGGAAAGGCTGGAACTGGCAGGAATCAGTCTGGCGCCGGGAAGCCGGAAAAAATCTTTTGAGGAACAGTTCCTTGTTTATACCGCCCTCACCAGGGCCAGTGAGCGGTTGTGGGTGAGTTACCCTTTGGCTGACGACGAGGGCAGGGCTATTGGGGTATCACCGGTGATATCCAGGATCAGGGAACTGCTTCCAGAGGTCAGAGAAGACAGTTTCCAGGTAGAACCCTTTGCCGGTAGTGAGGCTGAAGGCCTGGAATTCCTGGTACATCCCGGGAGAGCCCTGTCTTATCTGGCTGGAAGGCTCCGTGATGCCAGAGCGGGAAGGCCTGTTCACGGTATCTGGTGGGAGCTGTACAACCGGTTTGTCACCAGGGATATTTCGGGTCAGGCCGGACAGGTCATTGAAGCGGTATTTGGAGACAATACTGTAAAAAACCTCTCAAGAAGTACCAGCAGTATGCTTTATGGGAAAAACATCAAGGCCAGTGTTTCCAGAATAGAGCGTTTTGCTGCCTGCCCTTTTGCACATTTTTCTTCTTACGGGCTAAAGCTGAAGGAAAGGAATATGTTTCGTCTGGAAGCCCCTGATATGGGGGAACTTTTCCATGCTGCCCTGAAAAGGTTTGCCCATGAGGTGGAGCGGCATGGGGACGACTGGGGTAACCTGAGCAGGGAGGACTGTCTCCGGCTCAGTGAACAGACAGTTGACGACCTGATACCGGGGCTGCAAAATCAAATTCTATTGAGCAGCGCCAGATACCGGTACTTGGCAGGGAAACTTAAAAGGGCAGTTAACCGGGCCGCCCTGGTTCTTACTGAGCATGCGCGCCGCAGCAGTTTCAGGCCCTGTGGGCTGGAAATTTCCTTTGGGCCGGGCGGTCTGATGCCGGCAAAGGTTATCCAGCTTCCGGGAGGTGAAACCCTGGAACTGGCCGGGCGCATTGACAGGCTTGACAAGGCCGTTTCAGAAAACAGCATTTATCTGCGAGTTATTGACTACAAATCAGGAGACCGCCGCTTAAACCTTGAGGAGGTTTATTACGGCCTGAGCCTGCAGCTGCTTACATACCTTCATGTTGCTCTGGATTATTTCGCCAAAACCCAGGCCCAGGACTGCCAGGTAAAGCCTGCCGGGATTCTGTACTTCACAGTTACCGATCCTCTGCTGCCGGTCTCTGGACCAATGACACCCGAGGAGGCAGAGAGAGCAGTAACTCTAAAATTAAAGATGAAGGGACTGCTCTTGGATGACCGGGATGTATTCAGGTTAATGGATGCCTGGACAGAGACAGGCTATTCCGACCTATTTCCGGTTGGGATAAAGAATGACGGGACTTTTTACAGCAGTGCACCGGTTATTGGAGAAAAGCAGTTTGAACTGCTGCGCCGTTTCATAGAGACCATATTTCAGGATTACGGCAAGGAAATACTCGGTGGTAATGTCAATATCACTCCTTATAAAATGCGGAGTCAAAATGCTTGCCGGTACTGCCGCTTCAAACCTGTATGCAGTTTTGATACCCTCATGGAAGGCAACCTTTTCAGGGTCTTGCGCCCTGTCCCGGAAAATGAGCTTTGGCAGAGGATTTCAATGACAGCTGCCGGGGAAGGAGGTAAATCATGAGTGCTCCCACATGGACTCCGGAACAGCATGATGCCATAACTGCACGAGGCTGTAACCTCCTGGTTTCTGCTGCGGCCGGCGCCGGAAAAACCGCCGTGCTTGTAGAACGGATTATCAGGCAGGTTACTGATATCTACAGCCCTATTGATGTGGACAGGCTGCTGGTGGTGACTTTCACTAAGGCGGCGGCTGCTGAAATGCGGGAGCGGATAAGTGCCGCTATTGTCCGCGAACTAAACAATAACCCCGATTCCCTGCATTTAAGACGCCAGCTTACTCTTCTAAACAGGGCCTCGGTAACTACCCTGCATTCCTTCTGCCTCGACATTCTGCGCAGGTATTTTTATAAAACAGACCTGGACCCTGCCTTCAGGATAGCTGATGATAATGAGGCCGCCCTGCTGCGCCTTGAGGTACTGGAGGAGTTGTTTGAAGACTGTTATGAGAACAGAGATGAGGAGTTCCTTAAACTGGTTGATGCATATGGCGGCTTACGGGATGACAGCTTTCTCCAGGACATGGTCCTGAACCTCTATGAGTTTTCTCACAGCAATCCATGGCCTGAACAATGGCTGGAAGGTATTTATGAAAAGTACCTGGCTGCAGGGGGGGGAGCCCCTGAGAACCTTGAGTGGGGCCAGTCAATAATGGAATCAGTGCAACTGCTTCTTAAGGGGTGTCGTCACACCCTTGCTGCTGCGGTGAGGACAGCATCCATGCCCGGCGGTCCTGCTGTCTACCTGCAAACCCTGAGTGATGATATCCTTCTGGTTGACGATTTGCTGAATGCGGCCTCAATCTCCTGGGAGGTACTATATAGTGAAATTAGCAATGCCCAGTTTGGTAAGTTGAAGCCCTGTAAAGGGAGTGATATTGACGAATATGCCCGGGACAAAGTAAAAAACAGCCGGGATGAAGTGAAAAAGATGGTCAATAAAATAAAGGACGATTTTTTCTCCCGACCGGCGGCAGACCTGACTGCAGACCTCTTAATGATGGCACCTCCGGTGAAGAGGCTGGCGGGCTTGGCTCTGGAGTTCAGGGAAAGGTACGCCAAAGCCAAGAATGAACGTTCCCTGGTTGATTTTTCGGACCTGGAGCATTATTGTTTGAAAATATTGATGGACCCGGACTCATCCCCTGGCAGGATAATTCCCTCTGAAGCTGCCTGTGAAATGCAGGAGTATTTTACTGAAGTCTTTGTTGATGAGTATCAGGATACAAATGAGGTCCAGGAAACAATCCTGAAGCTTGTTTCCGGAATAGGGGAGAACGCCACTAACCGGTTTATGGTAGGGGATGTCAAACAGTGTATCTACCGGTTCCGCCTGGCAGAGCCCGATTTGTTTCTGGAAAAGTATCACTGTTACCCACGTTCCCAGGGGGGGCCGGAGAGAGGAATTGACCTGACCAGGAACTTCCGCAGCCGCCGGGAAGTTGTGGCTGCAGTTAACTATATATTCAGGCAGCTGATGAGTGGAACCCTTGACAACCTAGTCTATGACCAAAAGGCTGAATTGGTCCCCGGGGCGCAGTATCCTGACTGTGCAGCCAATGTTTCTACAGCAGCTGATACCCCTGTTGAAGTACATCTGCTGGAAAAGCATTATGTCTCCGGAGATGGAGAATTGCCGCAGGCTCAAGAGCTGACACAAGCTCAAGAGCTGACACAAGCTGAAGAATTGCCGCGTGCTGAAGGGCTGCCCCGGGAAGGGGATTTTGGCCCTGATGCAGGCCTGGGGCCGGAAGACCTGGATGCCACTCAGCGGGAGGCGCGGGTGACGGCAAAGAGAATCAGGGAAATGGTGTTAGGCAAAAAAGATGACGACACTCCGGGTCTTTATGTGTTTGACGGGAAATCCGGGGATTACCGGCCGGCAAGGTATCGCGATATTGTTGTCCTGCTTAGGACAACAAGGAATATGGCAAATGTATTTCTTGAGGAATTCAGGGCCATGGGAATTCCCGCCTATGCCGACCTGGGCACTGGATATTTTGAGGCTGTTGAAGTGGAGACAATGATGTCCCTCCTTAGGGTAATAGACAATCCGAGACAGGATATCCCTCTGGCCGCCGTCATGCGCTCTCCGGTGGTTGGGCTCAGCGCCGATGAAATGGCCTTTGTGCGCACCCATGACAATACAGGTGATTATTATGATGCGGTGCAAAAATGCGCTGCCTCCGGTATAGGTCCCGGTATCAAGCTGAGGGAATTTTTGGAGCGGTTGGAAACCTGGCGGACCCTGGCAAGAAGGGGACCCCTTTCAGACCTTATTTGGAGGCTGCTGCATGAAACCGGGTATTTCGCCTACGTGGGCGGTATGCCCGGAGGCGCTCAGCGCCAGGCAAACCTGCGTGCTTTATATGACCGGTGCCGCCAGTTTGAGGCTACCAGTTACCGGGGTCTTTTCAGGTTTCTCAGGTTTATTGAAAGGTTCCGGGAGACAGGAAGCGACCTGGGAACTGCCGGGGCGCTGGGTGAGAATGAAGATGTGGTCAGGATAATCAGTATTCATAAGAGCAAGGGGCTCGAATTTCCGGTGGTATTTGTTGCCGGGCTGGGTAAACAGTTTAATACTGCAGACCTCAGCAAAAAATCGCTGCTCCATAAGAAAATGGGCCTGGGGCTGCCGGTTGTGGACCCGGAGCTGCGCCTGACCTATCCGACTATTGCCCAGCATGCCATTAGGCTCTGCCTGAAAAAAGAACTCCTGGCCGAGGAGATGCGAATACTGTATGTAGCTCTTACCAGGGCAAAGGAAAAGCTGGTCCTGGTAGGAACAGTGCAAAATCTTGCCAAGGCATCTCTTGGATGGTGTGAAACCGGCCGGAGGGCCGACCCCGGACAGTGCTTTCTGCCTGAGACCGCCCTAATGTCGGCCAGGAATTACCTGGACTGGATAGGCCCTGCTTTGTCAAGGCATCCCGATGGCGCCGCCTTGAGAAAACTCTCCCCCGAAACAGGGGATGATTTGGCAGTGCTGGCCGATATTACGAGGTGGGAGCTAATATTCCCTGAGCCATGGGTATCTATAGCTGTTTTGTCTGAGACAGGCTCTGAGAAGGCGCAATTTATGGAACAGGTAAAACGCCTGGAACCGGTTGTAATGGAAGACAGCTATGGTGAATTTCTGGATAAGGGCCTTAACTGGAAATATCCCTCTACAGAGTCTGCCGGAATACCTGCCAAGGCCTCGGTAACCGAATTAAAGAAAAGGTTTGCTATAGTGGCAGATGAAGCAGTGGAAGCCGACTTAGTGACCGATAAAGCAAGAGAGAAAATGATAGATATACAAGGTGTCAGGCCCAAATTCCTGCAAAGGATATCCGGTTTGTCTCCGGCGGAAAAAGGTTCGGCCATGCACGTGGTGATGCAGCACATGAAACTGGAAGAAGAGATAAATCATGATTCTATTGTCCGGCAGGTGCAGAGCATGCAGGCAGCCGGGCTGCTTACAGGTGAACAGGCGGCAGCAGTCAGCATTGGTGCTGTTCTGAAGTTCTTCAACGGGCCTCTGGGGCACAAAATGAAATCTGCTCCCAGGGTTAAACGGGAAATGGCTTTCACCATGGCAGTGCCGGTAGCAGAAATATATTTTGACACAGGTGATACTGGCGATACAGGTGTTTTAGGAGGTAACGGAGGGGAAAAGGTAATAGTCCAGGGTGTCATTGACTGCCTGATCGACGAAGCTGACGGATATATCCTTATTGATTACAAGACCGACTATATTCCACCGGGAAGAACCGCAGAAACCGCAAAGAGATATCAGGGCCAATTAAACCTATACGGAATCGCTGTGGAACGGATACTGAAGAGACCGGTGAAGGAGAAATACCTGTACTTTTTTGCAGCCGGCAGTGAAGTAAAGTGTTAGGGGGAGATGTTTAAACAATGAAAATTCTACATACATCAGACTGGCATCTCGGCCGCACCCTGGAAGGCAGGAGCAGGATCCCGGAACAGCGCCGGTTTATTGATGAACTCTGTTCTATTGTTGACGAAAACGGAATCAATCTGATATTAATTGCCGGGGATGTGTTTGATACCTATAACCCGCCCGCAGAGGCCGAGGAATTGTTTTATGAGGCTGTAGAACGGCTTGCTGGAAACGGTCTCAGGGGGGTTATAGCCATTGCCGGAAATCATGACAGTCCGGACCGCCTTCATGCCGCCAATCCCATAGCACAAAAGCACGGCATATATCTTTACGGTTATCCCGGTGAAGAGATAACTGGGGGGACTCTGGTTACGGGAGGTCCCGGGTGGGCGGAAATTGTGGTTCCTGGCTGCCGTGAGCATGCCTTGGTTGTCGTCCTGCCATATCCCTCTGAACAGAGGCTTAATGAGATATTGTCCGGGTCCCTCGAGGATAAGGACATGCAGCTTGCCTATTCGGAAAGGGTCAGACTGGCCTTCAGTGAAGGTGCGGCTCACTTCCGGGAGGATACGGTAAACCTTGCGGTGAGTCACCTGTTTGTTCTTGGCGGCAGAGCTTCGGAGTCAGAACGGGAAATACAGCTTGGCGGAGCCTATGTGGTGGAACCCGCCGCTCTGCCGGCCAATGCCCACTATGTAGCCCTGGGACACCTGCACCGCCCCCAAAAGGTTGGCGGCAGCCCGGTACCCTGCCGTTATTCGGGATCACCTCTCTGCTACAGCTTTTCAGAGGCTGACAGGCAAAAGGAAATTGTCATTATTGATGCAGTCCCGGGAAAAACAGCAGAGGTGACCACATTAAGCCTAACCAGCGGAAAGCCCCTGCGCTCTCTCAGGTTTTCCTGCTATCAGGAGGCCTACAGCTGGTGTGAGTCTGAGGAAAACCGTCATTTGTGGGCTGATATGGAAATCGAGAGCGCGGAACCGCTCACTGCTTCGCAGGTGGTTGATTTAAGGAAACTGCACCCCGGTGTGATCAGCATACGGGTTCTGCTGCCAGGGGTTAGTGAAGAAGAAACCGGTAATGTCAGGCGGCTCTCGGAGCTTTCGGCAGAAGAAAAGTTCAGGCGTTTCGCTGCCAGGGAAACAGGTTCCTCTCCTGAACAGGAATTGGTGGACCTGTTCCTAGAACTCCTTGAGGGAGGTGATGCCGATGCAGCCGGTGATGCTTAAGTTCAGAGGACTGCAGAGTTATCGTGAAGAACAGGTCATTGATTTCGGACAGTTGGGCGCTGTCGGTATCTTCGGGGTATTTGGACCGACAGGCGCCGGGAAATCAACAATTCTTGACGGAATCACCCTGGCCCTTTTTGGAAAGGTGACCAGGGCCAAAAGCGGGACCCGCGGCATAATGAACCAGTATGAGGACAGGCTTGCGGTTACTTTTGAGTTTTCCCTGGGTGGTGAAAGATTCCTTGCCGAACGGCTTTATCAAAGGGACAGGCATGACCCTGATTCTGTCAAAATAAAGAATGCCAGGCTGGTACAAACCACTTCAGATTCCGTCCTGGCAGATAAGGCGAGTGACGTGGATGCCAGAATAACGGAACTTCTGGGGATGTCTTATGAGGACTTTTCCAGGGCAGTAATCCTCCCCCAGGGGAAATTTGACCAGTTTCTCAAACTAACCGGGGGCGAGCGGGCCCGGATGCTGGAAAACATATTAAGGCTTGAGAGATATGGGGAGCAGTTATCAAAAAAGGTAACTGACCTGGAAAATGAGCTGAAAAACAGGCTGGAAGCCAATATTGGGCTCCTGGCCCAGCTCGGTGAGGCTTCTGAGGAAGTAATTGCAGCAGCTGAGGCTGACCTGGGAAAACAGGTACAGGCAGTAATTCAGCAGGATATGTTAAGGAAGAAGGCTGAAATTGAATTCAGGGAACTGGAGAAAACCGCCGGACTACACAGCGAGCTAGAGACAATGGTAAAAGAAAAACAGCGGCTGGATACTGAAAGGCCGGTTTTGGATAAACAGCGGGAGCTGCTGGAAAGGTCTCTGAAAGCAGAACCCATGCGCAGGCTCCTGGAGCAGGAGGAGGAAATTGTCCGGAAGACCGCAGATGCCGGCACAGTTTTGAACCGGCTGGAAGAAAAGCTGGCAGAGGCCGGGAAGAGGGAAGCAGAAGTTTTAGTCCGGCTGCAGGCTGCAGAAAAAAAAGAAGAGGTAATTGATGATTTAAAGGAAAAAGCACTGCCACGGGCGGCCCTGGCAGTGGCATATGAAAAACAAGCCTTCCTGCTGGAGGCAGAAACCGGCAGAATAGGAAAAGACATTGATGAGAAAACCAGGCATATGGATATGGTTTCTGATGAAGGCCGAAAAAAGGGAACACTGCTGGAAGATGCCAGGAAGGATAGCAATTCCTTTAAGACAAAGCGTGAAGCCCTGTTACGGATTCTGGAATGCCGCGGCGCATTGGAAAAATGCCTGTCTGCGCTGTCCGAACTGGAGGGAGCCGAAAAACAGGAAACCGAAGTGAAAAATGCGCTGGCGGGAAAACAAAAGACGCTTTCCGTCCAGGAAGAAAAAATGTTGCAAATACTTGCAGAAAACATGGAAGTCACGGACGCAAACCCTGATGAAAAGGGCTTTTCAGAACTGATGAATAAGGCTGCCGCCGTTGTCAGACAAGCTTCTGACGCCAAACGACTTCAGGACGAATCCTTGGCAAGAGTAATGGCAGGGAACATGGCAGGGGCATTGGCAAACCGGCTCAGGACCGGAGAACCTTGTCCTGTATGCGGGTCACTAAATCACCCCCAGCCTGCGGCAGAAGCTGACGGGGATGACAGTGGCTTGGAAGATGCCAGAACCATGGCGGCTGAGGCCGGGCAGAGACTGGAACAGCTCCTGGAATGGCAGCGTGAAGCCGGGATAGCATATAACACTTACAAAAACATCGCTTCAGATATTAAAACAGAATACCTGCCCAACAGGGAAATAAAAACCCGGGCTTTAGAAGCAGCGGCTGGGAAATTTGCCACAGCCTTAACAATGCTGGCGGAGGCTGCCGCAAACACTGAAACCGGCGGCCTGCTCGGATTGCCGGGGGATCCCTGCCGGGACCGGGAAAAGATCCGTGAAGCCAGAAATATCCTGGTAAATGCAGAAACCGATATTAAGTCCCTGGATGCCCAAATCAGGGCATCTGATGATAATATAAGAGCCGCTGAAGCAGAACTTGTTGAACTGAGGACCAGGTACAGGGAACTGGCTGCAGAAAAAGCCGGACTGGAGAAATCACAGCAGGCCGCAAATAAAAGCCTGATGGAACAGAAATCCATGATAGATGAAATAACCGGCGGGAAAACTGCCGGTATCTATGCAAAAGAGGTCAGGGAACAAATTGCCTTATTGCAGAGAGAACTTATCGAAGCCCGGAAGGCATGGGAATTGCTGCAGAACGAGAAACAGGAAATATCCCGGGAACTGGCTGTGGCTGCTGCAGGTATGAGTGGGTTAAGCGAGAGCCTGGAACGGCTGCGCACCGAACTTCAGGCCCAGGTGACCAATGAGGGGTTTGACAGCATTGCAGGCCTTAGGCAATCCCTGATCGAACCTGGCGAGCGGAGCGGGATACAAAATAGAATCAATGAGTATGATAAGCTGCTGGACCATCTGGAAAAAGGAATCAGGGGGCTGCGGGACAAAATTGGGGTCTCTGAATTTGACTGCGAAAAACTGGAGCAGGCCAGGGAAATCCTGGAGACCCAGTCTGCTGAATATGCTGAGGCTGTGAGGTCAGAAGGGGCGCTGAAAAAACACTTGGAAGTACTCCGGGAAAAACATGAGCTGTGGAATCGGCTCAGAGAGGAAAAGAAGCACCTTCTGCGCAGGCGGGAACTGGCGGGTCAACTGGTAAGTCTCCTCAAGGGAAGAAAATATGTTCAGTTTCTTGCTGAAGAACATTTGAGAGATATGGCTGCCGAAGCCTCCCTCAGGTTGGGGACCCTTACCGGACAGAGATACAGCCTGGAACTTGACGAAGGAGGTAATTTTGTGATGCGGGATGATTACAGCGGTTCACAGAGGAGGCCTGTGAATACTCTGTCAGGAGGGGAGACCTTCCTTACTTCACTGGCACTGGCGCTGGCCCTGTCATCAAAGATTCAGCTGAAGGGCCAGTACCCACTGGGTTTCTTCTTCCTTGACGAGGGTTTTGGCACCCTGGACCAGGAAAAACTGGAGATTGTCATGGGTACTCTGGAGAGGCTTCATGATGGCAGCCGGATGGTAGGTGTGATTACACATGTGCCTGAACTGAGAAACAGGCTGCCCCGCTGTCTGGAAGTAATCCCGGCACAGCAGGACGGGACAGGAAGCAGGGTTGTAACTAAAGCAACTTAAGCTCAATAAAATTTAAACATTTTCCGGCCAAACGCAAACTTACCAAGGTGCAGATGTAGTCATAAATAAAAGATTACATCATAAGTTTAAAAGTAAATGGTTTAGTTTGCGGGAGGGTTGTTTTTGAAAAAAGATGATTTCAGCAGTATACATGAACAGATAGAAGTATACCTGAAGGCAGTAGAAAACAATCCCCAGGATATCTGGTCATTATTAAGACTGGGCTATACCTATACCCGGGCTGAAAAATTCAGGGAGGCCGTCGATGCATATATGAAAGCGATTGCACTTGACCCTTCCATGTACCTGGCACATTACGGGCTCGGTTATTCCTATATGAAGTCAAAGCGGATGGAAGATGCCATCAGGTCTTTTGAGAATGCCCTGCACTACAACCCAAATTATGTCCAGGCCCTTTACCGCCTGGGCTATATAGCCTGTGAACAGCAGAGGCATGAAGATGCGGTTGCTTATCTCCAGAGACTGGTTAACCTGGAAGAAAAACACGGGAAAGGACACTTTTGCCTGGGTAAAGCATATAATTCACTGGGAAATTGGGATGCAGCCATTGCAGCACTGAATAAAGCCCTGGAACTTAACCCCAACTTTGAGTTTGCCTGGTACCAGTTAAGTCTTGCATATACAGGCAAGAAACACTTTCACAAGGCATTGGAAACGCTCCAGAAGGTGGCGGAGATAAACCCCAGGCTGGAGTATGTATATGACCAGATGGGCCGGATTTATCTTAAAATCAGGCGGGGTGGGGATGCTGTTGTGATGCACCAGAAGGCGGTAGAAATAGCGCCCAAGCTGGCACATCTGTGGAAAAACCTTGGGGTAGCTTATCTTAGAGAGAAAAAATACTGGGAGGCAATAGCAAGCCTGAATAAATCACTTGATATAAACAAAAACAACGGAACAGCACATTACTACCTGGGGTGTTCATATAGGAGCCTGGGAGAAAAAGAACTGAGTATAAAACATCTCCGGGAAACCCTCAGGCAGCTGCCAAATCATCAAAAGGCCAGAATGATTCTGCAGGAAATCGATGAATCCGGTGAATTGGCGCAGGAGAAGGCCGCAGTGAGAAGCGGGGAAAACCAAGCAGAGGGTGAAAACAGCAGGGTTTCGATGGATGAAAGGTTGGTACAGCTTAAAGAAAAGTGGCGTGATAATACTCCCTGCTAATGATTGACCGGCAATTAGCCGGTCTTTTTGGTATATTAATTGAGATAAAGCTTGGGAAGAAATTAAAGGAAAGAGGTAGAAAAATTACCAGTATTATTATATACTATTTTTAATAGTACACGAGTAGCCGTAGAAAATGACAAGATTACTTTTTAATAGAAATGACTTTAACTACCAGCTTGCAGTATTACCCGGGAATTGTTTTCTTTTACCATGGTGAGTAGAGGTCATTTTATTATTTCCTGGAATGAAATAAGTTTCACAAGCGCCACTCTACAGAGCCGAATAGGAGGGATATGTCTTGACAGAAAAAATCGTTAGTGCTTATCGTTTGATGAGCCTTCCCAAAAGGCTGATTTTGATTTTGTGTGTTCTTGTGGCGGCTGTATCCGCTTATGTTGCTGCAGCAGCCGCCGCGGGTGGGGTTTCATACAGCGGTCAGTACCCGGTTGGTGGGAGCACTACCGGTAATGCAGTACCTGAGATAGGAATCAACATATCATTCACCGAAGGGACTGTTTCTGCTGATAGTGTAAGTATGACAATTAACTCCGAAACTGTGCAGCCTTTGGCCGAAATTTCGGAGGGAACGTGCCTAATATCTTATACTCCTCCGGGACGGCTGCAAGACGGTGATTACACAGTCAGTGTCGGTGTTTATGATTCCATAAATGGAAGTGACGAAACTGATTCCTGGACTTTTACGGTTGATGCCGCTCCAGACCCGGCAAACATAATTCCTGCCAGGGATGCAGTCATATCCTCTCCCAGCCAGCAGATTTCCATGAGCATCAGTGACAGGCTGGACAACCTTGACCAAACTACCCTAAGGCTAAAACTTGATGGTAAAGCGGTAACACCTGTGTTTAAATTTAAAGGACATAATGAAACCAGGACCTATAGTGATTCCTGCAGTACCTGGACCCAGACAGTATGGGTTGTGGACAGTTACAGGGAAGGGACGGTAAGTTTTGCAGCTTCAGGACTTGCTGACGGACCCCATGAGGTGGAGGTAAGCATAGCTGACATAAAAGGTAATACTATGACAGAAGCCTGGTCATTCACGGTAGGCACACCGCCGTCGTTCAGCGGGCTTGTACCTGGGGCCGGCAGCTTCCAGGGGACGGTTACCAGGGTTTCTGCCGTGATAAGTGATACCAATTCAGTCGACCTGGACAGTGTGGTCATGAAAATAAATGGAGTAATCGTAGCACATAATGTTGACGGAGCAGCAAATACAGTATATTATGACGGCAGTTTTCCTACCGGCAGTTATGAAGTTTATCTGGAGGCCGCAGATTCAGATGGAAACCTGGGGACAAAGAAATGGCAGTTTACCACAGATACCGGGTCTCCTGAGCCGGTTACCCGGACTCCGGAACAGGGCAGTACAATAGAGAATGCCGGTCAGCAGGTTTCTCTCGTGGTGAGGGACAGCCTGGACAATCTAAATCAAGCCAGCGCCACTGCCAAGCTGGACGGTGTTGCGGTAACACCGGTATTCAAGTTTAAAGGACATAATGAAACCAGGACCTATGGTGATTCCTGCACGACATGGACAGAAACCGTATGGGTAGTTGACAGCTACAGGGAAGGAACGATAAGCTTTGCGGCTTCCGGACTTAAGGACGGCAGCCATACTGTAGAAATAAGCATAGCTGATACAAAAGGGAATACCATGACAGAAACATGGTCATTCAGTGTAGGCACACCGCCGTCGTTCAGCGGGTTTGTACCCGCTGCAGGGAGCAGTCAGGGCGGGGTTGCCAGGATTTCTGCAGTGGTTAAGGATTCCAATGCCATTGATTGGGATACTCTGGTTATGAAGGTAAACGGGGCAGTTGTTTCCCATGCTGTTGACAGTATGACAAACACGGTTTATTATGACGGCAGTTTCCCCAGCGGAAGTTATGAGGCCTATATAGAAGTAAGTGACACTTCAGGCAACCTGGGTTCCACTGCCTGGCAGTTTAACACAGATACATCTTCACCTGAGCCTGTTGTCCGGACCCCTGAAAAGGGAGGTAGGGTAACTGTTTCAAATCCGGTGGTGACATTATCTGTTAAAGATGCCCAGGACAACCTTGATAAGGCCAGTGTCGGGGCGAAACTTGACGGTGTTCCGGTTACCCCGGTGTTTGAATACAAGGGCCATAGTGAGACCAGGACTTACGGAGACTCCTGCAGCAGCTGGACTGAGACGGTCTGGGTTGTTGACAGCTACAGGGAAGGAACGGTAAGTGTTCCGGCTTCAGGGCTGGAAGACGGGACTCACACTGCTGAGGTCAGCATAGCTGATACCAAAGGCAATATGATGACAGAAACCTGGTCATTTACTGTTGGAGTGGCTCCTGAATTCAGCAGTATATCTCCGGCTCCCGGGAGTAAAAACAAGGGGACAGGTATTTCTGTCACGGTAAGTGACGGGAATGAGATAAACTGGGCCAGCGCCTTGATGCAGGTAAACGGACAGCCTGTGGAGCCGGTAGTTGACCCTGATGCCGCAACGGTTTCCTTTGCAGGGAGTATTTCTGACGGAAACACTACGGTATATGTTGAGGTTGAGGATGTTTTTAGCAATACCGGTTCACAGACCTGGGATTTTATCAAGGATTCCACCCCTCCGGAAATGAAGTTTTTCCTTTACAGGACTGATTATACGGGTGTTGCCGGTACTACAAAATCTTTTGATAATGGGCTGGTAATCACAAACGGTATCCTCAAATTTACTGCACAGCTGGATGACCTGATTAATATACAGGGTGCCTCGGCAGCCTTAAGGGGTACTGAAACCCTAAATGGCAGTATCGTGTCCATGGATTCCCTGAATCTTAACCTCCGTTACCGGGGCTTTAATGATTCGTGTACAGGGGACTATATTGTCACAGACAGGACCGAAGCTTATCTGAGTCACGAAAGTGTGATCAGAGACGGTGAATATACCATGACTCTGACCTACAGTGATGAGCTGGGTAATACGAAGAATTATCCGGTAACGTTTACCGTTCAGTCACCGCCGGTTATAACCGGTTTTACACCTCTTCAATATGGCATTGAGAGTTTGGAACCGGAAATATCGGCAGTGGTCAGAGATCCCAATGGTACTATTGCTTCAATTGATATGAAACTGGACGGGGCTGCGGTAAACCACAGCTTTGACCCGGCCTCCGGGAAGGTATCATACACACCGGCCCAACCGCTGAGTGATGAAAGCTACCATACAGTCATCCTTACTGTGGCAGACGATCAGGGATTGTTAACCACAAAGACATGGAAGTTCTACACCAATTCCAACCGGTATCCTGATATGGATGATGCCAATTATACCAATTGCACGGCCTGCCACGATGTCAGCAATACGAGCATTCCCATTGAAAGCTCCATGCACCGGGAACTGCAGTTTTCCGGCAGTCACAGCGCCGATTGCGGGGAGTGCCATGATTATATTACAGCATATGCAGGTTGTGCCCAGTGCCATGGTGACCCTGATGAAATGGAGGACTGGGGAGAAGGCCACGGTTATACTACTAATATTCAATACAGTGCCGCAGGTTATGATACCATGTTCCCCATCAGGGTAAAACAGAGCCGGGAAATTTTTGACTGTATAATCTGTCACCAGCCCGGTTCCCAGGCCAAGGCACATGTAGGCTACCTGTACAAGGCTACCAGGGTTATGGATAACCATGACATACCTGACCTCCATAAGGTGCCTGCCTCCGACTGCAGCAACTGCCACTCGGCTTCTCTGACCAGGGAGCATGCCAGAGCAGGCAGGGTAGACGGCAATGGCAGCCCGATAACATGTAACACCTGCCATATGAGTACTGACACGAAGATAAAGAGCGCTATTGCCAATAATGACAAGAACTGCCTCTCATGTCATGAGAACGCTGACCACGGCACTGTACATACAGGCAGCCTGGACAGCAACTGCCAGACCTGCCATAAGGCCGAACTTACATCAGAACATATAAGTAATGCCACAACGGCAGGCAAGAATTACAGCTGTGATACCTGCCATACCAGTACCATTAACGAAGTCAAGAGGACTATTGCCCGTGACAGCCTTGATTGTGCGGGATGCCACAGGCAGGGGCATAACATGACTTTTGCTGACAAGGTCCCGGGAGATATCCCTCTTAATGACAATTTCCAGTGGAGTACACCAATGGAAGCATCCATTTTCACCGGGGAATCTACAACTCCGGATGGTTACGCGAACGGACAGGTGGTTATATCCTCCAGAAGAGCGGATATTGCTGCAGGCACAGTATGGAATTACTATTACGAACAATTAATGGCCAATGGCTGGATACTTAAGTCAGGAATGCCGTCAGATACCTCAACTTACTTCTCCGAAGAGTTTGAGAAGGAAGGCAGATTTATTACTATCAGATGTTTTAACACGGTCTCAGCTGATGGCACGGGACCGGGAGATCTCGGTTACAGGACGGAAATATGGTATAAGTAAAAATATAGAGACCACGCATTTGCGTGGTCTCTATATAAAAAAAAGAAGGGAGAACTTAGCGTTGTTAAAGAAAAATTGGGTAATGGTTTTAATCCTGGTGATGGTTCTGGCTGCTGCCGGATGCGGCAGGAACAGTGAATCGGGAACGCCAAGCGGGGCTAATAATCCGGAGAATCAGGATAAGGCACAGCCGGAAGTGGTAGAAGTTGAGAAGAACGCAGAAATTGGCCGGGATGTCACCAAAGACAAGGATTTGGTGAGTATTGCCTATGTTGCCATGACCAATGGGTCGGCACAGGTGTTCATTAATCAGAAGTACCCAATCTTTGCTGAGGAAATGGAGAAGGCAGGGAAAAGGGTTGAATTCATCGATGCCCACGGCCTTCAGGAAGTATATCCCCTGTTGGACAGGAAAAAAGGAGCCCCGGAATTCATTTATATTCCTCACACTGCTTTTTCAACTTATAACACCGGAAAATCAAAGTATGGCGGAAGTAAAAAATATACAGTAATTGCCGGAAGCGTTCAGTCCAATGACGTCAATCTGGTTACCCGGCCCGAAATAAAATCTCTTAAAGATCTGGATGGGAAAAAAGTGGGGATAGCAAACCTCAGGTATGCCGATGATTTTCAGCTGAACAGGGTTTTATCAGGTGTAGGGCTGGGGACCAGTACATATGGAGGTACTGTGGAAGTGGTCTGGGACAATATTGTCAGTGACCTCTGGCAGAATTATGCTGACGGGAAATATGCCGCTATTGTTAACTTTGATAATGCCAATAACCTTCCGACGGCCTTGAGTATGGTACCGGGCAGTCATGTCTTTTCACTTAACCCGGATGGCCTGTTTGGCGAAATTCAGCCCCGTGTCTGGCTGGCAACGCAAAAAGAGCTGATTAATAATAATCCGGAGCTGGTCAAAGTCTTTTTGAAGGCTCATGTTATGTCAACAGACAAGGCTCTGGAGAAACTGGATGAACTGCCTGCATTGAACAGGGAACTGCGTATTAAATGGTTTGCTGATAAAGGTGCAGCCATGGAAGACCTGGAAAAGCAGAATACTTTGGATAAATTTGAAAAGTCCTGGCAGGAGGCAGCAGTCAGCTATGACCCAGGCATGAATTATGCTGCCGGGCTGCATGATTATATGATCAATGAAGGCCATTTCAAGGATTTACCCTTAAATGAATTTGTGCAGGTTGATTTGTTAAATGAGGTTTTGCAGGAAATGGGCAAGAAGCCGGTAAAGGCTGAATAAATTGGGGCACCTTTATTTTAGCCTATCAAGGTAATTGAGGGGCAGATATAATTCCTCCACGACGGCAACGATTCCGCTTGTTACCGGCTCCCGCGTTCGCGGCCCGCCACAAGCGGACATCAGACTCGTCGTTCCGGAAACATATCTGCCCTTCCCTAATTAATAGGCGAAAGTAGACGGGTGCTTCAGTTTAATAATAATGTTGTGCAGGATAATTCTGAAAAATGGCGAAAAATAGTGAGTAAGACCAGAAAATAACATATAAATTAACATAAAATACATATACATATTTCTGGGACGTTTTGCAGAAAGGGGGTGGAGGAATGAAGCAGGTCATGATTGATGTCAGCAGGTGTTTGGGGTGTAAATCCTGTGAACTCGCCTGTGCGGTTGTCCATTCAGAATCGAAAAGCCTTATTGGCTCAGTATTTGAGAAGAAAAAACCTAAAAAGCGGGTTTGTGTAGAAACGGGCGATAAAATAACTTTTCCGCTGCAGTGCCGTCACTGTGAGGATGCCAGGTGTATCGATGCCTGTATGTCAGGCGCCATGTTCAGGGATGCGGAGACACAGACTGTCCAAGTAAACCCTGACAGGTGTGTGGGCTGCTGGATGTGTGTCATGGTATGTCCTTTTGGAGCAATTTCGCAGCAAAGGGAAGAAAACACTGTTATAAAATGTGACCGCTGTGTTAATGAGGATGTCCCTGCATGTGTACAGGCATGTCCTACAAAGGCGATAAAATTTATAGAAATAGATGCTTTCAGTAGGGATAAAAGAAATCAATATCTGATAAATTTTAGGTTTGCGGAGGAGGGTAAGTAATGAAGTTTGACGATATAACCATTGACCTGGCATCACAACAGATGCTGGTCAAGGCTGAACAGGAAGGAATAGAGACAGTCTGGGACCGGCTTAAGGCACAGCAGCCGCAGTGCGGTTTCGGGTTGTTGGGGATCTGCTGCCGTAACTGCAATATGGGTCCCTGCCGGATTGATCCCTTTGGAGACGGTCCTGAAAAGGGTGTCTGCGGGGCAGCTGCCGATACCATTGTAGCCAGGAATCTCCTGCGGGCTATAGCTGCCGGGGCGGCAGCACATTCGGACCATGGCCGGGACATTGTTAATACACTCTATGCAGCTGCCAAGGGTGATACTGCAGATTACACCATTAAGGATGAAGCCAAACTGAAAGCGCTTGCCAATGAGTTTGGGATTGCTGCTGCGGGAAGGGGAAATAACGAAATTGCTCTTGACCTTGCCACAGCAATCCTTGAGGAGTTTGGCAGTACGAAAGGGAAACTTCAGTTTATAAACCGTGTTCCTGAAAAGAGGAGACAGCTCTGGGAAAAACTTGACATCCTTCCCAGGGGTATTGACAGGGAAATCGTTGAATGCCTGCACAGAACCCATATTGGAGTTGATAATGATTATATCAACCTGGTTTTACACGGGCTGAGGACCTCCCTGGGTGACGGGTGGGGCGGTTCCCATATTGCGACTGAAATTTCCGATGTCCTTTTCGGGGTTCCCAAGCCTGTCAGAGGGTCTTCAAATCTTGGGGTATTGAAAGAAGACCATGTTAATATAATCCTCCATGGTCATGAGCCGACCCTGTCTGACATGATTGTTTATGCTGCCCGTGATGAGCAGATCCTGGCTGAAGCTGCAAAGCTGGGAGCAAAAGGCATCAATGTGTGCGGCATCTGCTGCACCGGTAATGAAATTCTAATGCGCCATGGAGTACCGGTTGCCGGGAATTTTCTGCAGCAGGAACTGGCCATTATCACTGGAGCTGTGGAAGCAATGATAGTTGATGTCCAGTGTATCATGCCTGCCTTGACCCAGGTGGCCGGATGCTATCATACCAGGATTATTTCAACTTCACCCAAAGCAAAATTCCCCGGCGCTGAGCATATTCCCTTTGATGAACACAAGGCCATGGAAACAGCCAAAAAAATTGTGCTGACAGCAGTGGAAAACTTTAAAAACCGCAGGCCGGAAAAAGTAAACATTCCTGATGAAAAAATGGCATACATGGCGGGCTTCAGTGTTGAGGCCATTCTTGAGGCATTGGGAGGTTCCCTGAATCCCCTTCTTGATGCCGTTAAATCCGGTGCCATTAAAGGGATAGCAGCAGTTGTAGGATGTAATAATCCAAAATATAAACACGACTATGGTCACATTACTTTTGTCAGGGAACTGATTAAAAACGATATCCTGGTGGTAGGGACAGGGTGTGCCATGATTGCCTGTGCCAAACAGGGTTTGCTCCTGCCTGAAGCTGCCCGGGAAGCCGGAGACGGGCTGCGCGCGGTTTGTGAAAGCCTGGGAGTCCCACCTGTACTCCATATGGGGTCGTGTGTGGATATCAGCCGAATTCTTACTGTGGCTGCCGCTATGGCCAATGCCCTTGGAGTGGATATCAGTGATTTGCCGCTGGCCGGGGCTGCTCCGGAATGGATGTCTGAAAAAGCCGTTTCCATTGGCGCTTATGTGGTCAGTTCGGGAATTTACACCATCTTGGGGACAGTACCTCCGGTTCTGGGAAGCCCGAATGTGGTCCAGCTGCTGACCCAGGGAGCTGAAGATGTGGTAGGGGCAGTCTTTGCTGTTGAAACAGACCCGGTGGCAGCAGCAGGATTGGCACTGCAGCATATCCAAAAGAAGAGGACAGCGCTGGGACTCTAAAGTAATCCAGAACTTGGTATCTAACGGGGGTGAAACCGTGCATTATGTTATTATAGGAGCCAGTGCAGCCGGGATAAGCGCTGCCGAGACCCTGGTTCGTCTTGATCCTGATGCGGTGATTACTGTAGTTTCCAGGGAAAAAGATATCGCCTATTCCCGCTGCCTGGTAACTTATTATATTTCAGGACAAATCAGCAGGGATGCGGTATTCATCAGGTCTGATGAGCAGTTAAGGGCTTCGGGGGTGCGGTTTATAGCCGGAACAGAGGCAGTAGGACTGGATACGGAGAAAAGGCATATTACTTTAACTGATGCTTCTGCTATTTCCTATGACAGGCTTCTGGTGGCATCCGGGGCCTCACCGGTACTCCCGGATATTAAAGGAATAAAAGGGCTGGGAGTATATACCCTGAGAACAATTGCAGATGCAGACAGCATCATTGCTGAAATGACAGAGAGTAAAGCTGTCACTATACTTGGGGATGGGCTGGTGGCGGTAACTGCAGCAATGGCCTTGAATAAACGGGGGATGTGTGTTAGCCTGGTGGGGATTGCACCACATATTCTGGCGGGTTTTCTTGACAGCAGGGCGGCCGGCATTATTCAGAACAGGATGACCGAAGCCGGGATCAGGTTTTACCTGGGGAAATCCTTTAGTGAGGTAAACCGTGATGCTGGGGGGAGGCTTAACAGTGTTACCCTGTCTGACGGCACGAGCCTTGAGGCAGATATGGCTGTGATTGCTGCCGGTGTGAAACCGGAACTCAAGGTTTTCGGGGAAACGGCGGTTGCCGTAGAAAAAGGGCTTCTGGTTGATGAATTTATGGAGACAAGCGTCCCCGGAATATACGCGGCAGGGGATGTGGCCCAGGCGTATGATGTTGTCAGAAATGCGCCGGTATGGAACCCACTGTGGCCCCATGCTGTTGAGCAGGGGCGCTGCGCTGCCCTGAATATGGCGGGAAGAAAAGTTCGGTATAGTGGCAGCACCAATATGAATTCTCTTAATATAGGCGGCATCTCATTGGTTTGTGCGGGAATTGCCAATTCTGAACTTCCTGATTATGAATCATTTTATCTTTCCGATAATAATTCGACATATAAAAAACTTGTTTTCCGGAATAGAAAATTAGCAGGATTTATTTTGTTGGGAAAAACCGAAAAATCCGGTGTTTTAACATCTTTGGTAAAACATGAAACCATATCGCCGACACAAAAGGATAAACTTTTGGGAGGACATTTTTCTTATACTGCCCTTACAGGTCCGGATCACTAAGCAGCCTGAAAAATGCATAAACTTAATCAGGAAATCCCCGGAGATGTTCGCATCTTTTCGGGGATTTTCGTTGTCATTTTATGGTGGTATTTGACGTACGATTCTTACTCTTTCTAGCAGGGAAAGGAATTTAACAAATTGAAACCCTTATTATGAAAAACGAGAGAAACAGGTAAAGACATAAACTAAAGGAGAGGGCTGAAAATGAGTAATATGGTTTTTCGGTATCAAAGGGTTTCTAATGTTAAGCAGGCATTTGATTCTCTGAAAAGGCTGTTAAGGCAGTTGTTTACCGTCAACAGTGTTTATTCACTGACCGGGTGGTTCTATGAGATAACAAAACAGGAGGACAAGGCGCTTCATTATTACGAAAAAGCTGTCAACACCTCTTCTCATAGGGGGGATTTGTATTTCAGAATAGCTCATCTACAGTACAGGAAAGGCCTGGTGAAGGAAGCCGGAGAATCATTTCGCAAAGCTGCTGATTCAGGCATCAATGAGGCCCCGGTTTTCTGGGTGGAGACAAGGGAAGTGAAAGACGTCCCTGACGTTATTGATCCATCTGCAATTAACCACCAATTGTTAGACCGGCCCAACTCAGTTGAAGCCATGATCGCCAAAGGCAAGTACTATTACCAGAACGCTTTGAGCAAAGAAGCCAAATCCTGTTTCCGGCAGGCGCTGGATTTTGACCCCGAAAATCCGGAAGCTCTGCTCCAATATGGTCTTTGCCTCTGTTCTGACGGCGAATACGTGGAGGCTCTGGAACGCTTTAAAAGAGCTGCCGAAATTCAATCCGGTAATCCGGCAGTATACGTAAATATGGGATTATGTTTTAGCAACCTGGGCGAGCATGAGAGGGCGCTAAAGTGCTATGAAAAAGCAGAGGAGCTTAAGCTGATTAATGTTGAACTCCTGAATAACAAGGGATTTTCCCTGGCCCAGTTGGGGAATCATGAAAAATCATTGCTATGTTACGACTTAGCCCTTGAATGGAGCCCCAATGACCTGACACTGCTGAGCAACAAGGGCACCTGTCTCTGTCAGGCGGGAAGGCATGCAGAAGCCATAAAGTGTTTTGATATGGCTTTGGGAAAATACTCCAATGACATTACCCTAATTAACAATAAAGCCCTGTGTCTTGAGGCTATGGGAAGGCACCTGGAGGCTCTGACAGTATATAATGCAGGCCTGAAAATCGACCCCAAAAACAGCATGCTGAGTTTAAACAAGGGCGGATGTATGATTAAACTCAACAGATATCAGGAAGCTCAAGCATGTTATGACCGGATTATAAAATATGACCCGGATAATCGTGAGGCATGGGGCTACAAGGCTTCATTAATGGAGCAGATTGGAAAATATGACGATGCGGTTTACTGTTTTAATAGGTCTCTCGGCCTGCAATAAGTTGATATTATATGTGGCATCAAATGGCCTTAGACAATTCCAACCCCAGGAAAAAAGGTTACCTGTCACACTGGTTTTCCAGGTGACAGGTAACCTTTTTTCTTTAAAAACAGGCACCTTTTTTCTTTAAGATGAAAAAATCATCTCCGTCGGTGTATCTTATTGCGTCCTTTATGCTTGGCAGTATACAGGACTTCATCGGCAATCCGGAGAAGTTGTTCGCCATTGTTGGCATCAATGGGGTAACAGGCGACCCCTCCACTGATTGTAATACTGAC
Source organism: Thermincola carboxydiphila (assembly GCA_016841725.1). Taxonomy (GTDB): domain Bacteria; phylum Bacillota; class Thermincolia; order Thermincolales; family UBA2595; genus Phosphitispora. The sequence goes on along the minus strand of JAENYP010000002.1, from coordinate 34,473 downwards.
AGAGTCAGACGTATCGGGCATATTTATACAATGCTGTTCCACTGAAATCCTGATTCGTTCTGCACATGTGTATGCCTCCTCAATCCCGGTTGAGGGAAGAAGGATAAGAAACTCCTCGCCACCGTAACGGCATAGTACATCTTTATCCCGGATATTGTTTTTGAAAATCAGAGTTACCTCTTTCAGGGCAATATCTCCTGATGGGTGTCCATATGTATCATTGAAATCCTTAAAATGGTCAATATCAATTATAATAAGTGATAAAGGCCTGTTAAACCTCTTAGAAAGGTCAATTTCCCTGTCCAGGCGCTGGGTAAAAAAACGGTAGTTATATAAACCTGTAAGCGGGTCTGTATTGGCCAGTTCCTCCACTTGAGCGTTATAGATGCACAACTGCTGGTAGGCCGACTGCAGCTCTGTTATTAATGCTTCTTTTTCCAAATGCTGCTGGTAAGTTCGCTTGAAGATGAATGAACTCAAAATCCCAAAGGCTGCAATAAAAATTATCTGAATTAATAGTAACTCCGGGCTTAAAGTAATTTTCCGGTAAACAGAACCCACCACAGAGGTGCAGAGATAAAGCAGTATGTTAATCAACACAATCAGTGGGTATTTGGACATGCCGTGCCTGATGCCCATAACCAGGATAAGAAAATAGAAGACCTGTGGCAGTCCTCCCGATTCATTAAATGTCAGGGTAAAGATATAAATCAGGTAAAGTGAGTCTATTATGGACAGAAAGAGCGAATAACGGCTCAGGGAAAATTTTTTCTGGTAAGAACTTAAAAAGTAATTATAAATAATAAAAATAACTGAAACGAAAAGAAGCTCGGGCGAAACCCTGCCGCTATAAAGCCACAAAAGTACCGGGAAACCTAATATGGTCAACCAGCGTGCTTTGCATATGAATAGTTCGTTGGCGCCATTGTTAAGGTTTTCCATAAGACACCGCCTTAACCGGTTAGATTCTTAAAAGAGGAAAAATCGAATAATTAGAGAAAAAGTATAATAAAGGGGGTTGCGTGAATGTTGGAAAAAAGCAGCAGAGTCACTGCCATATCATTTGTTTTTGCCTTATTAATCATTTTGCTGCCCGGCTGCGGCACGGGAGATAAATCTGTGGCTGATGACAGTGAATTTCTCAGAAATGATGCCCGGAAAAGTCTGCAAAGCGCTTATGCTGAAGACTATACCAGGATTTCCATAATTCGTGGAGCCTTAAACAAATATATTGTAAACCCCGATAACCCCAAATACCTCGGGATTGTTATGGGCGCTCTGGAAGCAGCTGTATTTCCTGAAGAATACGAATTGAAACGGTTTACCCAGTTGGAAAACATCTCGGCAGAGATGCGTAAAGAAATCATCAGCCAGCCTATGCTTGATATCACCGTTCAAACCAGGATAGTACTGAACCATATATATAGTGCAGTACTTAAACCGCTTTCGGAGAGTATTGATAAAGGTGGTCATATCACAACAGAGGAATTGCAGATAATTACTGAAGCAGCACAGCAGCTTGATAGTGTGGCACAGCATTATTCGATATTATCCAACGCAGGAATTGACTTCAATAGTTCTGAGGCGCAACACTCTTTTATTTCACTACAGAATTCTTTAAATGAACTACAGAAACTTGAACTTGTCAAATTAAAGGAAAATTAGACGGGAAACACCAAAAGACAGCATTAAACTTAGCGAGAAAACCAACAAATTAATGAGTTAATAGCAGTATTCGATTTTATTCTTAATTATCCTGCTGCAAAAAACACATTTAAAAAAATCGCGAAATTTAGCAGGAGGTTTAGTGAAAATCTCGAATATAATTTAGAATTGCATAACAATTCAAATATATCATGGCAGATAAGGAGCATAATCGGTGGCGGCAAATCTGGTCGAGGTTTTTACTTCTATTCAGGGTGAAGGACCCTATACGGGTGTCAGACAGGTCTTTATCCGGCTTTCCGGATGTAACCTGAGCTGCCGCTATTGTGATACAGCTTGTGTTTCCGGGCAATATTTCCGCGTAGAGACCAGTCCCGGCAGTGGAAGTTTTACCAGTTTACCAAACCCGGCAGAGACAGATACTGTTGCCGGGATAATTACTGGCACTGTTTCCGCTGCCACAGTGCACAGTGTAAGCCTTACCGGGGGGGAACCCCTTCTGCATCCGGACTTCATCAGCCGGCTGGGTGCAATTTTGAAGGCTGGGGGATTCAGGATTTATCTGGAAACCAATGGCACTCTTGCGGAAGATTTGGCTAAAGTTATGCCGGTAATAGACATAATAAGCATGGATATAAAATTACCGGATACTTCAGGTTATGATGATTTATGGAACAGGCATGCCGAGTTCCTGAAAAAAGGTGCAGAGAAAGAAATTTTTGTAAAGGTTGTGGTATCTTCACAGACAAGAGAGTCAGCGCTTATTAGAACGTGTAATTTGATAAAAGAGGTTGACCACAATATACCTCTTATTATACAGCCGGTAACACCCCATCACGGATTGCCGGTCAGGCCAATGAGCATTGCGGCACTTATGGAATTGCAGGAAAAGGCGCTACAGTACATTCCAGATGTCAGAGTAATACCCCAGGTGCACAAATTTATGGGGCAGTTGTAAGGAGGATTTAGACATGTTTGATAAGGAAAAAATTGAAACAGCAGTTCGCATGATACTTGAGGCTATCGGCGAAGATCCTGAAAGGGAAGGTTTAGTGGCAACCCCTTCAAGAGTGGCCAGGATGTATGAAGAGATATTTTGCGGTATGTATGAAGACCCGCGTAAGCACCTGCAGGTGATGTTCACTGAAGACCATGAGGAGATGGTGCTCATTAAAGATATCCCTTTTTATTCCATGTGTGAGCATCATTTGCTGCCGTTTTTTGGACAGGCACATGTGGCTTATATACCCAGAAAAGGAAAAATCACCGGACTTTCTAAACTGGCCCGTACTGTGGAGACCATTGCCAAAAGGCCCCAACTGCAGGAAAGGCTGACATGTACTATTGCCGATATGATTATGGAATCCCTTAATGCTCTTGGGGTGCTGGTAGTTGTTGAAGCAGAACACATGTGTATGACAATGAGGGGTGTTAAAAAACCCGGGTCAATGACTCTTACTTCCGCGGTGCGTGGTTTATTTAAGAACAATCAGGCTACCCGTGCGGAGGCTTTTTCACTGATAAGGAAAAACTAAAAAAAGAAATGCCGGCATCCCTTTTGGTTCATAGGGATTGCCGGTGTTTTGCTATTTTTGGGATACAGGCCACTTGATTTCTTTGCCAAAACTGATTACAATAGTTTCAGGCTGTATTTTCGGAAGGGGATTATTTAATAATGGCGGAGCAGGAAAGCGACAGGCTGGAGCTTATTGCCTCCAAACATTTTCAAAGTTATAAAGAAATGTACAAGGTTGTTGATTATCTGAATAAGACTTTGAAGCATAAAAAAGTTATGTTTGGGCTTAATAAGAATCAAGATGGAACGATGACAATCAATATATACGAAATATAAAGCAGGTCTGGCCTGCTTTTTTAGTCATAGGGAGGGACTTATGCTTATTCTTATTAGTAATGATGACGGCATACAAGCCCCGGGTATTAATTCACTCAGAACAGCCCTGGAACAGCTCGGGGATGTTTATGTGGTGGCTCCGGACAGACCGAGAAGCGCTTCCGGACTGGGGATAACCATCCACAAACCGCTGCGGGCTGAGAAACTTGAGTTCTCCGGAAGCAGTTCTAAAGGTTATGCAGTCAATGGAACACCTTCAGATTGTGTCAAACTTGCCATACAGGCGTTGCTGCCCCGCAGGCCTGATATAGTGGTGGCCGGAATTAATCTGGGGCCAAATCTGGGTACAGATGTGCTTTATTCGGGAACAGTCTCAGCTGCTCTTGAAGGGGTTATCAATGATGTACCTTCAATCGCTGTCTCACTGGCCTCGTGGGAAAGTACGGATTTTGATTTTGCGGCTGAGTTTACCCGGCGACTTGTAGAGGTTGTAACTTGTAATGGGCTGCCAGATGAAATGCTTCTCAATGTAAACGTGCCTGCCCTGAAAGACGGCAGAATACCTTCCCAGGTAACGGTAACCCGACTGGGTAAGAGGCGTTATGAGAATACTTTTGAAAAAAGGCGTGACCCCCGCGGTAAGGAGTATTACTGGATGGGCGGCGAAGTTATGGATATAATGGCTGAACCGGGCACTGATATCGCCTCAGTCAAGAATGGCGAAATATCGGTTACCCCCTTGTGTTTTGATGTAACCGGCAATAGCTTTATCAGCATGGTCAGGGAATGGAATTTAGACAGTATTTTATAAACAAATCGGATTATTTGGGGCCGGGACGGGTTATAGCAGTACCCGTTCCGGTTTCTGCTTATTGGAGCATGCGCCGCTTATTACTGCTTGAAGAAGCGAATGTCTAAGCGGCCTTAGCTATCGGATTAATCTATTAATATATGGAAGCCTGCGGAGGTCATTTTTTTTCAGTGACCCCATCAAAGCAACAGCAAAAATGTAAAAAACAAATCCACAGCCAAGTGAAATTGCCACACTCAGGAAGTTTAGTCCCAGCGCCTGATACAGTGACTTATATAATCCTGAATAAATCATGGCCGTAAACAGACCGGCTGTTACAGGTTTGAAGACGTCATTTTTGAGGTTTAAATGACAACCTGTTTTCCGGTAAAGTGACAGGATGTTAAGTCCGGCAGCCAGAATAAAAAAAATGTCGAAACAATAAGCTATTGCTGTTATCCCAAGTGATGGGCGGGCAGAAATTGTATAGATACCCAGGATCTTGACGAGTCCGGCAAAAAACATATTTGTGAGAGGTATTACCGGATAACCAAGCCCCTGAAGTACCCCGGTGGTTGTTTGCTGCAGGTAGGCAAAAAGCCCTCCAAAGGCCAATATTGCGAGCAGGTGTCCGGCTTCAGGAGAACCAAAAATAGCCTGGGTTATGGCATCAGGAAGTATCATGAATGCAGAAACAAAGGGGACGGCAGCCAGAAGTGTAACCCTTATGGCTTCACTGGTTCTGGAACTTACGACCCAAGACCTGTTTTGGGCTACTGCCTCGGAAATTGCGGGAACCAGGCTTGTTGCCAGGGAAACTGTGATTACTGAGGGTACTGAAAGTAAGGTCAGAGCAACACCTGTAAGCTGCCCGTAAATTGCTGTCGCAGTTGATGTCGAATGGCCGGCTTCCCTCAGTACATAGGGAATAAGCATTGAATCAATAGACAGCATTAGAGTTGCAGCAATACGTCCCAGGGTTATCGGGGTACACATTTTAAAAAGTTTTCGTAAAATATTGTATGATACAGTTATACCTGGCAGGGATAGGACAATACTTAATGGCTTACGGCGCAGAAAGCTGGTTATCAGGACTGTTAGGCCGAAAAATTCTCCGATAACACCGGCCCCTGCAATTCCGGCCGCTGCCCACTGGATTCCCCGCGGAAGCAGGTAAACAGCCAGACTTATTCCAAAAAAAACCCTGATTACCTGTTCGATAACCTGACTCACAGCAGGTGGCTTCATGTCCATCAAGCCCTGGAAGAAACCGCGAAATGCGGAACTTAACGAAACGATGAAAATTCCCGGAAGCAGGCACCTGAATACCGGATACACCATTTTATTAACGAAAACATGCTTCAGCAGCAGTGGTGAAGCCAGATAGGAAATTACCGTAAAAAAGCCTCCTGATACTATCAGGATTAAAAGGGAGAGCCAGAGAATCTGGTAGCTAAGCCTGCGGTTGCCGCTGACTTCCGCTTCTGAGACCAGTTTGGATATCCCCAATGGGATACCTGCTGTCGTGAGCACAATAATCAGGATATAAATGGGATACACCAGATTATACAGACCCACACCTTCGGGCCCAATTAACCGGTAAATAGCTGCCTGATAAATAAAACCGATTACCCTGTTTACAGTGGCCGCTGCCATTAGTACCAAAGCTCCGTGTACGAACGACTTTTTCATTGGTGACCTCCGGAATGGTTTATGCTTAATTAAATATTTATTAATCCAGGCTTGGATTATGTCTTATCATTGCTTTATCCCACAGCTAATTAAGAGGAATCTGCCGACGATTGTCTAATAATAATATCAACAAAGGAACAGGAGGATACCGCTTCATGAACTTGGCAGGAAACAAAGTCAGGATAAGGAACATTACCAGGGCAGATATTCCGCTGCTGGTTAAATGGAAAAACGACCCGGAAATTGCGGATCTTGTCAGGGGAGCGCCGATTAACACCACATTTGAAATTGAGAGCCGGAGATATGAAAAGGGCCTGGGTGAATATGATACCTTACGGCTGATTATTGAATCACTGACCGGCAGTTCTATTGGGTTTATATCACTGGGGTCCATAGATAAAGAGAACCGGAAGGCAGAACTGGGGATGCTCATAGGAGAGAAGCGGATGTGGAACCAGGGCTTCGGCACTGATGCACTGGTTACCCTGCTAAGGCATCTGTTTCTGGAGTTGGATTTTCACAGGGTCGGACTCGAAGTCTTTGAATATAATGTCAGGGCCAAAAAGGTTTACGAAAAAACAGGTTTCACTATAGAAGGCCTGGAACGACAAGGGTTGTACAGGAATGGGAGATATTATGATATTATCTTAATGGGCATTCTCAGGGATGAGTTTCTCGGTAAATACCGGATTTTTGCATAAAAAAAACACTGTAACTTTTACAGTGTAAAAATTGTGTTTATGGCAGGGGAGACAGGACTCGAACCTGCAACCAACGGTTTTGGAGACCGCTACTCTACCAATTGAGCTACTCCCCTGCGATTCGTCGAACATCATTTAGTATAAATGATAAGTGTTAATTTGTCAATTGATTCAACCTTGTAAAATTGTAGCGGATTTTTTTAAAATTTTAATGATATACTTAAAAAATATGTTTCGCGGTAATATAATATTCTATGGAGGTAAAAATGTGTATTGACTTGCATATTCACACGACTGCGTCAGATGGCAACATTGACCCGGTTACGGTAGTTAAAATGGCTTTTGACGCAGGTCTTAGAACGATTGCTCTTGCAGACCATGAAAGTACTTTCGGATATCATCCGGCACGCCGCGCAGGAGTGGTATATGGCATTAAGGTGATCCCGGCTGTTGAAATATTGACCCTGTATCAGGGCATAGAGGTGCATCTGCTTGGATATTTTAATGATCCGGATAACGGCTGTCTGCAGCAGGGACTTGCAGAGCTTCGCAATCAGAGGACATTGTGTGCCAGGGCAACAGTGGAAAGATTAGGGGAGTTTGGCTTTAAAATCTCATGGAATGATGTGAAACAACTGGCTCATCCGGACAGCCCCGTCAGTAAGGGGCACATTATGCGGGCATTGCATAATGCCGGACACATCAAAGAACCGGCTGATGCGATAGAAATTATGACAAAGTATCTACAACGTAATGGTCTAGCATATGTTGACTACGCATATCCTTTTGAGGAAGCAGTTAATTTTATCAAGGACTCGGAAGGGATTGTTATTCTTGCCCATCCCGGATTAATCCGCAATGACCGGATAGTTGAGGAACTATGTTTTAAAGACATAGACGGGCTGGAGGTGTTTTATTATTATTTTGGTGAACACAGAGAGGAATATGTCCGGAGATATTATAAAAAAGCCCAGGAACACAGGCTTTTGAAAACCGGGGGAAGTGATTACCACGGTACCATAACACCGGTAATCCTGGGTGAAAACCCGGTACCCTATGAGGAGGTCGGAGAATTTCTCAGCCTTTTTGGGATATCCGGAATAAATTTCGGAGGTGTTATATGACAAAAAAGGTAGCTATCCTGTATGGCGGTCTGTCAACAGAGAGAGAAGTTTCCCTGAATACCGGGAAGTCCATATTTGATGCTTTAAAAGACAAAGACTTTGATACTGTGCTTATTGATGCCGGAAAGGACCTCAGTGAAAAACTGCGGGAGGTCGGGCCAGATGTTGCAGTTATTGCCCTTCATGGCAAATACGGTGAGGACGGCTGTGTCCAGGGACTTCTGGAAATTCTGGGCATACCCTATACAGGACCGGGAGTTATGGCCAGTTCTCTGGCAATGAACAAAATTATGACCAAAAAAATATTTATTTACGAAAATATCCCCACACCGGAATTTATGGTAATTGATGGGGAACGGTCCTCACCTGTGGAAATCTCACAAATGGTCTTGAATAAAATGAAACTGCCTGTTGTGATAAAGTCTGCCAGTCAGGGTTCCTCAATCGGTGTCTGCTTTGCCTTCCAGGAAGAGGACGTAAAAGAAGGTATTGTTGAGTGTCTGAAGTATGATCATGAGATTCTGGTGGAACAGTTTATTAAAGGCCGGGAACTGACGGTATCTATCATGGGTAATTCAGAGCCTGTGGTTCTCCCAATCCTGGAGATAGTATCTCAGTCCGGGGTATATGACTACCATGCCAAGTATACGACCGGAGCCAGCAGTCATTTTGCGGCAGAGCTTCCAGAAGCAATTGACAAGGAAATCAGGGGAATTGCTGCCAGGGCTTACCGTGCTGTTGGATGCACGGGATTGTCCAGAGTTGATTTCCTGGTTAGTGAAAACAATGAACCCTATGTGCTGGAAATTAATACAAGCCCTGGAATGACTGCTACAAGCCTTTTCCCTGATGCTGCCAGAGCTGCCGGGATAAACTTTCCCGACCTGATTGAAAGACTGATTAACTATGCCTTCCAGGCCCATAATGCTTAAAAAGGCTTGGATCATATGCATGTTTTTAAAAAATTAAAATGTTTTGCAGGAATTTAGAGATTATTGTAGAATTAATAAAATCACGTAGTAAATACTGGTTACTTTTACCAAAGAGCCCGCCTTCACCTTATATATTTAAGGTGTTTGCCTTAAGCGTCAGCTTGAGGCTTTTTTTTACTTCAGAAAAGTATATCTTTTCCACAGTTGTGGAAAAGGCTAAGGAATGAAGTATAAAAAGGCGCGCGAATTGGGAACTGAAAGATGCGCGCCTTTTTAATAATATACTGGAATCATATTTCTGAAGAATTGCCGGATGAAAGGAGAAGGTCAGTTTGAAAAAACCTGCGGGTTTCGAATCGAGCAGGCGTAAGGCGGCAAACCTTGCTGGAGACATAAAAAGGACCACAGAAATTATTAACAGGGCTTTGATCAAGTATGAAAAACAAAAGGGGAAAATTGATAAAGTCCGTGATGAAATGGATTTGTTAATAAAAATGGTGGGAGCATGGGCAAGGGGAGAGTATAGAAGAGTCCCCTTAAAAACAATAATCACAGGTCTGGCAGCGCTTCTTTATTTTTTAAACCCGGTTGATATGATTCCTGATTTCCTACTTGGGTTAGGATTTGTTGATGATGTGACCGTAATATCATTTGTTTTCAATTCAATCAGAAAAGACATCGGGGAATTCTCCCAATGGCATTTGGAGCATACAGGGCAATCTAACAATGTTATTGAAGGGAATTAGAACCTTTTGCTCGAATAAAACAATCCTCTGCGCGGCATGTTTCCTGAATTTTACCAAAATGTCATCAGATAATTTGCAGGAATTTCAAAATATTTGCTGAATAATTAACTGAATAATTAAATTTAATGCCAGAAACTGAGCCCAGGAATTTCTTTGGTTGTGAAATATTTTTCATCCGAAACAGACTCTGGGCCGGAAGGGGTGTGGCTATTCTGGAACTTCATAACTACACGGAGAAAGTCGTCAGGGAAGTACTTGATGAAGTCCTTGACAAGAAGGAGGGACTGTGTAAATGCGAGAAATGCCGTTTGGATATAATGGCTATTGCGCTGAACAACCTCCCGCCACAGTATTATGTATCTCAAAAGGGTGAAGTATTTTCCAAACTTTTGGCATCTTACATGGACACCAGGATAAAGGTGATTACCGAGATTACCAAGGCATTGCTTCAGGTACAAAAAGAGCCGCACCACGATTTTTGAGCAGCCCATAGAAGTATCCAATTTCCTATAATTATGATATATTAATAATAAAAGAGCCACTTTAAAGGGGGGGTAGGAATGCAAGTTAAGTGTATGATGTGTGGGAGAAAAGAGGGCATTACACAGGAACATGTTGATTACAGAAAGATGCAAAAAAACCCTAAGGCCGTTTATATTTGCAACCTTTGTATGGCCCGGACCTTTCACGAGGCTAAAGAGGGTCAAAAGCCTCACAAACCGATGTAATTCATTAAAAACATTAACGATTTATTTTATATTAATTGTAATTTACTTACAGAATCCTAAATAGAATTTGCGTATAATAAATAAATTATTTTGGGGAGGGGTAAAAAAATGTTTCTATCGTGGGTGGATGCAGTTGTTTTTGGAATTATTGCAACTTTTTTTACCGGTGTAATAGTGAGTGTTATTGCCAGGGCCGATCTGGAAAACGTGAAATCAAAAAGCTAATAAAATAACGCCTTAGGGCGTTATTTTATTAACAGCAGACCCAATGAGCGGCAAAGTCCTGCTTGTTTGGCATCCGGAAGTATAAACACAATAACAGCTAAAGTAAAATTAAAGAATTAACGATATTTAAACGGAAGGTATCATAACTGTGTTTCCGAACCGCCATAAGTTTTCACGAAGGGTGGGAGACAATGAAGTTATTGGCAAAACTTGTTACCGAAAACAACGGCCAGGGATTGACGGAGTACGGCCTGGTGCTGGGACTTCTGGCAGTCGCTGCTGCCGGTGCCCTGCTGCTGGCAGGACAAAGAGTTGTACAGCTTTATACGGATTCAAATGCAGCCATACCCGACTAAGGGTAATCCGAGCGGACAGATGAGTATACTCTATTGGAGAACTCATCAGCCGCTCATATTTTTTCGTGAAATTACAAAGGGAATTTGCCCGGAACTGTCGAAAAATTAAGATGCAGCAAAAACAACTGCTAAACTAAAACCAAAACTAATTTAAAGGAGAGAGACCGGTGAAAAAGATATTGACTTTCGCAGCGGTTTTACTTCTGATGGTTGGCAGCCTGACAGGCTGCAGCGGTCCGGAGGAAACCGATTCCGCATCACCTCACAGCCAGCCGCTGAAAATAGGTGTTCTGTTCATAGAGGATAATCTGCCCCTGTTTGTGGCAGAGGCGGAAAACCAATTTAAACAGGCTGGGCTTAATGTGGAACTTATTCCGTTTCCCAGCGCTGCTGAGCGGGATGCTGCTATGCAGGCTGGACAGATTGACGGCGAAGCTGCTGATATTATTGCAGCATGTCTTCTGAAAAAAGGAGGTACAGATGTCAGGATAGGCTCGATAACCCTTGGAGTGACCCCTGAAGAAGGGAGGTTTGCCCTGCTGGGATCGCCGGATTCAGATTTTAAAAGCCCCAAAGACCTGGCCGGTGTTGAAATAGCAATCTCAGAAAACACAATTATTGAATACGTTACTGATAAGTTGCTGGCTAATGAGGGACTGACAAAGGACCAGATTAAAAAAATAAGTATTCCCAAAATGCCCATAAGGGTGCAGATGCTGTCAAATAACCAGGTCAAGGCAGCGCTGCTTCCGGACCCGCTGGCTTCACTGGCGGAAAAACAAGGCGCCAAGGTGATTTTAGATGATACCCGTTCAGGGATTAATGTATCCCAGGTTGTGCTGCTGTTCCGTAAAGAGTCTGTTGACTCAAAAAATGAAGCTATCAGGAAACTTATTCAGATTTATGGCAGCACAGGCCAGGAACTGACCCAGAACCCTGAACAATACAGGTCTCTACTGATAGATAAGGCCAGGATACCCGAACCTGTGAAGGACACTTATAAAGCGCCTACGTTTTCCCCTCCTCAGGTTCCGACCCGTGAAGATGTGCTCAGTGTAGTTGACTGGATGGTAGAAAAAGAGCTTTTGCAAGAACCATTTACTTATGAGGAACTTGTTGACGAATCCCTGATCTAGTGTCAGGAACTAAAGGAAGATTTGCAGATGATTAATTCTTATGAACTTTCCCTCACATACAACCAGGCAGAAAATCAGGTAGATGCCCTTAAAGATGTCACCTTTGAGCTTGCAGAAGGGGAGAGCATGTCAATTATAGGGCCGTCGGGATGTGGCAAAAGCACCCTGCTTTTTATTATTGCCGGGCTTTTGAAACCCACTTCCGGACGGGTAGTGATCGACGGCTGTGAACCTGACGCTCCCGGGGCTGAAACTGCCCTGATCCTTCAGGATTACGGGCTGTTTCCCTGGAAGACTGTCTATGATAATGCCAGCCTGGGTTTAAAGGTAAAGGGATATAACAGAAAAGAACAGCAGGATATAGTAAGTCCCATTCTCAAAAAGCTTGGCCTGGCTGATTTTGTAAACAGCTATCCGGCCCAGCTAAGCGGCGGTCAGAGACAAAGGGTGGGTATAGCCAGGTCTCTGGCATTAAAGCCCAAAATTTTACTGATGGATGAACCATTGTCATCACTTGATGCCCTCACCAGGGAGACTTTGCAGCATTTTATCCTGGATATCTGGAAGGAGCATAAATTAACCCTTGTATTGGTAACCCACAGTATCGAAGAGGCTGTATTTCTGGGGAAAAAAATCTGTGTCATGTCAGACCGTCCCGGCATGATTCAAGAAATGATTGCAAACCCCATGATGGGAATGCCAGGGTACAGGCAGCAGCAGGAGTTTCACGGAATGTGTTCCAGGCTGCGGCGGCTTTTGGGGGTAGAGGAATAATGAAAAGAAATTCCCTTTGGAAGAAAACAATCGAAATATTTGCTGCTACACTGATTATCATGGTTTTCTGGTATTTACTTGCAATATATGTGAAGAACAACATCCTGCCCACCCCCTTGGAGGCCATGACTGAATTTTTTATGATTTTCAGCGGGATTCTCTGGGAGCATTTTTATATCAGTGCTTTCAGGGTGGTCATCAGTATTATAGCTGCTATGCTCCTTGCTGTTCCTCTGGGGCTGCTCCTGGGACGGGAAGAAAAATTAGACAGGTATATTGCGCCGGTGGTTTATCTTGTTTACCCGATTCCTAAAATTGTCTTTTTGCCGGTAGTATTTCTGCTCATGGGGCTTGGCAATTCACCCAAGATTTTCATGATCGGGCTGATTGTGTTTTTTCAGATTCTGGTTACTACCAGGGATGCTTCAAAGGGAGTACCGATGCAGAATATCCATTCCATGACCTCCCTGGGGGCTGTTAAGTGGCAGATTTATTACCATGTTGTATGGCCGGCATGTCTGCCTAAAATACTGACTTCACTGCGGATAAGCCTGGGAACCGCAATTGCAGTCCTGTTTTTTGTGGAATCTTTTGCCACCACAGAGGGACTGGGCTATTTCATCATGGATGCCTGGAGCATGGCTGCATACAGTCAGATGTTTGCAGGTATTATCGGAATGAGCTTCCTTGGCCTGATTCTGTATGTTGTTCTGGATATGATTGAAGCTAAGTGGTGCAGGTGGCAGTATCTGTAAGAAACCTGCTGTCAGGAGGTCTCTACTTGTCAGAAAACAGGCTGAAGAAAATTATCATATTATCTCTGGCGGGAATTGTTCTGGTGATTGGCGCATATAATTTATGGGCTTACCAGGGAACCCTGTTGTCTCCTTTTTTGAAGGATACCGTGACCGGGGAACCTCATATGCCGATAGCCAGGATTGTGGCAGAAAAGGGTTTGACACCGGGACAAGGAACTGAAATTCGGATCGAGGTGGTTAAATCAGAGCATTTATTGGTTTTGTATTCTGGCGATGATGTCCTGAAAAAATATCAGGTATCTCTGGGGAAAAACCCTCTGGCTGACAAGGAGAAAGCAGGGGATGGCAAAACACCAACCGGGGAGTTCAAGATTACGGAAAAGGTAAGTTACTCTCCGCCAAAACGTTTCTATGGCTCACGGCTGATGATGTTAAATTACCCCAACAGAAAATATGCTCTACAGGGTTTACACCAGGGGCTCATAACCAGTAAGGACTTCCTGGCCATTGAAAATGCCGAAAATAAGGGGGTCACCCCTCCACAGGATACCGAGATGGGCGGGGGTATAGCTATCCACGGCGGCTGGGGGCCGTTTATGGGCAGTTCATGGACCGGAGGGTCAATCGGACTTTATTCAAAAGATGCCGAAGAACTCTTTGAATATGTCAATGAAGGGACAAAAGTTATTATCAAAAGGTGATTCCCAATGTATGGGGGTAAGGTGAAAGAAATGGGGGTACAAAGATGGAAAACAGGAACCTCTCTGAAGAAATCAAAGGCCTTATGGAGCACCATGGTCATCTTTGCTTTGGCGTTCTGCTAGGCTATAGGGCATGTAAGTATGCAGTTGATATAATCGGCATGTCGGAAAACATGAAAGTAATCACAGAAAAAGGCGGGTGTGGCAATGATGCCGTCAGTTACCTGCTTGACTGCACCACAGAGAATGGCAGACTTGTGGTGCGGGAAGGGAAGGGGCAGTCATGGTCATTTTTTAACTATGACGAGGATGAAGGCATCAGCCTGAAGATAAATCCGGTTATTGTATCCCAACTTCCCAAAGATAAGGAACAGGCTGAAAAATATATCATGGAACTGCCGGGAAACCTGCTGTTCATGGCAGAACCGTTTTTTCCAGCCTGATTTTAAAGTATGTCCTAACCATAGCTTGTAAATACAAATTTAGTGGGTTTCATCATAAGATAGGGTGGTTACTTTAGTGTAATCACCTTTTTTTACTTCCCCCGGGGCAGCATCCTTTTCCAGGAAGTCTCTCATGCCGGGAGCTACTGTTGGATCAGACTCTTCTGTTTCTGCGGCCTCTCCGTTGGTACCCACACCGGGATAATCGGCACGAACTCCCGAATATGTGTCATAAACACCGGAATACATATTGTGTACCCCATCATATGAGGCTTTCTTGTTTTCTCCTGGGTTTTCGGAATTTTTGTCTAAAGTTTCTTTCGCTTCAGTCTCTCTTGGCATATTTTCTCCTCCAAAGGCTATTTTTCTTTATTTTCCCACGCAGAGATTGGTTTATGCATTAGGCTCAGGAATTGATAACCCAAAAAGGGATTGTGCATAATAAACCAAATAGGAAAAACGTAATGAAAGTAATTCCTTATAATGGTTGACTTTAAATAAAAATGGCGGTAAAATTTAGAAAACATACCGGGTAAGGGTATAAGGGAGTGAGCGAAATGAACAGCAGGAAAATGAAACGGGTAGAGCTGGAGGTGTCAGGGATGACATGCCAGCACTGCGTCAAAAGGGTAGAAAAGGCCCTGGAAGGGTTAAGCGGGATATCCGGTGTGCAGGTAGACCTGAAGGAATCAAGGGCAATTTTTAATTATAACCCTGAATTGGTCAGGTTAGAGCAAATAAAAGATGCTGTAAAAGAAGCGGGTTATTCCGTGGGGGAAAAAGAGGCTGCCACTAATGGAAATGAATTGGTTTCAGTAGTGAAGACTGAGCTGGGTGCGGAAGGCAGGGAAGAAAACGATGCATCAAAGACGCAATTTAAGGTAAGTGGAATGACTTGTGCCAACTGTGCCCTTTCCATTGAGAAGGCCCTTAAGAAAGCGCCGGGAGTCAGTAACGCTTCGGTCAACTTTGCCACTGAAGCCGTAACTGTTGCCTATGACCCTAAGATAATAAATATTAACTCAATACATGACCGGGTTAAGGACGCAGGGTATACCCCGATAGAAGACCAGGGCGCAGAAGAAGTTGACAGGACTGCGATAATTGAAAGGAACTGGCTTATATTCAGCGCTGTTCTGGCGCTGCCGGTGATGCCTATAATGTATTTTATTGAGATGACGCCAATGGTGATGTACACTCTCCTGGTTATAGCCACTATTGTACAGTTTACAGCAGGTTGGACCTTTTACCGTGGAGCTTACCATGCCCTTAAAAACAGATCTGCCAATATGGATGTTCTGGTATCAATAGGCATTACTTCAGCTTATGGGTATAGTGTCCTGACAACTTTTCCGGAGGTGTTTTTTCATGGGCCTACTTTTTTTGACACCTCAATGCTGCTGATAGCATTTATCAGATTTGGAAAATACCTCGAAGCCAGGGCTAAAGGAAGGGCCGGACAGGCATTGAAAAAACTGCTGGAACTTCAAGCCGACAGGGCGCGCATTCTTGTAGACGGTACAGAACGGGAAATTGCTGCATCAGAGGTGCAGCCAGGAGATATCGTAATTGTAAAACCTGGGGAAAAGATTCCCCTTGACGGAGAAATAGCAGAGGGCAAGGCAAGTATAGATGAATCTATGCTCACCGGAGAGTCTATTCCGGTAGAGAAAGGACCCGGTGATCAGGTTATTGGAGCCACAATTAACAGATCAGGCAGTATCAAAGTGAAAATAGAGAAGACCGGGAAAGATACCGTGCTTGCAGGGATTATTAAGATGGTGGAAGACGCTCAGGGTGTGAAGCCGCCAATTCAGCGCCTTGCAGATACCATTTCAAATTATTTTGTACCCACAGTTGTTACTATAGGAGTTATTACTTTTGTTACGTGGTATTTTCTGCTGCAGGCTACATTTGTTTTCTCATTTACGGCAGCTATTGCCGTACTTGTGATTGCATGTCCGTGTGCCCTTGGTCTGGCGACACCCACAGCTATAATGGTTGGCAGTGGTGTCGGCTTAAACAGGGGGATATTATTTAAATCTGCGGCTGTGCTCGAAAGCATTGCAGGCCTGCAGGCTATCGGGTTTGATAAAACAGGGACACTTACCAAAGGTACCCCCGAAGTTACTGATATTGCAGCTTATCCACCGTTCAGCGAGTCTCAAATCCTGAAGATTGCTGCAGCCGGTGAGGCGCCTTCAATTCATCCCCTGGCTCAGGCGGTAGTTGCTAAAGCTCACCAGGATAATATAGAAATAAGTGAAGTCAAAGATTACACGGAAGAAAGCGGTTATGGGATTATCTGTACCCTTGAGGGCAAAGAACTGCTCATAGGCAATCTTAAACTGATGCGCAAACACAATATTGACACAAAAGCTGCTGACCGGGATTTTAGCAGATTGGCAGAGTCAGGGAAGACAACCATGTTTTTGGCTTATGACGGCAGGATTGCAGGACTTATCGCCCTTTCGGATGTGCTCAAGGAAAACGCGGCTGAGGCCGTAAAAAGGCTTCATAACCTGGGTCTGAAGACTTTTATGATTACCGGTGACAATAAAAAGGTGGCTGCAGTTGTCGGCGCACAGGCTGGTATCGATGAAGTTGTTGCAGAAGTTCTGCCCCGGGATAAAATTGAAAATATCAGGCGCTATCAGGAAAAAGGCCTCAAAGTTGCCATGGTGGGTGATGGTATTAATGACGCTCCTGCTCTGGCTCAGGCAGATATAGGTATAGCCATTGGATCAGGAACAGATGTGGCCAAGGAAACCGGTGATGTGGTCCTGGTGAAAAACGATATTATGGATGTGGAACGAGCCATAAGGCTCGGGCGTAAAACCCTTGTCAAAATAAAACAGAATCTTTTTTGGGCTTTGGTCTATAATATGATTGGTATTCCAGTGGCTGCAGGGGTTCTCTATCCGGTAACGGGAAAGCTGCTGCCACCGGAGTGGGCCGGCCTGGCGATGGCATTTTCTTCTGTTTCTGTGGTAATTAACTCCCTGTTGTTAAAGGGTTTTGCCAAAAAAATTTCAGCCTGAAATTAGCAGGTTTATACAAATATATGTTGAATGTTTGTCCCTAATAGAATAAAATATTAGTTGGACAGAGGGAGTAACTGCCCGTTCTACCAACGGGAAGCAAAGTCGTTAGTACGGCGTAAGCCCGGCTTTGCCGGCCAAAGGTCTAGTGTGACTCTGCATCCGCCGTAAATGTGTGGATGTAGAGTTTTTTAATTTGCACACTTATTTGCGGTTTATTATTGCATGCCAGGGGAATGATTGCTGTAGAGGGGGCAAGGAAATGTCAATCAGAAAAGCGGTTAGGTGGGTCGTGTTTTGGATGACCCTGGCGCTTTCATTTAACGTGGGGGTTTACTTCTTCCTGGGTAAACAAAAAGCTCTTGAATTCTTGGGTGGGTATATCATTGAGCTTAGTCTCAGTTTAGATAACCTCTTCCTGTTTTTGCTTATTTTTTCAAGTTACTGCATTGCGCCGGTATATCAGAGAAGGGTGCTCAACTGGGGCATCATGGGGGCAGTTGTCCTTAGACTGATTTTTATTGCCCTGGGAGTTTCCATAGTAAACCGGTTTCACTGGGTATTGTACATTTTTGGGGTAATTCTGATTCTGAGCGGCATAAAAATGTTTTTTTCCAAAGAAGCTGAAGAATGTCATAATGACAGCTACCTGCTTAGAATTTTGGGTAAAATCATGCCCATTTCCCGGGAACTTGACGGAGAAAAGTTTTTTGTCAAAATAAACGGTATTCTTCATGCCACACCCCTGTTTGCGATTCTGGTCCTTATTGAAGGGTCAGACGTTTTATTTGCCATTGATTCAATACCGGCAATATTTTCCATAACAACTGACCCTTTTATTGTGTATGCATCAAATATTTTTGCCATACTGGGACTGAGGAACCTTTATTTTGTTCTGGAAAGGGTTCATAATGCATTTCGCTTTGTCAAGTATGGGGTGGCTGTAATCCTAACCTTCACCGGAATTAAACTGAGCATACTTTTTTTCCATATAGAAATCCCCTTGGTAATGTCAGTTGGGATTATATTCAGTATAATTATCCTTAGCATAATAGCTTCCATGGTGTTTCCCAGCACGAAGGTGGTCAATGAGCACGAAAGTGGCCAATGAGACCTGCATAAAAAAGCAACAACATTTGTATATATTTATAAGGGTGGAGGTTCAGAATGTTTTCGTGGCTGGAGCAGATTCTTAAAAACGACATTGAGCAATATAGGCTGTTAGCGATATATGTTACAATGACCCTGGAAAGCGCATGTATTCCAATTCCCAGTGAAATTGTAATGCCTTATGCAGGTCACCTGGTTGCCAAAGGAAAGCTTGGCATGATGCAGGCTGCATTGGTTGCATCTTTGGCCAACCTGTCGGGAAGCTGGCTGGCATACGCTGTAGGCAGATATGGCGGCAGGGCTTTTATAGACAAGTATGGCAGGTACATTTTTTTATCCAAAAAACATCTCAATGATGCCGACTATTGGTTTGCCAGGCGCGGTGAAATCACGGTTTTTCTCTCAAGAATGCTTCCGGCGGTCAGGACGTTTATTTCTCTGCCGGCTGGAATTGCTAAAATGGATTTTTTCAAGTTTTCCTTTTACTCCTTTTTGGGTTCACTGCCGTGGAACCTTGCCTTGGTGTACCTGGGGTATATTTTTACAGATAAGTGGGATGTGCTGCAGAACCACCTGCATGATTTCAATATCATTGTTTTTGCGTTTATCGGAATAATTGTGGCCTTGTTTTTTGTTGTCAGAAAACGAAAACGACGGCTTTAAGTAAAAATATCGAGATTATAGATTTTGTGGAAAGAGGGTATACTATCTGCTAAAACACCGGAGGTTAAAGATGAACATAACTCTTGATTTAAGACCAGGCATTGAGGACGGGGTGCATAAGCTTAAGGATACTATTTCCAGGCTGGGGCCGGATGCGGAGCTTACTATCATAGTGGATACCATGGATGCCCAAAGTACCGACAGGCTTGTAGAAGAACTCCGGAATCACGGGTTTGATTACCTCCCCAAGGTATCAGACGGGACAGCTTATAATATTATCGCCAAAAGGCACCTGCTCCAGTAGTGATTCAGTAGAATGAGGCAAAACAAGTGCTAATGGAATTTCTCCGGGAGGAGAATTTTTTTTGCCTCGAAGGTGAGGCAGCGGTAGGAAAAAAAACGGAGGTGTGATAAATGAGTAAGGTTTGGTTTTGCAGGCTGGAGGACAAGGCGGCAGATGCTGTGGTAGCTGAAAAAGTGTTATTGCTTTATGAAGAAGCGGGGTTTCCGGTCATTTTCAATGAAGGTGAATTTACTGCCGTTAAAATCCATTTCGGGGAGGAAAACAATACTGGACATATCAGGCCTGCCTGGATCAGGCCCCTATTGGAAAGAATAGCTTCTACAGGAGCAAAGCCATTCCTCACAGATACAAATACGCTCTACAAGGGACAAAGACAGAACTCTGTTGACCATCTGATGCAGGCTCACAGGCATGGGTTCAGTATCGAAAACCTTGGTGTTCCTGTGATTATTGCCGATGGTTTGCTGTCTAAGAACTTTTCGGAAATTACTGTTGATGGTATCCATTTAAAATCGGTAAAAATCGCCAATGATATTCTGCACAGTGAATCTATGGTGGTGTTGAGCCATATAACCGGACATATTCTCAGCGGTATGGGGGCGGCTATCAAAAATGTGGCCATGGGCGCTGCTCCCCGCAGCGGAAAACAGGTACAGCATGCTGATGTAAAACCTGAAGTGATAGCTGACAGGTGCAGGGGATGCCGGAGCTGTATCGAGTGGTGTCCTAAGGATGCCATAGAGCTTTATGATGGAGTTGCCAGGATAGATAAGGAAAAGTGCTATGGATGTGCTGAATGTATTGCAACCTGCAGGCATGAAGCCATTAATCATTCCTTCGGGGGAAGCAGCAGAATACTTCAGGAAAAGATGGCTGAATATGCTCTGGGAGCTGTTAAAAATAAGCAGGGTAAAGTCTGTTATATCACCTTCCTGACTCATATAACCAGGGAATGTGACTGCTTGAATGAGGCCCAGGATAAGATTACCCGGGATATTGGCATTCTTGCTTCTTATGACCCTGTTGCTGTCGACCGGGCTGCAGCTGATATCCTGAAGAAAGAAGCAGGGAAAGATATTCTTAGGGAATTATGGCCAGATAACGATTATAATAACCAGATAACCCATGCCGAAAAGATTGGCCTGGGGAAAACACAATACAAGATTATAAAATTGGCAGAAGGTATATCCACAGATAGTGTCGAATTCTGTGACTCAATATAATTATACGGGGAGGAAACCGGATGAACGTCTATTCTAAACTGCTGGTCATAAATTTTGTTGTGCTTAATTTATTGGTTCTGTTATTACATTCCGTTATTGGGGATAATGCCATAGTCATAGGTCTGGCAGCGATTTTTCTAGTTACCCTGGGAGTTGTGGTGGCAATTATCCGGACCTTGATTTACGATAACCCGGACAGAAAAAAAATGATTCTTGTATTGAGTCTTCCGGCCTTTGGGATTCTGATGATAATTAATACCATTGTTGCCAGCGGTTCAGCACAGGTATGCAGTACCATATTTAAATAGATGAGAACTCCAAAACTAAAGCTCCTCAACTACCAACCGGCCAAAATGCTTACAAACAAATATGGGGTTCTGGCTATTGCCTTGTTTTGTTCATTACTCTGGGGAAGCGCCTTTCCGGTACTTAAAATCAGCTATGATGAACTTGGCATGCGTCCAGATGACTTTTATGCCCAAATTATCTTTGCCGGCATGAGGTTCTTTCTAGCTGCCGTTTTGTTATTTGCTGTGATTTTATTTCAAAGGCAGCCGATGAAATTAAAGAGGTCTTTGATTGCTGAATTGCTTCTCCTTGGCATTGTGCAGACAGGTTTACAGTATTCCTTCTTTTATTACGGGCTTGCCCACACTTCAGGTATGAAGGGGGCTGTCCTTGCTTCCAGCGGGGTATTTTTTGTTGTTTTACTGGCCCATTTTTATTATCGAAATGATAAGCTTAACCGGAACAAGGTCTTTGGCATGGTGGCAGGCTTGGCGGGAATAATCCTGGTTAATTCAGATAAGAGCTTTAACCTGGTTTTTAGCTGGCAGGGGGATGGCGCCCTGATCATGGCAGGTTTTCTCAGTGCAGTGGGACTTATCTTGGGTAAGAGGCTTTCCGGAAATTTGCATCCTCTTTTGGTTACCGGATGCCAGATGCTTTTTGGTTCAGTTTTGATGATTTCTTTTGGGCTGACAGGGCTAAAGCCCCATTCCGTTTCATTTACCACAACAGCTTGGGTCTTATTGGTTTATTCCGCATTTCTTTCTGCAGTGGCATTTTCCCTCTGGTACTCGCTGCTGAAATACAATAAAGCAGGGGAAATTGGCATTTACCAATTTATGATTCCGGTATCAGGAGTGTTTCTGTCATCAGTTTTTATACCAGGTGAGAGTTTTGATTTGATAATGCTTGGCGGCCTGTTGTTGGTAACACTGGGAACAATTGCGGTTAACAGAGATCAGGAGCCGGAAATGAAAACTGGAAAAGAGAGGATTTAGCGGACCTCGTGTCGTATTAAATAAGGAGAAGAGAAATTTGTTGTTATGCGGCAGCTTATATAGACAGTTGCTAAAAATTAGGTTAGAATTTTACTTAGGTTGAGTAAGGAAAAGGAGGACTCTCAAATGGCGACAGTTCTTGTTGTTGATGATGCCGCATTTATGAGAATGCGTGTAGCTAAACTGCTAAAAGAAAACGGTTACAATGTTGAAGAAGCGGAAAATGGTCAGGTGGCGGTGGAAAAATACTCTCAGATTAAGCCTGACATGGTTTTAATGGACATTACCATGCCTGTGATGGACGGGCTGGCTGCTTTAGCAGAAATTACTGAAAAAGACCCCGGAGCAAAGATTGTGATGTGCAGCGCCCTGGGGCAGCAGAACACCGTAATGGCTGCTATCAAGGCTGGAGCCAAGGATTTTATCGTAAAACCATATCAGCCTGATAAAATAATATCATCTATAAAACGTTTTGTAGGCTAAACTGAAGAGGAGGAGAAGATTTGAAGGCAGAGTTTATTAACCCCTTTATCATAGCAACAAAACAGGTTTTAAGCCAGGAACTGGGGAAACCGATAGCCATCCAGATAGGCAGTCTTACTATGCAAAAGTCCTCATATACCGCCTTAGACATGACAGTGCTCATTGGTGTAACCGGAGCGGTTCAGGGGATTGTAATGTTCGGCCTTTCGGAAAGAGCCGTGAAAAATTTTGTTTCCGGGGTACTGGGGGAACCTGTCCCGGTAATTGATGCTATGGTGGAATCAGCAATTGCAGAAATGGGAAATGTTGTCACCGGTATTGCCAGTACAGAACTGGAAAAAGCCGGGTATCCCTGTACTCTGGCCCCACCTACCGTAATAACCGGCCGGGGGGTAATGATTTCGACAATAAACATACAGCGTCTGCAGGTACCGCTGAAGACGGATGTTGGAGACATGGAAATTAGTGTGGCCTTGAGAGAGAACAAAAAATAATTTTACATATTAGCTGTCCTGGGACAGCTTGTTTTTTTGTTTTGAATGTCAGGACAACTGATGTTTTTTTGAAAAATACTCTTGGGAAATGGAACATTTTTCATCTGATGCCGTCATATTAATTGAAAAGTAATTTCAAATAATCTTGAGGGGGAGTAAAAATGAAAAGGGTTCTTGCGCTGTCACTGGTGATTGTTTTTGTCACCACTTTCCTTTTCCCGGCTTATAGTTTTGCCCAGTATGACCGGGAACTGGAAAAAGCCATTGAAATGGCTAAAACTGTTTTTGAAATCACAGATGACTATGACAATTTCAGCTACAACATGCATAAACAGGGTGAAAGGACTATCTTTGACCTGATGTGGAATGATGAAAGTAATCAGCGGGGCAGTATAAATGTGTCAATTGATACATTGGGCAGGATTATCGGCTATTACTCCTACACACCCAGTCCGGGAAATGACAGACCGAAACTCCCGGCAATAAGTAAGGAAGAGGCCCGTAAAAAAGCGGAAGATTTTATTAAAAAGACCAATTCAGCGCCATTTGAAAATTTGCAGTACCAGGATGATGGCCAGCGTCAGAACGTTAATGATTCATCATATTATTTCCGGTATATCAGGGTAGAGAAGGGAATTCCCTATTCCGGGAACAGTGTCAATATATCGGTCAACAATGTAACCGGTAAAGTGGAAAACTATAACTGCAACTGGAATTATGAGCTGGAGTTTCTTGATTCCAAAGACACTATAACTCTTGACGAGGCCCAGAAAATTTACGTCCGGGATCTTGGACTGAAATTGCAGTATAAAATCAAATATGAACCGGACGAGTATAAACCCTACCTTGTTTATACAAATGTGTATAATAATTACGCAATTGATGCCGGTACGGGAGAAGTAGTTGTTACTGAACCTTATTACGGAATTTATTATGAAGGTGGCGCCGGTGAAATGAAGACGGCAGATTCCGGCCTTCACAGCTATGGCGGAGGAAATCAGGGAGTTTCCCTTACTCCCAAAGAGCGTGAAGCGATTGAGAATGCTGCCGGCATTATGAATGAAGACAAAGCAGAGGAAACTGTAAGGAAAGCGCTCAATATTGGAAATGATTATAAAGTGAACAACATAAATCTGTATAAAAGCTGGATAAATAGACAGGATTATTTGTGGAGCATGTACTTTGTAAAGGAACAAGTCGGAAAAGATGTTATGATTTATGACAGTTATAGTGTGAACATTGACGCGAAAACAGGTGAACTGGTAAATTTCTATAAATCCAATTATCGAGAAAATGATGATAAGCCCAAGTATGATGAAAAACAGTCATTAAAGATTGCCACCGACTATATTAAAACCATGCAGCCGGAAAGGTATCACGAAACCGAGTATACTACCTGGAACCAGCAGAATAGATTAATGGCTGAAGATGAAAAACCCAGGCAGTATTATTTTACATTTGAACGGAAGACCAATGGCGCTTACTTCCCGGATAATGGTTTTAGTGTTGCGGTTGATGCGGTAACGGGTAGTGTCATCAGCTACAGCTATAACTGGTACAAGGGAGAGCTTCCGAAGACTGAAGGAATTATCAGTTTGGCTGATGCTAACGCCTTCCTGCTGGAAAAGGTGGGAGTGCAGCTGCAGTACACACCTTACAGAGAACAGGATACAGCAGCCAAAATTCTGCCTCCTCCTTATGATGGTCTTGTAGAGAATGTAAAACTTGTTTATGCATTAAAGCCTGGTATCCCGGCAAATATAGACCCCCATAATGGGGCGATCATGGACTTCAATGGTGAGGTTTATAATTTAAATAATGTTTCACAATACACTGATATTACCGGACACTATGCAGAAAATAAGATTAAGGAACTGGCTATCTTCGGCATATCGCTGCCAGGGGAAAAATTTGAGCCTGACAATAAGATAACCCAAAGGGACTTTCTCTACTTACTGCAAAAAACCGTTAACTC
The DNA here is from genome assembly GCA_016841725.1 of Thermincola carboxydiphila. GTDB lineage: Bacteria > Bacillota > Thermincolia > Thermincolales > UBA2595 > Phosphitispora. The sequence continues at coordinate 9,271 of JAENYP010000002.1, read as the reverse complement.
ATATTACCCATATAAACCTGATAAGGAAAATGATAAAGAACTTTACAGGACTCTTATTAACAGCGGCATAGTCCGTGAGGGTGAGCAGGCTCCTGATTCGTTTATGACACGGCAGGATGCGGTTAAGTTTATTATCAGGGCGCTTAACTACGCTAATGTTGCCGAAATTGATAAAGGTATTTTTACCGTGCCCTTTAAAGATGCTGCTAAGATCGACAGGAAACTTGTGGGTTATGTGGCAGTAGCCTATGGACTGAACATTGTCCAGGGGAATGACGGGTATTTCAATCCAACGGCACAGCTTACCAGAGGACAGGCGGCAGTGGTCATACATAATTTCCTTAATGCAAGGTAAAGTCAATAATTTACCAAATATTACAAGCCGTTTTGGGGAGGTAAAAACCAAAACATGGTCAAATAGTATTTAGTATATAAATGGATATCTTTAATAAAATCAACATAATGAGGAGAATTTGCCATGATTAAAAAAGCCTCCTTGCTGGTACTAATGCTTGCTCTGATAACCGCTCTGAGTTTCACCTTCCTGTTTCCATCATGGGCGGGGCAATTCAATGACCTGACGTCTTCACACTGGGCTTATGAAGAAATAAACAAATTAAAACAATTAGGATATATTAATGGCTATCCTGACGGGACCTTTAAACCCGAAAACAACATTACCAGAGCAGAGTTCGCTGCCATAATGAGCAGGATGGCCGGGGACCTTTACCCCGAGGGAGATATGTATGATAACTCAAGAATAATCGCTGATATGAATAAAGGGCACTGGGCATTCGGGGCGGCAAAGGAGATGCTGAGTCACATGACCGGTCAGGATGCACAGAATATATTTGGTATAGATTTCTCTCCGGAAAAGAAAATTACCAGGGAAGAGGTTGTGGCCATAATTCATGCCTTAATTAAGCAGCATACCGATTTTTCCGGCATAGAAATCACGGATTCGGGGTTCTCAGATATAAGCAGCGCGAGGTTTACCGAAAGCATAAATCTGTGTGTCCAACAAGGAATTATAAACGGTTACCCTGAAGGGACTTTTAAACCGGCCAGAAATATAACCAGGGCTGAGATAACAGCCATTCTTATTAGAGTGGCAGAAGGTTAGTAAAAAAACGTGATAGAGGTAGATGGTTCCAGGAGACAGACTATGTCATCCGGCACGCATCTGCCTCTTTTTTATTCCAAATAAGATAAACCAGGGTGTTGAATTGTTTTAACAATAAAAAAATTGTAAAAATTGTAATAACTAAGTATATACGTAAAATAAAAAAATATTACCTGCTGTAGCAGGATTTTTTTATTCTAGGTAGAATGTTAACAAAGGCCTATATAACAAGACTGGATAATTAGATAAGAGATTAGAACTTAGTATCTAAGAAATACGGCATGTAATTAAATGACAATTTTACCTATAATTCAAAACGGAAATTGTAAAAAGTAGGAAGTAGAAAGTGGAAAGAGGTGGTCTTTATCAGTTTTTATAAATAAGAAAATGCCATCACAAATATGATCTCCGAACTGTTGTGCTTGAAGGACAGGAGCTTGTGATTGGGATGGAAGTATAATTATTTGAGAAAAAACAGGGAGGGTTTTTTGATGTCAGAAGAAAAAATGATTACAGACAAAGAGGGTCTGGAGAAACAGGCCAAGAGCCTTACAAGGAGAAAGTTTTTACTGGGTGCCGGGGCGTTGGCAACAGGTATGATGGCTACCGGTATAGTGGGATGTGGCACAACTGCGCCAACTGATGCCGGTGCAGTAAAGACTTCCGGTACTGCCAAAGGTGAAACTGCTGCTGTGCCGTGGACTTATAAGAAACTTGATGTGGAATTGGTCAGAAAAAGAGGGTATGAGAACTACAAAAAGGGTGGCTGTATGTATGCAGCAGGAAACGCCCTTTTGGAAACACTTCAGGAGACTGTCGGGGGACCTTGGAATAATCTGCCCAAAGAAATGTTTATGTATGGAGCAGGTGGTGCATATAGCTGGGGAACACTGTGTGGCGCCTTAAATGGTGCCCTGCTGATTCTAAACCTGGCAGCCAAGGACCACGCTGACCTTGGAAATGAACTGATGGGGTGGTATACTGAATTTCCATTCCCTTCAGATAAACATGAAGGATACTGCGAAATTAAGAATCAGATTACAACAGTATCAAATTCCCCGCTTTGCCATGTTTCTGTGAGTACATGGGCAAATGCGGCCGATGCCAGGATTAATGAAAAAGCGAAAAAAGAACGCTGTGCCAAGCTCAGTGGTGATACCGCGGCACATGCTGCCGAACTACTCAATGCAGCCCTGGAACAGAAGTTTGCTCCCGCATTCAAGGTTTCCAATGAATATTCCCACTGCATGGCCTGCCACCAGGGAGAAAAGAGCCTGCTGGATAACGAACAGGGTAAAATGAACTGCATCGATTGCCACGATGACCATACCAAGAAAGATTAACAGATACTGAATGAGGGAGGGATATAAACAGCATGGCGGACGGAAAGAAGCTGAAGATGTTTATTATTATCCTTGGAGTATTGATTTTAGCAGTATTAAGTATTGGAGCTGTTGAATATACATCACAGACAGGATTCTGCAACAGTTGTCATGAAATGAACACGGCCTTTGCCGGGTGGGATACCGGTGTTCACCAGTCGTTACACTGTTATGAATGCCATACGGATGAAGGAATCATTGCCAAGGCCAAGGTCAAGGCCAACGGGCTTAGGGAAGTATATATTCATTTCACTCAGGATGTTAATATGGATGAGGTAGAGACAGAAGTGCCGGAAAGCAGATGTATTAAATGTCATGACATGTCACAGCAGGATAAGTATGGTGAGCGGGTCGTCAATTTTCATAAACAGCATGAGCAGTTAAAATTTGACTGCCTGACCTGCCATAAATCGGCGGGGCATACCAAAAATTACTTTGAGGGATTTGAGAATGAGTCCTGCAAGCAGTGTCACTTACCTGAGAAGCAGACCGGCTAAAAGCCCCAGGGCAGTGTTAATTAATTTTTAAATAAAGGCTTTGAAGCCCGTAATAAGCTTCGAAGCCTTTATTAGTTTAGGGTTTTATAAAAAAATTACAAGGAATTTGTCATTTTTTATCGAAATAGTACGATTGGAATCATCTTTAGAGGCTAACAATATGAAACAAATATAACCAAACTATATAAGGGGAACCAAATAAAATGAAGATACCTTTTAATGTGCCACCGGTTACAGGAAAAGAAATTGATTATATCTCACGTATTATAGATAATAGAAGCCTGTCAGGTGATGGTGAATTTACCGAAAAATGCCGCCACTGGTTTGAAGAAAAGCTGGGCTGTTTTAGTGCCCTGATGACCACTTCAGGAACCCATGCCCTTGAGATGGGGGCTATTTTGGCCGGTATCGGACAGGATGACGAGGTAATTATGCCGTCTTTTACTTTTGTTTCCACAGCCAATGCATTTGTCCTCAGGGGTGCCAGAATTGTTTTTGTTGATATTCGTCCTGATACAATGAATATTGATGAAAAACTGATTTCCGGTGCAGTTACTGAAAAAACAAAAGCGATTGTGCCGGTCCATTATGCCGGTGTATCCTGTGAGATGGAGGCAGTTATGGATGTTGCCGGGAGATATGGCTTAACTGTCATTGAAGATGCTGCCCAGGGGGTAATGAGCAGCTACCGGGGCATGCCTCTGGGCAGTATTGGGAATTTGGGGTGTTTCAGCTTTCATGAAACAAAGAACTACACCTGCGGGGAAGGCGGGGCATTAATCGTAAATGATCACAGCTTTGTTAAAAGAGCGGAAATAGTAAGGGAAAAGGGTACCAACCGCTCTGAATTTATGCGGGGTGAGGTTGATAAATACACCTGGACAGATGTGGGCTCATCTTATCTGCCGAGTGAATTGAATACTGCCTTTCTATATGCACAGCTGGAAATGGCAGATGAAATAAAAGATGACCGGCTGAGAAGCTGGAATTATTACTATGAACTCCTCATGCCTCTTGCCGGCAGCGGGTGTCTGGAGCTTCCGGTGGTCACGGCAGGCTGTGAACATAATGGCAGTATCTTTTATATTAAGGTTAAGGATAAAGAGGAACGCAGCAAAATAATCAGGTATCTCAGTGAGAATGGGGTCCGGAGCGTGTTCCATTACATCCCTCTGCATAGTTCAACTGCAGGGACCAGGTATGGATGTTTTCACGGTGAAGACAGGTATACAACCACTGAGAGTGAGCGGCTGTTAAGGCTGCCGCTGTATTATGGGCTGGCTGCTGATGATATTGAGTATACAGCGGGACTGCTGAAGAGGTATTACCGGTGAAGGCCGTGAAGGCCGTGAAGGCCGTGAAGGACAAGCGTATAAACCTGTACCGCTTAATAATTCTGCTGACTGCAGTTTACCCGCTTTTGTATATCTGGCAGGGTCTGGACTTTACCGATACCGGTTTTTCCCTGACTAATTACCTTTGGGTATTTGATGACCCGCGAAGTATCGAAACAAGCAGCCGCATCTGGCTGACCAACATTCTGGGAGGCCTCTGGGTCTACTTTTTTGGAGACTCCCTGGGGGTCGCCGGATACAGGTTGGCCGGCGTTCTTCTGGCATATGCAGCACTCTTTCTGACCTATCGGGCCCTTAGGCCGTATGTGAAAAGAGAATACCTTTTTCCCGGACTGTTTTTTGCCATGGTCTTTATTGGCAGATCAGGATTTATGCTGAATTATAACACTCTTACAGCATTATTTTATGTATGGTCTTCTTATTATCTGCTTACAGGCTTAAATAACAGCAGGCAGCATTATCTGTTTATATCAGGGGTGGTCCTGGGACTCAATATGTTTATCAGGCTGCCAAATATTTTGGGATTAATGCTGGGTGTATGCATATTATTTCACGGATACCTGGACAGGGCAGTTATTTCCCAACTGGGAAGACGGATTTCCCTGTTTCTGGCAGGATATGGCGCTGCTGTCCTGGCAGCTCTGACTGTAATGTTGTTTTTGGGACATCTGGACAATTACCTGGCCTCATTTGGAGAAACTGTTGTCCTGCTTGGTGAAGCTGAGGGACATCACGGTACCGGCAGGTTAACCGCAGCGCTGCTGGATATTTATAAAATAAGTTTTTTGAAGACAGTAACGGTGGTTGGGTATTTTGGCATTCTGCTGGTTGTGCTCAGGTTGACCGGCAAATTTAACAGTAAATTTGTACAGTATGGTGTGATTACTCTTGCCGGAATACTGCCGCTTTCTATTTATGACGACTTCTACCGCAACTGGTATGGTATGGTGGGACTTGTATCTGCGGTTTTACTCCTGGGTCTGGCGCTAAACCTGGCACCCTGCCGAAAACTGAACAGCAGGACTATAGCTGATGCCATGACTGACAGGGGAAACTGTGCGGCGGCGCTGGCGGCATTAATCATTCTCCTGATTGTCCCGGCCGGTTCAGCAGATGGTTATGTTACCTCAGTATATGGGATGTACCTGGCGATACCCCTGGCTGTTCAGGGTATTGGTGAGTTTAAATTCAGGCCGGGTCTGTCAACAGAGCATTACAGGTATACCATTATATTGGGCTTTGTGTTACTGCTTGTCCTGGCGCTGGCTGCAGGTTACCGGTACACCTACCGGGATTCTCCCCAGCGCATGAGTATGACCTATCAAGTGGACCATCAAAAACTCAAAGGTGTTTTTACAACACGGGAAAGGGCTCAGGTCGTTACCGAACTGCTGGAGGTCATGCCCCACTATGTTAAAAAAGGGGATTACCTCCTGGCTTACGAACAAATACCAATGGTGCATTTTTTAACTGGGACAAGGCCTTACCTGTATGGTTCCTGGCCGATGCTGTACAGTCCAGGGAAATTTCAAAAAATGCTGGACAGGGCCCTGGCGGAAAGACCGGAACTGCCTGTTATTGTCCGGGCCGGGGGAAGTACTGAGAAGTTCGACTGGCCGCGGGGGAAAACTCTAAGAGGTGGTTATTACCTTGCAGGTTCGCGGAAGATAATGAATGAATTTATTGCAGTAAAAAACTACCGGATGGTGTGGGAGAACAGTTTCTTTGAGATCCTGATACCTCCGGGGAAATAGCAGGAGCAGATTATTATGGGGGCCATCATGTACTCAGTGGTAATTCCTGTTTATAACGGCGCCGGGACTGTTAAGGCGCTGGCCGGAGGGATTTCAGACCTTTTTGACCGGCTGGGCAGCAGTTTCGAGGTGGTTTTTATTGATGATCACAGTGAGGATAACTCCTGGGACATAATCAGAGGACTTGCTGCCGCTGACAGCAGGATTATTGCCATAAAACTGGCTGTGAATTATGGTCAGCACAATGCTACTGTGTGCGGCCTGAACTATGTGTCGGGCGATTTTATTATTACAATGGATGATGACCTGCAGCATTCCCCGGAGGATATCCCGAAGCTCATCCGGAAGATGGAGGAAACAGGCGCTGATGTTGTAATTGCCAGATTAGTTAATAAAAAACATAACTGGCACCGCAGAAGGGCCAGTGATTTTATGAGGCGGCTAAATGAGCTGTTTGCCAAAAAGCCCAAGGGGTTACACCTGTCGTCATTTAGGCTGATGAAAAAGACTATTGCAGACAAAATGCTCTGTACAGAAATGCCCTTTATATTTATCCCTGCACTTATGTTCGGGGTTACCCAGAATGTTGTTAATACAGATGTGGAGCATAGAAAAAGACAATATGGCAGCAGTAATTACGGCTTTTGTAAAATGGCTGGATTGAGCGCCCGGCTGTTTATAAATGCAAACCCAGTATTGCGGCGAATATTAGATAAGAAGCAGCCTGGGTATGTTGTTGCAGAACAGGCTGGAAGCCTGGAACGGAGGAAAAATAATTGAAGGGAAAGGTAATGGTGCTGGGAGGTGGGCTGCTCCAGGTTCCGCTGCTGAAAATGGCCGGGGACAGGGGTTATAAGGTATATCTCTCAGACTACTATAAAAATCCCCCAGGGCGGGTTTTGGCTGATGATTTCATTCAGGCAAGTACTTTTTCTCTTGAAGAAAACCTGAGATATGCGGGGGAAAAGGGGATAGACTCCATCATGACTGTAGGCACAGACCAGCCGGTATATACGGCGGCTTTTGTTTCGGAAAAACTGGGCCTGCGGCATCCCATAACCGCCGTTCAGGGACTGAGTGTAACTAATAAGCAGTATATGAAGGAAATAATGGCCGGTTCAGGTATTCCCAGCCCCAACTTCCGGGTGCTCAGAGAAAAGGCTGACCTCAGCAGTTTAGGACTTAAATCCCCGGTAGTATTAAAACCTGTTGACAGCCAGGGACAGAGAGGGGTATTTCTGCTAAGCGGGAGAGAGGATACTGATACCACTGACAGGTATTTTAATACATCCCTGGGATACAGCCGGACGGGGACGGTAATCATAGAAGAGTATTACAAAGGTGCTGAAATCACAGTCAATTGCTGGATTAAGGGGGGGAGGGCATATCCCCTGATGATAACAGACCGCCTGCACTTTGATGATTCTGTAGCCCTGGGAATATGCAAACAGCAGCGTTTCCCGGCCAGGGGCGCCGCCGGTTTTGAACAGGAGATTTACCGGATAACAAACAGCCTTGCAGAAGCATTTGAAATCAGGGAAGGCCCCTTATATGTTCAGGCTGTGACCGGCAGTGAAGGTATAAAAATAATCGAGTTTGGCTATAGAATTGGCGGGGGATTTGAGTCGGAAATTATCCCCAGGGTAACCGGAATTGATATCCTGGACCTGTATTTCACCCTTGTTGCTGAGGGCAGGAACACCTTTAAACCTGAACTGGCTGTGCGGAAAGCTGCCATGGGCTCAATATTTTTCATGCTGGCCAGGCCCGGAGTGATAACCAGGATAATAGTCCCGGAGGAATTTGCCGGATATGGCAGGTTGTTTGTGAATTCAGGAGATGTTATCGGTACAGTAGAAAACGCGACCTCAAGGGTTGGCTATTTTGCTTTCTACACTAACTCACAGTCGGAATATAACCACATGCTGGACAGGTTTGATTCACAGATGGCAATACTTGATGAAAACAATACCGATATCCTTATGCATGGTATATGGGAGTAAGATTATGCAGACGAAGCTATATGGGAGTGACAATATGCAGATGAAGCCGCATGGCAGCAGCAATATGCCAATAAGGTCATATGGCTGGCTTGTCCTGTTACCACTTATGCTGTTGGTCTTCGGGCAGATAATGTTTAAAATGGGTTCTGCTTATGGTGGTTTTCTTAATATTTTTGTAATCACCGGGTATATCGCCCTGTTGTCCAGGTCACTAATCTGGATTGCTGTTTTGCGGCATTTGCCCTTATCCTTTGCTTATCCTGTGTTGAGCCTGTCATTTGTATTTATCTTGTTGGCCTCATATTATATTTTTCAGGAGCAGTTAACTTTTTTTAAGTTAACTGGATGTGTACTTATTATAGTAGGAGTTTCTGCGATTTCCATGGGGATGCAAAAAGGAGCAGAAAAATAATGGGTTATCTATATGTCTTTTTTATGGTATTATTCACAGTGGCAGGACAACTGCTGGCGAAAAAAGGCGCTCTGTGTATGAGCTTTAGGTGGGAAGGTCCGACCAGTTTAAAAACGATTTTTAATAGATACCTAATTTTGGCAGGGGTCATACTAATCGTCACACCGGTTTTTTATTACCTGGCCTTAAAAGAGCTGGACCTTTCAGCGGCCTTTGCTTTTACGGGATTAAATTATGTTCTGGTCAGCCTTGGCGGAAAGGCATTTTTTGCTGAAAAGCTCAACAAATATCACTTTGTGGGAATGGCGCTGATTTTCCTTGGGCTGGTTGTTTTCCCATTATAGTCAGGTCTCGGAAATGACCAGTGTGAAATTTGGTGAGCTATTGTATCAATTTTCCGTACCGGCGATGGAGGAATCAACCTTGTTCCTGGCGAAGCCACGGACTAAACCGCCAATTCGCCATCCATGGCTCAGTGGCGGCTCCGCCATCCGTGGCTCCGGTCCGTGTCTTCGCTTAGCGGAATTTCGGTAAGATTCCTCACAACGCCGGCACAAGGAAAATCTTATACAACATCTCACTAAATTTCACGGGTCATTTCCGGGACCTACCCGATAATGGGATAACAAAGTCCAAGGGGAAAATCTTGAAAATATAAAGAGATATTTTTGCCGAAAGGACTTATGAGAATAAAAGACCTATGGTAATATGTCAAGACCCTAAGGTCAAAAATTTTTAGTAAATT
>JAENYP010000021.1 GCA_016841725.1 Thermincola carboxydiphila | reverse complement strand
TAGGTACTAAAATAAGAGATTTCCGAACCGAACGTGGGATGACACTTACTCAACTGGCTAAGAAGCTCGATGTTTCCCCATCCTTTTTAAGCGCAGTTGAGAGAGATATCAAAAAACCGTCTCTTATTATGTTGAAAAAAATCAGTTCCCATCTTAATATATCTCTTTCTTACCTGATGACTGACTCACGGGAAAACACCGTTACCGGAGAAAAACTCAAAAACATCCGTAAGGGCCGCGGCTTAAGTGTTGACGACCTGTCAGAGCTCAGCGAGGTTCCGGTCGAGGATATCAGCAGCATTGAAAACAATACCATCAAACCAACCCTGGCCCACCTTGAGAAGCTCTCAGCAGCCCTTAATGTGACGATTCGTTATTTTGTTGACAGGAGTTCCAATGGGACAAACCTTGGTGATAAGATAAAGGTACTCAGAGAAAAACATGAAATGTCACAGGCACAACTGGCCGGGATGGCGAGCATCTCACCAAGCCTGGTCAGCCAGATTGAAAACAATATAACGATGCCTTCCCTGGAGACTCTCGATAAAATTGCCGAGTGCCTGGATGTGGAAACTTCATATTTTCTGGTTGACACCAACAATGCCTCACAGTATTTATCCAGCTTAAGCCCAGAGGTCATTTCACTCATAAATGACCCGAAGGTCCAGGCAATCCTTAATGCCGTAAGAGACTTGGAACCCGGAGAGCTGAAGTTTGTATTGAATTTTCTGGAGTTCTTTAAAATTAACCGTAAAGAGTTACAATAATAACATAAATTCTAAGATTTTCGAAAGTTTAATTTATTAGGAGGGAACGGCGTGTTAAATTCAAAAGAAGGCCCTCTATTGTCATCTCTTAAAGAATCCGTAATCAACTTCGAAACAGACAAACTAGTTGAACTGTGCAGGGATTATTTGGAAAAGGGTTTTGATTGCAACAAAGCAGTATTTGAAGGCTTAATTCCCGGAATGCTGGAAGTGGGCAGACTGTATGAAGAGCAGGTATACTTTATTCCAGAGATGCTGATGTGTGCTGAAACCCTCTATACAGGACTCGAAATTTTCCAGCCCCACATGACCTCCCGGTTACAGAATGCAAAAGGGAATATCCTTATAGGCGTAATCGAGGGAGATGTCCATGATATTGGCAAAAACCTGGTTAAAATGATGTTTGAAATATCGGGTTACAATGTAACCGATCTGGGACGTGATGTTCCCACCAGTGTTTTTGTGGACACCGCACTAAATGAAAATTATGATCTTATTTGTATGTCATCAATGATGTCAACTACCATGTACGAAATGAAGGCTATTATAAAAAAACTTAAAGAAAAGAAACCTGCCTTGAAGGTTATGATTGGCGGTTCTCCGGTTTCAAAACTGCATGCCATCAGGTGGAGGGCGGATGGCTATGCGTCTGACGCGCAGAAAGCCCTCGCCATTGTCCAGCAGCTCCTTAATACTGTCAGGTTTATCCAGGAAGAAAACCGAAAATAACCTGAAAACCTCTGAAAACTGATGGATGAATAATCGGTTTGGCTGACCGGTTTGTTTTGGTAATTGATTATATTACTGATTATATGTTATTATTGAACATGTGTGGTGGGGGGGATTTAAATTGTGACTAAAGTGCGTGTTAATGCCGGCGCTTGCGGCTATACCGCTATTGTTAAGGTACAAGCCCTTGACCGGAAAAAGATTCATATAAATATTATTACTGCGTGCCGTATGCTGCAGTCCCTTAATGAAGAACTGGGGCTGATTGACTGGACCAAGGGGGTCTTTGACCGTTTTTGTGATTCTGTCATTTACAGAACGGCACACGAGAAGCTTAAACATACAGACTGCCCTGTTCCCATGGCTATTATCAAAGCCATCCAGGTTGAACTTAAGGGAGCGGTTCCCAAAGATGTCACCATGAAGTTCGAACCCACTGAAAACGGTAATTAATCTAAAAATTAAATGCTTTGAAGAGAAAAAAGGTACAGTCCGGCAGTAATGCAGGATACTGTACCTTTTTTGCCTCCACGCTTCGGCTGCCTTCCACTTAATAGCACTTATCAAGCGCCTGGGCCACAGGGCCGTACGGCCATCCCGATGCAGGTGTATAAATTGTTTCAATCCCTGCCAGCCGGCGGGCAGTAATCTTTTCACTGATAGCCACACCTAGTCTGTCAAGCTCTGCTGCGATATTTGCTTTAGAAATCATCTGAGCTCCCAGCAGAAGATTTGTCTCGGCATCATAAACTAATTTAATCTTTACGGGGTGACCCCCCATATATTTGGGAAGACTCATGCCTTCATGCCAGATTGACTTCACCTTTTTACCCTGAAGGGAAGCAGCAGTCTCTTCAGTATATCCGACCCCCCCCACAAATGTTTTATCAAGATAGATAATAAAAGCACCTACCGCTCCCAGGTATTCAGCAGCGCTGTCACCGGTAAGGTGTCTGGCAGCAACTTTACCGGTCCTGACCGCATTATCAGCCTTCATCGATAGTACCGGCTGCCCGCTGATGACATCCCAACTCTCGGAAACATCCCCTATGGCATAAATATCAGGGTCCGAGGTCTGCATATAGCTGTTTACCTTGATACCCCCGGTAGGTCCAATTTCCAGTCCGCAGTCCCGGGCCAGTTCCGAATTGGGGCGGAAACCCGCAGAAACCATGACAAAATCAACATCATACTGGCTGTTGCTAAGATATACCCGTTTCTTTCCACCGGCATCTCCAACCTTAACAATCCGTTCCCCAAATAAAAATTGGATTCCCATTGCCTGCATCTTTTCAGAAACCATAGCGGCAATTTCCGTGTCCAGAGACCTGGCCAGTGGTCTGTCAGCAATATCAGCCACAATTACCCGTTCATAATTCTGACGCACCAGTACTTCAGCCATTTCCAACCCTATTGCCCCTGCGCCTATAATCATGGCCGACCTGTTCTGGGGAATTGCCTCTTCAAGCTCCCGGGCATAGGCCATGTCTGTTCCAAGTATGTAAACCCCTTTGCCGTCCAGACCGGAAACCGGAGGCAGTACCGGTGTCGACCCTGCAGCAATGATAATTTTATCATATTCATATCTGCCGTCAGTAGTTGATATGTATTTCTCTTCCCGGTTTATTTCCGTCACAGCAGTTTTGAAATGATACCTGATATTCTTTTCCCCCATTGCCTTGTTGTCAAAAGCCACAATTGTCTCAAAATCAGCTATCTGTTTCCCCAAGACATATGTCAGTTCACAAGGCCGGTAACCGGCAACATCTCTTTTGGTAAACACCTCGAAAGAGTTACCAGGCTGTCTGGCGGTAATTACCCGCGTGGCTACTGCCACTGAGCCCCCGCCACCAATAATACAAATTTTCATTACCAGCGCTCCTCTCATGTTGGGTTTGCCTGTTGAATATTTATACCTCTATAGGGTATATTCTATTGCATCTTAGAGAATTTGTAAATATCTACCGTGGTTTAAATTGAATTACCTTAGCCAGTTTTCGAACCGTTTTTTTTGCCGGATTGGACGCCGTCTGGCAGGAGCCGCACCCGGAACATCCCGGACTGCCGGCAGCTGGCACTTTATGCCACCGCACTCTCCATCCATCATCAACCTGCAATAGTTCTGTCTTTATATCATACTGCGGCCCGCCCGGTATGCTGGACAGCCTGGATTCAGTAACCTTTACCACAAGTGCGGCCTTGTTGGCCTCAGTCTCAGTAGCATAAACCGTCTCCAGAGTAATCCATTGTTCCATGGAACTCACCTCCCCAAATAATTTTCCTCATAGGCGGGGTGTGTAAAATTAGTACAACACCTTACTCAGTCCTGCGCGGCGGCCGTGGCCCAAAATACTGGTAGTAGTGGCACTCAATCCTGCCATTATAAAGTTTCCGCCTCTTATCTGCCTTCCGGCCAAAAAGCTGTTCAAAACGCGGGTATGATGTAATGATAAAAGAGGACCAGGTATCCAAAGACCGGAAAACCCTGCCCATTTCCCGGTAAAGCGCTTCAACCTCTTTTGCCTCTCCCAGACGTTCCCCATAGGGAGGGTTGCATACGATATACCCGTATTTAGATTTTGTGCGTACCTCTGATACGGGAAGACGCTGGAAGTGAATATGTTCGGCCACACCGGCAGCCTGTGCATGATACCTGGCAAGGCTTAAAACCTTTTCATCAATATCAGTCCCTATAATCCGCAGTTTACGGTCCTTCTTAACAAGATCGGCTGCCTCAGTCCTGGCTTCGTGCCACAGCTTCTCAGGAACAGCCGGCCATAGTTGGGCATCAAAACTTCTTTGATTACCTGGAGCAATATTTAAGCCTATCAGGGCTGCCTCGACAGGAATTGTTCCCGAACCGCACAATGGGTCCATAAACACCCTGTCATCAAACCACCGGGCCAGGTTAATCATCCCGGCAGCCAGGGTCTCCTTAAGCGGGGCCTCAGAACTCAGCTTCCGGTAACCCCTTTTGTGAAGCCCCGGTCCGCTGGTATCCATAGTCAGTGTGGCCACATCCTTCAAAAGGGCCACTTCTATGGTATAACGGGGGCCGTCCTCATCAAACCATTCCCGACGGTACTTTTCCTTCATCTTTTCGACAACCGCTTTTTTCACAATTGCCTGGCAGTCAGGGACACTGTGCAGCTTGGATTTTATCGATTTCCCGTTAACCGGGAAATTAGCATTCTCCGGCAGCCACTCAGGCCATGGCAGGGCCCTGGTCTTCTGAAAAAGTTCTTCAAAACTGGTTGCCTCAAAAGACCCCAGTCTTAACAAAACCCTGTCGGCACTCCTAAGCCAAAGGTTAGCCCTGCAGATAGCAGATTCATCTGCAGTGAAAGTCACCCTGCCGTCTTCTACAGTAACCTCCTGATAACCCAGATTCCTGACTTCACGGGCAACCACTGCCTCTAAGCCAAAGGTGGCCGTTGCTATAAGCTCGATTTTGGACATATGCCGATCTCCTATCATTAGACTAATAATATCAAACCAATGCTGCAACCTTTACCCATATTCCGATAAGAAGTATCAGCAGTGGCTGATGTGCCAGGTAAACCAAAAGGGTATGCCTCCCCAGGAAGGCAACGAAATCCAGCCCGGCTTCCATTTTCGGGAACAGCCCCGGCCTGATATCCGGAAAATTCCAGAACCCTTCCACTCTCTTTCCCGCCTCTGGATAAATTAACTTTTGTGCACAGACTCCATAAAAAAATACACCCAGCCATGGAAACAGAGGATAGTAATCTGCGGATACCCATGTATTGTTAGTAAGGTTAAACAAAAAAAGATAATTATTTCCCACAGCAGTGGAATCGAAATAAATTCCCAGAGCTATTATGACAGTACCAAACACTGCAAGTATGTATTTGTCCAGTTTTCTGAAGAGCGGATATATCAGCACACTTGTCCCCAGCAAATGCAAGATTCCGTACTTTATCCCAAAAGCAGGGTTATACAAGTGGGTTATCAGGGTAATCAGCATGCCCACCCCAAGAAACATGGCGGCCCTGTTAAAATTGTTTCTGCTGAAAGCCGAACTTATAGCCGAAACTATTATAAACAATATACCCGCTGTTTTGCCTATATAGAAATATACCCCGGTGTTATAATGCACAGGATATCCGTAAAACTCATTTAAATCATAAAGCAGGTGGAACAGCACCATCAGGATTAGGGCGATACCCCGCAGAAAGTCTAACTCCCAGACTCTGCCTGATGTATTATTAATCTTCACCAAAAGTTACGGCCAATATCCGCAAAGAGTTCCAGGCAGTCCTGTTATTATAGAATAATTCCCATTCCTGCTGGTTAAGCAAATCTGATGAAAACAGGCTGCTGCGGTAAACCGCTTCATCCTCTGCCGAGGAAACCAGAGGAATAATCCGGCCAAGGTTTTCTTCAGGAACTTTCAGTGCAGCACCGGAATAGTAATAGCTGCCTGAAGGGAGTTTATATGCCCCCCTGTATTCGGGGTCATCAGACAGGCTGATAATATCTATATCGCCATTTTCAAAAAAGATAAGTTTTATGGGTTCAGGTTTTCCTGTCTCCCCGTCAGCAGGACTAACCACCCAAAATCTGCAGAGTTCCATTTAGCATTCTCCTTTACCGATATCCCTATTATTTTACCATGGTTTGCTGTTTTTGATAAGCTTTCTGCAAATAAAACAAAGGGGGCCGCTTACGGCCCCTTCTTTGATTAACCCTCCCGCTCAAACGGGAAGATCCCAAAATTTTCTTCATACCAATTTTTATATTTCCTTTTCACCCTCTGCCAGGCATTATCGACACCCTTTTCAGGAATGTTAAGCTTTCTGCTTATGTCGCGGTAAATGGAGATTCTGCCTCTCCGATCCTTGTCAATATCTTTGGAATTCTTGCGATTCAGCATTTCTACAACAATCCTGTACTCCGTTTCCGACAACTCATTATGTATAAATTTAGAAAACTCGCACTTAAAGACGGAATCATCGTAATTCCTTAATGGATCTTCTTCAACTCCGATCCTGTTATAGAGCTGCTCATCATTTTCATCTCCAATAATGGCATCCAATGAACAGCTCCTATAGCAAGGCAAATTCGTACAGCTAAAGGAATGCCTTACTGCGGACTGTAACCTTCTTTTCACCACCATCCCCATAAAAGGCCTGAACAGCCCCCTGCCGGGGTCAAAATGCTTAGCTGCTTCCCAAAGCGCGATTCTAGCTATCTGGAGCACATCTCCTGATTCATTGCCCTGAATAAAAAATTTCCTGGTAATATTGTTAATAAGGGCATCGTACCTGAGAAGTAGTGCCTCAAAGGCTCTGTCATCACCGGCCTTTGCTAATAAGACCAGTTCCTCGTCGGACAGATCAATTCCAAGGAACTGCATTCTTACCACCTCTCATTAATATTCAAATTGTTCCTGCGGTAACAGTGTTACGTTGTATGCGATAATACTATTCAACGGTAACAGTGTTCCTGCCTCCCCCCAAGCCAGCAGCCAATTTATTGTCAATCAGGCTGATAAGCAGGCACAAACCGTTCGCATACCTTTTTATGCCTGTTGCGGTAACATTTCACCGTTTTCCCGGCGGCGTTCAGAATTAGCACCTCCCAACACTAGTGTTTTAAGAAATGTTTTAATTGCAAATCTATTCTAAATATTCTTTAAATTATAGTCTTCTATAAGTTATGCCAAATCCCTTCTCGCTTGAACCTTTTTTCACTATTTTTTCAAAAATTTTTTATCCTGTACTGTTCCGGGTGTCGGAATACAAGCCCCTGATAATCTTCTCCACTGACTTTGGCATTGCTCCTAATTTCAGTATATGCTCTTTAAGGAAAGAATTTTCCATTATCGCCTTCATGGACTGGAGGGCATATTTTCTCTTGAAATCATTTTTCAGGTTCACCCATTCGGGTATTTTGGCCATATAAAATTTGCGGTAACAGTTCAGAACCGCAGTAAATAGTTCATCACCGGTCATTGCTTCGGGCTTGATAACCGGTTCGACCAGGTTATACTTGGAGTAGTCCTTTTCAAAAATGAAAGGGGCCAGTTCTGGGTACATATCAGCATAGGGCCATGGCGCCAGTAGCAGAAAATGCGCAAAATCAGGATTGTAAAGGCATGCACTCTCCAGAGTTCTTGCTATTGACTCCGGCGTCTCCCCCGGAGTCCCCAGGATAAATGACGTTTCTGAAACAATCCCGGCACTGTGGATAATATCAAGAGCCCTTTTAGAGTCATCTGCAGCAATCCCTTTTTTGAAGAGGTCGAGATTTTCCTGGGCAGCTGCTTCAATACCCACATAAATATGAATAATACCGGCGCTTCTATATTTATTTATAATATCCTCATCACGAACAATATCATCAACCCGGGTCTCCAGCAAAAAGGAGGCTCCCAGGTCTTTGGCAATCAAAAGGTCAAGTATTTCCTCCCATCTCTGCCTGTCCCTGGTCGGGTATTCGTCAGAAATAAAAAAGACCTCCACATCATATTCCCTGACAAGATACTCAATTTCTGCAACCACACTCTCTGGCCTTCTGGCTCTCCAGGTCCTGTTCCAGAACTTGTGCTGGGAACAAAAGGCACAGTTATGGATACATCCCCTTGAAGTGGAAACAATGGCCAGACGGGAGCCCGGATAGATAAAAAAGGTATAGTCTTTCCAGTCCAAAAGGTCCCAGGCCGGGGACAGGGTGTCAAGATCACAGGTGTAATCCCTGGCAGGTGTACAAAAAACTTCGCCATTCCTGGCAAAGGCAATCCCAGAAATGCAGGCAAAATCCCCACCCGCTTCCCATGCTGAAATTAACTCAGTGAGGGTAAATTCTCCTTCAAAACGGACAATTACATCAATAAAAGGATATTCCTGAAGGACCTCCTCATAGCAGAAGGTCGGGTGAATACCGCCAATCACAGTAAGCTTATCCGGGTTCCATTCCCTTACCGCCCTCAGTATATCTGCGGCAGCAGGCATAGTGGCAGTATAAGCGGTCGTCCCAACTACATCAGGATTGTATTTTTTTATATTATCCATAATTTGTGAGAAGCTATGGTTCTTGGCCATGGCATCATAAATCCTTACCTCATGGCCGGCCTGGCGCAATTCTCCGGCAAGATAGACGAATCCCAGGTGAGGCCACCTGCCGGCAGACTCGACCACACCACAGTGATAATCAGGGGTTACCAGTATTATTCTAGCCATAACTGCCTCCAAATTAATAAAAAGCTAATTATTATACATTAATAATTAGCCTTTTTGTCGAAAAATTCCTGCTGATCAGGTTAATCTTTTCAATACCCCCAGACAGAAAGCATTCCGTTTGCTGTATCAGCTATATATAATATTCTCCCGGCGCTGCCAGCAGCAACGGTTGAAGGGTTCTGCAGCCTCTGACCATAGGTAAACATAAAACTGCCTTCATCATCATATACAAACACCCGGCCTGTACCGTTATCCACCACATGTATCCGCCCCAGGCCGTCAATTGCCAGTCCCTGTGGATTCTTCATACCAACCTCACTTGTGGGCAGGTCCCCTATATTCCAGCCGGCACACGTGAATACCTTTATCCTGTTTCCCGGCGGGTCTGTCACCATAACCCTGCCGTCATCTGTTACGGCTATCCCATAGGGGAATTGCAGCCCATCTTTCTCAGTGTCACCCTTTATTTCTGTAAGGAAAACCCCGTCATCACCCGCGGTAAACCACCCGTTGATATTGACATCAGTAATATAGAACACTCTGTCCCGCGCAGTTACCCCGACAGGCTTAATGCCCCGTTTACCCGGGGTCTCATAATATGCATCAAGCAGCCTGCCACTATCAGCATAAAGCCCGACTCCACCATTATGATAATCTGCCACCAGCAGGCGGTCTCCTGTTCGCACCATACCCTCAGGCCTGCCGTCAGCCTTGGTTATCCTGGCGCGAAAGTCCCTGACCTTCTCACCTTCCGGAGTCAGCACCTCAATCCGTTCTTCCCCATAATAACTCACATAAACCCGGTCACCATAGACGTATACCCAAACCGGTTGCCGACCCTGCCCTGAAAACCTGGTTAAGTCAATACTGCCCAGATACACCGGTTTCTCTTCCGCTCCCCGCTGCCTGTGTTTCAGGTTGACAGTTCTGTCAGGACCGGTATACATAAAACAGCCTATTAATGTTATTACAATAATCAGAATCCCGGCTGCTGCAGCTTTCCTGTAGAATTTATTTTTTAGAAAACCATGTTCCATCGAAAACCGCCCCTTACTGCTATTCTATTGGCCTTGTTATCTGGTCCAGGGTATGATATGTGTCAGGGGTAACCAGTCCCACAGCCCAGAAACTGATGATATTGGTCACCAGACAGCCCAGCCCGAGCCACACAAGTTTCCTTCCCTTCCAGGCATATATAAAGCGGAGGTGCAGGAATATCCCGTATATCAGCCAGCTTACCAGAGACCAGGTTTCTACGGGATCCCATCCCCAGTAGTTGCCCCAAAGCAGCTTGGCCCAGATAGAACCGCTGATAATCATGATTGTTCCGGCGATAAAGCCGAGCAGGATGAATTTGACCCCTGACTCCTCCAGAATCTCTTTTTCAGGCAGCATGCGGTATCTCTCAGGCTCAGCGCCGGGAACAAACCTGGCCTTGAGGAGGTAAAAAATTCCTGCAGCCGCGCCCAGCACATAACATCCGGTGGAAGTCAGGGCAAACAAAACATGTACTGCCAGCCATCTGCTCTTATATGCAGGGGTAAGGGGTAAGGCCGCTGTGGAATCGGCATAACCCCAGCCCATCACAAGAAAAGCAAAAGAAACCGATACAATACCAAGAAGGCTGACCCAGGGAAAATACCTGCGGGCCAGCAAAAACACAACTACTGCAAGGAAAGCCACTACAATATTAAGCTCATAAAGGGTGCGCACCGGTAGATGCCCTGTCGCAACGGTGCGGGCTGTAATCACCAGGAAATTCACCGCAGCGCCAGTCGCAGCCAGCCATGTCCCGACCTTATCAGCCTTAGCGCTGCCCGATAAAAACCGGTACAGATACAAAAAAAATGCCGCAACATAACAGAATACAGTAATCCAGAAAAAGTACATCTCCGGCTGTGACATTATGCGTTTCCCCCTTTGTCATCCAGAAGCTCCCTGACCTCGTTTTCAAGCAGCCTGCTGAAGTAATCCGCCCTGGCTGACCAATAAACCAAAGTGTCTCCACTTTCAGCCGCAAACCTCAGCCAGACTCTTTTCCTGATAAAGCATCCGCGCCAGGCCAGGCCGGCAGCTGCCATCAGTCCCCCGAGATAAACCAGCGGTTCCCCGGGATCTTTGGAAACATCAAAAAGACCCCAGTAACGGTATTCTGGAAAGCTAACCCGATAGTCACCTATATCTCCTTCTGCCCCCCGGTGAACTGTCCCTGCTGCAAGAACCCCGGCCTCACCCGGCTGGGCAAAGACAATCCGCAATGCCGCCCGGGCAGTCCCTGCTTGCCTATCGGCCTGTCCGGCTCTGCCTGCGGAATCCGGTTCCAGAAAATCAATAGTGAAGCTTGAGCCATCAGGCAGGGGGAACTCATCATGATGCCTGCCGCCGGTCTTACCTATATTGGCATAATCATCAATAACTGTGTTCCCCGATTTATCCCTGATAATCAGGTGTGCCGAATAACCGTAATCCTTGATGCGCCAGTAATGTCCATCATGCCTGGCAGGTTTGTTGATCTCAGTTGGGTAAGGATTACGGTAGTCACCCAACATAAAATCAAGGATACCCCTTACCTGACTTATCTCACCATCAACTTCACTGACGGTAAATTCACGCAAGCCGACCAGATAAGGCTCCGCAGCAGAATAAAACGGTCCCTGTGCAGTGATGCTGAGGTCATCCGGAAAGCGTACGGCAACCCCTTCGGGGATCATAACATCTCCGCTCATGCCAAATATCGATGAAACTCCGAAGCCGGCCAGAATAACGGTCAGGCCTAGGTGAAACACCACCGACCCCCATGGGGAAAAGGGATTTTTCACTGCCTGCAGCCATTCACCGTTAGCCTGTGCCCATTCACCGTCAGCCTGTGCCCATTCACCGTCAGCCTGCACCCGTTCACCAACAGGGTGCAGTTTAAAGCCCTTCCGCCTCAGCCCCGCTTCAATTTCTCCAGGCCCGCTGCCGGTCAATGTCTCATTAATATTGAGCGGGCGCTTGCCATGCCTGGTTTCCGATCCCCCCCCCCTGCCGCCATACAGCCTTGATGCCCTTCTTACAGAGCACACCATAATGTTCAGGGCCAGCCAGGACAGGGCAGCAGCAAACCACCATCCCCCAAACAATGACTGCCCGTCACCTGTCAGGGGTGAAAGATACACAGCAGCAATAATATAGCACAGTATTCCGGACATCAGGCCAAGGGCCGTCCTGGAAGAAACCAGCATTTTAATTACCCTGTTTTTCATCTCTCCCGCCAAAAAGACTCAGCTTCCTTTCCTATCTGCTAAAAAACAGGTGACAGGTTTGCAACTGTTAACCTGTCACCCACTGTCACCCATATTGGTGCACTTAGTAACCTTTGCCGGTAGAATGTGCACAGGCAAAAGGTTCTGTCGTTGTATTGCCTGTGGTATAACAGGTACTTGGACTCGTATATGAGATAAAGAACCCGTTCATTCCCTTGTAAGTCCTGTAATCCCCTCGGTTGTCGGTGAACTTTCCGTTGGCGCCATGGACCGACATATACCTGTTGCTGCTCTGGGTAATTCCTCCGAAGTGGCAGTAACGGCACCAGTTGTTGCCATAAAGGGCGCCAAAGGCATCCACAGCTTCGTCTGACAGGGTAAAGTTTTGCCCTGATGTCGGGTTGGCAGTATAGTGGTTGCTTCTGCTGTGTGACCCGCTGGACCCGGTTCCTGTCCCTGACCCCGCGGAAGAGTCACTGCCATAGACCGACTGGGCGTGACACTGGGTACAGAAAGTGGTACTCCTGGGGTCTGCCCGCAGCATAAAATCATAATTGGAACCGTGAGGCCCGCGCGGACCGCCGAGCTGCTGGCTGTTGCCATGGCAGTCGGAACAGGTAATATTGTGCCTGTGCTCGGGGTTACTGGGATTAAATGCCCAACCCGGGGTACCGGAACCGGACAGGGTGGTGGCCCCGTTTGCTTCAATCCTGGCATTGGCAAAACTGTTTTTTACTGTTATTGAAAATCCATGGTTCGAGGGATTATTAGCATTAAAATAACCGATGACCCTTCTTCCGCCGGTACTGGCAACAGTATAATCAGAATGGCACTTGAAACACACCATATATTCCTGTAATCTTGAGTCTTTAACAGAGACATCAGGTATCTCGTCCCAACCATAGCCGGCAACTACGTACGGGTTTTTGGCCGGGTCTGTCCAGTATTCCGGATTTGTGTTCGGGTTGGGGACAGCCGGCATGCCGGTCAGTTCCACCCCCGACACCCCCTTGAAGGCTTTCGACAGTCTGGTAGTAAGGGCTTCAGTTCCGGCAATATCCAGGACTGTATGCACATTGTGGCAGTCCAGGCATTCCACGTGCCGGGTCCGGGTTACCAGGGAATCATCCATAACTTCATTAAAGGAATGTTTACCCAGGGTATATCCCGGCAGGTGGCCGATGCCCTGCTCGGGCCAGAACTTCATATCTGCCCCTGTGGTTGTCCCGTCATGACATTCGTAACACAGGTCCTCTTCCCAGTCAAAGGTATTCCCGGTTATATTGGTAACCCTGCCCCAGGCATCAATTTCCGCTGTCCCATGGGGGTCATGGCAGTTAATGCACTTACCTGTCTTTTCCACAGGTGTCGGCTCAGTATAGTGTTCACCGCCCGGCCATAAGGCCTTATCTTTATGGACTCCGGAGCTGAACTTGTCAATTCCCGGATATCCTACAGTCACTGAAGAGATGGTGGGGTATTCATGGCATTTATTGCAGATTTCATTATTAGCCCCATCATCTACTACCAGCATTTTGGGAATTGTTTCGCCGGCGGCATCCTCCCTGCCGTGGGAGTTATGGCAGTTCAGGCATATCCCCGGAAGGAATGAAGTCTTGTTATAGACAACTCCCGCTGTTGTATTCAGTTCCTCAAACCATTGGGCCTTCAGGCCATGGGATGAGTTGACATAAACAGCAGAGCCGTCAAACAATCCGGTATCAACAAGTATATCATCTCTATCATGACACTCCAGGCACAGCTGGTTGGGTTTGGTGACATCATTAACCGGGAATCTCAGCATCCCGGGGTACTGGCTGCCGTGTGGTTCATGACAGTTGGTACACTCGCCGGGGCCATACCCGTCAAATTTCATTTTGGCATTTAAACCGGTATCACCATGGGAGGTTTCCTCATACACGGTCTTTCCACCATATTCGCCGTAGGGATCAACTTCATGGCAGGTGTAGCAGAGGTCGTTGAGGTTTTCCCCTGTGCCTCTCCAGGCCGAACTCTTGATATACTGCCCCGTCTCCGGGTCAAACCTGCCGTGCGGGGCATGGCAGTTATAACACTTACCCGCATCAACAGTTGTCCGCGCAGGAACTCCGTCACCCCCAGGCCAGTACCCGGGTGTGTTGGAGTTAGCCCCTGCCGCAGTTGTCTGCCCATGGGCAGAGGGGTCAAAATATGCCCTCCCGGAAAACTTGCCGGTATTGGAAGCTGCTGTATGGCAGCTATAGCACAGGTTATTGTCATCAGACGCCTTAAGCAGGTGTTCATATACTGAACCGTGAGGCACGTGGCACTTGGTACAGTTCCCCTCATAGATACTGCCATCCTTAAATGTCATAACAGCATAATCCACATTGTGCTTGCTGTAGACATAGGCTGAACCTATGGTATGGGTGACCGCATAAATCGGGTTCGACGAACCTGACTCATGGCAGGACATGCAGAGAGCGCCTTCCTTGGAATCCTCCCCGGACCGCAGTGTGGTTACCGCAAATTCTGTAGATGGCTCTGAGTGGTTCCCGGCCTTATCAAATGCAGTCACATAGTAGTAATAAAGCGTATTTCCCCTGAGGCCGGTATCTGTGTACTGTTTGGTATAGGTTACCCCGGCCCGCAGCCAGTCAGAACCGTTGCGGCTGCGGTAAACGGCGTACCCCACAACCCCATCGGTAGTATCGTTAATATTCTTCCAGTAAGTGGTTACCTGTGAGGAGCTGTCCCTCTGGGCCCGGAAACTGGTTGGTGTATTGGGCCGCGTGGTATCTGCAGGCTCTGCTCCGGTAGTCACCCATGCCGGACTGGAATCAGTTATAGCAGACATATTGCCATACCTGTCAACTGCTTTCACCTGGTAGGAATAAGAAGTCTCCGGCTTCAGCCCGTTATCGGTAAAGGTTGTTCCCGGGGCCAGGCTGGAGCCGGCAATCAGGAACAGGCTGTCACGGGCAGACCACCGGTAAAGATTGTAGGAAACCGGGTCCCCGGTTGATGTACCCCAGGAAAGCTGCATTTTTTCATGGGTATATGGAGCCGCTGCATTAGCTGCCGTCAGGGAAGAAGGTGCGCCAGGCGCTGTTTCGTCTTTACTCCTGACCAGGAACATGGCTCCATAGTCCGCTATTTTGGTAAGCTTGGGCCTGGCTCTGCCCAGCAAATATTCAGCATAGATGTCCACTGTATACCACCAGTTATCCCTCAGGTTCCACTGGTCGTCCAGGACAAAGGAAAACCTAAGGCTTCCGAAACTATACTGCTCATCGGCCGGGTTAAAAGGACCCACTTTGATATTTCCCTTGAAATCCTTTACCCAGACATTAAACGAACTAAAGGCGGCATCAATGGAATCAGAGGTTGCCTTCACATAAACCGTATCTCCGGGAGCAAATACATATGCCTGTTCCGTGTAGGCGGAGTCTCGATAGAACTTAAAGCCCTTACCCGTTGCTCCTGCAATTATTGCCTCATGGGTATTGACATATGTCGTCCCTCCGTGTGTCAATTCCACTTCAAGAACGTAAACCCCACTGTACCATTCTGACTTTATCAGCACAGGCCATTCAAAGATGTCTGCTTTGCCGTCAGGGTGGCTGTACGAAGTATATTCCGCCAACATTGTGTTGAGGTGGTTCCTGATCCTGACTACCGCTGTGTCAGGTGCGTCAGGCAGCCCCGTTTCGTCACAGTAAACCTGAACATACACTGTTTTTCCCAATGGGAAGCTGGAAGTAATAGCCGTCTTGGTCTGGTCATAAAGTTTTATCCAGGTGGTGCCGGTATCTGCTTCCACGTAATTGCCGGCCCCGACAGCGGCATAAGCCGCTTGTGTGATCCCACTTACAGGGGCACACCATTCTGACAGGTTATCATTAAAATCTTCTGCAGACACACGGTAATAATATCGAGACTCAGGTTTGAGGCCGCTGTCTGTAAAGGCAGTGTTCCCGGTACTGCCAATCAGGCTATACTCCCCGCTAAGACTGTCTGCCCGGTACACCCGGTACTGGACAATCTTGCAGTTGTCAATAGAAGCGGTCCAGCTCAGGGTAAGCCTGGTTGTCCCTTCGCCGGGCACAGTAACTTTCAGGTTGGTCGGAATAGACGGCACCTGTTTGTCGTCAGAGATCACAGGAGAAACCGTCTGCTCAGTGGTCTGTTCTGACTCATTCCCGGCGCGGTCATGGGCAGAAACCTTATATGAGTACGTCGTATTTGGCTTAAGGCCGCCATCATAAAACCAAACCTTTGCAGGGGCATAGACCCTGCTGTTAACAACTCCGTATCTGGACCATTCACCTGTCCCGGCTTTCCGGTAGATATAATAGCCAAAGACATCAGGACTGGTTGAGGCCGTCCAGCTCAGGTCAACCTGAATTGAGCTGGATCCTGCCGCCTCAAAATCAGCAGGCATTTCCGGCGCTGTCACATCACCGGCGGTGGAACGCTTATCCTTGAGGACATTGGCCCTGGGATTGTGAACGTGTTCTGTATGGCACATCACCATACAGTCATTGCCGGTGTCATTAGCCTCGTCATACTGGATATTTGGGTCAGTAATGGGGTGGAATGAAGTTTTGGCAGTTTTTCCTACAGGCCAGGTCTGCTCTCCTGAAATTTCAAGCCCCGTCAGTTCTTCAATGTTATATGCATAGCCATCATCTCCGTGGCATATGAAGCAATCCTTGTCACTGCCCACCGGTTCCGGGTCATGAGGGTTGTGGCAATCGGTACAGCTCTTGGTCTCACCGGCCTTATGTTCATTAATGGTGACACCGTTATCCCCTATCAAAGGTATACTCGGAATATTTACCTGGCCGCCGGGAGTCGTCTCACTGGTATAGTAAACCCAGGAATCTACAGAATCACCGGCATATTCCCGGTGGCAGGTGGTACAAAACTTACGCGGTTCATAACTGAAGGTAATGCTCTTCATATTTTGGGGAAATTCCACCTGGTAGACCGTTTCGCCCACATATGTTAAGGTCTGCTGGGGGGCATAGTTGTTATCATCCCTCAGGTAAAAGTCATTGGTTGAGCCGTGCGGCACATGACACTCATCACAGTACATCTTTGCCGTCAGGGAACCGGTGTACTTATGTCCCGTTTTTTCATACAGTGTCTTGATATCCTCGATAGGGTCCCCCATACTGTTGGTCGTTACCCCATTGTGACAGCTGACACACAGGTCATCCTTAGGCAGCCTTAACAGAGGCTTGTAATCAGACCCGTGGGGCACATGACACTTGTCGCAGTTCCCCAGGAGGTCACTGTTATCAGCAGGATAAGTCCTGATAAGGTACTCATAATCATGTGGCTTGCCGTCAAACAAGTGGCTGTCAATGGTATATGGCGACTTATCCGGTGAAACTGAATCGTGGTCATGACAGTTCAGGCAGAGCAGCTTTTCAGGCAGCTTCAGGTGGTCTGCTCTGTCATCATGGGGGTGTGCCAGATGGCACCTATACATACATGTATTATCTGCAGTAGTCCCGTCTGTGATATTGTGATGTGACACCTTCCCTGAGCCCGGTTCCGATACCAGTCCTGCCAGTGATTCAATATCAGTGGCCTCACCATTGGGCCTGCTGTGGCAGTCATAACACCCGTCCTCCCCGCCGGTGGCCGGCCAGGGCTTATGCGGGTCATGACAGATAATGCATTCCCTGCCTTCCGCCTGGTGGTCTGTTATCCTTTCCGGGTACGGCAGCGGGGCAATCAGCACTTCCCCGACCTTAAGTGTATAAACAGTATTATAAACTCTGGCCGTTTGCCCCTCTTCACCGGGCGGGTGGCATGCCAGGCAGAACTCACGGGATGCTCCCGGGTCAGTATAGTTCTGTGGGAAGGTTATTCCCGTATTGTATTTATTGTCAGTATCCAAAAGGTATTTCTTGCTTGTAGTACCGTGGGCTTCGTGGCATTCGGTACACAGCAGCTTCTTGTTGGGATTTGCCTTAATAAAGTGGCCTCCTGAAGTAGCTGCATTATACTTGGCAGAAATGTCCGCTTCCGCCGGAGAGCCGTCATGACACGCCATACAGGCATTGATTTTACCAATGTCTGCTGCGGCATCAATAGCCACCCCGTCAATGTTATTTCTGAGCAGCCTGACATTTGAGGAGGCATGGTTTTCATGGCACTTCAGACACGCGATATCCATGTCAGGGCCATAGGGGTTGTCAGTCCCCTCCCTCTCCAGCAATGAATGAGGCTTATTGATGAAATATGTCCTTTGATCAGACACAATCTTTCTGGTAACAGGTATGCCGGGCAGTTCAGTGTCAGCGCCATGACACTGCCAGCAGAACTCCTTATATGCAGGCACTTCTTCCCCTGTATTGGGGTTGATTACTAGCGGCAATGAGGTCTCCTCAGGCTCACCGGTCCAGTCATCAAGGGATACTATGGTACTCTTTAAGCCATAGGGGTTTTTCAGGGTATGCATAGTATGGTCTTCAAAGTGGCACTGCTCACAATTCACCTTGTAACCCGACTCCGGACCGGCTTCAAGAACCGGGTGCCTTGAATTAGTGTCAAAATCATCATAATCATGGCAGGCAGCACATTTTAATGGCGGCATATCCTTGGTACGAACATAGGATTTATACGTATCTCCTGTTATCCAGTGGTCATACTGGTGGCAGGATATGGCACAGGAAAAACCGACCTCCTCACCGGCAGAACCGTAACTGGGAATGAAGGCAAGCCTGTCTTTGTTGCTGCTGTAGGTGGCAACATCTACCTGTATGGCCCAGTCAAAATTGATATAGTGGCTGTTGTTCAGGTTCCAGTCATATGTATCATCCGCGTTACTTGTATCCTGAAACTTACTCTCACCACTGTGGGGATCATGGCAGGCCCGGCAGCTGACCTTTAGTTCAGCAGCATGGCTGTGATAGTTTTTGGCATTACCTGCCCCGAACCTGCTGCCTATTACCGGTTCAATGGGTTCATTATCGCCGTTAAAAGCGACATAATACCGGCTGTCATGGCAGCGGAAGCATATGGTATCATCTTCCTGGGACCAGTCAGTGATCCAATCTACCGGCCCATAGTCAATACCATAAACCGTTTCCGTAATACTGAAGAAATCATTATACCGCTCACGCAGCATATACCTGTTGTTCAGATTACCGTGAGGTTCATGGCACATGGTACAGGTATTGCGCCCATAAAAGTTTTTTTCATGGACTGTACCCAGATAATCATTTGACTGGTTGTTCAGGTATACCCCGCTGATTACAGTATCCGGTACATCAGGATAATCAGGATTATCCAGCCTTGGCTGGGTCTGGGTAAATCCATTATCCTCGTGACAGGAAATACATAAATTGGCCGAATTGGAGGAAATCATCAGGGGATAATCCTTGGACCCGTGCGGAACATGGCAGTTCCTGCAGGTAATGTGCGTTATCTGGGAACTGGGAAGCTCTGAATTATGTTTCGACTCCATAAATGCGGTTTGATGATCCCTCCCAAAGGGGTTGGGCAGGTCTGAATTAACCCCATGACAAGCCCAGCAGAATTCATTACCGCCTCTTTTTATTTCGCCATCTTCCTTTGATATCGTTGCCAGCAAACGCGGCGCATAAACCGTATTATCCACCTCAGGTTCGTATTCAGGGCTGTAATGCGGGTTATGACAGGCATCACAGGAATAGCGCCCCTCAGGAATTTTGTGGTGAGACGGGTTATATACCGGGTCAAAGGAAGCCTTGGTGTTATATTTGCTCTGGGACCCGTCATGACAAGTGTAGCAGGAATCAGTAATAGTACTGTAGTAAATCAGTTCCTGACCTCTGGCGGAATGCATGGAGTGGCAGTTCTGGCACATGCCCTCTTTGTTTTTATAATTGCCATGGGGACCATTGGGGTTGTCCGGATCGCCGAGGTCCACTGCCGGCGTTGCCGAGGTATATGTGGTCAGGGTAGATTCCTTACCGGCAATATCCACTGCGCTGACCTTGTAGAAATAGGTGGTCCCGTAACGGATTTCAGTGTCAGTGTAATAAAAAGACCATGCCTCAATATCATTTGCTGCATCTATAGTATGCTTTTCCACCTCGGTTGTCAGGGCTTCACTCATAGCAGCATAAGGTCCTGCCGCTGCAGTTGCCCGGTAAACCTTATAGCCCTGGACATCCCCCTCGGTATTGGCATTCCAGGTGAGTTTAACGATTTTTCCATTGGGGTCTGCAGGGTTGGCAATCAGGAACGCATTAAGTCCTGTGGGTGTAGCCGGCGCCTCGGCATCTGTCCTGGAGCTCAGGGTTTCAGCTGCCGCCGTCGTCGTGTAAAAAGTACTGTTTCCGGCATTATCAACCGCATTAATCTTATACTCATAATTTGTCGCCGCATTCAGTTCGGTATCACTGTAGCTGTTTGTATAGGAATACCCCACATACCTGAAAGCGGCTCCCGAATCCTCAGAGCGATAGATCTCGTACCCGTTCATACCGCTGTCACCGGCCTGGCTGTCAGTGGCGGCATTCCAGCTTATGGTTATAGCAGAACCGGTAATGCCTGATGCTGAGAGGTTTTCCGAACCTGGCAGGACAGGGCTGGTGTTGTCATCATAGACATTTACCGTCACCGTCTTTTCATTATAACCCCACATCCCGTTGCTGGACGTACCGATACCCCACAGCTTGATATTATAGCTCCCATAGGGGACAGAACCGTCTACCGTTACCTTGGCAGTGAACTGCTCATCATGTGCGGTCTGGTTCCTGTCGGTAAAAGCCCCGGCGACCGTCCCGTCATCAAGGGTAACACCCTTTTGGGCATTGGGGTTGCCGGTATCGGGAAAAGCCGTTGCCCATACGTAAGGGCTGTTGATGGGCGCATTCCAAGAGGTGTCCTGTGTGGCAACAAACCAAGGAATATCAGATGACAGGTCCTTTTTATCCACCAGCCATTTGGATGTATCCGGCACCTGGACAGCGCCGGCAACCGTAAAACGCCCATACCCCAGACCAACGGTCTTAAAATCTACGGTAAAGCTGCTGTCACGGTTGACAGTAACACTTGAGGTCCGTGGAGTAATCCCATTGATTTTTTCTATGGTAAGGTATCCTGTCTTATAACCGTGGCAGGAAATACAGTAAGGCTTGTTCCCTGTTTGGGAGCTGTCAAGATGGTTGGTAGGCCAGCTGAGAGCAATTGCAGGCATGAGTAACAGCCCGGCCAATATTACTATCAGACCCGGCAGCTTTTTGTGATATATTATTGCTTCTTTCAGCTTCAGCATCATCTTCATCATCCCACTACTCATCTTACATCATCTTGTTACTCATCTTACATCATCTTGTTACTCATCTTAACATCGTCTCGTGTGCTCATCCTGCTACTCGTCAGGATACCTGGTTTTGTCATGGCAGTCCTCACAACCGTCGTCTTCATTAAACCTTTTCAGAACCGTCGAAGGGAAGCCGTCACGGCGGATGTGTGTCCCTTCCATGGTGGTGCCATGGGAAAAGTGACAGGTCTGGCAGATGATTTTCCCGTTCTCGTAAGGTAAATACACAGAGGCTGGGATAGCTACGCCGGCATTGGTCACGTACTTTGCTTCAATATTAACCGGGTGCATGAACATATGCATTGAAGAAGTCGATAATTTCATCCCGGGCTGCTGTGTTATTGTAAGGGCGGTTCTGCTGGAACCGGCTCCCTGGTTAAAGTCACTGTGGCATGCCCCGCAAAACTCGACAGCTCCACTGACATAAGTGGTTTTTTCATAGGCGGCATAAGTTACCGCATAGGCCTCTGTTTTAATCAGCGGTTCCGTGGGGTCATTGCTGACCCGCATATTTTCACGCAGGCTGCGGTAATTCTCCGAACCATGGGGGTCATGGCACGAGGCGCATGACAGGCGCGACTCTGCAGTATCAAAAACCTCGATATTGTTTCCTGTTGCCGCATAATGGTATATGTTTAGGTCATGTCTTGAGGTCGGTACATAAGCCTCTTCTATAACTGTCTGGGTTTCAAAAGAGCCATAGGGCCCGCCAATGGATGCATACCAGGTGGACCTGCCGGGATCTTCAGACACATCAAGGCTTTCCGGTCCCCTGTATTTCCCCCGCAAGACATCATATTTACTCTGGGTCCCGTCATGGCACGTAATGCACAGCCTATCGGTATTTACTTCAGTTATCAGCCTGGGCCCCAGAGCGCTGTGGGTAACATGGCAGTTCTGGCACAGGTCAGGGTTGTCCCAATAGTAGCCGTGAGGGTTGGCATCAGGCGGAAAAGCCTTGGCAACGGTATAAGCAGTATCAGTACCGTCTTCGGCAACTACCTTGATAAAATAATTGAGATAAGAAGTCAGCCCGGGCTTCATATACGAATATCTGCCGGCGCCTGTCTCTGCCACCGTATAGTCCGGTACTGCCCCCCACTGGTTACTTGTTGATACATAAACGTGATACCTTACGGCAGCCGGAACCTGTTCCCAATACACAGCAACATTGACACTGGGACTGGAACCTGTTGTCACCTTGGTTATCCTTGGTTTGAGATCTTTAAGGGTCTTGAAACTGTGCTCACCGGAAACAGCCATGTTGTTGGACAGGTCCCTGGACTTAACCCGGACATAGTACGTGGTCTGACCGGATAGTTTTTTCAGGCTGATACTATGACCGGTTACCTTGTCGTCATAGGAAATTGCCCATTTATAGGAACCTGGGCTGATACCGTATTCCACAGTGGAATTGGCTGAATCATCAGTGGTCCATGATATCACCGCCGAATTGGCCGTCACATCACTGTAAACAACATCTGAAATAACCGGAGGCGTAGAATCGAGGTCCACAGGTGTGGTAAATTCGCCAATCTCACTTGATTTTTCGTTACCTGCAGCATCTTTAACAGTTATCATATAAAAATAAGTAGTGTCTGTGGTCAGCCCTGTCAGATCGACACTGTGGCTTAAGGCCCTGACTGTGCTTACCTTGCTGAAGTCCCATGTTGGGGAAGTATATACCTTGTAGTTGACCGCGTATGAACTGTATTCATCAGTGGAAAAGGAAACTGCCGCCGCATTCCCGACAACTTCCTGGACCGCATTTGTAATCAGCCTTGGTGGGGTTACATCCCAGACATAGATTTCATCAAAATAGGCCTTCCTGTTGTATTCGCCAAGGGCTATTTTGCCATAGTAAAGGGACGAATCTGAAGTATATCCGATGCGGACATCATTAACATAGACATCAATATTAGCCCCCAAAAACTTGAGCTTCATGCCAACCGGATAAGGGTTCTGACTGACTTCGGCAGCATTCTCCCCGATAAACGGTATGTTATAGTTGTAAACAACGCCATTGACCCGTTTCCATTCCGCCAGGTCAACCCTGAGGCCGTTAACTCTTTTATAGAGCATGAGTTTTGCAGAGTCCGGAGTACCTGTATCACTGTACTCCAGAGCATAGTAGTTGTTCTCATTAGCCCAGCGTCCCGCAAGGGAAATGGTGCCATCAGAATCAGTTGAATATACTTTGGTCTCAACAGCATAATCAAACCAACTGGAAGAACCGGCAACCGACCACGCCTCATCAGAAGACGGGTCAATAATTTCTGCATATTCACCGTTGGCGACAGTCCAACTCCCACTTACCGGGGTCCAGTCATAACCACCCAGGTTGAACTGATCATAGAAATAGGTTCCCAGCTGAGACTCTGCCGGGGGAGTATGACACACTATACCCGTTACAGCTACTGCTGCTATCAGGGCAATTGCAAGATAATATTTGCGCATCCTGTGCTTCATGCCTTCCCCCCCTTCCGGCGAATTTCATTTCTAGTCCCTGCCGTAAACTTCAATACGGTTATTTTCACGGTCAGCCACATACAGCCTGCCGTCACTGTCGATAGTTACACCGGTGGGAAAATTAAAACTCCCGCCGGTCATGCCTCTGTTTCCAATCTCTTCAAAGACCTTGCCATCTTCAAGGATACCGTAAACCCTGTGGGCAAACGTGTCTGCTGTATAGATACGGTTGTTTTCACCGTCAAAAGCTATGCCCTTGGGATTGGTCAGAATATTGGCGCCCACCAGGGTCTTGATAAATTTACCCTCCATTGAATAAACATCAATCCTGCCATTATTGGAATTGGACAGGTATATTTTCCCGTCTGCATCATCATCAACAGATATACCGTTTACATAGGACAACTCACCATGGCCTGTTCCTGCCTTGCCAAATTCCCTGACGAACTTTCCACTGTCATCAAAAACCAGAATCCTCTGTCGGCTCACATCAGAAACATAGATATTACCCCGGCTGTCTACAGCAACCGCAACCGGCATCACCACCGCACCCGTTTGCTGTCTTTCCCGGGGTGACGGGATAACTCCCAGCTGTTTCCCTTCAAAATCAATTACCTGTACCCTTTGGTTATAAAAGTCGGCAACATAAATTTTCCTGCCGCTGACGGCCAAACCGGTGGGGTAGTTGAACTGTCCGGCACCGGAACCGGGACTGCCCAGGGCTTTGACAAAATTTCCATTCCTGTCAAAGACAGCAATCCTGTGATTCACACTGTCTGCAGCCACTATTTCACCCCACGAACTGACAGCTACTGCAAGAGGCCTTTTTAAACGCTGTGAATCATAAATGGAAAAGATGT
Source organism: Thermincola carboxydiphila (assembly GCA_016841725.1). Classification (GTDB taxonomy): domain Bacteria; phylum Bacillota; class Thermincolia; order Thermincolales; family UBA2595; genus Phosphitispora. The sequence continues at coordinate 26,395 of JAENYP010000021.1, read as the reverse complement.
ACTCATATCTCGCTCCCGGAAGAGAAACACCCTGGTCAATGGGATTGCGTTTTGTCTTCAGATAGTGCCAGCCAAAAAACAGCAGGGCAATAATTATCAGGACAAGGATAGCAATAATGAGGTCTTTTTGTTTTACTCTTTTCGGTATCAACCTGGCAGCCAGCTGTGATAATTGCATCATGACACCCCCGTTATTTCTTGTGGCACTCTTCACAAACACCCTGACGATCCATGCGGAGCAAGGCCGTTGAACCGGTTATCTTATTTTCCCCTGTCTTGAAGGTACCGTGAGCCTGATGGCAGGTAAGACAGACAACTACATTCACACCTGTTCCTGTTTCCAGGGGCAGGGACGAAGAATAGTATTCGCCACGGAAAATAAGGGGTGTATTCACGGCATGCATGAACTTGTTCGTCGACTGTGCCGAAATGGCCAGCCCCGGAATCTGGGTAGTTGTAGCCCCAATAGCGCCACTGCCTGCTGCCTGGGCATAGTCACTGTGACAGGCTGAACAGAAATAAATGCTGCCTGAATTATAGTAAATATCCTCACCGTAGCCGCCGGTCAGGTCCGGGTCGGTCCTGGCATAGGCCTGGAAATCAATGTTGACAGAAACATCATATGTAACTTCGATAACTGTCTTCAGGTTTCTGAAATTGCTGGTATTGCCGTGCGGGTCATGACAGTCAATACATCCCAGACCCCTGCCGCGGTCGCTGATACCTCCGGGAGCGCCGGAGATAAATGTCCCCAGGTTATGGATAGAAGTCGGCAGTATCGATACGGGTTCCGTACTCAAGGAGCTGTAAGCCTCATAAACGACTATCTCAACCGGCTGACCGGAAGATGCCAAAGGCCCGAAGGGACCGCCTGAGGTATCAGCATATGTATCCTCCAGCCTTACCTTGCCGTTCCTCACATCGTACTTGCTCTGGGTACCGTCGTGACAGGTAGTGCACAAGGCAACACCGGTTGGCTGAACCAGGAGATAGCCCCCACTTGCACTGTGAGTAACATGACAGGCCGCACACAGACTGGAATTTAGCCTAAATGAACCATGCACATTATTATTTGGCGGATAAGCAGCAGTAATAGCATAACTCCCGGTACTGTCGGAAATCTTAAAATAATAGTTATAATAATTATCCAGATCGTTATCTGTATAATAATTTTCAGAACTGCCTGCAGCACAAGTAGTCCACTGCGTTCCGTCAAGACTGCGGTAAACACTGAAGGGAGGGCTGCCCTGGTAGTATACGGTAGCAGCGCTGGTTGCCCCTTCTCCGGGGTCTATGATTACACCGTCAATCTTCACCCCGGCATAAACGGGAACTGAAAACAGCCCCAAAATTACCGCAGCTGCAAGTAATTTTAAAAGTATTTTCATGTTCCCACCTCCAATTCCACTAATAAGAGTAAATAACTACTCTGTTATTATCCCTGTCGGCAACATACAGTTTCCCGCGTTCATCATAAGCCAGACCGGCAGGATAACTGAATTCGCCAAACCCGTCACCTGACCCGCCGAATTCGCCCAGGTAATCACCATTACCGGTAAACGAATACAATCTATCGTTTGAACTGTCACTTATATATACAATTTTCCGTGACCTGTTGTAAGCAATTCCCCGTGGATTAACCAGAACCCCATGCCTGAGGGTTTTGGCGGAATTTCCGCTAAACCTCAGGAAACCCGGGATTTCTGAAGCCACACCATAAATCGATTTATTTTCGAAATCAATATCTGCTGCCGAAATTCCGGCAAAGCTTTTCAGCTGTTTAGCCGTATAATCACCGGTCTTTTTGCCCCCAGAATTATAAATTTCGAATTTTCGAGAACCGGCATCAAACACATAGGCATTGGATTTACTGTCAATGTTTACACTCAGGGGCAAAAAGCCATTTCCTTCATCACCGGAAATGGTGAAAAGATACCCTCCACCGGAATTGTACACGATAACTTCTTTTCTGCTCCTGTCAGCAACATATACATTGCCATTGGGCGCAATATCAATACTTACCGGCTCCCGCAGTTCGGCAATGCCGCTCCCCGGCCCTCCAAAATTAAGGGTATACCGGCCATCTTCTTCAATTACCGTAATTCTGTGATTGCCCGAATCCACAATATATACTTCCCCGCGCAGCCCTACCGCCAAAGCGGTAGGGCGTTTCAGCCGCTGCCCCGGAGGACCTGTGATTACATTATACGGTTTTATTTGGGTATATTTTATGAGTTCCGGCTCCTCCACCGAATTAAGCAGAAATCCTATGCCCACCAAAGCCGGTAATCCAAGCAAAGCAAGCCACAGGCAGTACTTCCGGAACCACTTTTTCATCTTAAGCAGCATATCATACTATCCTCCGCTTTACTTCTTTAGACGCTGATTAGCCTTTGCGGCTTCCGGATGGTCCGGTATCATTTCGAGAACCCTCAGATAGGCAGCCCTGGCTTCCTCATTTTTGCCCATCCTCTCATATGCCTGTCCCAGCCGGTAATAGTTGTCGGCGCCGGCCGGGTCTTTCTCAGCTGCATATCTAAACTGAGCGGCTGCCTGGTCCCATTTCTCCTGGCTGAAATAAATCATTCCCAGTTCGTAATAGGCGTACCTGGAATCAGGATCAAGTTCCAGTGTTCTCTGAAACTCTTGTACTGCCTTCTCCAAGAGCCCTGTTTCACGGTATACCAGACCCAGGTTAAAATGTGCCGCAGGGTTCAGTTTATTAACAGAAACAGCCCTGGTCAGCGCCTGATTGGCTTTCTGGTAGTCGCCTGTCCGGTAATAGAGCCAGCCCAGTTCCACCAGCAGTTGCTCACTCTCTGGATCTTGCTTGAGGACCTGCTCAAGATATTTAATATCCCTGGCTGCAGGATCCGAAGTATCGTAGCGGTCCCAGATAAAGGCCTCTCCAATACCGATTCCGGCGGCAAATATTATGAGAGCGGCAGTAACAAATATTATTGCGGCTTTTTTGAATTCGATGTCTTTCTCCCCTTCCGCCATCGCAACCACCCCATCTTTACTCCACAAATATAGTACTCCTACTAATTTTTGTAATACTACCAAAGGTAATATCTGCATTTTTTAACATTATTATCCTATTATTTTTTCGACATAAAGCCTTCTATTTCCTTCTGAATGTGTCAAAAAATTCTTTTTTCGCAAAAAGAAAACCAGGCAGCTAAATTCTGATGCCACCCGGTATGTTTCCTTTATGTGCCCCGTATTCGTTTTTAATATTACAGGCCCCCGCTGCGGAGGGTTTCCGCAAATTTTCGGATACTGTCCCTGTCTGCTTCCCAACTCTGCCATAGACCTGCCTGCGGATCCCGAATGAAAACAGTACCCATATATTTGCCGCCTAAAGCCACTAAGACTCTGTCTGTCGTGATTACGGCATTGCCATAAATATCCCGGTCAGGACTGTCATCTTTCATTGAAGTACTGATTTTTTGGGATTCCATAAGCCATGCACTGACAGAAACATCTTGCTCTGTTATATCATCAATTTCCATTTGAGAGAAACTCTCCACACCGGATTTAGGGGTTCCAATATTAAGTACGGTCTGTCGTATTAAATCCAGCAGCGCTGCAAAGCTTTCCTCTTCGGCACGCCCTATGATGATGTCATCTTCGGGCAGGTGCAGGTAAAACTGAACCACCCTTAGTTCAGTAAATTCCTTTTTATTGTCCCGTTCTACCTCTCCGGCATTATTCAGCAGAAGCCAGATGCCGCCTGCTAAAACAGCCAACGCCACTAATGCCGCAATTATCTTCAACCTGCTTCTGTTCATTGAGCTTCCCTCGCTATAATCGCTTATTCAGATGTTAATTCGACATTTTATGCTGATTATCCTGCCATATTTACCCTGAATTACTGCAAATAGGCTTTTCCCTCATCACCATCAACAACAATTTCCCGGCGATCCTGAATTATTTGCATAGCCCTTGGAATATTGACCACTGCGGGAACTCCATATTCACGGGCCACAAAAACATCCCCGGGCTGAATCCTTTCTGCCTCATTGGGGTGGTATACCAGCCTGGCGGTTCCTGAGGTTCTGCCGGCGGAATATACAACAGCCACCGAAATGAGGCCATATTGAGGTAACCCCTGCCATAGAATGACCCGATAAATGGGAGTCCTTCAGATATTGGATACCCGGCCTCTTTAAAAGGTGCACTAATAGCCCAGTTTGATGATGTTTTCATCAGACAGCACCTGCTTCTACGGGCTTTGGCCGGCGCTGCAAAACTCGGTTCCACCGCCTTCCCGGGGTCTTGTCATGCCCTCTTTTCTCCCTGTTATCTTGCTGTCTATCTTCAAAAGAAAACCTGAAGCAGCCACACTATACCGGTCAGGGTCGATACTTCCTGAAACCACCGACTCCCCCAAATAAACAATGATTACCTCAAAAGAATCGCGATACCTCTTCCCAAAATCCTTCGTGACTTCCAATTGCTATTACTAAGACAACCAGGTCACCCTGATAAATTGTATATGCCACCCTGTAACCCGTGCCCTGCCAATTAAAACCATAACCAAACACATGGCTTAGTTTGCCTTTTATCTTCCGGCCAAAAATGGGTCAATTGCAATTGCCTCCAAATGTTTTTTCATTTCTTTCTTAAGATGCTTGTCCAACTTGCGTATCTGTCTTGCTGCTTTGCTTGAAAATAATAACCGGTACATCAATCGTCACCGTCTAATTCAGCAAACACCTCTTCATGACTTATTGTTTTACCCATCTTATATTCCTCTTCAGCCTCGTTAATTATCTGCGCAAACGCATTTTCGACGAATCGTTTGCGCTCAGTAAGTTTTATTGCCAAATCATGTCCTGAGTACCCTTCCTTTTCAAGTTTATCTTTTATTTTACCGGTAAAATCAAAAATGTCTTCCTGTTCTGATACAGGTTCAATAACCATCCGATTACCATCCAGGTAAACTTGCACCCGGTTATTGCTTATTTCCATTTGATCATAAATCTCTTTGGGTATAGTGATTTGGCGTTTTGGGCTGATATTTATTCTTTTTAATTTCCTTTTCATTGGCGCCTCCCCTTGTATCTTTAAACAGCCTTGCGTTTTACTCTTTACTCTTTACTCTTTACTCTCATTATACACTGTTTCAACTAACCTTACAAGCAGCTTAATTTTACTTCCCCCAGCAAAAAACCCCCCGCCATCGGCTCTTACAGCCAGGCAGAGGGTTCTGCTAACTCCTTTTAATCTTTATCCAAATGAAGGCTGGTTCACATTCTGATAGACACCCATCATAGTCTGGGTGGTCTGCTGTGCCAGGGTGGGCACCTGATACATCCCTTTTTGGTTCATATAAAGGAAAACTTCATGAGCAAGGTTAGCCGCCGAGACAGCGCAATCCAACATCATGCTGCGCAGGCTGGGGTCAGCACACTCAAGAGCGCCTCTAAACTTAAGGCAGGCGGCTGCCTTATTACATCCCAACATCGCTGAAGCTACATCCCGATCATCCATTTCATTAATACCGGTATTGGGCTGTACTGCTCCCGGCTGCCTGAGTCCGTATTTCACACCGGTACTCTTGGCAGTCCTGTATGGTACAATTGAACCGGCGCCCTGGTTATGCAGTTGATTTACCATCCTGTTGTAACAATTGAACTTATGATTAATCTGGCTGTCCAAAATCTGCATAAGCTGTTGGTCTTTGACATGCTGCCTAAACAATTCGAACTGATTGATTCCGTTAATAGTGTCTGTAAGCGCCTCATGGACCATCATTAATTCGGTGGCCCCGAACCTCGCTGCCTGCTGACCGGTCTGCATTCCTGGCTGAAAACCTGACTGCATCCCGCTCTGCTGAGCTGCAAAACCCATCTGATTGCCGGCTGTATAACCGGTTTGCCATCCGGACTGCTGGCCCTGTGATTGCGCAATGCTCTGCCCAATCTGGTTTCCCGGATGATACCATGACTGTGGGTTGGTTTGCTGTACAATCTGTTCCTCTCTGCCCAGGTAGTGAGGATTCACATAATTGCCTTGCTGTGTTCCCATCTGGGGCTGAGCGCCGCCGATACCTGTGCTCTCCAAATGGGACTGAAAAGCGCCAAAACCCTGGCTTCCTGACCCAGCGTGACCATAAGTACTGTTGTTCTTGTACATTCTTATTCCTCCTCTTGTGCAAATCTGTTAAATCTGACGGCTGACCGCCGCTATGACAAGTTTACCCCAATTTTTTCATTTGAATGTATGGGACAAATTTCCTCCGGCTTTGCCGAATTTCCCCGTTAAACCACATTAACAATTCCCATATCGCGAAGCGTTTGTTTAGCTGACTCGGTCTCTTTGGCCGAAGCTGCAGCAATATTCTCCAACGGGTCCGGGCATCCCTGCAATCCCCATTTGTGGCTGCCAAGCTTATGGAAGCCCAGCAGCTCTACTCGTTTCAGTCCCCTGACAGTTTTCAGGTATTCTCCAAGTCTGCGGATTTTTTGCGGTTCCAAAGTTATTCCGGGAATCAGGACATGTCTAACCCAGATTGGTATTCCCAGATTACCCACCACTTCAGCAAACCTTCTGGTTTTTTTGCCGGATGCCCCGGTAAGCTCCAAATGAGCAGCTTCATCAAGTTCTTTAATATCCAGAATTACCAGGTCGGTGACACCCAGCAGACCCTTTATCTCCTCACCGTTAACATAGCCTGAGGTATCAAGGGCAGTATTTAAGCCCATTTCTCTGGTTCCCGAAAATACGGCCTCCACAAAATCCGGCTGCAAAGTGGGTTCTCCCCCGGATGCGGTGACACCACCCCCGGAAGGCTTATAAAAATGGCGGTATTGCCTTATCTCCTCCAGCACAGTATCAGAATTCACTGCCTTTCCGCCGGTCATTTCCCAGGAATCCCGGTTATGACAGTACTTGCATCTTAAAGGGCAGCCCTGCATAAAAAAAACGTATCTTGTCCCGGGGCCGTCAACAGTACCGAATGTCTCCACCGAATGGATAAATCCTTTTACACCCAAATTTCTCACCCACCTAAATTTGTATCAGCCCCTTGAATCGTCCTGTATATTCATATCAAGCCGTGAATCGTCCTGTTGATGACATCCAGCTGCTGTTCCCTGTTGAGGCTGATGAAATTGACAGCATAACCGGATACCCTTATGGTAAGCTGCGGATATTTTTCCGGATGTGCCATGGCCTCTTCCAGGGTTTCCTTGTTGAATACGTTTACATTCATGTGGTGCCCATCCATGGCAAAAAAGCCGTCCAAGAGCCCTGTCAGATTCCGCACCATGTCTTCCCTGACCTTACCCAGCGCTTTGGGCACAATTGAAAAGGTATATGAAATTCCGTCCCGTGAGTAGTCATAAGGCAGTCTGGCAACCGAGCTCATGGCCGCAATTGCCCCTTTCCGGTCCCGCCCGTGCATGGGATTGGCGCCGGGGGCAAAAGGCTCACCCTCCTTTCGGCCATCCGGGGAACTTCCGGTTTTTTTTCCATAGACCACATTGGAAGTTATGGTAAGAATAGACAGGGTTGGTTCTGCTCCCCGGTAAGTTTTCTGCTTTTTTAGCTTGTGCATAAACCTGATTACAAGGTCAACAGCCAGCCGGTCTACCCTCTCATCATTATTGCCCATCTGGGGAAAATCCCCCTGGATCTTGTAATCAGTCACATAGCCCTGACTGTTCCTGATGGTCTTTACCCTGGCATACCTGATGGCGCTGAGAGAATCGGCCACAACTGAAAGACCGGCAATACCACAGGCCATAGTCCTCTCAATATCAAGGTCATGAAGGGCTAACTGGAGCCTCTCATAAAAATAGCGGTCATGCATGTAGTGAATGATATTCAGGGTATTGATATACAACCGTGCCAGCCATTCCAGAATGCTGTCAAACCGCTCCATAACCTCGTCGAAATCCAGGTACTCGGAAGTTATCGGGGCGAACCTGGGACCTACCTGGATTCCAAGCCTTTCATCCCAGCCGCCGTTAACTGCATAGAGAAGGGCTTTAACCAGGTTGGCCCTGGCCCCAAAAAACTGCATCTGTTTACCTGTTTTCATTGCCGAAACACAGCAGGCAATAGAGTAGTCATCTCCCCACCGCGGCCGCATCAGATCATCATTTTCATACTGAATGGAGCTGGTTTTAATTGACAGGTGCACACAAAACCTTTTAAACTGTTCCGGCAGCCCCTCGGACCACAGTACCGTCATGTTGGGTTCCGGGGCCGGCCCGAGGTTTTGCAATGTATGGAGTAATCTGTATGACGTTCTGGTTACCAGGGTACGCCCATCAAGGCCCATTCCCCCTATAGACTCAGTTACCCAGGTAGGGTCACCGCTAAAAAGTTCGTTATATTCCGGAGTTCTCAGGAACCTCACTATCCTCAGTTTCACTACCAGCTGATCAATCAGCTCCTGGGCTTTTTCCTCTGTAAGCAGCCTCTTTTCCAAGTCCCTTTCCAGGTAAATATCAAGAAAAGTGGCCACACGGCCAAAGCTCATGGCTGCCCCATTCTGTTCTTTGATAGCTGCCAGGTAACCAAAATAAAGCCACTGGACAGCTTCCGCGGCGCAGCCGGCAGGTTCGGAAATGTCGAATCCGTAGCCCGAGGCCATTTCTTTCATTTCCTTAAGGGCTCTTATTTGTTCACTGACTTCCTCCCTTGCCCTGATAAGGTCATCTTCCATAATTTCATATTCAATGTGCCTCAAAGAAGCCTCTTTGTCAGCAATAAGGAAATTCGCTCCATACAGGGCTACTCTGCGATAGTCCCCGATAATCCGTCCCCTGCCGTAAGCATCGGGAAGCCCCGTGATAATACCGGCCTTCCTGACCCTCCGCATTTCTTCGGTATAGGCATCAAAGACAGCCTGGTTATGGGTTTTGCGATGTTTAGTATAGAAATCCTCAATCTGTTTATCCAGATCATAACCATAAGCTTTGGCGGCGCCGACTACCATGCGTATTCCGCCGCTGGGCATCAGGGCCCGTTTCAGGGGTCTGTCTGTTTGCAGCCCAACGATGACCTCGTTTTCTTTATTTATATAACCCGGCTCATGGGAAGTAATCGTGGAAATAATACCTGTATCGATATCCAGGACGCCGCCCTTTTTTCTCTCTTCAGCCAACAGGCCGAGTACAGTCTCCCACAATACCCGCGTTTTTTCAGTTGTTCCGGTTAAAAATTCAGGGCCATCACTAAAGGGCCTGTAGTTCTTTTGAATAAAGTCCCGGACATCTACTCTTTCCACCCATGCTCCCGGCTTAAACTCCTGCCACTGCTCTTTCATTAATTTCCTCTCCTCTGCGAGTAGTAATAAATAGTATTCCGCAGATGGAAGCACATTATTTTGGCCCGCAAAAAAAGGACTAACTCATTAGTTATGAGTCAGCCCCAGCTCTTACTGTGCTTTCACCGAAAGCCATTATTTTGTTAACATCAGCCGCCACCACCGCCGCGGCGGAATAGAAAAAACAGTCCCACTAACAGAGCAATCAAAATCAGGGTTTCCATTTGTTCACCTCTTAGTTAACAAGTTTGCACGGTTACCGCTATTCGCCCAAATATGCCTTCCTGATCTCTGGATTGGCAGCCAGTTCATCGGCATCACCCTGGAGGACAACTTCCCCTGTTTCCAGAACATACGCCCGGTGGGCAACGGAAAGCGCCATATGGGCATTCTGTTCAACAAGAAGGATAGTGGTGCCGGACCGGTTAATCTCTCTGATAATATTAAAAATCTCTTCAACCAGTATCGGCGCCAGGCCCATTGAGGGTTCATCCATCAGCATCAGCTGCGGCTTTGCCATCAGGGCGCGGCCCATAGCCAGCATCTGCTGCTCACCGCCGCTCAGGGTCTTGGCATACTGTTTTTTCCGTTCCTCAAGCCGGGGAAACCTTTTGAAAACCGAGGCCATGTCTTCCCTCACCCCATCTCTGTCAGACCGGGTATATGCCCCCAGCTCAAGGTTTTCCAGGACACTCATTTCAGGAAAAACCCTGCGGCCTTCAGGCACCTGAGAAATACCCATTTTAACAACCTTATGGGGTGGCAGCCTGGTAATATCCGCACCCTTGAAAACAATCCTGCCTGATGCTGCCTGTACCACACTGGATATGGTGTTCAGGATGGTTGTTTTTCCGGCCCCGTTTGCTCCAATGAGGGCAACTATTTCACCCTCCTCAATCTGACAGGAGACCTCCTTTAATGCATTTATAGCGCCATAGTTTACGGAAATATTTTCTACCTTAAGCACTATTGACCGCCCCCTTACCAAGGTATGCCTCGATCACCTTCGGGTTACTGCGAACTGACTCGGGCGGGCCTTCAGCAATTTTGATCCCATAATCCAGAACAGCAATCCGCTCTGATATGTTCATCACAAATTTCATATCATGTTCCACCAGGAAGATGGTAACACCACTGTCCCTGATAACTTTTACCATTTTCAGCAGGGTGGCCTTTTCCTGAGGATTCATGCCCGCAGCCGGCTCGTCAAGGAGCAGCAGTTTCGGCCGGACCGCAAGACCCCGGGCTATTTCCAAACGTCTTTGGGCGCCATAGGAAAGGTTCATCGCAAGTTCATCAGCTTTATCAGCCAAGCCAACTCTTTCAAGACAGTCATAAGCCCATTCAGTAAGTTCCCGCTCTTCGCCGCGAACCCACGGAGTGAATTTAAGAAGGGCTCCGGTTACATTCCATTTCCCACGGGTATGTGCCCCAATCAAAACATTCTCCAGTACGGTCAGGTTATTAAAAAGATGGATCGTCTGGAATGTCCTGGCAATACCGGCGGCAGCCAAATGATACGGCTTTTTGGAGCCGATGCTTTTCTCCTCAAAATACATTTTACCCTCGGTAGGGGAATAAATCCCTGTTATCAGATTGAAAATAGTACTCTTCCCGGCGCCGTTAGGACCTATCAGTGAAAGAATTTCTCCCTGTTCCACCGTCAGATTAACTTTATCCACAGCAACAAGTCCGCCAAAACGGATCGTTACATTGTCAAGCCTTAATAGTGACATGCCGTAATCGCCCCTTACTATTGCAAAATCCATCGGTTTACCTCAATACTTTTTTCTCCCTTTTGCCAAATATCCGGAAAACCATTTTCCTGAAATCAACTCCTCCAAGAAGACCATTGGGACGGAAAACCATCAGAAAGACAAGCAGAGCACCGTAAACCAGCATCCTGTATTCTGACATAAACCTCAGGAACTCCGGGGCAATAGTCAGTACACCTGCCCCCAAAATGGCCCCCGGAATACTCCCCAATCCACCCAGGACAACCATATTGAGGATATCGATGGATTTCATGAAGGCAAAGTCAGATGGGTTGATATATGCAATAAAATGAGCATATAACCCGCCTCCAATACCGGCAAGAAAACATCCGATAGCAAATGCCTGATTCTTATACCTGGTTGAATTTATTCCCATGGTCTCAGCAGCGATTTCATCTTCCCTGATTGCCTTAAGCGCCCTCCCAAAACGTGAATTCTGGATAAAAGTTACCCCGACAATCACCAGAATTGTGACCATCCACACATAAAAAGGCATGGGTATGGAAGTGTTTGGCGGGGGTACCGAGAGGCCCAGAGCCTTATTGGTAATGTCAAGGTTCAGAAAAATTACTTTCAAAATTTCAGCAAACCCAAGAGTGGCAATGGCAAAATAATCTCCTGTCAGGCGGAGGATGGGAAAACCGATAGCTAAGCCGACCAATGCCGCGAGTGTTCCTGCGATAAGGAGGTTCACACTGAACGGCAGGTTAAACCTGATGGTAATGATTGCAGCGGTAAAAGCTCCTACACTCATATAGGCAGCATGCCCAAGGTCCAGCTGACCGGTAACCCCTGTAATCAGGTTCAGCCCCAGGGCAAGTATTATCGCAATCCCTATGTTTACAAAAATTTGCAGCATATAAGGGTCCATTGAATTAGCAATGCTCTGTAATACTTCTGCCATGGTTTCACCTACACTTTCTTCTGAATCTTGCGGCCCATCAGGCCTGTGGGCTTAACCAAAAGCACCAGTACCAGGATGGCAAAGGCAATAGCGTCCCTATACGAAGACAACCCTGCAGCGACTCCCATTATTTCAAAGGTGCCCAGGAAAAGGCCTCCCAGCATAGCCCCGGGAATAGAGCCAATTCCTCCGAGAACAGCTGCAGCAAAGGCCTTGAGGCCCGCCATCAGTCCCATGTTCCAGGAAACCGCATTAAAATAAAGTCCGACCAGTACTCCACCTGCAGCAGCCAGGGAAGAACCCAGGCCGAAGGTGAATGAGATTACCCTGTTTACGTTAATTCCCATCAGGGCGGCTGTCTGATAATCCTGTGATGTGGCCCGCATGGCCTTGCCAATCTTGGTCTTGTGTACAATCAGCTCAAGACCTATCATCAGGGTAGCAGAAAGTCCCAGGATAAGGAGCTGGAGGGTGGAAATCTCGGCAGGTCCAATATGAATCTGGGCTACCGGGAATGTCTCAGCCGGGTAACCCTGGGCATTGGCGCCAAAAATCAACAGGGCCAATGTGGAAAGAAAAATGGAAACACCTATGGCCGAAATCAAGGCCGACAGTCTTGACGAGTTACGCAGCGGCCTGTAGGCTATGCGCTCCACAATAACGCCCATGACCATGCAGAATGCCATCGCAAGTATAAGGGCAAGAAATATGTTCATTTTAAATACTGTAACCATCATGAGACCAACAAACGCCCCAGCCATAAAAATCTCCCCATGGGCAAAATTTATCAGAAGAATAATACCATAAACCATTGTATAGCCCAGGGCAATAAGTCCGTAAACGGCTCCGAGAGTTATTCCGTTAATCAATTGTTGTAAAAACATGCTACACCCCTCTCTACAATGGGTAGTAAGATTTGCCGGAAAAGTATAAAACTGCGGCCTCAAAATATCATTACTTTGAGGCCGCTCTGACTCGGTTTAAGTTCAGACTCAGTTTAAGCTCTATTAGTTAACAGTAACAGGTACCTTTTGCTTCAGAGTGTACTTGCCATCTTTCACTTCAAGCAGGTATACCGGGCTCTTGATAGGCTCCCGATTTTCCTGGAAAGTAATTGTTCCTGATACTCCCTTAAATTCTTTGGTTTTAGCGACCTCATCACGGAATACCTTGGGATCGGTGCTGCCGGCCCTGTTCATGGCTTCGGCCAGAATCTTAACCGCATCATAGCCCTGGGCTTCGAACAGACCCGGTGTTTTATCATTGTATTTTAATTTGAAATTCTCGATAAAAGCTGCAGTTTCCGGAGTAGGCTGCTCAGGTGAGAATCCTAAAAATACCATGGAACCTTCAACTGCATCACCGCCAAGCTCGATTAATGTCGGTGAATACAGGCCGTCACCGCCGAACATATTTACATCAAGTCCCTGTTTGCGGGCCTCTTTCATAATCAGGGCGCCTTCAGTATAATATCCTGAATAGAAGATTACATCCGGGTTTTTGGCCTTAATATTGGTGATTTGTCCGCTGAAATCCTTATCGCCGTCATTTACCTTTTCATCAGCAACAATTTCAATATCTTTGCCTTCGATAGCTGTTTTGAAGACTTCAGTCATACCCACGCTGTAGTCGTTATTTTGAGAGGTGATAACAGCAACCTTTTTATAGCCAAGATCACCGGTGAAGTAGTCGATAAGAGCAGGTATAGCTACTGAATCGAGCAGGGTATCACGGAATATGTATTCCCCCAGCTCAACAACACCTGAACCCGTAGAACCTGCGGAAATCTGAACCACCTGGCTCCTGTTGCAGATAGGTGCGGCTACCTTGGTAATACCTGTGGTCGGGTCACCTACGATGGCAACCACTTTGTCGCGGCTGATAAGCTTCTGAGTGATAGCAGCGCCTTCCTGCTTGTCCCCGCGGTTGTCATCTTCAACAATCTCCAGCTGCTTACCATCAATTCCCCCGGCTGCATTGACTTCCTCAACAGCCATTTTCATACCTTCCAGAGTAGGCTGCCCATACATGGCAACATCCCCGGTAAGGGCTCCCAGAAAACCAATCTTAACTGTCTCTGTTCCTTCGGTCTCACCTGTTGTGGCTTTGCCGGTATCCTGGGAACCGCCCCCACATCCGGCCATCAGTGAGACAACAAGCAGGATAGCCACTGTCAATACACCGAACTTTTTAAAATTCAATCCCTTCTACCTCCTTAGTTTTTTTACCCGCTAAATTTGCCGTTCTCCTTTTGGGTAGTTTTATTATTCTACACGTTCCTTAAAATCCCTCCTAATAAGACAGGGTAAATTTCTTGAATAACAATAATTATTATAACTTGTCATCTATTCTTATAGTTTTATCCAGCGCCCTTTTGAACAGCTCTATATGCCGGTCGCCCTTGCGGTAAGCTTCAGAGGCCTTCTCCAGTTCCCGGCCGATAATTTCGTACTGCTTATAAAAGTGGTCAAACTTTGTTTCCAGCTTAACCAGCTTTTCCTGAATGTTCCTGGCCTGACCCAGGACTTCCAGGTTGCGGATGCCTGACATAATAATTTGCAGGAAGGCGTAAAATGTGTTGGGACTTACAGGCATAACTTTATTTTTCTCAGCTTCCTCGATAATCCGCGAAGGATGACCAAGATAGTTTTTTTCGGCAATTGTTTCATAATATACTGCCTCTGAGGGAATAAACATCAGGGCAAAATCCGATGTGCCCCGGTCAGGGGCAACATACCTGCCTATTTCTCTGATTCTCAGGATAACATCTTTCTCAAACTGCTTCCATAATATCTCCTTTTCCCTGGGGTCCTCAGAGTTCAGATGTCTTACATAGTTGTCCCGTGGAAACTTGGAATCTATGGGAATTACCATATCCCTGTAATTGACAACAATATCCACAACGGCGCCGTCTCCTAGCCTGTACTGGCGGGTCCACATCCCCCTGGGAAGAACCTTGTCCAGCATTTCCTCCAGGATTGCCTCACCGTAGTTGCCCCTTATTTTTGGCGCTTGAAGGATGTCCTTTAGGGAACGTCCCAACCGGGCTGACTCTTCCTGCTGGCTGATTATTTTTTCCACAGTTGCCCGCATATCTGTCATCAGAGTTAGGGTTTCCCTGGTCCGCCGGTTGATGTCCTCCCTGGCATCACTCATTTCTTTACGGGTGCTGTTAACTGATTCCTGTATTTGGCTGCGAAAATCTAATAAGGTGTTTTTAACCAGCAGCTCCGGATCAAAGTTCCTTTTCCCGAAAAACTGCTTATAAAGCAGTATGAATACCAAAATTATCAATATCGTTAGCAGAATAATAATCATTAATTCCACAGCCTGTCCCTCCCCGGAATAAGATGAGCCAGTCTTATCCTTCGACAATTTACGACCTAATCCTCTTTGTCCGGGGCAATATTTGAGAACAAAACAGGATGGGTGTAAAATACACCCATCCCATTAATAATTAAATTCGCAAACTTAGGAAAACGTCCGTTACCCGCACTTTTAAAAAGTATTAACGCGGTATACAGATGCGCTGTCCTATCATCAGGGCATTGGGATCAACACCGGGGTTTGCTGCTATCAGGGCCGCCACAGTAGTGTTAAATCTTGCGGCAATAGCAAAATAGGTGTCTCCGGCGCGGATGATATAAGGCATTGTCCCGGGAGGGCAGCCAACAGGAGGTATGGCCTGTGGTATACAGATGCGCTGTCCGATGAACAGGTTATTCGGATCAACACCGGGATTGACAGCTATTAAGGCCGCCACAGTAGTGTTAAATCTTGCGGCAATGGCAAAATAGGTGTCTCCGGCACGGATGATGTAAGGCACTGTACCCGCAGGGCACACAGCGGGAGGTACGGTAACCGGTACACAAATGCGCTGTCCTATCATCAGGGCATTGGGATCAACACCGGGGTTTGCTGCTATCAGGGCTGCAACAGTAGTGTTAAATCTTGCGGCAATGGCAAAATAGGTGTCTCCGGCACGGATGATGTAAGGCACTGTCCCGGCAGGGCACTCAGTCGGAGGCGCAACCTGAGGTACACAGATACGTTGGCCGATTACCAGGGCATTAGGGTCAACACCGGGGTTCGCTGCTATCAGGGCCTCAACAGTTGTATTAAATCTTATGGCAAGGGCGTAATAGGTGTCGCCGGCACGGATGATGTAAGGTACTGTTCCGGCAGGGCACTCAGTCGGAGGCGCCACTCCGGGAATACAGATAATCCGGCCGACAACCAGGTTATCCGGGTCTAACCCGGGATTGGCCTGCAGAATGGCATCAACAGTTACGTTGAAAAACCGGGCAATCTGGAACAGGGTATCACCGGGCTGTATGGTGTAAAGTCTTCCACCGGGGCAGGTCGGTGGACCCACCGGCTGTGGTATGCAGATTACCTGACCTATCATCAGGTTATTAGGGTCAATGCCAGGGTTGGCCGCAATAATGGCCTGAACCGTGGTATTAAACCTGGCTGCCAGGCTGTAAAGCGTATCGCCGGACCTGATTACATAAGAAACTGTTCCCGACGGGTATTGTCTTTGATTAGGAATAACCATTAAAATATCACCTCTCCATAGTTTTACTACAGTATATTCAAACTTAAGTAAATTGCTCCTGTAACGTTAATTCTGCCGGGAACAGCATAATTATATTGAGAGAGTTATTACGTCAAGTGGAATTTGGACTCCGGCAGACGGTAAAAAAAAACAGGGTAACCCACCAATGAGGCACCCTGTTTCAGAAATGCTATAAAACTATCGGGATAACTTCCCATGTTTATTTTACGAACCTTATTGTGAACGGGTAACGGTATAGTTCCCCTTCATTTGCCTTAATACCGGCAATGACGACCAGGACAAGATTAGATACCCAGAGTACGGCTACCAGGATGAAACCAACCAGCAGCAGTGCCAGGATTACCGATACTATCATGTAAATTGCAATGGATATCTGGAAATTTAGTGATTCCTTGCCATGGTAAGCCACGTAGTCGGACTCATCCTTCTTCACCATCCAGATTACCAGGGGGGCAATAATGTTGCCAAAGGGGATAAAGTGCCCTGAGAAAATACCCAGATGTGCCAGCATCCCCCATGTTTTCTCTTCTTTCCGAAGCTGCTCTGTCATGTCGAACCTCCTTTGCTGCATAGTAATGACTTTGTTAACCATCAT
This sequence comes from Thermincola carboxydiphila, assembly GCA_016841725.1. GTDB lineage: Bacteria > Bacillota > Thermincolia > Thermincolales > UBA2595 > Phosphitispora. Next base: position 9,256 of record JAENYP010000021.1, on the reverse strand, counting down.
ATTCAGATTCGACATTTTCTTGCAGATTACCTTCAAAAACAGAGAAAGTTATCACAAAGCCATTCTTGCACATTTTTTACCGAAGGGCAGACACGATACTGCTTAAAATAACCACGACAGACCCCAGCGCCACATTTGCCAGGAACATTTTTTCCGGAATTCTTTTTTTCTGTACCACAGGACTGGCCTGCTTTTTTACGATGAGGTTACGGGCCGCGACTATGATTATCATAGCCAGAAAAACCAGGTGTTTTACAGCCAGCAGACCGGAATACAGGTTGTCAAACGAGAATAATCCTGCAAAGTCACTGCCGTTCCTGGCCAGAAGAACTCCGGTAACCAGCAGGACGGCAATACTGAGGTTACCCAATAAGCTCATTCGCTTATGCACTATACCGGTGAACTTTTTAAATTTTTCGGGGTCTTCAAACATCTTTTTAGCAGCAGGCATAACAACAAGCCCCATGGTTAAAAGACCTCCAATCCAAACCACTGTGAACAGATCATGAAACACCCTGGCAAATACCAGCATCTTATCATTACCTCCCTCTTATTTGATCGTGCAACAGTCATATTCAGTTCCCGGTCATTTCCGCGGCCCTGCCCGCTCCTTCCCTTCCGAATAATGCTCCAACATCATCAATAAGGGTATAGACAACAGGGACTATTACCATAGTCAGCAGAGTGGCTGTCAGGGCGCCCCCGATAACCGCTATCGCCAGGGGAGCAAACCGCTCTGAACCCAGGGCCATTCCCGAAGCCAGGGGAAACATCCCGGCAAATTGGGACATGGCAGTCATCATAATGGGACGGAACCTGATGCGCACTGATTCTATAATTGCCTCTGACCTGGATTTCCCGGATTCACGGGCTCTGATAATAAAATCTATCAGCATGATAGAGTTGTTGACAACAGTACCCACCAAAAGTATCAGTCCCAGCATTACTGACATGGAAACAGACTGGCCGGTAAACAGCAGGGCCAGGGAAACCCCGATCAATACCAATGGAATAGCGGTCATAACAGTGACCGGGTGAATAAAGGAACGGAACTGGGCCAGCAGCAGCAGGTAAATGGCAATCAACGCCAGCAGCAGGGAAAAAATCAGGTCACCCATGGAGTCTTTCAGGTCTGACTGCTCTCCGGTAACAGCTATGGTATACCCGTCAGGCAGGCTGACAGTTTTCAATTCCTCTTCTATGTCATCCATAACATGACTAAAGGTTCGTCCATAGGTAAACCCTAGTACATCCACAGTAGGTTCCAGGTTTTCCCTGGTAACAATATTGGCGCCTTTTTTGATCTCAATTTCGGCAACGTCCCTTAAAGGGATACGTGCTCCCGCAGGTGTTGTCAGGGTAACGCTCTCCAGGTGCTCCAGTGAGGTTCTGTCTTCCGACCGATACCGTACCAGCACCTGGGTATCTTTGCGGTTTGCGGACTTGATTTCCGAGGCCGGAACCCCTTCAAGGCTGGCAAATACCTCCCTGATTATAGCTGCCGGGGACAGTCCCAGCTCGGCAGCCCGCTTTTCATTTACCCTGATATGGACCTCAGGGCTGTTCAGGGACCAGCTCTTGTACAGGTTAACCGCTCCCGGCACACCCTCCAGACGGGACTGCACCTCCTGGGCCAGCCGGTAGGTTATTTCCGGATCCTGTCCTGAGATGCGCACATCTATAGGGGCTGCAGTGGTAGCTATAGCTGTCCCCCCGGATTCTTTGACTACAAATGTTTCAATACCGGGGATATGGGCAATTTCCCCTCTCAGTCGGTCTTCTATTTCCCAGATAGTTTCCTTCCTTTCCTTCCGAGTGGAAAGGTTGACAGTGATGTTGGCTTTGGTTACTCCCAGGGCCCCGGAATCCCCCAGGTAATGCCCGCCCGGTTCATATCCTATCTGGGTACTGTAACTCCTGACCTCTTTTTCGGCAGCCAGCAGATTCTCCACCTGTTTGACAATATCACCGGTTTTACTGAGTGATGTACCCGCATAGGTTTCCAGGGAAACATTAAATGTCCCGGAATCGATTTTAGGCAGAACTTCCATTCCGATAGCCTTCAACAGTTGAGCGCCGGAACCCAGCAGCACCAGTGCAATAACCACGGCCAGCCACCTGCGCCTGAGGGCACCTGACAGGGTGACGAGAAAAAATTCCTTGAGTTTGTCCATGAAAAATGTATATGGTGAAGCTATCCTGGCAGTCAGTTTTTGCAGCCGCGGAAACGAGCGTCCTCCCATAAGTACGGCCAAAAGTGGAATTACTGTCAGGGATACCAACAGTGACGCACTCAGTGCATATACCAGGGTAAGTGAAAGGGGACCGAAAACCTTGCCTACAAATCCTTCCACAAAAATAAGGGGTATCAGCACTATTGCGCTGGTCGATGTCCCGGCGATATCTGCCAGAAAGATCTCTTTAGTCCCGTCAATGGCGGCCCTTTTTATGTCTTTGCCATACTCATGACAGTGTCTCATGATATTTTCCAGGACGATAATAGAATCATCTACAACAATCCCTACGGACAGAATTAGGGCTGACAGGGTTATCAGGTTAAGCTCCATGCCTGACAGCTTCATTAAGGCCAGTGTGGTCAGAAACGAAATAGGCATAGACAGTGATACAATCACCGACTCATTTATAGAGACAATTGAGATAAGAATGATCAGGGTAGTCAGAATTATGGCATCTCTTACGGTTCCACTCATATTTTCCACAACCTGCTGGGTAAAAACAGAATCATCATCAGCAACCTGGAATTCAATGTATGGGTAAGTCTTCTCCAGCGCAGCGATTTTTTCCTTAAGCCTCTCAACCACCTCAACCGTATTGGCATCGTCCCTTTTTAAAATCTGGATGGCGATGGCAGTCTCCCCATTAAAACGATACTCACTGCGGCTCTCCTCACCCGAGGCATCAATTGAGGCAATGTCCTTCAGGTAGATTAGGTTACCCTGCCTGTTGCTGACAACAGTGTTTTCTATGTCAGCCAGGTCCTGATATTCCTGAACCAGCCTGATGAGGGATTCACTATCTTCCCCCGTAATTCTCCCCCCGGGCTGGGATACGTTCTGTCCCCGGACCGCCGCAGTCACCTGGTCAAGAGAAATATTGAAAGCGTCCAGCAGGGCTTTATCCACCAGAATATTTACCTGGCCTCTGTTGCCCCCGAACACGTCAACAGCGGCAACCCCGTCAACTGTCTGCAATGCCGTTTTCAGTTCATTGTCTGCCAGGTCCCGAACCGCAGCCAGACTTACTTTATCACTGTTTAAGGCAAATGTTACGATGGGTTTGTCTGAGGTGCTGAATTTCATTACCTGGGGATCCTGAATTCCCGCCGGAAGTTCCCTTTTAATTCTGCTGATGGCATTTTGCACATCCACAGCAGCAGTATCAACATCTCTCCCGTAATGGAATTCCACCTTCACCAGAGACAGCCCGTCCTGGGATGTCGACTTGATCTTCTTAACCCCGTCAACTGTGGCCAGTTCCTCTTCCATCTGCTTACTAACTTCCCTGGCAACATCTCTCGCTGATACACCGGGATATGAGGTAACCACATTAACCAGAGGAGGGTTGGTATCAGGCATAAGTTCAACTTTCAGTGTCTTGGCAGCATAAACCCCAAAAATCAAAATTAAAATAACCAGGGCAAATACTGTATACCTGTGTTTGATGGAAAATTCGGCTATATTCACCTTATCCCTCCTCTCCCTTGAGATACAAGGGTCTTCCGTCATACACTTCAACCAAGCCCGAGGAAACCACCCGGTCTCCCTCATTAAGGCCCCCCTTAATTTCAATTAACCTGTCACTGCTGAGACCGGTTTCCACAATCTGCTTCCGGGCAACTCCCTCTTTGACAACATACACGAAATAGTTGTTTTGGTTATCCTGCTGCACGGTCTGTTTCGGGACGACCGGCACATCCTCCCGCTGCCCCAGCACAAAGAACACATTGACACTCATCCCTGGCTTCAGGCTGTATTCCTGCATTATTTCCTGAGGAACACCAATCTCCACAGTCCCGGTACGCAGATTCGGGTCCAGTGAAGGGAAAATTTCGGTTATTTCAGCCGGAAATTCCCGCCCTCCTTCACCGGCGGACAGCATCACCGTCCCCCCTTTTTTCAGTTTGGCCACATCGTCCTGGACAACCTTAACACTTATTTTCAGCCTGCTTACATCAGCCAGGGTAATTACCGGTTTGCCGGGAACAGCCATATCACCGGGAAAACTGTGAACCCTGGTAACCGTCCCCGTCATTGGGGCCTTTAATATGGAATAGTTCAGGTTTATGCGGGCCTCCTCCAGGGCAGCCTCTGCCTCTTCATAGCCGCTGACTGCAGTATCACGGCTGAACACGGTTTTCTGAAAATCATGTTCTGAAATTGCCCCTTCCTCAAGGAGCGGTCGGTACAATTCAATCTGTTTCTCCCAGTAATCTCGGTTGATTCCGGCTGCCTGCACCTTTTTCCCCAGGGTGTTTATCTTCCCCTGCAAATCCCCGCTATCCAGAGTCACCACAGTCTGCCCGGCGTTGAGGATATCCCCTTCCTTCCCCGCAAGGCTCAGTATTCTGGCCGATATTTTGGCTGACAGGTCCACCTCCTGTAAGGGTTCTACAGTACCCACATAGGTTAACCCGGCAGAAACAACATCTCTCCCCACCGTGACTGTTTCTACAGGGAAGCCGGAACCTGCCTGTGCCGCCGGAACATCCTGCAGCTTTTTAATTCTCCATCCTGCCAGCATCCCCACTGCTATCACTAATACCACACATACCAGCAAATACTTTTTCAGGCTCTTGGTCATAATTGTCCCCTCCAATTTTTGCATATTTCCCACCTTGAGAACAGCCATGCGGCGCCGCCATCTTAAGTTAGTTAGTGGTCACTTACTTAATGGATAAATAAATGTCCTGGCCAAAAACCAGGAATTTTCCCGGCAGTCAGCGAGCCGCGGCTACTTGTTAGGCGGCCTCAGCCACAATAGCTGCGGGCAATAAAACAACCGCGCAAAAACCTTGCGATTGGCTCATACTGTTCGCCAAGCCCGGTTTTAAAACCATTCAGAGAGCAATTGAACACAGCTGTCTGAATCATTCCGAAAAAAGCCCTGGCAGCCATATCCACATCCAGGTCTGCCCTGAATATGCCGGCGGAAATCGCCTCCCGCATAACCGACTTGATAATTTCCATGTAATTCCGGTGGCGCTTCACGATAGTTTCCCTGAGTTCAGTATCACCCAGATGAAGCTCATCCGAGAACAGTATCCTGGGCATACCCCTGTTTTTTTCAATAAAAGATAGCTGAAGCCTGAGGATGTCTTCAAGTTTGGTCAGGGGTCCGTTTTTTGCCGCAACGATGATATTGATCTCACTAATCAGGGCCTCATGGACGCTTATCATGGTTGCCTTTAATATTTCCAGCTTATTGGGGAAATGGCGAAACAGGGCTGCCTCTGAAAACCCGACCCGTTTGGCCACTTCTCCTGTTGTCAGGCCGCTCACACCTTTTTCTGCAATAATTTCCAGAGAAGCATCTATAATCTGCCTTTGGCGTACCTCTGTGCTTTGCCGGTGCATGGTATCCCTCCTCACGTACCCTACGTTAGTTATTACTTACTTACATATTACCATTGTTTATCATCTGTGACAATAGTCTTTAAAAAAAATTGCCCTATTTTCAAGCATTACAGGCTGCTTCAATAAGCAGCCTGAACTTATCCCAGTCCCAACATCCTAACTGTCTGGGCCACTATAAAACAGACCGTAATCCCTGTCAAGGTTGGCACCAGAAATGAAATCAGTGTCCATTTCCAGCTTTGAGTTTCCTTCTTAATAGTCCACAGAGTAGTGCCACAGGGGAAATGCATTAAGGAAAACAGCATCACACATACCGCTGTCAGCCAGGTCCAGCCGTGGGAAATCAGTAGCTGCCTTAAAGCCTCCAGGCTGTCCAATTCCACCAGGGAACCAGTGGACACATAACTCATAATGATTATTGGAATCACAATCTCATTTGCCGGGAAGCCAAGGATAAAGGCCATTAAAATATACCCGTCAAGGCCCAACAGTAAGGCAAAAGGCTGCAGAAAACCGGCCCCGTAATCCAGCAGACTGGCGCCGCCTATGGTAATATTAGCCATGACCCAGATTGCCATACCGGCAGGTGCGGCGATACTGGCCGCGCGTCCAAGGACAAACAGTGTCCGGTCAAGAACTGAACGGACAAGTATCCGGCCTATTTGGGGTTTGCGGTATGGCGGCAGTTCCAGAATAAAGGAAGAAGGCAGCCCCTTGAGGATAGTTGCTGAGAGAATCCTTGAAATCAACAGAGTCATGAATACTCCCAGAATTATTACACTCATCAGGGCACATGTTGAAACAACAGAATTTGGTATCCCGGGAACAGTTCCGCCAACAAATATTGTCGATATTGCTATCAGTGCCGGAAACCTTCCGTTACAGGGAACAAAATTGTTGGTAATTGTGGCAATCAACCGCTCCCTGGGGGAATCAATAATCCGGCATCCAATTATCCCTGCCGCATTGCACCCAAAACCCATGCACATAGTCAAAGCCTGCTTTCCGTGAGCATGCGCTTTTTTAAAAAAATTATCCATATTAAAGGCAACTCTCGGGAGGTAGCCCAGGTCTTCCAAAATAGTAAACAGCGGAAAAAATATTGCCATCGGTGGCAGCATAACCGAAACTACCCAAGCCAGGGTTCTGTACATGCCTTCGACCAGCAGGCCGTGAAGCCACGGCGGCGAACCCGCCCATTGAAAGAATTCAGTCAACCTCTCCTCAATCCAGAATAAAAATCCTGCTATTACTTCCGAGGGATAATTAGCGCCGGTTACAGTGAGCCAGAAAACCAATCCCAGGAGGGTAATCATGGCCGGAAGACCATACCTCCTGGATGTCAGTATACTATCAATTTTCCTGTCCCTGCTGTTGAATTTTTGATTTTCAGAAATAACCGCTTCCCGAGCGATTTCCTCTGCCAGGGATACAATTGTGAAAACAAGACTGTCACGCATGGCATCACTATCATAGTTATTTTCCTGCAGAAATTTCCGCGCTGCTGCAAGCCTGTTGGCCAAAGTAGCATCATTTATGAGGTCAAAGCCCATTATATCCCGAAGAGACTTGATGATAGAGTGGTCGCCTTCAATCAACTTCAAGGCTGCCCAACGACTGTTTATTTTATTCTGAACGGTCCGTCTGACTTCTGGTTCCACCATCTGGACAGCCTCTTCAATGGTGCCCTCATAGTCTACTGCCAGAGGTCTGCTCACAACACCCGGCAGCGCTGCCCGGTACACCGCCTCCCTTAGTTGGTTAAGCCCTCTGCCGCTGCGCGCACTTGCGCCCACAACCGGAACGCCCAGCCTTGCCTGGAGTATCTTGAGGTCAATTTTTATTTTTTTACGTTCAGCCTCATCAATGAGGTTTACACATACAACCACATTGCCTGTAATCTCAAGGGTTTGGAGTACCAGATTGAGGTTTCGTTCCAGACAGGTTGCATCTGCAACCACAACGGTAACATCAGGCTCGCCAAAACAGATAAAGTCTCTGGCTACTGTTTCTTCAACTGAACTGGCCATAAGGGAATATGTCCCCGGAATGTCAACAAGGATAAAGGATTTGTCTTTGTGCCTGTATTTTCCCCTGGCATTGGTCACAGTTTTGCCGGGCCAGTTTCCGGTATGCTGATTTAGTCCCGTAAGGCTGTTAAAAATTGTGCTTTTACCGACATTAGGGTTCCCCGCCAGGGCGACTACAAAATGGTCTGCCATTATTCTCCGGATACCGCTTCAACAAGTATTTTTGAGGCTTCATCTGAACGCAGGGCAATAACTGCCCCCCTTATCCAGTATGCGGTAGGGTCACCGGAGGGACTTTTCTGAATAGCCTCAATATGGGTATTTTTGATTAAACCTAAGTCAAGCATCCTTCGGCGGGTTCTGCTGTCATCATTGGTAAGACTCCGGACCTTGGCGGCGCTGCCCAAGGGCAGCATATTTAACGGAATCAGCTCTCTCTTCATCATTACCTCCCTAAGTCAATCAAATAATTAAGTCCAGGGAAAGTTTTTTTCCCTAGACTAATATATGAATACACAAAATTAAAGGTTACTCGCGTGTCAACTGCATAATTGCAGTTCATAAACATTTTGCTTTTATAGCATAATTATTCCGGAATAATCTCTGTTCATTAAAAGCAAAATACAACTGAAATCTAAATTGGAGGTGAATTAATTGCCAAAGAAACAAAAGCAGGAAGCTACCGGTAAAGCTGCTTTTAACACCAATAATGATGCCGAGTTCGCATCAGAAATTGGTGCAGCGCAAAAGAACCCTGGTAAAAAAGAAGCTACTGGAAAAGCTGCTTTCAATACCAACAACGATCTTAACAAGTAAAGAATCATTTCTGACGGTAAGCAAAGGATATCTGAAATACGAGCGGGGCCGGAGCAGTTTTCCGGCCCCATTCTATTTTGGCCATAGATTTTCCCCTCACCAGGTCCTGCGCGAATGCTACATAAAAATTTTATACTTCAGCTATTTCTTTGTCACTTTAATGTTCCTCTCTCCATATTATGTAACCGAAGGGAGGAATGTATATGTCAGCAATACTGCACGACGGCCTGGTTCAGGGAAGCATCAGCGGCGGGGGTACAACAGCAAATGTTGAAGCCATGGTATCCTGTGTTAACTCAGTGCCTACAGGCAGCATTTCCGGAAATATAAGCTTTTTTGGCGGGGGACCAAACCCCAGGAATATAAGATTTATTGGAGATAACCCTGCCATAGTGGCCACCCTTAACGCCAGCCTGAACAGTGTCGGAGCAACCTTCTTTAATGTATCGGTTCAGGAAAACGAATTTACCCCAATGACGGACTGTACAGCTTTTCTGAATGCCACCCGGCTTACCTCCAATAGCTGGATAGGTTCTCTGGTAATCTGCTGTCCCAGTGGGCTGCAGCTTTTCATTTATGGAACCTTCACCGGAATCGCCAGGGTAAACCGCCAGGTCTTCTGCCAGCCATTACTATAATATCTGTTGCAAATGTAGAGATTGGATGACTTATGCTGAAGCTACTTTGGTTATTTAAAAGGCCACCCATAAAGGCACGGTTTAATAGGGAAACTTTTTGAACCATACCCTAAGCCGATACGGAAAAATCGGGTAGGAGGCCACTCATTATTTGAGTAGCCGACCTCCCACACCACCG
>JAENYP010000020.1 GCA_016841725.1 Thermincola carboxydiphila | reverse complement strand
CCCGCACTCGGGACTTGCACCCGTTAGACTGCGCCCATGCTGGGCGCACACAGAAGAAGCCATTACACCGGTATTACCTGCGCAATGGCTTCATTAATATTTTCAAATGTTAGTGGAACATATCAGTGATGGAACAGCCTGAGGCCCGTTGCAGCCATGACCATACCATATTCATTGCAGGCATCAATTACAATATCATCTCTCAGGGAACCGCCTGCCTGAACAATATACTTAACCCCGCTCTGGGCAGCACGGTCAATATTATCCCTGAAGGGGAAGAAGGCATCTGAGCCTAGGGTAACATTTTTCAGGCCTTTCAGCCATTCGCGTCTTTCATCATCTGTAAATCTCTCCGGAACTGTTTCCAGGATATCTTTTAACATATTAAGCTCATATTCAGTGACATCACTTCTGACAAACAGGTCCATGGCATTATCCTGATCGGCAATCCCCACTCCTGGCTTGAATTTAAAACCCTGTACTTTGGGATGCTGCTTTAGATACCAGATGTCAGCCTTGTCCCCCGCCAGCCGGGTACAGTGTATCCTTGACTGCTGGCCCGCACCGCATCCGATAACTTGTCCGTCATAAACATAGCATACGGAATTGGACTGGGTATACTTGAGTGTCAGCATGGCCAGGATCATATCCCTTTTTGCCGTCTCAGGCAGTTCTTTATTGTCAGTGACAATATTGTCAAGATGAGCAAAACCCGGAATTACACTGTTTCTTTTCTGCATAAATTCAATACCATAGATAAACCTTGTTTCGATTTCCGGTTGTTCATAAGATGGGTCAATTTCAATAACATTATATTTCCCGCCCCTTTTCTGTTTGAGCAGTTCAAGGGCCTCAGGGGTATATCCGGGGGCAATAACTCCATCAGATACCTCGTTTCTGAGAATTTCCGCCGTAGCCTTGTCACAGGTATCACTGAGTGCTGCCCAGTCACCAAAGGAAGACAGCCTGTCTGCTCCTCTGGCGCGGGCATATGCTGCCGCAAGAGGTGACAAATCAATTTCACTGACATGGCAGGCCTTTTTTTGTTCATCAGACATTGGCACTCCCAGAGCGGCCCCGGCAGGGCTGACATGCTTAAAGGAAGCGGCTGCAGGCATGTTGAGGGCAGTCCGCAGTTCCTTTACCAGCTGCCAGGAGTTCAGGGCATCCATGAAATTGATATACCCGGGATTACCGTTAAGCACCTTAATGGGAAGCTCATCTCCGGCAGAACGGATCTGGGCCGGCTTTTGATTTGGGTTGACTCCATACTTAAGTTCAATTGACTTCATTAAAACAAACCCCTCCTCTAAAATAAAATACCGCCTGGGCTCTATTCTACCCAGGCGGTCGATAATCATCACCAATCACGCTCCCTGTGGGTATCCCCACTATCCGCCAGTTACGTGATCTGTTTGTTCTAATACTATTTTTAAGACAAGTATATTATCAAAAATAGATGATTGTCAACTGTATTAACACTTATTTCGCCAGCAGGTTATACAGCACCTGGGCCATTTGGGCCCGGGTTGTGGTTTCTGCCGGGCTGAGCATGTTGTCACTGCCGCTGACGATACCGCTCCTGACGAGGGCAGACATGGCTTCATTTGCCCAGGAAGCCACCAGGTCGGCATCATTGAAGGTATTAAGTTCCTTGTCAGTGGCGGCTGACGGGAGTTCATCAATTAACTGCAGCGCATTGTAGAGTAAGACGAACATTTCCTGCCTGGTGATTTCTTTGTCAGGGGCAAACATGTTGTTACCCACACCATTGGCAATCCCCAGGTTTTTGGCTGCAGCCAGATAATTGGTATAGTAGGTATTACCGGCATCGGCAAAGTTACCGGTGTCATCAGTATTGCCAGTGTTCTCATCTGAACCGCTTGCCGGTTCAATCTGGTAGGCATTCATCAAAAGTACTATGAACTGGCCTCTGGTAAGCTGCATCTCCGGATTGTAGCTGCTGCCTCCGGTGCCTGACGTAATCCCGCGCGCAGCAATAAAGTCCACCGCATCTTTGTACCAGGCATCAGCCTTGACATCACTGAAGGTAACCGGATTATGAGCGATGATAAAATTGGAGAAGTGGGTGGTTTTGAATACCACTGCTCCAGCTGTCGCATCAAAATGTCCCCTGACTGTTTTCAGGCTTCCGCTATCACTAAGATAGTAAATCACTACAGAATTAGGATTTTCACCCTGCTTCAATGTGTATGGTATCCGTACTGTTGCATGGCCGCCGCCAAAGTGGTCAATCTGCACATCTCCGTTCTTTACACCAAGGTCATAAACAGGCCTGTCGGCAACCTTGGCCCGGTCTTTTTCGGAGAGTTTAGTATTGTCGATGATACCTACAGAGACAGTGATATTACCTTCCTCTGCCGCACCTGATATGGTCTCAATGGCCTTGCCGTCAAAGGTGATGGAAACAAATGGAGAAGTAATCCCAAAGCTTGCATCTGAGGATGCAGCAATCTTATCAAGCCCGGCCTGCGGGATGTCCACTTCAAGTTTTGTGGTATCTGCCGGAGTATTGACAGAAACCTCGATGACATCTTCTTTGGAAGTTCCGTTTTCGGCATCAGCTTCATCAAGCAGGGCATCGACAACCGTAGTGGAGATGCTTGCCGCTGTCTCACCTGAGGAAGTCGCAGCAGAAATTTCGGTTACGGTCTTTGTGCTATCATCTGTTTTCTGGGTAGTGACTGTGATGGCAGGCGGGGTATAGCTGCTGCCTCCGCTGCTGCTTCCGGGCAGCTCTTTTACAGTTGCGGTAAATTCCGCAGTATCGCTTTCAACCCCGCTGGTTATGGTGGCTGTCAAAGTCACTTCAGCATCGCCGCTGCCATATGCCGGTCTGGTTACTGTGCCATCTGTGGTTATAACAGTTTCATTATCAGAAGCCCAGCTGATAATACACCCGGCACCGTCAGCTATCGCAGTCACCAGGTTCAGGTCAGCTGTCACATTATTTAAATCAGTGTTTGTGCCTTTAATCAACTCTCTCGTCAGAGCCGCCTTGTCAGATGCTACATTATCAGCATCAGTAACAGGAGCAATATATTCCGGAATGTCTATCTTTAAAGCTGTACTAATGTTGCCCGCAGCATCCTTCACCTGAATATAAATATCCTTCGCCCCGGCAGTTATCCCGGTAACGATGATGGTCTGTTCCGATGTATCACATTCAACACCTGAGCCACCGGTGTCTGTCACCGGCTCTCCGGCACCATCCGCAACCACTGTGTAATAATATTGTCCTGCTTCATTTGAGGTGAATTTGACAGCAGCTTCTGTATCACTGATACGATTTAGTTCACCGGCAGTTAATTCAGGTGGTGTTGTGTCTGTGGCAACGGTAAAGTAAATGGTATATACCTTAGTGGTACCGTCCTGTGCTGTTACCGTCACTGTCGTTGTTCCGGGCAGGCTCTCAGCCGGTGTCACCACTGCGGCAGCTTTTCCGGTATCATATACTGTGGCGGCTACCGTTGGAACAGCAGTTGTTCCCAGGGGCAGTTCTACATTATATGTCTCTGTATCCGGAGAAAAACCTGCTACAGTTGTACCATTCACAGTGAGGTCACTTAAGGTGGCATCACTGCTCATACCTATAAAAGGGATAAAGTTTACATTATCACTTACCTGATTACCCAGTCCTTCCGGGTTTAATGCTGCATGGTACGGGCCGGAGGGGTCCCCCCAATCGTTGTAGGCAGCATCTATCACGGTTAAAGAGACATTATTGACTCCAAAACCGGTATTGGAGGCTATAATGTTGCTGTTGTCTTTACTGCCGCCAATTATGGGGTTTGACGTTCCCGAAATATAAATGCCTGTCTGGTTTCCATAGATTGTAGATCCGGTAATATCCGGGCTTGCATTGCTGATATTGATTCCGCTTAATTCTGCTGCAATTACCTGAACACTGTCTGTAGCCGCATCTCCGGTATCTGCTATGGTAATCCCGTTTCTGGCGCTTTGCTCAATAGTGGAGTCTGCAATAGTTAAAACGCCGCCATCGTTTTTGACAATACTGTCTCCATACCAATTATGAGAATACGTTTCCATAAGCCCGCCGAATTTCACATCGGCATATACGATATCCGCAGTCCCACCGCTTGAAATAATAATTCCGCGCCAATTTCCCCTGGCTGGGGCTGTACTATCGCTGATATTTTCCCCAATGCTGTTATCCCGCCAGGAAGTAAGGGTTACCCTGTTATCTTCGCTTCCGTTTATAATCAGATTGCCGCCATTTCCGACTGTAAGATTGCCCCCAGACCTCAGCTTAACAACACAGCCTTGGGATATGGTTAAATTTTTATTTATATTTATGTTATCTCCAATATAATATGTATTGGTACTGTTGAGTACCGTATCCCTGTCTATGGTACCGGCACCAAGCTCAATGGCCCCGTTTGCCATGGTACAACCGGCAACCGGTGTTCCCGATACCTGTGGATGCAGGTATATCGCACCTTTGGTATTGTTGCTGAAGACTGCACTGTCAATAGCCGAAAGCGTGCCACTGTAAGCTGCGGAAGCATCCACTTTGATCCCGTAATTGCCATTGTCTGCAAAAGTCCCCCCACTAATTACAGCCGGGCTGTCTTTGATATAAATGCCATCACTTCCTGAATTGCTGATCCCCGTATCAGTGATTAAAACATCAGCTGCATCAATGATTTTCACACCAAAAATACGGTTATGGCTGAACTCACTGTTGCTGATTGTAAGGTTCCCGGCACCGGTCTTATAAACGGGAGAGTCATAACTGGACCAACCGCCCCAGGTTCCACCACCGTATTTTAATACACAGTAATCAAAGACGCCGGCAGCGTTATTAGCAAATGTTATCCTTGACCACCCGCCTGCTGCAGGAGATGAAGCATCCCCGTCACCGTTAGTATCACCACCGATGGTGTCATCCCGGCAGTCCGTAAAATATATCTGGCTCTCTGTGGTCCCCCGGGCCTCCAAGGTGCCGTTGATATCTATTTTTTTTGCCCCGTTAATTTTAACAATTACCCCCGGCTCAATAGTCAGTGTTATGTTTGCATCAACCAAAATGTCTGTGTTAATCACATAGGGAAATATGGAAGCCCAGGTAGTGTCACTGTTTATTGTGCCTTGAGTTACCCAAATTCCGGTAACTCCTGTATTATCAGAAGCTACATTGGTGCCGGAGGCAATGCCGGCTGCGCCGATACTTCCACTGCCATTTGTACCAAATACATTTCCCGAAACCACACCTGGAAGTGCAGTGCCTTCCAAATACAATCCGTACTGCACATTGTCATTCAGGGTATTGCCGCTGATATTGGGACTGCTGTTTATGCTGTAAATGCCCTGTGAGCCGTTATCCTTTATGATATTGCCAGTCAGGTTGATGACTCCTGTCGCATTCTCGGCAAAAATGCCATGAAGACGGCTGTAACTCACTTCACTGTTGCTGATCGTGAGATTTCCGGCACCGGTTTTGTAGACGGGGGAGTTATAGAAATTCCAACCGCCCCAACCTGAACCGCCGTATTTTAACACACAATAATCAAGTATTCCGGTGCCATTATTGCCAAATGTTATCCTTGACCATGCTCCCGCTGCAGGAGATGTGCTGTCCCCGTCACCGTTAGTGTCACCGCCGATGGTATCATCCCGGTAATCCGTAAAATATATTTGGTTCCCTATCGTCCCCTGGGCATTCAATGTGCCCCAAACATCTATCTTTCTGGCACCGTTAATTTTAACAATTACGCCTGGCTCAATTGTCAGGGTAACACCGCTTGATACTGTCATATCTCCATTAACCACATAAATATTGCCGGCACTCCAGGTGGTATCTGCTGAGATGGTCCCTGATACGCTTACAACTGTCAGTTCTTCCTCCAGCACAGTTGCACTAAATTCTGCTGTATCGCTCTCAGTTCCACTGGTGATGGTGGCAGTCAGGGTTACTGTGGCATCACCGCTGCCATATGCCGGCCTGGTTACCGTGCCGTCAGTGGCTATAACAGCTTCATTATCAGATGCCCAGCTGATAGTACAATCTTCCCCGTCAGGTATCGCAGTAACCAGGTTCAAATCTGTGGTGACACCGGTTAAGTCCGTGTTGGCCGCTTTAATCAGTTCCTCTGTCAGTGCCGCCTTGTCAGCTACAACCTTCTGGGCATCCGTCTTGGCCGTATACATACAGACATTGTCAAAATATACCTCGCTGAGGTCAAAGTTGCCCCCTGTCAGATTTAAATGAGTTGCATCATCCATGGCATACATGGGGATACCCGTGCCGGCCTGGACACCGTCAATATAGACGTCATAGGTCTTGTTACCCATATCGTGTACCATGGTCACATGATACCAGTTTCCCAGTGTGTAAGAACCTAATTCTGTCTTACTGCTGTCACTGCCGTTTCGAAGTGCAGTAATCTTACTGTCATCATCAAACAAAACTGCCGAAACTTTGATACCCCCGCCATCCGGATTGTTTTTATATAAACCTATCCGGCCGGGCCAACTGCCGGCCACAGGTTTAACATAAGCATCAATCACCAGTGCGCCTTGGGTATATACCTCAGGCAAGGCGACAATGTGCTCAGAGGCCCAGTTATATTGGCTCTCCAGTCTGAACACCTTGGTAACATTGCCATCATAACCGGTGGTAGAAATGACCTTTTGTTCAGCCGCACCCGTACCGTTATATTTTACTGTAAAAGAAGTCGGATAGGTGTCTTCCGCATAGGTTTCAAAATCTTCTTCAAAAAATACCGTTCCCTCCGCCGGCGGAATCTCCGCTCCAGCATTAACAGCAATGCTGAGTACCGCCAGGATTGTCATAATGAATACAATCTTTTTGAAAGCAATCTTATTGATTACGCCGCCTCTTTTCATTTTTTATAATCCCCCTTCCGTCTATTTTGCCAGCAGGTTATACAGCACCTGGGCCATCTGGGCCCTGGTAGTTGTTTCTGCTGGACTAAGCCCGTTGTCACTGCCGCTGACAACACCGCTCCTGACTAGAGCCGACATGGCTTCGGTTGCCCATGAAGCCACCTGACCGGCATCATTAAAGGCGCCCAACTGCTTGTCATTTGTAGCTGCCGGAAGTTCATCAATCAACTGCAGCCCATTGTAGAGTAAGACGAACATTTCCTGTCTGGTGATTTCTTTATCTGGGGCAAACATATTATTACCTACACCATTAGAGATACCCAGGCTTTTGGCTGCAGCCAGATAATTTGTATAGTAGGTATTGCCTGCATCTGTAAAGTTACCGGTATCTTCATTGTTGCCGGTGTTGTCACTGTTCTCAGCGGAGTCAGCCGAACCTCCGGCAGGTTCAATCTGATACGCATTCATCAGAAGCACCATAAACTGGCCTCTGGTAAGCTGCATATCCGGACTGTAGATGCCGTCCCCGGTGCCTGAGGTAATCCCGCGGGCAGCAATAAAGTCCACCGCATCTTTGTACCAGGCATCTGCCCTGACATCACTGAAGGAAACCGGATTGTGGCCGATAACGAAGTTGGAGAAATGAGATGTCTTGAATACCACCGCCCCGGAAGCCGCATCAAAGCGCCCTCTGACAACCTTCAGGTTTCCGTCATCACTAAGATAATAGATGACAACTGCATTGGGATTTTCGCCCGGTTTCAGGGTATAGGGTATCCGTACTGTGGCATGACCGCCGCCAAAGTGGGAGACCTGCACAACTCCGTTCTTCACACTCAGGTCATATACCGGCCTTCCAGCGGCCTTTGCCCGGTCTTTTTCCGAGAGGGTTGTTTCGTCAATGATTCCGGCGGAAACGGTGATATTATCTCCTTCTGCCGCACCTGAAATTGTCTCAACAGCCTTTCCGTCAAAGGTAATGGAGATAAACGGAGATGTGATGGCAAAACCGGCATCTGATTCTGAAGCGATCTCATTAAGCCCGGCCTGTGGGATATTCACTTCAAGTTGCCTGGTGTCTGTCGGAGTATCGACAGATACCTCCATGATATCTCCTTTGGATGTTCCGTTTTCGGCAGCAGCCTTATTAAGCAGGGCGTCAACAACCGCAGTGGAAATACCTGCCTCTGCTACTCCGGAAGAACCCGAAGCAGATACTTCAGTTAAGGTCGTTGTAGTATCATTGATTTTTTCAGTTGTGACTTCGATAGCTGGCGGGGTATAGCTGCTGCCGCTGCTGCCGGTGTTAATTGCTGCGGCCCGCGTTACAGTGACGGTATATGTCGTCGATAATTCACCGGTTGCCACTGTGACCGGAATTTCATTGAGACCGACGGTTAAACTAATTTCAGAAGAACCTGACTCGTTTAACAGAGCGTCATTGACGGTGACTGTCCCAATTGAAGCAGTGGGTGTAACAGTAATACTGTCTTCCTCATACGGTACGCTCACGGCGTAATCGTAAATCTCGGAATCAAAGCCCGGGGTCAGGGTTCCGGTACTAACGATCAGACCGGTAAGCAGCGGAGTCTCGGCAGCAACCGGAAGGTAACTGACCGGTCCATATAATGAATTATTGTAATGCTCACCCTGGATATAACTCCAGAGAAGGTCAGAATCAACTCCCCAGATATTATAGGTTGCATTTGTAGATTCATCATTAAAATTGAACAGCTGTGATCTAAGCCCAACCTGGTTTCCGCTGAGATTGTTGGCATCAGCCTCAGCACCTCCGATTACGATATCAAAATACTCTTCGCTTTCTGTTCCGTTTATATATATGCCGTAATTAAACCCTTGAATGGTATTGCGAAGTACTTGCTTGGTAACAGCGGTCTCAGGGATGGCGTTGAGAATACTGGTATCCAAATGAACGCCTTCATGACCCGAATCGTTAGCATATGATTCCGGTACCTCAAAAGTATTATCCCGAATCAGAACATTACCGTCAGCCGTAACGCTAAGCCCGCTTACATACAAACCCCTTTTAAGGGAAAAAACATTGTTATCAATGAGAATATCTTTGGTTGAACTAGTCGAGCCGGCAGAAGAGTAATTGTAAAATGAATTGTTGACCATGTTAAGCTGCTCCGCCTGACTTAAAATATAGAACGCCACCATCTCCAGTTCGTTATTTTCACTGCGCCTGAAGGTATTTCCCTCGATATTGATTTCACCCGGGAAGATATCACTGTAACCATCGCTTATCTCGATGGAGAGCGAGGTTTGGTCAACAAATTCACAATTGAGGACTGAGAAGGTTTTCGGCCGGGAGCTGTAGTTCCGCAGAGTATAATCGTCAAAATAAATACCGCGCTGGCCCTCATTGAATATAATTCCATCTATAGTTACATCTTCTGCTGTAACCAAAACCATTTTGCTGTCCCAGGAGCCATCATCGGGATCAGGGTTCAGCACAACCGCGTTTCCCATGCCTGCAAGTGTTACCTGACGGTCCAGCCACACCGGGACATAATACTGTCCATCGGCAATATAGATTGTGCCGCCATTGGCTGCATAGGGCAGCGCTTCCTGAATAGTGCTGAAGGCATCTGTGCCATAGGTGTGGCCTCCGGCATCAGACGCAGAATAATCGTCATCCACATATAGAGCATCAAGAGCCGATGCAGCCGGAGTTTCATCAAATACAAAGGCTGCTTCCGGGTCAGAAACCGGTGACACCAAGTCTGCAGAAGGGTAAACATCAGCAATATATATGCGGTCTATAATCTCCTGGATATCGTCAGTCCCCCAGTCAGTTCCCTGCAGGTCTGTCAAAGCAGTGGTACGCAAATCTTCAGCATACAGATTGATTGTATTCCCCCTGAATATATTGCCCAGCCCGGCACCGCCCAGGCTGACAGTCATGGCATTATTGGTGTTGTTTCCGTAGTAATATACACCATAGGCGAAGTTTACCAATTCATTATTGTTGATCACATAGTTTCCTGTTGTGGTATCAGAATCGGAATATAAGTAAATTCCGGTTTTGTAATTATCTTTACTGCCTTTATTTATAATAGTATTGTTCAATAAACTTATAGTGGCACTGGCATAATAAGTTTCCAGATTAAAACCGTCATCTGTGGTTTCCACATAGTTATCTTTTATCAGCAGACTGGCAATATCATCCATTTCCAGGGCAATACTCAGATCCAAAAACCGGTTGCCTGATATTTCTCCGGAAAAGCCGTCTTCGTATATACCCCGGCCTACACCCGCATTCCCTTCAATCACGTTATTCTTTATACTTAGACCTAAATCGCCGTAAACAGTTATGACCGATGAACTATAAGATGTTGCAGTCATTTTAAGATTTGAACCTTCAATATTTAAGCTCGCTCCATCGTTCATATATACCGGTGATTCAGCTTCTATATCGGTATTTTGTACTGATACAGTGATTGCATCAGAACAATCTTGATACAAACCATATTTAATATTGTTAACATTACAGCCATCCAGAGTGACATAGCTGTCTGTATTATCGGCATCATAGATGTACACTCCGGTTACAGCTGAACCATCTTCAGCCTCTCCGGTAGTGAAATTATCCCCGGACAGATTTACATGACTTAAGGTAAAACCCAACTTGGTGCCCAGGCTGTTAACCGCAAATATCCATTCTGCGGTCTCTATCCCGGTAGGCGTCAGCGTACTGCCATAGTCAGGATATATAGTAACCTCATCATAATTTCCGGCACCGTCATTGAAGGCCTCAATAGTCAAATTAGCATGGGTAATATATTCTGTTGCAATATAATCCCCTTCCCTTAAGTACACGATTACCTCATTACCGCTGTAAGTGCTCTGTGCTTCCGTAACAGCCTTATGTATGGTTTCATAGGGATTTTCCAGACTTCCGTCGCTACCGTCATTCCCGCCGTCTGAATAAACGTAAAGGGTTACGGGACCCACAGCAGCAGACTCACTCATGGGCAGTACCGCAAACAGCGTTACTGCCATTACGAGTGTTAGCAGCCACCACGTTATGGTTTTCTTGCTCACTTCCATCTCCTCCTAATTTTTTATATTTCCGCCTATTTTGCCAGCAGGTTATACAGCACCTGGGCCATCTGGGACCTGGTGGTGGTTTCTTTAGGGCTGAGCATGTTGTCACTGCCGGTGACGATACCGCCCTTAACAAGGGCAGACATAGCTTCACTGGCCCAGGAGGCCACCTGACTGGCATCACTGAAGGCACCCAGCTGCTTATCGTTTGTTGCTGCCGGGAGCACATCGATTAACTGCAGCGCGTTATATAGTAAGACGAACATTTCCTGTCTGGTGATTTCTTTATCTGGGGCAAACATGTTGTTGCCCACACCGTTGGCGATGCCCAGACTTTTGGCTGCAGCCAGATATTTGCTATAGTAGGTATTGCCGGCATCAGCAAAGTTGCCGGTCATTTCACCACTGGCAGGTTCAATCCCGTAAGCATTCATCAGAAGTACCATAAACTGGCCTCTGGTAAGCCGTATCTCCGGGCCATATTTGCCGTCCCCGGTGCCTGAGGTAATCCCCCGGGCAGCAATAAAGTCCACCGCATCCTTATACCATGCATCAGCCCCAACATCTGTGAAGGTAACCGGATTATGGCCGAGGACAAAATTGGAGAAGTGTGAAGTTTTGAACACTACCGCTCCCTCTGCCGAGTCAAAGTGTCCCCTGACTGTTTTCAGGTTCCCGTCATCACTGAGATAATAGATGACAACTGCATTGGGATTTTCGCCCTGCTTCAAGGTGTATGGTATCCGTACTGTCGCATGACCGCCGCCAAAGTGGGAGACCTGCACATCTCCGTTCTTCACACTCAGGTCATAGACAGGCCTTCCGGAGACCTTGGCCCTGTCTTTTTCGGAGAGGGATGTTTCGGCAATGATTCCGGCGGAAACGGTGATATTATCTCCTTCTGAGGCGTCTGAAATTGTCTCAATAGCTTTATTGTCAAAGGTGATGGATAGAAGCGGAGAGCTAATCCCCAAGCCCGCATCAGTTTCCCGGGCAATCCTCTCCAACTGAGACTGACCGATTTCGGCATTCAGCCTGTTAATGTCAGTTGAAGGCTTGATTGCCACTGCAATGGTATCCCCTTTGGAAACAGCACCCTCATCTGATGCTTTTTTGATTAAGGCATCAACAATGGCAGGTGATATCTCAACAGTTACCTCGCCTCCGGAGGCAGCTTTGCTTATCTCTGTTTTGGTGGTGGTTATGTTATCAGTTGTTTCAGTGGTTACCTTTACCGGGACCGGAGCGCTGCCGCCCCCGCCTGATGAAGGTGGTGTATACGGAGCTCCCTTTAAGACGGGATAACCATCAGATGTTGTGATTCGCCAGGGGTCACTGTTGCTGCAATAATCAGGTGCAGCACCTCCGCTGACATACCATTTCCAGCCGCTGCCGTAAAAGGTCTTTGTTTTTAACTGCTCTGCTGTCGCGCCGGAATACATGTCGGGGACATCACTTTCATAGATTATGTCAGTGGTGTTTACATTGCCTCCGACTGCTTTAGTAACATTTTCATTGGTTTCATAATAGTTCTGTGTCAGGGAGGTGTTATAAATCACACCTGTGATACCACCGGCATAGGCATCCCCTTCATGATTATTAACGGCAGTGACATCTGCTGCTGTACTGCAGGTGTAATTAAGGGTCACTTCACCTGCCGCACCGACAATACCACCAGCCGTAATCCCGATACACATAGTGCCGGTCTTGGGGGCACTGTTGCTGGCACTGTATACATTACTCCTGTTATAGCTGTTCTCAATGGTTATATTTGGGGAGGTGAAGTCTGTAAAGGTGGTTGAACCAACCAGTCCTCCGGTGAGGGTTGTTCCGGCTATAGCTGATACCGTCTTGTCTGCTCCCATGTTTGCACTGGTCCTGATAATCAGACCGGCATCTTGGCCGTCACCGGAGTCAAGATGGCCGGCAATGCCGCCCGCATAAGCACGGAGGGTTGGGATGTTGTTGATTGAAGTGATATTGGCATCATTTTCGCAGTTCTCGATTATGGAAGCCCTTGAGTATCCATTGATATATCCTGCAATACCGCCCGCATAGGCATATTCATTTCCCTCGCTGACACCGGGATCATCATAACTCGTTACAATATTATCGGCAATTTCCAGCTCCACATCACCGGTGTTGGTACAGCCATAAACAGTTGAGTTTGATCCGGCATAACCTGCGGTCCCACCGGCATAAGCTGACTGCCCTTCAGCTATTTTGGTGACATCAGCAATTATAGCCACCTCATTCTGGCAGTCCTGAATTTCTCCCTCCCACATAGTGCCGGCGATTCCGCCGATATATACCGGGTAGTATTGCTGGGGAAAGATTTCCAGGCTGCCTTCACCTGTCACGGTACAGTTTTCAACCACTTTATCAAAGTATTTCATTTTACTGAGGGAACCGGCAATACCGCCAACTGCGGGTGCTTTGATTTTTTGACCGGCGCCAATGGTAACTTCGCAGTTCTTAACAGAAGACATGCACTGTCCCACTATGCCCCCGGCATATTTATCCCACCCGTCAGTAATGATACTGCCACCTGAAAATACAACGGAACAGTTGTCTATTTCGCCGAAATAGGAACCTCCGGCTATGCCTCCTGTGCTGCCATTGGGACAATCAGTAACAATATTACCATCAAAGGTCACGCTGCAATTTCTGATGCTGCCGTCATCTATTGTCCCGACTATGGCGCCAACCTTGGCAGACCCATAATTTTCAGTGTTTATGCCGTTTATAATGACATTTAAATCCTCTACCAGCGACTCTTCACCTGTTATCCGGGCAAAAAGGCCCACCTGAATGTGGTCAGCTTCCGGACCTGCGTATTCTATGTAAAGATTATCAATGGTATGGCCATTACCCAGGTATTTGCCTTTGAATTCGTCATCATCAGTTAACTGGTCACCATCCACAATGCCGCCAATGGGATTCCAGCCCCCGGCAAAATCAACGGCCAGGTCGATATCTGCAGTCTGGATAAAATTCATATCCAGGTGGTCATTTATGTGGGCCAGCTGTTTCCCGTTGGTAACATGGTAATATCTCTGCCCATCAATGTCCGTGTACTCTGTAAATCCGCCCTCATCATCTGACAAACCACAGCCAGGAAGAAGGCAGGTATCTATTTTAACCCATACCGTATTTGTCCCTTCATCTGTATATGTATAATACCCGGATTTTGTGGTCGGTTCAGTCCGGCTGCCTGCACTGCCGTCTTTTGTAAGCTCCCCAACCTGGATATATGTATTAGCAGTAATTGTACCGTCAATAGTGATGGTCCCGCTGCTATATGCCTTAGCGCCTATGCCGTAAGCAGCGTCAGTTGCATTTACATTACCGCCGATACTGGCAGTACCTTCAAAAGCCGCTGTTACCGCGGTATAGCGGCCTTGCACATTTCCCGTGACAGTAATTGTTCCATTGCTTACTGTTATTCCACTGCCGTTAGATGACGTAACATCACCACCAATTTCAATGGAGGAATTTTCAAACGCATCTGCGCCATGGCCTGCTGTTACCACATCACCCGCCACTGTAATTGTCCCGCTGCCCTGGGACCCTAACCCATTAGCCTCACTCTGCACATCACCTGTTATTGTTATGATGCCTCCGGTAGCCACAGCAGCAGATTGATAACCCGTAGCAGCGACATTGGTCACTGCAGCGCTGCCGCCGTCCTCAACCTGTACGCCGCATCCCGCACTGCCGGTGACATTGAACTCACCGCCGCCGGACTCGTCTATACTGACTGTCCCGCCGCTGCCTACATAAAGAGCATCATCCAAGTCATTTGTCACGGTCAGGGTATAGCCGTTTAGATCAAAATTAACAGTCTTACCGCTGATACTGATTCCGGTAAAATGACTGATATTGGCCAGCAGTTTTATCGTCTGTCCGTCCTCAACTGCAGCCAGGGCATCAGAAAAGGTGTTGTATCCTGTTTCACCAATTTCACAGACATTCCGGGGAATATATGGGATGGCAAGGGCATCGACCTGGCCCTCAAAGCTGTATTTCAGGGTAGCTGCTCCTGTGGAAGTGTCTATACTGTACAGTCCCTGATTAGTGCCGTCGCCATATAGTGTCCCATATAAGACATCATTAGTGCGGCCAAAAGCGATGTCCTGGGCATAACTAAGGTCCAAACCTATAGCCCCTATTTCCGTTGCCGCTCCGGTAGATTTATCAATTGAAAGCAGTTTATTCCCGGATATATCCAATGCATAAAGGTTACCGTCATTGTCTGCAGCAATTCCGACAATATAATCATATCCCATTGGCCCGACCAGTGTTGTCTCTGCGGTATCCAGATCAATTGAATATAGTTGAGATACACTGCAGACATAAGCTGTCTCATTTGCCCGGTCATAAGTAAAACCCGATAGTGACAGGTTTGTACTGCCGATAAGTTGTGTGTCACCGGTATCCCTGTCTATGGTATAAAGACCTGAGTTGCTGTCACTGTAGCTCACTGCATACCAGGTATCTTCTACAAAGTCTCCTCCCGACATCCAGATACCGGACTCACTTTTTATGGACTGCAGAGAGCCGCTGGGTATAGGGACAGTCACCGGACCTTCCGGTATACTGCCATTACTCACCACCCATCCATAAGCCGTCAGTTCCGCACTCACGGCATCTGCACTACTAGTTATGACTGTGGATACTGTCAGGAACAATATGATTGCCAATAACCACGATAAGGTTTTCCCTTTCATTTTCAATTTCATTTCCTCCCATCTCAAATGATTTTCCGATTTCGCACTTTAGAATTCTATGGGTCTTCAAACATCTCTATGGTGAACCACCCCGCTTCCGGTGGTCACGTTTCCTGATATTTTCAATCACTTCATCCAAGCGTTTCTGGTCAGCCGGCAGCAGCAGGTATCCCCGGGCCCCTTCGTCAAAGGCCATAAGGGCATATCCTGCAATACCGGCCATAAAGACAACCCTGGTGTTCGGAGAAACCTTCATTATTTCCTTGGCCAGGGACAGTCCCTGAAGCCCCGGACCGCCGACGCGGATAAACGCAATTTGGACCCACCCCGTTTCCAGTTCCTCAAAAAAATCCGGCAACAGGCTGAAACAGGAAATCCGCCTAATGTGGGAGTTGTTTCCCAGCAGACCTGTCATGACTTCAAGGGTCACGGGGTCGGTATCAATTACCGCAGCATTATACATCGTATCATTCCTTTTCTTAGCTTCCGGTTTCATTATACAGGGCTTCACTAAACCACCACTAAACAAAGGCAAAAAAAATAGCCGCTCAGGCATTCACATCGCACCTGACCGGCGGTCTTATATCTATTTCCTTTTTACAGCAGCCTTTTTCTATTCCATTCCTGATTTTAGTGCTTCACTCATAGAAACAGCATTAACTTTTTTCCTGCATAACAGTTTCAATAACTCATAACCACCTCATTTCTTATTATATAGATAGTAAAATGACCAACCCGGTCATTTTTATTATGTAAAAAATGCCCAGATTGGTCAAGGTCAAGTTGATAGTACCTGTTTATATTCTAACTGAATTATCGTATGAGCATCGAGGCCTTTGAACGTCGAGAAGCTATGCTTGACCTTCGTGAAAGACTTCTTTTTGCTGAACAACAACGTCTTTCAGGCGAACCGACAATTTCACTTAACGAATCTCACAAGCGGCTGAAGGAAAAAATTAATGGAACGATATAACGTTGAGTTATTACCTGCCGCTTATTCAGACTTGGATGAAATATTCGACTATATAATGGCAGAAAATCCCCAGGCGGCAGACGGAATACTCGAAAGTATCATACAGTCCTTACATCGTCTTGAGAGTTATCCGCATCCTGGTGCACCGCTATTCGATCGTTCTCTAAAAAATTTTAATTTTAGAATGGTCATTGTTGATCCTTATGTAGCCTTCTATCGCATTATAGAGAGCAAGGTCATTGTCTATCGTATTTTACACGGTGCCAGGAATTACTCTCACCTTTTGAGAGATTCGCAGAAATAAAGAAAAGGGGTGAAATTAAGTCTGCTTCATCAGTTTCCTGAACCTGTCATCAGGTTCCATGCCTAATTCGTTTTTTATACCACTTCTGTAAATATCATAATATTGGCCTGCGGCAACTGTATCTTTTGCCGCCAGTAAAGCCTCAATGAGCCTGTAATTCAATGTGCTGTGCAGTGGTTCGCAAGTCAGGCCTGCCTTCAGGATTTCAATTAATTTCTGATGATTTCCGACCGTGTTATAATAATCAGCCATTTTTATAATCAGCTGGATGTACTTTTCCCTGAACAGCATCCGGTTTCTTTCCGCCCACTGGAATTCATTGTCCCCCAGGTAATCTCCGATGTAAAGAGCAGCAATCTCCTCATATTCCGGAATGGTGATAGCATTAATCTCATCTGAAGCAGACACCCGCGCCAAAAACCTGTGTCCGTCACAGTCAATAGAACCGGCATCCAGCCGGTATGAACCCCTTAAGTGCTCGATAGGGGCTTTGATGCCATTACGCAGCAAAGCTTTCCTGACATAGTGCAGGGTGGTATTGAAATGGGCCACCGCCCTGTCACCATCATAATCCGGCCATAGGCGGTCGATTATTTCATTGCGGCTGACTTCCCTGCCCCTGCTGTCAATAAGGCAGGCCAGTAATTCCTCCGCCTTACCGGTACGGAATTTTACCTCGCTGGACCCGATAATTACCTTGAACCTGCCAAAACAGCGCACCTTCATTTGGAAAGGGTTCAATTGGAGGTCTTTTTCCTGAACGATTCTGTCCAGGGTTTCCTGCAGCCTGTTTTTATCCACCGGCTTCATCAGGTAATCCAGGGCATTTAACCGGAAGGCCTCCACAGCATATTCGTTATAGGCAGTTACGAATACTACTGCAGCCCAGCTCTGCAGATCAAGGATATGGTTGGCGAGTTGGAAGCCGTCCAGCTCCGGCATCTCAATATCGAGAAAAGCGGCATCTATCTTAACCTTTTTTATGAATCCCAGCGCTTCCACCGGATCCGTAAACTTCCCCGTTATCTCGACAATTCCGCTGTCTCCAAGCAGTTTCTCCATTTTATCAGCCGAAGGACGCTCATCTTCAACGATTATTGCCCGAATCAAGGCAAAACACCTCCAATCGGTACTGTAAAGGAGACCTTTGTTCCTTTACCGGGATCACTTTCTATAGCGAGGCCTGTTCCATAAATCTTCTTCAGCCGGAAATGAATGTTTTTTAGGCCAACACCACTTACATTATCAGCTGCAAAAAGCCTGTCCTGCTTTTCGGAAGGAATCCCCGGCCCATTGTCGCTTACGGTTACCTGCACTCCGTCCGGGACCTTGCCAACCGATATGGTAACAGTACCTCCTCCCGCTCTTTTCCTCAAACCGTGCCTGATGGCATTCTCAACCAGAGGCTGTATGGATAAAGGCGGTATATCTATCTGTATACTGTCATCCAAAACAAATTCCACCCTCATTTCATTACCAAACCGGGCCTTCTCTATTTCTAAATATGATTTAACAAGGCTGATTTCGGCATCAAGGGGGACAAATAAATCAAGGTTTTTAAAATCAAAGCTGTGCCTGAGATAGTTGGCCAAATCACTGATAAGCTTCCCCGCCCGTTCCGGGTCGGTATCGCAGAATGAAGATATAGTGTTGAGGACATTAAAGAGAAAATGAGGTTTGATTTGAGCCTGCAGAAAAGCCACTTCAGCCGCCTTGGCCTTATCTACCGAGTCTTTCAGGTTCACCAGTGTCTTCACCCTGGCAAGCAGCTCTTCGGCCTCAACCGGTTTTGGCAGGTAATCATTGGCCCCTGCTTCAAAGCCTCTCACAATATCCTCAGTATTGGTTTTGGCGGTCAGCATCAGCACAGGCAGGTCGTAGTGGGACAGGTTTTCCCTTATTCTCCGGCAGACTTCATACCCGGACATCTCCGGCATCATCACATCCAATACCACCAGGGAAATATCATTTTGCCCCCGAACCTCTTCCAATGCTGCCTGACCACTGTCTACCGCCGTGACAGAGTATCCCTCTGTTTTCAGAATGGCAGCAGCAGATTGTAGGTTTACAATCTCGTCATCAACCACCAAAACATGTGCTCCTGCCCCCAATATCCTGAGAGAGCGAGACTCCCGGCCGGTGGTGACAGGTCCATAGACAGGAATAACGGTCTCGTTTTCTGCGGCCTGTTCCCGGGCAACAGGCAGGGTAAAAGTAAACTTTGAGCCTTTACCTAACTCTGATGAGACCGATATACTGCCCCCATGTGATTCAACCAGGAATTTCGTGATGGGAAGACCCAGTCCTGTACCGCCATGTTTGCGGGTAAGAGAAGTATCCACCTGTTCAAAGGACTTGAATATATCCCCGAATTTTTCTTCAGGAATACCCTCACCGGTATCCTCAACACAGAATTGCAGCATTTCACCCGCTTCTTTTACCGCAACCCTGATATGCCCTTGTTTGGTAAATTTCACCGCATTACCGAGTAGATTGTACATGACCTGTGCCAGCCGGTTTTCATCAGCCATAACCGGGGGGAGTTTACCCGGAATGTCGCTGGATATTTCCACCTGTTGCGGGTTGGTCAACTGCCGGAACACATTCAGTGTTGTTTCAATGACAGCTTCTAATCTAACGGGTTTAAGATTAAGTTTGAGATCACTATACTTCAGCCTGGAGTAATCCAAAATATCATTAACCAGGTTCGCCAGCCTCCTGGTGCTCACCGCCACAATGGAAAGATTCTGTCTCTGTGCTTCATTCAGAGCCCCTTCGCTGTCCCGGAGCATGGCCTCAGTTATGCCAAGAATGCCGTTGAGCGGTGTCCGCAGTTCATGTGATGTATTAGCCAGAAACTCATCCTTGAGCTTATCCATCCGGAGCAATTGACCTGACATTTCGTTAACATTCCGGAAGGCCTGGGAAAATCTCCTGGCAAGGACAAAGGACTGGAGAAAGATCAGTACAAAAAAACCAAAGCTGGACACTTCGCCAACATATTGTGGAATCAGTTTTAAATAAACCAGGATATCGTAAGCGGCACCGCCAACCAGCGCCAATGCCCCAAATAACACTATTAATGAATCCTGTTTGCCCCGCGTGAAAGCAATACCGGTACATATCACAGTATATACAGATGTAAGTGTCAGCATTGCCAGGACGAAATATGTGTACCTCGTATATATATGGATAGGAAGCAGCAATGTCGTCAGTGTTATTGCCGCCGCATAGATGACAACTGCCCTGACTGCCTTTTGGGGCACCTCTTCAGGGAACAGCTCCCTCAGGAGCAGCAGAAAAGCTGTGGGAAACCAGTATAATGTGGCATAATTGATAAAAACTATGACGTTATAACTAATAAAAGGCAGCAGCCTGTACACTGCATAATCCCCATGTATACTCGTCCGGCCAATAACAACAACACACATGAGGACAAAATACAGACTGCTCTTGTCTTCACGCCTCATCAGGAAAATACTTAAATAGTACATCCCCATAATGAAAAAACTGCCAAACAGAAAAATATCCCTGTAAATAATCCGCCTGTCCAGATTCTGAATCTGTTCCGGTGTGCCCATGTCAATTGAATACCACATACCCCCACGGGAATAGACAAAGTTTGACATGTGGACCACAATATCGAATTCAGCTCCCGGAGGTAAAATCTGAAGCGTATTGGGGTTGTATTCCGGTCTGAAGTTTTCCCTATCTGCTGCTGCGGTCCCGGCAGAGGCAACCAGCCTGTCATTAATGTACATCCGGTATGCTGTAGACTCTGAAGGTATCCGAAACGCAAGCAGTTGATCCTCTCTTGCGTTAATTACCTTCAGCCGGTATGTCGCGTATCCGAAACCGGGGAGCTTGCTGCCATTGATTTCACATTCATTCCAGACACCCGGCACTTCTGCCTTTGCATCAGCTTCCAGACCCGAATCCTTAAGTTCCTCATAGCTAAGGAACCTGTCCCAATAAAAATCCCATTCACCACTCAGACTTAAAAAACCATCTCTTCCCGGATCCCACTGCGCCAAGTCCAGCAATCCGTTTCGGGACGAAAGAGAGGCAACCTTTGCGTTGGTATCCGTAAAAGCGATTACTGCAAAACTTATTCCGGCAATCATTACTGCAATGGCGAAACCAATAAAAAGTTTCTTCCCGATTTTATAAACGCCCATTGGCATCAAACCTCATCCTTATGAAACTATCTGATATTTATATCAGTTATATATTTCAATTGTACCTATAATTTCTCTAAAATCTCTCATATTTCCTGCTTAATCGGCATTCATATTCTGCTTTTAAAAGTTGATTTCCCTGCCTCAATCAGCACTTTGTTACCTAATAGGAAAAAACCCTGAATAAAAAGCATAAAGCCGGTTCCCATAAGCAGCCATTCAATTTCAATAACATCAGCCAGAGGCCCGAACATAAGCATTCCTAGGGGCATCATCGAACTTGAGATCATCCCAAAAAACCCAAATACTCTTCCTAAGAAATCTACTTCTACTTTCTCCTGTAATAAAACCGTAGCCGGTGTGTTAAAAATTGGCATTGCAATCCCAACCAAGCTCATGACAAATAAATATATCCAAAAATTGGTTATGACCCCAAATGCAAAAGTACAGGCTCCAATAATCAGGCTGGCCAATGTCATTGTGTGTACCTTATTTTTCAACCCTCCCCATGAGGCCATGATAACACCGCCCACCATCATACCTATGGAAAAAGTAATTTCAATTGCCGTTAGACGCCAAACATCATCACCAAAACTGCGTGTAACCTGCAGAGGTGTAAGAAATGCAGCGGGTGCGACCAGGATAAAGAAAAATGCGCAAAACACAAAGTAGTTTTTTATATAGTCATGATTTTTAATGTAGGCGAAACCGTTGCGCATATCGCTAAAATAGCTATCGGTTTGCTGAGTTAAGGCTTTGGCATGGGTCGGAACCTGCAAAAATAAAAGTAATACCATGATTGCTGCAGCTGCAGTAAATACGTCTATAAAAAGTATTGTTTCGATAGTAGCGATTGTCAGAAATACGCCGCTAAGAATGGGTGATAACAACATCACGAAGGATATTATACTTCCGTATAAGGCGTTCACTCTAGTAAGTTGATCTTCCGGCACAAGTTGTGGCATAATGGCTCCCACTACCGGCGTATGAATGGCAGTTCCAAGGGCACGAATGGCAGACACTGCGAAGAACAACCACAAAAAATCATATCCTGTAAGAAACAGTATCGCAACAATGAGAGTTGACATAGCGATTATCGAATCTGATAGGATAATTAGTGTTTTTCGATTGAAACGGTCAGCCCAGACTCCGGCAAAGGGAGAAAGAAAAAACGTGGGCAGGAAACCACAAACAATAGCTATCGTCATCATTACACCTGACTGAGTTTTTAAAGTGATATACCACATTATTGCATACTGAACCAATGACGATCCAAAAAGCGATAAGGTCTGGCTAGCCAAAAACAGTAATATTTTCTTTTTCCAATCTTTATTTATATCCCAATTTTCCATATAATTCTATACCTCTTTTGCAAGTAAATTTGTCCAACTATTTGAAAAACAAAAAAGGACTGCAAATGAATGTAATTCACCTACAACCCTTTTATACTCATATAAAACATAGCACATGAAGACCGCATAAGCAGTCTGTGATTAGTATCTATATTATACCAAGCACCAAAAGCGTATATGAATGTTCATTGCAACAATACGAGAAATAAGGTACAACAAAAAGCCTGCATCACCAGGCGTTTTAACCTTATTTTTATTTAGTTTAATTTGTGCCTAAACTAAAAAGCGAAGTCTCATCGATGCAATGCCCACTCTTACACCTCTTTTCTAAAACTATTTTTAGTGTAACACACTCTTTACATATTATCAAAGGAAACCTTTAAGCCGTAAATGTCAATCGAAAATCCCGGTTTTCACCGGGATTTCAGAAAACTTATTAACCTGCATTATCTTTGTCCGCCATACCGGTGTAGATGAAAACCGCATCCCGCAGAAAAGCGGCTGTACCAGGCTGTTTCCTGTCATAATACGCTGTAAACCGCTCGTCATCCACATACATCTGGGCCACCCCGGCATGAGCTTCTTTGGTGTAACTGCCCCAGAAGAAGCACAGCCACTGCCGGTGCAGGTCAGCAGCCTTCTGAGCCAGTTCACCGGCTGGGTCCCCGGTGGCAAAGGCCTGTTCCAGGGTAGTGAGCACCTCCTCACCCAGTTTCTCCACCTGGGCATATTGTTCCTGAGTCATGTTTTTGACTTTTTGGTTTGACCTGTCAACCTGCTCATTCCCGTATTTTTCTCTGATTTCTTCACCATACTTCTTCTCATTATCATCAATCATTTTTTGTTTAAAACCCTCAAATTTTTCTTTATCAGTCATTTTGATTCTCCCTTCTTCGGCAGCTATGGTTTTTTCCACATTGACTATTAACATATCCAGCTGTTCCCGTTTCGCCAGCAGTTTTTCACGGTGCTGCCTGAGAGCGCCGGCAGCGCTAAAAGCCGGCCCGGTGATGATAGCCCTGATTTCCTCCAGAGTGACACCCAATTCCCTGTAAAAAAGTATCTGCTGCAGCCGGTCAACTTCTTTCTGCCTGTAAATCCGGTATCCCGAAGAATTGATTCGCGCCGGGTTAAGCATTCCGATTTCATCATAATAACGCAGGGTCCGGGAGCTGATGCCCGCCATTTTGGCTAGTTTCTGCACTGTGTATTCCATGTCCTCACCTCCTGACAATTCTACTATAAACCTTTACGCAACGTCAATGTCAATACCGCTTTCAGAAAAAAATCAGCATAATGTTGAGTCGGGAATCAAATTGGGCTATAATTTAAACAAGCATGTTTGGTCGATTGGCCACAAGGAGGGATTTCCTATGGTTTTCAGGTATTACCCGAACGAATCACATGTAAAAGAAGCTATGCAAGCTGATGACCCTTTATTGATGCTCATTTCTTATGATGGGCAGGAAATTTTGCTGGCAAATATCGATGATGCCTTTGAACATCACATTCTTTTAAAGAAATTGGACTATAAAGAAACTGAGATTGACAGGTTCTTTAGGGTCATAGTTAACCGGGAAGGCGCCGATTGGACCTTTGTCTGCCCCAGTACCTATAAAGGTATCAGCAGCAAAGAGAAAAGGATAGAAGTCTTTTACAGTGACGGAATCACTCAAATCTCTAAGGCTCTGCAGGCTGTAGGCTATAAGGTGGACATACACATTCCGCAGCGGTATCGCCGCCACTTCGATATGTTAAAAGACACCTAAAGAAGAAAAGCAGTATGGTTTTTGCCATACTGCTCTTTAGTGGGTTCTTTTATTTATTCTATCCGGCAGTCTATCTCATTTAGGTCAATCTCAAATTCAAGAGGCCCAACTGCATGCGGGGTATATACATATTCCTGATAATAGATAACCAAAGCCGTATCGGTCAGGTAAAATCCCTGTTTATCCTCAATACCCTTAAACTCTTCAAACAGTTCATAATCCAGTTTATTTACCTTCTCCTTTAAGATGGGATCCAAGATACTCTTATAATCAACACCCTGCGCAAATAAATCCTGTAACTGCAGTTCCTTTCCGGTTTTCAAGTTGATGGTAAGTCCTTCAATAAAATTGCTGGGATGTGCAGCGCCCTCCATATATGCTGAAAAGAAAATCCTCAGGCTGAGGGCATTTTCTGTCCGGCGCTTAACTTCATAATTTACATTCAGCGTTTCCTTAAATGTTTCATCACCTGTTTCTGCCGGCTCATCATGAAGGCCGAATTTATTTTCTATGATGCTGTTGATTCTGTTTTCAATATCCTTATTCTGCATCTTTGTGATAACTGGATACTTTATCTCTACTTCGATGTTTACCTGTTGATCGGTGTGGGTTTGTGTGGATATATTATAATCGTTTGTAGAAGACGGGCTACTGTTACTGCCGGTTTTTCCCTGACTGCCCTCCTGATATATCAATACTTCCGGTTTCCTGTCATCGAAATAACATTTTTCATACCTCAGACCGCCTTTATCCCAGGACTTAGGACTGTAATAGAAATCATTTTCAGCAGCCAGGATAACGTCTGCACTTTTTGTCTTCAGGTCATATATCACCAGGTCACAGGTACCATCCCATTCCACTGCAACCATAGGTTTCTTATTATTTAAGACCGCCAAGGCCAGCCTGGCGGAGTCAGGGGACCACACAGGGCCGCCTGCATTGACGATTTTATCTGCTATTGTCAGATTATCCGGGTCGATTATCAGTGTTTCATAAACTGTTGAAGTCCCTTCATTTACGGTAACAAACCTGCTGTCAGGAGACCACTTGAGGTCATACAGGTTACCACTTGCCCCTGCAACTTTATTTTCTCTTTCCTCCCCGACATTCCAGAGATACATTTGGACTTCATAATCCTCTGTGTTCTTAAAAAAGGCCACCCGGGATTTGTTTTTTGACCATGATATATCGGCAGCGTTTTTGTCTGCTTTTAAGGACTCCTGGATATACTCCAGGGAATATTTACCCTGGGCATCATCTGCTTCAGCCTCCTGTGGTTCCTTTCCGCTTGAGCATCCCGCACCCGCCAATAGAGCGATTCCTATCACCAGATACAGCAAAATTAGTCTCAGCCTTATTCCCATTTTGCTTCCTCCTCCACTCCTACCCGGTATTAATTTGCTTTTACTAAAATATACTCCGTGTATTGTAAATAATTGTTAGTTAATACTAATTGTCATTTCTGCATAACGCCCCTACCTGTCACAATTCAACTGAGAAAGTAAAAACAATGACAGAATAAAAAATATTTGTTGTATGTCTGGAAAGCATTTTATTTTTTTATTGGTTATCCGTACCGGTTCTGTATTATAATTATGATTGAATTGAGTGAAACTAGTGTTGAGGAGTGATATGCGTGGAATCAAAAACAATTGATGCCCGGGGCATGGCCTGCCCAATGCCTGTTATTAACACCAAAAAAATACTGGAAGCAATGGAGAAAGGGGCTGTAACCACCCTGGTTGATAATGAAGCGGCCAAAGACAATGTTAAAGCCCTGGCCAATAGCATGGGGTGCGGGGTAGAAATAGAACAGGAAGGAAACGAGTACAGGGTTCATATCACCAAAAAAAATGTCAAAATGGGTTCCGATGATCTGGTCACAGGTAACATCGTACTTCTTATCTCCACCTCAGAATTGGGACGGGGCAGTGCGGAACTGGGCGATATCTTAATGAAGAGTTTTGTGTTCACCCTCGTAGAAAGTGATAAAGTGCCACAGACAATATTGTTTGTCAATGGCGGTGTTTATCTCACATGTGCTGATTCAACGGTGCTGGAGCATCTCATAAACCTGCGGAACCGCGGTGTGGAAATATTGTCATGCGGCACCTGCTTGGATTACTTCAATCTAAAGGACAAACTTGCCGTTGGCCAGGTATCCAATATGTACACCATTTATGAGAAAATGTCAGCCGCAGATAAGGTTATTTCAATATAGTCAATCACCATACACTTGTTTAAGATTATACCCCGGATAATTATTAAAGCACAGAGATTCAACGCGACCTCTGTGCTTTAATTTATGGCCAGTTTTGGGCAAAACCCAGATGTATTCACCCTTTGCGCCTACAACTGTATGTATTCCTTGGGAGTAAAGTTTGTTGCCATTGTCCAGGTGGCAGCCCGGCCGCCCTTAAGCCTGAAAACTACAAAAGACTGATAAAAATCCCCCAAAGTACCGCTTTCCCGCCATCCCCTGAGAAACTGCCGGGTCGGGTGCTCATAAATCTCGTCCTTTAGATCATTATCATCAACTATTTCCAGTTCCCCGGTCACGCGGACCTGGATTCCCCTCTTAAAATCATTGAAGCACAGTTCTGCCTTGGGGTTGTTTACAACCTGCCTGTATACATCCTTCATCGTCCCTGAGTGAAAGACGATTCCGGATTCATCGGCTTTGTACAGCAGCATTCCCCTGACCCGCGGCTGATCACCTTCCGCGGTAGCCAAGAAAATCACCGGATTATTGTTGATAAACTCCAAAATCTCTTCTCTGGTCATGCCTCTGCCCCCTTTTAAATAAATATGCCTAATTATACTAAAAAATAAGGGGGGCTGCTTGCATAATATCCTCACATTATTTCAAAATCCCGCTTACTTTAGGAATTCTGATAATCGGATGGGGCCAACCCCACGTGTTTTGTGAAACAGGATGAGAAATGTGACAGACTGTTAAAACCACACTGTAATGCTATCTCTGTGATACTCATTGTCCCAGCCCGAAGCAGCATTTTCGCCTTATCCAGGCGCACCCCGATCAGGTACTCCATGGGAGCCAGCCCTGTTTCTTTCTTAAAAATGCGGGTAAAGTTGGATTCTGACATGTTGGCGATTCCAGCCAGCTTGTTTACAGAAAGCTTTTCCCCATAGTTCTGATGGAGGTACTCCAGCACCCTTCCAATTTCAAACCGCTCGGTGACGAAATCAGGGGAAGCATGAATTTTCAGCAGGCTCCTGATGAACTGATGGGTAATCACAACAGCAAGCCCCTCCAATACCCGTTGACTTCCCGGAAGCCTGTTTTCACATTCTGCCATGAATCTCTTAATTGGAACCATAATGTCATTAGGAACAAGGAACTGGTCCCAGTTATATTGATGGGGAGCGTTCCCGCTGTATGCTGCATATTGGGTTTCAAAAAAATCCCTGGAAATCATAACAGCAATATACCGGGTAAACGTGCCGGTTGAGTCCTCTTCATGGGGAATTCCGGGAGCCATGGCTGACACCAGATAGCGCTCCGGCCGCATCTCAATCTGAACCGGGACAACACTCTGGGCTTCAGAAAAAAACAGGATAAATGAATATGCCGGATGAGTATGCCGGGATCTGATAGCATACTGGCAGAAGCCAACACTGGGAATGAACATCCCCAAGTTATCCGATACATAGTAGTCTACAAATTTGAGGTCGTCCTCAGTGATATCCCCAACCAGGGCCCGGGCTTTGTAAATGTCATGGCCCTTTGAACTCAAATAAATCAACCCCTCAGGCATAATATACCAAATAACTCCACCTACCTCATCATTTTGCAGATATTATTGGTAAATTCCACCGGGTCCTCAATTGGCAGTCCTTCAATAAGCAGCGCCTGGTTATATAATAAATATGTATACAGCTGCAATTTATCTTTATCTTGTTCATATGCCTCCTGCAGCGCTTTGAAGACATTGTGATTTATGTTGATTTCCAGGACTTTGTCTGCTTTTATATTTTGGTCATTATATGGCATCGAGTTCAGCACTTTCTCCATCTCAATTGTAAGTTCACCTTCATTGGCCAGGCAGACAGGATGGTTCTTCAGCCTCTTTGAGGCCCTGACATCCTTCACCTTATCTGACAGAATGGCTTTCATATCATCAAAGAGTTCCTTCTTGTCCTTCTCGTCTGTGTCCTGAGAATTTTCGTTTTCTTCAGGTTCTATGCCCAGGTCACCACTGGATACTGATTTGAACTCCTTTTCCTGATATGTCCCGATCATCTTTATGGCAAATTCATCGACATCATCAGTGAAGTATAAAATTTCATATCCTTTATCTGATACAAGCTCAGTTTGCGGCATTTTATCAATTCTGTCAATGGATTCTCCGGAGGCATAGTAAATATACTTTTGTTCTTCAGGCATCCGGGAAACATATTCACCCAAAGTA
Source organism: Thermincola carboxydiphila (assembly GCA_016841725.1). Lineage (GTDB taxonomy): Bacteria > Bacillota > Thermincolia > Thermincolales > UBA2595 > Phosphitispora. Next base: position 23,419 of record JAENYP010000020.1, on the reverse strand, counting down.
ACCATTTTTTTCTCTTTGGAAGAATAGAACATCAGTAAATCCTGCAGGACCTCCTTGTTACTGCCGAAATCGCTGTAGGCCCCATACTTCAACTGTCTGCCGAAGGATTTATAGAATTCTTCATACTTGTCCCTTTCATTTTGGAGCAGGCTTTCCAATTCGTTTTTTATCTTGGTCTTGATGTTTTTGGCAATAAATTTCAGCTGCCTGTCATGCTGCAGCATTTCCCTGGATATATTAAGGGACAAATCTTCTGAATCCACCATCCCCTTGACGAAACTGAAATAATCAGGCAGCAGTTCAGCACACTTATTCATGATCAAAACACCGTTTGCGTACAGCTCCAGGCCTTTTTCATATTCTTTGGCATAGAAATCAAAAGGCATTTTCTCCGGAATAAATAAGATCGCCTTATACGTAACTGTACCTTCGGCGCTGATATGAATATGTTTAATCGGCTTATCAAAGCCATAGCGCTTTTCAGAGTAGAAGTTCTCATAGTCTTCCGGTCCAAGTTCGTTTTTATTCTTTTTCCAAATAGGAACCATGCTGTTAACAATCTGTTCCTCTTTATACTCCTCGTATTCCTTGTCACTGCCCTCTTTTAATCTTGTCCCGGTGATATCCATTTTGATGGGGTATCTGATAAAATCAGAGTATTTTTTAATAATAGACCTTAATTTATACTCCTCCAGGAACTCGTCAAAATTTTCGTCTCCTGAATTCTCTTTAATTTTGAGAATGACATCAGTACCAACCGAATCTTTTTCGCCTGGTTCAACGGTATATCCATCAGTGCCTTGGGATTCCCACTTGTAAGCCTCATCACTGTCCAACGCCTTAGTAATAACAGTCACTGTATCAGATACCATAAATGCCGAATAAAATCCGACACCAAACTGTCCAATAATATCATAACCGTCTTTTACTTCATTTTCATTTTTAAAGGCTAATGAGCCACTGTTTGCAATAACTCCCAGGTTATCTTCAAGCTCCTGCCTGGTCATCCCGATACCGGTATCGGATATTTTCAGTACCCTGTTATCCTTGTCGGCTGTTACTTTAATGTAGTAATTGTCCTTATTGAAGCTCAAAGAATCATCTGTTAATGCCCTGTAATAAATTTTATCAATGGCATCACTGGCATTGGAAATGAGTTCCCTTAAAAAAATCTCTTTGTGGGTGTAAATTGAGTTAATCATCAAATCCAGTAGTCTCTTTGACTCAGCTTTAAATTGTTTTTTCGGCAACTTAAATTTCACCTTCCCTTTTAAAATATTGGTCCAAACTCTAATTTCCCAATATTAGCACTCTCATCTCCAGAGTGCTAATTCTTCTTATTATATATCAAAATATAAGTCTGATGTCAATATTTTAGGAAAAATCAATATCCCATTTCCCTAAGTATCCTTGATAAAGTGCGCAAACGCTCTCCAATTAATTCATCATCATGACTGAGGGCCTGGCTGAATAATTTAATATCTTCGGCAATTTTTTCATTACCGGTGCATACAGATACTGTCATGGCATCGCCCTGTAAAGCCACTCTGTCTATAACAGGATTCTCCGGATCATATAATTTCTCATATCGGTAAGCTTCACTGAAATGATGCTTCGTCCTGCAGACAAGAATCGCAAGGTCCAGAACACGGTGTAAAGGCAGTTCTTCAGATTGCCTGGACCATTTTTCTCCTGTGTATCTCCACACTTTGGCAGAAATATCTACTTTACCTCGATCATTCCATTGGGCTAAACCCAGGGAAAGTCCCTTTGCATCTGAGTTATAAGCATTTCTGCCATCAACGTTCTCATAGTTTTCAGATACAATAACCGGCTTGTGTTTTAAAGCAGTTGGTATTTTCATTATTTAACCTCCAGTTTTTATAAGTTAGTTGTTTTTTAAGTTAGTTGTTTTTTAAATTACTAATTTACTAAACAACTAACTTGATTATACTCTTCTAACCGCTCGATGTCAATATACCCTGGAGCATAATAATAAATCCCCCTCTGCAGGTTCCTGCAAAGGGGGGGCTTATTATTTTCATCATTACACTTTAATTTGGTACTAATCTAAAAACCATTGACTTCTAAAAGAGCCCATGGTATACTGAAATTTGACGAAAGTTGATTATGTATAGATAGATTTATCCAACTATACTATAGCACAAAGCAAACCCTTTGTCAATAGCCTTAAAAAATAATTGAAAGGAGCAAAAATGGCTGATAATACTTTTCTGTTCCCGGCAATTATTATGAACAAAGCGGCAATTTCCACAATCATAAACTGCAACGTAATAACCCTGCGTTACGGTCTGGCACTTTCCTCCGAGGAGGCCGTGGAACTTGTTGAAACACGGGCAGCAGCCCTAAGAAGCAATGGACGCATTGAATTCGGCGCCGGAATCATAAATAAACTGATTTTGAAATTTTGTGACTCCTCCTTCCTGTCAAAGCACAACTATGCCGAAATATTGAATGATTTGCTAGAAACCTTCTATTACTTTAAAAACGAAACACTTGATGAAGTCGGTGATGACGAATTGCTTTCATTAATGAAGAAGTATTTTGACCACAACTGCCAGGGTTCCATCGAACTCCTGCAGCACCGGGAGCTGGAATTACTGGCACGCAATATACGGTATGGAGTCAGGAATTACACGGATCTAAGCCAAGACAGCGAAGAATCTGTTGATGAGGAGGATCATTATGACTAATCTGAAAAAACAGCACTTGATTAAAAGTGAAAACCTTAATCAGACACATTACTTCCAATCAGTTTTACAGGAAGCCTGCCGCCTGAATCTGTTGACTGATTCGGAATTGGAAAATATTCAACTACAGTGCATACAGCTGTTGGCCAGACAGGCAGAGCGCTATACAGGCGGTGAAAGCAGTTCCATAATGGAGGAAACTGCGCACAATATTTTTCAGTCGATCTTTTACACTGTTGGAGTCTATCTTAAGAGCCTTCCCGATGCGGACATAAGCATAGAAATACTTAAACAGAAGCCCTTGACCGAACTATACCGGGAGGGCAAAAAACTGGTGGAAACACAATTAGAGCATGCCAAACAAATCTATAATCAAGTTCAAGATAACTGCATTGCCACCGGTAATCATGCCTATAATGATACTTTACAGAATGGAATCCCGGCTTTTTTCTCTGCCTATGAGGTTGACTATGCCGCCCACGAAACGCCTGCTTCCATAGATTATCCTTTAAGCAGCGACAAAATGGAGTTGACCGGCATAGAGTATATCAATGATTATCTGCAAAAACTACTAATGGAGAATCAATTCTGTAAAAACTTCACCACCCATGATATTCATTGCTTGCTGCACGGATATGATGCCCATTATCAGGATTTGCTGATAAATATTTTTGGAGTCGTGCTAACAAATGCGATTGGCTGCAATTTGGCAGACAAAAGCGCCCGCCGGCTCAATATTGAACCTATTGGCAGGCAGTACCTGCAGCAAAAACTGGTGAACATGACTAAAAACCAATTGGATGCAATACTGCATGATGCATCCAAACAACTCTTTGAAGAATTTAATATCTCGGGCGGGTTGTTACAGACATACATCGCAGCAGCTATACCTGATATATCACCAAGACTAAAAAATGCGTTAGAAAATAAGCGTTTGGAAGCAGTATTTATCAGTTTAAAAGAAAACCACCCACAACCTGCCGTTAGGTTTGAAGACGGCCGGAAAATGGATGATGAATTATTCCGCAAGATTGTAGACGAAATCAGACAATGCAGATATGTATCAGATAAAATAGCAATTATTAGAAGGGAAATTCACAGTATGGCTGATCTGGTGGATATCCTCGAAGGATATTGCCTCTTTAATGATGAATTTTCCCAGTTATTTCAATCACTTGGGGATATGGAACTGGCCCTGCTTTCAAAAAGGCTTCCGGTAAACGGAGCAGCTTCCGACCTTCACTATACAGAAAACGAGAAGGAATGGCATCAAAGGCTTAACAGCTTTTTAAAGGAAATGGATTTGGTCAGAATAGGAGCTCAAATTTTTCCCTCTCAATAGGGCACAATAGATATCCATAGGCGCCTACTTCATAAGCGTCCAATGCATAATCCTTTTCCTCGGCAACAAATACTATCCTGATATTCCGGTCCATAGCGGTTACCATCTGGGCAACACCCAGTCCTGGAATTTCACTGTTTCCGATGCGGATGAAAACCATTTCCGGCCTATCCCGCTCAACCCTTTCCAAAAACCCGTCCGGACTTTTCATCACAGCTACTTCCTTAATACCGGTTTTTTCCGCCAGCCAGGTGACGATTTTATCCAACCCGGAACCGCCTGTGTGGAGAATGAATACTCTCACCAATCCACCCCCTGAGTCTTTGCCTTTGCTTTTATTGTACAACCCGATTCTCCCAAAATTCTCCCAAAACAAAAACCATCAATCTGCCAATTAACAGATGGATGGTTTCTGCTTCTCATCCATTGACTATTATGAAACAAAAAAGTATAATAAAAAATGTTATTCACTAAATATTTCAGTTCTAAAATATTTAACAGTGAAGGAGTAGGACATGGCTGAACACCAAGAGTTACTTGAACTTTTTTACAGTGTCCTGAGAAAAATGAAAAAAGAGTGGCATAAACAGCTTTATGATATCAACCCCACCCAGTACCTTATTTTGAAGGCTCTGATACATGGGGGTCCCCAAAAAGCAACGGAACTTGCTGAAACGCTTCAAATAACGCCTGGGGCTATTACCGGGGCCTCAGACAAACTGGTTGCGGAGGGTTATGCTGAACGCAAGGGGGCAAAAGAAGACCGGCGCGTCGTCTACCTGGAAATCACAGCTAAAGGGAAACAGCTCACAGACTCTCTGATTGAGAATCAAAACAAGGTAATGGCGAAGTTTTTTGAGGGGTTACCTGAGGAAGATATCGACCACCTGATTCGGATTTACCGAGTAATTTCCGGCAATCTCGACAACCAGTAGCCTTATTACGGAGGAGAATAAATCTGTGGAACATTTATCTCACCAGCGCAAAATAACGATTATGGTTGCCATCATTGTAGCCATGTTCTTTTCTTCGATTAACCAGACAATTGTAGGTGTGGCCCTGCCTCGCATTATCGCCAAACTTGGCGGTATGGATTATTACACCTGGATTATGACCATCTACCTGTTAACCTCGACAATCTCTACGATTCTGGTCGGCAAGCTCTCAGATATTTATGGGAGAAAGCCCTTTATTTTATTTGGAATTGTGGTTTTTATGCTAGGAGCCTTCTTTTCCGGAACTTCCAGAGATATCATCCAACTAATAATTTACCGCGGCATTCAGGGGATCGGGGCAGGGGTTATCATGGCTACGGCCTTTACTGCAGTTGGTGATCTCTTCTCCCCGCGGGAACGAGGACGCTGGGCCGGCCTGATGAGCGCGGCCTTTGGAATATCCAGTATCCTGGGTCCGGGTGTCGGCGGCTATATTGTAGACCACATGGATTGGCACTGGGTCTTCTGGATGTTCCTGCCACTGGGCTTCCTGGCCTTTTTCATGATTCTGTTCCTTTTCCCCAAAGTAAAGCGGAGAAAATCTGAATCCATCGATTACCTGGGTTCCTTGTTTATTACTCTGACAATCGTCCCCATGCTGCTTGCCTTCTCTTGGGCAGGCACAAAATATCCCTGGGGTTCACCCCTGATTTTAGAACTCTTCGCCTTCGCGATTGTTTCTCTGGCTTTCTTTATTTTCACCGAAACCAGGGTAAAAACCCCGCTCCTTCCCCTGTCCTTATTTAAAAACAGGGTGATAGCCATTTCCAATGTCATTGGATTCCTGATGAATGCAGGCATGTTTGGGGCCCTCATATATATGCCTTTGTACGTACAGGGTGTCATGGGCGTTTCGGCAACCTATGCCGGCTATGTCGCCATGCCCATGTCTTTAAGCATGTTTACCGTAAGCGCTTATACAGGACGCCGCATGACTAAGACGGGTAAATACAAAAAAATGGCGCTGCTGGGAACCTTCCTGATGGTTTTTGGCATGGCTCTTATGGTTACAATGAATACCATCATGATGGCTGCAATCAGTATGTTCATCTTCGGTTTCGGCCTCGGTCTCGGAATGCCTGTCTTCACGATTGCTGTCCAAAACGCCGCCGCTTCCAGTGATCTGGGAGTGGCTACAGCATCAATTCAATTATTCCGCAGCATTGGCGGGACCATCGGTATCGCTGTAATGGGTACCATTCTCTCCACAAGCATGGCCGGTAAAATGAAGAACCTGGTCACCGCTGATAGCGGAATAAACCCGGCATTAGTGGACCCAGCCATGACCGACAAGCTGGCTCAATTACAAAATCCCCAGATTCTTCTGGACCAGCCCAAACTTATGGCAATTCAAGACAGCCTGCCGGCGCCTCTCCAGCCGGTCTTTACACAAATTACCGAAGCCTTACGGGAAGCCCTGGCTGCATCCCTGTCAAATGTTTTCTTAACCGGGGCCATCGTTCTGGCAGCAGCATTTGTCCTGACCTTCCTCCTTAAGGAAGTTCCGCTTCGCACCACAGTCCACAAAGCAGGCAATGCAGTTACACAAAATTCGGAAAAGAATTCGGCAATATAATGTTGAATGTAATCAACCCCCTGCGGCAACCGGCGCTGCAGGGGGTTGATTTTAAGTTAACAGTTCCTATTTACGCGGGTCATAACCGACAACTGACCAGATCCCCGTTTCGTCCTGGCGGATAAGGCGTTTCAGATAAACTTGTTTTACCGGTCCTGCGCCTACAGTAACGACAGCTTCGGCGCCGTTGTTGGCTTTTAGTTTAAAGGACCCATACGGTATCGTGGGTTCGCCGGTAATCCCTTCCGGAGTTATCAATAAGTTAACAAAGGTTAAGGAAACCTGCAATGGGTCCAACTGCCAGGGAGTGTGTCCGCCATCTACCTGCTGCTGGTCTGCCCTGACAATGTCCATATCGACCGGTATCTTAACTGCAGCATTTTCCGTCAGACTTACGGCAGTATTCGGGAGGGTGAGTTCACCGGCAATCTGTTTGGCCAATGCTGCCCTTTTTGACCCTTCTATTTCAATTTCAATACCATCCTGCCGCCACCGCAGCCGTTCATACCACACTTCCAGCGGTCCGCCTGCGGCAGTGCCCAGAGCGGAATTAGCTGTTGGCTCAAAGGCTCCTTTGGCAACCGTTTCAACAATAGTGGTTTCACCATAATCCATGACGATACGATCTGTAAAAGCAAAGATGCGTTCCGGAGCTTCCTCAGGCAGCGCCGGCGTTAACCGGCTGATAGCGGCAGCTTCCGCTACCGTGGCCACCTGCTGGCCCGGATCATTTTCTACCACCCGGTAACCTTCAGGCGGTCGATAAGCGAAGATATCCGGGTCAATCCCGGTGTTTGGTGTAAAACTGACAAACGTGTAGGTAGTCTGGAGGGCATTTTGCATCGCCGTCTGCAGTTGGATAGGCAAATCCGTCTTTGTATCAATCCAGAGGTAATAGGGTAACCCCCCCGGTGGCGAAATTTTTAGTTTTATTGCCTGGCGCCCGGCTATTATTTCATTCCCGGTGACTCTGTTAGGATACTTCATCGCCCTTTTAGCCTCATCCCGCAGGTCGAAACCCTTTCCTGCAGGGTCCGGAGCCACCGGCAGCAAAGCAACTTCTCTGCTTTGGGGTCTGACCTGCCATTTCTGCTCACCATTATTCACAGTCAGGACCCCGTCATTCTGCCGGATAGCGTATTTATCACCTTCAGACCACAGCTCTACCTGGCGAACCGTCCATTCCTCACCTGCTGCATTTCGTGACCGCATTTCAAGCATCCCGTGATAGTCCGATAATTTGGCAACTGCCTTCTCCATGGCATAGACCGGATCGCCGGTGAATAAGGCATTCCAGTTTATCAGCATCGTAACTAAAAGCAACCCTGCCACAAGTGCGGCAGCCGGTATCGTTATCCAGCGGCGGCTGCTCCGCCTGCGTATTGTATGTGATATCCTCTGAGCAAATTCCGGATGGGGCTCCTTTGGCTGACCAAGTTTCTTAACAGTCCGCACAACTGCCAGCAATTCAGCTGCCTCTTTATCAAGTTCTTGTTGGGGCTTGCGTTCCTGGTTCAAGGAATCAATAATTAAATCCAGTTCCTGTTCCGGAGACTGTTTCATCAGCGCTCCACCTCCTCTAATTGTTTAACCATTAAGCTGCGCATGGCCTGTACCGCCCTGTACTGCAAACCGCGTACGGCATCTTCGCTCTTCTCCATCCGCCGTGCTGTTTCCGCCCGCGAATAACCATCGACAATCCGCAATTGCAGTACCCTGTGCTGGTCCTCCGGTAATTGCCGCATCAATTCTCTGATTGAATTTTCGTTGATTATTGCGTCTTCACCACTCTCACATGACAGTAAAACCTCTTCCAGAGGAACCTGGATGCCATGGGTTTTCTGCTGCCGCCAGCCATCGCGGATCAGGTTAAGGGCAGTGGTTTTTAGATAGCCCGGTGGCGGCAGGTTATCAGGGGAGGTAAACTTTTTCAGAACCCGGACATATGCTTCCTGGGTCACATCCTCCGCTTCCTCACGGTTTTGGACCCGGTAGTATACATACCGGTAAAGCTCAGGCCAGGTATGGTGGCACCACTGCTGGAGCTTCTGCTGCTGATTGTCACTGTTCTTGGATTTGGAACCCATGATACTGATCACCTTTTTTCCACCTCCCCTCAACTATTAAAACGAAATGCCCGGGGGAAGTGTCACGTTAAATTAAGACCGATTCGTCAATTGCCGGTCAACTGTTCTTACGGCGGGAAGTCCCGGTAAGGATTAAAAACAGAAAAATTCCAATTCCCGGCAAGGTGAAGACCATTGTAGAAGCAATGGCGATATACATCTCACCGGTAGCAAAACGTGTTATAAACGAAGTAAATATTCCCCATAGCAGCAGTCCGGCCGACAGGGCATAAAATGCAGCCCGGACCTTATTCATGGCATATTTTCTGCGGGTCTCTCTTGTCAGCACACTATAAGTGATTAATACTCCGCCGGCAACTATGAATATTCCTGAACCCGCCACACTTACCGGTTCCATTTTCATAAAATACATCATTGTTATCGTAAAGATTCCAAACAATACCAGCAGCGTCCCGGCAATAATTCCGGCAGTCGAAATACGTGCTGTCATCGTGGAATACACCGTTTGCCTCACCGTGTCCTGTCCCAGCTTTCGCATATCATCCACCAACCCCCTCAAATCACCCATCGAAATGACTGCCTCTTTGAAGGCCTGCTCCTCTTCCATGCCGCGGGATTGATAATCCATAATTTTTTCTTTCATATTGGTTGCCAGTTCTTCCTTTAAGTCAAACAGCTGTTGACTGGGTCCGGCGTCAGCAAATAAGTTGTCAAGATACTTTTTTACATTGCTGTCGATAATACTTTTCTTATTTGGCATCATCAAGACCTCCTTTGATTAGTTTATCTAAAACGTCTTTGGCAAAGTTCCAGTCATTCAGGTTCTGTTCATACCTTTCTTTACCCTCTTCTGTAATGCGGTAATACTTGCGCCTGCCTCCCTGGGTTTCATCACCCCAATAGGAGATGATACAGCCTTCCTGCTCCAGGCGGCGAAAGGCCGTATAGAGTGTTGCTTCCTTTAATTCATACTTGTTATCGCTTAACTTAATGATTTTCTTATATATCTCGTACCCATAACTGTCACCTTGGCGCAGTATGTTCAAAATAATCGTGTCCGTATTGCCCCGGATGAGATCAGTAGAAATTGTGGCACTCATTATTCCTCACCTCCTCAAGTACATTCTATATCATATTACTATGTCTGTCAAGGTACTATGTTTGAAATTTCCGTAGTCCCACCAAAAGAAAAACCGGTCGGGGTGAATTAGCACCCTTGACCGTCATATTCTTAAAACCATTGTTAATTATCAGCCTGCCACTGGAAATATGGATAGGTCTGACCCTCGTATATAACCCAGGTATCAGAGAAGTCCCAACCGATAAAAGTGGCCTCCTGCATCATCTCTGCAGTTGTTTTGGGAATGCCTTTTCCTCATCATCAGTCATTGTGGTTGTATCTGTGTCATAATAACTATTCCCCATAATACCTTCTGCATCATTTTCGCTAACTAAGCCTCCCGGGGATAACCCGGTTACTGTGCCGACTGCATAGGACTCACTGATACTTCCTGCTGCAGTGTTGCCCCCCGCTAAACCACCCACATAGTATTTATAAGCGCCGGTTAAGGTTACATTTCCTGTGGCGTAGGATCTACTGATCTCTGCACTGTTGAATCCAACCAAACCGCCGGTATAACCAACGACACCCGAACCACCCTCTGCATTGGTCACCACATTTGCTGATGAGAAGCTTCCGGTAATTTCACCGTCTGCAGAGTTTGTTCCAACCAGTCCCCCCGTAGAACCGACTATACCGACTACTCCCAGATGACTGCCATTGACAACTCCCTCGGTGGAGGACTCTTGGATAAGGCCGTAGTTTATACCAACTAACCCGCCTGTATTAATCTGCCCAGTCACTGAAACGTCTCCGACAACATGGCTGTTTGTTATTGTACCGCCATCCAAAAGCCCAACTAGCCCGCCAACCTGAGTTTTTCCTATTTCTGATACGTTTTCCAGAACAATATTCTCAAAAACGCCTCCCTGAACATATCCAAAAAGGCCCACATTGCTATCCTTAGTTGAGTCATCCAGATTATCAATAGTCAAATTGGAAATTTTATAGCCTTGACCGTCGTAACTGCCGGAGAACGGTGTTCCCAAGGTTCCGATGGGAATCCAGTCACTGCTGTTCAAATCTATATCTGCTACCTGTATGTAATCAGCGCCGGGGTTGTTTCTGACATTATTCAGGTCTTCTGCTGAGTCGACTGCATAAGCAACACTGAGTTCAATACTCTCAGATGCCAGAACCTCTTCACCGTTATCCAGGTCAACCAGGGTTAATGTAATAGTGTATTCCCCACCTGCACTGTATAGAACAGAAATATCTGCAGTCGTATCGTAGTCCGGACTGATGGCAAACCCGTTCTCCCAGTCAGCCGGCAGTTGAACACTGGCTGCGCCGGGGGCGCTGACATTAACACGTACATTATCATAACCGGAATTGCCCGGCAAATTTCTTGCCATTGTTACCGCAAGGGTTGCTTCCTGAGCCTCAACAATCAGGTCCGGCGATCCGCGTCTATGGTATAAGTGGATTTTTCAGGAACAACTCTTATACCTCCATCTGTATCAATCTGCCAGGAATAAAGATCCCCTCCGTCCTTGCCATCGGCTGTTTTCTCAGCAAAAGCCTCTGTAAAAGGCTCGGTCATATCACTGCGGGCAAAGTTACCTGCCAGTTCGGCTTCATTAGAGCCGGTTATTCGGCCAAAATCATAACCGTCAGGATTAGTCCTTTCCAGCCCGGGATTTAAAGCATAGCTGGTGTCGACGGGCCCCCAATTAACCCCCACCAGCCCGCCTACTCCGTATTCGCCTGTCACCAGACCGGTCGCATAGCAGTCTGTTATAGTATTCCAATTAACCCCGGCCAAACCTCCTACAACTTCTACACCTGCAACATCACCTGCAGCATAGGAATCCACTATAGTGCCTTCATTGTCTCCTGCCAGGCCGCCCACCGATTCATGCCCATAAACAGACCCGTTTAGCTAAACAAAAAACCGAGGCCATTTTGGCCTCGGTAAATATTTTGTCTACTGTTATTTTTCTTCTGTCTCTTCCAGAGAATTTTCGATTTTATAGTCCTTTTGCAGTTCCTGCATCAAGACGCCATACTCCGCCTGTGCTTTTTCCGCAAACAGGGTCTCCTTAATTTTGCTTTTATTCTGTTCATAATTGGCTTCCTGGGCTTCCTTGATCTCTGTGACTTTAATGATGTGATACCCAAATTCGGTCTTCACCGGAGCGCTGATTTCTCCAACTTTTAAGGCAAAGGCTGTTTCTTCAAATTCTTTGACCATATCACCACTGCCAAAAAAGCCTAAGTCCCCGCCTTTATCCTTGTTCTGCGTATCTGTTGAGTTTTCTTTTGCTAATTGGGCGAAATCCTGTCCCTCTGCCAGTTTCTTTTTAATCTCGTTAGCCTTTTCTTCGGTCTCAACCAGAATGTGGCTCGCCTTCACCTGCTTTTGCTGGGCAAATTGTTCCTTGTTTGCTTCAAAATAGGTTTTTAATTCCTCTTCAGTAATTTTAATCCGGGGTTCCAAAAGTTTGTTGATTTTTATATTCAGAGCCAGCTCTTTTTTTACGTCTTCCAGAGAATAGCCGCTCATTTGCAGTGTCTGGACAAAGGCTTCCTCGCCTCCATATGTCTCATAATAAGTTTCCATTTCTTTTTGGATATCTTCATCAGAAACAGTGATTTTCTGTTTTTTGGCTTCAAGTTCAATCACTTTTTGTGAAATTAATGAATCCAAGGCCTGCTTACCATTTTGTTTTACCATTAATTCGTACAACTCATTTTTGGTGATATTTTCTCCATTCACGCTAGCTACAACGTCTTGGTTCGAATTTCCGGTCCCACAGCCGGCAGCAAATACTACGACAATACTCAGGATTAAAAAACCAATAATTACACTACGTTTGATTTTGGGGAATTTAAGTTCCACTTGCCCAATCACGCTCCTTAATGATTTGTCAGATAACTTACGTAATATTATAGCACAAAAATGTGTCTAATGTGTGTCCACATCATCGACAATAAGACAACCTATATTTGGTACCCCCATCCCCGCCCTGAAAGTATTATGAATAATTCTGCAGAACTCTAAACAGAATAGCTTGTAGTAATGTAATGATTGGGGGTATTAAAAATGGGCAATAAGGTTGTCGAGGTATTGTCAGCATTGACTACCTCATCACAGGAAGCTGCCCCGGACATATTAGTTATGAACTTTACTGTTGTAACTGCCTGCATAGTCGGAAATCCCGATAATAAAACAGGGGATTGGGTACTCATAGACACGGGTCTGGAAAACTCCGCAGATTTCATACTCGAAACCGCTGCAGAACGGTTTGAAAACAATCGTCCACAAGCGATTATTCTTACCCATGGACATTTTGACCATGTAGGGTCTGTAATGAAGCTCTCTGAATTTTGGGATATACCGGTATACATTCACCGGCTGGAACTGCCTTATGTAACAGGAAAAAAAGATTATCCCACAGGTGACCCTACTGTAAGTAGTGGTATGGTAGCAAAAATGTCGCCAAGTTTCCCACATACAAGTATTGATTTAAGTTACCGGGCTGCCGCACTCCCTGCTGATGGCAGTATGCCCGGTATGACCGGTTGGGAATGGATACACACCCCGGGACATACAGAAGGCCATATTTCTCTGTTCAGGGAAGAAGATCGCGTTCTTATTGCCGGTGATGCCTTTTCCACAACCAAACAGGAATCTCTATGGTCTGTAATAACACAGCGCGAGCAGATAAGCGGCCCCCCAAAATACCTGACTACAGATTGGGAGGCCGCAGAAGAATCAGTAAAACACCTAAAGGACCTTAATCCGTCACTGGTAATTCCCAGCCATGGAAAACCGATGAAAGGCGAAGAACTTACAAAACATTTGGAACTTCTGGCAAGTCATTTTAGGGAAATTGCCAAACCGGAACAGGGGCGTTTTGTTTAAAAAATGTATGCGGCTAAACTACCGCTCCCTGACCCTGCTCCTGACCCTCGGCTTGGCCCCGTTTCTTCCGGAACCACTGGCCGGCATCATCCATAATAGTATATACTACCGGAACAAATACCAGGGTGAAAAGGGTAGACATTGTCAGTCCCCCGACAACAACCGTGGCCATAGGCGCCTGAGCCTCGGCGCCTTCCCCGATACCTAAGGCCAGGGGTACCAATCCCAAAACCGTCGTCAGGGTAGTCATCAGGATCGGCCTGAGCCGGGTTGGTCCGGCCTGGACAATAGCATCTTCCCTGGATGCCCCCCGCCGCCTCAGGGTATTAATGTAGTCTACCAAAACAATAGCATTATTAACAACTATACCCATCAGCATAATCACCCCGATAAAGGCCGGAACACTCAAAGACCTGCCTGTTACCGCCAAACCGCCGACTACACCAATAAAAGTGGTGGGTATGGAAAACATGATTACAAAGGGATGCATCAAAGATTCAAACTGGGACGCCATAACCATATATACCAATATTATTGATAACAGCAAGGCCAAACCCAGGCTTGCGAAGGATTCCATCATTTCCTGATTCTGACCCCCGTATTCAATAAAATATCCACCCGGCAATCTCACCTTATCCATAGCCTGTTTGAGTTCAGTGGTCACAGACCCCAAATCCCTGCCGACCACATTAGCAGTAATATTAACTACCCGGGACTGGTCTTCCCGGTTAATACTGGAGGGCCCGTTAACCCTGACGATTTCGGCTACTTCTCTTAACGGTACCCTGCCACCGGTGGGGGCCGCAATAGTCAGCCCTTCCAATTCCATTAAGGTAGGGCTGTTTTCTCCTACTTTAACCCTGATATCATACTCCCTGCCTCCTACCCTGTATGTAGAGGTAGTTGTCCCACTGATTGCGGTCCGTACACTGGAGGCAACCTGGCTCGAGGTCAGCCCTAACTGCCCGGCCCTCTGGCGATCCACCAGAAGCTGTATTTCCGGCCGGGATTCCTCGAGACTGCTTTCCACTTCCCTGGTGCCGGAGATTCCGCTGACCACCTGCACCGCCTGGCGGGACAAGTCTTTTAATACCGCCAGATCCTTGCCTTTAATAGCGATATCTATAGGGCTCCCGCCGGCCATCTCCTGCTGTGCTCCGCCAGATACGGTCACTTTAGCCCCGGTAACGGTCTTCAGCCTATTTCTCAAATCTTCCATTATTTCATCAGTAGAGCGCTCCCGCTCGGTCCTGCTGCCAACCTTCACCTGCATCTGAGAAACCGCGCCTGATGAGCCTCCCATCATCTGACCGGTACCACCAATGCTGGTGAATATGGTTTTAACTTCTTTCGTCTGTTTAACAATCTCCTCAACCTCAGTGGCAATCCGGGCTGTGTCTTCCAGCACCGCACCTTTGGGGAGCTCCACACTTACCGAAATATCCCCGGAGTCAACCTGTGGCATAAACTCCATGCCAATGACAGGTATCAGGGCAAAACTGCCTATAAGAGCTGCAGTTACCCCTATCACCACGGTTTTCCTGTGCTGCAGCGCCCAGCTTAACAGTCGGCGGTATTTTTCGTCCAATGCGCCCAAGGCCCCCTGAACCATGTTTGCGGCTTTAGCTAAAGGTGTCTTTCTTTGAGCTTCTTCCTGGGGGTTAACCTTCAATAGTTTGGAAGACAACATGGGTATCAGAGTCAAAGCCACAAAAAGCGAAGCCAAAAGGGAAAAGGTTACTGTTAACGCCAACTGCTTAAAAAGCTCTGAGGCCAACCCTTCCACAAATACAATTGGCAAAAATACCGCTACGGTTGTTAAGGTAGAAGCCATTACTGCACTACCTACTTCACTGCTTCCCTTGATGGCTGCATCGATATATCCGTGACCAAGCTGACGGTATCGGAAGATATTTTCCAAAATAACGATAGCGCTGTCAACCATCATCCCCACACCCAAAGCCAGCCCGCCCAGGGACATAACGTTGAGAGTTATTCCGGCGAAGTACACCATAATAAATGTGGAGATTACGGAAAAAGGAATTGCCAGTCCGATAATCAGGGTACTGCGGATATTTCTTAAAAATACCAGGAGTACCAGGACAGCAAGAACTCCTCCGGACACCGTATTCCGGGCCATCTGGCTTATGGAATCCTTGATATACTGTGACTGGTCAACTACAATATCGATTTTCACACCTGCCGGGAGTTCTTTCTGCAGGTTTGCAATTTCCTGATTAACCTTATCGGCAACCTGTACAATATTGCTGCCTGTCTGTTTAAGAATATTTATACTCAGGCTGGGCTTTTGGTTTACTCTGGTATACTGGGTCGGCTCCTGGTGGGTAAACTTAACCTGAGCTATATCCTTTAACTTAACCTGAGCGCCGCCTGCGCTGCTGATGATAATCTGTTCGAAGTCCTCAATTTGCTTGATTTCCCCAACGGTCCGTACCAGCAGCTTTTCCTTTCCGTCTTCAATTTCTCCTGAAGACAGGTTCATGTTTTCTCCCTGTAAAGTCTGGATAACCTGGTTAATTGAAAGTCCATAGGAGTTCAATTTGACAGGGTCAGCCTTAATCTCTACCTCACTGACCAGACCTCCCGTTATGGCAACTGAAGCCACCCCTTCAATTCTTTCCAGGCGGTTCTTAATCAGGTCTTCAGTTATCTGCTGAAGGCTGGCCAGGTCCCGGCTGCCGCTTACACCGGCCTGCATAATAGGCATGGTCGTGGGGTCCATTTTCAAAACAGTAGGGGTACCCACATCATCTGGCAAACCGGCTTTGATAAGATCAACCTTTTCACGCATCTGAAGTGTGGCAAAATTAATATCCGTGCCCCAGTTGAACATCATCAGGACCATGGAACTGCCTGGTGAAGAAATTGACATAATGCTCTCCACATTATTCACAGTACCCATAATTTCTTCCAGGGGCCTGGTAACCTGATTCTCAATTTCCTCCGGACCGGCGCCGGGATAGCTGGCTGTAACTGCTGCTATCGGGAAATTCAGTTCCGGGTATAGGTCAATGGCCAATTTTCCCAGGGAAACGGCTCCAATAAGGATAATCCCCAGGACGAGCATAGCAATAGTGACAGGCCTCCGGACGGCAAAATCAGATATTTTCATAACTTATTCGCCCCCGGATTCCACTGTGACTTTGGTACCATCGGTCAAAAACTGCTGACCGGAAATTACTACCTGCTCGCCCGCTTTCAGTCCCGAAACAATTTCTGCCATATCATCTGTAGTAAGCCCCAGAGTTACGGCCCGTTCCTGGGCTTTATTACCATTAATAACATATACTACCTGCCTATCCCCCTGGTCTAACAGAGCTTCCCTCGGCAATACCAGGACATCATCCCGGGCCTCAGCGGTCATATGTATTTCTGCAGCCATTCCGCCTTTAAGCAGCTGGCTCCCGTTTTCAATCCGTACTTTTAGGGAATAGGCTTTGGTCACAGGATCAGCAATAGGGCTGACATTTTCTATATATCCCCGGAAGTGTTCCTTGTTTGCCGAAGTGACATAAACCTTGACCTCGTCACCCACTTTGGCAAAATTAACTTCACTTTCTGCCAGGTTACCTTCCACAACCATTTGGTCCATATTGGCAATGGTCAGCACCGGTGACCCGGGAGCGGCCATTTCACCGGGCTCAATGTTTTTGGCTGCGACAACCCCATCAATAGGTGAAGTAATTTTGGTATTCTGCAGATTGATCCTGGCCGCTTCCAGTTGAGCCTCAGCCTGCTTGATCTGAGCCGCGGTCTGGGTGCCTCCGGAGTCCGGAGTGTAGGATGCGGCGGCCCTGGCAAGAGCGTTTTCAGCATCCTCCAGCTGGCTCTTTGATATGGCTCCCTCGGCAAACAGGGCTTTCATCCGCTCTAAGTTGGCCTGGGCTTCCTGGTAAGCAATCACTGCCTGCTGCTGCCCTGCCTTTGATACTTGAAGGGCGGCCTCATTCACTTTAATCTGAGCCCTGATATCCGCATCATCAAGGGCTATCAGCAATTCACCCTGCTTAACTTTCTGGCCCACTTCAACCCTTACCTCAGTGGCCTTCCCCCCTGATTTGGGTACTATGGTCACCTCTTTTGAAGCCGCCACCTTCCCGCTGATCTTAAGAGTGGAGGCTAACTCGCTCTTAGCCGCCTTCACGATTTTTACAGGAGTAACCTCCTCATCTTGGGTAGCAGACACATCTTTGTTTTTAGATATTGATCCCCACGCAATGGCAAGGATTATCAGTCCAACTGCTGCAATTAATGCAATCTTTACTTTCCGCTGTTTAAAATTCAAAAAAGATCATCTCCCCATATGTAAATACATCCGGATATCCAGTTATACAGTTATACAGTTAATCCATAATACTTTTTATTCATCTATATTCTGCCGGCACATTTCTTTATGATAGGCCAGATTTAGCGATAAAAGTCTGATAAATTCTTTGCTGTCTTTCTCCCCTAAAAACTCTACCAATCCTATCAATTTATCAAGGAACTCCTCCTGAATCTTTTTGACAACCTCTTCCCCTTTCGTTGTCAGACTGACAAGAACTACACGCCTGTCGCTGGAATCCGCCAAACGCATCACAAGTCCCATTTCCTCCAGAGAATTGATCATGTGTGTTACTGCCGGAGGCGTAATATCCATTTTGGCGCTTAAATCTGAAATCTTTATCCCCTGCGAATCCGGTGGGGAATTATAAGCAAGAGTGGCCAGCAGGAAGAATTCACTGCGTTTAACACCCTTGAAGGAAATGTGCGGCCCGTCAAGCTTCTTAAATCTCATTATTGTCCTGGCCAACTCCTCGGCAATAGCCTTTTTCTCTCCATTTTCCAATTAAATCACCTCTTTTAAATTAGGTTAATTTACTTAACATACCAAGCAATTTACTTAACATACTAAACAATTTACCTTATTAATTATTAATTAAATCAACTATTTTGTCAATAGGCCTTGCCAAAAAAAGTTAGAAAGGGGTAGAGTATTCCGGAAAGCGGAGTTTGTCAGCCGCCGCAGGAATACATCTACCCCTATACATATTACGGGTGAAGATTAAAAATTACGTTATCATTGGATGAGGTTGGAACCTACCCCTAATAGTTCTCAGCCCTAATATTAAAATAGGATTTCGGGTGGTCACAGACAGGACAAACTTCGGGGGCCTCCTCACCGTAATGAATATGCCCACAGTTGGTACAAATCCAGGACTGCTTGGTTTCTCTTGCAAAAACTTTGTTTTCTTGATAGTTTTGCAGTAATTTCCGATATCTTTCCTCATGCTCCTTCTCAATCTGGCCTACCTTTTCTAAGAGAAAAGCAATCTTTTCAAAACCCTCTTCCCTGGCAGTCCGGGCAAATTCTGCATACATCTCTGTCCATTCATAATTTTCACCTGCCGCAGCGTCTTCCAAATTCTCCGCAGTTGTTGGAATTCCATCATGCAGCAGCTTGAACCAAATCTTGGCATGCTCTTTTTCATTGTTGGCTGTTTCCTCGAAAAAGTCGGCAATTTGGTTCAGTCCCTCTTTCCTGGCTTTGGATGCATAGTAGGTATACTTATTCCTGGCCATTGATTCGCCGCTAAAAGCCGCCATTAAATTGCCCTCAGTTTTTGACCCTTTCAATTCCATTTTTGTTTCCTCCTCTTCTTATTTCTCTTCTATAACTTCAAACTGATCTTTCCCCACACCACATACCGGACACACCCAATCCTCAGGGATATCCTCAAAGGCCGTTCCGGGGGCAATGCCCGAATCCGGGTCACCGGACACCGGATCATACACGTACCCACAGACTGAACAAACATATTTTTTCATCTTATTGTCCCCAGGTCCTTTTGCACCGGTTTGCCCAGTATTTTCTTCCTTTACCTGAACCGGTGCCGCAGCGGGTACCTGCCCCCTTTTGACCTGCTGGTAATAGGCATAAGTAATTGGCTCACCATCGTCAAGGACTTCTGCATTGAGAATTTTCCCTATGAAGATGGTATGTGTTTCCACTTCATAGCTGGCAACTACCTCAGCCTCTAGAGAACTTACGGTATGTTCCATAAGAACGGGAACACCGTTTAAGCCCAATTTAAAAGTTATGTCTTTGTACTTTTCGATGTCCCGCCCTGATTTAAAACCAAAGTGCCCGATGAAATCCAAAGGAGTTTCTTTAGCCAAAACGGAGACAGAAAAAACCCTGCTTGATTTAATAAACTCATTGGTAAGGTTCTTTTTGTTGATGCTTATTGCCACTGTAGCCGGATCTGAAGAAATCTGAAAAACAGTGTTGGCTACCTGTCCATTCGGCTGACCTTCTTTTGTCGAACCAATGACATATAATCCATAGCTTAATTTGTAAAAGGCTTTAGTATCCATCTTTTTCCGACCTCCTTTTCAAAGTGAGTATAACATATAAAACAGATGAAAAATATGGGCCAAAAGGACAATTATAATCTTGTGATATAGCTGTATTTAGAGATGAATTCCGACCTAGATTTTACTTTCACTTTATTAAATATACTTGAGATGTGTTTTTTGACAGTCGAATTGCTGACAAATATCTGCTCCGCAATTTCGGTGTTAGAAAGACCCTTTAAAAGCAGCTCCGCTACCTCACCCTCACGAACAGTCAGAAAGAGCTTTTGCTCAAGTTCTTCAAATATAGCTTTTTTATCTGTTTTGCCCGCCTCAGTCATTATATATGTACTCTTTTCAGCCTTTTTCACAAATTCCTCTGCTGTTATATTCTCATTCAGCATAGAGTAAAACCCGATGCTGACAGCAATCTTCACGTCATTTCCCCCGTAATGGAATCTTGTGTTATTAATCGTTTTATAAAGGCGCTTGTACACCTGATGGGCCTGTTTATCATTAGTGTCAGATAAAAGCATAATAAATTCCATCCCGCCATATCTGGCAGCCCAATCTTTCCTGTCCCTGCAGTATTTTTTTATGATTTTCGCCAGTTCTTTGGCTATGTGGTTACCTGCCGCGTGACCATATGTATCATTAATCGCTTTAAAATTATTCAGGCTGAAAAAAACCAACGTAAGATGTCTGCTGTTTTCCCGGGATGATATAATGTCATATGGCAGTCTTTCATTGATGAAGCGGCTATTGTAAAGACCTGTCAGAGCATCACTAACGATCAGTCTGTTCTTTTTGTTAATGATTTTATGAATCTCGCCTGTCTCTTTACCCTCAATATCTATGATTCCGGTTTCGGTAATATTCTTGAGGAATTCAATAACAACCTTATTGTCTTCAAAAACAACGGGAACTGCTGTCGCCATCCAGACCTTATCAGCCTGGTATTCAATTTTAACAAAGGTATCCTCCTGATTATAAGCCCTTACCGAAATACAGTTCTCACACAAATCTCCTTTACCCCAGAGTTTGTAACAGTGGTGTTCCCCATCACCTATCTCCGTGACATCAGGTTTCAGGTAATAAGCAACATTTTTATTCACAGGGTCAACCATTCTTATATAATCATATATGCGTTCAAATAAATTCAATTCTCCAATAGCCTTCTGGATAGATTTATTTTGTTCCACTGTTCAAGCACACCCCCTCTCCAGATTCAATCAGTATATTTCTTTGAGACCATCCAAATTCCCTCTTTAGAAATTACTTTTGCAGTCTTTTGACGGTCTCTTTATATTGATTAAGTTCTCTGGCAACCTTTATAAATTCAGCATTCAAATGTTCTTTTACTGCTTCTTCTGCAGGCTCGGCCAGTTTTCCACTTATAAATGCCAGTTGGCATTCCAGACGCCGGATATTATCACTTATTTGATTCAAGTCCCCATCTGTATTGGCATTCATCTGCTCATGCCGGCTTTTGGATAAATAATAATCATAATTTCCTTCATAGCACCTTACAGCCTGGTCCCGGATTTCAAAGATCCGATTAGCTATTCTTCCGGTAAAGTACCTGTCGTGAGAAACAAAAAGCACAGTTCCCCTGAAATCCTCCAGGACCTCTTCAATCTTCTCCTTAGAAACAATATCCATATAGTTGGTAGGCTCGTCCAGAATAAGCAGATTAGCTCCTGATAAAATTAATTTGGCCATGGCTGTTCTACACTGCTCTCCCATACTTAGGCTGCCGATTCTTTTGTTAACGTCATCCCCTCTAAAGAGCAAACATGCCAAGAGCAGCCGCGCTTCGCCAACTGTTGCCCCAGTTGATAAGACATCGTCAATAACAGTGGCTGCATGATTTAAATTATCAAGCTCCTGGGCAAAATATCCTATTCTAACAGAGGGGTTTACCGTCACAGAACCTTCGTAGTCTGCATCAGTATTATTTATAATCTTCAGTAAAGTAGTTTTACCTGAACCATTGGAGCCAAGCAGCGCTATTTTATCGCCACGCCTGATGTTGACCGAAATATTTTTAAATATTGTCCGTTTTCCGAAGGCTTTACTGACCTTCGCTGTCCGCACCAGTACAGGAGGCAGTTTTTTTATGATAATGTTTTTGTTAATAATATCAAAGGCGGGTGTCACTGTTTTCACAGGCTTATCAATTTTGTTATTTTCCAGGCGCTCCAGTTCTCTTTCCTTAGCCTTGATAACACTGGTATGCTTTTTGGCCTTTGACCTGTAAAAATCATTCTGCCCTGCTGCATTATGGGCACTGGCAAACCAGTTCTTTCTGGCAGCAATCATTTTTTCCAGACTCTGTATTCTCGACTGCTGCTTCTGATACTCCCTGGTAATATTTTTAAGTTCAATTTCCTTCTGAATTCTATAGTCGCTGTAATTGCCTTCATATGACTTCAGGCCTGTTGAGGTTAATTCCCATATTTTATTCGCAACCCTATCGAGGAAAAACCGGTCATGGGATATCACCAGTAATGTCTTGTTTAACCTGCTTAAGTACTCCTCCAGCCATTGGCAGCTTCCCATATCCAAGTGATTCGTTGGCTCATCCATGATCAGAAGGTCATACTCACTTACCAATACCTTACAGAGCATCAGCTTTGTTTTTTCTCCCCCGCTTAAACCAGCAGCCCTTTGGGTCCATAATTCTTTGGCTAATCCAAGATCGGTCAAAACCTTGGCAGCAATGGTATCTTTATTGGTGTTTCTCTCATTGTTGAGTGTTTTACACACATCATCATAGACAGAAATCTCCTTATCAAATTCGGGATACTGTTCAATATACAGGATTTTCAATGCAGCCGGGGAGTACCGGATGTTTCCCCCATCACTGCTTTCCAAGCCCGACAACAGTTTAACAAGTGTGGTTTTCCCAATACCGTTCACCCCAATAAGCCCGATTTTATCCTGTTTATCTACTTTTCCGTTTATATTCTCAAAAATGGTTTTACCATGGTAAATCTTTGATAAATTCTCGAAATATAAATTCATAAAATTATCTCATCTCCTTGAGGTGTATCACAGGGCCGTATAACCTGTCAGAGGTGATAGAAAACAGAAAGCTGCAATAAAACACACAGGTGTCTTATTGCAGCAATCTAAATCCATGCTGCAAATAATTTAAATTAACTTGAGTTTCCTGTTGGTGTTTTTAACCTCGTACAGCAAGAAGTCTCCCTCCTCTAAGCTACCTTGCTCACGCTAAGTAAGAGCGCAGGCGGGAGATGAATTGCGGCTATTATTGCCCCTAAGATTTGTGTCCATAATAACTTTGTCCATAATATCTATAGATAAATTACTGAAATTATGGTAAAATACGAACATAGG
>JAENYP010000019.1 GCA_016841725.1 Thermincola carboxydiphila | reverse complement strand
CCCGCACTCGGGACTTGCACCCGTTAGACTGCGCCCATGCTGGGCGCACACATAAAAGGCACGCTGATCACATTCAGCAGGCCTTTTATGTTTCCGGGGCAATACTCAGTTTTTCCTAAGTCCATATGTAAGGTAAGGTTCGATAACCATTTTTCCGTTAGCCAGCCGGGCTACCTCAGGATAAGATGTAAGCTGCTGATTTTCGGGAGACCGGCTGATAATTGATGCAATCCTTAACTGGACAGGTTTCAGGCGAAATGCCATAATTGAACAATCCTGTTTTCCCCCGGCGCCTGCATGAACAACTCCGCGCAGACTGCCCCAGACCACAATATTACCGGAAGCTGTAATCTCAGACCCGGGATTGACATCACCCATAATGATAACATTACCATCATAGGAAAGTTTCTGTCCTGACCTCAAACTGCGGTTGACCAGAAGGCTTGGCTCCCGATCAGCCTGTGAAATACCTGATTCCGGAAGAGAAGGGGATGCCTCCTTCATTACAGGGTTGACATTATCTGCCACGGACACGGCCACCTCGTTATTGGTCTGTGAAATGATATCTCTGGGTTCCGGCGCTGAGGGCCAGGCAATCTGCCTGTCGGGTAACAGCCCATATTCACTGCAAATGTCTTCCAGTTCTATGGTCATTTCTTCTGTGAGGCACTTATCGCCCGGATAATGGAAAGTTATCCGGGCGCCCTTAAAGAAGCCTCGCGAATTTTCTATTTTTGTCCTTAGTATGTTTTTGATTTCGGTGAAGTCATATTCCGTGTTAATCAGGGCCACCAGTCCGCTGCGGGTACCCTTTATGCTGATTATGTCACCGTTCATAAAATATCAGTCCTCCAAATTAATATTACTCAACCGATTCTTTGTTATAAAAAATTCGACCCGGTATGCCAATATCCTCCATGAAGTTATTTGAAAAAAGCTAAAGTTTTTTTGAATTAACCCGATAAAAGATACAAATCAAATAAACGGGTCAAGGATGAACCGTTACAAATCCATGGAAGGAGGCTCTAAAATGCTCAGCTCAAATGTAGTGGCATTGAAGAAAAAGCCGTACCAGGGAATCAGGATCAAATACGGATTACTCAGACTTAGTTTTCTAATCAGCATATTAGCAGTAATTATACAAAAATAAAACAGGCTTATGCCTGTTTTATTTTTGATTATATATTTCATATTCACTTTCCAGATCCGGATTAAAAAGATGGGATCTGTTGCGGCCATTATTTTTGGCCCAATAAAGAGCAAGGTCGGCCTGCCGGATAAGGATGTTTTTACTGACACCTGTACTATATCCGGAGACTCCGATACTGACAGTGATGGGATCTTTAAAGACATTTCTCCTGTCATTGGCAGTTGTTTCCTGGATTCTGACCCTAATCCTTTCCGCGATTCTCCGGGCGATTTCATTCTCACATCTGGGCAGGATAATGGCAAACTCTTCGCCTCCATAACGGCATACAGAGTCTCCGGACCTGACATTCCGCTTCAGCAGATTGGCCAGTTCCCTGAGTACGGTATCCCCGTATAAATGACCCCAAGTGTCGTTAACATGCTTGAAATGATCAATATCCAGAATCATCAGTGACAAGGATTCAGTATTTTCTTCAGCATAGGCCATTTCCTCATCAAGCTTTTCCTGGAAGTACCGGAAATTATACAGTCCCGTACACTGGTCCATTATTGCCTGTTCCCGCATAGCGCCAAACATCTGGGCATTGCTGATGGCAATAGATGCCTGACTGGCAAGGGCATAAACCAGTAAGGTTTTTTCATTGGTAAGAGGCTTGTTTTGGTACATCGAATGGATATTTAAGAAACCAATGACCTTGTTTCTTGAAACCAGGGGAACAGATAGAAGAAGAGGGAAAACACCGGTATCACTGTCAAAGAACCTGGGTTTTTTCTCTACAGTCATTTCGTAGAAGAACCCTTGATTGAGTCTGGCATAATAGATATAGAAATTTTCTATATCCTTAGTGGAAAGGCCATAGCTCTCAGCTATCCGAAGCGTGTTGTCAGTTTCATTGACCAGTATTACCGATACTCCCTGGGTATTTACAAGGGTGGTCAGGACCTGTAATATAAGAGAGAGGATTTCCTGCAGCTCAAATGTTGAAGTTATGGCCGTATTTATTTCCCGAAGAAGTTTACTCTCAAATTCGGTTCTCTCTAACTGAGATATTAATTCATGATTCTTCAGGCGGGAATCCTCCAGCCTTTTCCGCAGCGAAACCGCATTTTGATGCAGTGAAAATCCCGGCTTATATTTTTTCTCTGACTTTGGACAACTGCTTTTGTCTGTCATATTAATATAACACCCTTTCACTGTGGTGCTGCTAACTAACAATTAAACTCATTAGTTCGATATAACAATTCGATAAAAGAATCCAAAAAACCTCTAATTATTAATTTTTTGACAATAAGGCGAAACAAGGGAAAAGTGGTTATAATGAAAAAAAACAGCATTGATAAGCAAAACAATAACGAATTTATTGTACGTGCCGACTATTATGGGGATATTCCCTCAAATAAAAAGGGGTCTTTCTGGCTGCCCCGGAGCAGGGGGATCCTGTGCTTCTCCAGAGAACAGATCCGGTACCGGGAACTGGCTGTGGAGGACTGGTCCCTGGCGCTGGATTTTCAAAAGATTATCAAGGTAAAAAAGATTTCTCTGAATCCCAATAAAAACCTTTGGGCTTCAAGGTGCAAGGGTAATCCCTACTATTTTCTTTTCTGGAACCCGCTGTGGAACAGGTATCTTCTTAACGTAACATACTATGGTAAAAGCGGCCAGCCAAGGGAGT
Source organism: Thermincola carboxydiphila (assembly GCA_016841725.1). Taxonomy (GTDB): domain Bacteria; phylum Bacillota; class Thermincolia; order Thermincolales; family UBA2595; genus Phosphitispora. The sequence continues at coordinate 49,725 of JAENYP010000019.1, read as the reverse complement.
TGTTTTTTAAGCTGAAAACAGGAAAAATAACTATAGAGGCCACTGATATTCTAAAAAAAATGATCGAAGCGGGGGTTTCCAGGAATGAGTAATACCATTCTGGTCGTGGATGATGATCAAAATATCTGTGAACTGATTAAAATGTACTTGGAAGATGATTTTATAGTGGAAATTGCCAATGATGGCCGCGGTATTCCGGAAAAAATAAGAAAAATATGCCCAATTCTGGTTATCCTTGATATAATGCTTCCGGTCAAAAACGGTTGGGAGTTATGCCGGGAAATCAGGAAAGAATGGGAGATCCCAATAATAATGCTGACCGCAAAGGGAGATGAGACGGATAAGGTGCTGGGACTTGAACTTGGGGCAGATGATTATATAACCAAACCCTTTAGCCCCAGAGAAATGACAGCAAGGGTAAAAGCAGTTCTCAGAAGGAGCCGTTCCGGCGGCAGCAAGGCACAGGTGCTGCGTTTCCCCGGCCTGGTCCTGGATATTGAAAGCCGCCAGGTAAAAGTCGATGGGAATCCTGTCGATTTCACTCCTAAAGAGTTTGAACTGCTTTTGCTGATGGCCTCCAACCCGGGCAGGGTATTTTCGCGGGAAAGCCTTCTTGATAAAATATGGGGATACGATTTTGAGGGGGATACCCGGGCTGTTGATTCCCAGGTCAAGAGACTGCGCAAAAAGCTGGAAATATCGCCGGACAACCCTTCATATATACACACAGTGTGGGGGATTGGCTACAAATTCGAGGTGCAGCCATGATTAAAAACCGGTTATTTATCAAGATCCTGGTAACTTATTTATGTATCATTATTTCTACATTGGCAATGCTGGGTGTCCTGCTTTCCTTTCTGTTAAATAATTTTTTTATATATAACAAGCAAATGGAAATGCGGGTTAAGGCAAATGATATCACCAAACTGGTGAAACCCTTTTTAGTAAATAAAAGAGACCCTGCAGAGCTCATCGGGCTCCTGAATTTGGCTGACAGGAACCTGGGTACGGAAATATGGGTTATTGACCCCAAGGGCTTCGTGATAGCTGCTGCTGCTGATCAACAAGCACATGAAGGCAATCTGGTTGATGCTGCCGACATCCGGGATATGCAGCAGGGCAAAGTGAGTATCAGGAAGGGGAAGTCACAGCTTTATGATGAAACAGTCCTCTGGGTGATTACTCCGGTAGTGGAGGAAAACAATCGTGTCATTGGCGGCATTATTATGTATTCGCCAATTATTGGGATAGCTCAGACAATGCTTAAGGTGAGAAATTTATTCATTTATTCTGCGGTTGTCTCTATTCTTTTTTCTACGGTGGTTGTTTATTTTCTTTCCAGGTATGTAACCGGACCGCTCCAGAAAATAAATAGAGTAGCCAAGCAGTTGGCATCGGGGAATCTTGCAGAACGGGTATCAGTGAAACAGGGGGATGAAATCGGGGATCTGGGCATGGCCTTTAACCATATGGCATCCCAAATTGAAAAAAATGAGAAGATGAGGCGCGATTTTCTGGCAGATGTCTCCCATGAACTCAGAAGCCCGCTGGCAAGTATCCAGGGTTTTATTGAGGCCATGATAGATGGTAAGGATAAAACACCTGAAAAGAGAAAAAAATATCTTGGGATTCTGCATGACGAAAGTCTCAGGCTGGCAAGACTGGTAAATGAACTCCTGGACCTGTCTAAAATGGAGTCGGGAAGCATGGATATTGTCAGGGAATCTGTAGACATAGCTAAGATTGTTCAGGACTCGGCAATTAAGGTAAGCACTGTAGTTAATGATAAGAAAATAAGAGTTTATCAGGACGAGCCCGGCCAAAGGGTGATGGTCCTGGGCAACAGGGACAGGCTGGAACAGGTAATGACAAACCTGTTGGATAACGCGTGCAGGTTTGCACCTGCAGGGTCAGAAATAGGGGTCAGACTCTCAGAAAACGCAGCAGATATTACAGTTACAGTCCGGGACGAGGGAGAAGGAATTCCTGAAGCGGAACTCCCATATATATGGGAAAGATTCTATAAAGTTGATAAGGCACGCAGCCGCGGTCAGGGTGGTACAGGGCTGGGGCTGGCAATAGTAAAACATATTATTCAGTCCCTGGGAGGAAGAGTGTTTGTTTCCAGCATAAAAGGCAGCGGCACGGAAATTGGATTCGTCCTGCCCAGAAGCCAATAATCCCCCAAAATGGTTCTGAATAAAACACGACTGCAGGCGGAAACCTAAGTTAAGATTTTTTTTGAAAGTCTTGAAAGGCTTGAAAGGAGTCTGCATGTTGTGAAAAAGTTTCTCATTTCACCTGTTTTCAGTCTTATTTATATAGCAGCCATTTTTTTTGCCGGCGGGCTGCTGCCGGGGTGCTCCCTTAGTATTGGGGGGAGTCCGGAGAAAAAACCATACGTAAGTCCAAGGGAAGTTGAACGAAATGTCGCCAAAGAAATGAAATCTGAAGAAGTCCGCATGCTTATCAAAGACTCAGCAAAAACACAAAAGCTTGAAGAATTACTAAAAACACCTGGTGCTGATGTGGTGCTCAGTGAGGAGGTTGTTAAAAGCTTTGAGTCCTTAGAGGTAAATGTTAAGCTGCAGGAAGAAATTAAGAAAGCCCTGGAAACCGCTGAAACGAAAAAAGTATTCCAGGAACAGATAAAGAAAGCGATGGAAACTCCTGAGTTCCAGGAGGCGCTTTCAGCAGCAGTACAAAAATCAATGATGCAGATAGTCCAGGGGGGTGGAGGTCAGGGAGGAGGAGGCACCCAGGGACAGGGAGGCAGTTCAGGTGGCGGCACATCCGGCGGAGGAGGTTCGGCAGGGGGAAGCTAAACCACAAAAGCCGAATTCAGGGAGTCCAATAGCGGACTACTTTTCGAAATAGCCCTTAATAACCGGCTGGCCCCGGTCAACCATAAGTTTTCCCCGGGCAAAGACCCTGTGAATGTTCAGATTCCTGTCAAGCATGACAATATCGGCATCGCTTCCGGGTGTGACAGTTCCCTTAGCAGGCTGCAGCCCTAATAACAAAGCCGGATTTCGCGTAACCAGGGACAGGGCTTTTTCTAATGGAAGGGTCTCTTTAAGGACTGTTTTCCGGACATCATCCCAGAGTACTTTAACTGAGCCCACCCGGATACTTGTCAGGTTTCCTCTGTTATCAAACACCGGGAGGCTGCCATTGCCATCAGAACTAACTGTTATCCTGCCCGGATCAATACCTTTTTTCATCAGGATTGCTAACGCATCACAGACCCCCACAGCATCGGGAGAGGCATTTTCAGCGTATATTCCCGCTGTCAGGTCAGCAAAAGCCCCCATTTTAACAAGTTCTGCCGTCTCGCTGAGCAAACGTTCGATACGATTAACATGTGTTGGGGTGATTTGCTGTACAGGAAGATCAGTTTTTATGGCCAGCTCTATCAGCAGGGCCAGACCTTGTTTCCCTTCACCGATATGGACATGAACAATTCCCGGTTTTCTCCCCAGCAATCCGCCAATCCTGGCTTCAGCAGCTAACTTCACCAGCATTTCCAGGGTTGGTTGTGCTGAACGATGATCAGAGATTGCTATCTCACCAACCCCGAGGACCTTATCAATCAGGACCAGGTCGGACCTCACAGAACCGGTAAGTGTGCGGGTTGGGATTTCATAGGCACCGGTAAAAATGTATGCTGAGATTCCTTCCTGTTCCAGGGCACGAGCTTTTGCCAGCAGTTCGGCCAAACTTCTGGTAATCCCGTCAGCTCCTAAGAGTCCCACAACTGTGGTTATACCTGCTGTTGTCAGGCTGCTGATACTTATTTCGGGAGTTCTGGTTACGGGTCCGCCTTCACCGCCTCCTCCGGCTATGTGAACATGCTGGTCGATGAAACCGGGGACCACAAAATAATCTGTGGCATCTACTTCTTCAATTTTAGGGATGCCGGTAATTTTTCCAATATCTTTCTTTACCAGGGCAATTTTATCTCCGGCAATAAGAATGTCGTTTTTCCCGAGATTTTCGGGAGCATAGAGTTCCCCGTTTCTTATTATCTTAAACAGAGTTATCACCACCACAGATATTTTTTACAATGAATAAAAAAAAAATGTAGCGTTAAAAGTAATATTTTAGTAAAATTGATACATATAGTAATTTAATGGGGCTGGCGAATATGAGAAACAAGACCAATCTGCTTCCAAGGCGGTACTTCCGCATTCCTTTTGACCGCCCGGTGGATTTTACGATATTAAAATACAAGCGCCGTTATATAACTCATTTGAGCGCCAAACACGGTCCCGGCAAGGGAAAGGATTTGGGTGAGGATGGCATGAGCTTTATATCCCAATACAGCCTTCCGGAAGATATTGTAGTCAGGGTTGTGTTTGAACTACCTGGGTATGGTGACCAACACATTCTCGCCAGGGTTATCCGTAACAAGCAGATTGATTCCGGGTATCTCACCGCAGTTCAGTTTTTAAACCTTCATGGTCCCAGAAAGGATAAACTGAGAAATTATATTGCCAGGCAGACTAAAGAGAATTATAAGTTCCTTAAATATTTCAAATAAACGGGGTGGCAGACATGTCAGTGAGATATCTGCCACCATTATGTTTTCCAAGTAAAGTTGGCTCTTTAAAATGGAGTGAAAGAAAAGCAACTCAGAGGTGTTGTTAATGCAGGATATTAATGTCTATACTGAGGCAGTCAGGCTCTTTGCAGCAGCAGACCCGGGTGAAATGGCCGCAAAAGCAGGGGCTGTATATGAAGAACCGGCTAAAGTGATTAACCTTAAATACCTTGGCTATGATGTTACCGTAAAGCATCCTTCCGGAAAGATGCAATGGGCCTTGCAGGAGACAACTGCCATCAATGACCGGGTGCTGATTTTACAGTACCTGCAGCAGTCACGTGGGGTTCCGCCACGGGGGAACTGGATTTCATTCATGCAGCTTCCGGATGGACCGCACCACCATGCACCTTTCGTGGCAGAAGCCGTCAAACCATTGGCCGATACATTTGGCCTGGGCAGACATAATCTGGATATGTTTAAAGCTAGAACTGCGAAGTTTTCCGCAAACTTGATTGATATGGGTGACTGCGGGGTATTGATCCCGGTTTTCCCAAAACTGCCGCTGGCAGTCTGCATCTGGACGGGTGATGATGAATTTGAAGCCAATGCCAACATCCTTTTTGACAGCACAGCACCGCTGCACCTGACCACGGCAGCACTATGGGTAATGGGTGTAGAGGTTTCCAGAAAACTGAGAAATACTGATGGACAACAATATATTCAAACTGTACTCTCCCGGAAATGACCATAAATGGCATATGGTTAGCTGTTGTACTGATTTTCCGCACAGCCGCCGGAGAAATATAACCTTGTTCCTGGCAAAGCCACGGACTAAACCGCCAATTCGCCTTCCGTGGCTCAGTGGCGGCTCCGCCATCCATGGCTCCGGTCCGTGGCTTTGCTTAGCGGAATTGCGGTAATATTTCTTGCGGCGGATGTGCAAGGAAAATCATTCACAACACCTAACCATACTCTAGGTCATTTCCGAAGTTAAAGTTTGAATATATGCGAAAAACAGTATTTAAGGGGAAAGAACAATGAATGAGAAATTTCCGGTTAACAGCATTTTTGTATATGGCACCCTGATGAGGGGCTTTAATTATCACAGGCGGTATCTGGCTGACCACGTGATTGGTTTCAGTGAGGGCTGCATAAAAGGGAGGCTTTATCACCTTAAATATGGTTACCCGGCCGCTACCGGGGGAGTTGGTACGGTAAAAGGTGAGATATACACGGTCAGGGATATAGATAACCTGATTCCTGTTCTGGACTTCCTGGAGGATCATAATCAACCCGGGGAAGAAGATATGTACATGCGCAGTATAATTGAGGCAGCAGACAGCGTAGGAAACATAACAAATTGTTATGTATACTTATGGTCTCTGCTGCGAATTGATGAGCTGGAAAGGGAAAGCACGTATATTGTACATGGTGATTGGAGAAAGTTCTTAAATGACAGTTTAATTTAGCCCGGAGGGATCATATGAAAGTAACTGCTGAATGTATACCGTGTTACCTGAATCAAATTCTCAATGCAATGGAAAAAGGAGAGTTTTCGCCGGAAAAGCGTGCCGAGACGCTGGCTGGGCTGCTTTCCGAAGTGGCTGTTTTGGACAGGGAAAAGACCCCTGCTGAGAACTCCTCGGTGATGCTTCACAGGCTTGTACAGCTAATGGAGGGAACAGACCCCTTTAAAAATGCCAAAGCCGAGTCAAATGAACTGGCCCTGGAATATTATCCGGAGCTTCATCAGGTTGTCTTTGAATCAGCCGACCCCCTTAAACAGGCAATTAGTTTTGCTGTGGCCGGGAATGTTGTTGATCTGGGAATATTCGTGGATTATGACCTGGGAGCCGCCGTTAGAGAAGTTATGGATGCCGGGTTTAAAAAAGATGATTATGAATGCTTCAGGGATATGCTCCAAAACTCCCGAAAAATTCTTATTATTGGTGATAACAGCGGGGAGATAGTATTTGATATGCTGTTGGCAGAAATATTGGTACAAAGGAACCTTGAGGTATTTTACGGTGTCAAGGAATCATTTATTTTGAATGATGCTACACCTGATGATGCCAGGCAGGTTGGGATGGACAAGATCTGCAGGGTTGTCACAAATGGCAATAACTATCTTGGGACCATTGCAGAACGGTGCAGCCATGAATTTATCGAAATATTAACCAATAGCGATCTTATTATCAGTAAAGGCCAGGCGAATTATGAGTCACTGGAAGGGACACGACTGGCAGGTGAGAAGACATTTTTTCTGTTAAAAGCTAAGTGTAAAGTAGTGGCTGAGAAGCTTGACGTTAATTATGGTAATCTTGTTTTTGTCAGGAATAGTATAAAGGAATAGCAGCAGGTATAGCAGCGGGAATATTTTATTAGAGAATTTGGTTACCTGAAAATTTCAATAAACTTGATAAAAAGGGCGGCCAGGCCGGCTGCCATAAGAGGGCCGACAGGAATTCCCCTGAACATAACTATACCGATGATTCCCCCGACAACGAGGCCGACCATAAGCTCAGGGTCCAATTTCAGCATATTCAGGCCCTGGCCGTTCATATAGGTGGCTAACGCACCTCCCAGTATCGCTGCAACTCCGGTAACACTTGTAAAGCTTCCAGCGATTTCTGCCGGAGAGATACTACCTTTAGCAAAGGGAACCAGTACCGAAATCATCAGAAACATTAACCCTAACTCGAGGCCACGCCTTTCAAGAAGAGGGAAAAGGGAATACATCCGGGTCAGTTTAATTACCAGCAGGATACACGAAGAGGTGGCCAGTACACTGGACTTTCCCAGTATTCCTATTATTATCAGTGATAAAAGAATAGCCTCACCCCACATGAGAAGGAACCTCCCTAAGTAACATAAAAATCCAGGAAACTGTTTCCTTATAGCATATGACACATTTTAAATTTATGCCATTAAATTAGTAATAGTACAACTAAGAGCAGGTGTGGTATCATACAGGGAAATTATCAGGGGGTGAGCCAGACTGTTCCTACAGTATCAAAGGTGTTCTTTCGATCTCAGTGTTCGGGTTCAATATGCAGTGCTATTGGCTGGGTTAGTCGTATTGTGTTGTTCTTAAAGACCGGGACAACCCGGAATTTGTTTTCCTGCAGACAATATTCAATATCTTCTGTATAGCCAAGGTTCTGGAGGTTAACTCCACTTCTGGTTGTTGACAATATCTGTTTCAGGTTATTTCTGAAATAGAGATACAGGTAATAAAAGGTTCTGGCCAGTTCACCAAATCTGATATCAGGCATTTGTTTCTTCAGGACGGAAACATGGTGACCTGCGGCCAGCACATCTTCGAGAGCTATGTTGCCCTGTGAGCCGGCACATACAATTATGATATCTTTTTGGTATCCTAAAGCGCGCGAACAGACAGCATTGACATTTAAAAAGCTGCCTATGAGTACATGCTTTGCAGGCTTGCAGTGTCTAATGGCTTTGGTCCCGTTTGTAGTTGTAAGTATAATGGTCTTATTCTTTACCAATGATTCCCGAAATTCCAGTGGCGAATTTCCTGTCTTAAAATCCTTGCATCTGGACCCGCGTATTTCCCCGGCAATCAGGACATTTTCCGGATGGTTCTTTTCCAGAATGGTTTTCGCTTCCTGAGGGGTCAGGGCAGGGATGATTTCGACACAACCATTAGCCAGTGCGGTAACGATGGTGCTGCTGCACCTGAAGATATCCAAAACGATGACAGTTTTGCCATAGATTTTCTGAGCCCTTACCTCCTTTAGGGTGGGAATTATATCAACATTCATAGCGCTCACACCAGGGCCAGGGGTGTTTGTTGGCGCAGGATATCTTTTAAAGTATCACTTCGCAGGCCAACCCGCAAGGCTTCAAGAGCCAGAGCCTCCCCCGGAGGTATGTTGCCGAGGTTTACATTAGGTCCGAAGGCCCTGATAAGTTCCAGCTGCTGATTTTTAAGAGGAGCCTCCCAGATAATGCTTGAAGTGTCCCTGAGATCGTGGGCAAGATTCCTGAAAAACTCATTTCGAATATCACCGTGTTCATCAAAGATGCCGATTCCCTTTCCTGACTCCCTGGCCTCCAGTATTACATGATCAGCTCCTGCTATCAGGTCACTGTTGACCTGGGACACTATTTCTTCAATCCGGGGATTTTCCGTGGGTGATTTTTTACCAACCTCACTGAGCACGTGATATCCCATATCTTTTGCCTTTGATATTATGTCTGCCCTCTCCTCAGGGGTTAAACTAATGGTTCCGTCGGAAACCTCAATGGCAGAGAATCCGAGATCCCGGCATTTTTCAAGGAAATCTGCAATTTGATGCTGGATTGCCGCTATTTCCAGAAATGTCCCCCCTGGATAGACATGAATTCCCCATGTCCTGATGAGGGATACCTTATCTCTGAGTATTTGACCGGGATACAGGGCAGAAGTACCAAAAGCCAGTTTTATGTAATCAATAAATTCTCCTGCAATTGACAGCAATTCTGCAGTTTCAGATAACCCCAAGCCCTTATCCATTACCATTGTTAATCCTTTTGCCCTGGGTTTTGACAACCTGGCATTATCAGGGAATGCTATGGTGCCTTCCCATGGGTTCAGCAAACCAAATCCGGCCACAGCTTTCATCTCCTTCCTTTTTGTGGATAGTAAATCTGTTACAATTGTATTGTATTCACCGGGCTTTTTTAAGGTTACGTTCAAAATGATGTTATTGTTCACCCGTGATTCCGGTGGCAATAACATCATTTCTTTTTAAATCACTTATTTTCCTTATCAGATTCCTTTTCAGATTGGGTTTCCTTTCCTGGTTTCGTATTATCCTGGCCCTGATTAAGCGGTTTTCGGGTTACCAGTCGTCCGATAGAGTTTCGGAAGGTTATGGTATCAAAGATTGTCTGACCAATTTTCCTTACAGGAGATGGGTGATCCTTTTCTAAAGTTTTCTCCTGGTTGTCCGGGGCTTTGACCGGGAGAGCAATGACACAAAGTATCCCAACAGCCAAGGCTGCACCTGCACCCGACCAGAACATCACATATCTTCCGAATCCATCGAGGAGCCCGAAAAGCGGGGGCCCTGCAGCTACTCCGAAAAATCTTATCCCTCCATAAAGAGATGTTATCATTCCCCGTTCATCTGTGGAAGCAGAACTGGTGATCAGGGTATTCAGACAGGGCAATATCAGCCCTACACCGATTCCGGTGACAGACATCACCCCAATATTTAACCATGGATTTTCAAAAAAGGGCAGTACCCCTAAGGTGAGAGTAATAATGCCTAAACCGGTAATGATCAGTTTTTTCATAAGGGAAACCTTTTTTTTGATAAGGCTTCCTGCAGCCAGGGAAGTTGTACTCATGGCCAGTACCGGTCCTGCCAGGGCGAATCCCTTTTTTACCCCGAAGAGTTTCAGAGATGCTTCCAGATAGTCAGATAAATAAAACAGAAGGCCAAACAGCAGCAACAGGGCCAGGGACCCGGAAATAAAAGCTGTAATCAGAAATGCGGCCTTGTTTTTAAACAATGAAAATACAGACTTTAGATACTGGCTGATACTTTGCTGTTTTTTACCTGCTGCAGGTTCCTTTACCAAAAACCATACTGCAACAGCTATGGGAACGGTAAGGGCGGGGAACAGGAAAAAAGTTGCGAACCAGGCTACTACTGCGATAAGCGAACCCAGAATCGGGCTGACAACCTTCCCCAGGCCATTGGAAGCCTCAATGTACCCCAGGGCCTTACTCCTTTCCTTTGATGTGAAGATATCTCCGACTAATGCCATAGCAACAGGAGCCGTTCCGGCAGCGCCAATGCCCTGGACAATCCTGCCGGTAATAATCAGCCAGTAACACCTTTCCATACAAAGTGCGGCAATGCCCGCAATCAGGCCGCCAATCCCATAAATTAGCAATGCCGGGGCGATGACTTTTTTTCTCCCCAAGCGATCTGATAAAAACCCGGCGAAGGGAATTGCCAAACCTGCCGGAATTGAAAACATGGAGATAACCAGACTCGTTTGGAACTGTGTAATCCCAAGCTGTTTCTGCATCTCAGGCAGCACCGGGATTAACATGGAATTTCCGAGAACCATGATAAAAGGCACTGCTCCCAGAGCTGCAAGGATCGGTATGGTTTTTGCTTTCAATTTCCACTTCTCCTTTCATCTGCAAGACTATTTTCCCACAATACAGCCTTCGTATTCCAAAAGAAAAAATGTAGGTTTAGAGACCAAATGTCTATTTAATATCAGCACTGCATAAATAAAACATATATCTTGATAATATTTGGAGGGGAAAATGTTTTTTGTAAAAGACAAGATAGTTTTCGGGATGGCTATGATGCGGTTTTTGTCCTGTCTGATAGAATTTACGGCTGCCCTGCTTTTTATTAAATTTGACAGTATTCAGACTGCTCTAAAGATTAATGCACTCCTGGCCTTAATCGGTCCAACCATAATGGCAGTGGTCATGGCCATAGGCCTGAGTGGTCTTAGTGGCAGGATTTCCCCTGTTAAATTTGGGATGATACTTGCCGGCGTAATCCTGATATTTGTTGGGGTTTCCAGGGAAAGCTGAATGAACTACTTTTTGCTACACATAAACCATATCGCCGGAAAAAGACTATGAATGACCATATTAAAACACAATCTTCCAGGGAGGGGATATCTTTGACAAGAAAGAATTACAATCATGAGAAGCCTGCCAGGGAACTGGACAACCTGTCTCTTAAACAAAACTCAGGAAAAGGCTGCTTCAGCTCAGAATATCCGTGAAGATATGAACAAAAAGTAAACAAACCTTTAACAGGCTGTAAAATGTACCTTTGTGCTGATGATAACGGTATAAAAAAGGCAAAACCTTTCGTATTCATTAATTAAGAAAAATCCAATGACAAAGAAAACCCAATAAAAATCTGCAGGGGCAAACCCGGTGAAAGCCGGGGACGCAAAGCTATGGGTCTAAGGCAGGCATTTTGCCACGACTGCCAAGCTGCCAGAGAACTTTTCAAATGCTGCCCTTCAGAATACAGGTTTTACAGTGAAGGGTTTTCTGTTGGAATACTTGGAGAGGAGGGATAACAGGCAGCTCAATTGAGTTTTAACCATAAATAATTTGGGGAGGGATATTAGTGAGAAAAAATAAAATAATAGCTGTTTTGATGATTACCGTATTTATCCTGATGACTGCCACAACCGGGGCTGTTGCCAAAAAAGGCATTGGGGGTTTTGATTTTAAGGACCTGGATCAGGCCCAGTGGGCGCAAAAACATGTCTATAAAATGAAGGCGCAAAATGTAATCATGGGTTATCCTGACGGCTCATTCCAGCCTAACAAACCTGTCACCCATGCAGAAGCAGTTGTCTTAACCCTAAGGGCGGCCGGGCTTGAAGAAGAAGTCGCAGATTTTGATTCAGCTTCAGTGGTTCTGCCTTACAAAGATGCTGATAAGATTCCTGAGTGGGCGAAAAAACATGTAGCCTATGCTTATGAAAACGGTTATCTGGAAGAGTCGGTTTCGGGCAATTTTCAGTCAACCAAGGCAGCCAGCAGAGAATGGGTTGTAAAACTTATTATAAAGGCACTGGGCTTGGAGGAAGATGCCGCTGAGATGCAAAATGTGCTCCTGCCTTTCAAGGATGCTGCAGAAATTTCTGATACCGGCTGTATAGCCTCGGCAATGAAAAACAATATTATCAACGGTTTCCCTGACAAAACATTCAAGCCTAATAAACCTGTTACCAGAGCTGAGTTAGCAGTTATGCTGGGATCTTCAACAGATGAACTTCCCATCCCGGGGCAGCTCAAGACCTACATTAACGGTACTGTAGTTGAAGTCTCCACTGATGATACAACTATTGAAGACTCTGTCACTGAAACTATCTATTGCCAGGGAACCATTACTCTTGATGTAGGCGAAGAAGATGAAGATGAAGATGAAGACGAGGATGAGGACGAAGACGAGGACGAAGATGAAGATGAAGATGAAGATGAAGATGAATACGGTACAGTTACATATCCGGTCTCTGAAGATGCGCTTATATATGTTTACAACCAGGAAGCGGAACTCAGTGATGTAGCAATTGGTGCAACCGCCAAACTGGTTGTTGACAAAAACGGTGTTGCTGTGTATATCGAGGTGGCTCCGGTAACTGTAAAAGGAATTGTCTATGCTGTTGATGCCGATGATAATATGATACAAATCGTGGAAAAAACCTGGGGACAGGAAAAGGAACGTAACAGAAACATAAACAAGATAAAGGGCTCTCTGAAAAATACCAAAAAAGCACAGCCCAAGGAGCAGGAACAGGAAAAAAACATTACTGAAACAATTGCCATTACGGCAGATCCTGTCGAATACTCAGTCACAGATGATGCAGCTATTACCTTAAACGGTAATAATGCAGAGCTTGAGAATCTGGAAGCGGGGGATATCGTTATCCTGACTCTAAATGATGACAATGTGGTAACAACCATAAAGGCCTATTCAATGCCAACCCAAACAATTGATCAGGACGATGAAAATGAAGACGATGAAGATGATGAGGATGAGGATGAGGACGATGAGGACGATGACGCATCAGCCAATGTAGATATTCAGAATGATAATGGCAAAAAAGGCAATAAACAAAGAATGTAATTCTTAAGAAAAATAAAAAATGGTATCCTGATTCATCATTACGAATGTTCGGGAGGGATTGAGGACATGAAATCAGGTTACCAATACAGAGAAGCAATAAAAAACAGATTTAATTTCATTAAAATATTAAAAACACTCTTATGGGCGCTGATTATAACAATGTCTATTTCCCTGTTTTTTAAATCAACAGCAGATGGGCGTAACGGGGAAATGTTCACAGAAGTTGTTGTTTTGCCGGGTGATACTTTATGGGATATTTCCAGAGATAATGTTACTGGAGAGAACCTTCAAAAAGTGGTTTCAAAGATTATGAAAATGAACAATCTGGATGGTCCTGATATTTATCCCGGCCAAAAACTGCGTATACCGGTAAGTTTCCGTTAAACCCCCCGCTCCGGGGTTTTTTTTTTTTAATACTGCAGGAAGGTATCTTCTTATTATTTTGACCGGTATCATTGACAAATTGTGCTTTGAAGTATATTATATGAGTAAGCGCATATATCAATAAGGGCTCATATTAACGAATCTTAGTAAAAGGCAGGTGATATAATGGGGATGGAAGCTATTGACAGGATTGCAAAATTCCTCAAGATATTAGCTGATACAAACCGTTTAAGGATAATATCGGCAATCGGAAAAGAGGAGTGTTCGGTATCCGGTATAATGAAAGATACCGGACTGCCGCAGACACTGGTGTCTTTTCACCTTAGGATATTGCGAGAAGCCGGACTTGTCGAAACTGAACGGAAGGGAGCTTTTATTTATTACCGGCTGAAAGATCACGGCCTGATAGATTTGCTTTCTGCCTGTGAGACCTATACCTCGGAAGATGATAATAATTTTGACGGACCACAAATATTTTGCTCTTGTCCGCCATGGTTTTTTAAGAAAACTTAAAAAGATTATAAATTTCAAGGAGGGATTAATGTGATGATGGGCATGATGGGTAAAATGGGTCCTATGGGACAAATGGGCTGTGGCCCGGAGATGATGAAAAAGGGGCCGGATATGATGAAGAAATGCCAGGAGATGATGAAAGAGAAAATGGCCGGTGCCGGCTTTAATCCATCGGAAATGTGCCGCCAGATGACTTCATCTGTAACCAAAGCAGCTGAAATGGGAAGTTATGCAACTCCCGAAGTCAGGGCATTATTTGAAGACTGGGTTACCGAAGCAGAAAAGGATATTCTAAACTTTGTTAAAGCAAATAATCAGGCTGCTCCATCTGCAATTGCGGATCAATTAAAGATTAGTGAGAACAGTGTCATATTTTTTATCAGTAGGCTGGCACAGCAGCAGAAAATCAGAATTACAGGCATAGAAATATGTGATGCGCCGCCCGAAAATGAAACCCAAAAGCAATCACATGGGACAGAACATGAGCAAAACAACCAGTCCGGCGGTGGAGGCTGAGGCTAGAAATAATCTGTTTTGGATAAACAGAATGAGCATTAAACTAAGTCATCTAATTTAAAGTTTTTAATTTGTCTTCCAGCCATAGATGCATTAATTGTGCTTCCAGCATATTGGAACTGGCTATTTCGGCAATAAACTGGTTTCTTGCTTCAGAATCGTCCTCCAGTTTGGTGACAAAATCGCTATACCCCTGATGGGATTTCTTTTCAATATAACTGTAGGTCTTAATAACCTCACGATCAGTGGCTGCATTTATAGTAATTCCAAAAAGCTGTCCGATGATATCGCCGCTTTCCACAATAATTGATGGTTTTCCACCCATGTTTAAAATAACAGCTGTTATTTTATTAATATGCTCTTTTTCAATTTCCATAAACCTTCTGAAGGTTCTGCGGGTATCCTTGTCACGATGATTCAGGAAATTTTCATACATACCCAGGTGACCATGTTCCAGTGTTAGGATCTTATTTAATTCCCTGATAAGTTCCCTGTCTTTCATATTGATTTTTGCCTCCTTCTTAATCAGGTATATATGGCGAATATGCCATTGAAACCCCCAACCCTTTAGCAATAAGTTCATCCAGGGCAAATAGGTCATCCTTATTAACCTGGGCAGCAGATGTTTTCCCCAATGCCCGGACGCCCTCTACAAGTTCTTCCTTACAGGACTTAAGATATTTCGCGAGATTTTTAGCCCCGGATGCCACTTTAAATTTACCGGCATATTTTCCATCATACCAGATAACCTGAGTTGGCGGCTCGAATGGCAAGGCTTTTAATACCTGGGTATGTGACATCGCAAACAAAGAAATGCCGCCAATATAAGCGGCGTCCGCACCAAGGGCAAGTAATTTCAGGATGTCTCCCGGGGTTTGTATTTTCCCTGATGCAATTAACGACACTTTGTTACTCAAACCATTTTTCCGTAAAAATTCTGCAGCCCGGTAGACAGCAAATATGGTGGGTACCCCGAAGTCATCCTGCAAAATAGGAGCCGAGCCCTTGGTAGCTGCTTCAGCGCCATCTATTGTAACGAAATCAATACCACCGTTAACCAGCCACCTGAGATCGCTTTCAAGATACTTACCGGCGCCTATCTTGGCACCAATAGGAATATCTCCGGCGATACTCTTCAGCCTGCGGACAAGCCGGGGGATTTCAGATGGGTGTTCAATTTCGGCATGACGTGCATGGAGCACAGCATCTTTGCCCAATCCCACTCCAAAGCCCTTTTGCAGCTTAAAATCAAAGAAACCTATGTTGTTTTTGTGACCTGTACCCCCGGTTGCACCCTGTCCAAACTGTATTTCTACAGCATCTGCCTGCCGAATAGTTTTATCAGATTTATTCCAACTGCCCCGGTTATACTGTAAAATAAGTTTTTTAGCAGCCTTTCTTTCACTTGGGAGAAACGGTCCTTCTCCGGTGTTGGTTGCGGTTCCTGCCATGCCGGCTCCTTTAGCAAGAGCTATTTTAGCTTTTTCCGACAGTGCCGCACCATACGCCATCCCGGCTATCATAATAGGAATATCGATTATCAGGGGTCTTTTACATGCCTTACCGATGCAAACTTTCGTATTCACCGGAGTTTCCAGAGGAGTCGGCATTGTATGGAGCTGACTGATATTAAACATTAACTGGTCAAGGCCGGGAAACTTCCTGGGAGTACCCAGAGGACGCTTAATTACCTTTCCTTCCTGTGCCCGCAGGTTTGTTTCGGCAATAACCTGAGGCGTGTATTTTGTTGTCGCTGAGACCAGTTCCCATAAGTTCTCGTCATATAGATCAGTCATAATTGTTTTAGCGGCATCAGTAATCACATCCCTGAAGACCAGCCTGCCTAAAAATTTCACAGCCTGATAGCCCAATACCGACCCCAGGGAATATATCAATAACTTGTCAGATAAACTTCTGTTCATACTGTTCAACATCCCTTTCCAATGTCCCCAAAATTAACTTTCCCTGAATTGTATTCTTTTATTTAGACTGGGCGAATTGGCGGAATTTTATTATTTCATCACCTAAAAAAGGGAGCGCCCATAAGTATGTAACTTATGAGACACTCCCATGAAGCGGTAGTTAACCGCTCTTTTTTTGTTAAAGAATTTAAGAGTTTCTTAACCGTTTAACACGTTCAGCAATAGGTGGGTGGGTACTGAAAAGGCTCATTAATCGCCGGCCAGATAATGGATTGACAATAAACATGTGGCTGGCTGCCGGGTTTACCTGCATAGGCCTTAAGCGGGAACCCTGTTCAAGTTTCAATAAGGCCTGAGCCAGACCTTCACTGTTTCCGGAAATGGCAGCCCCGGTTGAGTCTGCAAGGTATTCACGGGAACGGGAGATGGCCATTTGCACCAGGAGAGCAGCAAGAGGACCCAGGATTATCAGGGGGAGGGCAGCCAGAGCAGAACCTTCTCCATCGTCATCCCCGCTTAACCCGCCAAAAATCAGAGCCCACTGTGCCAGGTTAGCCAAGGTAGTAATGATACCTGCCATCACAGCAGCTACTGTTCCAACCAGAATGTCACGGTTTTTAATATGGGCGAGTTCGTGGGCAATTACCCCTTTTAGTTCTTCAGCAGTCAATAATTGGAGAAGACCATGGGTAACAGCTATTACCCCATGAGCCGGGTTACGGCCGGTGGCAAAGGCGTTGGGCTGCGAAGAAGGGGTTAAATATATTCTGGGTGTAGGGATATTGGCATTGTAAGCCAGGGACTCCACCATTTCATAGAGTTTGGGATTATCCTTTCTGTCCAATGGCTTTGATTTCGTCATTTTGATGACTATTTTATCACTATACCAGTAACTGGCCCCATTCATCACCAGCGCCAGCCCTAATGCAATAATCAAGCCGCTTTTTCCGCCCAAAGCGCCGCCTGCCAGAATAACAAATGCAGTCAAAAGCCCCATCAACATTACGGTTTTCAGCTGATTTCCCAATCCGCTCATCAGAGACCCTCCTTAAATTCTGCCGGTGCAGCAGTTTTTGGTTTTTTAATTATCTTTACTTTTAATATTCTTGATCCCACTACCTCTGCGGCCTGAAAAACATAGCCGTCAAATGACACCTCGTCACCATTCCTGGGTTTCCGGCTTATCTGGGTAAAAATATACCCCCCAATGGTTGTTATGCCTTCCTCATCAATATCAATATCGAGCATTTCAGAGATATCCTCCAGCAGTACGCGTCCATTGACCTCATAATCAGTTTCATTAACTTTTTTTACATGAGGCTGTTCCCGGTCAAATTCATCATATATTTCCCCAACCAGTTCCTCCAACAGGTCTTCAATTGTTACCAGGCCTGCAGTACCACCGAACTCGTCCGCAACCACAGCCATATGAGTCCGCTGGCTGCGCATCTTTTGAACCAGGTGGGAAATCGGAACTCCTTCAGGAACGATAAGAATATCACGCTTTATTTGGGAAATATCCTTTACCGGATTGTCTCTGATTGAGATCATATCCCTGACATGAATCATACCGATGACATTATCCTTATCATCATCACACAGCGGATATCTGGTATGCCCGTATTCTTTGATCACATCCAATGCCTCATCAATTGTATCCTGAATATAAAGGCAAACCATGTCCTGTCTTGGAACCATGACTTCGCCGGCTATCCGGTCGGAAAATTCAAAGACATTATCCAGGAGAGTGCTTTCCATTTTGTCCAGGAATCCATGGCGCTCACTGGCATCTACCAGCATGCGCAGTTCTTCTTCTGTGTGGGCAAGGTCAGCTTCGTTTGCCGGCACCATTCCTAATAACCGCAGTATTGCATTGGCCAAGCCGTTAAGAACAAAAATAGCCGGATAAAAAATGCGGTAAAACATCTTCAGTAAACCGGCAGTTGCCAGAGCAGTTTTTTCCGCACTCTGTATTGCCAGTGATTTTGGCACCAGTTCACCCAGGACAATATGGAGGAATGTAATCATTAAAAAGGCAAAAATCAAAGCAACAGTATGTGTATAAACAGGTGACCAGCCAACTATACCGGAAAACAAGGGTTCGAGCAATGAGGCAATGGCCGGTTCACCCAGCCACCCCAGTCCAAGGGAGGCGAGGGTGATTCCCAACTGGCAGGCAGAAAGATAAGCATCCAGCTTGGAAGTAACTTCAAGGGCGACAGCGGCTTTCTTAGAACCATTTTCCTCGAGTTCTGCCAGGCGGGTCTTTCTGACTTTAACCAAAGAAAACTCTGCAGCAACAAAGAATCCGTTTAAAACTACCAAGAATAACGCCACAAATATTTTAAACAAACTCCAGATAAAACTTTCGATGGAAAAACATCTCCTTTATATATTTTTTAAAACTCACTAATTAATCCAGAGGTTTATTGAACATAATCATCAATGCTTGCAGAACCAGAACGCTTTTATTTATTATATCAGCAGAGACCAGCTTGACCTTTTCATCTGACCCGCAGAGACGGATAGCAGGATAAAGTCCGGCTACTTCTTTTTGTAAACTGTCCAAATACTGCCTGATATTTGCGGTTTTTTCAAATAAATCGCTGTTTTTATTTTCTTTAAATATTTCACAGATTTCATGCAGGGAATAGTGCTGCTTTTGTAATTCTTTGATGATTCTTATGGTTTTCAGCGCTTCTTCAGAATACAGCCGATGTTTGCCGGGAGATCTGGCTGCTTCATTAATAATGCCCATTTGTGTGTAATAATCAATGGTACGGGAACTTACGCCGGCTAACCGGGCCAGTTCACCGATCCGGAGGAATTTTACATCGTCCCCAAATAAACCAACCCCTTTATGGATAATGACAAGTAATCCTGCTTAGTATGAATATACAGTAGCGCGTTATGTTAGTCAATACGTTATTTATAGATAATCAAATAATCTATCTTCTGAATAGAATGAAATAGCATTTTGAAGCAAAGGAGAAGCGGAATATGTATAATGACCGGTTGGTACGCATTAAAACCAATAATGTGCTAAGGGAAATGAACAATTACATTGATTGTTTATACGTCACACCATGCCCATATACAAGAAACATGGTCCTCAACTTGCTGCGGCAGAATATTTCTTTTATCCGTTTTTTAAACAACCTGCAATCATGTCAGACAAAACCTGGTAGCAGTCAACCTGGTGAGCTGCCCCAGAGAACCTTTACTCAGGATGAATTAACCCGGTATAACGGCAGGAATGGTCAGGCGGCATATATTGCCGTTAATGGTATTGTATATAATGTAACCAATTCAGCAGCATGGGCGGCAGCAACACATTTTGGCTTAAATACAGGAAGAGACCTGACTCAGGAGTTTGCCGGCTGCCACCAGGGACAGCAGCAGATATTGAATACACTGCCGGTTGTGGGGCGATTGGTAAAATGAAAGAAAAAAAACTCAAAAACCTTGTCTGGCTTGAAGCAACCGGTTGTTCAGGAAACATCATTTCATTGTTGAATGGGTCCAATCCAGATTATCCATATCTGGTAAAAAGCATGGTTAATCTTGTATATAACAACAGCCTGATGATATCTGAAGGAGAAGAGGCCTTTGGAAAACTGGAAAGGGTCATAGACACTGATTTTATTCTGGCTGTGGAGGGCGCTGTGGCAACAAAAAACAACGGCATGTACAACATAGTCGGTAAATGGAGGGGTCAGCCCATAACTGCACTAAAAGCCGTAAAATGGCTGGGAGAGAAAGCTTCTCATGTTATTGCAGTTGGGGCATGTGCCACCCATGGCGGAGTTTCTGCTGCCGGCCCAAATCCTTCCGAATGTGTCAGTGTACAGTCTGTCTTAAAAAGAAAAGTAATCAAACTGCCGGGCTGTCCCTGCCATCCCGACTGGTTTCTGGGTACTCTGGCCCACATATTGTTATATGGCGAGCCTGTTCTTGATGATTTGGATAGGCCCGTAATATTCTACGGAAATTTGCTGCATGACCTGTGTCCAAGAAGATCCTTTTTCGACAGGGGCGTCTTTGCAAATAAACTGGGGGATAAAACCTGTATGTTTAAAATGGGATGCCGTGGTCCGGTCACCAGGATTGATTGTCCTGTCAGGCAGTGGAACGGTTATGTGAACTGGCCGGTTGAAGACGATACACCATGCATAGGCTGTGCTCAATTCGGTTTCCCTGATAAAATGGCACCATTTATAAGCTATGACATTACCTGATATAAACTATGATATTACCTGAAAGAAAGAGGTTTGTAGATGTCGGAAAAAGTAATTATAAACCCATTAACCAGAATCAGCGGTTTTGCTGAAATTGACGTAACTGTAGAAAACGGGCATGTTTCGGAAGCAAAAACAAAGGGTTTCTTGTTCAGGGGCTTTGAAAAAATGTTGGTCGGCAGGGCGCCCTTTGATGCCGTCTATTTCACCCAAAGAATATGCGGTATCTGTTCAACTGCTCATTCCATGGCCTCAACCCTTGCCTTAGAAGACGCTTTAAAGATAAGGCCGTCCGAACAGGGTAGATATTTAAGGGATATACTGCACTGCTGTGAATTTCTCCAAAATCACATCAGACATTTTTACCAGTACACCGTCCCTGATTTTGTAAAGATACCTCATGTTTCCACCGTATATTGTACCGACCGCGGAGATTACCGTCTTCCGAAAAAATTAAATGAACAGATAGCCCAAAACTATTTCGCTTCCATTGAATACAGCAGGGAAGCCCACGAAATGCTGGCAGTTTTAGGCGGAAAAGCCCCACATAATCACGGTGTTTTTATAGGAGGCATAACTACTCAGCCGACCACTGACAAAATCATTAAGATAAAATCAATTTTGTGTAAAATAAAAAAATTTATTGAGAACAGTATGATTCCTGATGTTTATTCCATCTCTGAATATTACCCGGATTACTTTAACCTGGGCAGTGGTTATGGTAGCTTTTTGAGTTATGGATGTTTTGCTGGGTATGAACACCTGGGAACCCTCTATTTAGAACCGTCTGTTTATTTTAAAGGCAAGACTGAAAAATTGGTTGAACATAATATCACGGAAAACATTGATTACTCGTGGTATGATACCGGCCCTGTTACCTACCAACCTCTGGAAACAGTACCTGAAGATAACCAGAATAAAGCTAAAGCATATTCATGGGTTAAGGCGCCCAGGTACAAAGGAATTCCTTTTGAAACCGGCCCGCTGGCCAGGATGTGGTTAAGCGGCGAGTATAGAAGGGGGATATCAGCCTTGGACAGAACTATTGCCAGGGTACTGGAGGCTAAAAAGATAACAGAAATAATGGGGGTTTTACTGTCCAATATTGTTCCCAACGTATCAGTACAGCAGGAATACCGCATACCCGAAAATGCAGTGGGACGAGGCCTGATTGATACCGTAAGGGGTGCCTTAGGCCACTGGCTGAAAATAGACAATAGGGTCCTTTCTTTTTATCAAATTATCACACCAACAGCCTGGAATTTTTCAACCCGTGACAAGAGGTTCAGGGGAGTAACAGAACAGGCGTTAATTGGCACATCAATAAAAGATATCAGTAACTCTGTGGAAATCGGACGGATTGTCCGTTCCTTTGATCCGTGTATATCCTGTGCCACTCATGTTTATTATCCCGGGCAGGAAAAAAGAACTTTTCAGGTGCTGTAATGAAAAAAATACTTGTGCTTGGCATCGGAAACCGCCTGATGAAAGATGATGGAATCGGGATATATGTGGTTGAACAGCTAAGCAGACAAAATAACATGGCAGACTTTGAGTTTATGGTCGGAGAAACAGACATTGATTTTTGCCTTTCGGTAATCAGAGAAGCATCTGACAAAGATATTATCATAGTAATAATTGATGCTGTTATAAGCGGAAAACAGCCCGGAGATATTTTGGTCTTGGAGATCGATGAATTTACAGGTTCAAGAGGAGGGATTTCCCTACATAACCAAACCTTATTAGACTGTATATCCAACTTTGGAATGGAAATAAAGGGTTTTTTGATTGGAATTGAACCTTTTGACATTTGTTATCACTTTGACTTAAGCCCCGTCCTTAAAAATAGGTTGGCTGAAATTTGTGATCATGTAACCGGTATACTGCAGCTGGTTGTTGAGTAGTTTTGCCAAGTGGTGCCTGGATAAATGCTGTAATTTATTATATAATAAAGGTAAAAGCATATAGAGGAGGTATAAATGCCTACTAAAAGCAAAATAGTCCTGAGAACGATCAAAAGGTACATTTTTCTGCTCCTCGGTGCAGTATTTGCTTCTATAGGATTAGAGATATTCCTTGTCCCAAATAATATAATTGACGGTGGAGTGGTAGGTATATCAATTATCTCCAGCCATCTCACCAAACTTCCGTTAGGTATATTCATTTTTGTCTTGAATCTGCCGTTTTTGGCAATAGGATACAAACAGATAGGGAAAACTTTTGTATGGTCAACCTTATTTGCAGTTACGGCATTATCAATAGGTGTAACTGTTCTTCACCCTATCCCCGGCTTAACAAAAGATGTTTTACTGGCATCTGTTTTCGGAGGGATTACTTTAGGTATCGGTGTCGGACTAATCATCCGTTATGGAGGATCCCTTGACGGTACGGAAATTGTAGCCATTATCCTGGACAAGAGAACAGGGTTTTCCATCGGTGAAATTGTTATGTTCTTTAACCTCTTTATCTTATCGAGCGCCGGTTTAGTCTTCGGTTGGGATAAAGCAATGTATTCACTTATAGCGTATTTCATTGCTTTTAAGGTCATTGATGTGACTGTGGAAGGTCTGGAGGAATCAAAATCTGTTATAATTGTATCTGACCAGCCCGAAGAAATAGCCGAAGTACTTATGGCAAGATTGGGCCGTGGAGTTACCATCCTTCAGGGAAAAGGCGCTTACACAGGGATATTTAAGGGTGTATTGTACTGTGTGGTAACCAGGCTGGAGATTGCCAAGTTAAAATCTATTATTGAGGAAATTGACCCAAATGCTTTTGTGACCTTTAGTGATGTTCACGAAGTTATGGGTGGCAGGTTTAAAAAGAGAGCGATTCACTAAATTTGTGAAACCCACCTGGTGGGTTTTTAGAACTGCTCTAAAAACAAACTAACCATTTAAACCCAACGGGAAGCGCCTTCGCTGCCATCTTATGACTTTTTGCTGTCAGATGAATGGCGTATGCAAGATTTAAGCGCGGAACCTTTTTATTTTTATTGACATAATATCTAATGTAGCATAAATGTGATTTCCGGTAAGGAGGCATGCTATGATAAAGCAATCTTTGGTTTCCCCAATGAGATTTTTGTCGCACAATTAGGTACCGGCGCTCCCGTAACCGGGCGCCCGCCCGGAATGCCAGGGTTTAAGGTTGTACGGGTTAACTTACAGACACAGCAAACTCGGGATTTCCTGGTTATTAACAGACCAGGCCCCGGAGGAACAGGTCCGGCCAGACCGGTGGACGCTAAATTTGACCCTACAGGTAAGAATCTTTACGTTGTAGATTTTGGAGTTCTTGAGGCTAATGTGAGTGTTATTATACCGTGGGCACGTTCCGGGTCTTTATGGAGAATTAAAAAAAACAAGATAGTGGGCGGAGGTATTTATTCTTTGCCGGCTTGTTTATGTTTTTACTACTTTATAGTCGCATTTATCTACGTTTTGCAGAAACAGTTTCTAAATATGTATTTCATTAGGTCAACATTGGAACCGAATAATAATATGAACATTACAATGATCTTGTAATAAACTAATTTGCAATCATGATGTAGTAGTTTTATATCTTGGAGTTGGCCTCAGCCATCCCTTGGCGTTCCCATATTTTATCCAGGTATTTAGCAGATCAACGGTCTCCGGGGAAGCCCGATTCCATAAGTATTCATTTCTTTCTCCAATTCGTTGATTTGATCCTCGAAAACTGTAGGCATAAATCAGGAAACTGCAAATTAAACTGTAGGATACACCTTTAATTATTAAACCTTTACTCATGATTATAGGAACTGCAAAAGCGAATATTACACCAAGAAATCCTAGCCAGACCAAATGGATGAATAAAGCAAACAAGGTCTGACCTATTCTGTCGCTTTACCTCATTTGAGTTTAATCGGCTTTTTCAACCCTACTTTCTTTTCTTCCTTCTGAATTTTCTTAGCCGAAAATGGAAGAACCCTGAATACATGATGTCTATTCTTTTGTTTCTGATTACATGTAAACCATCTAAGTATTTCAGGTAATATCATGCCAAAAATCGAGGTTAAAATAAGGTTTGTTAATACTGTCTTAAATGGTAGGCGAGATAGGTAGGGGAATCTAAAAGCCACTGATATCCCAAAGATAGATCCCCAAATTGCCACTGAAAAAAGCCAGCCTTTGAAAATATAATTCATTCTCGATTTGTAAGATACAAAGTAATTAAAACCTATTCCCACAAATCCGCAGAACATTATTTGCCCCAACTGTCCAACTATCTGCTCTCCTACACTTCTGGTTAATCTTCCAAATAGAAATATACCTGCCCAATTTAAAAACAACATAGTTGTAAAATCGGAATAGTAGGCGATTAGATTTAAGACATTTATCGGTATGGAAGTTACAAGCCCGGCCCAAAAACCTTTACTAACTTTATCCAATCAGAATCTGCCTCCTATTGTATCGATTGAACCAACGAAGTAGCATGTTTAAGATTATCTTTAAACCATAATAGATGAAACTCTTCATCAATCATGTTATTCCATAACCTTTTACAAATGTCAGGATACTCCCACGCTTCTATTACAAATGCCCTGTACATTTCTATTGCTTTAGTTTCCACTGCCACACCTAATTTGTAGCGGTTTTCGGCTGTGGTTAAGTCTAGCATAGGTCCACCGAGAAACCTCCCAGCCAAAGCAGTCAGGCTACCAGAAAAAAAAGGTACTTCTTCGCCGTGTTGCTGTAAGGTTTCTTTATAATAATCCACATGATGGCGTTCCAATTCGATAATTCGTTGATAGGCATGCTCAATATATTCATTTTGAAGTGAAGCCATCTGAGATTCGTATACTGTCAATTGAAACATTTCAAGCAAGTAAAACTCTTTTAGTCTAAGTATTGTGTTCATTATTATATACTTCCACCTTTTTTTAAGTCTTATTTAAGTCATATTTGAGTTTTTCTTAAGTTAAAGATAATAAACCATGCCGCTATGCCACCCCATGCAATGTGGCTAACCATGTCCACAATTACTTCATTAAAGGTTCTAAAAATATAGGGATCCTGTTTCTCTTTTAATCGTATATTTCATAAATCTTACAGTTCCCTTTTTAATTGCAAATCACTATCAAGGTTCTTTTTGTTTTATTTTTACCTACTGCTAATAATTAATTCATTTCGCTATTTAATTATCCCGGCGGTTATTACAGTTTTCGGCCTCAAAAATCTTCTTACCCAACCTTTGGAAGAATTAAAGATAAATTCTAACTGCCAATTCTCTCATCATGCTATTTTCGGGGCAAACATAGGATTACTTGTTTCTAATCTTGGTATTGCACATTTTATATAATGAAAAATTATAACACCCAAAAACTAATCCCATAACAGTACTCTGGTAGAACTATTTCAATGCGGGTCGATTCCGAACTTTATATGGGGATAATATGATACATAACACAATTGTTCATTGGAAAAGTTATGAATGCAGCAAAGAAACGCAAAATTGAAGATATTATAAATGCCTTTACCTAAGAGCACTTGTGAAGTCGACTCTTTGAGAGGTTTTTTTATTATAATCAACCCAAAAAAACCGCATTTGCAGCGGTTTTTTATTTAAAGAATAAATTTTGCTATATTTTCCTCCATTGTGTTATAATAAGAAAAGATTTTCCACGGAGGAATTAAGATGAATGAACAGGACGCAACAAACGCAGTAAAGAAGCGGCTTCACTACACTTTGATGACTTTCGGCTGCCAGATGAATGAACGGGATTCGGAAATCCTTGCCGGCATGCTCCAGGAGATGGGGTATCAGCCAACGGGTGAATTAAACAAGGCAGACATCATTCTTCTCAATACCTGCTGTGTCAGGGAAACCGCCGAGAACAAGGTTTGGGGCAGAATTGGGGAACTGAAGGCCCTGAAGAGTGAAAACCCGGACCTGATTATCGGCATCTGTGGCTGTATGACACAGCAGTCTGAAATGGCAGCAAAGGTCAGGAGACGCGCTCCTCATGTGGAACTGGTTTTTGGAACCCATAATGTGCACCGGCTGCCGGAACTGGTTGGCAAAATAAAGGAAGAACGCCAGGCAGTTATAGATATCTGGGAAACTGAGGGGAATATAGTCGAGAACCTGCCCTCAAAGCGGACCGAAGGCATCAGGGCTTATGTGACCATTATGTATGGCTGCAATAATTACTGTACTTATTGTATCGTCCCTTATGTGCGCGGGAGGGAACGAAGCCGTCTGCCTGCTGACGTCATCGGAGAGGTTGCGGGACTCGTTAGTGAAGGCTTTAAAGAGGTAATGCTCCTGGGACAGAATGTTAATTCCTATGGAAAAGACCTGGAACCCAAAACTGAATTTGCCGACCTGCTTCAGGAACTGGACAAGATTGATGGCCTGGCAAGGATCAGATACATGACCTCCCATCCCAGGGATTTCAATGACAGGCTGATAGATGTAATTGCCTCGACTGAGAAGGTTTGTGAACACTTCCACCTGCCGGTACAGGCCGGTGGCAATAATGTTCTGAAGGAAATGAACAGGGGATATACCAAGGAATCATATCTGAACCTGGTAAATAAAATAAGAAATAAAATACCTCAAGCCAGTATCACTACAGACCTGATCGTAGGATTCCCGGGTGAAACAGATGATGACTTCAGGGAAACCCTTGACCTGCTGCAACAGGTCAGGTTTGATGCGGCCTTTACCTTTGTTTACAACAAGCGTTCCGGGACTCCGGCAGCTGAAATGACCGGCCAGGTACATGACCAGGTTAAAAAGGAACGGATTCAAAAGCTTATTACCCTGCAGAACAGTATCAGCCAGGAAAACAACCTGGCCCAGCTGGGCAAAACCCATGAAATACTCGTTGAAGGTGTTAACAGCGGCAACGCGGCCCTGATGGAAGGCCGTACCAGGACAAATAAACTGGTGCTTTTCGGGGGAACTCCTGAAATGACAGGGCGGTTACTGCAGGTCAGAATAACCGAATCCGGGACTTGGCATCTTGATGGTGAACTTATTTAAAAAAAGGTTTTTATATTCTATTGTCGAAGATACTATGAATTGGAGGTGAGTCAGATGTCAGCAGCGATTATGGAAAAGGCCAATGAATTAGCCGAACTTATTGCCGGCAGCGCCGAACTCGAGATTATGAAGATCAGAGAAGCAGACATGAATAAGGACCTGGAGGCAGTCAAGATTATCGGTAAATTTCAAAAGGTTCAGGAAGACATTTACAAAAAGCAGATGAGCGGGCAGGAACTTAGTGATGAGGATAAAAAGAATGTTTCTGAAATGGAAATCACAATGAATGGCAATCCCGCTATTAAGGCTTATATCGAGGCTTCCCAGAATTTTGAGAATCTCCTCAGGAGTGTAAACCTTATTATTACCAAAGCTCTTTCCGGAGACCAGGGGGGCTGTGACTGCGGGTCAGATGAATGCGGACCTTCCTGTGGTTCGGGATGCAGCTGCAGCTAAAACTTCATTAATTTATTGAATTATGGGAAAAAATCAGGGGAGTGTCTCGAAAAGAGGCACTCTCTTTACTTTAACAAACTTTTGTTCAAGGCCAGATTATGGTATTATTATATGGACAGGGCATTAATACTAGGGAGGGACACTCTTGACAGAACTCACTCCAATGATGAAGCAGTATCTTACTATAAAAGAACAGCATCCGGATACAATCCTTTTTTTCAGACTGGGAGACTTCTATGAGATGTTTTTCAATGATGCTGAGGTAGCCTCAAAAGCCCTGGAAATCACGCTGACCGCACGCGATAGCGGCAGCGGACAAAAAACCCCCATGTGCGGCGTGCCTTATCATGCCGCTGAATCATATATTGCCCGCCTTATTGACAAAGGCTTCAGAGTAGCTATCTGTGAACAGGTGGAAGACCCCCGGACCGCTAAAGGGATTGTGAAACGGGAAGTCACCCGTATTATTACTCCCGGTACGGTTACCGAAAGCAGTATGCTGGATGAAACCAGGTATAATTTTCTGATAGGTATTGTCAGGGATGACCTGGGATTTGGCGTGGCAGTTGCAGAGGTTTCTACAGGATATTTCGCTATGACTGAAATTACAGGACCAATGGCGCTGACCCGGCTCCTTGACGAAATTTCCCGCCTGAAACCGGTTGAATGCATCCTTCCCGATGAATTAAAAGAAAACAGGGAATTCCAGGTCAAATTGTCCACCTTCAAAGGCCTGTCGATAAATTATTTTATGCGGAAATCATTTTCCTCCGGTGCCTCCTATAACGCTTTACTGGAGCATTTCGGGACATGTTCCCTGGAAGGGTTTGGCTGTGAAGGAATCCAACTTGGGATTAGAGCTGCCGGAGGTGTTCTGGCCTTTCTGAAGGAAACCCAGAAAAAGGCCCTGACACATATTAACAAGATATTGCCATATACCACCGACTTTTATATGCTCCTGGACAATGCCACCCGCAGAAACCTGGAGCTGACCCAGACCATCAGGGATGGCCAGAAAAAAGGGTCGCTTTTGTGGGTTGTAGACCATACTGTTACCGCAATGGGGGCCAGGCTTCTGAAGCTATGGCTGGAACAGCCCCTCCTTGATATTGCTGCCATCTCAGAACGCCTTGATGCAGTTGAAGAACTGGCTGCCGATGCAATCATCAGGAGTGACCTCAGGAAGCTGCTTGACAGGGTTTATGACCTGGAGCGGCTTGCGGGAAGGATTGCTTACGGTTCTGCCAATGCCAGGGATTTGATAGCCCTGAAGTGTTCCCTGGAGGTTATGCCACAGGTGTATCATCTGCTCCGGGACTCATATTCTCCCGGACTGGTGCAAATCCAGGAAACGCTTGACTGCATGGATGATGTCGTCAGCCTTATCACGGACTCCATTCATGAGGAACCGCCTCTTTCGGTAAGAGACGGAAATATTATTAAAACAGGCTTTAGTCCTGATGTTGACAAGCTGAGGACCGCTTCCCGGGAAGGGAAACAGTGGATAGCCTCCCTTGAAGCCCAGGAAAAGGAACGCACAGGGATAAAGTCCCTGAAAGTAGGGTTTAACAAGGTATTTGGGTATTATATTGAAGTCACCAGGTCAAACCTGGCCATGGTGCCTGATGAATATACCAGGAAACAGACTCTGGCCAATGCTGAGCGTTATATTACGCCACAGTTAAAGGAATACGAGAACCTCATTATGGGCGCTGAGGACAGGGTAACCCAGCTGGAGTATGACCTGTTCTGCGAGATACGTGAAAAAGTAAACAGGGAAGTCCCGCGGATTCAGAAATGCGCCTCCCTGATTGCAGTGCTTGATGTATACCGGTCACACGCGGAAGCAGCCGTCAGAAACAATTATACCAAGCCGGTGGTCAAAGACAGTGATGTGCTGGAAATAAAAGAGGGCAGACACCCTGTTGTGGAAAAGATGCTCTCAGATGAGCCTTTTGTCCCCAATGATACTTATCTGGACGGGTCAGGCTACCGCCTCGACATCATTACAGGGCCCAATATGGCGGGAAAGAGTACATATATGCGGCAGGTTGCCCTGATTTGCCTGATGGCCCAGACAGGTTTGTTTGTCCCTGCCGAATATGCCCAAATCGGTATTGTTGACCGGATATTCACCAGGGTAGGGGCTTCTGATGACCTGGCCACAGGACAGTCCACCTTTATGGTGGAAATGAATGAGGTGGCCAATATTTTGAATAATGCCACCTCTAAGAGCCTGGTAATCCTTGATGAAATAGGCCGCGGCACCAGTACCTTTGACGGCTTGAGCATTGCCTGGGCAGTGGCCGAATATATCCTGGACACCGGTAAAATTGGGGCCAAGACCCTGTTTGCCACTCACTATCACGAGCTTACCGAACTTGCCGAAATCTTTCCCGGTGTGCAAAACCACAGCATAGCTGTAAGGGAAAAGGGTGAAGATATAATATTCCTCAGAAAAATAGTCCCGGGAGGAGCAGACCGGAGTTATGGCATTCAGGTAGCCAGGCTGGCTGGCCTTCCCGGTGAGGTGCTTACCAGGGCCAGGGAAATTCTGGCCACCCTGGAAACCACTGAAGACCTGGCTAAAGGACAGCGGGAGGCGGCCGCCGGGAGAAAAAAACATGCCCGGGATGATGCGCGCCGGCAGTTGAGCATTTTCGGTGAAACCGAAAACATTAACCCTGTTATCGAGGAAATTAAAAAATTGGATATTCTTAACCTGACCCCTATTGATGCGCTTAACCTGCTTTACAAACTTCACCTGAAAATAAGAGAAGAATAGTATTTAAATTAACAGGCTTCTTAATAAGAATTGTTATCTACAAAAAAGTGAAGGTGATACCTTGTTTATTGGAATCGATGTTGGAGGGACCTATACTGATGCGGTGCTTACCGACGGAAGTCAGATCATTGCCAAACATAAAACCGTAACCAGGCATGAAAACCTGCTGGATAGCCTGATTGCTGCCCTTGATGCTGTTACCCTTGACATGGATGTTTCATTGGTCAACAGGATTGTGATAAGTACCACCCTGGTGACCAATGTAATTGCCGAAAAGAAAACCCCGCCGGTGGCCCTGATACTCTCCCCCGGTCCGGGGCTCAGCCACAGCGAGTACCGTTTTCACACCCTGACACACATCATTTCCGGTGCCATTGATTTCAGGGGCAGGGAAATTGCGCCGATAGACAGGGAAGAGGTTGTCAGGGCAGGTCAGGATATTAAAGCACAGGGCTACAGTACAGCAGCTGTGGTCGGTAAGTTTTCCAACCGTAACCAGAGTCACGAAATTCTGATCAAGGGATTGCTGGACAGTGACCTGAACATTGAGATGGGGCATTTGATATCTGGCCGGCTCAATTATCCCAGAAGGATCGCGACCACGATGCTGACTGCTGCCACCAAGAGTGTCTTTGCCGGATTTTTGGATGCAGTCAAAAATTCCCTGAAACAGCGAAACATTGCGGCCCCTGTTTTTATTTTAAAAGCAGATGGAGGGACTCTGCCGCCTGATTCCTCACTTAGAATGCCGGTGGAAACCATTTTTTCGGGACCCGCCGCCAGCGCTCTTGGGGCGATGTCACTTTCACCCAAAGGCCAGACCTCTGTGGTGGCAGACATTGGCGGGACAACCACTGATCTGGCCCTGATATTGTCAGGTAAACCGCTGCTGGCCTCAAAAGGGGCTGTAGTGGAGGATTACCTGACAAATATCACGTCATTTGCCGTCCGGTCTGTACCCGTTGGAGGTGACAGCACAGTTGTGGTCAAAAAGGGGAAGGTGCAAATACTTCCTCAGAGACAAGGCCCGGCATACTGTATGGGAGGAGAAGGGCTTACCCCTTCTGATGCCCTGAGGTTTTTAAACAAGACCGGTGTCGGCGATTTCTCCAGAGCAGTTCACATCATTAATAAAACTGCGGCTGAGGCAGAAAAAAACCCTGAGGAATTAGCGGCTGAAATAATTTCAGAGGCAGCGCGAATTATTGTTAATGCCATTGAGCAAATGTTTATAAACTGGGAACAGGAACCCGCCTACAGAATCTGGGAGTTCAAACAGAGGACCAAAATACGTCCCAATAATGTGGTTGGGGTTGGCGGGGCTGCCAAAGGACTTATTCCCACAGTTGCTGCCTTGATGAACTGTAATGCCATTATTCCTGAACATGCCGAGGTTGCCAATGCGCTGGGAGCAGCGGCTGCCCAGCCAACCGTAACTGCAAATGTCCGGATTGATACTGAACAGGGAACTTATACTCTTGTTGAGGACGGATACTCGGGGAAATTAGCCCAGGGTCAGCCCTTTACCGAGGCCGATGCCCTCAAACTGGCCAAGGATGCTCTTTTTGCCAGGGCTGAACGGCTTGGAGTGAAGGAATATGTTAAAGAACTGGAGGTAGTTCACAGCGAGGTCTTTAACATGGTACGCAACTGGACAACAACAGGGAAAATATTTGACATTTCAGTCCAGACTCCGAGAGATATTTTATTTTACCTGGGACAGGAGCAGTGAAAACATGAACAGGAACTGCAAAAAGAGCGGGCAGACCGGGCTGGTCTTTTTTCCGGCTTTTGACTGGCGGATTACGCCGACCCACCCGGAACGTGAGGAAAGGCTTTTATATACCAGAGACCAGATATTTGAAGAAGGAATCATGGACCTGCCCCGGATTAGGGAGTACAAGCCGCGCATGGCATCATGCAAAGACATTGCCAGGACACATATCTGTGTTCCCGGAGTCAGGGACCAGGTAACTGAAGCACATCTGATTTCAGCTGGGGGCGCTCTGACCCTGGCTGATGCCCTGATGGCAGGAGAGATCAGGAACGGCTTTGCCATGATCAGACCCCCGGGACATCATGCCATGAGGGTTGTGCACGGTAACAGGGGGTTCTGTAATATAAATAATGAAGCAATAATGGTAGATTACCTGAGAAAGCAATATGGCCTGAAAAAGATTGCCATAATCGATACAGATGTGCATCACGGTGATGGGACCCAGGACATCTTTTACCATGACCCTGAGGTGCTCTTCATTTCTTTTCATCAGGACGGGCGCACCCTCTTCCCGGGCACCGGCTTTACCAATGAGACGGGAGGACCCGCCGCTTTTGGCAGGAACCTGAATGTACCTATGCCTGTAGGCACAACTGATGAAGGTATCCATTATATCCTTGACAACCTTATCCTTCCTGTGCTGGAAGAATTCAAGCCTGAGCTGGTGATAAATTCTGCGGGTCAGGATAACCACTTTACCGACCCCCTGGCAAACATGAAGGTTACCACCCAGGGCTATGCCAGACTGAACGAAAAACTCAGGCCTGATCTGGCAGTTCTGGAAGGAGGCTATGCTATTGAAACAGCGCTTCCTTACCTGAATACAGGAATTATCCTGGCAATGGCCGGAATGGATTACAGCAATGTTGTGGAACCCGAATACAGGCCCGGAATGCATAAGATGAGTGATGAAAAGATGACCCTGATTATGGAGCTGGTCCATGAGGTCAGGGCGCTGTGGGACCGGAGGAATACTATTGATTTGGGAGCCCTGAGGGCTAAAAACGACTTTTTCAGCAGACAAAAATCAATCTTCTATGATACTGACGGGATTAATGAACAGCAGACCGAAAGACTCAGGCTGTGCCCGGAATGCGGAGGATATCTCTCTATAGTTTCCCAGGCATATCATTATCATGGTGCGCCGCAAAACATACTTGCACTCAGTATACCCTTTAACGGCTGCCATGAATGCAGGGAGGAAGCATATGCGGAATATGAGCTTGGTATGGATAAAAAAGCCTATGATTACGTGTACTTTCAGGACAGGGTTTCTGATACCTACAGGGCTTATTCCAGAGAAAAGAACCGGGAATGGGAAGAAATATAACAAGATTTCAATATAAACAGGCCAGGTGAATAAAATGGGCAGAATCGTCTTGCTGGAAGAACATGTTGCCAACAAAATAGCGGCCGGTGAAGTTGTCGAAAGACCCGCCTCAATTGTTAAGGAACTGGTGGAAAATTCTATTGATGCCGGCAGTACCCGCATCGAAATCTCTATCACAGACGGCGGTTTGTCTGAAATCATCGTCTTCGACAATGGCAGCGGCATGGCCCCTGATGATGCTGTTCTTGCCTTTGCACGCCATGCCACCAGTAAAATCAGGAATGCTGCAGACCTGGAAAATATACTGACCCTTGGTTTTAGGGGTGAAGCCCTGCCAAGTATTGCGGCAGTATCACGGCTGAGCCTGAAAACACGTGCTGCCGGCGCTGTCTCCGGTACCGGTCTGGTTATTGAGGGAGGAAATACGCTCAATAGTTTTGAAACCGGTTCCCCTCAGGGAACATTGATAAGCATAAGAGAACTTTTTTTTAATACCCCGGCCAGAAAAAAGCATATGAAAACACCAAATGTGGAGGCAGGACATGTCAGTGAAGTTGTTAATAAATTTGCTATGGGTTATCCGGAGATTTCATTTCAGTTGAAAAGTAATG
Organism: Thermincola carboxydiphila; assembly: GCA_016841725.1. GTDB lineage: Bacteria > Bacillota > Thermincolia > Thermincolales > UBA2595 > Phosphitispora. The sequence continues at coordinate 15,000 of JAENYP010000019.1, read as the reverse complement.
GCCGGATTCTGCTTAAGACACCGGTAAACGGCAGCCTGAGGGATAGTATTGCTGCTGTTTACGGTGCGGAAACAGCCAGGGATATGCTTAGCCTTGAGGCGGCAAATGATACCACCCGGCTGTGGGGATATATCGGTAAACCTTCACTGTCAAGGGCTTCACGAAGTCACCAGACTGTTTACATAAATGGCAGGTTTGTTAAGAACCGGATAATCAGTGAAGCAATTGAAAAAGCATATCACGGAATGCTGATGACGGGCAGGTATCCGGTTTTCGTAATCAAGATTGCGCTTAACCCTTCTGAAGTTGATGTCAATGTCCATCCTGCTAAAACAGAAGTAAGACTTCTTGACAGCCTGGATTTGCCGGAGTTCATCACAGAAGAGATAGCCGGAGCGCTTTGCTCAAACAGGCTCATACCGCCTGCGGCTGTCCCGAAGAAAGTTTTTCCGGGAATCAGGCCGGTTAAACCGGTTCAGGAAGCCTGGGAGCCTAAATTCAACAGACCTGTACCGGAACCGGACAGTGTCTCTGAAATGCCTGAGGTCGATTATCGCTCAGCTTCTGAAACCGCCGCATCGGTGCCATATGTGGCGGCTGAAACGGAAACCGCCGCCAGAGACATGGGTGCTGACCCTGATCCGGGTTTCCCCTGGCTCAGGCCCATAGGCCAGATTAATGCCACATTTATTGCCGCTCAGGGGATGGATGGGATGTATCTCATCGATCAGCATGCAGCCCATGAAAGGATTCTTTACGAAAAATTCATGGACAGGCCGGAAGAGTTTACCGTGAGTGAACAGCTTCTCTTTCCGGTAACCTTGGAGCTAACACACCAGGAAGCCCAGGTGCTCAATGAAAATATAGTAATTCTGGCTGACCTGGGCTTTGTAGTTGAACATTTTGGTGGTGATTCATTTCTTATCAGGGCCATTCCCGCTGCAGTTGTAAAAAATGGCGCTAAAGAAATATTTTTAGATTTACTGGATTATTTTTCCCACAACCGGTACACAATATCAGGTAAGGCCCTCAAAGAGAAACTGCTGATTATGATGGCCTGCAAGAGCGCCATTAAAGCAAATGACAGGCTGGGGATGCCGGAAATCGAGTCACTCCTGAACCAACTGGCAGATACCCGAAATCCGTATACTTGCCCGCATGGCAGGCCGACATTGATACATTTTTCGGGTTATGACCTGGAAAAAATGTTTAAACGGGTTTTATAGCTATGCAGACAATTGTGACCACCTCTCACAAGCCTGATCCACGTTCCGTGGCCATAGGCGGCTGGGCAGCTGAAATTTTAAACTCGGAATTTGTTGATCGCAGCAGAATGTCTCTCGAGGATCTTAAAATTAAACATAATGCCGAAAATATCATAGTAGTGGCAAATGGTGATATGAAACTTTACAGTCCCCGGGGTGAATACTTTTTTCACCCGAGTATGAGTGTGCCCCGGATTAAAGCTATCAAGCAGGGGAAAAGTGACCACATGATCGCAGCCATGGATTTAGAACCCGGCGACAGCGTTCTTGACTGCACCCTTGGTCTTGGCTCTGACGCCATCGTTGCCAGCTTTGCTGCCGGTACGGAAGGTATGGTCACAGGCATTGAGGCCGTCCCTGAAATAGCCCTGATAGTAAAACACGGAATGGCAAATTACATTACAGAATCACAGGCCCTAAAATCAGCTATGGCAAGGATTCGGGTTGAATGTGCTCTTTATGAGCAGTACCTGACCGGAATTCCCGATCAGGCATTTGATATAGTCTATTTCGACCCCATGTTCAGGCATCCCCGGCTGAAGTCCAGTTCGATGGAGCCTCTGCGGGGAATTGTAAAATATGACCCTTTATCCCGGGATGCGGTCCGGGAGGCCCTGAGGGTTGCCCAGAAACGGGTAGTTATGAAAGAAAACACCTTCAGCCAGGAGTTTGCCAGGCTGGGATTCAGCACTGTTATTGGGGGCAGGTACAGTCCCGTTGCCTTTGGGATTATCGAAAAACAGGAGACAGGATTATGAACGAGCTGCTGCCTTTAATAGTTATAGTGGGACCGACCGCAGTCGGCAAAACAGAGATTGGTGTTAAGGCTGCTCAAATGATAGCTGGTGAGATTATCTCGGGTGATTCCATGCAGGTGTACAAATTCATGAATATTGGTACTGCCAAACCCTCAGAAGAGGAGATGGGAGGCATTCCACATTACCTGATAGACTCCATTAACCCAGATGAAGAATTTAATGTGGCTGTTTTCCAAAATCTTGTTGAAAAATATCTGATTAATATACATAATAATGGAAGGTTACCCATTATTGTCGGAGGCACGGGACTTTATATCAGGTCTGTTATTGATTATTATGATTTCACTCCACCGGGTGAAGATCCGTCAAAGAGGGAGGAACTCAGGAAATTATCTGAGGAGCAGGGTACTGAAGCTCTAATCAAGCTTCTGCAAAACATTGACCCGGTTTCAGCTGGAAGAATTCATCACAATGATACACGACGCCTTATCAGGGCGCTGGAAGTCTATTATGCAACCGGAAGGCCAATTTCTGAATTTCAGTATCATTCTGAGAGGCTTCCGCCAAAATACGATCTGGCGTATTTTGGCTTGACAATGGATAGGGAAAGATTATATCAGAGAATAGAAAAAAGAGTTGATGTTATGATTTCAAGGGGGCTGGTTGATGAGGTAAAAAAACTTTTGGAAATGGGATATGGTACTCACCACACTTCAATGCAGGCGATTGGGTACAAAGAAATTATTGATTATTTAAATGGTAGGTACAGTCTTGAAGAAGCGGTGGAATTAATCAAACGTAATACCCGCAGGTTTGCCAAACGGCAGTTGACATGGTTCCGGCAGGATTCCAGAATCAGATGGAAAGATGTCGAAAGCTACAGCAATTTTGATGAAATTGCGAGCGAAATAGTATCTGAATCAGAAGGACAATTTGGTAAAACGTAGAATAGAAAAGAAAAACTGAAATTTGGAGGGACCAGAATGACAAAGACGCAGATAAATTTACAGGATTCATTTTTGAACCAAGTTAGGAAGGAGAATATTCCCGTTACTATATATCTGGTTAACGGTTTTCAATTAAAGGGAATCGTCCGGGGATTTGATAATTTTACGGTTATCCTGGAATATGAAGGAAAACAGCAAATGGTATACAAACATGCCATTTCTACAATAACTCCTTTTAAGGCTATTTCCACAAACATGAGTGACCAAATGAAGTCATGAAAATTCAATAAGACCCTATGCTGTTGCTGTTAATATAAAAGAGGATGTCCTTTGAGGCACCCTCTTTTTCTAGTCTATTTATTTGGCTACTTTACCTTTAAGGGCTTTACCTGCCTTAAAAACAGGAACCTTGGCAGCAGGTATGTTAATAACTTTTCCCGTTTGAGGGTTACGGCCTTTTCTGGCCTTACGCTGCTTCACCTCAAATGTCCCGAAACCGATGAATTGAGCTTTTTCTCCCTTGGCGAGAGCATCCTGAATACTGTCAAATACCGCATTAACAGCCTTTTCAACATCTTTTTTCTTGAGAGTTACCTTCTCTGCAACTTGAGCAACCAGATCAGTTTTGGTCAACAAGAAAACCTCCTTTGATATTATGGGTTATCAGGCGCTAAAAACATATGTTACTAAAGAATTAAACCCTCCCTTCGAGTGTTTTAAGCCAGGCCGGCATATTCCAGAACGAAATTTGCAGCCGTTTAATTCCCGCCAAAAAATAACCTGCCAAAATTGCCAGCAGGTAAATTGCTTCGATCGCGGCAACTGGCTGTCCCATTATTTAGGACCCTGTAGTTTTGCGTCCTTTTCTTACGAAAAGTTTGCCTTTATCAGCGCTAATTTACTAATTTCGATAATACTTATTCTACATAACTTCTGAAATTCCTGCAATTATATCCAAATTATAACAAGGTTTTTAATTTCCTGTCACAGATGTTGTAATTGTGCGTATAATAGTAGAGTAAAACACTTTGCACAAAGGGGGGAAGGCTTTTGGAAATAAGAATTGTCCGCCCCAGGAGCAAGGCTGCAAGTAGCAATACTGCGGAGTATATCGAAAAACACAATGATACCGACTCCAAAGAATTGCCGTTTGCATCGCCCGGCAGAGAACAGCTGAAAAATATAACAAATGAACTTAATGACCTGATAGGCTTACATTCAGTAAAAAAACTGGTATATGAAATAAGTGCCTTTATAGAAATTCAAAAGAGAAGGCAGCAGGAAAAGCTTGTTTCCGAACCCTTGGTCCTGCACATGATTTTCAGAGGCAATCCAGGGACCGGGAAAACCACTGTGGCTCGGATTCTGGGAAAACTTTTCCGAGAAATGAATGTATTGTCAAAAGGCCATCTGGTTGAAATTGAACGCGCCGACCTTGTTGGTGAGTATATTGGGCATACAGCCCAGAAAACCAGAGAACAGCTGAAAAAATCCTCAGGGGGCATACTTTTTATTGATGAGGCCTACTCCCTGGCAAGAGGAGGCGAAAAAGACTTCGGGAAAGAGGCTATCGATACTATGGTCAAAGCTATGGAGGACCAAAAAGACAACCTTATTCTGATACTTGCCGGTTATAACCAGGAGATGAATGAGTTTATTAAAACAAACCCCGGATTAAAATCCAGGTTTCCGATCCACATCGATTTTCCCGACTACACCATAAAAGAGCTGCTGCAAATTGCAGACCTGATGCTTGATAAGCGGCAGTACAAACTAACTCCCTCCGCCCGTGATGCTCTGAAGCGTATTATTGAGCTGAGGACCGGAAAGGGATATGAGCATTCAGGAAATGCCCGGCTGGTCAGAAACTTGATTGAGAAGGCCATGAGACGACAGGCGGTCCGGTTGATAAGCAGAGAGGAAATTACCGTTGCAGACCTGATGCTGATTACCGATGACGATATAGAGGAAGCAAATGAAGTCCTGAGAGTTTGTAATTACATAAAGAAGGAGAATTTCATATTATAACGAATAACTGATAACGTTCCGTTATTAAGTAATTCTACTTTATAAATATAAAGGAGTTCTAAAATGCCCCATAATGTAAGCGGTAATATAGCCGGCTTGAAAAAAAGCCAGCTGCAGCGGTTGGAAGAACTATATACGATGACGACCGGACATTCTGAATTTGTTACCGGGGATATTGTATCCCTGGTTATGTCTGTTTCCACAGAAACCAACAGGGAAATTTCAGTTTATATCAATAGAAAAGGCAATGTTGTTGATGTTTCGGTTGGAGATAAATCAACTGTCAGCCTTGGAGAAATAAAATGCCGGCGCAGTCAAAGACGGTTTAGCGGTGTGAGATGTATCCATACCCATCCGGGAGGCAGTGCAATACCCAGTGATGTTGACCTGTCTGCATTAGATGCCCTCAATCTTGATGCCATTGCTTCAATTGGGTTAGGCAGTGACATGGAAACTGAAATTTATGTGGGAATGAAAAATCATGCCGACCCGGTTCATGGTAACAGTTCCAGGAATTACATTATTTATGGGCCATATAGTATTTCTACAATCTCCGGCAGCAGTCTGATGGAGATTATTCAGATGACGGAAAAAAAGATGTCGGGAAAGGCCCCGGCAATGCCGCCAGATACCGTACAACACCCGGAAAGGGCTATTCTTGCTGCGGTAAAAAGAAGGGCAGATTCGGAAGAACAGGCTGCCGATTCCCTGTCAGAACTGGCTTTGCTCGCTGATACCGCAGGGGTTAAAGTTTTGTATCAAGCTATCCAGCCCAGGCTGCGCCCTGACCCGGCAACCTATATCGGCAAAGGCAAGGCCCGTGAGCTTGGTCTCAAAGCACAGGTCCTGAATGCAGATTTGCTGATTTTTGATGATGAACTGAGTCCGGCCCAACAGAGAAACCTTGAGGAAATCACCGGAATAAAAACTGTGGACAGGACAACCCTCATTCTTGATATTTTTGCCCAGCGGGCCCGGACAATGGAAGGACAGCTTCAGGTTGAGCTGGCCCAGTTGAATTACCTTTTGCCCAGGCTTACAGGTAAAGGGCTGGTTCTTTCGAGGCTGGGAGGCGGAATCGGGACTCGGGGGCCTGGAGAAACCAAACTGGAGGTTGACCGTAGAAGAATCCGAAAGAGAATAAACGATTTAAAAAAGGAATTGGAAGCAGTCCGGAAAAACCGGGAATTGCACAGAGCCAGAAGAAAACGTATTTCGATACCAGTGGTCTCTATTTGTGGATATACAAACTCAGGCAAATCAACTCTGCTTAACAGGTTGACAGATGCCGGGATACTTGCCGAGGACAAGCTTTTTGCCACCCTCGACCCCACTACAAGACAGCTAAAACTTCCGGACAACAGGCCAGCCCTGATATCTGATACCGTGGGATTCATCAATAAAATACCTCATCACCTGATTGCGGCCTTTAGGGCGACCCTTGAAGAAGTAATTGAGTCAGATGTTCTGCTTCATATTGTGGATATCAGTCACCAAGCTATGGATTCTCAAATGGACTCGGTTAACAGGCTGCTGGCAGACCTTGGGGCTTGTGACAAACCCATTATTACTGTTTTTAATAAAATTGATAAACTTGATGAGGCAGATAAAGAACGCCTGGCAGACTTATGGCGAAACAGGTTTCCCGGTAGTGTTTTTATTTCAGCCGGAACAGGGCAGGGGATAGATAAGCTGCTGGAAATGATTTCATTGAACCTGCCCGGAAAGATGACCCGGGTTACTTACAGAATTCCCTATTCCAATGCATCTTTGGTTTCCCTGTTTCATGACCGGGCCAGAGTGCTTCAGGAGGATTATCTTGACCAATATATCCAAATCACGATAGATGCTGATGAAGAGACTAAGGCGCTGGCTGAAGAGTTCCGGCTATCAGACAGTATAGACGGAGGTAACACTAATGCAAAAAGCTGATTTAATTAACTTGGACTTGGAAGATATCATTGGCGAGGTTGAAGAACTGATTACCCCGGTATACAGAGGGCTTGACCGCATTTCCTTGTGTAACCACAGCAAAGTGCTCAGGGCTTTTCACAAGGCCAGAGTCAGCGAGTTTCACCTGAAGGGTTCTACAGGCTATGGTTACGGCGATGCCGGCAGGGATGCGGTTGAAAGTGTTTTTGCATCTGTTTTCGGTTCAGAAGCTGCCCTCGTTAGGGGTCAGATCGTGTCGGGGACCCATGCCATAACACTTTGCCTGTTTGGTATCTTAAGACCGGGTGATGAAGTCCTTTCTGTCTCAGGAGCCCCCTATGACACCCTCCAGGAGGTGCTGGGCATTAGGGCAAATGCTCCCGGTAACCTTGCCCAATGGGGGATTAAATACCGGGAAGTTGACTTCCACCCTGACGGGGGGCTGGACAGGGAAGGGATAATTTCTGCAATCAACAAGAACACAAAAATGGTTATTATACAGCGTTCGCGAGGATATGAATGGCGTCCTGCCCTCAGTATATCTCAAATTAGTGAGGCCTGTGAAATGGTAAGGAGCGTAAGCGAAAAAGCCGTTATCTTTGTTGATAACTGTTATGGTGAGTTTGTGGAAGAAACTGAACCAATTGAAGCCGGTGCAGACTTGGCTGCAGGTTCCTTAATCAAAAACATGGGTGGTGGTATTGCTGCTACAGGTGGATATATTGTGGGGAAGGCAGAACTGGTTGAAATGGCGGCACACCGCCTAACCGCCCCCGGAATCGGAGGGGAAGTGGGTGCCACCCTGGACTATAACCGGATGTTTCTCCAAGGGATATTTTCGGCTCCTCATATAGTTTGCGAAGCTTTAAAGGGGGCTGTGTTTGCCTCAGCCCTGTTCGAAAAAATGGGTTATGTAGTATCCCCCAAATATGACGAATCGCGGTCTGATATTGTTCAGGGCCTCTGTCTTAAAAATGAGGAACAAATGGTAGCCTTCTGCCGCGGCCTGCAGAAGGGCTCACCGCTGGACGGATATGTTGTTCCGGAACCTGTCCTCATGCCGGGTTACACAGATAAGGTTGTTATGGCAGGAGGTACTTTTATAGCGGGGTCAACTATTGAACTCAGCGCCGACGGACCTATCAGGGAACCCTTCGCAGTTTATATGCAGGGAGGGATTTCCAGGGACTATGTTAAGCTCGGCTTGATTTCTGCTGCCAGAGAGTGCATCGCTGAAAAGACTAAATTATGTCGTTAGTAACTAAATTATGTCGTTAGTATAGAAGGAATTAGTATCTTAAAGTAGAATATAGAATTTATCCGAATCAATAAAATTAGTTGTCGATAAAGGGGGGTGGGTAGTGCAAAACATAAAAAACGCCAAGGTTCTCGTTGTAGATGATGACAGATTTATGCTCAGAGTCATTGAAGACTGCCTTCATAAAGAAGGTTTTTCTGTTGACAGTGCTACAGACTTTAATTCCGCAATGGATAAAATTTATCAGTCTACTCCCGACATAATTCTGCTTGATGTTGTACTGCCCAAACTCAATGGTTATGAAATCTGCAGACTGCTCAGGAATGATACCAGAACCAGCCATGTTCCTATTATTATGCTTACCTCCAAGGTTCAGGTCGAAGATAAAGTGGCCGGTCTTGAAGCCGGAGCAGATGACTATATTACCAAACCCTTTGATACTCTTGAATTGGTAGCCAGAGTTAGGACTCACCTGCGCAGGGCAAAACAGGAAAAATCTTTTAACCCGCTGACAGGTCTCCCCGGGAATATTCTCATTGATGAAGAAATCAAAAAGAGGCTGGCAGACGGGTCGGTTTTTGCAGTACTCTATCTCGACCTGGATAATTTCAAGGCCTATAATGACGTTTACGGTTTTCTCAAAGGTGATGAAGTTATCAAGTTTGTAGCCCATCTCCTAAACAAAAATGTAAAAGAACATGGTAATTTGGAAGATTTTGTGGGCCACATCGGTGGCGATGACTTTATTTCAATAACTTCAATTGATAGAGTTGATGCAATCTGTAAATCAATTATTAGTCAGTTTGACAGTACGATATCACTGTTCTATTCTTCAGAGGACCGGAGAAGAGGTTACATTATTACCAGAGATAGAACAAATCATGAAACGCAATTTCCCTTAATGACTATTTCCATAGCAATCGTTTCTAATGAAAACAGATTTATTGACAGCCATTGGCAGGTGGCGGAAATTGCCGCAGAGATGAAAAAATATGCAAAATCCAAACTTGGCAGTGTGTATGTTAAGGATAGAAGAAACAGATAATAACCTCAGGGGTGGAGTAACTTGTTAAATGCAGCATTTTGGTTAGCCTTGCTGGTTATGGTCATAGGCGCACTGGGCACCTTTCTGCCGGTAGTACCAGGTACTCCGTTAATATTTCTTTCTGCACTCGGTTACGGGTATTACGAAGGTTTTAATCGAATAACTCCTCTGATTCTGGGCATTCTTTTTGGTTTGATGGTTATAACCCTGTTGATTGATTATTTCGCCGGAGTTCTGGGCGCCAAAAAGTACGGGGCAACAAAACATGGTACTTGGGGGTCCTTTATCGGTGGGATTGTGGGGATTATTTTTTTTAGTATTCCCGGTTTACTGCTTGGTCCGTTTGTGGGAGCTGTCGCGGGAGAAATGCTGGGCGGCCGTCAGGCAGAGGAAGCTTTAAAAGTGGGCCTTGGCTGTTTTATTGGCTTGGCAGGTGGAGCCTTATTTAAAGTAATTTTTGCAGTTGCAATGATAATGATTTTTATTTCCGGTGTTTTTTAATCTTTCCCGGTAACTTTTAACACAGACCGTTAAACCTTTAAATAGGTTGATTAACGGAAAACTGCATGAACTGTCAAGAGTTTTATTTTATAATTAATTATAAGAAGATTTGAATTTAAATGTATATTTTGACACTTTTATCACTAATAGGTGCTACAGTCCGTTAGGGGGGAGAACTATGAACACTGGTAACCCACTGGTGCTTCTGCTTATATGTAACAACTGTAAAGGCATGTCGGAAAAATTGCTGCCTGAAATGCAGTTCCGTTTTTCTGAAAACGTCAAGCTAATGGCTGTTTCCTGCCCGTCGGAATTAGATCCGTTTGTTTTTATTAAATTACTCCGGAAAAGCTGTGATGGATTAGTTGTAGCCTGTCCTAAGGATGCCTGTTGCTGTCCGGAAAATAAAGCCATTATGAAGAGGCGTGAAATTCTAAAAGATATTCTTCCCATATTTGGTTTGCACAGAGAACAACTGAAGATTGCCAGTGTTTCACCATACGGTGGGAAACAACTTATCCAAATAGTTGAAGATATGATTGAATTCCTGAAAACAGAGTTCCGTAAAGGGACTGAATGCAATTTCGTGGGAGCAGAAGGGGCACATCCCAGTATATTAAGATGGGTTAACTAGCCTACCGTTCAAAATCAGCATACCTGACCTTAACAATTTACATCAAACCAAACCCAGGCTTGGGAAAAGCCTGGGTTTATTAATTATACTAAGCAAAATTATATTCAACTTGAAAACATTTCAATTAAATCATTGAATGCGCCTGAACACCCCGGTTACTTTACCCAATATTTTAACATCAGTTGCATAAATAGGGTCCATATACGGGTTTTCAGGCTGTAATCTGATATAGTCTTTTTCCTTGTAGAATGTTTTTACAGTGGCTTCATCTTCCAACAGGGCAACAACTATTTCACCGTTTCGGGCAACAGACTGTTGCCTGACCACAACGTAATCCCCGTCAAGTATCCCGGCATTTATCATGCTTTCCCCACGCACGGATAAGATAAACACGTTATCATTGTTAACAAATTCTATAGGAAGCGGGAAGGTATCTTCGATGTTTTCAACTGCCAGAATGGGTTCTCCTGCAGTTACCCTGCCGACAATTGGAACATTTATAATCTCTTTGCGGACAAAGTTGCCTTCTCCCTCAATAACCTCTATAGCCCTGGGCTTGGTGGGATCACGCCTGATATAACCTTTTTTCTCCAGTTGAGCTAAATGACCATGGACTGTTGAACTGGAGCTGAGCCCAACAGCTTCACCAATTTCCCTCACCGAAGGGGGATACCCCTTTTTTTGGAGTTCCTTTTTTATGAAATTAAGAATTGATATCTGGCGTTCATTTAAGTCTGAATACACTAGAGTCACCCCTTAATTATAGTTTTCCAACAGCTAAAGCCGCCAAGGCTCAAATTCTTATCGTGGGAGATAAGCGGCACTAAGAATCCCACCTGACGCAAGAAATCTATTAATTGTAATTATAACATTTTTTACATATTTGTGCAAACGTCTGTTCGTATTTTTTAGCAATTTTGCCCATAATTATACACGAAACCGTTGACACAGAACACCTGTTCGTGCTATATTAATATCAAACAAGTGTTCGGGAGGTTGTGCTGATGAATACCGCTAATACAAAAACCAGAGTTTCCAAAGAAAAAAAGAAGAAAATTAAGTTCAATCCATTTAAGTTTACCAAGATGCTTTGTCTGACACTGGTACTGTTAGCTGCGATGTCTCTGTTTTTTAAATCAACTGCCAGCGGCTTTACAGGCGTAGAATATCAGGAAGTTGTGGTGCGCCACGGAGATACTTTATGGGAAATATCAAAAGACTATTGTGTCAACGAGAATATCCAAAAGGTAGTCTATGAAATAAGAAAAATTAATAATATGAAGCATTCAGATATTTATCCCGGGCAAAAAATAAAAATTCCGTTAAACTTTTAGAATTTTTTTCCTCTGGTCGAAGGATAATTGCATGATTTGTCAAATAATATACAATATTAAGAAAATACTCCTAAGGGGCTGGGGGAAGTGAATAGAATAAAGCTGGTCATTGTTGGTGCAGGCAGCGAAGGGACCTCTCTTTATTATTGCTTTCGGGAAATTCCCAATGTTGAGATTATTGGCATCGTGGACTTAGAACGTGATCCCAATATATCTCCAATAGAGACAAAAAATGAAATCACGGTTTTTGGTTCAATTGAACAATTATCTGATTACCAGGATATTCATCTGATCATCAATACTACACGTAATCCTTCAATATCACAAAAAATCAACATAATAAAAAGCAACAACACCACAGTGATTGAATCATCAATCCTTGACCTTCTGGCTACGCTTGCGGATAACAAAGAAAAAGCAGAAGCAGAATTATTTTCACTGCTCAGCTCAGTACAAGATGCTATTATAATTGTAGACAGCCATGGTTTTATCAAATTTATAAATAAAACATTTGAAAAATACTTAGGGTTACGGACTAAGGAATTTCTTAATTATAATGTTTTTGAAAAATATCCGGGAAGTCCGTTAGACCACTGTGTCAAGTGCGGGCAGCAGATAGCGGGACAAAGGTATTCTTTTGGTGATGACACCAAGGAATTCAGTTATACCGTTAGTCCGATATATGTTAGAGAATCTCTGGCCGGTGTTATTGGAGTGTTCCGGCTGAGTCCCGACATTTTCCGCCTAATGGAAGAACTACAGCGTTCAACTTCAATCATAGAGGGTCTCTATGACAGGCTGGGACAGATTAACGGTCTTGACGAACTAAATATTTCAGATGTTATGGCAATTGACAAAATGGAGAGAATAATGTTGAGACATGCCCTGACTAGGTTTGGATATTCTGTTGAAGGAAAGAAAAAAGCTGCCAAGGCTCTTAATATATCATTGGCAACACTTTATAATAAATTGAAGAAGTACCAGATCAGTTAAGCTGTAGCCGGTATTTCACGATGACCAGCACGGTACTGCTATTGTTGTCCTGGCTGGTCTGCTTAGTTCCCTCAAACTCACAGGAAAAACCAGAGAGAAGGTTTCGGGACCTGGAGCACAGAAAAGAATACAGAAAAGAATATATTGAAAAGTGAATATATTAACTTGATGGCAGAGTAAATAATATTTGCGATAGCTACCCCTGTTCCTGAAATCATGCTTAAAGAAGCTAAAGATGTACGCGCACACTTGATAACAGATGCATTGAAATGGCTGCCACAAAAGCTATATAGGGAAATAGCAAAAACCGCCACTGAAGAGGGGGGAGCCTTTATCCATACGGCTCCCGACTATTAATAGGGTTAAACATCCTTTGAATTGCAATATTCTTCACAAGATAACCATTTAACTTACCAGTTAACCGTTAAATAACGAGTTTTTCCTATTGGGCAAAATAATAATGCCTGGTTTTGCTTACTATATTAAAATATTATTAGAAAAACTTTATATCATCACGAGCCGAAAGTGGGTCGAGACTTATGCAACAATTGTCAGAATCCAACGTCCTACCGAATCCAGACTCATTCGTACTAACTGGTCATGAATTGAAAGCAGTCCAAGCGGCGCGTATGTCAACATTTTTGTTGGCGTTGCTAACCACTATAGCAACATTAATTTTACATTAGATTACTATCATTAGATCAAAGGAATGATAATAAGTTTGCAGTTCTATGCAATCTTGTTAAATTTGCTCTCCCCCCCGTTTTATGTTATGTTAACTAGCATTTTATGGGTAGTTCCTTTGACTCGGTGAGCAAAAGGATGTGGGGAACATGAAAAAATGTATGCTTGAAGAAAATAAAATCTGTGATAACTGCCTGGAATGCCATACGTGTGATCTGGACCCAAATAAGATTTGTGATAACTGTGCAAAATGCATCGATTTTGGAGCAATATTACGTGAAATTGATGATGTGATAATTGCTGAGGATCTCAAAAGGAAATTAAAAATAATTGATACTAAAGTTTTTAAACAAAAATGAAGGTTCGGTTTATAACCTTCATTTTTTTATCTTTAAATATCAACCCAGAAAAAAAACAAGGGGTACTAGGATACCCGGATAGTTTTTTAAACGGCTTACAGAGCAATCTGAGGCTTCGTTTTTAAGAGGATAGCGGGGTTAATTTATTTATCGATAAAGAAGCATGATTTATTCATTTAAAGTCATTTGATTAACTTCCTATAATAATAATTATGTAAACTAGCGAAAGAAAACATTATTTTGAGTATCACTTGGCTATCAGCTAGACTCTTCCCACTTCCCCGGCGGTCAGTCTGACTTTTATGCCCCTGGGATGAGTATGCAAAACCTCAAGAGACTTCTCCCTTGAGGTTTTAACTTTTTTCATAAATTAATATTTACCAATTTGAAATATCTCCAATAGATTAATGCCCCAACTTCGATACGTTCTAAACCGTATGTATAGGCAGCATCAAAATTTCCTTCTTCGTTGTAGGTCATCAATACCTGAGTCAGCGGGTCAGATACATCATTAAGGTAATATGTAAGCTCTACTTTTTCACCTTCCGGTCCCTGTGGTATCTTCCTATTCTTGTACCATTAGTTTAGCACCCCTAAGACTCCCGCTAATGCAATCGGAGACTAAGCGGCGCTAAACTCCGGAAGAACATCTTTTATGATGATATTATTAAAACCCAACTTATTTATTTTAGAAATTTTAATATAACATATATTACAATACCTAAACCTGTCCCAACAACTGTTTTCAATCCAATATTTTTTCTATCACCTCTTGTTAACGCAGCTAAAAAAGATACTCCCACTACTAAAAATAATATTAAGATAATATCTTTCACTTCAAGTCCTCCCTCCTAAAATAGGTATAACGATTATAGAGTTCTTTCTCAATCAGGACTTGACATTATACTTCCTACTTTATTCTCCGATGTCTTGTTTAAAATCATTAGCCAACCAACCTGCTATTTCATTAATTTTTTCCCGGGCCTTAATCCTAATTTGACGTTTTTCTTCTACATTACCAGATAACTTATCCCAGAAGGTAATTCCTGCATCTTCTGTGTAATCAACAAAGTCCCAATAGTCATCAAAGTGTTCGTTGAAAACTTTGTATTCATCTGTTCCATAGCCATCTAGTTTACCTTCTATATATGTCATAATTAAAAACAAATCATCAGGATTATCTTTGTCGTCTAAGTATCCATCTAGCCTATAAACGCTAGAATAAAAGTAAGCCAGAATTAAAGAAAACGCCAGGAAAAAAG
>JAENYP010000040.1 GCA_016841725.1 Thermincola carboxydiphila | reverse complement strand
CCTATGTTCGTATTTTACCATAATTTCAGTAATTTATCTATAGATATTATGGACACAAATCTTAGGGGCAATAATAGCCGCAATTCATCTCCCGCCTGCGCTCTTACTTAGCGTGAGCAAGGTAGCTTAGAGGAGGGAGACTTCTTGCTGTACGAGGTTAAAAGGATAATGTAGATTTTTTTTCTCATACCTCATCACCTTCTTCTTTGTTCTTCTTGTGTTATTCTTAACAATTATCGCTATGTTTGTTAAGGATTAACAGATAAAATAACTAACAACCCAGCATTAACTGGGTTGTTAGATTATTTCTCTATGTTGCTGCACAAATAATGATAATCTATTTTTAGTTCTCATACCCGTACACCTCATGTATTCTTGTCTAAATATATCTTACCATAAGTAGTACGGTTAGCCAATTGTTTCCTATCAATAATAGTATAAAATATTTGTTATATTTTTTTTCTTTAGTGACCGGCTATAAACCGAACCCATTTTCGATCATCTGGGTTAGTTTTGATAAAGCCCGAACTGCTGGAGCGCCGTCAATTATATCGTGGTCAATTAAAGCTGTCATATAAAGATGCTCCCTTATTTCTATTCTGTTTTCCACCACACCCGGTTTTTTTACAATTGAACCTACTGCTAAACTAAGAGGATGAATTCCAACAGGTATTACCCATCCATTAATTTTACCTGCCATCCCGACAGCTGTTACAACCACAGTTCCCATCATCTGTTTTGTTAAAAACGGATTCGAGACAACATACTTCAACAGCTGCCTTCTAATAAAACCAGGCATCATATAATACAGTTTCATTAAACCCGTATTTTTCGGTTCTCCCAATACGTTATCCCCTAAATCTTCAATGGGCAATTGTTTACCGTTTTTTATTTCCTCGTAGATTTGTTCTATACTCTTCTCATTAGTTTTCCGAATCACATATGGAAGTGGCACTTTCTGTCCCTGAATTTCTCTTTCTATCAAAATGGAAATATCAATATCCCGGAAGATGATAACTTTTTGCTTCTTCAAATCAGATATCTTTTTGCGGGCTTCTGTCACATCTATTTCTATCAGCGCCTTTACGTGGTGCTTCTCTAAGCCAACCGCGACCACATCAAAAGTGGATATTCTACTTAAAGGGAATGTTATACTCTCGTAATCCCCGATATTTTTCATCCCGTGCCTCCTGTTAACATTCCAGAACCGGACTTTTATTCCATAATTTTTTGCGCGGCAATATCATTTACTGTTGCGTATGGGTGTGTGTACCGTCCATTTGTGTCGGTGTGAAATTTAATAAAACGGCCGGACCTCATTTGCACCGCTTGCGCAGGACAGAAATTAAGACAGGCATCACAGGCAAAACAAGTAACTGTCTTTTGCCAGACCGGTTTCTTATCAACCATTTTTATCTTTTGGGATAAACAAACTTTTTCACATACCCCACAGCCGGAACAATTCTCATCAGCATAATAGGCTTTGCCGTAATCGCTGGGGATTTCACTAAGAACAGACCCCAAAAACTCAAAGAAAAAGTTAACCGGATGTGTAATTTCGGTGTCATCTGCCCGATATTTGAGTTTATTTGCTATAACATGTTGAAACGAATCAAGTTTATCCTGGACTACTGATTCAAAATCAGCTATTTCTTTAACTGTTGCCTGGTGCCATCCTTTAAATTTCGGGTCATTGCTGGCCATATTCAGGATCAAATAAGAATCCAAGCTCTTTCCTTTTTTCTTCAAGACCTTTTCTATTTTCTTGAATGCGCTGCTGCAGGGGGTACCCTCTCTGGTTGTAGCTGCAAAAACATAGTTGGCTGATTTTAAATCCATTTTCCTGATAAAGCTCTTTACTATCATAGGAACTGTGGCGAAATGAATCGGGAATACAAAACCCACCGTGTCTCCCTTTGTTTCAATCACGTCCTGGTTTAACAGGCTGACAAGCGGTATTAGATTTGTCTGCGGAAGACGTTTTTGTAATTCTTTGGCCACATGTAATGAATTCCCGGTTCCGGAAAAATAATATATTTCCGTGGTCATGAGAACAACCTCCCCTTACCCCCTATTGACTTTTAGGTCAGCATAAAAGTGTACCAGGGATAACTGGATATAGGGAGCCAGCCAGAGAAAACCTATTCCCAGAGTCAATATACATAAGAGTCCCCAGCCTATAAAGCTAAGCCACATCATAAATAGTTTGCTTTTATAGCCTTCCATCATGTTTTTGCTCCGGCGCAGGGCCTCCATTGCTTCGATTCCCGGGTTATCGTTGAGGATGTAAAATGCCTGGGAATAACCTAAGGCTGCAATAATTCCCGGAACAATCAGCAGTAATGACCACAGGACTACCAGTACGGTAACAATCAACTGGAGCAGCATTGCCGGAACAAACTGCTTAAACCCTCCGAAAAGCGCCTCCACCGGTGGCTTCTCTCCATCACTAAATCTGGTGAAATACTGGATCTGCCCAAGGGTCATCGGGCCAGTGACAAGCAAAGCCAGTAACCCCCCGACATCTCTTACACTGCCTGGAATACTGATGATAAAAGTAAAAAGGAAACTCACCAAAATTGGTATGCCCCAATTACCCTTCAACTGTTCCCTGGCCATTAACCGTAATTCTACATTCTCTTTCAATCAATTATCCCCTTTCAACTAGAACATCATGAATTAGAACACCATAAACTAGAACATCATGAAATCAAACAGCCAAGACCAGACATAGGCAATCGGCATCTCACGCCCGGTATGAGCTTCATCCCATTCCGTATTAACCTTTTCCCTGTCAAAAACCTCCTTAAAAACATCAACTTCATTAATTTTTTCCTGGACCGTGTTCATAAAACTCCCCCCCATTCCTTAAACTAATCCAATTTGTTGTTTTCTCGCTTTCTCACCTTGTTTCGCAGACTGCCTGTCTGCCCAGCATCCAACAGCCCTCTTAATAAGGCCAAGTTTGGTTTCATAAAAATAATCTGATTCAAACCATCCATTTGCTTTAAAATATTCATAGTCCGCCGGCAGGCCGGTACCGCTTTTGTGTGAAGAACGAACAAACCTGAAAATCATCAGTTCCTTTATCCCCGGCGCCGGCATTTCCGGATTTGTAAGCAGTTCATGAAACCGGTTAGCTGCTTTGGCGGTTTCCAAAGCAATTTTTTGCTGCTGAGCGGCAGTAGGCTCACCTTTAAGAGGTGTAGTAACCCCTACTCCCCCTTTGTGAGGACTACCGATAACAGCCGTAATCTTCATCTATTTAACCCCCCTCAATTTATTCCATCATACATTCTGACGTTTCAAACCGTCATCTGTACTCCATTCCTTCTTGATATTTTTCATAAAACTGACCAGTACCATTAGGGTAATTACAATCATGGGTACTGCAGTAATAACAGTAACAGTTTGTACCGGCTTAAACTGATCCAAAGATACCAGGGCAAGTGTTAATACCCCCATGGCTATGGACCAGAAAACCCTGTTCCACCCAGCCGGTTCTTCATAGCCGCTTAGTTCCTTAGTAGAGACCATGGCCATTGAATAAACAGAAGCATTAACCACAGTAGCCATGCTGATGTAAGCAAGTACAGTCAATACAAATAACATTACCCGACCAAAGGGCAGCGTGCCCCAAATTGCCACAGATGCCGCGGCGGGGCCGCTCTTATCCAGTATTTCTGCAATCGGGACCAGGTTGTTGTAATAAACATCCAGCATATGGCTGGAAAATATCCCAAAGAACAACCACGCACCTAAGGTGCTGGAAGCAACCGTTGCCACTGCAAACTCCCGAACTGTCCTCCCCCTGGAGATTCTGGCAAAGTAAATGCCGGTTGGCAATAGCAGCGTCAGATACCACGCCCAATAAAAAATCGTCCATTTCTGAGGGAATCCCGATTCCGCATGAGGGTCCAAATAGAAGGTCATTCTAAAAAAGTTTTGCAGCAGATTGCCAACAGACTCAGTAAAGGTTGCCATGATAAACCTTGTTGGGCCAAATACTAATACCAGCAGGATCACGGCGATGGACAAGCAGACCCTAAAATTACTTAACAGCCGAATGCCTTTATTAAGACCGGAATATACGATAATTGCTATAAAAACAGTCCAGGTAATCAGAATGAAAGCATCAAGGGTTAAAGTCCGTTCAATTCCAAAAGTCTTGGCAAAGAGCTCTGATACTACGGGAGTATTAGCGCCCATCGCAGTTGCAGTCCCTCCGATGAGTCCGAAAAAGTAGCACATATCGACGACCTTTCCCAACCAGCCATTTACCAAACGATGCCCCAGTAAAGCCTTACATGCCGTACTGGGTCTGACCACAGTTTTCTTTTTCACAAAAAACAGGTAGCCAAATGCCAAGCCAAAGACGGTGTACATCGCCCAGGCTAAGGGACCCCAATGAAACAACTGGTATGAAAGAGCCCAGGTGGCTGCTTCATGTGTAAATGGCTTTACTCCGAAGGGCGGAGACTGGAAATTCCAAAAGCCTTCCATGGTAGCCCAGAACAGAACACCGGCTCCACAATTCGTGGTAAACATCATCCCCCACCAGGTAAGGGTATTGAATTCGGGTTTACCTGAGCCGAGCTTACGATGAGCATAAGGGCCAAATACAAAGTAAAGGAAAAGCCCAAACAGAATTACTGTATACCACAGGAATACCCATCCAAAGGTATTAGTGACAAAACCAAAGGCGCTTCCGAGCATTGATGAGGCCCTCTGAGAATCCCAAACAACATATAAGCAAAAAGCGGAAATTAAAATAATTGGCGGAATAAAAACCATCGGGTCTGTCTTAAGCCTATTCCTCTCGGGCCTATTCATAAAGTTCCTCACTTTCTACAATATTGAGTTTGACAATTTCTATAACTTATTTTATCCATTTAGTTATTTAGTGTGAATGATAATATAAAAGTGTACCACTTCAGCACCTTTTGACAGTGAATTAGT
>JAENYP010000039.1 GCA_016841725.1 Thermincola carboxydiphila | reverse complement strand
TCAGTTTCTCCATTTGCTCATAAGTTGCGTGCTGGCAGACACTGATTACAGGTAAACGGTCAACTTCCTCTCCTTTTAATGCCGCCATAAAGCGTTCCCGGCTTGTCATTGTCATAAGTTTTTATTCCTCCTTACGATTTAATGTGTTATATAAAGCAAACTCCTTATCACCGTCTCCCGTAAATCTCCCCCTTTCCAGATAACGTCACTGATTAGTTTGTGGGAATTTTATTTGTTTTTAAAGATAAAACCTTCTCCCTTCTTCCTACGGGACAAGCCACAATACAGTGAGCACAGATGCATGTTCCAATGACCTTCCTATGGTATTCCATCTGGAGCGCACATTTTTCAATATCCAGCAGGGGTTCACCGGCAACATCCCTGGTCCATTGAATACCCCTGAGAGCCCCCGCAGGACAGGCATCCACACAGCGGCTGCAACCGTGACATTCCCCCTTAAGATAAGGCTCACGCGTTACCTCCAGGGGTCCGTTAGTCAGTACCGTCCCCCAACTGAGCCTGGCACCGTAATCCGGATTCACTAGCAAGCCATTTTTACCAACCCACCCAAGTCCGGCACATGTGGCAGCAGTTTTATGAGGGAAAAGCGGGTACAGACTGGCAGCAAAAGAGGAGTCCTCTTTATCGGTATCGGGCGGAATGGCAAAGGCCTTCCAGTCTCGTGACCTCAGGTATGAGACAATCCTTTTCTGGAAATTTTCCAGAAGTGCGTCTATTTGGGGAAATTGGTTGGTATAGGCGGTTACTGAACCTTTGGAAATAATACTGTCTTTAACAGGAGGGTGGGCCACAGCAATTGAGATTCCCACCGGTAGATGCCTGAATTCCTTAGCCAGACCCTGGCGAACATCCCCTACCCCTACCAGTGTTGCGCCCCATGAGCGCACCATCCGTACGAATTTCGAACTGTCCAGTGAATATTCATTTCTTAGCCCTGTGCTTTTAATATAGTTGAAGCTTGCTGTGACCTTTTTCAAAAAGATTCACCTCGTCCTCTTCAGCTTTGATTATGGTTTCTGCGCCGCTGTGCAATGTACAACCTGTTTAATTTTTTCAGAAGCATCTTGCACTCAATTCTACTGAACCCCATGAGTTCTTCAGATTCCAGTTCATTCTCCGGGAAACTGCCGGTTCTGATTATCAAGTGCCTAAGACTTATCAGTTGTTTTAAGAGCGGCGGTTCGTACACCCCGTACATGTTCCTTTGGACGCGGTGCATGGATTCAATGGCTTCCTTAGCATCAGGGTCGAGAATATCATACAGAAAGCTTTTCATGTTTCTCTTCCCTCCTTTCAAAAAGCCAGATGTCCTTTTCAGGAACTTTAAATTACATACAATAAAATAATGCAAGTTTCATGCCAATTAGCCACTCAAAACACCATAAAAAAGCCAGCTAATCCAAATAACCTGAGCAAGCGTTGGTTTAGCCCGTTTGATGCAGATAAAACAAATTTCAACTTGAATCAAAGCTGTAAGAGCAGTATAATCATTTGCCGATTCTTAATGTAATCATTGTTTGATTTGATTTGTTCAGGAATCATCATTAGCGTCATTTGGGAACATAATACGATTCCCATCGCAATCAAAACTTATTGGCCAAGTGAGTCCAGACCACTAAACTCCTTTATTGAAAAGGTAAATACGGGATTCCAATCAGAATCAACTGATGCTTCCCGGATTCAATCGGTTCACAAAACAAAAAAAAAGAGAGTAGAAACTCTCAATAAGGAGGAGGTTAAGTTAATCCCACATATTTGATATGCTACGGAGAGCCATAACGGCAACTCCGATGGGAAGGTTATCGTGTATAAAGCGTGTCCCTGCCGCTGCCAGTGCCCCATCCGTCAGACCGTGGGGAACACCGGGGCATGAAACCACCATTTCCCGGCGCATTTGTTCCTCAGAGATAATGTCAGGTGCCGGAGTTGCATCCAGAACATAGTTCGCCTCCAGCAGAGCTGCACCTATTTCGCTAGCAGGTGTAACATCCTTATTTAATCTGGTAAACCGGTTCATCTTTTCGGTATCAATATCAAATACCCGGACTCTTGCCCCCAGCTTTTCCAGTTCACATACGGCATGGGAGCCAACAGGCCCCAGCCCGATTACCAGGACCGGCTCTCCCTGTAAGTTTGCGCCTCTGTATTCGGCTGCTGCAGCCAGGGCCTGGACGAAACCTGCGGCTGTAGCCTGGGAGTTGTCAATAACAACAGAACTATTCAAGTTAGCTGCCAGAAACTTATGATCATCAGCAGCAAAAAATATATCGGCGCCACAGGTAAGGGCTTCCCCTATACCTGCCACATCCGGTTCCCTCGTGATATAGGATTCAATCCCGATATGCCATAAAATTGCATTGACCGCTTCCGAAAAACCTGTAATAATCCCCTGCCCCGAGGTTATCGGAACTACTGCAGCGACATAATTTCCGATTTCCCGGGAGAGTATCCGGGTTTCTACTCCGGCCGCCCGTGCCGCCAATTCAAACAGGTTAAGGCCGGTACTTTTCACCAGGGATTCATCCAAAGTCCGTAAAGAATCTGGAATGTCTTTGACAATATCATAATATAACCTGGTCATTCCCTGTTTCCCCCTCTTTAAAAGGATTGGGGTCGTTGTATCTTTTAACCCTAAATTCATGCATAACCTTTTCTACAGCCCTGTTCCGGGCTTCCCATACGTCGGATTCAGTCCCTGCAGTATAGATCGTCGTTGCTACCCAATCATCAGGGTTGTGGGCAAAATTCGATATCAGGACATCCGTCCCAAATTCTCCTTTATAAATATTAAGCCCCTGAACCCCTGTCAGCACATGTTCTCCTGTTACTTCAAGCTTCCCGTTTCTAAATCTCAGGTGTTCATAAATTACTGCTCGTTTTATTTGAGATGATATCTTTTTATCCGGCAGCCTTCCGTTAATCCAGTAATCTGCCATTAGCTGCAGCATATTTACCCCTGTTGAGTGAAATACAGCACAGGGAGTTTGGCTTGGCAGCCGGGCATCTATTTCCAAAACACTCAGGCAGCCTCCTGTTTCAATTACTTCAACATCCATAATTCCAGAAAGGTTCAATACAGCAGCTATCCGGGCGCCCAGTGAAACAAATTCATTTTCTATTTTCCTCCCTATACCCGGTCCCGCTATTACCCGCTTGCAGTCAAACCCGGCACCAAACTGCAGTTCAGTCACCTGCAAAGACACTGCCCTCCCCCGGTCTGCAATAACTTCCAGGGAATACGAAGGCCCCTCCAGAAATTTCTGGATTACTACTTCATGACCGAGTCTGTTTAAAAGCGCAGACAGGTATGCATGGTCGGTAACCTTTTCCACGCCGGCGCTGCCGCTCATGTTGGAGGGTTTGATAATAACCGGGAAACCACAGTCAGGCCATACTTCCGGAATGGGGATGCCTGACAGGATAAATAGCCTGTTGGATTTTTTTTTGGAACTGGTTATATTATATGAATTCAGATCCAGGGCCAGCGGAATATCCAAAAAAGGCACGTTTTCATTAAGCCATAATAGAACTTCATGGTTTTCCAAAGCCGGTACAATCAGGTCAAATCCCTTTAGAGCAGACCTGGCCTGTTGGCGGTTCCGGAGCAGGTCCATATTGTAAAACTCGTCTGCCAGAGCTGCTGCCGGCGCTTTGGGGTCTTTGTCAATTAGTGCCGTCTCCCACCCAGCCTGCCGGGCCAGGTAAACTGCTTCCAAACCCTGAAGCTGTCCCCCCACAATACCCACCTTCACTGCAATCATCCCCCCAATTGACTCTTTTTGCCTTAAGGCCAGCTATCCACTTGATATAATCCCCGGAATCGGCCACTCGGAGCCCCATGCCGGACAGTATTTTTTTTACTTCGGGCACTGTGCGCAGTCCCTCGTCTATGTCCAGGGTACTCTGTGACACGCCTGCAAGGCTGGCGCTCGGCGGTATTATTGAGGTAACAACATTTGCTCCGGCTTCCAGCCTCATCTTTAGTCCTTTTATTCCATCCACGTCAAGAGATGCAGGAATCAGCTTATCAGGCATTATTATTCTCATGACAGCAATACTCAGCGCCTCCTGAACCCTGGGAATTGCTTTCCGGCTTGCCATCGGGGTCTGAGCCTGGGGAACCAGACTCATAACTCTGGCCTGCTGCACTCCCTGGTCCTTCATGTTTAGAATAGAAGCTGCCCTGTCGCCGGTGGTTTCCCCAACTCCCAGAAGCATCCCGTCTTCAACCAGCATACCATAATCAAGCGCCGCTGCCCTCCTGTCAGCCCGTTCTCGGAAGCTCTGCCCTACCCGCAGTTTTTTATACAAAACCTGATTATGGGTTTCCTGATACAGGGCATACCAGTCAACCCCTAGATTGCTGAATTTCTCAAGGACCTCGACCGGTACAACTCCGGGTGAAATCATTACCGGCAGACCGGTTGCATCCTTCACCCGCATTATCATCTCAAACAGAATCTCAAACTTTCCTGCCCTGATTATTTCAGGGTCTTCACCCATAGTCAGGTCAATCAGGTGTATTCCGGACTCCGCCAGCCTTACCGCTATGTCAACTATCTCCTCCAGGCTCTTACGGTAACGGGGGCTTAACTGATTAGTCTTTCTATAATAACAAAAAGAACAGTGGTTCTGGCAGAAAGTTGAAAAATATATGAAACCATATACAAAAATATTATTGCCAAAGTATTTGTCCCTTATCTTCCTGGCTGCAGCCATGACCTTTTTGATAGCTTCGTCATCTTCAAGTGACAGCAAAAACAAGGTATCCTGATATGACAGCTGACCGCCGCTCTGCGCCTTATCCAGAATATTGACCAGAAGTCTCCGGTTAACTGAATGTAATGCCATTTGTTCGCCCTCCTTAGGCATTTATAAATCATTTGGAAATTTGATAGGGAGCTGTAATCAAATATTCAGTCTTGCCCCATCCAGGTACATCAGGCTGCGCCCAACCCTCCGAATATTATTAAACCCCTCCCTGACCATTACCAGGCGTTCTATCCCAAACCCCAGGCCAGCCCATGACTTGGTTATATTCCAGTCGGTATCCAGCGGATGGGGACCTGTAGCCCCGGAGGCTATTTCCATTCCTTTGACGATAACATCAACCGTATCACCATATACTTCGGAATTCTCTGCTTCCAGGCTGTAAACCAAGCCCGTTGTGTTCATTACCAGACCGGCCAATTCTTTCAGGCGCTGCCTGGGTTCTCCTCCAAATCCCATTTCCACAAGGTTCAGCATGGTAAACTCAGAAAGGTGCCTTGATCCTTTTGATTCCTTCCGGAAACACTGTCCTACTTCAAATATCCTGATAGGATCGGGCCAGAGTTTTTCCAGCCTCCCCAGCATTGCATACAGATTGGGTGCCAGCATAGGCCGTAGGCAGGTGTTTTTATCCAGCCAGTAAACCTGCTGGTAGAGAGGGTGTTCCCCGGTAATCCCCATTTTAGCCAGCATACCCCCTGACATTGTTGTGGGGGTGGTAATTTCAATAAAACCCGCTTCATTCAGGGTTTTTACCAGTAATTGCTCCATCTCCCTGACTGCAGGCCTTAATCTTTCCTGCCTCAGTATATCCAGACGCTCTCTATTTTTATGGACAAGTTCCCTGTTGATTTTTTTAAAGAAACTGTCTCTTTCTTCCTCATTGTCAAAGACAAGCCCGGTTATCGCCTCTCCCGCGTCAAGCTCAATCAGCCTCTGTTTTTGGGTAACAGTAAAGGCAAGCCTCATCACCTTGCCTCCTTACTGAAAAGAGGTTGAAGAGAATTTCTCCAACTTCCATTCGGGTATTTTACATTTCGGACATGCCCGGACATACCATTTGTTTCTTAACCATCGGGAAACGCGGCTTGTCTTGGAATCCTTAATCCGTACTTCGGTACCACAGTGGGTGACAATATCCAGGTAAGCGCCTTTCCGGACGATTTTTCGGATGCCGTGTAAAGTCCCGGTCCGGGAAGGCCACAGTTTTATCTTTTGCAGTACACCGGCCAGTTCTTCATGTTTGCGAAAAAAACGCTTTTTAACCCTTTTGGAAGGAACACCTTCAAAATTGATTACGGGTATACTCATCATTCAAACCTCCTCGGTCTTTTTCTTGAGTCCCCGTTTCGGTTAATTGGAGGAGAGTCCGGGAGTCCAACCCGGCTGTGGAGATTTAGAGTCTCCATGATCTTGCCGATCAACCCTCCATGTAATTAAACGACCGGGGGGCAGGCAGCGATGCCTCTCCGCCGGCAAATGCCGTACAGACACATCGCAGTATCCCTGCGCCGCAGGCTGCCTGCCCCATCGGTCAGATGTTACCTTACTTCTTCCAGTAATCGAGCCCTAATTCGGTAAGGATTTTAACTGCCTCATCA
>JAENYP010000038.1 GCA_016841725.1 Thermincola carboxydiphila | reverse complement strand
TCTGATTCGGGTTTGAGCTTTTTTGCGCCTAACTTCGGATAATTTGCTAGACATTCGAGGATATCTTCGCCCAACAAAAAAGAGCGCCACAAAAAGCCTGCGGTCGCCCCCCATACTAAAAATGGCTTGTCTTATTTTCCCAGCTAGTACTATTATATGTTATTTCCTCACATCCTGTCTACATATCTCATAAAATCGCCCAATATCCCCCTCCCCTCTCCGGTCGCTCATTTCAGGCACAACTTATTCCCAGGTAAAATCCTTAACCCCGGCTCTAAGAATACGCTCCCTGAGATCCCCGGTAATAAACTCCAACCCCTCACTGCTCGTGGACTCACATCTGGCCACCAAAACCGGCTGGCTGTTGGATGCCCTCACCAGGCCCCAGCCTTCCGGATAGATAATTCTTACTCCATCAATGGTGATAGCCGGATACTCCTTTAGGGCCCCTTTACGTATTTCCTCTATCACTTTAAACTTCCGGTTATCGGGGCAGTCGATTCTGGTTTCATCCGCCTGACATTTCCCCGGCAAACAGCAATTTGAGTTCATTCATTTTAGCCTTAATCAGGGAATGTCCTGTATATGTTTTGGCTGCATTTATGTTAACAGCAGGCGGTTAACCGGGGGATTAATTCACCAACCTGCCTTCAATTCACATATTATGAAAGGAATAACTAAGCAGACAGGAGAGATAAACTGAGTGTCCACCAATAATACAAGTTACAAAATCATTAAATTAGATACCGGCGAACCGGTTATAAAGCTTTATCCTGCATTAATAAGCAAACTAAAAATAGATGTCAGAAAACCGGTGCAGTTAAAATTTGGCAGCTTGGTATGTTCAGTTAATGTCACCCAATTAAATGCAGCACAGCCGCCAGCCGGAGGCGAAATGCAGCTCTCGCCGAAAGTTATGCAGGAACTTCACATTCCTGAAAATATTAAGTTATCCATCAGAAGAATTAAGAAAAACAAGCTGAGGCTGGGACCCGTTATTGGAATCCTCACCTTCCCCGGCACTTATGCCAATAAATACTTTGACTTTTATTTGAATTATCATGTGATGCTGGAAAGCGGGCTCCTTTTTGTTTTCGGCAGTCGGGGAATCAATTCCAAAACAAATACTGTGCAAGGTTACTATTACAATCCATCTGTAAAGACTTGGACTCTGGCTGACCTGCCCTATCCGGATGCCGTTATTGACAGGTGTTACCCTAATCCATACCGTATCCATACCCGGCTTGAAAAACAAATTGGTAAAGGTAAAATATTTAACAAAAAAACCCTGATTAATAAGCTCGATTTCTACACTGCATTATGTAAAGACAATGTTTTAAGAAATCACCTGCCTGAAACCCGGTTCTGCACTGATGCTTCAGATATCGCAGATTTACTGGAAAAACACGGCAGAATTTTCATTAAGCCGGCTGCGGGGATGCAGGGTGCGGGGATTGTCACCGCTGCGCTGGAGGATGACCGGATCATATGCCGGTATATGGTCAGGGGAAGGGTTTTGGAAAAAAAAATGACCAAGCCCCGCCAGGTATTGAAATTATTGGAGGCATTTGGTCATCCACGGAGACGATATATAATTCAGGAGGCGGTTCCTATCGTGGGCTATCGGGGCAAACCTTTTTGCTTCCGAGTCATGGTATGCAAAAACGGCCAGGGGAGCTGGGTGGTTCCGGCGATTTTTACCAATGCGGCCAAAGGCAATTCCTTTTTGACCAATCACGCCGCCGGCGCCAGTAGATTCATTCCTTTAAACAGTCTGTTTAACGATATTGAAAACAGGCTTAAAACCACCAAAGCTGATCTCATCGATTCCCTGGCCGCCCTGGGGGCCAGAACGGCAGGCCTGCTCGATAAAAAATACGGTCCGCTGGGAGAACTGGGCCTTGATGTGGTAATCAATCAATCAGGTAAGCTCATCGTCCTGGAAGGGAATGGCAACCCGGGAATGGTTCCCATTAGTCACATGGTTGATTTCCCCAACTGGGTTTATCAGATGTTCAAACTGCCGGTTTCGTATGCAGTACACCTGGCCGGTTTCGAAAATTTGCATCACCGGAAAAATTAGCCTTTAACTACTTATTCCAGCTATGAAAAGAAACCGAACGAATCCCATGTTTTTTGGCAAGTTGGTTCAGGTCAATCTTGCCGATATTGTGTATACTGCTTCTTTTGAGACTCAAGTTTCTCCGCGGCTTCAAAATGATTTCCTGTGGATAGTTTTTCAACATGAAATTCCCATAGGTCTCATATTCCGAAAAACTATCCCATTGTCTCTTATTCATGGAGCTTAATATGGCCCTATACCAATTCGTGGCATGCCTGGATGCAATGAATTTTTTCAGCTCATTAAGGCGCTTCTTCTTGAAATACATGTAGTGACTGACAAAGAATAACGACTGCGCAGGGCCTGGAGCCTCTTCTCCCAACAGTTTTTTATAAGTTGAAAAATAGGGTTTGTAATAAAGCGTTCTGCAAAAAAGGATTGATTTATCATTATATTCAAAAACGTGCGGGTGAATCAACACTGTATCTGCATCAAGCGCCAATAATCCCTCACTGCTGCCAAGAGTGTCCCCGCTTAGCTTCAGCAATTGTTGAAATAACCAGCCTGAGCGGTCCACGGTGACATTATTTCTGGTCGGAGTGTAGTTCAAGTCCTTTTTTGTAAGCGGCAATACGGAGTTTTCATCAACAAAACTGCATTTCCTGGCGCTGCATAAGTCTCTGATTTTGGCACTTTGGGGAGCGACAATGAAAATTTCGCCTAAGGGATGCCTTACCTGTTTCCTGACTGCGTCAATTGCATGTGGCAGAACATCTAAGTCCTTTTCGATAACGGGTATCAGAACATCTATCCTATTCATGCACAACATCTCCTTTCCCGATATCATATGAACGGGATACATTTAGGAGGACTGTTTTAATGAGAAGAATGCTGGTCTTAAATCTTTTCCCTGCCGCCAGGCCTCCCATTATTGGAGGTCAAATAAGATATTTCCACATTTATGATAAACTTAGTAACTACTATGATATAACTCTCTTATCTCAATCCTGCCGCAGAGAAAAAATCGTATTTTCCAATACCTTCAGGGAATACAGGGTTCCAAAAGATCCCCTGGATAAGCACATTACCAGGAGCCTGATTGAAGAACTGCAGTGTGGCAGGTCCGGTTATGAACTCAACCTGATCCGAACCATCAAACTTTCCAACTGCCGGACCGAATTCAAAGCGCAATATGACAGCTTATATGAAACAAGTGATATTATCGTCCATGAATCCCCTTATCTGCTTGGGTATGACCGTCATCTGGGCACTGACCGGAAACCCAGAATTTATAACAGCCATAATCATGATTTCATCTTAGCCCGGCAAATTTGGAAAAATGAGCAGGCCCAAAAGTACCTTCAGCTGGTTTATGACCTCGAAAATAAATTAGCCCAAAATGCTGCTTTGGTTTTCGCAACTTCGGAAAAAGAAAGAGAAAGCTTTATTGCCATGTATAACCTAAACCCTGGAAAAGTAAAGTTAGCGCCCAATGGTATCAATCCAAATGAGTGGCTTACCCGCAAAGAAGCAGCCGGTGAAAGAATTACCGCATTTTTCATCGGGGCTAACTATCCCCCGAACATCCAGGCAGTTGATTATATTATCAATCATCTGGCAGACAAGTGTCCCCAGATAGATTTTATTGTTGCCGGAGGGTGCTGCGGCCCATTTCAAGACCGGGAAATGCCTAATGTTAAACTGTTAGGCAGAGTGAATAATAAGAAAAAACTTGACTTGTTTGCCGGTGTGGATATAGCGGTTAATCCTGTAATTTCGGGTGCCGGTGTCAATATCAAAACACTTGAGTTCCTCTCTGCAGGAGTCCCCTTGTTTTCTACCGGGTTTGGTGTCCGGGGATTGGATCTGATTGATAAAAAACACTATCTGAAAGCCGAAATAGAAAATTTCCCTGAAATCATAAATGAATTCTGCCATCAGAAGGACCTTTTGCAAGAGATAACTGCATGTGGACGCAGCTATGTTAACGATAACTACTCTTGGAATAAAATAGCCCGCGATATTAAAGAAGAAATAGATAACAGCCTGGTGGAAGAGAAAGTTTCTGTGATCATGGCCGTCTATAATGGTCAGGACTATCTGAAAGAGTCCATAGACAGTATTTTAAACCAAACCTATCCACATTTTGAATTTATTATTGTAAATGACGGCTCCAGGGATGACACAGCAAAAATCCTCGATAACATTACAGACCCAAGGGTGAAGGTTTACCACCTTGCCGAAAACCATGGCGTTTCCTATGCCCGTAATTTCGCTGCTGCCAAGGCAGAATACGAATGGCTTGTGCTGCAGGATGACGATGATATCAGCCTTCCCGGCAGAATTGAAGAGCAGTTAAGGTATCTAAAGGCTCACCCGGATCTGATTTCTGCACTTTCGATGTTCCAATTAATTAAAACAGAAACACCGGTGAATGAAAATTCCCCAATCATTTCAAAATCAATGACATCCCCTCATCTTACCCGAAATCGCATTAAAAAAATGAGATTTTATTGCTACTGGTTATGTTACGGTTCGGCTGTTATTTCACGACAGGCTTTTTTACAGGCGGGAGGTTATGACCCACAGTATAGAATTGGAGAGGACCATGACCTGTTCCTGCGTTTGATGGATTTGGGCGCTATCGATATGGTTCCCGGGACACTTTATCAGTACCGCTATGATCGTAATTCAATTTCGAAGATAAACCTTTCAGAGACCCGGGCCGCAATTATAAAAATCTCGGTCAGGCATATAAAAAGAATGTATGAAAAAAACGGCCTCACCCCTGCCGCTGCCCTTCTTGCTTCCGAAGAAGACTCCGAATATTTCACCAAGACCGTCTGTGCGGAAACCGGGATTCAAATAAAACTGTCTCTCCGGTATACCAAAGACCAACAAACCGATAACCGGCATATTGACCAGGCGCTTTCCCTTTTTAAACAAGGAATAATTAATGGTATTCTGGTTCTGGGGGACCTTAAACCCATGCAGCCCATCGTAAACCAATTAATTCACAATGGGCTGACCTTAAATAAGAACCTGTTTCTTTTAAAGAAGTTCATGTTCTGTTGCTGATTACAGCTTCTATTGCTTCTTTCAGCGCCAAACCGGCTCTGTCCCAGGAGAACAGGCGCATATCTTCCCTGCCCTGCTGTCCTTTTTGTTTACAAAGCTCAGGATTTTCACAGGCTTTTCTCATTTTACTTTTCAAATCATGAATATCAGCCTCTGCCCAAAGCTGCCCCTTTTCTGCAAACAGCTCACGCCAAAATGGAGATATGCCCTGCTTACTATTCATACTGCTTCCTGGATATTTTAGCGTGTAATCCACCAGGAACGAATTCCGTGGGTTAAGAAAATCCATTTGGCCGCCCCAACCGGTAGCTATTACCGGAATACCGCTGGACAGGGCCTCCATAAAAGGCAGGCCCACTCCCTCTCCTCTGGTAGGCAGGACAAATGCCTGGCCGAGCCGGTAGATACCCCTTAATTCCTTATCCCCCAGGGTCTTTGAGATAATATACAGGGGCGCTCTATCGTCACCAAACCCAAGTCTTTTCTTATAGTTTAGCACCTTTTCGATAATCTCCCGGCTATTATGCATGCCCCAATGGGTTTTGATTAACAGTGCTGTATTGTCTTTATGGGTAAATTCCTCCCAATAGGCCCTTAACAAGGTTTCGGGGTTTTTTCGGTGCTGAAATTCAAAGACAGATAGGAATACAAATTTCCCATCTGTTTGTTTGAAAGGCAGTTTCTGATTTTCCGGTTTAAACTCATTGGTATCTATTCCATGCGGGACCAGGAATACCGGTATTTTTACACCACCGTTATTCATGGCTTCTATATTAAACCGGGATGGGACACACACCGCATCAAACTTGCTGATTATCTGCAGCCAGTTATCAGGCAGTTTGGTTGTTTCCCAAACTGTGTTCAGAATAATGCGGTCAAATTTCATGCTTTCTTTTTTTATGTCGACCTTCCATGGCGGGGAATGGTAGACCAAAACTCTCTTTTTGAATAACGCATCCGGCTTTTCCATCAGGGCCTTTATCTTGGTTTTCTTAGCAAAGTCCCATTCTTTTACCCGATGGCCCCAGGACCATGTTTCCAGCTTAACATCGACACCTAGTTTATCTAAGGCAAAGACATACTCTCTGGTTGCTGTTCCATATCCGGTGGCATCAAGAACGGGCCCTCTCCAAACTACCTGGAAGTCTGTCATAAGCATCCCCCCTTCTATAATCTCCCATATAAGATATGTAAACCCGTATCTGAGAGTTCCAAGAATCACAGACTTAATTATAACCACCCCCAGCCCGAAACCCCGTCTTAGAAAAACCTGCATAAAAATCATTATTCTAGGCACTCTATAACATGGAGGTGTAGTATATATGTCACTAAACTTAACCCAAAAAGAAAGACTTCTTTTGGAAGACCAGAAAAAGCACGAGGAAATTTGTATTCAGAAGTACACCAGTTTTGCCAACCAGGCACAGGACCCCCGGTTGAAACAGATGTTTAATACTCATGCCCAGCATGAACAGCAGCATTTAAACACAGTTAATCAGATTCTGTCCGGACAGGCGCCAAGCATGCAGTCCCAAACCCAGCAGCAAGGGATGCAGCAACAAGGGGCACAACAGCAAGGGGCACAACAGCAAGGCATGCAGCAGAATACTTTTAACCAGGGACAGTCCGGGATGAGGTTAACAGACTCAAATGATGCGGCCTTGTGTAATGACCTCTTAATGACCGAAAAATATGTCTCCGGGGCATATGATACCGCCATTTTTGAAATGACAGATTCTAACGTGCGCCAGACTCTTAACCACATTCAGAAAGAGGAACAGCAGCATGGAGAAGATATTTTTAATTATATGAAGAGTATGGGTATGTATAATCCTCAATAACGTGCAATTACTTAAAATCCGTAAATAGTAATCCCCCGCCTCACCGGCTGTTGCCAACGGTGAGGTTTTTATTTGCTGTGAACAATATCAGCATTTTGACTTTCAGCTTCATTGAGGTAAAATATATATGAAATATTTTGCATATCTAATTATAAACGCTAGAATAAAAGTAAGCCAGAATTAAAGAAAACGCCAGGAAAAAAGT
>JAENYP010000018.1 GCA_016841725.1 Thermincola carboxydiphila | reverse complement strand
CACGGTGGTGTGGGAGGTCGGCTACTCAAATAATGAGTGGCCTCCTACCCGATTAAATCCACAAAATTTACTTTTCCAGTGCAATAACGTAAACCTCTGAGCCGTTATGCATCTGGTTCATGTCTTTTTCAAACTTTTCCAGAGCCCCAATTTCCTGTTCGCTCAGGTCAGAAATTTGCATTTCATTTAGCTTGTTCTTCATACCCACCCTCCTTATGATATGATATAATTACAAATCATTAAACCATATTCTTACCCCTGAAGTAAATTTTTATACAAGTTATTTATACATAAAAAATTATAATTAACAAAAAATAAAAATGGTGTAAAATATAAAGGAGGTCTGTAATGTCAGGAAGGCGTGGAATCATGTCCGATGCCCTTAAGTATGAACTGGCAAAGGAACTCGGTGTTCTCGAAACCGTTCAGCAGGACGGTTGGGGTGATGTATCCTCGAGAAACTGTGGTAATCTGGTCCGCCTGGCTATTGAACGAGCTGAACAAGCGATGGCAGATGGCACACTCCTGAATAAATAAAATATAAAAATTTTACACCACCAGGAGGATTTTTCTCCTCCTGGTAAAAAATAATACAAAGTGAAAATATTTTCCGAAATGGGAGGCTGTTTAATATGATAGCAGAAAACACAATTATCCTTGAGGTTATTCGCAAGTACCCGGAATCGGTGAAGGTTTTTGCCAAATACGGTCTCAAATGCCTTGGCTGAGGCGGCGTAGCTTACGAAAGCGTTGGGCAGGCTGCCCGCGTTCATGGTATTGATGGCGAAGCTCTTTTAAAAGACCTGAAACAATTAGAAAAATCACCGGTTTAAAAACTATGTTTTGCCCTAGAACTATGTGTTTTTAGGGTTAGCTCCCGGAATGACCGTGAAATATGGTGAGATGTTGCACAAGGTTAGATTTCTCCGGCGTCAGTGCGGAAAACCGCTGCAATAGCTCACCATGTTTCATTACCGGTCATTTCCGGAGCCAACAAAATATCAGGTAGCCTCAATCCGCAAAGAGGCAAGCAGAATCCCAGCTATCGACTTGGCATCTGCTATTTCACCGCTCTTAATCATCTCGGTGGCATTTTTAAGAGGAACCGGGTGAATTTCTATAAATTCATCGTCATCCATTTCCCTTTTATCAGTATATAAGTCCCTGGCGAGATAAACGTACATTAACTCATCACTGAAACCAGGTGTGGTGTAAAAAGTTGCCATATGCTGCCATTTCCTGGCCCCGAATCCGGTTTCCTCGGCCAATTCCCTTACCGCGCAATCCTGGGGAACCTCCTCTGCATCAATCTTGCCTGCAGGTATTTCCCACAGTATTTTCCCAGTGGGATACCGGAACTGTTTTATTAAGACAATTTCACCCGTTTCGTTAACAGCTACCACTGCGACTGCCCCCCGGTGCACCACTACTTCCCGCTCAGTCGTCTTCCCGTTTGGAAGCGTAACTGTATCCACCTTAAGGTCAAGAACCTTACCTTTATATATGGTTCTGCTGGCAACAGTTTTTTCTTCCAATCCAATCAATCCCTTTCCATCAAACTGATTATTTTCTCAATTTCTGCAGCAGGAATCCGTAAAAAGCCCATAACAGTCTTTGCCTCGGAGGCGTTGAACTCATACAATACAAATACCAGTGCTTCTGCCCGGCTTTGCAGGTCTTCCCATTCACGAGTACCGGGAATAGCGGTTTCCAGGGCTTCTCCAGTCAGTATAATGTCCTTCAGCAAAACTGCCTGGATACCGGTAATATCCTGTACAGGAATTCCGGCAAGGTAACCACTGTTAAAACGGAGGTAACCATCTGCCAGATGGACAGGCCAGTAAACAATCCGGTAATAGAAATTGAGCAGGTATGAGTTAAAGAGAACAGCCAGGTATCTTAAATCATAGAACAAATCCTCATCAGTTATATAATAAACCCTTCCCAGCAGGCTGCCGGAGTAATCGACCGCGGCTGCAAGTCTGCGGGCAATACCCGGAATAACCAATTTAGGCATTTTTATTTTTCCCGTTTTGGCATACTTTATCTTACTGCCATCTATCCATGACCCTGGTTTTACCTGGTATGGTGTGATATCACCTGCCTGGATAAAAGGCAGGTAAGGTTCCTGTGGACCTTCTCCAACTTCGCCTGGAAACTCCCCGGTGACCCATTTTCCAAAACCTGAAACAGCAAGTCCGCATGATATGTGGTTGCGGGAAATCCGGCCTTTGACAGAGTCCATCTTTTTTATGAGTGGTAAAGTATCCTCAGTAAGTTCTGTTGTCAGCAGGTACTCCTTACGCTGTTGGAAAAAATCCTGTCTGACGACGACAGGTTTGCAGTTGCGTGCATTTTCCCAGCAGGATAGATTCATAAGATTTATCAGACTCTCTGCTGCAGGTGTCTTTCGGGAATTGGTAACCGTGATAATAACCGGATAGGCTGCAGTATCTCGGAAATCCTTTATTGTGGAAACATCAATAATTTCCGTCACATGGTAATTCTCCAGCAGTAATTGGCGCAAATTAAGACCATATTCTGCTGCCAAAAACTTATTGGAGGTTATGTAGCAAAGCAAACCTTCAGTACCCAATAGTTCAAGGCCCTCTTCGAGAAAAGGCACACTGAGGTCATACTGACCGCTTGCAGACCGATATTTTTCATGGTATTGTCTCTTTTCCGCAGCCGATATCAGCTTATTGGACACATAAGGAGGATTGCCGATTACAAGATTAAATCCCCTCTGGTCAGCAGACATTCCGGTGTCTGACAAACAAGGAAAAAGGACTCGGCGGTCTGAAGTAAGGGTATTGGCAGCTCTGACTTTTTTTTCAATGATTGTTTTTGCCTCTGCTGCCTGGGAAACTTCTTTGCAGTTATGTTCAGAGAACTTTGACAGATATAAAACTGTCAGCAGAAAAACAGACAATTCCACAGCATCAGGATTAAGGTCTGTGCCGTAAAGAGCTTCGAGGGCTTCTGCCGGAGAATAACCAACGCCCGTCAGGCATTCAAACAGCTCAATAAGAAATGACGCCCCGCCACAGGCAGGGTCAATGGCCTTAAATCCTTTGGGGATACCTTTATTTTCCGATACCCTGACAATTTTGGCCACAGAGCGGGAAACCATGTATTTCACGATATATGGAGGAGTATAATATGACCCGGTTTTTTTTCTGACCCTAATGCTCTTATTGCTGTCCCTTAAACCCATAGATGCTTCAAATACCTGACCCGGGACATGAAGGATTTCAACAGATGACCCAGCACACATAAAATCTTTAATTAGGGCAGCCGTTTCCAGGCAGTGTGCTGCACCATCAGGAATATCTGCAAAAAATGAAGAAAAGCAGCTGATTAATCCCGAATTTCTGGTGACAACCTCTGCAAAAGACCAGTTTCTACATTTGTCGGGACTTTCATAAATCTGTTGATACAGTATCATATCAGCTGCAATCAGGCTGGCCAGCCTGTATACGATTTCAGCGTCCCTGCCTCCGGCTTCAGCCAGAGACCTAATCTTTAGAAAGGGTTGCATTTATTCACCTAGTGTCCTTTGCTGATTTTTGGTAAATCTTGAAATATTCAGCAGAACTCCGACTGCAGCCATTTTAAAAATCAATGAAGAACCTCCGTAGCTTATAAATGGCAGGGTTATTCCGGTGACCGGCATGGAAGAGGTAACTACAGCAATGTTGATTACAGCTTCTACAATAATCAGTGTCGTAATTCCAATGGCCAGCATACTGCCGAAGTTATCCCTGGAGTTACGGGCGATCAGGTAACCCCGGGAGGCAAAAATAACGAAAAGTATAATCACAAAAACCGCACCTATAAATCCAAGTTCTTCTGAAAGCACACTAAATATAAAGTCTGTGTGCTGTTCCGGAATATGTCCGAACTTCTGCATGGATTGTCCCAGGCCTACACCCAAAAAGCCTCCCGAACCTATTGCATACAATGACTGTACAATCTGATAAGTACTCCCAAGGGGGTCTTCAAACGGATTCAAGAAGCCATAGAATCTATCCAGACGATACCCTTCAACCATCACAGCAATCGAAGCAACAATCAATCCGAGCAGAGCAATTCCGGTCAGGTGTTTCCAGTTTGCCCCACCGGCATAAAGCATTATGAATGAAGTAATACCTATTACCATCGCTGTCCCCAGGTCAGGCTCAATTACGACAAGTCCCCATACAACAGCGATAAGTATCAGTGGCGGTACCAAACCTTCCATAAATGAATTCATTTTATCATGTTTCACACTGATAATTCTTGCCAGCATCAGGATGAGACAGAGTTTTACAAACTCCGAAGGCTGAAACTGATAATTGCCTATAAATATCCAGCTATAAGCGCCGTTTCTCGGATCAAAGGCAAATACAGCCAAAAGCAGAATAACTGTCAGAATAGCTGATGGAATAACCAGGTCATTCAGCTTACGGTAATTATACCTTGACATTACCAGCATTCCGAAAAGGCCAACTCCTATCCAGGTTAGCTGTTTCCGGAAAAACAAAAACCCGTCCTTGCTTGCTCCGGCCACAGTAGTGGGTGAACTTGCGCTTAACACCATAATTATTCCGATTCCCAGCATCAGCAGCACGGAAACCAGGACATACCAGTCGATATTTCTATTTCTCACAATTATTGCTCCTCTTTTTGGTATGTTGTTGGGTACACATTCTGTAGGTATAATTTCCACAAATGAAGCCTAAATTCCTGCCCCGGAACAGTTATCAATCCAAAACACGGCCTCTCTGTTGCCGGGCTCCAGCTGCAAAACATTGTCAAAGCATTGTTCAGCCAGGTGATACCTTCCGGAAAAATAATATGCCTTACCAAGATTTAATAAAGAAGGTAAATGCTGTGGGGATAATTCCAGGACTGCTTCCAGTCTTTCTGCCGCTGACTCAAACTCATTTTCATCCAGACTAATCATCCCCAGACAGTAGAGTGCAGAAGCATTATGATCATTTTTCAGAACGCCCTCCATTACATTTTTGGCCTTCTCCAAGCTGCCCATTTTGTAATAAACCCATCCCGATTTCACCGTTTTATCCTCTTCCGCTGCAGCCAGTTCGACCTGTCGCTGGGTATACCGGGAACCAAATAACCTTACAACATCACCCACCTCAGGCACATTGGTCTGAACTGACACTATAAAGACGACAAGAAACATCATACTGCAAAAAATACGGCCCATAAAAAAACAATCACCTCCGGTCTAGTCATTTACTATTTTACACCGGAGGCTCCCTGAAACTTGTTGAAATCACAGAAGTCGCAATCAACAAATACTTGTATAAATTGACCTCTGTGAGAAAATTACCTGATTATTTACTTTTTTTGCAAAAGGCTGCCCATTTGGTAGATAATTAATCCTGAAACAAGGGCATAGTCTTCAGTTGGCAGATAAAAAGGTGCGGAGGCATCGAAAAGAATGTTCCCGGAAGCAGGGAATTCATCATCACCTGACCAGATAACATAAGTGATAGGGACATTCGGGAAGGGGTATATGGTCACACTGGTATCACCCAGGCTTTGAATTACAGCTCCCATGCTCTTTGCCAGCTCCACAAACTCCCCCTGTCGTTCGGCAAACAAATTCAACATAGGCTTTATTGCCCGTCTGGTGAATGGTTCGATATAGATTGCCCCATCAGGAAGTTCTTTGAACGAAATTAATTTGCCCTGAAGCGGTGCCCCGTTTGCCGTATTCAGATAATGCAGGATAAGTATTTTTACGGTAAGGGACACTTCTTTTCCGTTTTTTGCAGGTTCTACTTTGCCATCAGGATATGAAACCCGAAAAGCATCTCCCAGATATGTGACCAAAATTTCTCCGGTTTCAGGGTTATACTCAGCGCCGGCATTTCTGGCCACTTCCCGGGGCTCTTTCTTTTCCAGCTGTTCCACAGCAAATTGATATGTTACATCAAGATTCAGATAGCTTTTTGACAAGGTACATCCCCCTATATTATCAAAGTCTCCAAATAATCGACAAGCCTGGATGCAGAATCCGGTCTGCCAATCAGTGCGGACATCTCTTTTATCTGTCTCAGTCTAATTTTATTGTTCAGCAGGTTTTTAATCTGAGGCACCAGGTTCTGCATTTTGCGGACCTTTACGGCAACACCGTTGTTAAGCAGGAATTCGGTATTCCGGTCTTCCTGCCCCGGCAGCGGATTAACTATCACCATGGGCAGTTGCTGTGCCAGAACTTCAGCTGTAGTCAGCCCCCCCGGTTTGGTTATAATAAAATCGCTTGCTGCCATAACTTCGGCAACATTGTCAATATATCCAAATACCTTTATCCTGTTTTCTGTGGTGAGCAGTTGCAGCGCATTAAGCAGTTTGCCATTTTTTCCGGTTAGGGCAACAATCTGTAATTTAATATCCGCATTTCCCAATGTATTAATAATTTCCTCAATTTCACCCATGCCCAGTCCGCCACCCATAACCAGGACGGTAATTTCGGGTTCCAGACCAAGCTTTTTCCTCATTTCCTCCTGATTCATCTTTTGGGCGAACTGTGGTCTCAGTGGTATCCCGGTACACATGGTTTTTTGTTCACTTATGTGATATTCTCTTATCTGGTATTTAATCTCGTCACACGGAAGCACATACATATCAATATTTTCATGCACCCAGAACGGGTGAATAGTATAGTCAGTCATAACGGCAATCAGGGGAATCCGGAGCCCGTACTTTGCTTTGATTATTGACAGTATTCCGGCGGGAAATGCATGAGTACAGACAATTGCCTGGGGATCAAATTCTTTAATCAATTTCTCCATTTTTAACGAAACAAGTTTTGACAGTATCTGATTCAGATCAATAAATTTGTCCCCTGCTTCAGCCTGATT
Source organism: Thermincola carboxydiphila (assembly GCA_016841725.1). Classification (GTDB taxonomy): domain Bacteria; phylum Bacillota; class Thermincolia; order Thermincolales; family UBA2595; genus Phosphitispora. The sequence continues at coordinate 71,608 of JAENYP010000018.1, read as the reverse complement.
ATATAGATATCCCCAAATTTTCGGGTTGAATTTGAGTGACTCCATATAGCTTCCCGCAATTACCTTGTTAAGAACAGGGTTAATGTATTTGAAAGTATCAACTGTCATTGTCCGGCAGTCAGGGAATCGCACCATAACTTCCCTGGCTACGGCTTCAGCGGCAAGATCATGGCCTGACCCGATGGAAACTGAAAAAAAGAGGATTCTTTTCATTTGCCGCTTTCTTCTTTCTTTTCAAAAGAGCCGTTAGCGCCGCACTCAGGGCACTTTCCCGGTTTGCACCTGGTTTCTTTGGAAAAACCGCAGTTTGCACAAACAAAAACTGCCATGTTTAAAAACCCCCCAATAATAATTAATTCTTGTTATAATATACCACATATTTACCCGAGTCAAAAGGAGGAATAAGTAAAATAATAACCTCTGAATCACAAAAATTATTCTCTCACAGGTGGAATATGAAACATATTAGTCTCCTGCTTCTGATCGGGATAGGAATTATAACAGGATTGATAAATGGCCTTCTGGGAATTGGCGGAGGGACAATTCTTATTCCGGCAATGGTTAGTTTGATGGGAATAGTCCAACACCAGGCTCATGGAACATCACTCGCTGTCATTCTGCCGACAACTGTTGCCAGCTGCTTAATTTACGGGCTGAATGATGACCTCAATTTCAAGCTTACCATGCAGGTTGTAGCCGGAGGAGTAGTTGGCGGCTACCTGGGAGCAAAAATGATGAACAAAATTCCGGCCCGAAAACTGAGACAGTTTTTCGGTGTTTTCATGTTTTTGGCCGGTCTGAGGATGATGTTTTAAATGATTGTCACAATCATCGGTTTTTTTGCCGGAATATTAAGCGGCCTTGCGGTAGGGGGCGGAACTCTGCTGGTCCCTGCTTTGGTGTTCCTGACCGGAATAACCCAGCATACTGCCCAGGGCGTCTCCCTTTTATCATTTGTGCCTACATCCATTGTCGCTGTTATTACCCACTACAGGCAAGGCAATGTACGGCCCCGGCTGGCAGGTTATCTCGCCATTGGTACTGTGGCAGGGGCGCTGCTGGGCGCCATGATAGCTGTAAGGATTCCTGCCCCTGCTCTGCAGCGGATTTTTGGCATTTTTTTGATGGCAATGGGTTTTTATGAATTCTTTTACAAGAGCCGGGGTGAATAGAGTCTGACTGTGCCTCTTCTTTAGAAGCAGTCAGACTGCTGACAAGTCAATAATATTGAACTATAAAATGCTATAAGACAGGGGTAGATGTGTTCCGGAGGGCGGAGTCTGTCGTCCGTCCGGCCGGCGACCGCAAAGCGGGAGCGGTTGCCGGCGGAGATGTAGCCCGCCCGAGGAATTCATCTACCCCTGTTCATGTTACATTTTTATTATCAAAAAATATAGGGTTTGTCAACAAGCTTACTGCCTCTCATTTAGAGGCAGTACACTTTGCACAGTAACCATAAAACTTGAGCTCGTGGTCAACAATCCTGAACCTGCTTTTTTTCTCAATGGTTGATTCCAGTGATTCCAGCAGGTCATCTCCGAACTCCATCACTTTCCCACATGAGAGACATATCAGGTGGTGATGGTGATGAACTTCAGAGGTGCAGAATTCGTATCTGCTGCGGCCATCACCAAAATCCATTTTCTGAAGGATATCAAGTTCCGCAAAGAGGTCCAGGGTACGGTAAACCGTAGCCAGCCCAATTTCCGGATTATTTTTTTTAACCATTCCATAGATATCTTCAGCGCTCAGGTGCTTTTCGGGACTTCTGGTAAAGGCCTCCATGATAATCCTTCTTTGAGGAGTTAATTTATATTCCCGGTCACACAGTTTTTGTTTTAAGGTCTCAAGTGAGAACTCCATACAATCACACCTCAACCTTATTATATTTTAAAAAGAGCAGTTATGCAAGAATTTAACATTTTTCTGCACATCTGCTGCAGTTTCCCCCACACCCCGGTTTTATAATGGATGCAAAGCATCTGGGACATCTCAGGCTTTTGGGTGTACTGATTTTATTGCCACATACCGGACATTCGATTACTTCGTAAATATTTTTGTTTTTGCTGTCTTTAGTTTTATCTTCCATAGTTTATTCCTTCTGATGTTAATTTTGGCTTTCTGACAAAAATTTTAGTGAGCAGCAGCGTAGCCAGGAGGACTGAAATCAATCCGATAATCACACCATATACAGAACCTGTGGCCCGGTAAACCTGATTCAGGGAGCCACCGATGAGGAAGGCCAGGAATAAGACTCCGGACCACATAATAAATCCTTCCCGCCGGCTGCGTTCTTTAAATATAATCAGGGTTGAAGCTATACAGGGCACAAAAAGGGTAATTGTAACCAAGCCGATCACAGTCTGAAAATCATTCAGACCCAGGTTATACAGTCCGGCTGCGCCGAAATCGCGCCTGACAAATCCCATGATAAATATTGTGGCCGATTCCTTCGGCATCCCCAGCCAGCCAACAGTAACCGGCTGCAGCAGTCTCTGCAGCATTTCCAGCAAACCCGTTACCTGCAGGATTCCTATCAGGAGAGCGCCTCCTGCAAAGAGCGGTGTTGCCTCTAAAACAAAGTGATATGATTTAGTAATTGTTTTTTTGAGAACATTTTCAATCCTGGGCAGCCTTAAGGGTGGCAGGTCAATCAAAAGATCTGTTGACTCACCCGGTAAAAACCTGTTGAGCAGTGTACCTGTGACAATAAGCACTGTCAGGATGGAAATAACATAGAGGGCTACCAGCGTTCCATTTAGAGAAGTAATCAATCCCGCAATAACTGCCAGCTGAGCTGAACACGGGATGGCAAGTGCCAGCAGAAATACGGCAATCCGCCGCTCTCTTTCCGACCCCAGAACCCTGGTTACAATGGTAGCCAGAGTAACACACCCGAAACCAAGAATGATAGGAATTACCGCCCGCCCGTTTAGTCCTATTCCGGAAAGGGCTCTGTCTGTAAGGGCGGCTATTCTGGGAAGGTATCCGGAATCTTCAAAAGCAGAAAGTACCAGATAAAAACCTAAAACAAGCGGTAACAGAAGTCCCAGGATATATGTTACGGTCATTGTCAAAACACCAAATTCGCCAATCAGAATTGAACCCGGTACAGAACTTTCACTGAAATACCGACCAACAATAGACCTGACAAAAGGTTCGTATTTCCCCTGCATCAGGGTTTCTTCAGTAAAACCGACAATGTCCCCGGCAATGAAAACACCAATAAACTTATACATTAAATACAGGCAGAATAGCAGAATCGGGATCCCTGTGACAGGCTGAATCATCATCCTGCCCAAAATGGAGCCAAAACCCAAACCTTTGCTGCCTTCTGAGACAACATGTCCCACAATATCATTTACCCTTGCCCTTCTGTTAAGGTAAATCTCTTCCCTTTCCGAGCCCGGGGCAATCCCATGCCGCTCTGCTACTACGGGGTCCCCCTCCAGTATCAGGAGTGCTTCTCCCTGGTTGGCAACCCGGTCATGGAGTTCGTGTAATTTGCTGTGAAGCCCGATGTCAATGTGGCCTGAGCGGGCACAGCATATTTTCTCCTTTAGCTCATCCATACCCATTTGCTTTACAGCCACTGTTGGGATAACAGGAACACCCAGCAGGTCTTCCAAGAGGTCAATATCGATCTTTCTTCCCTGTTTCCCTGCTTCGTCAAGCATATTCAGGGCAACCACCATCGGAACACCCGTATCTATTATCTGTTGGGTCAGGAAAAGATCCCGTTCCAGGTGGACTGCATCTACTATATCGACTACAACATCAGCATCAAGGATAATATCCCGGGCAATTCTTTCCTCATCATTAAATGATGAAATCCCGTATACTCCAGGTGTGTCAATGATGACATCATTTCCGTATCTTCCATGGGAAATCTCAAGAGTTGTGCCGGGATAGTTGGATACATCAACATATAATCCTGTCAGGGCATTGAAAAACACTGATTTGCCAACATTCGGATTACCGGCTAAAACGATTTTTCTTGAATCTGGTGGAATATTAATTTTAACACCACTATCATGACAATGCATAATTACCAAATCTCCTTTGTTGTCTCATATTATGTCAACTGATAAGTTCCACGGCAATCTGTCGTGCCAGCCTTCTGCCGATGGCAATTTCCTGGTTGTTCTTCTGCACTACAACCGGACCTGCAGGCACCACTTCAGCACAACAAACGATTTCGCCTTCAGAAATCCCGAACCTGATTGCCTGTGCCCTGATATCACTATTGCCTATACCGGTAATTCTTATTTTATGTCCCTTTTTACATTTATCCAGGTTCATACTCCCTTACCTCCATTTTTTAATATAATGTTTTCTACTGAGAATTATTTTTCACTGAGAAGAATTTTTCACTGAGAAGTATTCTCAATTACAAGTATAAATTATGCTTGGTTAATAGTCAATATATTTATAAATAAAATTTAAGGAAATTATCCACAACCCTGCAAAACGGTAATTTCCTTAATAACAAAAAAAATAGGCCAAATGGGCCTATCCTTTGGAAACACCAAGTTTCATGAATTGCACAATCATATTGTCAATAATGCAACTCTGCTGATAGATTTCGGGGTCACTTAAAATGTTGTTTTTTTCTTCCGCCAAGGTTTTGAGTTCCTGTCGCATTTTTTCGATCTCCTGCACAAGATCCATTAAGGACTCCTCCTTCCCCTTTCCCGCCACCATGTCAAAACATAAATTTACCGGTATCGCTCATCAGATACCGGGCCAAAGGTGAAACAGCGCTTCGGTAACCCGGCTGCCATAGCTTTTTGAAGCTTTAGACCCGCAGTTTTGCGCCACCAGTTTTCACTGGTTTTGCCCTTTCGATACTCATATTTAATTTTACCGCCTTATATATAAAATTATACCAGAATATTTCCAATTGTTATGTCGCAATGTGTCGATAGACTTTAAAAAAATTTCACATTATATAATTTTTCTGGCTACTCTGTCCAATTGCTCAAGATTCCGACATTCGAAGACCTGGTCACACAACCCTCCATAAAGTGATATCAGGCTGTCTTCCGTGTCCCAGCTTTCAACAGGTTCAGGATTCAGCCAGATCGTTTTTCTGACTTCCTGACACATATTCCGGAAGCAGTCGGCATGGTCCCTGTGATAATTGTTACGGGCATCCCCAATGATAAGCAGAGTGGTTTTTTTGTTTAGGACCTCAAGATACTTTTCATTAAAATCAATAAACATCTGGCCATAGTCGGAAAATGCTGTTTTAGAATACTTGGCCAGGTTATAGATGTCTTTAATACCATCTTCTATTTCCCTGTTCTGAAAATATCCGGTTATTTCGTCAGGGGTATCCACGAAAACAAATGACCTCACATGAATATACCTGCTCTGAATGGAATAGACAAGCTGGAGGATAAACTCACTAAATACTTTCACTGAACCAGACAAGTCAAAGAGAACAACAAATTCCGGCCTTGTGGGATAGTGGTCACGATAGGCAGGCTTTATTGGTACTCCTCCATATGACATTGACCTTCTGATGGTCCGGGCCAGGTCAATCTGTCCCCTTTTTGAACGTTTTTGTCGAAATGACAATCTTGATGCCAGTTTATGTGCTATTTTACCTATTTTTTTTCTGATTTCCGCCGTCTGTTGCGAAGAGAGCCTGTAAAAATCCAACTGATTAATATTTTCTCTGGCCAGAACTTTTTCCAGTGCACTTGTGCCAAGTTCAATGATTAATCTTTTTTCCATCTCCCGGTAAAGCATGTCTTCCAGGGTTTTTAAGCGTTCCTGCCAGACCAGCCACGTTTTTTCATCCAGTTCACACGCAGCATTTTCCAGTTTATATATGCCCATATTCCATTCCAGGAATACTTTAACCTGTCTGATAGCATTTTTCATGTCCTCCAGGTCTTCCTCGTCCAGCCTGCCGAGGCCTGCAACACCCTTTTTAACCAATGCGGACATTTCTTCAGGGATACCTGCCTGAATGACCTGGACAAAGTTATCTACTGCTGCCGCAGCCAGTCCCCTACCCTGGCCAAACCCGGTGGTCCTCCCTTTGCCCCTCCCTGGCACTATGTCGTTTCCCTGGCAGGTGGTTTTGGGGTCAGCTTTAATCATTGGGCCAAACCGGCTGCAATCATCTCCCATGAACTCCGGGTTGAAATAGTATTCAAATATCTTTTCAAATACACGCATATCTGTCTGCTCTTTTATCAGTGTAGCAGAGAGGGCATTAAAAAAAGTAACCCTGTCAATTCCGGTCAGGGTTATTGCCCTCAAAGCTTCGGCTACTTCTGAATGAGAGACCCTTAACCCGGCTTTTCTCAGGAGTACGGCAAACTGAAGAATATTTTTATCCAATTCGTTTCACCCGGCTTTATTCTGGCAGAAGACCGTTTATTCGTTCTTCAACCTTTTTAATATCCTGCTGATATTTTAACAGAATATTGACTGTATTCATAACAAGTTCCTCATCTAGCGAGTCCGCCCCCAGCAAGACCAAGGTGCGAGACCAGTCAAGGGTTTCTGAAATACTGGGAGGCTTTTTGAGGACCATCTTCCTCAGTGACTGCACAAATTCCACAATTTTTTCTGCCAGGACTTCATTTGCTTCCGGTACCTTTATCCTCACTATAGCCAGTTCCCGCTCCAGAGAAGGGTAATCAATATACAAATGGATACACCGTCTTTTCAGGGCATCACTAAATTCCCGGTAGTTGTTGCTGGTCAGTATCACAATAGGAATAGAGCTTGCTTTTACTGTGCCCAGCTCCGGAATAGAGACCTGATAATCCGAGAGCGCCTCCAAAAGAAAACTTTCAAATTCCTCGTCACTCTTGTCCAGTTCATCAACCAGTAAGACAACGGTATTTTCTGCCTTTAACGCCTGCAGCAGCGGCCTGGCAAGGAAAAATTCTTCTGAAAAAATATTGTTCCTGGTTTCTTCCCAGGTCTTTTCGGTCAGGTGGTTTGCCTGTATGCGGAGCAGTTGTTTCTGGTAATTCCATTCAAAAAGTGCCTTTGATTCATCTAATCCTTCATAACACTGGAGCCTGATAAGGCTTGTATCCAGGGCGCCGGCTGCGGCCTTGGCCAGTTCTGTTTTCCCAACACCGGCAGGCCCTTCGATAAGAAGCGGTTTTTGCAGCTTGGCTGCCAAAAAAACTGCGGTTGCCACCCTGTAATTAATCAGATAGTTCTGTTTGGTCAGTTTTTCTTTAACATCTTCTATCGACCCAAACAATGACGACACCTCTCCTCACAACAATCAGCAATACAGAAAAATAAACCACTAACCAATTGGTTAGTGGGATATGTAACTACTACATCAGCTTGCCGGGATCAAACATAGCAGTATACTGATCCCAGCCGCATTCTCCATCATCTTCAAGCCAGTTAATAAAGTATTCCAGTTTCTCCCTGCTGGGACGGTACTGTTCAAAGATCATACCAACATCGTGAAAACTGACCAGATTAAACAGAACCTCGTTAACCAATTGGTCACCAGTTTCACCCTGTTCATTTATCATGTTATATGCCCAGTCGGATACCTCTTCTCTTGTAACCCTGCCTGACAGGTACTGGTCCAATACCATCCGCAGTGTATCCCTGTCAATCATTTTGAAATACACCCCCAATTTGGCATCTTGCATGAACTATTATAACACTATTTCTATATTATTTCCAATATTTATTTTTGCACTAATTTATGTCTGCAATGGCTTAAACACTGTAATTGGGCGCTTCTTTGGTAATTGTAACATCATGTGGATGACTCTCACGCAGACCGGCATTTGTGATCCTGATAAATGCTGACTTAGTCTTCAGGTCATTGATGTTGGCAGTGCCGCAGTATCCCATACCTGCCCTGAGACCGCCAACCAGCTGGTATACTGTTTCCGAAAGGGAACCTTTAAAAGGAACCCGTCCCTCAATTCCTTCAGGAACCAATTTTTGTTCGTTTTCCTGGAAGTAACGGTCTTTGCTGCCTTCCTTCATGGCGCCCATTGAGCCCATGCCACGATATACCTTAAAACTGCGTCCCTGGTAAATTTCCAGTTCCCCCGGGCTCTCCTCGGTTCCGGCAAAAAGGCTGCCGATCATGACAACATCTGCTCCGGCAGCAATAGCCTTGGTAATATCTCCGGAGTATTTTATCCCGCCATCTCCAATGATGGGTGTACCCGTCTTACCTGCTTCTTCGGCACAGTCAGCGATTGCAGAAATCTGGGGAACTCCGATGCCGGCCACAACACGGGTTGTACATATAGAACCCGGGCCTATTCCTACCTTAACACAGTCAGCGCCGGCCGCAATCAGGTCACTGGTAGCCTCTGCAGTAGCAACATTTCCGGCGATAATATCAATTTCCGGATATTTTGACTTAATGGCATATACCGCATCAAGTACTCCTCTGGAGTGACCGTGGGCTGTATCCACACATATTGCGTCAACCTTTGAATTGACCAGAGCTGCAACGCGTTCCATCATATCATTGGATACTCCGACAGCAGCGCCTACCACAAGCCTTCCATTGCTGTCCTTCGCTGAATTGGGATAAATCCTGGCCTTTTCTATGTCCTTTATGGTTATCAAACCTAGCAGGTGGTTTTTGTCATCAACAATCGGAAGCTTTTCAACTTTATGATGCCATAAAATATTCTTGGCTTCCTCAAGAGTTGTCCCCACCGGTGCTGTTATCAGGTGTTCTTTTGTCATTACTTCCTTGATGCTTTTGGTATAGTCAGTTTCAAATCTCAAATCACGGTTTGTCAGGATGCCAACCAGGATATTATCAACTGTAATCGGTACTCCTGATATCCTGTACCTCGACATTATTTCAAGAGCATCACTTACAGGATGATCAGGTGACAGGAAAATCGGGTCAGTGATAACTCCGTGTTCAGACCGTTTCACCCGGTCTACTTCCACGGATTGTTTTTCAATACTCATATTTTTATGTATTATCCCTATGCCGCCCTCGCGGGCAATGGCAACTGCCAGCCTTGATTCGGTGACTGTATCCATACCGGCGCTCATTAAGGGTATACTAAGCTTGATGTTCTTTGTCAAATATGTCGTTGTATCAACATCTCTTGGAATAACCTCAGATTTGGCCGGTACCAGTAACACATCATCAAATGTGAGTCCTTCTTTTGCAATTCTTATCGCCGCCATGCCGACTCCCCCTTCGTTTTTTATACCCCTCATTTATTTTGAATATTATATCACAACAAATGTCCCGGCGCTATATTTAATAAAAAATGACTTTCCCCTCATCCATCCATCTCCGGAGCCTTTTTTTTATGAATTCTCTGACATAAACACGTGACCACGGCAACAGCAATAAAAATCCCGTCAGGTCTGTCAGGAGTCCGGGGGTCAGCAGCAGAATTGCTCCCACAAGGACAAGCAGACCGTCCAGAAGCTGATTCCCCGGAACAATCCCTGACTGCAGATTCTCCCGAACCCTTTTTATGATATAGAATCCCTGCTGCCTGCTAAGGATTACACCGGCAGCCCCGGTGGCCAGAATAAGCAGCACAACCACCGGCATCCCCACATATTTACCCAGTTGTATGTAGATAAATATTTCAGTTGCCGGAATCAGCATAAAAATCAAAATCCATTTCAGCATATCGCTTCACCTTTATTTGACATTTATCTTATATATTCACCGTTCCCCCTGATTATCCTCTGTATCTGCATAGCGGATTATTCGTGGAACATAATATTACTTAAAAGGAGGTGAAATTTATAGTGATAGGTGACAGAAAGGACAAAGACAGGCGAGATAACAATACATTGAAAACTCCCTCGGAAGCTTCTGATGACTGTGAAAAACTTCAGGAAGAAAAAATGGGAGATGAGCAGGACGATAAAGTAACGGATGAACCTGTGGAAAGCTGGGGCTGGGTCCAGAATACAGATTAGGGCAGCTTAGGCTGCCCTAATCCTGCTGACAAAGCCAGTAATTTTGAGCTTGAAATGTTATAAGACAGGGGTAGATGTGTTCCGGAGGGCGGAGTCTGTCGTCCGTCCGGCCCGCGACCGCAAAGCGGGAGCGGATGCCGGCGGAGATGTAGCCCGCCCGAGGAATTCATCTACCCCTGTCCATATTACAATTTAATGCTCACATAAAATATGTGGTTTGTCAATAAGATTAGGGCAGCCTTAGGCTGCCCTAATCCTGGCCTACAGTCGTACCAAGTCCCTTACTATAGAAATGTTCCTTCAGCGCCTGTATCGTTTTTTCACTAACCCCGAACTCAGATGCCATTTCCATATCAGTCCTGTTAGCTCCGATTGCTTCAACAAAACTGTCCATATCAACCCCAATCTCATCAGTCATTTCTTTGAGGTTGGGACCTGCTTCCCAGGGAACCCGGGATCTTAAGAAGATTTCCATAGAACAACCCTCCGTATTTCTCTTTTGCCTTTATCATTCCCCTAATGGAAAAAGATAAACGTGAAGTAACGGATGGTGTCAATAATCGGCTAAACTAACAGAGATACAAATCAAACAAACAGATATACAAATCAAACAAACAGAGATACAAAGTCAAATTTATTTACATCAACAAGTCCTTTATCGGTTATCTTCAACTCAGGGATAACCGGCAGCGCCAGGAAGGACATCGCCATAAAAGGTTCATCTAAACTGCATCCCAGATTACTGGCTGCTTTTTTTAACTCAGAAATTTTCAGGGAAACTTCCCGGGCATCGCCATCTGCCATTAATCCGGCAACAGGCAGGGGTAATCCGGCAGTAACCCTGCCTTCTGAAGCAACAGCCATACCGCCGCCGAAGTTGATAACTTCACGGGCAGCCGCTTCCATGTCGGCATCATTACAGCCAACAACAATAATATTATGGCTGTCATGGGCTACTGATGAGGCAATCGCCCCCCTTTGCAGTCCCAAACCCTGAACAAAACCCAGCCCCACATTACCGGAGCCCTGATGCCTTTCAATGACAGCAATCTTTAAAATATCATTTAACGTATCTGATACGGCATAGCCGTCAACCACCAGGGGACTCTTAGTCAATGATCCGGTAAAGAGCTGTCCCGGGACCAAGCCGATAACTCTTACCTGATCACCTTCAGCCCTGATCTTAAAAGGGTTATCCTCCAATTTAACATCCATGGCTGTCATCACCGGAAAATTAACTCCAGGCCAGGGCGAAGCCGGCTGGCCATTTTCAGCAGCAAGAAGGCCGTCTTTAAACACCATGAGAGGGTAAAAATCCGTGAGACTGTCAAGCACCACCAGATCTGCTCTATATCCCGGAGCAACAGCTCCTTGTTTTTCCAACCGGAAATATTCTGCCGGGTTCAGAGTTACCATCCTTAGCGCTGTAACCGGATCAAGTCCCGCGGCGACAGCCTTTTTCAGTAACAGGTTGATATGCCCGCGAAGCAGGTCTGCAGCATGGGCATCATCAGTTACCAGCATGAATCTAGCATAATTCAATGTATTCACTGCTGGGAGCAGTGCCGCCATGTTTTTTGCCGTAGACCCTTCCCTGATCATAATATACATCCCTAAACCCATTTTTTCCATGGCTTCAGCCGCCGTGATACATTCGTGGTCAGACCCTGTTCCCGCAGCAATATATGTGTTCAGTTCCCTGCCGGTGAGACCCGGTGAGTGTCCGTCGATAATGCTGCCTGAAGCGCTCCTCAGCTTATCCATCACTTCAGGGACACCGCTGATTACCCCTGGGAAGTTCATCATTTCTGCGAGACCGCGGAAACCTCCCTGGTGAAATAGTTCCTGGATATCGCCGGCCTCAAGCCTCGCCCCCGATGTCTCCATACTGGTTGCCGGAACACAGGAAGGTATCATCATTTCTACATCAATCGGACCAAGCTGGGCACTGGCCTGCATTAGTTTAATACCGTCTGTTCCCAGGACGTTGGTTATCTCATGAGGGTCAGTGACAACAGTGGTGGTCCCCCAGACTATTACAGCCCTGCCAAAATTGTGTGGCAGCAGCATGGAACTCTCAATATGTATATGCCCGTCAATGAAACCGGGAGTCACATAACTGCCGGCTAGGTCGTACTCACTCTTGCCCCGGTAATCTCCCAGCCCTGCAATATATCCCTTATGAACAGCGATACCGGTTTTGACAATTTCCCCGGAGAACACATTTATCACCCGGGCATTCTTTAAGACCAGGTCAGCCTCTTTAACTCCCCGGGAAACTGATAACAGATCATCTGGCAGCAACTAATACTCCCTCCTTTACTGCTTTCCTGCTTTCCTGGCATATATTTCACCGGGATTTGCCAAACTCCTTCCACAAAGGAATATTTATGAATTTAATTAATACTGGTTTACTATATAATCGGGGATCATAGAGATAAAACGTTCCATTAACAAGAACATCACTGTAAGGTCATCCAGTTGTCCCAGGAGAGGAATCCAGTCAGGAATCATGTCATAGGGCAGCAGGAAATATGCCAGGGCTGCTCCCGGGAAAACCAGTTTTGCTGTCCATTTGACCCTTTTATCCCATACAAGATTCCATACCAGAGGTACAGATTTAGGTAAATTCAGAAGCATCACCAGCCTTCTGGCAACCTGCTGGTCAAGCCATCCCATGTGAACAACCTCCTTTTAAAAGTACCTTCAATATAATATTACTAAAATATATGTTTACATATACATTTTTTCTAAATTCATTAGCTCATGAAATGGTTGTTGTTTTTTATCTGATATAATCATATAATATATTCAATAACATCATGAGGGAGGCATAAATAAAATATGGCGCCACGAATAACATCTCTGATTCTTGTACTTATTCTGTTTTCACTACTCACGGGTTGTAGTAATTTGGGTACTAAAAAACCCGACGCAGCGATTCAAAAACAGGTAGTCAACACATACCTCGAAGGGCTCAGGGACCTTGACTATGACAAACTTAAAGAAACTGTAACATATAGTGTCTACAGTTCCTGGCCGGAAGACCGCAAGAAATTTAAAGAAAAGCTCTCACAACAGCAGCAGCCCGTTGGCAAGATCAAAACCTGGACATTTCAGCCTGACCCTCATGTTGACGAAGTCAACAACCAATCAGTAATTCTGGCAAAAGTGACAACAGAAAAATATCAGGTGACTTTAACTTTTGATTTACGTAAAATAGGTGATAAATGGCAGGTGTATGGCATAGAAACAGGAAAGATGATTTCCCTTGATAAGGAATCTGTGCCGTCAAATCACCCTTCAAATTAATAGCTTGTTCCTTTAGGGACGCATTTTACGCAGCCCTGAGGTTACAACATAGCGCAGGAATGCCGGTTATTCCAATTCCAGTTGCAGATAAGTGATGATACCTAAATAAACTGCAGCCAAATGGGTGCAGTTTATGCTTATATCCTGATGTTATTCCTGGTTGTGGCAGTTGGTGCAGAAGTCATCACCGTTTTGCTCAGTGAGCAATGCACTGTTGGTACTCAAGTGTGGAAAAGTACCTCTGGTTGGATAACCGGCTCCTTTTATATCTAATCCTGCCCAGAACGCCATATCAACATCACGCGGGCTGGCATGGCACTGCTGGCAAACAGGCCCATTATCGGCATCATAGGGAATACTGCCATCAGGACGCGCTTCACCAGTCATCGGGTCCGTATCCACCATAGCATACCATTTATTGCTTCTTGGGTCGTAATTGAGGTCAGCGTTTCCCGCCGGGTCAGGATTGCCGTCAATCAGGACATATTTTTGATTCATAACCTTTGCTGCACCTGAACCATTAATCCAATCCGAAACGATATTTCTGCCAATACCAAGCAGGTCATAGGCCGGACCTGTCCCATTAACCGGATGGTTATAGGAATAAACTCCATCACTCACAGTCATCTCATTGATTCGCCCTTGATGACAGCCGGCACACCATGCAGCGCTGTATGTTCCGCCGGTGTCAACCCCGTTAACCTCTCTTTTTAGGAGCCGGTTAGTCAGGAAGATCCTTCTCTGTCCGGCGCTTAATCCATTTTCGGTCTCCTTGACAGCAGACTCACCAAGGTAAATATCTACAGTATTCTCATTAATACCGTGTGGTGTATGGCAGCTGCCACAGGTAAAGTCCGGGCCGGATAGTTTGCCCTGGCTGCCGGTATTTAGCGGCGCATCCCCTCCGGTAGCCGCATCCCCGCCGGGAATTGTTGTGGAACCGTAATCTGTATTATAATTGAAACCATTTAAAGCTCCAAATACCCTGTGCGATGCCTGAACATCATTTCCATAGCTGGGGTCCGGAAGGTCGCTGGTAAAGTACGGAGCCAGGTTGGTTCCGGTAATATCATGGCAGAACTGGCAGACCTCAGTTACTGTCTGCGCCGGCAGCAGCCGTACATTACCGGCATCATGGACCTGGTGACATATCTGGCAGTTATTGCTTGAAGCTGTATATCTACCGTGCAGGCCTGATTTATTGGCAGCAGTTCCGGCGTGGCAGCCGTCACAACCATCGGCCTCGTAGCGGTCATCCCACCCCGTACGGTCACCAAGGTCGGAATGAGCCGCATAGGCGGCCCCTGAAGTCAGTATAACTGTAAATAATACCAGGACAGCAGCTAAAATAATCTTACGCACTTTTTTCACTCTCTTCCGGATTACTTGTATAATTTAATAGGATATTAATACCATGTTTGTTTTGGAAATCAAAACTGCAACCTGGTGGTTGCAGTTTTGACTTTTTTAAATTGGTAATCTTAAAATGATAGCCTTAAGTTGTTAACCTTAAGGTAAGTTCAGGTTGTGGCAGTTGGTGCAGAAGTCATCACCGGCTTCAATCAACAGACTCGGGTTGGTACTTAAGTGTGGGAAAGTACCTCTGGATGGAGCACCGTCACCTGCTGTGTCGAAACCTGCCCAGAATGCCCCATCCACGTTACGCGGACTGGCATGGCACTGCTGGCAGCTAGGCCCGAGGCCGCCGTCATAATCAGCGAAGGGAACAAATCCGTCAGGACGGACAGCGTCACCATTTACCGGGTCTGTACCTTCCATAGCATACCACTTGTTGCTTCGCGGATCATCACTGACATCTGCATCTCCAGCCGGAGTACCATTGCTGTCAATGAAAAGATAAGCTTTGTTGACAACCGTTGTTTCGTCTGAACCGTTAATAAAGTTCACACTGGCAGGCATGGCTGCGCCTAACATGTCATAACCCAAACCAGACTCGTCAACCGGGTGGTTGAAAGCATCACCCATGTTGTCACGTCCCTTGTGACAGCCGGCACACCACTCGGTGCCATATGTACCGCCGGTATCGACACCGTTAACAGTTTTCTTGAGGATCCGGTTGGTCAGGAAGATTTTCATCTGTCCAGCTGCAACCCCATGTGTGGTTGTTTTGACCCCAGACTCGCCGAGATAAATACCAACAGTATTGGCGGCAATCGCGTGTGGTGTATGGCAGCTGTTGCAGGTGAAGTCAGTGCCGGAAAGGGCACCCTGACCGGTTGTATCCAGTGTGGCATCGCCACCGCTGGTAGCATCACCTCCGGGGATTGTAGTTGAGCCGAACTCAGCATTGTAGACAAAGCCGTTTACAGTACCAAATACCCTGTGGGCTGCCTTAACATCAGAACCATAAGCCGGGTTCGGCAGGTCACTGGCATAATATGGAGCTGTATCTGTTCCGGTAATATCATGGCAATGCTGGCAGGCATCAGTAACTGTCTGACCTGGCAGTAAACGCGCGCTGCCGGCATCGTGCACCTGGTGGCACAACTGACACTTGTTACTGGTGGATGTGTAACCACCGTGCGGGCCAAAGGTATGTTTCTCAGAATCGGCATGGCAACCACTACAACCACCGGCAGAAGCATAACCGGTACGGTCACCACTGTCACCGTGTGCTGCTAAGGCGGCTCCTGCTGTCAATAGAACCATACAAACAGCCATTACAGCAACTAAAGCAATTTTACGCATCTTTTTCACCTCCTTTCTCAGATAATGTTACCTGATTTCAGGTAAGATTTTTTAAATTTTAAATTTTTATTGCTTTTGTTCTTCTTCGATTACAAAATCAGTCAGCCTGATAGCCTGTACCCTATCATTGCCCTTATCTGCCACATAGATGATTTTATCACCGGTGACCGTTATTCCGTTGGGGAAATTAAAGGTCCCGTCATCTACACCGCGCTGACCCATTTCGGCCAGTAATTTCCCTTTCGGTGAGAGCACCTTGATATTGAAATCGAAGCTGTCAATCACATAGATGTTACCGTCAGGCCCTACCGCAATATTTCGCGGCAGCTCAAATTCCTGGGGTTTTTTGTTGAAATTTTCAAAGGCATTGACAACCTTACCGTACACCCATTTAACTTTTCCATCAGGGTCCAGAGCCTGGAGCCGCAGGTTATTGGAATCAGAGACATAAATGGTCCCATCCTCTGCAGCGGCAATTCCGTTAGGACGGTCAAACTGGGCATCTCCGTCTCCGGGCATGCCAAAGTCCTTGACAAACTCACCATCGGTAGTAAAAATTACTATATTGAACGGGTTGGCAACATATACCTTCCCATTTCTGACATCCAAAGCCAGTGGGAAGATGTCATCAGCCATGCCGCCATAAGGCTCTTTGGGGAACCAGTCAATAAACTTACCCTGATTGTCAAATATCTGTATCCTCTTGTTAACGAGGTCAGCCACAAATATGTTTCCTGTTGCTTCATCAATATCAATTCCATAAGGATAATTGAACTTTCCAGGGCTCCAGTCAGCTATTTCACCTGCTCTGGGATGAGCTACTCCCCGGGAGCCAAATTCAAACATGAACTCGCCCTTACGGTTGAAAACAACTACCCTGTTATTCCCGCTGTCAGTCAAATAAATATTATTTTCCTTATCAGCAGCCACTGACATAGGTTTGTTCAGGCTGGGAAGTATACCCCTCCCCGGACCGTAAACCGCAAACAGAAAATCTATTTTGCCGACTTTCTTCTTCTGGGCGGAGACAATACCACCACCCCCGAATTCGGGTATACTTATATAAATATATGTCATTAGAGCAAGGGTCACTGTCAATACTGCGATAATTATGTTAGCCTTGTGTTTCCCCTTCATCTTAAACTCCTTTCAAGTTCCTACTTAAGTCTGTTCAGTCCCTCAACTGCTTCCGGATAATCAGGTATATATTTAAGTACTTCATTGTACTGTTCTGCTGCCTTTTCGGCATCTCCCATTTGTTCATAAGCCTGGGCCTTAAGCAGGTGTAAATCGGTTTTGCCGGGTTCCAATTCCAAAACCTTGTCAGCAGTTGTAATGGCCTCATCATATTTTTTCTGAGCCAGGTATGTCTCCCCAAGGCCGATAGCGGCAATAACATGATTCGCCTTTAGATCTAAAACCTTTTGATAATACTCTTCTGCCTCAGAATACTTTTCTTCCTTTTGGGCCATGACCCCAAGATTATAGTTGGCTGCCAGGTTGCCTTCTTCAATTTTGAGAACCTCCACGTACTGCTCTTTGGCTTTGTCATATTGGTTCATCATTTGCAGGGTATAAGCCAGCTGTAACCTGTTATTGATATCAGCGGGGCTGGCATTCACTTTTTCCAGATAACTCTCGAGCTGTACCAGTTGAGGGTCAATAGTTGGTTCCTTGGCAACGTATTTTCTAACTGTTAGAATACCCATCACTATATTGGCTGTTAGTAAAATCAAAATTATTACCAGGATCGGAATTGATATTTTTTTCTGTTGGTTCAACGATAAATCAGACAACTCTTATCACTCCTAATCAGGCTAATGTTACTGTATTGTCACTGCCGAGGATTTACTTAAAACTATTTCGACATCATTAAACAAATTCCTTCTTAAAAAACCAACTTTTTCTACAATGTGTAGTATTTTATTTAATCCCCATATTCTGCTGCGTTTTTTTTCACATATTCTGCTGCGGTTTTTCTAATTAATATAATTTTCGGTCACTCTCCAAAATGGCATTCATTGCAGTGGCGTTCTTGAGGGTGACATGTATTGCACCTATTGCGTTCATAACCCTCCAACTGGTGTTCAGATTTAAAGCCCGGTTCATGAGGCTTATTTTTCATGTGACAGTCCATACAGAACTTCGGACTGGCCCATGGAGCCCCCGGATTGACCGGATTTAGAGGAGAATGGCAATAATTGCATACCCCCTGGCCTTTTGCCTCAACCACCTCCCTGTGCCTGTATTTGAAACCCTGTGAATGCGGAATTTCCATCCCGTGGCAGTTAGTACAGGCTACAGCCATGTCTTTTTGCTTCGGAGATGTTTGATGGCAGTAAGAGCAGCTCTGCAGTCCCGACCTATTTGCCAGCGCCGTATGCTCTTTCAAAACATTATTTGTATGCGGCATTTTCACCCCGTGGCAGACACTGCATGATGCTTTTTCTATCGGTTTGGAATCGGCCGTTTTTGCCGTGTCTTCCCGATTTTGGTCTATTTCCTCCTGATGACAGTTAAAACATGTCCTTACTCCGATCTCTGCTATTGCCGGTATATGACCTTCTCTGTAGTTTTCCGGATGCGGCATCTGCATCTTATGACAATCCTGGCAAATAGGCTCCTGAACACCCTTCTCGTGACACAGACTGCAGTTCTTTTCTATCAGGTAATCCTTCCCGTGATTTAACTTAAATGAATCCGGAACATGTGACGGTGGTTTGGGTAATTTATTGTCATGGCAGTTAAGACACGCTTTCCTGGTAATTTCCGTTTTCTGGTCATGAACCAGATTTCCGTGACACTGTTGGCAGGTAATCACTCCGCTTCCGGCATGCATGAAATGACCATAATGATCATTTCCCGAACGGGAAAAGAGAAAGCCCTGGTGGCAGTTTAAACACCCTTCCCAGGCACGTTGTCTGCCTGACCGGTCTGAAGGGTCATTATACATTTCATAAAGAAAAGCTAACTGCTTGTGTTTTTTGTCTGCATAATCAGAAAACACTTTCAAATACTCTGACATCTTATCAACGGTTGTACCGAAAATCTTCACTGCTTTGTTGGTTGTGAGCATATCTCTGGAAAGAGTATATTTCTCACCACCTTTTACAGCATCTTCAGTATCCAGCTTCAGTTCAGCCTCCCCATGACAGCTATAGCAATCGACCTGGCTGTGGCTGGACTTTTCCCACGAACTGTAATAAGGATCCATAGTATGACACATGCTGCAAAATTCGGGTTGTTCTATATATTGAAGGGCCTCATAAGAAAACAAGGGGAAAACGGCAAAGCTAAGTACTAGTGTTATTAGTAGTTTGGCTCGTGAGTTCAATATTAATTTTTTTATTTTTAGCCAAAGGCCATTCATTTTCAACACCTACGCCTCAGTTAAGTGACATGATTTTTAATGCCAGAGTGTCTACAGGTGCATAATCATCTGTCAGCACTATGGCTTCACTTAGGTCGATATTTTCCTTGTATTCGGGCCGATTTGCAAGTCGGTCCGGCGTATTCAGCCTGCCCTTTGAGGCAATCAGAATTAAATTATCCAAATCAGAAGGGTCGTCGGTTTCTGCCTGAAAAAGATGGCTTTCGGGAAAAACCTTTTGTGAAGTCAGTAATAAACTTTTAAAAAACGTACTATAATCCCCTTCAACACTGCTGACAATATTAAAGATTACAATACCGTCAGGCTTCAGAGCGCTGGCCATTTCAGTAAAAAATTCCCGGGTGGTCAGGTGTGAGGGAATACTTGCGCGGTTATATGCATCAACCATAATTACATCATACCGGTTCTTTTTATCCCTCAGGAAGACTCTGCCATCACCGGCAGTTGCCATAAGTTTGGGACTGTCAGGCATGTTAAAGTATTGATAAGCCACCCTGATAACTTCAGGGTCAATGTCAACAGCATCAACAAAGATATTTGGTGTCTTCGCCAGCATACTATTGATAACCGTACCGCCTCCAATTCCGATAACCAGCATGTCTGAGGCATCAGGCCGGTAATATCGGGCGGCATTATCCATCAGCTCTGTATATGGCCAAATATGTTCATTAGGTTGATTTTTATTGATAACACTTTGTTCGGTATCATTAAACAGGAGATAACGACGGTCATAATAATCCTCTACTCTGATATTATTGTAAGCAGTCTCTTTTTGGTAGATCAATTTTCCGCCTTGGCTGCTTACTTTGGAGTCAGCTGCTGTCACTGCAAAAAGGGATAAAACCAGCAGACAAATTACCAGAACACTCTGTGGCAGCCTTTTGTAAATTATTAAAATAGCTGCAGCCAATATAACCAGGATGATACCCAAAGCGAAAATAATATGTCTTATGCCAAACCATGGAATCAGAAAAAAGGTGGTAGCCAGAGTACCGATAATACTCCCTACAGTAGAAACAGCATAAAACCTGCCCACCAGATTTCCCAACCGGCTTGACTCCTTTATTCCCAGCTTAACTATGTATGGTGACACCATTCCCAGTCCCACACTGGGTAAAAAAAACAACATCATGGCCACAACCAGAGTTCCGTAATTTCCCAATCCAATGGCAAAGGCAAATTTGACGAAGGGAATCACCAAAGGAGGAATAAAAAGGATCAGTATCCCTGCCAAAGCGATAAAGCCTGCCAAAACAGACAGTCTCGGTTTTTTGTCAGATGCGATTCCGCCAATATAGTAACCGGCGCTG
This sequence comes from Thermincola carboxydiphila, assembly GCA_016841725.1. Taxonomy (GTDB): domain Bacteria; phylum Bacillota; class Thermincolia; order Thermincolales; family UBA2595; genus Phosphitispora. The sequence goes on along the minus strand of JAENYP010000018.1, from coordinate 50,956 downwards.
AGCGCGGTCAAAAAAACGAAAATTATACTTCCCCAGACATATACCGAACCACCGAAAAACGGCGACAACAGCCGGCCGCCCACAATTTCCAGGGCCATCAGAATAGCTCCGCATATTATTGAAGTAGAGTATAAAACCCATATCCCCTGGACACTGAATAACTGAGGTTGTTTTTTTGCTATGCTCTTAATTTTTGCCTGCATTTTCCACACCTTACATAATGTTGTTATCTTGCTTCACAAATACTTTATTTCGACATTGTTCGACATTTTCCTTTTTTTTGGGGGAGTTTTTGTGCAGGCGTGGTGACGGCAAAATCTCTCGTGAGAATTAATTAAAAGGATTTACTAATAAATATATGCTTAAAAGGTTTAACCCCAATAATACCGGGATTCCGATAACAAAAGAATAATGCTTTGTTTTATGCCGAAATAGCCTCATGGCTAAAAAAACTCCGGCAGCTCCGCCCAGCAATGAGGTAATGAAAAAATTGATTTCCGGAATACGCCGACTCCCTCTTTTTGCCTGCAGCTTATCATAACCCATTGCAATAAACCCACAAATATTTATAATAATCAAGATGATATATATTGATTTCACCGACTTTACCCTTCGCCCTTAGCAAAATACTGATTAAAACGTTGTTCGATATCCTTTAATTAACGAACTTCCAAAAAGTTTTTAATAACTTGCGTAATATTTCCCAAATCACGTCCCTTATCCAAATCATTAATGAAACACTGGCCAAATTTCGGCTCAATTTTAGAATATGCCACAAGTATTTCCCTTGATTGTTCCAAGTTATATTCTGGGTGAAATTGGATTCCCCACACAGGGAGGTCTTTATACTGATATGAATGGACAGGACAAGATTGGGATGAAGCAATTATCTGAAAATCATCAGTTAAATACGTTACTTCATCATAATGTAATACAAAACTCACTTTATCATTTACGTTTTTAAACAACTCATTAGTATAGGTGTGAATCTTGACCCAGCCTATTTCCGGTTGTTCTCTTTTTTTAAGGCACCTTTTTCCAACAATCATTCTGGCAAGAAATTGGTGACCGTAACAAATACCTAAAACCGGCTTTTTGTCTGCAATAAAGCTGCCAATGGTATTAACCAGTAATTCATCCCATGAATTATCATCTAACGCCGAGGCCTCAGAACCTGATATTAGAAGATGGGAAAATTGATGTAAATCTGCAATACTGTCTGTTTGGCACGCTCTAAAAGTTTGGTAAACGCAATTAGTCTTATCAAGCAGTATTGACATGGCCCTATCAAATTCATCTGCGTTTTTATCATCGACAAGACAATTTAAAACCAGTAGCATTATTTGACTCCTTTCGTCTGTACTTTTCTTATTTCTTCATAGCCACTGTCTTTCACTCCTATATGAATCAATGGCTACTTTTGGGTAGGATCCCAAAATGCTTTGTTGTTCGTAACCTCCTTCAGTCTCTTAAAGAACAGCGGGCCGAAATCAGAAGTCGAAGAATGGCTTCATCTGTTCCTTGTCCGTCATTTTTTCTCGCTTCCTTTCTTATCTTTCAACTTCGAGTAAGGCCTCTTTTTGCAGGTTTCCGTAATTTACTCTACTTCTTTCCTTTAACACTACCGAGGTTTCTATTTGGCGTTCCGGAATGTTCCAATATTTTCGAAGTAATCTTTCCTTTTCCTCTTTAGAAACTAGCACAAATCCGTTTTTTTCATAAAACCGAATTGCCCAATGAGCATCTGCCCAGGTTCCCATAAGAATTGGCTTATCAATTAATGACCTTAAATGTTCCAGCAACTTACCACCAATACCTTTATTCCTTTGAATTGTTCGAACATACGCATGTCTAATCAAAGTAACATCTTGGACATGCTGTAAACCCATCACTCCGATAAGTTCCCCACTCTCTTTAAAGCCCCAAAACTCTACACCACTTTCAATTTCATCGAGTAGTTCACTCTTAGTCATGTATTCATCATTCCAACGATCGACAGGTATAACACCTTTATATGCCTGTGCAGCATCATTAACGATAGAATAAATCATCTCAAAATCAGAATCACAACATTTTCGAATCATTTTTTCCCTCCATTAAGCTCACTAAATCTCACCACGTAAGCTGTACCAAGCTTTACTTGGCGTACTATCGCATTAGGTGATGTGACGGGGCCTCAGATTTACTTAGTTAATAATAAATCAGTAAAAAGGAATAATACATCTCAAATCAATTAATAATTAACTTTAATAATAAAGGCGGAATATTAATATGGATTTTCAACCCGGCTATATTAAACTTCATCAAACTGGTTCATTACAACAGCGGGCTAATCTAGCGAAAAAACATATTATTAAGTGTAATTAAAAATACCTCTGGTCTATAATTGCGGTGGTTACGAGAAACTAAATCATCCGACATCTTATGATGCCAGGCGGGCTTGAAGAAACAAAATTAATACTGGAATTTATATCTAATGAATTATCTAAAGACTGTTTAGTAAATATCATGGATCAATACTATCCAACTCATCAGGCGCATAAATACGAGGAAATCAACCAGAAAGTGAAAGAACAAGACTGGGAAGAAGCGTTAAGTATTATGATTACCCTACCAAGCTGAATACCGGTAAACAGCTGTTTAAATTGAGTACATCCAGGACGAAAATCACTGATATTGCGGAATTAATCCTGAAACTGACAGGGAGGGATATCACTCTATGACCATACGATGTGGCCACAGATAATTCGTCCCAAAATGTTCTTTTTTAAAAAAACAAGCTTATGTTATCATACATTGCTTCCATAAACATTTATCTTGAGCTAATTATTTATCAACGCTGTTCTTGCATCTGAATTCCAGGATACAGAAGCCCCCAAAGATTCAGCTACAAACCTGACCGGGATTAAAGTCCTTCCGTCAATCACTATAGCCGGTGAGTCTAATTGAACTTTTTCCCCGTTCACTATTGCATTTGGTTCGCCAATAGTTAAGGATATCTTAATAGAGTCTTTAATTATTTTAACAGTTTGATTTTTTGCCTCCCATTTTATATCTGCCCCGAGTTTTTCCATTACTGTTCTGGCTGGAATCATAGTCCTGCCATTAATCAACCTAGGGGCTACATCAAAAGGAATTGGAACGCCATTTATTTTTACTTTTATAATATCTGTCGGCATACAAACTGCAATTGAACCCCCTCTACCTACAATTATATATACTTCACCATTCCATGCCATACTTAATGGCTGGTAGTAGTTAGGGCTGGTTGATTCAGTAATTAGTTGATTTCCATCTTTTGTTGACAATACCTCCCCCTGTCGATGTAAAAGAATAAATCGTTCTCCATCCCATAACATATCGATTAAATCGTAATTGTCAACCTCATCAAAATATTTTTTCCAAATAAACCCATCCTTCGATTTCAAAATTGTTTTATTATTCCCCACAGTTATAAATGTTTTGCCATTCCAGACTATATCGTTTAAATTACTTACTGTGCCTGTTTTTCTATTTGTCCATTCAATTCCATTTGGAGAGCTCAGAATTAATCCATTATCCCCTACACAAACAAATTGTTCACCATTCCACGCTAATCCGTTTAGTTGATTTGTAGTACCTGTTTCGATTTCCATCCACTCTTTTCCATCCGAAGACCACAACATCATTCCTTGTTTCCCGATTACATAATAAATGTTATTCATATAAAAAATATGTTCTAAGTTAGTTTTCGTAATAGTACCCCAGTATTCCCATTGAGTCCCATCAACAGACCTATACAGACTATAATCAAGAGTCTCAAATGTTTCTGGCGCATAACTATAGTTATATTCCATAGCCAAAAACTCTTTCCCGGTCCACGCCACATCAGCTAATCCTGTTTCATTACGTTTTCCTGAATTATTTCCCACCCCGAACCGTCATTGCCCATAATTGTACCGTCATATCCTATTGCCAAAACCTTTTCTCCATTAAATACGACTTTTTTGAGTTGGGTCGAGAACAATTTACGCTCATCCCATTTTATACCATCCTTTGACATGCTTACAGTTTCATACGTTCCAACAGTTACCAGCCAACCCTTAGTACTAATCATTTTTGAAACATTCTCGAAGCCGTGTTCCCCTGCCATCTTCCAGTGCTCCAAGTCTTCAGAGACAATTACATACATCTTACTGTTGAACCATGCTGCTGCATAATATCTGTCATTATAAAGAATTAAATTATCTATATATAACCCGTCCTGAATGTTATTCTGTACAGGGGTCCAGTCAAGGGCATTTACCGATGTCCATATAGATGAGTTGTCACCCAGGGCAACATATTTTTTCCCATCCCAAATAATGCTGTTAATTCTTTTGTCATCATTAAATTTTTTTATCGTCCAGTTAACTCCATCTTCGGAAATTGCCAAATCGTCCCAAGAGTTATAAGCTATGAATTGTCCATTTATATAATCTACCGCATCCCAGGCAAAGGACCCAAATACCTTTTTTGCTATAGTCCATTTTGTCCCATCGGTAGATGTTAGGATATATCTGATATCGTTTGTACCGGTCAATCCATATGTAGTTCCAACAGCTACAAATTTTCCTTCTCCCCATGTAATGCCTGTCAAATCAATTTCTTCTTCAATCTGAACATAATCCCATTTGACTCCATTCCCGGAAAATAGAATCGTGCCATTGAATCCAACTGCAACATATTTATTATTGCCCCAGACACAGCCAAAAAGAGATTCTTCCGTGTTGGAATACTGGAAAGTCCATTTTTTCAGGTCATATGATGTTTTAATAAGGCCATCATTACCAACAACCACATATAATCCTTGATTATTTAATGCTATATCTCTGAAGACATTTCGCTCAGCAGCAATTGAATTCCACTCTAACTCAGCGGATACAGGAACTGCAGCTACACCTAACGACAAAATAACGATAACTACAAATACGAAAGTTTGTAATAAAGGCATGTACAATCCATTGTTTTCTTCTTTAAGCATTATACACATCCTCCCCATTTTAATAGCCTTTGAACTTAGCTTAGAGCGCGTTATCGCGATTGGCGTTTCCAATCTCATGGGATAAACCCGAGCCTAACCTTGCGACGGCAGCTTGAAGAATAAATAATTGTGCATTTGAGCACGGATACTACACTTTCGTAGTTTACCGGCTGCCTTTTGCTGCCTATATACTGATGAAAAGAAGGTTTCCAAGTTGAAAGTCGTACACGTGACAGCCCAAGGACGGGGGAATTTGGGTCGGAGGCGCAGCCGGAGCCATTTAGCCCGTTATTATACGAAGTTGGCACTAGACCACCATACTCTTAAGATTTTGCGTTCGAATTTATCTTAGCTATTTTGTTTTCTAAGTTGTCTAACCGTTTCTCTATTCTATTAACTTTCTTAAATATCCACAACGGAGCAATAATTATTAAAAAGCCCAATACTATTAGAATAATTAAATTCAAGGCTTGCCAAATAAGCTTTATTAGCTCAAAATCCATGTCTCTTACTCCCCTACTTCAATCTATTTCTTGTGGTTCTTCTTGAAACCACAGGATTAAACTACATCTGGTACAGGTCAATACTGTAGCAGATTTGTTTAGCCAATCTAGGTTTAAAAAGGACATGCCCTTTGTATTTAATTGAGCTGCGCCTTTTTTAAACTGGACTCACACCCCGCAAGGTATTTCACTGCTCATTGACCGTCTTACTCAAAGCCTATTAGCTGTATCCTGCAGGAGGCTGGATCTTCCGTCATCGTTTTAAACACCATCCAGACTCATCAGCAAAAACGCCATTAAGTGTTTTATGTCGGCACTATGAGGAATCAATTCGCTATATATTGAGTCCCAGTTAAGATTCCAAAGCGTTTTAGATCTGCTTTTCCCTTATTACTCAAATGTTTTCTCTACACTGACCTAGAATCAACACGGTACTGCTTTTCTTAAGTCTACCATTGGTAGGCTTGCTTTGCTATGCCTTTTTAAAAGGGCAAAAATTTTTTTTTAAAAACACTAGCTGGTTTAGGCGATGTGGATCACCGGTTGCTGAATAGTTGAACTACAACTTTACTTTAATACCCCTATGGGGTATAATTGTTCTATTGGGAGGTGACTCTAAATGATTAAAATTACATATCGAGCTGAACAGGAAATTAGAAAATTAATCAAGAAAAGCAACTCCAATACTATAAGAATTTTTGAGGCAGGTGGCGGCTGAAGAGGTCCAAGTTTTCATCTGACTTTGGATAAGTCACAGAATGATAACGACGCTATAATACAGTTTGACGGCTTTAAGGTACTAATCAATAAGAAATATTACAATGATTCTATGGCAATTAGTATTGATTTCTTAAATAGTTTATGGGCTAAGGGGTTTGTCTTTGATATCAAAGGATCCCTTAGTAAGGCATGTTGCTAAACATTTTTAACCCGGTACTCCGGGTAATTTTTTTTGCAAAGAATTCTACAAAGGTATGATCCATTTCGCCTAACCATCCCCATGCCGCGCCGCTGTAAGCTTCGCGGCATAAATAATATATGAAAACAAGGTCACTATTCCCTCTTTCACAGGTCTCTTTCTTCCATTATCATGATATTACAGACAGCATTAAGAGCACGAGGTACCGATTGGTGAATCCAATCCTGGGATAAACCCGAGCCTATTATCCTTTACACTGGAGTAAAACCAGGGTTTAGGACGTGGCCGTTGTTGGGGCTTTTTGACCCCGTAGGTTGAGCAGGTATCCGGTAAAAAACCCGATATTATTCTTGAATCGACCGGCAATTATTCCAGACCTCTTACCTACTGCCTGATGGATGCCGGGTATTCGGTGATTGCTCTTAATCCGCTGGAAACCCATGAACAGAAACGCCGTTCTGTTCGCAAAGTCAAAACGGATAAAGTGGATTCAAACCGTATTGCCAAATTATATTATCTGGATGATCGGGCACCTCTTCGGCCGGTCAATCCGGATATTGCGGAATTACGTAACCTTTGCCGCCTGTACGATGGTCTTACAAACGTTTATACCGAAATTCAGCTAAGATTCCAAAGCATTCTGGAGCAGCTATTCCCTCTCTATCTAAATGTTTTCTCCAAGGTTTGCGGTGATTCATCCCTTCGGGTAATTGGAGCATTCCCCACTCCGGAAGCCATTTTATCAGCTGGCAGGGAAGATATCATCCACCTTCTCGATAGGCTTGCTTTGCTATGCCTTTTTAAAAGGGCAAAAAATTTTTTTAAAAAGCTCTTGACGTTTACTAGCTGGTTTAGGCGATGTACGGCTATCCGCCCAAGTTCATTGACACGTATCATCGTACGTGTTATAATGTTTTTGTATTGATTTATTTGTAGGAGCATCTTATGAAATCATATTCTTCCAGAGAAATTCTTAAAATCTTATACGACGATGGTTGGAAAGATGTAAGGTATCGCGGTGACCATATCCAGTTAAAACATCCTACTAAAAAGGGATTAGTCACTGTCCCTCATCCTAATAAAGATTTGCCAATTAAAACTGTCAAAAGCATCTTAAAGCAAGCCGGGCTTAAGCTAGAAGGAGGTTGAAGTTCATGAACAAAAAAGATAAATACATTTTCCCTGCTGTTTTCTCAATTGAAGCAGATGGTATTTCGGTTGAGTTCCCTGATTTGCCAGGATGTTTATCATGTGGTGATACAGATGATGATGCGCTTTATATGGCTAAAGATGCACTGGAGCTCCATTTGTACGGACTTGAGAAAGAAGGAGAACCTATCCCGGAACCATCGCCTATTTCGAGTTTGAACCTTGAAAAGAACCAGTTTGTAGCATTAATAGAAGTATGGATGCCACCTATCCGTGATGAAATGGCAGAAAAAGCTGTTAAAAAGACTCTTACACTACCAAAATGGTTAAATGATCTTGCTGAAGAGAAAAAGGTTAACTTCTCTCAAGTCTTACAAAATGCTTTAATATCTTATCTCGGGCTAAAGAAAATCAACGATAAACCTTCATATCATTCACTTCTAAAGCCCAAAAGGCGATTAACTAAAAAATAATCTTTACAGAGGCCAACTGATTTTGGCCATTTTTTTTGCCCCAAATATGGATAGCCGTATTTCGTCTAACCATCCCCATGCCGCTCCGCTGTAAGCTTCGCGGCATAAATAATATATGAAAACAAGGTCACTATTCCCTCTTTCACAGGTCTCTTTCTTCCATTATCATGATATTACAGACAGCATTAAGAGCACGAGGTACCGATTGGTGAATCTAATCCTGGGATAAACCCGAGCCTAACCATGTGACGACAACCTGAATGGATAAATAATTGTTCCCTCTGAGGACGTATACTACACTTTCAAGTGTGACAGGTTGTTTTTTGGCTGCCTGCAAAATATTTCAAAGGAGGTCAGGCCTTGAAGGTTATTCATCCCATTTGTGCCGGTATCGATATTCACAAAAAGTCCTTCACAATAGCATTGAATGAGACTAAAGCTAACGGCACATACTCTGTCCGGACCAAGACTTTTTCAACTATGCAGGCAGGTATACTGTCTGCCCGTGAATGGCTCCTGCAAAGCAACTGCTTGGACATCGCCTTAGAAAGTACTGGTAAGTACTGGATTCCTGTTTTTAACCTGTTTGAAGATCATTTTGACATTACTCTCGCTAATCCCAGACGGACCAAAACTTTTCCCGGAAAAAAGACTGATGTCCGCGATGCAAAATGGCTTTCCGAATTACATAGAATTGGACTTGTTGACCCCAGCTTCATTCCCCCCAGAGATATTAGGGAGTTACGTGAACTGACCAGGTACAGGACTAAACTTATTAAAATGCGCTCCGCTGAAAAAAACAGGGTGCAAAATTCTCTCATTGTGTCCAATATAATGATCTCATCAGTTGCTACCGATACCTTTGGCAAATCAGGCATGAATATTATATTTGCCCTTCTCGCCAAAGAGGAAATTACTGAAGATTTGCTTCAGTTAATTGTCCTTAAGAAGTTACGCAGCAAAATTCCTGAACTTATGGAAGCTTTAAGGGGAGAACTCACTGAAACTCAAGCTAATAAAATAAGAATTGCCCTGGACAACTTTTTTAATCTCAGCGAGAAAATTACCAAAATTGAAGCCTTGATTGACGAAAAGTTAAGCCTTATCAAAAGATTATTGACCTTCTTTGTTCTGTGCCGGGTATTAAAAAAACTGCAGCAATTGCTATCATCGCAGAAATATGCACTGACATGTCCAAATTCTACTCTGCCATGCACTTGTGTTCCTGGGGCGGCGTCTCACCACAAAACAACCGCACCGCTGGTAAGAATAGACGTGTACGCTCCAAACCAGGCAATTCCTACCTTAAATCAATGCCTGTGCAGTGCGCAAATGCTGCAGTAAAAGAAACCGGAACCTGGATTACCAACAAGTTCAACTCTATCAAGGCCCGCAGGGGTCATAACAAAGCCATTGTCGCCATTTCACGGACCATGCTTACAGCCATATACCATATTATTCAAAAGCAAGAAGCTTATAGAGAACCTCCTGCTAAAACACGTATCTCCAAGTCCGAAGAACAGAAAATGATTTCTAAGCTTAAATCATTGGGCTATAAGGTTGAAAAGGCAGTAATTTAGGATTATTACATAAATCTGTTAATCCTCCTCAGGTGCATCAAAAGAATTAATCCGGTCCAGCGGGCTCTGTATCCTCCCCAGATCCCTGCGGCTGACATGGGTATATATCTCTGTCGTCTTCGAGCTGTTGTGCCCCAAAAGTTCCTGTATGTACCTGAGGTCGGTCTCGCCCTCCGATAAATGTGTGGCAAACGAGTGTCGCAGTGAATGCACAGATACCTCTTTCATAATCCCTGCTTTTGCCCGGGCATCTTCAAATGCCTTTTGGACACTTCTCTCCGTTAGGTGCCTTCCTGGCTGGGCCCCGGGAAACAGCCATTTCTCGGGCCGGTAAAGCTCCAGGTATAAACGGAGCGCCTCTAAGGCAACCTGGGACAGAATCGTGTAACGGTCCTTTTTCCCCTTGGCCTTCCTGATATATATCATTTTCCTGTCAGTGTCCATATCCTCAATCCTGAGCCTTACTGCTTCCCCTACTCTGAGTCCTGCGGAATAAATCAGGAACAATATTGCCCTATGTTTAATGTTTTTTATTTCTCTGAATAACCGGCTGATCTCCTGCTGGCTGAACACCAGTGGCAGCCTGTGTTCCTTTCTGGGCCGGGGTATTGATAATATCATACCGGGCTGTCCCAGAATTCTTACAAAGAGAAATTTGAGGGCGCTTATCGCTTGGTCAAGACAGGCTGTTGAAACACACCTCTCATTAACCATATGCAAAAGGTATTTCCTGACCTCATCTTCTCCTACCCTCCTCAGGCTGTTATCCAGACAATAACTTATGAATTTCTTTATTTGCCATTTATAAGCCTTTCGCGTCTTCTGGCTGTAACCACAGATTTTCATTTCATTATCCAGCTCTTCCAGCGTTTTTTCACATCTTTGTCCGTAATCCGCCTTTTTCACGCAGCCTTCACTGTTCACAGAAACCTCAGCCATCGCCTGCAGCTTGGGACAAAGCTCTACTGTTTCATGTTTGAAAAGTCTCAGCAGCAAATTTAACATATTTTTCGAAAACGGTACAGTCCAGAACTTCCCCTCGGCATTCCATTCCTGACCTTCCACGGTTTTTATCTTGGAAATTAGTTCAAGGTTGTACGGTACACGAATTATCACCTTGCCATACTTCCCTGCTTCAATTTTTACCCGTGCCATTGCCCTCTCCATTCCTTTTGAAATAGTAAATTTCCTAGTTTTTCAGGATATTATAATTTTCAACAATGATTTCCATGTTCCCTGCAAATCCCGCAGACTTTTTTGCCACAATTTTCTAATTATTAGACTTTTTGGTATGAAATGCGGTTTTAAGGGTATGAAATGCGGTTTTGAAGGGTTAAAATGCAGAGCTTAAGCTTTCAAAAAAAATCTTCGCCAGGCTATTGCCATGCGAAGATTAACAGATAATTATATTATTAGGGTATATTGTTTCCTGCTACCCTATTTCCCTAACCACTAAAGCAAGTATCAAAGCGTAAAACACAGATGGCAGCAGGTTACCCACTTTAATTTCCTTTATTTCGAGCATTTTGATGCCAATCCCAATAATCAGCACTCCGCCGGTGGCAGTAATCTCCTTAATAACGTCACTTGTCAGGAAAACCTGCAGGTATTGGGCCAATATGGTTATAGACCCCTGATAAAGAAATACGGGAATCGCTGAGAAGGCAACCCCAATTCCCAGTGTTGATGCAAAAACGACTGACGCCACACCGTCCAGGAGTGACTTGGCATAAAGGGTCGTGGCATCACCGCTTATGCCATCCTGAATAGAACCCACTATTGCCATCGCACCGACACAGTATACCAGGCTGGTGGTAACAAAGGCCTTGGTAAAATTCCCCCCGTTTCCGCCCAGCCTTTTTTCAATATTTGTACCCATTTTAGTCAACATATCCTCAATTCTTAGGAGTTCCCCTGTCAACGCACCAAACACCAGACTTAAAACAACAATAAGCACATTTCCTGTCTGTAATGCCATTTGCAGCCCGATTACAATAATCGCCAGGGATAATCCCTGTATCACCGTACTCTTAAACCTTTCCGGGATTCCCCTTTTCAAGGTTACACCCAAACCCGTACCGACTAGAATTGCCACAACATTGATAATTGTCCCTTTCATGTCTGCCTCCTGATAAGCCCTAGTTCCTGCCCCGAAAATTCACATTATTTTTATACTCGACATATTCTAATACTTCAAAAACAATAAAGGGCTGGCCAGTCCTTGCGTTGCAGCCGGCCAACCCCTTACTTAATTTTTACCTGTGCACTGTCATCTTCTTCTCTTCACCGGTGTTCTTCTACTCAACCTCTTCCATCCAGTCAAAAATGTCGGAACACCTGCCGTACTGTATTCCGGTTATTTCATCATACAGCTTCAGCGAGGTTTCCCCTGCGTCCCCACCGTTTACAGTAATAATATTCCCCTTCCAGTTAAGGGCTGAAACGGGTGAAATGACTGCTGCAGTACCTGTTCCAAAAATCTCCTGAAGAGTCCCTTTATCATGTGCTTCATATACTTCCTCAATAGTAAGGGGCTGTTCACTAACCTTTAGTCCCCACTCCCTGGTCAACCGCAGTACGGAATCCCTTGTCATTCCGCCCAGAATGCTCCCTTCCAGGGCCGGTGTAATCACAGTGTCATCTATCTTGAAAAAGATATTCATGGTGCCAACTTCCTCGATATACCTGCGCTCAACACCATCCAGCCATAGCACCTGGGTATACCCATGGGCCTTGGCCTCTTCAGCCGCCAAAATACTGGCAGCATAGTTGCCGGCCGTTTTTGCCGTACCAGTGCCGCCTTTAACCGCTCTGACATACTTGTTTTCCACCCATATCTTAACAGGTTTGAACCCTTCAGGATAATATGCGCCTACAGGTGACAGTATAATAAAGAACCTGTATGTCTTTGACGGCCTCACACCAATATATGGGTCCATGGCAACAATAAACGGCCTGATATACAATGAAGTCCCTTCACTGGCAGGAACCCATTCCTTTTCTAAGCTGAGAAGTTTCATCAGGGCGCCGCGCACAAACTCAACATCTATCTTGGGAATACACAGCCTCTCAGCTGACCGGTTCATCCTGGACAGGTAGTCTCTGGGTCTGAAAACCTTCACCTTACCGTCAACCGTCCGATAGGCCTTCATTCCTTCAAATATTGCCTGTCCATAATGCAGTGTCATATTCGCCGGCTCAATACAGAATTTGCCGTATGGTTCTATCCTGGGGCTGTGCCATCCCTTACCGTCTTCATAATCCATTACAAACATATGATCTGTAAATAATGTGCCAAAACCCAGTTTGGCGTCACTCTGCGGTTTGGCTTTAAAATTAGATGTCAACGTAATACTTAGTTCACCGCTCACTTTTAACTTCCTCCTCAACTATGCGCGTTTTCTGGCAACCATAAAAATAACATATTAATAGTATAAGATATTTGCATTTATTTTTCCAGTTAAACTTCATTTTTTATCATATTTTTTGCATTTACTCTGTAATGCTGATTCTTTTAGCGTTTTGTATTTTGATATTAAGAAAGGGCAGATGTGTTTGGAGAACATCTGCCCCTGTACATTTTCCCTATGCTTTATTCTTTTACCGGAAGCTTTTTCAGGGACTCCTCAATCAGAGAATCCGGGTATTCATAGTCTTCCAGTTTACCGTTAATGTATGCATCATAGGATGGCAGGTCAAGATATCCGTTGCCGCTGAGGCAGAACAGGATAGTCTTCTCTTCCCCTGCTTCCTTTGCCTGTAGTGCCTCGTCTATAGCCACACGGATAGCATGTGATGATTCCGGAGCAGGCAGGATGCCTTCACTCTGGGCAAAGGTGATTGAAGCCTCAAAACAGGACCGCTGTGTCCTGGACACTGCCTCAATAATGCCATCATGATACAACTGGCTGACCAGCGGAGATTCCCCGTGATACCTCAAGCCTCCGGCATGGATTCCGGGCGGCATAAAGTCATGTCCCAGGGTATACATATTAAGTATCGGCACAATTCCGGCAGTATCACCGAAGTCATAAGCAAATTTTCCTCTTGTCAGTGTCGGGCAGGCAGCAGGTTCGACTGCAACAGCCCTTATTTTGGTGCCTTTTGTGAGTTTATCCTGCATAAATGGGAATGCCAGGCCTGAGAAGTTGCTGCCCCCGCCGCAGCACCCTATTACTACGTCAGGATAATCGCCCACCTTCTCCAGCTGAGCCTTTGCTTCCAGGCCAATAACAGACTGGTGAATCATAACATGGTTTAACACACTTCCAAGGGCATAATTTGTATCGCCCCTCTGGGCTGCAATTTCCACTGCTTCACTGATAGCCATTCCAAGGCTGCCCGCCGTATCCGGGTCACGCTCCAGGATTTTGCGCCCTGATTCGGTGGTATCACTGGGGCTGGCAATTACATTAGCGCCATATGTCTGCATGAAAATCCGGCGGTATGGCTTCTGGTGGTAACTGACCTTTACCATATACACCAGGCACTCCATGTCAAAAAATTTACATGCAATACTCAGGGCGCTGCCCCATTGTCCCGCTCCTGTCTCAGTGGTCAGGCGCTTTATCCCGGCTGCTTTATTGTAATAAGCCTGAGGTATAGCCGTGTTTGGCTTATGGCTTCCTGCAGGGCTGACCCCTTCATATTTGTAATAAATCTTTGCCGGCGTATCCAAAGCCTTTTCCAGCCTGTACGCCCGGTAAAGCGGGGCAGGCCGCCACAGCTTATAAATCTCCTGTACCTCTTCAGGAATTTCAATCCAGCGGTCTGTGGATACCTCCTGTTTGATCAGGTCCATAGGAAATATGGCCCCAAGGTCTTCCGGTCCAACCGGTTTCTGGGTTGCCGGATGAAGCGCCGGTTTTGGCAGGTTTGGCATATCTGCCATCACATTGTACCACGAAGTCGGCATTTCCTTTTCTGTAAGCAGAATTTTAGTCTCACTCATCTCATCAGATCTCCTCTCATAAGTAACTTTTTTATTTGCTTAATCAGCAGTCACGATTATCATAAACTCTTTTGGTTTTCTTTTCACTCCTGGGCAGGGTTCCCCTGGGCACAGTCTCGACGTCTGCTATTATGCCTATTTTTGTCTTGATGTTCTTTTTGCATTCCCCGGATACCTTCTCCAACCCGCAGCCATCTTCTGCTTCCACCTTGATGAGGATCCGGTCCTTGGCATTTTCTCTGGTAAGTACAATCTGGTATTCACTGCAGGCTCCCGCAGTCATCCTGAGCACATGGTCAATCTGTCCGGGGTATATATTTACACCCTTAACCTTAATCATATCATCAGTTCGGCCCAGTACCCGGTCAATCATCGGGAACGGACTCCCGCAAAGGCACTTCTCCCTGTGCAGTGTAGATACATCATGAGTCCGGTATCGCAAGAGCGGCATGCCTTCCTTCGTAAGGGTGGTAATCACCAGTTCTCCCTGGGTTCCCGGCGGAAGCTGTTTACCTGTTTCAGGATCAATAATTTCAAATATCAGGTGATCACTCCAAAAATGGATTCCCTGATGCCTGGGGCAGTCTATTCCAATGCCGGGACCATATATTTCCGTAAGGCCATAAATGTCAAAGGTGTCGATTCCAAGATCCTCTTCAATCCGGGCCCGCATCTTGTCACTCCAACGCTCCGAACCAAATATGCCTATTCTGAGCTTCACCTTGTCCCTGATACCTCTTTTATGAATTTCTTCAGCAAGGAGTAAGCCATATGATGAAGTTCCTATCAGAACTGTAGTCCCTATATCAACCATCATTTCCAGCTGTTTCTCGGTGTTTCCCGGGCCTGTCGGGATTGCCATTGCTCCCAGCTGCTCCACACCGGCCTGAAAGCCAATGCCCGCAGTCCATAAACCATAACCTGGGGTTACCTGCACCCGGTCCCTGGGGGTTACCCCTGCCATTTCCATACACCTGGCCATCATCTCAGCCCAGACAGAGACATCATTCTTGGTATAGGGAACAATTATCGGCTTACCGGTAGTACCTGAAGATGAATGTATCCGGACCACCTGTTCTTCGGGAACAGCCATCAGACCAAAGGGATATCCTTCCCTAAGCTCGCTCTTGGTAGTAAACGGAACCTTTTCCAGGTCCTGCACACACCGGACATCTTCTGGTTTGATGCCTGCTTTATCGAGCTTTTCCCGGTAAAACGGCGAATTCCGGTACAAACTCTCAACCATGGCTGAAAGCTTCCGGCTCTGCTCCTCAAATAGTTCTTCAAAATCAATCTCCACATTGCATTCTCTCTCTTCAACAGCCACCTATCACACCTCCACAGCCTGCCTGCCCAGCTCAAATGCCCGGCTGTTAATATCTCTTAACTTAGCAGGAATTGTCTCCAGTAATGCAGACAACAGGCCTTTTGATTTAAACGGTAAACAGGGAAGGGTTGACATCGCCCCCAAAAGTACGGTATTGGTCGCCCGGTAATTTCCTGCCTTTATCGCCAACTCTGTGGCATCCAGCATGGTCAGGCTATCGGTAGTTGACCTAAGGTATTCCATTATGGTATCAGCCTCATATTTCGACCTCCCACTGGCCACAGATACGGGTATTATCCTGGCGCTGTTTGCCAGAACTGTTCCACCCGGTTTGAGCTTGTGCAGCCAGCGGGCGGTTTCCGCCATTTCAAAACCTAGCAGTACATCTGCTGACCCGTCAGGTATAAGAGCTCCATAAAGAGGTTCGCCAATTCTCACATGACTGGTAACAGTACCTTCTCTCTGGGCCATTCCAATTGTTTCCGAGGTGCGTACCGCAAGTCCGGCATCAAGAGCAGCCTGGGCAATAACCCGTGAAGCAAGAACTGTACCCTGTCCTCCGACTCCGGCAATAACTATGTCCATTCTCATAAGACCACCTCCCCGATTGCCCCGACAGGACATATCTGCCCACAGACATTACACCCGTTACAGGTATTGCCTATGGCAACCTTATCCCCATCAGGAACCAGGGCCGGGCAGCCCAGATCGTTCATACACTTCTTGCACCCGATACACTTTTCGGTGTCAACTGTGCATTTCTTAACAGTTTTTACAATAGCTATACATTCCCGTTTCATGATTACAACCGAAACCCCTTTATGGGCAACAGCCGCAATGGCTGCCTCCCTGGCAGCCTCCAGGTCATAGGGATCAACTTCCCTGACAAGTTCCACCCCGACTGCCCTGGCCACACCGGCAATATCTATATGCTTCTCATTCATGCCCGTTGCCGTCCGGTTCAGCCCGGGATGCGGTTGGTGGCCTGTCATAGCCGTAGTTCTGTTATCGAGCACAACAAGGGTAATGTCTGAGTTATTATAAACCGCATTTATCAGGCCTGCCAGACCTGTATGGAAAAATGTTGAATCCCCCAGGAAGGCGATGTGCTTCCGGTCTTTTTCCACAGCTGCCATACCTGATGCAATAGTAACACTGGCGCCCATACACAGGCAGGTATCCATTGCGCTGAGCGGCGGCATTACCCCAAGGGTGTAACACCCGATATCACCGGTAAACACAGCATCATCTTTACGGGCTGTTTCTTTAAAAATATAGAATGAAGCCCGGTGGGGACATCCGGCACAAAGAATGGGGGCCCTCTCAGGAAGAACCGGTTTTTCGGGAGTACTATCAGAGTTCCTGTTTACACCGGGTGCAGCCTGAGACTCATCATCTGCAGCCTGAGAAGCTTCACTGCCGGCCAGACCGAAATAACGCACCAAAATATCCCTGACCTTATCTACATTAAGTTCTCCCTCGCGCGGTACAAACGTATCGTTTTTTCCGGAAATCCCGGCAGCTATACCATTCTTCCAGGCCATCGCAATAACCTGGTCCTCGACAACAGGTTCCAGTTCCTCAATAACAAGGACCCTGTCGGTATTTTTCAAGAGCTGCAGCACCTGTTTGTCTGGCAGCGGATACGGTGTCCCAATCTTAAGGACGGAAACTTCCATATCAAGCATATCCAAGGCCTCTTTGACATAATTATAGGCCACTCCGGAAGCAATGATGCCTGCTCTGGTTTTAAGTTCGAGCTTGTTAAAAGGTGATTCATTAAAAATCTCTCGGGCCGCTTCCTGCTGTTCATTCAACCATTTGTGTTTTTTGTATGCAAGACTGGGGAAAATAACCCATGAAGGGTCTTTTTTAAACCCAATACTGTTTCGCAGACCGGTTTCATTAATCACGACATCCTGACACACATGACAGGTACGAGTTGTCGGCCTTATAAAGACAGGAAGGTTAAGTCTCTCTGAGAGTTCAAAAGCAGCGATTGTCATGTCCTTGGCTTCCTGGGGAGATGCCGGGTCAAACACCGGCAGTTTGGCCAACCCGGCAAATACTCTGGTATCCTGTTCATTCTGAGAGCTGTGAGGTCCGGGGTCATCGGCAACCACCAGTACCAGCCCTCCCTTTACCCCAATATATGCCAGTGTCATCAGCGGGTCAGCAGCAACATTAAGGCCAACCTGTTTCATTGACACAATTGCTCTCGCACCTGCATAGGCAGCTCCTGCCGCAACCTCGAGGGCCACTTTTTCGTTTACTGACCACTCGGCATAATAATCATACTCCTCGGCAAACCTTGCCAGGGTGCTGAACACTTCGGAAGAAGGAGTTCCGGGGTAGGCCGCAGCTACCTGGACACCTGCTTCAACCGCTCCGCGGGCGATGGCTTCATTTCCCATCAACAGCATTTTCCTAGTCATGCCCTATCCTCCAATGCAAAAACATTCATTAAAGTATTCATCTCTAAAATTAGATGGGTAACGCCTGAAACTTGGGTTAAATAGTTAAAACCAGGTCTTTTTTTTCAAAAAGCCTGGCCTAATAAACTGATTATGCTCAGCTCATCAGTTCCAGCTCAACTCTGCTTACTCATCTCTTCTAATTTTAATTTGTAATTTTCGCACTCCGTTTCGTCACATTTTTACATTTAAATTGTAACACAGTTTTAAATATTTGTCAGCACAAATTGCCCCCCCAATTATCAGGCATCATTGAGGTGGTCTGGTAAACAGGCCCAGGTGAATCAGCAGGTCGGCAAACTTTTTGATTGTTTCGCGCCGGTATGAGTCCACATCCAAACCGGTGAAATCATAGAACCCCTTTCCTGCTCTCAGGCCGGTTCTGCCTGACTCCATATTTGACACAATTATCTCGGGCGGCTCATACCGGTCTGTTTTGAGGGCATCTTTGAGGTAATTGTCCGCATAATACAGAATATCTCCTCCACCCCAGTCAATGAATTCAAGAAGTCCCAGGACAGCAAACCTCAGACCGAAACCAACCCTTGTTGCCTTATCGATGTCTTCCGGAGAAGCAACTCCCTCCTCTGCCAGTCTGGCAGCCTCATTCATAGCCAATGCCTGGATGCGCGGCACAATAAAACCGGGGGAAGCCGCACATTTGACCGGAACTTTGCCTGCTGCTTCAAGGAGTCTGACCATGGCTTCAACCTCTGCAAAACCTGTACCCTCTGCAGGACTTACTTCCACAAGTGGAATAAGGTAGGCCGGGTTCAGCCAGTGTGTATTCATAAACCTCTCCGGGGAAGTTACAAAAGCGGCCAGGCTATCAGACAAAAACGTGGATGTTGTTGATGCAATAAGGGCTTTTTCTTCTGCAAGGCTGCTGATAAGACCAAAAATACTACGTTTTATTTCCATCACTTCAGGAACCGCTTCAAATACCACACCGGCATCCTTAAGCGCTTCCTCCGCCTGTACCATTCCGAAATAGCCAATCCGGGACATGATTGTGTTCACCTGGTTTTCTTCCATCACCCCAAGTGAGGCCAGCATTGCCAGGGTCTCCCTCACCTGTCTCTCTGCTGAACCCAACACCTGTTGTGTCTCTTGTGAAGACCTGTCCCGGGCGTCAAGCAGCCTCACTCTGTAACCGGAGTATGCAAAAACATGGGCGATGCCTATGCCCATGCGCCCGGCGCCAACTACTGCAATAACAGGTTTATCCCTCATCATTAAAATACACCCTCTGCCAGCAGTTTCTTCATTTCCATATCCGTTAATCCTCTCAGACCCATTCCTTCCAGAGTTCTGGATCCGGAACGCAGGTCTCTGCCCAAAATCGCTGACGCCAGAGTCAATATCCCCCGGGCCACAGGTACATCAATTCCTGCCCAGTCAGCCACAGATACCAGAAATGCCAGACCACAGGCAATGTCCTCAGTCATGTACCGGTGCCCGTAAAGATCCAGGCGTTCCCGCCAGTCACTGCTGTCAACAAGCTTCTCGTGAGCCGCATTCCCGTACATCCATTCATCTCCGCCGGTACTGTTGTAATGGTCTGCAAGAGGAAAATGCGGCGGACCGTAGCCAAGGGCTTCCCTCACAGCTATCCGCTCCGCATCCAGGGCATCATGGACCCTGCGCACAGCCGGTTGGGTACCCTCATTGTGAATATCCCAGAAGTCAAAGTGTTCAATGGGCCCGGCATTCAGCATTATCAGCGGGGGATGGATAATAGGTCCCGCATTCATCAGCGCCCCGTCAAGGGCATCTGTCAACATCTCTGCTGCAGGATAAGCCTCTTTTATTATTTCAAAAGCATAATCAGATTTATCTGCCGGAAAAACACCGGTTGGCAGGCGGGTCGCCCGCGTAGTGACTGCAACCGTATCCGGCCCGTGTTTCCTCGCCAGGTATGGAAGGGTCCCTGTTTCCGCAAAAACAACCCGGGCAGAACAACCCTTTTCTCTGAGTCCCCCGGCCATCACAAAACTCCCGAAAGTTCCCGGGCAGAGCAGGATTACCTGCCCATCCTCCAGGCAGGGGGCCAGTTCCTGCACCAATGATTCCTGTGCCACAGCCGGAAGAGGAATTACCAGGATCCGGGCGCCTTGGACAACCTCAGCAATGTCGCTGCCGGCAAGTGCCAGCCTAACACTCCTGGTGCCATTATAATCTTTTAAAATAATAGCCTGTTTTTTGATAACAGGCTGGAATTCCTCCCGGTTACGCCTCCATAACCGGACACTGTGTCCTTTTTCTGCCAGGTCGGCAGCCGCAGCATAAGCTCCATGGCCGCCTCCTATCACAGCTATATCCATTTCATAAATCTCCTTATAGTTTTTTTGTTATTTTTTTCTTTTCATTGGCTCCGGAAATGACCGAGGAATATGGTGAGGTGTTGTACAAGATTTTCCTGGCAATGCCGCCGTTCTGAGTCTTGCTATGTATCACCGGCAACAAGACAGGGAGTCCCCGCATGTCCGAAGATAGCGAAAGCCGCCGGGAAGTTTTGGCTTGCCAAAACGAGAGGCGGCTATCTTATTAGAATAACCCCAATGAGCTATCAAGTTCGGGGACGCTGCCTTGTTGCCGGTGGGCGGCAGCTTAGACTCATAGGCGGCAATGCGGAAAATCGGTGCAACAGCTCACCATATTTCATTCCCGGTCATTTCCGTGAGCCTACATTCAAAGCATAAAAGTGACAATCTTCGGAAAGGCAATAAGCAAAATGGTAACTACCGCATAAGCAGCCAGGAAATAGCCCGCACCCTTAAAAATTGACATAATGGGTGTATCAGGTGTCAGTCCCTTGACCACAAAAACCGATACCCCAACCGGTGGTGTGATGGCACCGGCAGTGGTTACCATGCATAGTACCACGGCAAACCATACCGGATCATATCCCAGTGCGATGATAGTAGGGAAAAAAATCGGGATCGAAATAATCAGGAACCCCAGAGCATCCATCAGTGCGCCGCCAATAACGAATATCACCAGGATAGCCGACAGTATAAGTACCGGGGCTACATCCAGGGAACCGGTCCAGGCCGCAATATCGTACGGCAGCCTGGTTATGGTAAGGAATCTCCCAAACACCATAGCCCCTATCATCAGTGTAATCACCATTGTTGCTGATTTCAGGGTTCCCGAAATGGCGTCCTTAAGATTGTTAAAGGTCAGTTTCCGCATCACAATCGCTATTACCAGCGCCCCAAAGGCTCCAAAGGCGCCTGACTCCGTCGGGGTAAACCAGCCGCGCAAAAGGCCTCCGATAACAAAAATAAACAGCGCCAGGGTGGGAATAACCCCTATCAGTGACCTGAGTTTCTCTGCGAAAGTCGTCTTGGGCCCGGCCGGCCCCAATTCGGGGTTTTTCATACACAGAAAATACACGATGGCCAGAAAGGTCATGGTCAGAATTACCCCGGGTATAATGCTGGAAACAAACAACTGCCTGACAGACTGTTCTGTCTGGAGGGCAATAACCAGCAGTACCGTACTGGGCGGAATCACTACCCCAAGGGTACCTCCTGCTGCCACAACACCTGAGCTTAATGTCTCATCATATTTGTATTTTTTCAGTTCCGGCAGGGCCATGGTGCCCATGGTTGCAGCAGTCGCCGAGTTTGAACCGCAGATGGCGGCAAAACCCGAACTGGCCAGGATAACTGTGCTTGCCATCCCGCCCCTGAACTGCCCTACCCATTTGTATGCCGCCTTGAAAAGGCTTTCGGTAACACCGCTCCGGAACACTATTTCACCCATAAATATATACAAGGGGATGACACTCATAGAGTAGCTGGAAAACTGGTTCCACAGGTCCGCACTGAGTACATTGAAGGCAGCTGTAGGTGAAACCACAACCATAAGGCCGAGGAACCCCACAATAAACATGGCAAAACTTATCGGCATTCTCAGCAGCATTAACACCAGCAGCAGCAGCATCCCGACCATAGCCATTGTCAAAAGGCTCATTTCTCCACACCCCCGGTTACCTGTTTAAGAAAGTCCACCAGAAGCGCCAGGGTCAGTCCTGCAAATCCAAGGGCTACCAGAAAAATCAGGGGGTAGAAGGTAATTCCCATTGTTTCGGAAAGGTTGCCGTTTTCAGCGACATTAATCCCATAGACACAGACCTTCCAGCTTACAAGTCCGAAGAAAATCGTGCTGGCAAAAAGCATAATACTTTTTAAAGCATTCTGAACTCCCATTGGAAATCTTTCCACCAGTGCTTCAATATCAACATAGCCTTTATTAAGCTGGGTGTACCCCAGGCCAAAGGCTGTCGTCACCGCTGCCAGCCAGCCGACTATTTCGGTAGTCCCGGCATATGGAGCAGATATTTCCCGGGCTGCGGCGTTTGCCACAACTGTCAGCACCATCAGCAGCAGACTGCAGCCTGCTATGACGGCAAGCCCTGTGTTCAGATACCTGCTTAGGCTTTCAAGCCGGGATACTGTATCCCTGTTTCTTTCACGTACAATTTGTTCTTCTAAAACCCCCAAAGTAGAGCACCCCCATATTGCTAGTTACTGTATTTTTCTATAAGCTCATAGAGCCTCTTTTGATAAGCCTTTGCCGGAAGTCCCTGGCCCTCCATTTCAGCAACATAGTTATCCTGAATAGGCTTTAGTTTCGCATCCCATCTTGCCGTTTCTTCCGGTGTCAGAGTTGTCATCTGCAGCCCGTATTCCTGCTTGCTCCATTCTAAGGCATCCTTGACATGATTATCCATATAATCTCCGGTCCACACTGCCATTTCACCGCTCAGTTCGTCTATTACCTGCTGCACATCAGGGGGCAGGGATTCCCATATATCCTTGTTCATAACTGCAACAAAGGTAGTTATTGTCAGCGGATAATCAGTGGTATACCTGGCATTTTCCGCAAGCTTCAGGTCCTTAAGGACTTCCCTGGAACTGACAAGACCTTTAACGATTCCGGTCTGCAGAGCTTCAGGAACTTCTGACATAGACATCCCCACCGGAGAAGCTCCCAGTTCCTCCAATACAGGGGTCAGGGCGCCGGATATCCTCAACTGGCGTCCCTTAAGGTCTTCCAATTTGGCAACCGGTTCTTTAACCATCAGGTGTGACGGTTCTGTGGCAAATGCGGTAATAATTTTGTAATCCTTGAAGGCTTCGGGTGGGTACTCGCTTACCAGGTCAAAAACCACCTGGCTGGCAACTTTGGAGTTGGTGAACCCTGAAGGCAGGTCTGCAACCGCCATCAGCGGAAACCTTCCCGGTTCATATGTAGTGCAGGACAGGCCAATCTCAGCCACTCCGTCCCTGACACCGTCATACATATTTTTATCTGTCAGCAGTGTCCCACCATGGAATAGTTCCACCTTGACCTTTCCATTGGTCCTGGTTTCAAGTTCTTCCTTCCACTTCTCCATCTGTTTTGCCGGAAAGGTGGTGGCCGGCGCAAAAAATGCATACCTCAGGGTAATTTGCTTGTCATCCCCAAGGGCACCCTTTTCTCCTGAACTGCACCCCGAAAAAATTATCCCGGCAGCCAGGAATGCAACTAAAATTACACTTAACACAATTTTCTTTTTCAACTTTCTACCTCCTTATATCATTTCATGGACAAACAAAAACCAGCACCTCAAATGAGTGCTGGTAAAATCCTCCATAAGTGCAGCAAACTCACCTCAGCTATGCTCGACTCGTCTTATATCTCATCTCATCTGGTCCGGGTATCCTGCCTTTTGTCTCCCGGATTTATTAAAAGTTTACCATGATACAAAAGTCTCTGTCAACTAATTTTCTTTTTCTCTCCAATTGCATTGCTCCACTTGCCACACTTGTCATTCCACCGGGCCATTATTTGTCCGCCGGCCTTGATTTGTATTACCTCACAGAGATTAGGACAGTCCTTGCATTCAAAGCTGGTAGCTTCAAACATCTCTTCTGCCACTCCAAATCCCTTAAAAGACGTAGTCCCGGTTTTTCTGACGGCATCCCGGGCCAGAATGGCTGCACCGACTGCTCCCATGACATCATAATGCTCCGGGATAATAACCTCCACACCAAGCGTTTTTTCAAATGCCTTCTTAATCCCGATATTTGCTGCCACACCACCCTGGAAAATTACCGGTTCCAGTATCTCCTTGCCTTTACCTATATTATTAAGGTAATTCCGCACCAGGGCATCACAAAGGCCTGCCAGGATATCAGGAAGATTATGTCCCATCTGCTGTTTGTGGATCATATCTGATTCGGCAAAAACCGAACACCTTCCTGCTATCCGCACCGGGTTTCCGGCTTTTAAAGCAATATCCCCGAACTCCTCTATCGGTATATTAAGTCTAGCAGCCTGCTGGTCCAGAAATGAACCGGTCCCTGCCGCACAAACGGTATTCATGGCGAAATCGGCAACAACACCATTCCTCAGGATAATTATCTTGGAGTCCTGTCCGCCTATTTCCAGGACCGTCTGGACCCCCGGAACCAGGTTCGAGGCTGCAACAGCATGGGATGTAATCTCATTTTTTACCGAATCGGCTCCCACGATAATACTGGCAAGATGCCTGCCGCTTCCGGTTGTGCCGACACCCCCAATTACAATTTCGTCAGAAATCCTCCCCCTGATATACTCCAGGCCTTTCTGCACAGCTTTTATCGGCTGTCCCTGTGTCCTTATATAGAGGGAATCACATACCTTTTCATCCTCATCAATAAGTACAATATTTGTACTTACAGAACCCACATCTATGCCTAAATATCCAAACATACCTGTTCTCCTTTCTTTTCAGTACTCTCGGGTACAGCGCTTTTTTCCTTTTTTCTTTCCAGGAGGTCAACAAATGCTTCCAGTCTGGTCAATACCCCGGCATCACCGGAGTGTTCATCAACTATAAGGCAAAATGTCGGAATTCCCAGATCCCGGCTCACTGTCGGGATAATGCTCTCAGCTACAATCTCCGGCATACAGGTAAATGGCTGCACCTGAATAACCCCGTCATATTTACGATTGGCAAACAAAACCGTACTCCCAATAGTCTCTTGGCCATGTCCGCCAACAAAGTGATTAACATAGGGAGGCGCGAGTTTCCGGGCCTCTTTGCTGCCCTTAATGTTAAGCAGGCCCATGAATAAGTGGTCATTAATCCATTCACTCAGGTATATGGAGCGCTCCACTTCTACCCCAAGCCGGCCAAGCTGTCTCTCCACCTCCAGGTTAACAAAAGGCTCCAGCATCACATAGATTTCTCCGACTATGCCGATTCTGACAACCTCCCGCTCCCTGTCGATTGGTATCGCGTCAAGTTCCAGCCTGGCAGCCTCTACTGCTTTTTTGAGTTCTTTCCTGTCCGGAGCATCATCAATCCACTTAAGGGCTTTTTTATAAACCGCGTCTGCACTTCCCGGTTCAAATTCCCGCGGCCTTATCCGGTGCAGGATTTCCTCCACCTCATCAACTGCCCTGGCCTTATACCAAGCGAACCTTATTGCCCTGACGATATCAACCCATGAGCGGTTGCCTGTAACCTTCCGTATGTTTATCAGCAGTTCCGAAAGGTGTTTCTGGGGCGGTTCCAGTACAACCATATTCATCTTCAGCCCCATGTCCTCAAGAATCTCTCTCTCTACCTGAGCATAATAGCCAAACCTGCAGGGGCCGATCCCGCCTGCCATAAGGATAGTATCAGCTCCCTGTTCATATGCTTCAATGAAATTGCCCATGTTGATTTTCAAGGGCAGGCAGGCAAATTCTGGTGAATGCTGGGTCCCCAGGGTAAGCGTCTTTTGGCTGGGCATTGGCGGCACGACCACTTCAACCCCCAGGGATGTCAAAAGCGCTTTTAAACAAATATACATATTGCCCATGTGAGGAAATGTAACTTTCATAGTGCAGCCCTCCTCCACCTGATCATATCCACATAAGCCTCAAGTCTGGTGATTATTCCGGCTTCACCGGTATGTTCATCAATTGTCAGATTCAAGAACGGGATGTTCCTTCTCCTGCGCAGATGTCTTTCAATTATTTCACCCGTAAAGGAATCCGGCCCACAACCAAATGAAGCAACATGAATGATTCCGTCTATCCTGTCAGACCTCATATAATGAAATGCTGAACCTATCATTCGTTTACCGAGGGTCCAAAACATCTTTTTGGGCAGTTCATCGGACTTTTCCTCAATAATTGTGCCGGTAAGGTTATCCGGGGTAACAATCCTTACTCCCATATTCCTGAGTTTTTCAATCAGGTCCATACTTATATATGAATCATAAATATTATACCCGTGTCCAACCAGAGCAATTGTCATATCTCCTGTTTGTGCCGGGGAATAGTTCTGGTTAACCAGCCCTCTGCTCATCTGTTCAATTGTTTCATGAGGCAGGTATCCCAGGTGGTTGAGCCGGTGAAATCTCTCCTGTTCCTCAAGCCCCGCGCGAAAAGCCTTGCGGACGGCCAACGGGTTGGCTGTGAAGAGCTTTCCTGCTTCGGCAAAAGCCTTGTAAAGGTTTTTTTCCCTGCGTGACATATTCACAGTAATGTCTATGATGGGCGGCAGGTCCGGAACATTGTGCCTGATCATATCCGGCAGGCCCAGAAACTTGGGACAGATGTATTCCTTTCGTTCCACACTAACCATCCGTGGTATAAACAGGTAATCAACCCTGTCCTTTAAATCAAGGACATGCCCGAAAAAGAGTTTTACCGGCAGGCAGGCATCATCAACCGACTGCCTGACACCTTTATCAAGAATGCCTTTGGTTGTATTTCTGGATAAGATAACTTCAACTCCCAGTGCCTTAAAAAAACCGTTCCACATGGGAAAGTAATAATAAAACAACAGCGCCCTAGGGATTCCGACTTTGACTGTCATTCTTGTATATCCTCCTCTACTGCATTTTTCTTTAAATGACATTATTTACTAAAAAACCCCAGTTCCTATTATTGACTGAGGTTTCTCACTTTATACACCGTTCCTTCAAATGGTCCCTGTCTTACTCTCGTCCACTGTCAGGCTTCCGTTTCTTATGCCCGTTCTTATGCATGTTCTTATGCCCGTTCTTATACATGTTCTTCTGCACCGGCTTCCGTGCGGGGGTGAAACTGGGCTGCCGGCTGGAATCCTGGGGTTTCAGGATACTGGGCCTGATATTATGCATCGGTATCGGAGACCTTAACAAAATTGAAAACATCGCTTTTGCATTAAAAGGGATCAGAGGCCACAGGTATGGTATCCCAAAAGGCTTTGTGAGCACCAGCAGGAGTATTATCCCGGCCAGACCTGCCAGCAGTCCGGGGAGTCCCAGCAGAGCCACCATTATCAGCAGGCCAAACCTGAACAGTCTGTTAGCCAGGCCCAGTTCATAGCTTGGGGTGGCAAATGTCCCAACAGCAGATATAGCCATATATAAGATTGTCTCCGGGTTAAACAGCCCTACAGTTATGGCCACATCCCCCAGCATAAAGGCGGCAATTAAACCCAGCGCTGTTGCCAGCGGCGATGGGGTATGGATAGCAGACATCCTCAGCATATCAAGTCCCACTTCAGCGATCATGAACTGCCAGATTAACGGTATATTGGCCACTTTGGACGGGCCGATAAACTTCAGGGATTCCGGCAGCAGTTGAGGATTATTGGCAGCCAGATACCACAGCGGCAAAAGCAGGATTGAACTAAATACCGCAATAAACCTGACCCACCGCAGGTATGCACCGACAGTGGCATTCTGCCTGTATTCCTCCGCATGCTGCAGGTGGTGAAAATAGGTTACCGGGGCAATAATTACACTTGGAGATGTATCTACAATTACCAGGACATGCCCTTCGAGGAGATGTACTGCTGCCACATCGGGCCTTTCCGTATACCTCACCTGTGGCAGTGGATTCCAGTTTCCCGTTGTGATGTATTCCTCTACCGATTTTTCAGCCATGGGCAGGCCGTCAATTTTGATGTCCTTAATCCTTGTTTTTATCGTTTCCACCAATTCGAGATTAGCTACATCTTCGAGATAGGCCACACAGATATCTGTCTTGGAACGGGCCCCTGCCGTCAACAGCTCTGTTCTCAGCCTGGGATCCCGCAGTCTTCTCCTGAGCAGTGCCGTATTGAAAAGGATAGTTTCGGTAAATCCATCCCTGGACCCCCTGACAACCCTTTCAATATCAGGTTCCTCGGGTCCCCTCGCAGGGTATTTCCTGGCCTCAATCAGTATTATTTCCGGCATCCCGTCAACCATAAGGGCGATAAATCCGGCCAGAACCTTTGAAATCACGTCCTCCAGTTTGTCGGTGGGTAATGCCTTTACATAGGTAACATACCTTGACACCAGCTTCCGCAGGGTATCAGGTACAATCTCATCCCTTTCCAGACAGGCGAAATTCTGCATAATCTCTGCAATAGGAAGGTCGTTTATGAGGCCATCCACAAATATTATAGCGGCCTTTTTACCGCCAATCCTGAACTCTCTCAGACCAATATCATAGCTCTTGCCTATGCCAAGCTCTTCTTTGAGAACATCCAGGTTCTCCTCATATTTTGTGCTGACATCATGTATAGAGGCCATAGTTTCCGTCATTTGTCCCTCTCACTCCTGTTAAGTATCTCTAACAATGCCTTGGTGGTTATGGGAGCACCCTTTTGATAATCATCGGCAAAATCCATTTTACCCGTATCCCCGGTTCCAATGACTACAGGTATTTCCAATTGATTGATTACATCAACCGTATCACCCTCAAGGAATCTATTCCCTTTGTCCTCCGGATGGCCCAGTTTGTTCACCGGCCCGTCTATGATAGTGCCATCACAGGCCACAGATTCATCTACTTTAACCCCTTCTGTAAAGGTTGTATTGGAAGCTACTGCAACTACTCCGATAACACTCATTTCAGGGTGTTCCGTCACGTATTTCAATATCCTTTCACCACAACCGGGGCCGTTTCGTCCCTTGTCATCAACCATTATGACTACCGGGTCCTTCGGGGTTTGCTTTATCAGCTCAACAACCTCCGGGCCTGAGATGGGGGTAGGGTTTCCGGTAGTCAGTGAAATAAACCGGGCTCCGATATTTCTGGCCGCCACCTGAACTGTCCTTCCAGCCACTAAATCTCCGTCTGTGACAACAATCACTCTTTTCCTTTTCAAAAAAATATCACCCCACAGATATTATCTGTCTCCGGCGAAAAATTATGCTCCTGAGGCAAAAAGAGGCTCTTTGATAGTGACATATATCACATATAATTAAAGGCCCTTTAACATATTTTACGGGTTGTCTGATGTTATAATTAGTACTAAAATTAGTACTGGAACTTAAATTGTGATAAAAATAACTATTTATTTGGAGGTGTATTTATCATTATGAAGTTTTTAGAATACCGGAACATAGGATTAAGAAAATATATCCAGGCTTTTTTTGTCCTGTTGTCCCTGAATATTGGCTGGCAGTTTCTCAGTTTTTACCGGTTCCTGGAATCATCCGGCTTTTCCGGGAGCCCTGTCCGCCCTCCGGGAGTAGAGGCCTTTATCCCTTTAAGCGCCCTGGTCGGACTGCGTTCCTGGCTTGGTACCGGCTTTTTTGACACTATCCACCCCGCCGGAGTGACCTTATTGCTGGCAGCATTTGTTGTTTCCTTCCTGTTCAGAAAATCATTTTGCAGCTGGATCTGTCCCTTCGGGCTCCTTGAAGAAATGTTAAGCCAGGTTGGTTTTAAACTTTTTCGCGAAAAAATAAGGATGCCCCGCTGGTTGGACATCCCCCTGAGAAGTGTTAAGTATGTTCTGCTGGCATTTTTTGTGGGCAGTGTATTTCTAATGATGTCACCTGATGCAGCAGTCTCTTTTGTAAACTCACCATATAACAAAATGTCTGATATCAAAATGCTGGAATTTTTCCTGAACATTTCGATGACGGGTTTCCTTGTTTTCGCCTTCCTTATTATTATGTCAGTTATCATTGAGAATTTCTGGTGCCGCTACCTTTGCCCATATGGCGCCCTGATGGGTATCCTGGGCTGGCTGAGTCCGGCACGGATTTCCCGGAATGAAGCCCTCTGTACCGGGTGTGGCGCCTGTGACCGGGCATGTCCCGGGAAGCTCACTGTCAGCAGTTCAAAAAGCATCCTCAGCCCTGAGTGCAGCAGCTGCCTGACCTGTATCGAAAAATGCCCTTCAGCCGGCGCCTTGAGATACCACATTCCCGGAATCCCCAAGCCCCAAAACCCGGTATTAAAAAAATATGGCCTTCATATAGCCATGGTGGGAGTATATATACTTTTAATAATGATTGCCAAGGCTGCCGGTCATTGGGAGACCTCGGTAACCAACGAAGATTTCCGGATGCTGTACAGTATGCTGGATTTGTATTAACGCATTTTTGCTGCCTTCCGCTTTATTCTTCGCCAAAGTAATATCCCTGCAAACACCAGGCCAAAAAGAAGGAAATGCTTAAATATTAAAACCGGCACTATCCCTTTTTGTCCGGCCGGAAGCAGTTCATACCGGTTAAAAGCGATTACGCGTGGAATGCCTCCCGCCAGTATCCATACCAATGAGATAACAGCCAGCCTCGAAAAATACCGGTAAATCCGGACAAAAAACTGCTTTCTCTCAGGTGGACTGTTATCATCTACCTGACGTGCGATATATGTCATCAGCAGAGTCAGTGAGATGATCATTGCAGTGGCCACATCATGCAGGTAATTGTTAATGATAATCAGATATCCCAGCACCGTTGAGGACCCCCTTTTGAGTAAGTGATATCTCACTTATTACACAAGGGGGTCCTCAATTCCTCCTGCTACTCTCCGCGGGGACTGAAAATTGCCGCAATCAGGTAGCCGAAAATTATCGCTGCCGCAATACCCACTGCTGAAGCCTCAACCCCTCCGCCAAAAGCCCCCAGGAGTCCGTTTTCCTGAACACCTTTGATGGCACCCTGGGCCAGGAGGTGTCCAAACCCGGGAAGGGGTACTGTGGCCCCCGCACCGGCAAAATCTATCAGTGGCTGGTACAGTCCAAGTGCACTGATGGCAACTCCGCCGGTAACAAAACCAACCAGAATGTGTGCCGGTGTAATCCTGTAACTTGTCAGGTCCATCATCAGCTGGCCAAGCACACAAATTCCCCCGCCCACAATAAATGCCTTAAGATAATCCATTTTTCAACCCCTCACCATATTCCATTCCCGGTCATTTTCGTAAGCTTGCAGTTGATTCAATAACTACTGCATGTCCGATCCCGGGAATAGACTCTCCCTGAAAACTGCTGATAGGGCTTAACAATGCTCCTGTGCCTACTCCCAAGACCCTTCTGTATTTTCCGGTCCTTATCTCACCCATCAGATATCCGTTCAGGACAACTGCCGAACAGCCGCACCCGCTCCCTCCTGCATGGGTGTCCTGTACCGGGTCATAGATAAGTATGCCGCAGTCTGTATAATTTTTTGAAATATCATATCCGGCCTGTTTGACCAGCTGTTCTGTCAGCGCCCTGCCTACCGCAGCCAGGTCACCGGTGATAATCAGGTCATAATCGGAAGGACTCCTTCCCGTGTCCTTAAAGTGTTGGATAACAGTATCTGCTGCTGCAGGCGCCATGGCGCTTCCCATATCACTGGGATCTTTGATGCCCAGGTCAATGACTTTACCTATAGTGACATGAGTTATAGCCGGGCCCTTTCCTTCACATCCGATTACAGCCGCACCGGCTCCGGTTACCGTCCACTGTGAAGTCAGGGGCCTCTGGACACCCATTTCCGTCGGATACCTGTATTGGCGTTCAGCGGTGTCATAGTGGCTGGAAGCAGCTGCCAGCACATAATCGGCAAATCCTCCCTCCACCAACATAGAGGCCAGGGCAATTCCTTCAAACATAGTGGAACAGGCCCCATACAGACCGATAAACGGTATTCCCAGGTCCCGCGCGGTAAAGTTGGCTGAAATCAGCTGGTTAAGCAGGTCTCCGGCCATCATAAAGTCTATCTCTTCTACTGTCAGACCTGCTTTGGTAATGGCTAGCTCACAGGCATTTTCAAGCATTTTTCGTTCAGCTTTTTCCCAGGTCTCCTCACCGTTTAAGGTATCGGGAAGCACCACATCAAAGGTCCTCCCCAGCGGTCCCTGACCCTCCTTGGGACCGGCAACCGCCGCATTCCCCCGGAAAAAAGGCGGATTTTGAAAAGTTATGGTCTGCATTCCGGTTTTTTTTGTTGCCGCCATATATCGGGCCCCCTATTTGAACAGATAGGTTATCAACCCCACCATCCAGGCACTGATAAAGCCATAGGCAAGGACCGGACCGGCAATTGTGAACATCCTCTGGCCCACTCCAAAAACCATTCCCTCTCTGCGAAATTCCAGGGCTGGGGCCACAATCGAATTAGCAAAACCGGTAATTGGCACAATCGTTCCGGCACCCGCATATTTGGCTATCGAATCATACACACCAAGTCCGGTTAACAATGCTGCCCAAAATACCAAAGTGGCTGATGCGGCAGCCCCGGCATCGGGCCTGGTAAGACCCATGGAAATGTAGAAGTTTAACAAAGCCTGTCCCAGGGTACAGATAGCCCCCCCAAAGAAAAAAGCGCCGGTCACGTTCCTCGCCAATGGTGGTTTTGGCTTTGTCCTGGCCACCATCTGGCTGTATATTTTTTTCTGCGTTTCATGTGCAGAGGGCACCGCCCGGTCCTGCTCCATCTCTCACACTCCTCCATCACTTGTCAATTTCTGCTGATAACTGCACACTTATAATCTGCCATTCCGCTTTAATTTTATGCGTCATAAGAGATTTTGAAATTTTTGAGCCTTTAAAAACAGGGGTAGATGTATTCCTACTGCGGGCAACGTCTCCGCCGGCATCAGCTCCCGCTTCGCGGGTCTCCCCCAAGGGTACCTCCATCTCTAAGCGCTAAGAGCTGCCATGGCTGGCCGGACAGACGACAGACACCGCCTTTCGGAACACATCTACCCCTATCCATGCTGCATTTTAATTGGAGATGACCGTAAAATATGGTGAGGTGTTGTATGAGATTTTACTTGCAGTGACGCCGTTATGAGTCTTGCTGTAAAGCCCCGGCAACAAGGCAGGGAGTCCCCGCATGTGCGAAGATGGCGAAGGCCGCCGGGAAGTTTTGGCTTGCCAAAACGAGAGGCGGCCATCTTAATTTATAAACCCAATGAGCCATCGAGTTCGGGGACGCTGCCTTGCTGCCAGGGGATTTTCAGTTAGACACATAGGCGATGCTGCGGAAAATCAGTACAATGCCTCACCATATTCGTTCACGGTCATTTCAACTTAGCTGCTATTCTGTATAGGCAATTTTCACATTAGCCTTGAAATCCACCAGGTCCCCGTCAACAACATCTGCTGTGAGATTGTAGACCTCAACACCGCTGATATTGTCAAATTTTCTGGAGGCATCCTTTACTGCATTCTGGACTGCGCTTTTCCAACTGCTCTCAGACTCACCTATTACTTCGACTACTTTTACGTACATGTGCCAACATCCTCCTTAATGTTTTTACGTAACCTTATAAGAATTTTCCCCTAATTGATGAAATCTATGCATCAACCATTATCATGTTCATCTAACATTATCCTGATATTCTTCAGGGCCTGCCGCTCTATTCTGGAAACCTGAACCTGTGAAATATTCATAATTGCGGCCACCTGGGACTGGGTCTTGTCTTCAAAAAAACGCAGTAAAAGCACCGATTTTTCTCTATCTGGAAGTCTTTGCATGATGTCCTTTAGAGCAATCTTGTCAAACCATCCACTGCTTTCTTCTGTTTCTCCCGCTATGGCATCCATGACATAGATTGGGTCACCATCATCCTGATATACCGTCTCAAATATGGAAGTTGGTGTTTGAGCCGCTTCCATCGCTGTTACAATATCCTCACCTGCAAGTCCGGTATATTCAGTTACCTCCTGGATGGAGGGCTCCCTGCCCAGACTTGCAGTCAGTTCTTCCCGTGCCTTATGTACCCTGTGTACTGTCTCCTTTAGTGACCGGCTGACCTTAACAGGGTTATCATCCCTGAGAAACCTTCTGATTTCCCCAATAATCAAGGGCACCGCATATGTGGAAAACTTGACATTATAACTCAAATCAAACTTATCAATAGCCTTTATCAGGCCTATTGTCCCAATCTGAAACAGGTCCTCCAGTTCGTGTCCCCTGTTGTTAAAACGCTGTACCAGGCTGAAAACCAGTTTCAGGTTGCAGTTAACTAAAACCTCCCTGGCTTCTTCATCCCCGTCCTTAACCCTTCTTAACAGGCTTTTTATCTCTTTGTCCGAAAGAAGCGGGAACCGGGGAAGATTCATTTCCGATAACCGGGTATTCAAATTTCCCACCCCGCTTAATTCTTTTCAGATATTATTTCAGATGCTGCTGCCACACTTCCGGGCGGCTTTTTGGACATAATTACCCTGGTTCCTTTGTTGACAACGGACTCTACGTCCAGGTTGTCCATAAATGACTGCATAAAGGTGAAACCAAGTCCCATTCTCTCGGGGTCAGTCGAAAAAGCAGGTTCTATTGCTTTGGATACATCTGCAATCCCTTTACCCTCATCCTCAATTATTAATTCCAACACTTCATCATAAATCGTACATAATAAAGTAACAATTCTATTGGGGTCATTATCATATCCATGGATGATACTGTTTGATACTGCTTCTGAAACGACAACCTTTATTTCCTCCAGATCTTCAATAGTAAATTCCAGCTGTGCAGCAAAAGCAGCTGCTGCCAGTCTTGCCAGAGGCACATTCTCCGGTACAGACATAAACGATAATTTAATTTGATTCTTGATCTTCATTTTAAGACCCCCTACATTGCCTCCAGGGCATCATTTTCTGTTTCGAATTCGCTTGTAATTCGCAGGATACCTGACAGTTCCAGGATCCTCTTCACCTGTGGCGGCGCTCCCACTAAAGCCACCTTTCCCCCGCCCATGGTGATGTTTTTGTATCTCCCCAGGATTGCCCCCAGTCCTGAGCTGTCGATAAAGTTGACTCCCGACAGGTTCAGCACCAGGTTTCTGGAACAGTGGTTTACCATTAATGCATCTGTCTTTCTCCTGAAATCATCTGCAACCAGCATATCCAGTTCTCCGGACACCCTTAAAATCAGTGTTTTCCGGTTAGCCACAGACTCAATATTCATATATTGCACCCACCCTCCTGTACATGCTAACGGATTCTACAGGCTGGCTTCTTTTTCCTTCAAATCTGTCGTAAAACAAATGTAAGGTTATGTCGAGTATTAGGTGAAAAAATATTTGGCAAAAAATAAAGCATCCCCCTCGTCTGAGGGGGACACATCTGTCATTTACTGATTTACTGGCTGTATGAATAAACATTTTTCAGGAGTTTAAACATCTGCCGGAACACCGTACCCCTGGGTATCTCTTTAGTGGCCGTCAGGTCAACCTTGAGCACCTCTTTGCCCTCTTCATAAACAATCACCTTGCCCAGTACCTGTCCCTTGCTGACAGGGGCGATAACTGTCGGGTCAACAAAAACCTTGTGGGTTACTGCTTCTTTCTGCCCTTTGGGAACGACAGCGCTGACCTCACCCTTTGCCGCTACATTCAGCCAGTCAACCGTGCCTTTGCCCACCCTGATTTTACCCATAACCTGTCCGGTGGGGGCAATAGGGACTGCCTCATACTGAGCGAAACCATAGTTATAGATTTTCATGGATTCCCTGAAATGGCTTCTGGGTTCAGGTGTTGCCATGACCACACCAATCAGTCTCAGGTTATCCCGTTCGGCAACTGATGCCAGGCAGTACTTGGCCTCACTTGTCCATCCGGTTTTGCCTCCCTGTGTTCCCCTGTACCACCAGAGCAGTTTATTGGTATTGTTAAGGATAAATTCGCCGCCCCTGAGGTCATATCTCTTGATTGAAGTCAATTCAAGAAACAATGGGTGTTTAATTGCTTCCCGCATCATTACCGCCAGGTCCCCGGCTGAGGTATAATGTCCTTCTGCAGGCAACCCGTAAGCATTCACAAAGTTGGTATGTTTGCACCCCAGCTCTGCCGCCTTTTGATTCATCATTTTAACAAAGGCCTCATGGGAACCGGCGATATGTTCAGCAACGGCAACACAGCAATCATTGGCCGACCCCACTGCTATTGCAATCAGCATCGTCTTCAGGGACATCTCTTCACCTGGCTCCAGATATATCTGTGAACCACCCATTTGTGATGCATTTTCACTGGCCTGGACAGTATCCGTCAATTTCGCCCTGCCATTTTCAATAGCATCAAATGCCGTCAGAAGTGTCATCACCTTGGTAACACTGGCCGGCGGTAATTCTTTGTCAGGCTCTTTGGCAAACAGTATTTTTCCGGTAGCAGCATCAACAAGTATAGCTGACTCGGCTGTGGTCTCCAATTCCGGCTGAGCGCCAACCTGAGAAGACTGAAGTATCAGCATCAGAACAACGGTAACCAGACAAAACCCTTTTTTAAGTTTCATTTTTCCGCCCCCTCTTGAAATTCACTACAGAATTTTCTGATTTAAATATTTCTAAGATTCATTTAAAGTATTTCAATTTCTTAAGGGGGTTATTCGCATTTTCTCAAAGGGGTAATCGCAAAAACAGTTTTTCACCGGACAAACCTGTATGTTTCAGTACAGTTCGACTCCTTCCGCAGTCACCTGGCCCCAGACAAGTTTTCTTGCCACCGGCGGCTCCTTGCTGATAGTGAATGCCTTCAAGACCATGTTTTTGCTCAGGTTTGCCTTTTCAGCATTACTTACATGGAGGAGTGCCAGAGTTTCACCCCTGGCCACTCTGGCCCCGCGTTTTTTCTTTAGCTCAATTCCCACTGAAAGGTCAATCTGTGAGTCTTTGGTCTCCCTGCCGGCACCCAGCATCATGGCAGCTATTCCGATCTGTTCTGCCCTTATTCCTGAGATATAACCGTCTTCTGGTGCAGCCAACTCAACTCTTTCGCCCGCACGGGGAAGTACTGACAGGTCATCAATGAAAGCGGCATCCCCGCCCTGGTTTACCACCAGTTGCCTGAACTTATCCAGGCCGCGGCCGTTATCCAGGATTTCTTCCAGTAAGCCTCTGGCCTCATCTACAGAGCCTGCCTGCCCTGCCTGATGTACCATCTGGCTTCCCAGAACCAGACAGAGTTCCCTAAGGTCATCTGGCCCTTTTCCCCTGAGGCACTCAACAGCCTCCCGGACTTCCAGTGCATTACCAACTGTTTGCCCCAGTGGTTGTTCCATATCTGTAATCAGGGCTGCTGTCTGCCTGCCCACATGTGTTCCTATTTCCACCATGGCCTTTGCCAGGTCCACAGCGCTGGGCAGGGTTTTCATAAAGGCGCCGTCCCCTGTTTTCACATCCAGGATTATGGCATCTGCTCCGGCAGCAATTTTTTTGCTCATCACACTGCTGGCAATGAGTGGAATACTGTCAACTGTTGCCGTTACATCCCTTAAGGCATACAGCTTCTTGTCGGCCGGTGCCAGGTTCCCAGTCTGGCCTCCGATACTGATCCCAATCCGGTTAACATTTTGGATAAACACTTCCCTCTCAAGAGAAGTACTAAAACCCCGGATAGATTCCAGTTTATCTATAGTTCCCCCGGTATGACCGAGTCCTCTCCCGGACATCTTGGCAACCGGGACTCCGGCTGCGGCCACCAGCGGGCCCAGGACCAGGGTAGTCTTGTCACCCACACCTCCCGTACTGTGCTTATCTACTTTCCTGCCTGTTATTGCCGAAAGGTCCACCCGGTCACCTGATTCCACAATGGCCATTGTCAGGTCAGAGGTCTCTTTTGCCGACATCCCCTGAAAAAAAACAGCCATTATAAAGGCTGCTATCTGATAGTCAGGAACACTTCCTGACATATAACCGGAAATCAGATGGTTTATCTCTCCTGCAGACAGCTCCATGCCGTTCCTTTTTCTGAGAATTATATCATAAACCCTCATTGAGGGTTCACCTCTTCCAGGACCCCTTTAACCAGAGTGATAAACTGGTCCCGCACCCTGTTGGCTGTTTCCATAACCTCTGCATGGTCAAGTCGTTGATGCAGGACTCCTGCGGCCATATTGGTAACACACGATATCCCCAGGACCCTGATTCCCGCATGATTGGCCACGATAACCTCCGGGACAGTGGACATGCCCACTGCATCAGCACCAATGGCTCTGAGATACCTGATCTCGGCAGGTGTCTCATATGAAGGTCCGGTCAGACCCGCGTATACACCTTTGCGGAAGGCCAGTCCGTTCTTCCGGGCCACTTCCTCAGCAATAACGATTAATTCCCTGTCATAGGCCTCGGACATATCCGGAAACCTGGGCCCGATATCGTCATAGTTTGGCCCTATCAAGGGATTAGTCCCCATCAGGTTGAGGTGGTCGGTAATCAGCATCAGGTCACCCGGGCTGAAATCCCGGTTGATTCCTCCAGATGCATTGGTAACCAGCAGGACCTGGACCCCCAGTTTCTGCATCACTCTTACCGGAAATACAACCTGTTCCATGGAATACCCCTCGTAAAAATGAAACCGTCCCTGCATCAGCACCACATTTTTACCTGAAAGTTCACCAAAAATAAACTGGCCTTCATGTCCCTCCACTGTTGAGACAGGAAAATGAGGCAGCTCTGAATAATGCAGCTTTTGCTGATTTTTAACCTCAGCAGCCAGGACACCAAGCCCGCTCCCCAGAATAACCCCCACCTGAGGCCGTATTGACACTTTCCTTCTGATAAAATCAACAGTTTTCTGAAGCTTCACTGAACTCATATAAACTTCTCCTCCCTCTAAAGGCATTATAAACTATAACACTTCCTTCAAAAAGCTTGTCCCATGCCTGGTCTTTAGGCCGAAATTTTCGGCTATAGTTGCGGCTATATCGGCAAAGCTCTGCCTTACACCCAGGTTT
Organism: Thermincola carboxydiphila; assembly: GCA_016841725.1. Lineage (GTDB taxonomy): Bacteria > Bacillota > Thermincolia > Thermincolales > UBA2595 > Phosphitispora. The sequence goes on along the minus strand of JAENYP010000018.1, from coordinate 11,673 downwards.
GTCCCTTTTTTCCCAACAGGGCTGTAAACCAGCAGGGGAACATATTCCCTTGAGTGGTCAGTACTCTCTGTAGTCGGGTCACAGCCATGGTCGGCGGTAATTATCAGAAGTTTTTCCTCACTGATAAGGTCCATGATTTCCGGCAGCCGGCCATCCAGTTCCTCCAGGGCCCGGGCATATCCTTCTGGGTCGTTCCTGTGCCCGTAAGACGAATCAAAATCCACCAGGTTGGTAAAAACAAGCCCTTCCCGCGACTGTCTCAAGAATTCAAGAGTCTTATCGATCCCGTCCATATTATCAGTTGTGTGTACGGCTTCAGTAATTCCCCTGCCTGCAAAAATATCCTCAATTTTCCCGACAGCCTGTACAGATCTGCCGCTTTCCTTAAGCATGTCCAAAATGGTTGTCCCTACAGGTTCCAGGGAAAAATCATGCCTGTTGGATGTTCTTTTAAACTGACCCGGTTGGCCAATAAAAGGCCGCGCGATAACCCTGCCCACGGCATAATCTCCTGTCAGAATTGCTCTGGCAATCCGGCACATTTCATAAAGCTCGTCCAGTGGGATTATCTTCTCATGGGCAGCAATCTGAAACACACTGTCAGCTGAGGTATAGACTATCGGTTTTCCTGTTTTCATATGTTGTTCACCCAAACGGGACATTATCTCAGTCCCTGAGGCAACCTCATTACCCAGGGTTTTTCGTCCCGTTTTAGATTCGAATTCTTTGATAATGAAATCAGGAAACCCTTCGGGGAACGCCGGAAACGGCTTTTGCAGGACTAAACCGGACATTTCCCAGTGCCCGGTGGTGGTATCTTTACCGGCCGAAACCTCTGCCATCCTGCCAAAGGAAGCCAGGGGCGCTTCTGCCGGAGGCGCCCCTGAGATTTCAATAATATTACCCAAACCCAATTTCTGCAGATTGGGAATCTGCAGGCCCCCAACGGCCTTAGATATATTTGCGAGGGTATTGCTCCCTCTGTCCCCATATGCATCGGCATCAGGAAGTTCACCGATACCCAGACTGTCTATTACAATGACAGTTATATTTCTTATGCTGCTCATCTTAACCTCTCCTGTTGTAGGCAAATTAAGCGCCTCTTTAGTAATAATTACTCCCGTCTGTTTTAAAATCAAGCCCGCGGGTGGCTCTTGGCATATACCTCCCTTAAACGTCCTTTGGTAAGGTGTGTATAAATCTGTGTTGTAGTAATATCCGCATGGCCCAGCATCTCCTGAACAGAACGCAGGTCAGCCCCATTTTCCAGCAGATGGGTGGCAAAGGAATGTCTCAGAGTGTGTGGAGTAATATCCTTCGCAATCCCGGCCTTGGTGGCATACTTTTTGATAATCTTCCAAAAGCCTTGTCTGGTAAGTCTTCTGCCATGCTGATTGACAAACAGGGCTTTTTCTGACCGGATTTTTATTAGTTTTGCTCTCCCTTTTTGTAAATATTCGCTGACACATTTACGGGCCAGGCTGCCCACAGGTACGATCCGTTCCTTGGAACCCTTGCCGAAACACCTTATGTACCCCATTTCCAGGTTAATATGATTTACGTCAAGGGAAATCAATTCACTGACACGTATTCCGGTAGCATACAGCAATTCCAGCATTGCCTTGTCGCGCAGACCGGTGGGTTCAATCCCTCTGGGCTGGCTCAACAAGTTCTCAACTTCATTAACTGTAAGTATTCTAGGCAGCTTTTTTTCCAATTTGGGTGATTCCAGGTTGGCCGTCGGGTCCTTTTCAATGTACTTCTCCCGGAGCAAAAAATGATAAAAGGACTTCAGGGCCGCCAGATGCCTGGATACAGTAGCTGTAGCCCGTCCCCTTTTCTGCAGGAACAGCATGTAAGACATAATCACATTTCTGGTGGCCTTCTGGACATCATCAACCTTTTCATTCTCCAGAAATGCCATAAACTGCTTTAAGTCCCGGTTATACGAATCGAGTGTATTATCTGCCAGACCCCGCTCTACCGCAAGGTAATTGATAAATTCTTTAACCAGGCTTTTCATACCTTTTACCTCACTTTACACGATCTCCGATTCTATCTGCAAAAATAAGAGTAGCCCAGACTACTCTTATTTCCACAATAAACCACTGAAATCCTTTTTTCATTGGTCCCTGTGGTAAAAATCTCTAACTTTAACAACAAACTGGTCTAGGACTGTTGGGCTGTTTTCTTTGATTTCCCTGGCCTGGTTCTCCACTCTCATAGGATTTCCACTGGGTTTATCATCCCTGAGCCATCCTTCCCTGATCAACTCATTACCGTGGTACATATTGTATAAGTGACCAACCACCAGCGCCAGGACAAACAATGTTACCAGAACACGAAAGCCCACGATAATTTTCCTTTTCGTCCGGGGCCTCAAAACGACCAGCACCTGTACCACCTCATTTTAGCCTTTTTAGTTTTAGGGCATCTTACTATCATATTTTTATGACAAGAAGCGGCAAAATAGAACACATAATACCACCTTTAGTGCAGTACATTCCTCTCAGGACGGGCTCCGTCCCGGTTAGAGTATTCTTGCATAACCGGCGTCTTTTCACTGCCCACAGAAACCATAGCCTCCTGACCGTAATAGGCCTGCCGGTAAATTTCCTCAAGTTCTTTTATCAGCGGCATCCTTGGATTTGAGATGGTCGACTGGTCTTCAAAAGCCTTTTCTGCCAAAAGAGGCAGTTTCTGCAAAAACTCCTTTTCGTTAACTCCACATTCCGCTATACTCATGGGCATTTGTATTTCTTCCATCAGACCCCTTACGGCTGCCACCAGGCTGTTTATCCCATTTTCCGTCGTATCTGCCTGCAGGCCCAGGTAACCGGCTATCTGACTGTATTTTTCAGGTGCGATAAAGTGTTCATACTTGGGCCAGGATGCAAACTTACTCGGCTTCCGGGAATTATACCTGATTACATGTGGCAGCAGTATTGCATTTGCCCGGCCGTGGGGAATGTTGAACTCCCCGCCAAGTTTGTGTGCCATACTGTGGTTAATTCCCAGGAAGGCATTGGTAAAAGCCATCCCTGCTATGCATGAGGCATTATGCATTTTTTCCCTGGCCTCCATGTCTATACCGTCCCGGTATGCTTTTGGCAGATAGCCAAATACCAGTTCAATTGCCTTCAGGGCAAGGGCATCGGTGTAATCTGATGCCATCACCGAGACATAGGCTTCAACTGCATGTGTCAGGACATCGATACCTGTATCGGCAGTTACCTGTGGCGGCACACTCATCACAAAATCAACATCGATAATAGCCACATCAGGTGTCAGTTCATAATCTGCCAAAGGGTACTTTATATCCTCTCCCTTATCTGTAATTACGGCAAAGGCAGTCACCTCGGAACCTGTCCCGCTGGTTGTGGGGATAGCCACAAACCTGGCTATTCTGCCCATTTTAGGGTACTTATAAGTTCGCTTCCTGATGTCCAGAAACTTTAATTTAAGGAACTCAAACTCCACCTCCGGATGTTCATAGAAAAGCCACATTGCCTTTGCGGCATCAATAGCCGAACCTCCACCCAGAGCAATAATGGTGTCAGGCTGAAACTGTTTCATAAACCGGTAACCCTTCCTTACCGTTTCCAGAGAAGGGTCTGGCTCCACATCATAAAATACGTCGGTATACACATGTTCATTTCTCTTCTGCAGGTGATACATGACCTTGTCCAGATAGCCCAGTTCAGCCATTGCCGGGTCACATACTATGACAGCCCTCCGCACATTGGGCATCTTGGCCAGGTACTGGATGCTTCCTGATTCAAAATAAATCCTCTCAGGTACGCGAAACCACTGCATCTTGACACGTCTCCTGGCTACCCTTTTAACATTTATCAGGTTGGCGGCGCTGACATTTGAGGTTGTCGAATTGTGTCCCATTGAGCCACAGCCCAGGGTGAGTGATGGCATATTGGTGTTATACATTTCCCCGATGGCCCCATGGGTGGCAGGGGCATTTACGATAATACGCCCTACCCTGATTTGTTCGGAAAAGTCTCTGATGACATCCTCATTGGCGCTGTGGATAACGGCCGAATGACCCATTCCGCCAAACTCAACCATTTCGACCGCCCTTTTGATTCCCTCACGATAACCGTCAACAAAATAGCAGGCCAGAACAGGACTGAGCTTTTCTCTTGAAAGGGGGTAATCAGGACCGATCCCCTCCAATTGGGCCACCAGTATCTTAGTTTCAGGCGGAACCCGAAAACCCGCCATTTCTGCAATTTGCTCTGCCGGTCGGCCAACTATATCAGGGTTCAGAGAACACCTGTTTTCACAAGACGCCATGTTTTCCAAGGCTTTTATTTCATCACCGTTTAAAAAATAGCACCCATACTGCTGCATCAGATCCACTGTGTTTTGCGCTATATCCCTGTCAATAATCACTGCCTGTTCCGAAGCACATATCATCCCATTGTCAAAGGTCTTGCTGAGTATCAGGTCAGTAACGGCCCGGTTAATATCAGCGCTCTTTTCGATATAACAGGGGACATTACCCGGTCCTACCCCCAAGGCAGGCTTTCCCATACTGTAAGCCGCCTTCACCATTGATGAACCGCCTGTTGCCAGGATCGTAGCTACACCGGGGTGGCCCATGAGATAGGTTGTTGCCTCCAGTGACGGCTCTTTTATCCAGGAAATGCAATTCTCCGGAGCCCCGGCGGCAATTGCAGCTTTAAGCATAGTCTCAGCAGCAGCAGCGCTGCATTTCTGGGCCCCGGGGTGAAACGCAAATATAATCGGGTTGCGCGTTTTAATTGAAATCAGGATTTTAAACATTGTAGTTGAGGTTGGATTTGTTACCGGGGTAATCCCTGCAATTACCCCGACCGGTTCGGCTACTTCCAGATAGTCCTCCTCCTCATTTTCATGGATAATCCCTACAGTTCGGTGATACTTGATACTGTGATAAACTGATTCCGTGGCAAACATGTTTTTGGTTATTTTATCCTCATAGACACCACGGCCGGTTTCCTCTACAGCCAGCTTCGCCAGTTCCATATGCCTGTCCAGACCTTCGAGGGTCATGGCTCGAACAATATCATCCACCTGGTCCTGGTCAAGCTTGAGAAACTCCCCGGCAGCAGTTGACGCCTTTTTTACCAGTGAATCAATGTGGTTTTTAATCCCTTCAGAAAAAGCCCTATTATCGGTCATAATTAAAAAACCTCCGGTTTCAGAAATGTTGACACATACTCTAACCAAAGGTTTTCCTACTCTACACCTTTATATTCAGGCATCCGTTATACTTTTTTTATCTTATATAGCCGGCAACAGACTTTATAACAACCGGTGTGACATATGTTTCCAACAGTCCGGCAGCGCCGGTGACTACACACAGTACCAGCATCACAACGGTATAAGCCCCAAGGTAACTTCTGATTCCGGCAGTTGTCCGGGTCTGAAAACGCCTCCTGATCAACAGCGCGGAAAAAGACAGCGCGGCCACACCTCCCACTATAACGGCAGGTATAATCAGGAGATTGTGAGGCAGAACGGATATCAAGGCAAACATAAAACCTTTAACTGCCTTTGCCCGGACCAGAAATCCAATGGTAAAGCCGATGACAAATCCCTTGGCAAACACGGCCACAATTACCAGTGGAATACCGATAACTGTAAGGCCCAGGATATACATGGCAACTATAATATAGACGCTGTTGAAAATATTCTGCCTGAAAAACACCTGTTCACTGACCGGAGAAGCGCTAACATGCTCTAAAAAGCTGTTAAAATAGGCCGACAGATGGTCAGCCTGGTCTGCACTGATTTCCCCGACAGCGGCAGCCCCAAACGCAATTCCGGCCAAAAGGAAAACGGTTACAAAAAGAAACAGATACCATTTTCTTGCTAGATATTCAACTGCAACTTGTCTGACCCAAAAACGCATCCGGCAGCCCCCTTTGTCCTTTATTACAAAATTTATGGTCCCGGATGCGTTTTTATACCTATGTTATTTTTTTCCCTGGGCAATAAATCCTTCCTCAATAATTAATCTCATTATATACTCAGCGGCCAGGATGTCTTCCAGAGAATTAGCGCTGGCAGCAACAACAGAAATCCCGGTTCCGGCTTCTTCCGCAGCGGCAACAGCTCTTCTGGCAGCCGCCCTGGCAGGCTCAGAACCCCGTTTTTTTATGGTCCTGGCGATGGTCCCGGTAATCACCAGAGGTGCGCCCGCAGTAACGGCAGCGTCATAGGCTGTTCCCCCGGTATCAGTGACCGCGACAACAACCTTTCCGGAGAAATCACCCAGTTTTGCCGTTTCTGCACCGATATTGGGATAAACAGCTTCAATTACCGCTCCCGCAGCAGTTACTCCCTGAATGGTCCTGCTGGCCCGGGCACGCCGTTCCTCTTCTGTCCCCACCCGGGGCTCACCTATAATTATGACACCTGTGCCCGCTTCCCTGGCTGCCCTTCCTGCTATTTCACCTATGGTTTCCGGCGACAGCCTTACCGGAGCCTTTGAAGTATCCGGGCTGGCCCCATATACCCTGAGTGCACCTGCGTCCAAAGCAGCCTCCAGGGTTGTTGACATGTCAATAATATCAACAACCATAACCACATTTTTTGCTTCCGCTGCCTTTACCGCACCTGAAGCATTCACTGTCAGAAAAACTCCACTGTTAGACATTTTGGTAACACCACTTTCATTTCTGAACTCTTCCGTAATATCCCCCGCCGCCTGCCGATACCCTGAGTTTCCCCTGTCTGGCCAGGACTATCATCTCAGCTGTCTTATTACCGGCAAGGTTTTCCAGTTCCGCCTCACTGTATTGATGCAGTATCTGCATCTCAGTAGCTGCCTGCAGCAGCTTCTCCAGGGTCTTTTTACCTATGCCGGGAAGATTCTCCAAAGGAATCTGGTGATAATACGGAGGCCTGTGTTCCGGAGACACGGGGCAGGTGTTATCCCTGATTTCATAAATCCGGTCCAGAACCCCAATGACCACCCTGCGCCCGTCAACTGCTGAGCCACAACCGGTACAGCACATTACCGGCGGCTCATCCTTAACCGTCAGACCGCAATTTTCACAATAAGTCCGGTGGTACTTGCCCAGTTTGGGGTCAAAACCGTAATTGGCAATGACAGAGCGGCCATTCTCCCGTTTTAGTGCCATCACAAGCTCATTGTAGTCAGGCTGCTGCATCCTGATAATGTTGTATTCCCGGCCGATTTTAGGCAGAGAATGGGCATCTGAATTGCTGATAAAACTCTTTCCAGATAACTCAGAAATCATATCAGCATAGTTGGAATCAGAACTCAGTCCCAGTTCAACCGCGGGAATCCTGGCCCAGGTATTCGGGGACATAATTTCCAGGGCGCTCTGCACACAACTGCCATACATCCCCTTATGGGGAGTAAAAGCATGTGCCGGAACAACTACCCCGCCGATTTGTTCTACTATTGCTACTACTTCTTCAATGGACAGATGGCACTTCTGTGAGCTTAAGCCGATATTTCTGGTGCGGCCCGGTTTTGCCAGTTCTCCCGTAAACCGCTTCACCTCATCCAAGCCCGGAAAATAACACAAACAGTGGGCGCTTCTGTATTTATCTTTACCATCAACCTGTATAGATTCGGTTGTCTCCACTTCACTGCCCGGTATCAGGGTTACCCTGTCCCTGTAGCGCAGTCCTCCGCCTTCCATTTCGGTCACATCACCGGAATCAATAAGTTTCATCAGGTCTTCCCTGACATCCGGTGATGAGGTGTCCACTATGCCTACCATATCTATGCCTTTGCGGGTCATACATTCCTTGAGGATGTTGGCCACAGTGAGGTTCATTGAAGCTGTAATTTTAACGGGAGCGCCGTTTCCGGACCTCCCTATATGGACGTGCAGGTCCGCAAAATAATTCTCCATATTTCCTCCAAATTTGTCGCTAATAATTTAACCATGGGAGACATAAACTATATATACCTTTATACTTAAAGGAGGCACAAATATATGTTAACGGAATTCGTTTACCATGACCGGATATATATATTCGGTACGGTCGCCGAACTCAGGGAGCGCCTGAGGGAACACTCAGCCAGCTATACCACGGTCACCGCCCTGCTGGATGACCTGGCCCCTTAGAAAGGCTTAGCTTCGCTAAGAACCTTTAAGCTTGCTTTCGGCGAAGCTTAGCCTTTTTTATGCAGATAGGATAAAATTTTAAACTTTCCTATCTGCCTAAAAAACCACATACCTGGTGGCCAGGACTCCCGCCGCCCCTGCAGCCAGGAAAAATTCCCGATCCTGGCTCATGGTCCTTCCCATAGTTGTCACCACAATATCCTTTTCAATCAGGAATCTCAGCGCCGGATTGCCATCTTCGGTAATTACCTCATGGTCAAAAGAAATTCCTGCTTTTAATATTTGCTTGTTTACATAGTCTTCTTTAATCGGGTCCATGGCCGGTATGGGGACAACACAAGGGGTTATGGCAATTTTACTCAATACTGTAATCGAATGATGACTTAGCCCGGTGTGCCGTTCCCTTGGGTCAGCAAAACTTATCCTGGGAATAGCAATCGCTCTGCCTTCCAAAATGTTAACTGCATTAATTATTTCTCCCTGCTCAATACCCGTAAAACCGTATTTGGTGCCTGTTCCAACAATCCCGGGACCCATGGAAACGATAATTACATCTGCCCGGGCAGCCTGCTTGGCCGCAATCAGCCCGGTATAAATATTTACTGCTTCAAAATCGCCGCCAAAGGCATGTCCCACAGTCACAGTGGCATCAATAAGTCCCTTATCCTTCAGTTCTGCCACCGTTTTGCTCATCTGCAGCGGCAGGGCTGCCCCGTCGGTCATCACATAGGCCACCCGGAGCCTGCCCCTGCTTGCCGCCTTAACTCCGGCTGCAGCCGGTGCCAGCATACTGTGCAGTGTCCCTACGATTACAGGCGTTTTTTTCATTGACCTAAAGTCTTCAATCTTTGCCCTGGAAGGGTTAAGCTCCTCTTCCACACTAAAACACTTCACCTGCATCGGGGTGTAACGCAGTTTCATAATATGTCCTATTTCATCAATATCTCTTGCCTGCACACTGAAATTAGCCATTACAAAATGTTGGCCGCCGCTGCCCAGCTTTTTGTGGATAGCTGTTGTATTCAGCGAAACTGTGTCCCCTATTTGAACAGGTCCTGTCATAAAGTCATAGTTAATCGCCTTTGCTGTTTCACCTTGGTTTTCACCTTGGCTTTCACCTTGGTTTTCCCCTTCAATTGGAATTGCAACTCTTATTTCGGTAACTCCACGCTTGCGTTCAACAATCTCGGTTACCTTCCCCTGGCGGATTCTGATCAACTTTTCACCCGCTTTCAGTGCCTTACTGTTTTTTCCGGTTATAGGTGCTCCGGTTATGCCTTTCTTTCGGCCGTATTTTTGATAATCTCCACAAGGTATTGTGCATTCAGCACCAGATTGTCAATTGTGATAAACTCCTCAGTTGAATGCACTTTAGACATGCCTATCCCAAGATTAACTGTAGGAATACCATACCCATTGAGAATATTGGCATCACTGCCACCTCCCGTGCTCACCAGCACAGGCTTCTGACCAATAGCTGCAGCAGCCTCCATGGCGATAAGAACAGCTATATCTGTTTCCTCAAGCTTAAGCCTGGGGTACAGAAAATCTTTTTCCACTTTTACCTGAGCTCCGAATTCCCTTGCTGTTGCCTCCAGGATTTCAACTATTAGGTCTGTTTGTTTTTCCAGCTTTTCCGTATCGATGCTCCTGGTCTCACCTTCGATGTTGACCAGGTCGGGAATGATGTTGGTGGCCTTCCCGCCTGAGATTACACCAATATTTGCAGTTGTTTCATCATCAATCCTCCCCAGCTGCATCTGTGATATGGCCTTGGAGGCGATATAGATTGCATTGATACCGTCTTCAGGGCTTATTCCGGCATGTGCTGCCTTTCCTATGATACTGGACTTAATCCGGTACTGGGCAGGCGCCCTGGTAATTATAGTTCCGGCTGCACCGTCACAATCAAGGACATAGGCAAATTGAGACCTCAGTCTCTTGAATTCCAGGTTTTTTGCACCTTTCAGGCCGCCTTCCTCAGCAACTGTAAATACAACTTCGATGTCCCCGTGAGGCACGCCCTGTTCTTTCAATACCTGAATAGCTTCCAGGATGGCAGCTATCCCTGCCTTATCATCAGAGCCAAGTATGGTGGTGCCGTCAGAATAAACTGCGCCGTCCCTGATGATGGGATTTACCCCCCGCCCCGGTTCAACGGTGTCCATATGTGTACACAGCAGAATAACCGGCGCCTCAGGAACCGTACCCTTAAGGGATGCTATCAGGTTTCCGGCTGGGTTTCCCCACTCGGTTCCGATGGCATCTCCCGCCTTGTCCTCATAGACTTCAAGTCCGCTATCTTTCAATTTCCCCTTCAGGTAATCGGCTATTTCCCGCTCGTACATGGTAGGTGAGTCTATTTTAACCAGCCTGATAAACTCATCCAAAATCCTGTCTCTGTTTACCATAATATCCCCCAAACATGTAATTTTTACCACTCTATCTTTTCCTGCATTCGCATTTTTATGTACTTACTAAAAAATTCGTCAGTGACCCTGCATTTCTCCTGCATTTTTCTCCTGCATTTCTCCAAGTTTTACGCTTTGGAATTTTTACTTTTTCCTGCACTGTTGGCTCTGGTAATGACCGTGCAATAGCTCACCATATTCCATTATCGGTCATTTTCCGGAGCCAACTATTACAGCCACGGTATCTTATCAGTATAGTCCCCCCGCAGCACCGGGGTAATTGCCGACTGCAGCGGTTCAGGGACCTCCTTCAGTTTCATATTATCAATCTTAAGTATTTTCACAGTATCGACTTTTACTTTGGCTGCCAGTTCCCTGGCTGTCAGGCATTGGTTTTTTCTGAGTTCCTTTACTGTTTTCTTCTTAAATGAACTGAAAAACACCCTGAACTGCCCCCTCCATATCTGTATTATATGTAATCGTGGAATGCGAAATTTACTTTATATCAAACATCATTACTTTGAACCTAATCCCATGGTTGGCAAAAAAATCATGGTCAATCCAGTCCGTTTCCACCCGGAACCCTATCTTTTCCCAGAACCCTATGGCGGTATTGCGGGCATAGACATATATTGAGTTTATTGATTCAGCCTTAATATATTCAAGCACTTCATTCCACAGCCCTCTGCCGGTTTTTTGTCCCTGGTACTCCGGGAGCACAGCAGCATGCCGCAGCTCTGCACTTTTATCTTTGTATACTATCAGCACAAAGGCGCCGGCAACAGTAATCCCGTCCTTTGCCGCAAAAATAATTTCAGCCTCTCCCTTGTCGAACTGATGGCGGACATTGGGCATTCCGTAAGGTTCCCACAACACTTCATAAAGCAGTGCATCAACCTGTTGAAGTGCAAACTCATCTGTTTCCATAGTAAACCGCAATCTAACCGCCTCCTCTTCTTATGTTTCAGTATACAACATTTTTAACTTTTGAAAAACACCGGGATTCTTTGGAATGTCGATAAGGCAAACCAATAAAAACCGGCAGCACTGTCTGACTGACGCTTACGGTTTCCATGAGGAGGCTTGCTTAGATCAAGCCTAATCGGGTAGGAGGCCACTCATTATTTGAGTAGCCGACCTCCCACACCACCGTG
>JAENYP010000037.1 GCA_016841725.1 Thermincola carboxydiphila | reverse complement strand
GACGGTAAATATTACCATTCAGGTTAGGACTCTAAAATTATTATACGAGGAGGGATATTGTTTGAGAAAGATTCTGCTTTTATGTTTGGGGATGCTCGTGCTTCTGGCTGCGGGATGCGGCGGTGATAAGAACGCATTTTCCCCGGATTCCCCCGAGGGGGTAGCACAGGCTTATTATCAGGCCCTTCAGGATGGCAAGCCTGATGTGGCCTATGGATACCTCAAGGACTGGTCCAAGAGTAAAGAGGAGTATGTAGAAGAGAAGAAAAGCAATGGCATGATGTTTAAAAACTTCACTGTACAAAAGGGTGAAGTTGTGGGTAAAGCTGCCAATGTTCCGGTTAAATTTGAAACGGGTATCTCCAGCATGCCTGAGATTAACATGATGATTACCATGGAAAAAGACCAGAATGACTGGAAAATTACCAGCCTGGGCATGGGAGGCACGGAGGGTCATGGAGCTGAGGCAGGTGGAATGGGTGGAGTAAATGGCGCAGTTTACGGATCACCCAATCCACATAGCCCTGGTGGAAGTATTCCCCTCGACCAATAGAATTACATAAGAAGCGCCCTTGGGGGCGCTTTTGCGTTTTAATTCAGCTGCTGAAATACAATTATTGGAGTGATGGATTTTGCACAACGACAAATCTGCGGTCAGGGCACAAATCTGGACCAAGCCCTTTATCCTGGTGATTTTAGTCCAATTTCTTATGTTTACTTCAATGTATATCTTGCTGCCAACCCTGCCGGTTTATGCCAAATCTATAGGGGGCAGTGAAACTGTTGCCGGGCTGATTGTGGGTCTGTTCACCTTTGCCGCTGTCCTGGTGCGGCCGTTTTCCGGCAATCTCCTGGACAGCAAGGGAAGAAAGGCGGTCCTGATTTTCGGTATCATCATTTTTCTTGTTTCGGCTGCCAGCTACACCTGGGCTTATCTGGTTTGGGTGCTCCTTGCCCTGAGGATGGTGCACGGGCTGGGCTGGGGGGCAACCACAACTGCTGCCGGAACAGTGGCGTCTGATGTTATTCCGGCTGTCAGGCGTGGAGAAGGCATGGGATATTATGGGATTTCTTCAACTATAGCTATGTCAGTTGGCCCGGCATTGGGGCTGGGAATAATCGCCCACTACTCTTTTCAACGGCTGTTTTTAATTTCTGTGCTCTTTGCCGCCGCTGGGCTGGTAATCGCCCTTTTTATCAATTATGAAGGTATGAACGGTAAAGCAAGTGATAGCAGCACCCAAAAGACCGGTGGGACGAAACCAAAAGGTGTGATTATTGAAAAGAGTGCCATTGCCCCTTCACTGGTCCTGTTTTTTACTGCCTTGAGTTATGGGGGAATTGTGACTTTTTTGAAGCCCTATGCAGATTTCAGAGGAATTGAAAACATTGGTCCTTTCTTTACGGTATATGCCTTGGTACTACTTTTCGGCAGGCCTGTAATGGGAAAAATGGCCGACAAGTATGGAGCGGGACTGCTTCTGGTTCCGGGAACTCTGGCTATTGCGGCAGCATTGTTAACACTTATGCAGGCATCTTCCATGACAGTTTTTTTACTGGCGGCTGTCCTCTATGGCCTGGGTTTTGGAGCGGTACAGCCTGTGCTTAATGCCCTGGTAATCTCCCTGGCGCCCCCGGAACGAAGGGGAGCAGCCAATGCCACGTTTTTCTCGGCAATGGACCTGGGAATTGGCCTGGGAGCTGTTATTCTGGGGGCTATCTCGGAGTGGGTCGGTTACTCGCTAATGTACGGGATTTCCACATTGTTTGCCTTACTGGCCCTGGCAATTTATTTTGTAGTGCTCAGGCCAAGACTGGCGGTAGTAAAGGCAAGAGGGGAAAACAGGTAAATTTGCCACAAAGATTTCTGAAAAAACTGCAAAAAGCTTTTGACAAGACACTGGTTTCTTGTTAAAATAATAAATGCGTTAAAGAAACAAGCTAATATGTGGGGGCATAGCTCAGCTGGGAGAGCGCTTGAATGGCATTCAAGAGGTCAGCGGTTCGATCCCGCTTGTCTCCACCAACTTCAACCTTACAGCGGCAAGAGTCTTAAGACTCTTGCCGTTTTTTCTTTTTCTGTGAAAACTTCGTTAGTTCACATTTTGTTCACATAATGGGTTTTACCCGAACAAATGGTTATTCATTCTTTCTGATTCAGCAGTTTCAATTTTGGTCGGAAGATAATGGTGGTATTTTTTAAAGGTAAATTCGGGTGTTTTATGCCCAACAAGATAACTCACCTTCCGCAAATCCTCACCTTTACGGATTAATGTTGTTACGAAGGTGTGCCGTAAAGCATGGAAGTGGGTATTGATGGGGAGACCTGCTTTTTCTAGGGCAGACTTAAAGTATCTGTTTCGAACATTACTCTGATTCAGAGCCTTCCCTAAGTTATTGGCGAAAACCAAGTTATTGTCTTCCCATAAGGAACCTGCAAGCAATTTTTCTTTTGCCTGTATTGCTTTTTGGGCCTTTAGGGCTTTATACACTGCGGGAAACATAGGGATGGTTCTTTTAGAACTTTCTCTTTTACCATCGGTTTCGAATAAGTCATTTTCTTCATCGTCATCCCTAAGGTTTACTATGACGATAGATCTTTCTTCAAAACTAATCTGTGACCAGGTTAGATTCAGGAGTTCCTGGAATCTTACCCCTGTCCCCAGTGCAACGATGAACAGGTTCTCAAACCTATTGTCTTTGATGGCTTCCAAGAAACGGTTACGCTCTTCGTCTAACAGAGGCTTGACCTCACGCTGGCGAAGCCTTGGCTGTTTTACCTTTAGAATTGGATTATTACTTATCAGATTTATGTCGACAGCCTCATCCAATGCCTTTCTGAACAGCCAGTATATATATCGCCTGGTTCTTGACGAAAGCCCTTTGCCACCATTGTTTTTTCTTTTACCTAAATAGGTGAACAGGGTATTGATGTGATACGTCTGCAGGTCTGACAGTCTCATGGCTCCAAGTTCATTTATGACATGGTTTGTTAAAAGTGACTGTGCAGTCTTATGTGTCTTGGCTACCGGATAGTTGACTTCATATTTATCCAGCCAATTTAGCATATATTGTTCTATTGTTATTGATGAAGGAACCACAAAATTCCCGTTGTCGACTTCCTGTAACTTCTCACGCAACTTCCTTTCGGCATCTTTTTTTGTGCCTTTTACTGTTAATGCTTTCTGGCGGCGTTTTCCCGTTTGGGGATCTCTGGGAAGTTCGTAACGGATAAGCCAGCGGTTTGTTCCTCTTGGGATAATATTATTTTTACCTTTTCCCGGCACATTACATCCTCCTTTCGACTCCCCGGCCGGGAATATAGGAATATTCTCCGGCATTATTGGGTTTTCCTGCTTTTTGCTCGTTAATCCATTCCAGAAAGGCATCTTTTGAAATTCGGATGGTTCTGTTAATCACTATACTTGGGAAGTCTTTATGATGTGCCAGTTCATATGCCAAAGAACGGCTAATGCGCAGGTATTTTGCTATATCGGGTACGGTCAGAATCTGAGGAAGTTCCTTTAGGGTTTGGTTGCTATTGTTGGGCATAATATCAGCCTCCTTAATTGCTCTTTAAATTTTATGACATTCCAATTCGGTCGGTAAAAGGAATAATCATGATGAAAATTACTTTAGAACAAGATATTTTAAATTTTCAAGTATTTTTAGCAAAATAAATCAAAAAATTTTATCAATGTTTTAAAAAAAACACTTGATTTTTCAGAGAAAGGTTTTGTATTCTTTATTGGAACAGGGGCCGGTTACCTTCTGGGTTCATGAAAAACAAATAATGATAAATTTATTACAAATTAACTTGACAATCGTAAGTAAGGCCCGGTAACCTGTATTTGCTCTAGAAAAATAGATAAAGAAGGGGGAATATATTGTTTACAAGGTGTCTTAAATTCTAGGGTAAATTATAAACAAAATGAAGGAGGATTTATTCTATGAATAGAAAACTGGTGAAGGTAAGTTCCAAAAGCAGTCCATCATCCGTGGCGGGTTCTATTGCCGTAATAGTCAAAGAAATGGGATCTGTTGATGTCATTGCAATCGGGGTATTGGCAGTTAGTAACTGTGCCAAGAGTCTGGCCATTGTAAGAGGATTCCTGGCAACCAATGATATAGATGTTGAATATATTCCCAGTTTCGTTGATGTCGATATTGCCGGTGAAACCAAAACTGCACTGAAATGGACACTTATTAGGAAGAAAAAGGCGATTGCCTAGCGGGGGAAAATTCCCGCAAAAAGGTGATTGCTTCGTGGGGGAATACGAATATTCCCCCACCCCTACATAAGCATAATAAGCAATAAAAAAAGTCGCTCTCCTCCAGCGACTTTTTTTAATTGGCCAAGTTTATATTATTTTTCACTTTTGTTTAATAGTTTTCTGTCTTATTTAAGGTAATTCAGATCTTTCATAAGAGTCTTTGGGCAGTGATAGTTAAAGGTTTTGAGGATCATTGCTGCTATCTATTCTGTTCATGTGTAGTTATATCGTTATTAGGTCAAAAAAATAAGCGTATTGCACCAAGCAGTCATCCTGTGCGTCAGGGTGGTTTTTATTTTTGCTTTAGCATAGCAATTTAAGGACGGGTATATTAGTCGTTTGACACTTTGTTTAAGAATACTAAAAGATTGTTGTATAAATTTAAAAAAATAGTTGATTTCTGTTTTTTTCTTTTGTTTAAATGTTCTTGTAGCGGCCGCTACACTTCGGGCTTTTCGAAAAGATGGCCCGGTATTCTAGAGGGAATTCTATATAATAAAAAAGGAGGAATGATGATATGCAAAACAAAGAAGTGAGGGTGAGTTCCTCAACAACTCCGTCCGCAGTTGCAGGGTCAATTGCCCAAATTATTAAAGAAACTGGGGCAGCGGATGTCATGAGATCGAAGTAGAGTTCATCCCCAGTTTTCAGGACGTTGATGTTGAAGGAATAACGAAAACCGCACTTAAATGGAGTATAATTAAGAAGTAAAAGTCTCAAATGAGGGAACTCAAAGTTCCCTCCCCTACATAATAAAACAGTCGCTTTCCTCCAAGTGACTGTTTTATATTTCGGTGTTGATATCAAGTTCTTTTATTGATTTTGATAATTGATCTGACATTTCTGGGTCTTGTTCTATTTCCTTAGTCTTGATTTCAAGGAGGTACCTATTTAATACATCGGTATATCCGGCCAATTCCCACGGTTCCATGGGGCCTTCGGGACGAGGTTGGTCCAAAAAATGTGTAACATTGTTAAGATGCAGAGCCAACTCTTTCATATCATTTCTATCATGTGCTTTTCCCAACATTACATCATGCAAAACTTGCGCACAGTGAGTTAGAAGTTTTTTTGCGAAAGCGTCTTTGGCAGCCAGGTGATACATCTCCTGAAATGTCTGCTTGTCCTTAGCGATATATGGAACAAGTAATTTTTGTACCCTGTAGTTGAACTTGGCTTCGGCTATCAAGTTCGATAAACCCTTAATATCTGTTAGGTGCTCACAGTATTCTTCCATAAATTTACTGAACATTAAAAACCCCGTCTTTCTTCGCCCATGAAATCATTTAGAATAGCATTAATTTTGTTAGAAGGGTGCTACCTTGGTTAAATTATAACATCCCGCTTTAAGGTGTCAATATTTCTTAAAAATGACTAAGAAGAAATGGGATGTGTGATGTGGGTAATGACAGGCTTTGTAAGGGGAATACCTTTTGAAATAAAATCTGTAAAAGAAGTTGCACTATTTGGTTATTGGGTTCCGTTTTGAGGTGCTTAAAGCCCAAATCGCACCAGAAAAAGTGTAAAAAATGCACAAAAAACCACCATTAATTTGGTTGTTTTATTACAAAACGAAAAACTCCAGATTTCCCTGGAGTTTTTCCATATTAGATTAGGTCAGAAGACCTGGGAGTTTTAACTCCCATATTAGATGCTTTTACTATATCAGTCAGAATTAATGTTGTCAATTGGCCTAACGGCAATATTTTGGACTATTTTGGTAGATATTCTAGCTAAAATAGTTGGGTTCTTGGCTAATTGGCAATACAAGAACTCTGTCTGCTCATTGAGGACAATCCCTAAGAACAATAGCATAATGTTTTCTTCCAAATCCATTCGGATATTAGAACCTAAATTTACATGAACTACATCACCACGATTTTAATTAGGTAGCCGGGACTGAAATCCTGGTTCTTCTTATTTGGTGCAACTTTTTTTACTTGAAAAAATCGAAAATGATGTTTTATTGTTTTTGTGCATCTGTTTAGGGTCAAAGAAGGAGTATTGCACAAAATGCAGCAGTAGCATGAGTCTAATTATATCAGCAGTCAAGCACCCGATATTATAGAAAATGAAGGAGTTTTTACTCTGTCCAAAATTTACAGCAGAACAACGATGCAGGTAATTATGTTTAATAATGTACTGGATCACGAATGAAATGCAGCAAACCTTGGACAGATAGCGTTTCGTGTCCCCAATGGGATGCGTCTTGATTGTTTAACTAACGATTAAGCCAGAAGTTCAGCCGCGTTTTTAAAAAAGCAATTGCCTGCGACTAAACGGACCACGAAGTGGGACGGTTAGTCGTGGGAGGGTATTCACCTTTTCGCACCGCTTCAAGAAGAGTAAATCACTTGAACTCTTCTTGAAGCGGTGCGAGGAGGTGGTCAGCATGGGGAAAAAGTCAGTACCAAGTCCGACCCGCCAGGTGGAATTATGCCTGAAGTCATTGGAAGCCTATGGCCAGTCGAAGCATGAAGCGAAAATTGAACATAATGGAGAATATCTTGACGGTATATACAGCCACAAGACAATGAAAACTTATATGAATTTATGCTGCACTTTTGCAAAATGGGCAAAGGCAGAGCACGGGGTGAAGAAATTAGTTGATCTGAAGCCGGAAATTACCGAAAAATACTTTGAAAAGCTTAAAGCAGAGGGGAAAAGTCCCTGGACTCTTCAGACAGTGCGAAGTGCTCTCAGGAAGTTGGAAACCGGGGTGAAAGTCCGATTTCAGCGAACCGTTGAAATCGTGCCGAAAAACCTTACTCTGCCTATAAGAGAAAGAAAAGCCCGAAAGAATAGAGGCGCTTATAGTCGGGAAGATGCAGATAGAATCATTGGAGCGGTCCGAAAAGATAACTATCAGATGGGGTTATTGCTGGAAACCCAGGACACTATGGGATTGCGAATCCACGAAGTCGTTAAAATCAGAGTTCGTGATATAGACTTCAGGCAAGGAATGTTAGCAGTAAAAGGTAAAGGAGGGCGTGTTAGACAACTTCCCGTTCCGCCAAACATATTGAAGAAGTTTCGGGCTGTTATGGAGAGACAAAACCTGCCAGCCAACAGAAGAATATTTAGTGAGAGGATAAGGAAGGTCGAAAGACATGTCAAAACCGTCTGCCAGAGATTGGGAATTGCTGAAAAGGGGACTCACGGTTTCAGACACCACTATGCTATTTCTGAGTACCTAAGATTAAGAATGTCGGGGTTAACAGATAGGCAGGCACGTCGTGCAGTGAGCAGATTATTGGGCCATAATCGTATAGATGTAACTTATTCATATATCCCCAGAGAGTTTACTGACTTTGCCAATCTGATAGTTTTAGTATTTCGTCTGACTCTGTTGCGCAATGCCTAAAGAGGTGTCTAATGGCCTTAGTCGGTTAGAAGCAGTTTGAGGAGGTTTGTTTTGTTTTCGTGTGGAGCAGTCTAAAGAGTCCTTCAGGGCTTTATGCTTACAATAACATTTTTGAAGTGCAGAACTGATAGGATACACAAGGTATTCAAAAAAATTTGACTTTCCGGAAGATCTTTGATTAAGGTAAGGATATTACGAGAGGAGGGATAGAATGGACAATGAAGGTATTAACGACACCCTAAAAGATAGGCCTCAGAGAAAACGGAAAACCCTTAACAGGCTCAAGCAAAATAAGAAGGTGAAGGTTAGCATTCACCTTGACGAAGACCTTTATAAATTCATTGAGCGCCAGGCATCGGAAAAAGGTATACCGCTTTCCTTGACTACGAACATTCTGCTTAGAAAAGCTTGTTCAGGGTATCTTCAGAAGAAAAACAGCAAGGCAATGTTTTAGGGGAAAAAGAGAGGAGGAGCCATACTGTAGAATGGCTCCTCCTCTCTTTTTCCCTAGCAGCTAAGGGGTTAAATTGTTCTCTGTTAGGTCTGTTCATAAGTAAGCCAGGGATTTTACCCTGGCTGCCAGATACCCAAAATTGGGCACTATGTGATACAGCAAGCTGGTGAATCGACATACGGTGAAAGCATCTGGCATGTGAGTGGCGGAGAAATCAGCAGGCAGACGGTGATGAAAAAGTGAGAAAGCTTAATGGATTAAAAACCCCCATTGGTACACTTTTAGATTAGCATTTACATCTTTAAGCTGTAAAACGCTTAGGAGAGATGAAATTGAACAGATATACCTACATGGTGATGGAGCACGATGGATAAAAGAAACTTGAATATAAATATTAATGGGTACGAAAAACACAGGATGTGTTTTAGCCATTTTCAAAATGGTTGTTGTACGAATATCCTATAAGAAGTTGACGAGATCATTTAATGGCAAATATAGACAAAATAGCTCAAAATAAATTATAATATTATGTAGCTGGGAAATTTTATAGCTTTTTAGGTATGGGGGGCGACCGCTTTTTTAAGGTTGCCCTTTTTTGTTAGTTTGATGCGCTACTAATGTCTAGCAAATTATCCGAAGTTAGGCGCAAAAAAGCTCAAACCCGAATCAGA
>JAENYP010000036.1 GCA_016841725.1 Thermincola carboxydiphila | reverse complement strand
CGGTGGTGTGGGAGGTCGGCTACTCAAATAATGAGTGGCCTCCTACCCGATTTTTAGGTAAAAAATTTTTGAACATGACCGTAAGTATTCACAAACTTTCACCTAGTGTTCACAATATGGACATAAACATTGCGTATACTAAGTCCCGTAGACCAAAAAAATAATGGGAGGAGAATCACAATGAAGTACAAGAAAACCTTAAAGAGAGGGTTAGCCGGGGTCGTAGTTGGCGGAATGCTTCTCTCAGGCGGGATGGCTTTTGCCGATGATACCGGTAGTACCAAGGAACAAACATCTATAGGTGAACATTTTGCAGGAAAAATGATGCAAGGGAAGAAAGGTATTTTCCAGGGCAAACGCCTTTATATTGGGGACAGGCGGGAAGAGTTACAGGCAGTTCTGGAACAAATGGTAAAACAGGGGACAATTGACCAGGGCAAAGCAGATGAAATAACGGCATTTATTGAGAAGACAGATGCTGAAAGGCAGGCACAGTTTGAAGAAATAAAGAAACTCACTCCTGAAGAACGCAAGGCCCTATGGGAAGAACGCAAAAAAGATGATTCGGCAGTAAGACCTACAGTAAGACAGGACCTGTTCACACAGCTGGTTGAAAACAAAATAATCACTCAGGAACAGGTTGATGCCATCAGAACCGCCATGAAGGAAGCCGTAGTTGCAAAACAGCATCAGGATATGCAGGACGGTTTGAAGGCTATCGTGGAAAAGGGCGCTATAACACAGAAACAGGCCGACATGGTTGTTAACCGGTTTGATGAAATCCGGAAAAACCATGAGGCCCTGTTTGAGAAAACAAAGGACATGACCCCTGAAGAGCGCCGCGAATATTTGATTGATAACAAAGAGAAGATTAATCCATTAAATCAGCTGGTTACAGATGGTGTTATCACCCAGGAGCAGGCTGATGCTATCAAAGAGATACTGCCGCGTGGCAAAGGTTACAGAGGCAGCATGTAACCGGCAATTCTAAGGGCGTTTTAGTTTGGCTGCAAAGCTGCAGGAGTGGCAGATATTTATATCTGTCACTCTCATAATGTATCGCCAAAATATGATGATAAATAATGTCCCTCCATCTTTAGGGTTTGTTCACAAAATGGACACAAATATAAGTTAAACTAAATTATTAAGATGAGTCTTCACCAGGAGTGGAAAACATGGGTGTTAGGAAAATACTGATTGCTGATGATGAGGACAGGATGAGAAGGCTGGTCGGCGATTTTCTAAAAAAAGACGGGGCAGTAATAATCGAAGCTGTAGATGGGATTCAGGCCCTGGAACGCTTTAATGATAATCCTGACATCGATTTGGTTGTTCTGGATGTAATGATGCCCGGATATGACGGATGGACAGTTTGCCGGGAAATCAGGAGGCTGTCTCGCGTCCCAATCATTATGCTGACTGCAAGGGGTCAAGAGTCTGATGAACTGTTCGGATTTGACCTGGGAGCAGATGAGTATATTTCCAAACCTTTCAGTCTGAAGATACTGTCTGCCAGGGTAAATGCCCTGCTGCGCCGGGTGGAAGATGACGATAAGGATGTCAAGGAGTTTGACGGACTGGAGATTGACACGAAAGGAAGACGTGTATATATAGATGGGACAAAAGTAGAAATGAGTCCCAAAGAATTTGAGCTGCTGCTTTACATAACTGAAAATGCGGGGAGAGCCCTAAGCAGGGACCAGATATTGAATGCAGTTTGGGATTACGACTATTATGGAGATGCCAGGACAGTCGATACCCATATCAAGAAGCTGCGGCTGAAATTGGGTTCCAAAAACGACCTTATTCAGACTGTCAGGGGGTTGGGTTACCGATTTGAGGTGAGGAAATGAAAGTGTCTGTAAGGACCAGGCTGTTTTTGAGCGTAACCTCCCTGATAATATTTTTCGTGGCTGCAACACTGCTGGTGAACTCACTGTTCCTGGGGAAATTTTATGTATGGCATAAGAGGGTAGTTCTTCTGGAGAGCAGAGACAGGATTGCAGAAATATACAAGGGCGATCCCGCAAACATTTCTCTTGAGCTGGAGAACCTGGAGAGTAATAAAGGGTTGAATATCTATATTATCGGGTCTGACTTTTATGAGCTTAAGTATAATTCGACAATAAGGATAATTGATGCCCGCAGAAGAATTCCGGGAGACCGCCTGCCCCTGGTAAACCCTGTCCAGAATGACCTACAGGACCTGGCTGTGGGAGACTACTTTACCAATGTGATTACTGACCCGCGTCTGGAAACAAAATTCCTTGTTTTGGCCTCCAGGATAAATAACCGGGAGTTTCTGGTCCTGAGCACCCCTATTGCAGCTATCAACGAAAGTGTTGGCATTGCCAACAGGTTCCTGCTGTTAACCGGGATTGTGACAGCAATTCTGGGAGGAATTGCCGTATATTTGTTTGCCGGGAGGTTTACCAGGCCAATTCTGGACCTGAGTGATATTGCCCGGAGGATGTCGGCTCTTGATTTCAGTACGAAGTATCCTGTTAAGTCAGATGACGAGATAGGGCAGTTGGGACATAGTATAAACTCTCTTTCCGACCAGTTGGATAAAGCAATTTCCGAATTACAGGAAGCCAATGATAAACTGAGGGAAGATATTGAGCGGGAACGCATGATTGACAAGATGAGGAAGGACTTTATCTCCAGTGTGTCTCACGAATTGAAAACTCCCATAGCCCTTATTCAGGGCTATGCGGAAGGCCTTAAGCTTAATGTCAATGAGGATGAGGAAAACCGGAATTTTTATTGTGATGTTATTATGGATGAAACAGGCAAAATGAATACCCTGGTTAAAGACCTGCTGGATTTATCCCAGATAGAGTCAGGATATTTTAAGCTGGAAAAATGCGATTTTGATATTTCTTTGCTGGTGGACCGTGTGCTGGAAAAACACCAGCCGGTCCTGCAGGAGAAAGGAATTAATATAGAAGTTGATAATAGCGGCAGAATGGTGGTAAATGCGGATAAGGTAAGAATAGAACAGGTTCTGGTAAATTACCTCAACAATGCTATCAACCATATCGATGAATCAGGGATAATCAGGGTATCGGCTGCGGGTCATGGTGATAAAGTCAGGGTATCGGTATTTAATTCAGGAAGACCTATTCCGGAAGAAGCCCTTGACAAAGTCTGGAGCAGTTTTTACAAGGTTGATAAAGCCAGAACCCGTGCGTATGGAGGTACAGGTCTCGGGCTTTCGGTTGTGAAGGCGATTATGGAACTGCACAATAATAGTTTTGGTGTGGCCAACAGGGATGAGGGAGTGGTATTTTGGTTTGAAGTGGATACTGCCTGACAGGGCATCATGAAATATTATTTTCGGGGAGGGAAGTTACACGGTGTTGACGAAAATGTTAAATTTGATTAAACTCAAGTGGAAATTAGTAATAGGAATCAGTTGCGGCATTGCTTTGGCAGGATACCTGGGGCTGCGTTTTTTTGGCAGTGAGGAGACCGCTGCTGTTCAGGCGGCAACCATGCCGGTGAAGAAAGGCGCAATTGAAGTTACGGTATCAGGGACCGGCTCAATAAAGCCGACCAGGTCAGCCAAGGTAACTCCAAAGGTAAGTGGAACAATTACCGGTATTAATTTTAAGAACGGGCAGCAGGTGAAAAAGGGTGACCTGTTGTTTGAATTGAACAATGACAGCCTCCGCAGCGATTTAGCGAGGTCTGAACTGGATTTTCGACAGGTAGAGCTTGACTATCGCAGCAGTATTGATGACAGCAGGGAGCAGAATGTTACAGCGCCTATCAGTGGTCAGGTTACTGCTATTGAAGCTGAAAAAGGACAGGATGTGCAGAAGGGGTCCGTAATTATAGTTATTACCGATACTTCTAAACTCATTTATAAAGTTCCGGTAAACAGCGCCCAGCTGAACAATATAAAACGGGGGCAGAAAGTTGATGTGACGATTCCGGCCTTGATGTGGACCATTGAGGGCAGGGTTAGGGAAGTTGACTATGGTGGAACTGCGGGTACCGATGGTGCAAAGCTTTATGACATTACGATTGAGGTGAATAACCCGGGGACACTGGCTCCGGGGCTGGAAGCCCAGGCATTGATTTACACTAATAGCGGACAGGAGTCGGGTTATCAAATGGGAGCGCTTGAATGGGCTGAGACTGTTTCTGTGCGAGCAGGGGTTTCAGGGACTGTTCAGGAACTTTACGTAGATGAAAAGGTATATGTAAAAAAAGGACAGAAGCTCTCTTACATAAGCAGTGAGAGTACAGATAAGCAGGTGACTTCACAGCAGATCAGGCTTGAACAGGCCAGACTGAGCCTGGAGGTTCTGAGAACCAAGCTGGCAGACTGTAAGGTATATGCCCCTCTTGACGGGGTGGTTGACCTGGGTCTGGCACAGCTTGATTCAGAAGGGACCGGCAGCAGTTCCAACAGTAGTTCGTCGGGAACAATAGGGCAGGATTACTGGCAGGTGGGTGATGAGGTTTCTATGGGTCAGCTTCTGGCAACGGTAACAGGCGCCGGGATGACGGTAACTGTTCCCGTGGATGAAGTGGATATCGGTAAGGTAAAGGCAGGGCAGGAGGCGACGATAACCGCTGATGCTCTTCCTGATGAGACTTTTCATGGTACTGTGGCCGAAATTGCCACCAAGGGGACAGAACAAAACGGTGTGGCCAGTTTCGATGTAACCGTAACTATAGATCAGCCCAAGGGACTTAAGGAGAATATGACGGCAAATGTTGAGATCCTGGTTGCCGCCAAAGAACAAGTACTCCTGCTGCCCATCGAGGCTGTTCAGGAGAGACAGGGACGAAAATTTGTGATTATGGCCACTGCTAAGAATGCAGGAGGAAGCGCTGGTAATACAAGCAGACCGGACGCCGGCGATGCTGCCGGTACCGGTAGGAGTGAAGATGCAAGCACCGGTAGGAGTGCAGGTGCCGAAACCGGTGCAGCCGGCAATGCCGGCAGAGTAACTGGCGGCAGCCAACAGGGCAATATGAGGCCTGTGGACACAGGATTATATAATGAAACCATGATAGAAATTACCTCAGGCCTTCAAGAGGGAGACGTAGTAATCATTCCTAATGTAGCCAGAAGCACTGATGCAGCCGGGGGCAGGAGCATGTTCGGCGGGGGCATGATGGGTGGAGGCGGCAGCAGGCCAGCCCAGGTTATCGTACATTGACGGTTGACGGCGCTGATAAAGTGAGCCAAAACCTGGTGTGAAAGGATGAGAGATGATGATAAAACTGGTCGATATAAGCAAGTTCTACCACACAGGCTCGGTAACCCTTGCTGCCCTTGACAAGGTCAACCTGGAAATAAAAAATGGTGAAATGATTGCGATTATGGGACCTTCCGGTTCAGGGAAATCGACTTTAATGAATATGATCGGTTGTCTTGATGTGCCGTCAGAGGGACGGTATCTGCTTGATGAACGGGAAGTGAGCAGGTTAAAGGAAGATGATTTATCCGAAATCCGAAATAAAAAAATCGGGTTCATATTCCAGAGCTTTAACCTGCTGCCCAAGCTGACAGCTCTGGAAAATGTGGAACTTCCTCTGATTTACCGCGGAATGCAAACCGCAGAACGCAGGCAGAGTTCCGTTGCGGCATTAAATATGGTTGGCCTGTCTGACCGGATGCACCATAAACCTACCGAACTGTCAGGAGGTCAGCAGCAAAGGGTTGCCATCGCCCGGGCTTTGGCCGGAAACCCGCCGGTTATCCTTGCCGATGAACCGACAGGGAACCTGGACTCTCGCTCGGGAGTTGAAGTTATGGAGATAATCAGGGACTTGAATGAAAAAGGGAAAACAGTTATCCTGATTACCCATGATATGGAGATTGCGCGACAGGCCCGGAGAATAATCAGTATCCAGGATGGCTGTATTGTCAAGGATGAGGAGGTTGCCTGATGGGAGTCTGGCAGATTATTAAACTGGCTATAGCGGGGATAAGGGCCAATAAAATGCGGTCATTTCTGACGATGCTGGGAGTTATTATCGGTGTTGCTGCGGTGATTGTCCTGGTTTCCATAGGCGAGGGCGCCAGCAAATCGGTAACCGACAGGATAGAGGGGATGGGTTCCAATTTAATAAGTGTCACTATTCGGGGTAATCAATCCTCGGCAACTCTTAGTTACGATGAGGTCCAAGGGTGGAAGGAACGGGCCGGTATTCAGGGACTTGCGCCTATAGTTAATGGAAACGTGTCGGTCAAGTATGGCAGCAACAAATATGACACCGGCCTTGAAGGGGTTAATGAAGAATATCAGGAAGTGCGCAACCATAAAGTGCAGGCAGGAAGGTTTATTCTGCCCATGGATGTAAGTCTGCGGCAGAAGGTGGTTTTACTTGGAACCGAGGTCTCCACAGAGTTGTTTGGCAATATGAATCCTGTTGGGGAGACGGTAAAGATAAACGGTACCAATTTTAAGGTTGTCGGACTATTAGAGGAGAAAGGGTCCGAATCCATGGGCTCCAATGATGACAAGGTGCTGATTCCCCTGACAACCGCAGAACGCTTGCTGAACAGTAAAGGCATCCGTTCCGTATATGTTCAGGCGGAATCCCCGGAAATGGTTGACCTGGTGGTGACCCAGATTGACAATATTTTATTCCGGAAGACTAATGATGCAGAGTCTTACCGGGTCTTTAACCAGGCCGAAATGCTGTCAACCGTCAACGAGGTAACCGGGACCCTGACGGCAATGCTCGGCGGTATTGCGGCAATCTCACTTCTGGTGGGAGGTATTGGGATTATGAATATTATGCTGGTATCTGTCACCGAACGGACCCGGGAAATCGGGATTCGCAAGGCTATTGGCGCCAAAAGGAAGGACATCCTGCGCCAGTTTCTTATTGAGGCCCTGGTGGTCAGCAGCTCCGGGGGTATTATCGGGATTATTCTGGGAACCGGCGGGGCAAATCTATTAGGTTCTATAATGGCTATGGAAACAGTGGTTTCCCTTAAGATAATGGCCCTGGCTTTCGGTTTTTCCCTTTTTATAGGAGTAGTATTTGGCATGTATCCCGCGAATAAGGCGGCCAAAATGAATCCTATTGAGGCGCTGCGGTTTGAATAGGGTTATAGCAGGGGAGCCGGTAGACTTATGCAGTTCTTCAAATAGGATTAGACTTGTAAAGTTCGCATTGATTCAAGTGCGGGCTTTTTTTGTTGTAAGGAAAGCAGTTTTTGGTAAGTATTATCAAGATTGCACAGCTGTGGAAGGAAATGGGAGGGTTGTCGAAGAATGTATATATTAATAATATATTCCTGATTGTTTTATGGGGGTGAAACTATGTCGTTAACAAATCCGGAATTTCGCTCAGGGGTAGGAAGAAATGCCTTTGCCAGAATGCAGCATATCCATGCGGCAATAAAAGCCCGCACGTATCCCAATGTACTTCGGTTGGCAGAAGAACTGGAGGTGAGTACCAGGGCAGTAGAACGTGATCTGGAAACGATGCGTGATTTTATGGGGGCCCCGATAGTCTACTCATATAGTCAAAAGGGGTATTACTATGCCGATGAAAACTTTAGCATACCCAAAATCAGGATGACGGAAGGGGAACTGGTGGCAGTTTTTCTAGGGAAAAGACTGCTGGCGAAATACAAGGGGCATCCTTATGAAAAGGAAATTAGGTCAGCTTATACAAAAATACAGGCGCTTTTTCCTGAAAACGAAGTAATTGATTATGATGAAATTGAACAGACCGTTACTTTTGCGGTAGAGGATACCAGGGGGGATGGGCAAAAACTGCTGGGTAATTACCAAATCCTTCAGGGAGCTATCGGAGCTAACAGAATTGTATATGCCGAATATTACAGTGTTAGTTCCGACAGCCACAGTAAGCGGCACATTAGCCCTTATCACCTGCTTTTTCAGCAAGGGGCCTGGTACTGCATTGGTTTCTGTCACTTGAGGAAAGAAATCCGGATGTTTGCCATGGACAGGTTTTATGAGTTGAAATTGACTGATCAGAATTTTAAAAGAGATGAGAATTTCAATATTGAAGAATACCTCGGTGACAGTCTTAACTTGGAGCGGGGCAGCGAACCCCGAGAAGTGACCATAGCTTTTGACAAGGACGCAGCCCGGTGGGTCAGGGAACGGCGCTGGCATGAGAGCCAGAAGTTAGATAAACAGCCTGATGGGTCGGTAATCCTACATTTGACTGTGAGTGGTCTAAATGAAGTAAAGCGGTGGGTGATGAGTTTTGGCAGTCATGCTGAAGTTTTGGCTCCTGCTGAATTAAGACAGGAAATCATGGAAGAGATTGCGGCGATGTTGGGAAATTATAGTTGAAATTATGGACCGAAAATACGTACGCGACGGTATTTGGCGGAGTGGGGGTTTATAATTGAGGTAAAATGATAAGGATGGTTAGGAAAAAATTAACCCGGGGTGAGGATAATGTTATCTAATTTGCCTGTGTTAAAAGAATTGTCAAGGATAGGCATAATTGAAAAAGAGGGTAACTTATCTATGATCATCCTTGCCAGACCTGCTCACTTCGGGATCAGGCAATTAGTAAAAATGGGATGTATTTTTGACGGAGGCTATGTTTTTATGCCCCCTGATGGAGCCATGGCAGGGGCTTATAATGAAGTTGTTCTGCCATCGTGGATATTTAGGATATTAAGAGAGTATAGAAAGATAACGCGGAATAAATTTTTCCGGTAAAATGTTAGGGAGAATGAAAAAATCACTACTCTAGGTTTTGTCAAAGTCAAAAAGGGGAGAATGTAAGTTTACAGCAATATAGGACAAGGTTTCGGGTGTGTAAGATAGTGGGAAGGGGTTTATAAAATAATGTCCAGAAATTGAGCCGGAGTGAGCATAACAGGTCTTTCGATCTTTAAACCCAACTAAAATCTTTGTCACCAGTTATAATCATGTCTGCTCGCGCATTATAGCTGATACCAGAATGGGTAGATACATTTTGTCTCGAATATTAGGGTATTTTGTTGAATCTATTACTAAAGGAGTATCAACTAATTCAAAAGCAACTTTTCTTAAAAATTCTTCGAGGTATACTGTTTTATCTTTGAATTTTCGGGATAAAATCCGATGTAGTTCTTCGATAATAAAAGAACATAAAACGAGTTTGTGATTACTAATTACTTTAGCTACTGCTTTTCCGGGAATTGAGGCAGGATATAAGATGGCAAAAACAAGCACATTAGTGTCAATCATTATTTTCATATTTTTCATTCTACAGTTCGGATCTGATTTCTTTTACCAGTTGATTTATGTTTTCTTCAGAACGGAGTCCCTGTTTTTCTGCTTCTCCTGCCATAGCTTGCTGAAATTCCCTCAGTGCGATCAGAGCGGAATTAGCTATAACAATATTACCGTTTTCCTCCAGAAACAAAACTTTATCTCCTACTTTAAGGTTCAGTTTTGTGCGGATTTCGATAGGTATAGTTATTTGTCCCTTTGAGGAGAGTCTTGCAAGTTCCACTAAAATACCTCCTCGTATAATAATTTTAGAGTCCTAACCTGAATGGTAATATTTACCGTCCA